>CACJNI010000001.1 GCA_902594705.1 uncultured Pelagibacteraceae bacterium
GTGTTGGTGCTGAAATGAAATCTTACACATATTTGAGAGGACCCTATGACTTTATGGTTGAAACCCATGGTACATTTGAGCAAATGGCTGCTATAAAAATGGCTACTGAGGGTAGTGGTGCACTTAAAAACATCGCCATTTGTGAAGAAACACCAATGAATGAAATTGCAAATCATGCAACAAAAGTATCAAGTGGCTATAAAGTGCCTGGACAATAATCTTACTGGTAGCTTCATTAATTATGGAGCTACCAATTTAAAATCGAAACTGTCAAAATATCTCATTCAAATAAAGTAATATTGATCTATTAAGAAAGTTATGAACAAAAGAAAATTTATAAAATTATCTATATTTGGATCATTATTATACAGTATTTTTCCATACAAAATTTCATTAGCTGAAACCAAAAAAATAATTAATCAAAATTTAACAGAAGCCCAAAAAAAAATAATGTTTGAGGAAGCAACCGAACGACCATTCTCAAGCCCTCTTAATTACGAGAAAAGAGAAGGTTTTTATCACTGTGCAAATTGTGGAGCTAAACTATTTAAGTCTAGCTCGAAATTTGATAGTGGAACTGGTTGGCCATCCTTTACAGAGGCGCTTCCAGGAGCTTTTAAAACTAAGGTTGATTACAGCTTTGGCATGAAAAGAATTGAATACCATTGTGCAAAATGTGGTGCTCATCACGGACATGTCTTTGAAGACGGTCCTGGATCGACAGGAAAGAGATATTGTAATAACGGCTTGTGTTTAATATTTAAGCCATCATCATAAAACGGAGGAATAATGAAGATATTGAGTATATTGAAAGGGGTTGAATTAGTTATAGCAGATTTAGAAGTAAATTTGGGAGAACAGGTGAGAAGTGCACCTACGTTATGCGCAAGATATAATGGTAAGATTATACCTTTAAACACTGCTCAAGATGGTCGACCTATTCTTATGAGAGAAGAAAACGCTTTGGAAAACTAATTTGTATTTAATTGCGTCAACTTAATTAAGTTTATTTACAAGAAAATATTATAAAAAAGAATTATGACATTTGAATTACCAAAACTAGATTATTCTAATGACGCCTTATCTCCAATAATGTCACAAGAAACATTAGAATTACATCATGGAAAACATCATCAAACCTACATAGCAAATCTTAACAATTTTATAAAAGATACAGACATGGCTGAAATGTCATTGGAAGATATAATTATAAAAAGCTCAAAAGATAACTCAAAAGCTGGAATATTTAATAATGCAAGCCAGCATTGGAACCATAATCTTTTTTGGAAGTGCATGAAGCCAAAAGGTGGTGGGAATATTCCGTCAAAACTTGAGAAAAAAATTATTGAAGATTTTGGAAGTGTTGAAAAATTCAAAGATGAATTCAAACAAGCAGGTATAACTCAATTTGGATCAGGTTGGTGTTGGTTATCTTTAAATAATGATAAATTGGTTGTTACAAAAACAGCTAATGCTGCTAATCCTTTAATTGATAACTTAAAACCAATACTTGGTTGTGATGTCTGGGAACATTCATATTATATTGATTATAGAAATAGAAGACCTGAATATTTAGATAAATTTGTTGATAATCTTATAGATTGGGAATTTGTTGAATCTCTATTAATCTAATTGATCCTAGAACTTTTTGAGATAAATCAAAGATTAGATTTTTGTGAACAAAGAAAACGCAAGTAAACTGTGGAAAATGATACAGGAAGCTGGCGATTATTTAAATGGTCAACTTCCTGATCATCCAAATCATCCAAAAGGAAGAAATCCATATGCTCATGTAGCAATATGTGTAAAAAACAAATTTAATTCTACTTATAAAGATATTCCTGATGACAAATTTGATGAAGTAATCAACTATATTAAATTTTTAAAAGAAAATCCTAGTTAATTAGATATAGTTTTTAAAAACTCGTCTACTTCACTACTTTTAGTATTCCAAGCTGTAACAAGTCTAACTGTCTTGCCGCCTAATTCCTCATTGCTCATCATATATTCCTCAGTATTTAAATGCTCAACCATTTTTTTTGGGAGTTTAACAAAAACTTCATTTGCCTCAGTTGGATATTCAAGTTTAACTTGATTGCTAGAAACTAAACCATCGCTTAATTTTTTTGCCATTAGATTTGCGTGTCTTGCGTTTTTTAACCAAACATCATTTGAGATATATCCATCTAATTGTGCAGAAACAAAACGCATTTTAGACAATAGATGACCGGATCTTTTTAACAAAAAAGGTAAATTGCCAACTAATTCCTTATTAAATATAATAATTGCTTCAGCTGCTATACATCCGTTCTTTGTTGCTCCAAAAGATAATATGTCAATTCCTGATTTCCATGTCATTTCTGCTGGAGTAACATCGAGTGAAACAAGTGCATTAGCGAACCTAGCACCATCCATATGTACTTTTAATTTTTTTTTATGTGCAATTTCAGAGATATTTCTAATTTGATCTAAAGTATAAACTTCACCAGTTTCTGTTGCTTGAGTTATGCTAACAATAGATGGTTGAGTGTGATGCACAATTCCAAACCCTCCAATATTATCATTTAGCTCATCAACTGTTATTTTGCCATCTTTACCGTTCAATGGAACAAGTTTTGCTCCACCTGTATAAAATTCAGGGGCTCCACACTCATCTACATTGATATGAGAAAATTTATGGCAATAAATATTTCCAAATGATGGAGATATAGCAGAAAGTGCTAAAGCATTGGATGCGGTTCCTGATGCTGTGGGGTAAATAATCACATCCTTTTCAAAAATTTTAGAAAATTTTTCTTGTAACACACCTGAAATTTCATCATTACCATACGGTGGGGCAATACCATCATTTGCTTTGATAATTGCATCCAAAACTTCTGGACAAGCTCCTGTCACATTATCTGAAGCAAATTTTACTCTTTTGCGTTTTGTATTAATTTTTGCGTTCATTTTATTGTTTTGGAAAATAATCTTTTAAAGTACCTTCTCTATAAACATCGGCTGTACAACAATGAAGGCCTCCACCAAAAGCATATGCATCTCTCAACTCTACAGGGATAACTTCCATACCTAATTTATCTAACTGTTCAGCTTGATATTTTTCACTTTTTTCAACACATACAGTTTTAGGGTCAAGAACTAAAACATTCATTGATAGCCATACTGAAGAGTAACAAAGTGGTGGTGGGGTATTATGAGCAGGTTGTGCAGCATCAATAATTTCCCATCCATTGTCTTCAAATAATTTTCTTTGTTCTTTTGGGAGTCTTCGTTGTGGATTATTTATAATTAACCCTTCTTTAATTGGGGTAAAGGTTGCATCAATATGAATTGGATAAGGATCGCCTGGGAAATTTACAGCATGAACTCTATGATCCTTAAAATGTCTTTTTATCCAATCAATTCCTTTTAAGTTAGTTGTAAATCCGTGTTGTACAACCAAATCCTTTCCAAACCTTAGAATATCTGCGGCATCAAATAATGGCTCTTCCTCAGTTGTGACAAAGTATTTATTTTCTGTCCATTCAAGTCTTTTAGTTACACCAATTTTATCTGATAAATAGTCTTTTCTATAATCTGCATCTGTTAATCTAGGCTTTGGTGCTGACTCATGTCTCATATTTGGATCTTTATTATAATAGTCTTTTAATAAAGGTCTGTAACATAGGTACTCAAACCATCTGCACCTGTAGCTCATTGTAGCTTCTAATATTTCATTTCCCACAGTTAATAAAACATCTCTAGGTGGCATGCATCCAAACATAGTTTCGGCTTTCCAGTCAGGAGTTGATGTTGGTTGATTAAAATCTAAAGGTGTTGGTCTATCAACTTTTATCCCCCTTTTTTCAAGCACATTTGAAAAGTTATCTAATAGTTCATTAGCTCTATCGACAGTGTCCTTAGTTCTTGGACCATAAGTTCCTCGCATATCAGAGTCTTCTGGAACTTTAGCATCTAAAGCAGGTTCAGGTGCTGGAATACAAGTACCATCTGCTCTTCCAACAATTACATGTTTTAATGGATCCCATTCATTCCAACTATTAACAATCTTATTATTTTGAACCATGTAAAATTAATTTAATCCAATAAATCTTCTATTAGATTGCATTATCATACTATAATAAAAAATAGCTAAAAAAATAAAGAAGCCACCAATAATTGTATTAGTTGAAGGAATTTCATTTATTCCAAGCCATGGAAGCCAAACCCAAAATATTCCTCCTATTACTTCAGTCAAAGACAATAGCGTTAAATCAGCTGCAGGAATATGTTTAGACCCAATTGAATAAAGAATTAAGCCCATGCACACAAGTGTTCCATGAGTGGCAAATAATGCTTCATTTTTATTTGAAGATAAGAAATTTGCATCGTTATTTAAAAGCATAACTGTTGAAAATAAAAAACAAAATAATCCTGCTATAGCAACAGTTGTAAACTTAGGAGTTTGTTTTCTCCATCTCAGACTTACTGAAAAAATTGAAAAACCTAGTGCAGATACTAATCCAAAAATTAGACCCATTAAAGAATTTTCTTCGGTATTACCGTAGGCCATTACTATTATACCAAATGCAGCGACTAAAATTGATATCCAAACTGTGATTGAAATTTTTTCTTTCAAAAATAGAAAACCAAGTAGCGCGGTTATAAAAGGCATTGCAGCTAAACATAATAAAGTTACTGCTGCTGTCGTGTTAGTAATTGACCAAATAAAAGTTATCATTGCTGTTCCTAAACCGACACCACCTATAATTCCAGATATCCCAATTTTAAAATAATTTTTATAAAATGAAATTCCTTCTTCCAGAAATAAGTAAATATTCAGCAATAAAAAAATAACAATGCCTCTTGCAAATAAGTATTGCCAAGGGACAGTTTCGGGTTGGTCTATATGTCTTACAACATATGGTCCAAATGACCAAAGTATGCCTGCAAATAAAACAATTGGAATAGCTACTTTAGGATTTTTTAAATCAGGCATAAATTAATTTATTTTTTATAAATTTTTAGTGATATTATTAAATAAATATGGATTTAGATATAATAAAAATTGCATCCGACACGACTAATAATAAAATATTGAAAGATTACACTCATAGATCGAAATATAAAAATAAAACTTGTGGCGATATAATTGAAATGAGAGTTAATATTAAGAAAAATATAATACAAGATATTGGGTATCAGACAAAATCCTGTATTTACTGTCAAGCTTCTGCAAGCTTAATATCTCATAAACTTATCAAAAAAAGTAAAAATAAAATTAATTATTTATTAAAAAATCTTATCGATTATTTTGAAAATGAAATTAAACCTTTGCCAAAAAATCTAAATAAATTTAATAAATTGTTTAATAAAAAAAATATATCTAGAAAAAACTGTGTATTAATGCCATTAATTGCAATTAAGAAACTCAGCATTGATGAATAATTTAGATATTAAAAAACCTGCTATCGCTGCAATATTTTCTACTATGACAATTGGGGTTTTGTCATTGCTTACTTATAAAACACCTTATGGATTATTTTTGATTGCTTCCTATGGTTCTACAATGGTTTTGCTTTATGGGTATCCAGAAAGTCCTTTTGCAAAACCTAAAAATATATTTTTTGGTCATTTTTTAACTTCACTTGTTGGTGTGATATTTGTGAATTTCGTTCCACTTCCGATATATATTATTATACCTGTTGCTGTTGGAATAGGTGTCGGATTAATGATTATTCTTAATGTAACCCACCCTCCTGCAGGAGGAAATCCTATAATTGTGATCATGGGGTCAGTTTCATTTGAATATTTAATTTCCCCAGTTATAAGCGGATCAATTATTGTGATAGTTTTTGGCATAATCTTGAACAAATTTATTGCTAAAAGGAATTACCCAAAATAAACACAATTTGTTTGCTAGTCCTATTTAACTTGTGCTAGTCTTTTCAAATAATAATTAATAATTCAGCTTAGAGAAGCTAGTAATAGGAGTAAAAATGAAAGTACTTTGTGTATTGTATGATGATCCAAAAGGAGGAATGCCTAAATCTTATCCTCTGTCGGATTTACCAAAATTAGAGAAATATCCAGATGGAATGACATTGCCATCGCCTAAAGGAAGAGATTTTACACCAGGCCAATTACTTGGTTGTGTTTCAGGTGAACTTGGTTTGAGAAAGTTTTTAGAGAGTAATGGACACGAATTGGTTGTTACTAACAGTAAAGATGGAGATGGATGCGAAGCGGATAAACATATTGTTGATGCTGACATTGTTATCTCTCAACCATTTTTCCCTTATTATTTAACTAAAGAAAGAATCGCTAAAGCTAAAAACCTTAAGATGGCAATAACAGCAGGAATAGGTTCTGATCACGTTGATTTACAAGCAGCAATGGATAATAAAATTGATGTTGTTGAAGTAACTTTCTGTAATTCTAGATCAGTTGCTGAACACATAGTAATGATGATTGTTTCAATGGTTAGAGATTATCACAATCAACATAGAATAGTTAATGAAGGTGGATGGAATATTGCAGATGCTGTTCAGAGAAGTTATGACGTTGAAGGAATGCATATAGGAACCGTTGCCGCTGGAAGAATCGGATTAGATGCACTTAGAAAAATGAAACCATTTGATGTTCATTTGCACTATTTTGACAGACATAAATTACCTGACAGTGTTGAAAAAGAACTAAACTTAACTTTTCATGAATCAGTGGAGTCTATGGTAAAAGTTTGCGACGTTGTTACAATTAATTGCCCACTTCATCCTGAAACTGAAAATTTGTTTGATGATGAAATGATAAGTAAAATGAAAAAAGGAGCATACATAGTTAACACTGCAAGAGGTAAAATTTGTAATCGAGATGCAATAGCTAAAGCCCTAAAAAGTGGACAGCTAAGTGGTTACGCAGGTGATGTATGGTTTCCACAGCCTGCTCCAAATGACCATGTATGGAGAACAATGCCAAATCATGGAATGACACCTCACACTTCTGGTACATCTTTATCTGCTCAAGCAAGATATGCAGATGGTGTAAGAGAAATATTGGAATGTTTCTTTGAAGGAAAAGAAATTAGAAATCAATATTTGATCGTAAAAGATGGCCAATTAGCAGGAATGGGTGCGCATTCTTACAGTAAAGGGTCTGCAACTAGTGGATCAGAAGAAGCTGCTAAATATCAAAAAAAATAAAATAGATTTATTAAAGGTATGCTACTTAAATAAGTAGCTACCTTTAATACCATAGATTTAAACCCTCATTATTATATATTTTAGATATGAGGTTATTTTACTACTTTTTACTATTATTTCTTGTATCGACATCATTCTCTCATTCAAAAGATAAAGCGTATTTTGCAGGAGGTTGCTTCTGGTGCATGGAAGAATCTTTTGAAATGTTGGAAGGTGTAGAAGAAGTTATATCAGGTTACTCAGGAGGGATCACTGCAAATCCAACATATAGAGAAGTCACCTATGGAGATACTGGTCATTTTGAGGTTGTTGAAATAATTTATGACAAAGAGAAAATATCCTATAAAGAACTCTTAAAAAACTTCTGGCTTAATATTGATCCATTTGATGCTTATGGCCAGTTTTGCGATAAAGGATACAGCTACAGATCTGTAGCATTTTATGAAAACGATTATCAGAAAGATTTAATTGAGAAAGATATAAGAAGATTAGAAAAGAAATTTAAAAAGAAGGTAGTCACATATGTTAAAGAATTTGAGATTTTTTACAAAGCAGAGGATAAACATCAAGATTACTATCAAGTATATTTAGAAAATTATTTAAAATATAAGAAAGCATGCAAAAGAGAGAGAATACTTGATATTATTTGGGGATCATAATTAATGCCTGTAACAAGCAAATTCGTAGCTTTAAAAAACTATATCTCTACAGGTCTGCCAAAACAAACTGACTTTGAAATAAAAACAAAAGAGATATCTTTAGATGCCAAGAACAATATATTGGTTTTAAATTTATGGATTTCAGTTGATCCTTATATGAGGGCAAGGATGACTGAAAGAAAAAACTATAAACCGCCTTTTAATATTGGTGAAGAGATGGAAGGTTATGCTTTAGGTATAGTTAAAGAGTCTAAAGACAAAAATTTTAAAGAAGGAGATATTGTTTTTAGTAATTTCGGAATGAGAGATTACTTTGTTTGTAATTCCAATGATCTAAAAAAAATTGAGCCAATGAATATTCCTATTCAAACATATCTGGGTCCACTTGGAATGACAGGTCATACAGCTTATATAGGACTTTTTAAACATGGTGAATTAAAACCAGGTCAAACAATCCTTGTTTCTTCAGCTGGAGGTAGTGTTGGATCTACTGTTTGTCAAATTGCAAAAAATATGGGTTGTAAAGTAATTGCAAGTACAGGATCTGATGAAAAAGTTAAATGGCTGAAAAATGATTTAAAAATTGATCATGCGTTTAACTATAAAAAAATTGAAAATCTTGTTTTGCATCTTAAAGAAGTTTGTCCTGAAGGATTTGATTTATATTTTGATAATGTAGGTGGTGATTTCTTAGAGTCAGCTATTTTTCAAATGAAGAACTTTGGAAGAATTGTAATTTGTGGAAGGATATCCCAAATGAATGCAACTAATCCTGGCTCTGGTTTAAAAAATATGGCTCATGTTCTTGTAAAAAGACTAACTATTAAAGGTTTTATAATTTTTGATCATGAAGATGATCGAGAACAGTTTGAAACCGATATGGCTAAATGGCTATTAGAAGATAAAATTAAATTTAAGGAAACTGTTTACGAGGGTATAGAAAATACGCCAAAATCATTCATTGATTTATTAGAAGGTAAAAACATAGGAAAAATGCTTGTAAAAATTTAATTAGAATTTTTATGAAATTTTTTAAGAAATTTTATAGACCCTTTTTATTAACCTATATTTTTTTGAGTATAGCTATCAGTTTTTATCCTTCATTTGATTTTTACTCACTAAAAGGTCAAATTCTTATAATTGCCGTATCTTTTTTTAATGGGATAATGGGAGTTTACGTAAAAAAATTATAAGACGTAGGGCTCGGGTCTTGCAGAACTATTTAATACTCTTTCGACTGCGAAAACACTAATATCTATAGTTTGATAACTGCCTGTAGTTATTAATTCAGTTAGAGCTCTACCAATTCCTGGTGCTTGCATTAAACCTCTGCCAGTAAATCCTGAGGCCATGTAAACATTTTCATATTTTGGATGTTTTCCAACTACAGCATTATTATCTAATTTGTTACAATCATAATATCCAGCCCATCCACCTGTTAATTTGAGTTCTTCAAATGCTGGTATTCTTTTTGCAAGAGCAGGCCAAACTAATTCTTCAAAATCATTCCATGCAGGTTCGAGATCTTCTGCATCAAAAACTGAAATTGGAGAACCTGCTAAATATTCTTTTCCTTCTGGTCGCCAATATACTCCTGTTGTTAGATCTCCAGATAATGGCATCTCTGGAATATGTTTAGGACATTTAACTCTAAAGACTGTATGTTTTTGAGGTACTACAGGAATATCTTCAAGTAGTTCCTTAGTCCAGCACCCGGCTGCGGAAATAATTGTCTTTGCATTAATTTCAGATAGGCTCTTAACCTCTCCCTTAATAAATTCTGCCCCAAGATCAATTGCTTTATGCTTTAAAGCGCTATGAAATAAAAATGGATCAATCCATCCCTCACTCTTGTTATCAGTAAATGTTGCAGTTTCAATTCCTTCCTCATTAATGTAAGGAAAATAGTTTTTCAATTCAGAACCTTTAATATTTTTTGTACCCGCTTCACATTCTTTATGATTTTCTAAAGCTCTGTATTGCTCTTCAGCATGATCTGGTCCAAACATTAGAAGATATCCATTGGGCACCATGCTAGCTGTTGGATTTGGATTTTTTTCAGTTTTCAATAATTCTGGTATTTGAAATATAAATTCCCTTGCAAATTTTCCTAAAAGAATATTTTCTTTTTGAAAAAACTGTCGTCTAAATCCACCAAGTGATAATGGGAATGATGCAGTTTTATAAGTTGGATCCCTTTCAATGACTTTTACTTTTCTGCCTTCTTTGGACATAAAGTATGCAGTTGCAGCTCCAATTATACCACCACCTACTATTACAACATCATCCATATTAGTTTATCAAAAAAATGTTTATATTTAAAAGCAATGCAAAACAACACCATAACAAATATGGAATCATCAAATACATGCTTAATAGACTTATATTCTTATATTTAAATACCAATAAAACAATAAATATAATTAACACAACAAGATTTAAAATTGCTAAAGAAATATTATGGAAACCAAAGAAAACAACACTCCAAGTTGTATTAAAAAAAAGATGAATGAAATATAAAAATACAATATTTAAATTTTTTGTGTTTTTATGCCACGCATTCCATATGGCTATTGTCATAAATAAATAAAGTAATGTCCATACTGGCCCAAATATCCAATCTGGTGGATTGTATTGAGGTTTAGATAAATTTGAATACCAAGGTTCTTTAAAATTTATAGTAACCAAACCTCCAATAAATGAAGCTGAAAACGTAGTAATTGCAAAGAGAATAAAAGATAAAATTTTATTTTTTAGCATTTAAGTACTATACAGCAGTTAAATATGAATAAAAAAGTAATTTGGATCACCGGCGGAAGCACAGGAATTGGGAAAGCACTTGCATTAAAATTTGCTAATAATGGATGGACAGTTGCTATTTCCGCAAGAAGAGAAAATTTATTGAAAGAAATTGAAGATAAGCATCAAAATATTAAATCTTTTCCTCTTGATGTAAATGATAAGGAAAAGTGTAAGTCTGTTTTTGAAAATATAAAAAAGGAAATTGGGGATGTTGAAATTTGTTTTTTTTCTACAGGTACCTGGGATCCAAAAAAAGAAAAAGAAATTGATGTAGAGCAAATTGAAAATGTATTTAAAGTAAATTTTTTTGGAACATTAAATTGTATAAAAGCAGTTGAAACTCATTTTCGAGAAAGAGGAAAAGGTATTATTACCATTGTATCTTCGATTGCAGGATATAAAGGCTTACCTAACTCAAGTGGCTATGGACCATCCAAAGCTGCTTTAAGTAATCTTGCTGAAAGTTTACATTTTGATTTTGGAAGATATGGCGTGAGGGTTTGTTTAGTTTCTCCAGGTTTTATAAAAACACCAATGACTGATAAGAATGATTTTAAGATGCCTTTTCTAAAAACTCCAGAATTCTCGGCAGACAAAATTTATGATGGGCTTATTAATGGTTCTAATTTTGAAATACATTACCCAAAAGAATTAACTTTGATCCTTAAATTTTTAAAAATAATTCCTGATCGATTATATTTTTATTTAATACGGAAATTAACTAAATTACAAAAAAAATAAAATTAATCTTTAACAAACATCACGGTCAACTCTGCGACTTTAATTCCAAATTTTGTCATTTTAGCTCTGTTGATAGCTACTCTTTCGTCTTGCATAAATATCCAATCATCAAAAGTAATTTTGATATTTTTTCCTTTCACAGGAACTAACAAAACATACTCAAATTTAAATGCTGGGCCATATGAATACCCCCTAGCCTTACCAACTACATCGCCTGCAGTTCCCTCGTAATTATGTTCATCAATTTTATCTATTACCCATTGCCTATTTTGTATTTCACCATCATTCCAAATAAATTTTTCGTCTAATATAAGTTGTTTGCCATCCCACTTACCGTCTAGGTCTGCTGAGAATTGTCTTGTAACTTTACCTGATCTGTTTTGTAGTATACCCCAAGCTTTGACGTTTCCGCTTAAATATTCTTCAATTATTAGTCTTGGTTTTTGATCTTTAAAATCTTCTGGTTTCATAGATTGATTATTTATACAGCTTGTAATTAATCCTGTGAAAATTATCAATAAAAATACTTTAAAAAATTTTTTGTTAATCATATTAAATTTTATTTTGCATGGAAAATTGAATTAAATCTATATTCTTTGATTTAAACCCAGCTTCACAATATGACAAATAAAAATGCCACATACGTTTAAATTTATTATCAAATCCATGTTTTGAAATCTCTTCCCATTTTTTTAGGAATTCATCTCTCCATATTTTTAAAGTATTGGAGTAGTGAGAGCCATATGACTCATATTTTTTAATTTCTAAACCGTTGCTACTAGATAAATCATATAATTTTCTTTTTGATGGCAAAAAACCTCCAGGAAATATGTATTTTTGTATAAAGTCTTCTTTGGTTTTATATCTGTCAAATAAACTATCATCGATTGTTATCGCTTGTATCGCGGCCCTTCCATTCTCAGATAGATTTTTTTTAATACTTTTAAAATAATTGACTAAATAATTTTGCCCAACCGCTTCTATCATTTCTATAGATGCGATAGAGTCATATTTGTCTTTTACATCTCTATAATCTTTCAAAAATATATTCACTTTTTCATTCAATCCATTTTCAAATATTCTTTTTTTTGAAAATTCAAATTGCTCTTTAGAAATTGTTATACAATCTAATTTTACATCATAATTTTTACCCACATATTCAGCAAAGCCACCCCAGCCACAGCCAATTTCTAAAATTTTATTTCCTACGTTTGGCTTTATTAATTCTGTAAGCTTTTTATATTTATTTAGTTGAGCAGAAAATAAATCGTCTTTTTGTTTTTCAAAAATTGCACTTGAATAAGTAAGTGAAGGATCCAACCATAATGAAAAGAAATCATTTCCTAAATCATAATGTTTTGAAATATTTTTCTTACTTCTACTCTTATTATTTTTTATGAAAATACTCTTTAATTTATTAATCATTGATAAATCAAAAATACCTGAAAATTTATAGACAATTTTTATATTTTTAGCTGTTATTTCTATTAGATTAGTTAGATTATCTGTTTCAAATTCATTTCGCATGTATGCTTCTGCAAGTCCTACACTTCCCGATTTTATTATTTGAAGTGTTAAACCAGGTTTGTTAATTTTAATCTTTGCTCTTAATTGTTCACTCTCATTACCAAACTTATATATTTTGCTGTCATGATTTTGAATTTCAAGAAATCCATGCTTTATTAGTTTTAGAGAATTAAATACGATTTTATCTGACAAAAGATTAAAATTCATTTTTTTTCAAACGTAATATTATTTTTTATTTTTATGTTTTTTTTAACTAACTTAACTCCCTTTAACCATAATTTTAATGCTTCAAAATGAATTGCGGCAATAACTTTAAAGGTCATTAAAGGGTGAGAAATATAAGATATAAGCATATTTTTATTGTTAATTTCTTTTGCAACCCCATCTTGTGAAGCATATAACAATTTTCCCTCCTTATCACTTTGATCAATTATTACGGATAACATTTTTTCAGGTTTGAGGATTCTAAAATTGTATTTACTTTTCATTTCAATAAATGGTGAAACGAAAAACTTCTTCTCACAGCTATTTGTAATTATTTTTTCGTCGTTGACTTTAAATATATAAGTATGTTGCTCGCCAAATGTATTTTTAACTTCATACAATATAGCTATAATTTTTGAATGATTATCATAAACGAAAAAAATACTTAATGGATTAAATACGTAACCAAATATTCTAGGATAACAAAGCAATTTTACCTTTATGTTTTCAAATTGAATGTTGTTTGATTTTAAATTTTCTATTACCCAGGCTTTTAAATCACTACCATCTCTAGGTCCGTGATCTTTGTCATAAAAACTTAAAATATTAAAACTATTGTTAGAAAAAATTTTAATTTTTTTTTGTATCAAATTAATTTCATCAAGATCTAAAAAGAGTGAGAAAACGTTGTATTTAAAAAAGTGATATTTTGGCTTAAATCTTTTATGAATTACTTTACCTTCGTAAATATTGGAATTTTTAATCATTTAGGTTTTCAATCATATTAATGGATGATTTTATTCCATCTTCATGAAAACCGTAACCAAAATAACTTCCACAAAACAATACATTTCTTTTATTTTGTATTTCTTTTAATAATTTTTGATTATTCAAAGCATCTTGATCAAAATAAGGGTGGGTAAAAGTAACTTTTTGTAGGATTTTTTTTTGATCTATTTCAAAAAAAGGATTTAAGGTTAAGAAAATATTTTTTTCTGTCTTCAGATTTTGTAATAAGTTCAACCAATAAGTTAATGATGTCTTACTAATATCTGATTTATCAACTGAGGAATTCCATGAAGACCAAACTTTTTTATTGTTTGGCATACATACATCGTCAGTATGTATTACTGCTAGATTGGATTTATATTTAAAATTTGAAAGTATTTTTTTTTCATCCTCAGTCGGCTCACTCAAAATTTTCAATGCATCATCTGCATGAGTAGCGATGACAACTTTATCATAGTCAAAAAATTCGTTACTAGCACCGTAATATATTTGAACACCAATTTTATTTCTTTTTATCGAACTAATCTTATAATTTTTAAAATATTCTCCACTTATTTGAGTTAATACTTTCTCTACATAAGTTCTACTTCTGTTGGTGACTGTGTACCATTGTGGTCTATTTTTTAATTTAAAAAGTCCATGATTTTGAAAAAATTTTAAAAAAAATTTAATTGGCATTTGATTTGCTTCTACTGGGGGCATAGACCAGATAGCAGAAACCATTGGGATTAGATGAAAATTAATAAAATTTTTTGACCATTTATTTTTTTCAAGAAATTCACCAAGAGTAATCTCTTCATTTAAACTTTTAATTTGATCACACTTTTTGTAGAAATTTATAATATCAAAAAACATTTTTAAAAATTTTAAATTAAAAAGATTAGCTTTATTTGCAAAAATTCCGTTTAAACCTCTACCACAATATTCATAATTTGTATCTTTTACAGAAACAGAAAATGACATATCGCTTTTTTCAATTTCAATTTTTAATTCGTTAAAAAAATTTATGAGATTTGGATAAGTTTCATGATTAAAAACAATAAAGCCAATATCTACAGGAACTTTTTTACCATTAATTAAAGTATCTAAAGTATATGAATGACCACCAAAATGATCTTCGCTTTCGAATAAATCAACATGATGTTTTTTGGAAAGCTTTTGTGCTGCTGATAAACCAGAGATTCCTGATCCGATTACTGCAATTCGCATTAAGGCTATGCTGCGTCTTCTTTAAATTCATCCATACTTGGACATGTGCAGAATATATTTTTATCTCCATAAACATTGTCTACCCGAGCAACTGGAGGCCAAAATTTGTTTTGTTTTAAAAAACTTGCAGGATATGCTGCTTCTTGTCTTGAATATTTATGTTCCCATACATCTGATGATAATTCAGTATCAGTGTGAGGAGCGTTTTTAATTGGATTATCAATTTTATCAAATTCACCTGATTTAATTTTTTCAATTTCTTGTTTAATCTTAATTAAAGTGTCACAAAATCTGTCTATTTCTGATAAACCTTCGCTTTCAGTTGGCTCTATCATCATAGTGCCAGCTACAGGCCATGACATAGTTGGTGCGTGAAATCCAAAATCTATCATTCTTTTTGCAATATCTTCTTCAGTTACCCCTGTTTCAGATTTAATATTTCTAATATCAATTATGCACTCGTGTGCAACATTGCCATTTGCACCTTTGTACAAAATAGGAAAGTGATCTTTAAGTCTATGAGCAATATAATTTGCGTTTAAAATTGCAACTTGAGTAGCAAGCTTTAATCCTTCTGATCCCATCATTTTAATATACATCCAAGAGATTGATAGAATACTTGAACTACCCCAAGGAGCTGCTGATACTGCTCCAATTCCACTTGTTGGTCCGCAATCTTTTATTACTGGATGATTAGGCAGATAAACTTGTAAATGTTTTTTACAAGCTATAGGTCCCATTCCAGGTCCACCGCCACCGTGTGGAATACAAAATGTTTTATGCAGATTAATATGACAAACATCTGGACCAAAATTTCCAGGCTTTGCAACTCCAACAAGGGCATTTAAATTTGCTCCATCCATATAGACCTGTCCACCATGTTTATGAACTAACTCACAAATATCAGTTATTTTTTCCTCAAATACTCCATGGGTAGATGGGTAAGTTACCATTAAAGCTGCAAGATTTTCTGAATGTTGCTCTACTTTTTTCTTTAAATCATCGAAATCTACATTTCCCTCTTTATCACAATTAACAACAACGACTTTCATTCCAACCATTTGTGCGCTTGCTGGATTTGTACCATGTGCTGAACTTGGGATTAAACATATATTACGATGAGCATCATCTCTATCTAAGTGGTACTTTCTTATAACCATTAGACCTGCATATTCTCCTTGGGCGCCTGCATTAGGTTGTAGAGAAACACCGGAAAAACCTGTTATAGATCTCAACCAATTTTTTAAATCAGTAAACAAATCTCTAAAACCTTCCATTTGTTCAACTGGAACAAAAGGATGAGGTTCTGCAAATTCTTTCCAAGAAATCGGGATCATTTCAGCAGCAGCATTTAACTTCATTGTGCACGAACCAAGTGCTATCATAGTTCTATTCAACGCTATATCCTTATCCTCTAGCTTTTTAAGATATCTAAGCATTTCAGTTTCTGAATGATATAAGTTAAAAATTGGATGCTCTAAATATTTTGAAGTTCTTAATAAATTTTTTGGTAAATTGGGTAATTTAACTGAAGGATCCTCTTTTTTTATTGATTCTGCAGCATTAAAAATTTTTAATAATTGATTTACTCTATAAACGTTTTTTCTTTCATCAAAAGAGACAGCAAGCATTTCAGAATTTACTTTTCGTATATTAACTTTCTGATTTAGAGCATTTTTATAAATTTGATCAGTCTTTTCTTTGGTAATAATTGTAACAGTATCAAAAAAATAATCAGAATAAATTTCATAACCTGACTGTTTTATTTTATCAGCAAAACTTTTTGCTAATTGAGAAACTCTTTCAGAAATATTTTTAATTCCATCTGGACCATGATAAATAGCATATGCTGCTGAAACAATTGCTAATAAAGCTTGTGCAGTACAAATATTGCTTGTCGCCTTATCTCTTCTAATGTGTTGCTCTCTAGTTTGTAAAGATAATCTGTATGCCTTGTTACCATGTCTATCAACTGACACACCTACAATTCTACCAGGCATCGATCTCTTATACTCGTCTTTAGTTGCAAAAAATGCTGCATGTGGACCTCCATACCCCATCGGTATTCCAAATCGCTGAGAGCTTCCTACTGCTATATCAGCACCAAGTTCTCTTGGTGTTTTTAATTTTGCTAAAGCTAATAAATCACAAGCTAATACAGCCTTACCGTTTTTTTTGTGAATTTTGCTAATTGCTTCACTTGGGTCTTTAATATCTCCTAAAGTTCCAGGATATTGTAAAATTCCACAAACTAGATCTTCTTTTAATTGGTCTAAAACTTCGTCTTCTTTTCCAACTAAAACTTTTAAACCCATTGGTTCAGCTCTAGTTTGAATTACATTTATTGTTTGAGGATGGCAATCCTCAGATACAAAAACTAAATTACTATCTTTTTTATTTAATCTATGACTAAGACCCATGGCTTCTGCTGCTGCTGTACCTTCATCTAATAAAGAAGCATTAGCGATATCCATTCCAGTAAAATCAACAATCATTTGTTGAAAGTTTAGCAACATCTCAAGTCTTCCTTGAGCTACTTCAGGCTGATAAGGTGTATATGATGTATACCAACCTGGATTTTCTAAAATATTTCTTAAAATTACATATGGCGTATAAGTTCCATAATAACCCATTCCAATAAAATTTGAGTAAACATGATTTTTTTTTGAAATTGCTCTTAATTTTCTTAACGCCTCATATTCTGAATTAGACTCTCCGATATTAAGCTCACCTTTAAACATTATTTTTTCTGGAACAGTGTTATTCATTAAATCATCTATTGATTGATAATTTAATTTTTTTAACATTTTTGATTGGTCTTCCTTAGAAGGTCCAATGTGTCTTTTTATAAAATCTTTCTCTGAATTTGGTAACATTATGCTGACGTCTCCTTTGCAAATTTTTCATATTCTTCTTTACTCATAAGACTATCCATTTCAGATTTGTCTTTTATTTTAAGTTTAAAAAACCATGCAGACTCCTCTGGGTCTTCATTTATTTTTGATGGATCATCAACTATCATTTGATTTGTATCTATAACTTCTCCACTAACAGGAGTGTAAACATCGCTAGCAGCTTTCGTTGACTCAACCACTCCAGCAGTTCCATCTTTATCAACATTAGAACCTTTCTCTGGTAGTTCAGCAAATACTATATCCCCAAGCATTTCTGTTGCATGCTTTGTTATTCCGATTGTAGCTTCTTCTCCATCTAGTTTAATCCACTCATGTTCTTTTGAATATTTAACTTCAGACATTAATTTCCCCTTTTACGTAATTTTTTTTATAAAATGGTAAGTTACAAATATTTGCAGGAATTTTTTTTCCTCTAACTTCAAGAAATATTTTTGTATTTACAGTTGAATAACTATTATCGACATATCCCATTGCTATTGGATGTTCAACGCTTGGTCCAAATGTGCCACTTGTTACTTTCCCAATTTCTTGATTTTTATCATTGTAAATTTTGGTATTTCCTCTAGCAATTACTTTGCTGTCTGGTTTTATGCCAACTCTCAATTTTTTTACTCCGCTTTGAAATTGGTTTTTTAAAACTTCTGATCCAACAAATTCAGTCTCAATTCTGCTCTTAGGTATTGCCCATTTTAGATTAGCTTCGATAGGACTTGTATCGTTGTCTAAATCATTTCCATACAAGCAGAGTCCAGCTTCCATTCTTAATGTATCTCTTGCTCCTAAACCAATCAATTTAGATCCATTTTCTATCAAACTTTCTACAAAAGTTTCAACATCACTATGTTTTATAGAAATTTCAAATCCATCCTCACCAGTATATCCTGATCTAGTTATGTATACTTTTTCATTTTTATAGACATAGTTGTTTCCGTTCATAAATTTTAGACTGTCACAACCAGGTATAACTTTATTTAAAACATTTTTTGCTTCGGGGCCCTGTAATGCAATTAATGACAATGACTCGTCAAGATTTAATTTATATTGATTATTAAGTTTAGATTTTATTACTTCATAATCATTATACTTACATGCAGCATTCAAGATAATTAAAAATCCATCAGATGTTTTGGTAATTATCAGATCGTCCTGAATTCCTCCTTTGTTATTCATTAAAAATGAATATTTACTTTGATTAGTTTTCAATTTTTTCAAATCTGCAGGAAAAATCTTCTCAAGATCATTTGTAAGATCATCACCACCCGATATAAATAATTGACCCATATGAGAAACATCAAAAATACCAGAGTGTGAACGTGTGTATTTATGCTCTTGTATAATTCCATCTTTATATTGGATGGGCATTTGATATCCAGCAAATTCTACAAGCTTTGCGCCATACTTAATGTGGAGATTATTTAACGATGTTTTTTTTATACTCATATTAACTCTTTATGCCCCCTCTGTCTTTTTGCCTGAGAGATTTGCTCCTTCGGCGAGAATAATTCTCTTTCCAGAGTTAATATGTACGGTCCATTTGCCTGAGAGTTTCCGGGGTGGTTGCTCCTTCGGCGCTACAAAAGTAGTCTCTCCCGTATAAATTCTTATAACATAACTAATATAAATTTATAGCTCTAATTTGTTGCACTTTTTTTTTTCATAAGTGAAAGAAATTGTATTAAAACTGCAAATATCACTATTAAACCACCAATTAAAACGCTGGTTGGAGGATTTTCATTTATAAACATCCAGGCCCAAAAAGGTCCTAAAACTGCCTCTGATAACATTATGATTCCAACTAAGGCTGAAGGTGTAGATCTTGCACCGATTGTAATAAAAATAAAACCAAAACCAAGTTGGAAAAAACCAGCTAAAAATCCCAAAAAAATGTCATTTAAAGATATAAAGATCGTTTTAGACATATAATATCCAATGATCAAAGCAATAACACCTGCAATAAATTGTAATGGAACCATATCTACACTTGGAAATTTTCTAACTATTAAAATTAATGTTGCGAATGATATTGGCATAATAAAAGCAGCAATATTTCCACTCATTTGTCCAATTGTTAATGAGCTTCCAACCATCAAAATTATTCCTGAAATTGCTAAAGCTATAGAAGTTAATGTTATTAAGTTTATTTTTTCTTTTAAAAATATATATCCAAAGATTGCTAAAAATAATGTTTGGGTTTGAATTATAAAATTAGTATTTGCTACAGTAGTATTATACATCGCAAAAACATAACCACTAAAGCCACAGGCAAGTATAATACCTCCAATAAGACCAGGGATTCCAGATTTATAAAATGCCGAAATAAAATTTTGCTTATAACTAATAATTAGAAAGATCAGAACTACAATTATAAAAAAAACTGATCTCCAAAATAGTATCTGCCATAGAGTGGAACCTTCGAAAGATTTGACTATCAAACCTCCAAAACTTAAACTGAAAGCACCAAAAAAAATCAAAAGCGGTCCTGGTAATTTTGTAATTAAATTCATTTAATTTGAGAAATAATGTTATTAGTCTCCATCTGATAGAGTTTATATAATGTTTCAGCATCCTCTAAACTTACATCTTTAAATTTAATATTAGATCCTGGTGTTAATTGTACCAGTCGATCATAGTCAGCAGATATGACGGTTGCAATCTTCGGATATCCACCAATAGTCCCATGATCTGATAACATAATTATTGGATCTCCAGCAGATGTTATTTGAATTACACCTTTTACCAAACCTTCAGATTTTATATTAGGATCAACGATATTTTCAATTTTTGGACCTTCTAATCTCATTCCCATCCTGTCTGAAAGTTTTGTAATTTTAAAACTTTCTTTAAAGAATTTATTTTGTGAAGACTCAGAAAAATAATCATAGTTTGTGCCTTTAATGACCCTTATATTTTCAATAGTGCTACCTAAGTAATCAAGTTTTCTTTTGTTAAAAGAATTATTAATATCAATTATTTCAATTTCTAAATCTTTAGAAAATTTATTCCCGTTATTTGGTCCAATTTGAGCTTGGGTATTTATTGAACAGCTTCCCCAATAATAATCAACACCAAAAGTTCCATTAATCGAAAAATATCCATAAACAGACTTGTTGGTTGAATGAATATCGACTTCATCACCATTTTTTAACAAATAACATTGGTAGGAATTACCATCAATAACACCCTCTTTTGTTATAATTTTAAATGATACATTTCCAGAAATACAAAAAAAAATATCTTTTCCAAAATACTTCAAATGCGGGCCTTGATAAGCAAATTCTATTACAGGTGAATTGTAATCATTTTGTAGAAGTGAGTTTAACAATTGAAAATTTCTTTTATCCATCGCTCCACTAAAAGGAATACCAATATGGTATAAATTATTTCTTCCTAAGTCTTGATATGTGGTGTTGATACCAGCTCTTAAAATTTTAAAGTAGTTTCTATCTTTTGATTTCATTATATTGATCTAAAGTTATTCGATAAAATTTTATTGTATCACCAGGATTAACTAGATTTGGGTTTGATTGATTAGATGAGTCGAAAATATTTTGTGGTGTATTTCCCAAAATATTCCATCCCCCAGGTGTCTCAAAAGAGTATATGTTGCAAAATTGTTCTGTTATTCCAACTGAACCTTTTGGAACTTTAACTCTTGGTGTTTCTATTCTTTTTAATCTCATCTCCTGGTCGAGATCACCAAGAAAAGGCATACCAGCAACAAATCCTGTCATATAACAAAAGTAATTTTTACTAAAAAATTTTTCTAGGATTATTTCTGATTTTAATTTTAATTTGTTTTCAACTCTTTCAATATCTAATGCAAAGACGTTATCACAACATACTGGAATTTCGATTAGGTTTTTTTCTAATTTATTGTTTTCTTTAATCTCTATATTTTCAATTTTTTTTTTTAAAGATAAAAAAGAATGTATATTTAAATCATATGAAATTATTAATTTATTATAAGATGGAGTTAAGTTTGTAATACCTTTTAAATTTAATTTTTTTATATGATAAAAATATTTGATAACATTTGAATTAATTTCTTGATTTACATCACTTCCAAAGTCACAATACAAAGCTGCGTCACCAAGATTTAATATATTTTTTATCATACCATGTTATACTTATGATTTATTAGTATGGAAATTAATATCAATTGTGATTTAGGTGAAAAATCAAAGCATCATTCAGACGAAAATGATCCAAAATTACTAGAAATTGTCAATTCAGCTAATGTTGCTTGTGGTTATCATGCTGGTGATGAAGATAGCATGAACCAAGTTGTAAAAATTTGTAAGAAAAACGGTGTTAGCATAGGTGCGCATCCATCATTTAATGATCCAGAAAACTTTGGACGTAAAAGACTAAATTTATCGTCAGATGAAATAAATAAATTATTAATTGATCAGTATGAAATTTTACAAAATATAGCTGAAAAACATGGTGAGATCGTTACACATATTAAACCACATGGTGCATTAAATAATATGGCTTGCGAAGATATTGAGCTTGCAACAATCATTGCAAAATCAATCTGCAATTTTAATAAAGATTTAATTTATTTAGTGCCTACAGGTTCAAAGATGGAAGAAGCAGCAAAGAAATTTGATATGAGGATAGCATGTGAGATTTTTGCAGACAGAAATTATGAAGATAATGGAAACTTAGTATCTAGAAAAGAACCTCATGCACTTATTACAGATCCAGATAAAGCAAAAAGTCACGTTTTAAGCATGGTTCAGAACCAAGCCATTAATTGTCACAGCGGAAAGCAAATACCTTGTGAAATAGACTCTGTGTGCATACATGGAGATAATTCTAGTTCTCTAGCAACTGCTTTATCTATAAAAAATAATTTAATAGATAATGGGTTAGAACTAAAAACACTAACTAACTTAAGGAAATTTAAATAATGATAAAGAAAATATTTTTTTCAATGTTCTTTTTAATTTTTTTAGCAGGAACATCTTTTGCTGCTGGATCTAGTAGTGATTCTGGATCAAAAGAAAGCCATTATGATAAGGCAGTGAAATTGATTAAAGATGCAAAAAAATTAGAAAAAAAAGGTAAAACAGAGAAAGCAATCAAAAGATACGAAAGAGCAATTAAATTTTTAGTAAAGTCAAATAAGATGAAGCCAAATAAAGCAGATACATTAAATTATCTTGGATTTGCAACTAGAAAAACTGGTGATTTTGAAAATGGTGAGAAATATTATCTTCAAGGTTTAGCTATTGAGCCAAATCACATAGGAATTAACGAATATCTTGGTGAATTATATGTTGCAACAAATAGGATGAATTTAGCAAAAGAAAGATTGAGTGTTCTAGAGGGATGTAATTGTGAGGAATACAATCAGCTAAAGGGTGTTATAGACGGATCTAAAAAATCAAAATACTAGTTTATATTTTTTATCATTTGTTCAGGCATCCAAAGAGCAATTTCTGGAAATATCACAACCAAAATAACAGCAAAAATCATTAGCAAGAAGAGTGGAAACGCGCTTCTTGCTATATAACCCATATCTTTATTAGCCATACCCTGAAGAACAAAAAGATTAAAACCAACCGGCGGCGTGATCTGAGCCATTTCGACGACAATAACTAGAAAAACACCAAACCAAATCATATCAAAACCTGCTTGTCTAATCATTGGTTCAATTATAGCCATTGTTAAAACTACAGCAGAGATACCATCAAGAAACATTCCAAGAATTATATAAAAAATCATTAAAACAAAAATTAAAACATATGGAGAAAGTTCCATTCCTTCAATCCATAGAGCAAGATTTCTTGGCAATCCCGTAAATCCCATTGCCAAAGATAAAAAAGTGGCTCCTGCTAATATAAAAGCTATCATACAAGAAGTTTTAGTAGCACCCAAGAGTGACTCTTTAAATGTTTTTAAAGACAAACTCTTTTGAAAATATGATAAAATTAATGCACCTACTACACCCAAAGAAGCTGCTTCAGTTGCAGTTGCTATACCAGTATAAATTGAGCCAATAACTGAAACTATTAATAATATTACAGGTATTAGTTTTCCTGATTTCCTTACCTTTTCCATAAGTGTGAAGTCTTGTTTAAAAGTAGGCATGGATTTTTTGTTTATTGACGACCAAATCATTACATATGTCATAAAGATTAACGCAATCATTATTCCTGGTAAAATTCCTGCGATAAATAGTTTTGCTATCGACTCTTGGACAGTCACGCCATAAATAATTAAAATAATTGAAGGTGGAATTAAAAGACCCAGCGTTCCAGAACCAGCTAAACTTCCAAGTAGAATGCTTTCTGGATATTTTCTTTTTCTTAATTCTGGAATAGACATTTTTCCGACTGTGGCTACAGTTGCTGCAGAAGATCCAGAAATAGCTGCAAATAAAGCACATCCAACTACATTAACATGTACTAAGCCACCGGGTAGTTTCTGCATCCATGGGGATAATCCTTCAAATAAATTTTCAGATAACTTCGTCCGAAATAAAATTTCACCCATCCAAACAAATAAAGGGAGTGCAGTTAAAGTCCATGAAGATGAGGCTCCCCAAATTGTTGTTGCCATCGCATCACCAACTGGCCTTGTGGTGAACAGCATCATTCCTATAGATGAAACACCAACCATGCTTATAGCAACCCAAATTCCTGAGCCTAAAAATATCAAGAGAACACTTATGAAAAATATAGTAAGTAAAATTTCAGTCATTTTTTTTTGTTTGTATTTTCAAAACTAATTGATGAGATACACATATGAAAAATATTAGTGATCCTAAAGCAACACTAGTTTGCGGTATCCAAATTAAAATTTCATCAGCTCCTTCACTTCTCTCTTGAAATTCATAAGATATTTTTAGCATTTTCAAAAAATAGAATGCTAGATAACCAGAAAATATAGTTGCAACTATCAAACTCCATAATTCCAAAAATCTCTTTTTAATCCCAGTAGCTTTTTCTAAAAATAAAGTAATTCTAATGTGACCACCTTCTACAAAAGTATAAGATAAAGCAAAAAAAGATGAGGCAGCCATACAATATCCAGAATATTCAGCTAGGCCTCTTATATAAAAACCAAATATTCTAGATGAAATTCCAATTAAAATAAAAACTGCAACCAAAATAAGAAAGAATGCAGCGATATAGCCTGAGTAACTATAAAGATTATTTAAAAATTTATTGACTTTATTGAACATATAAAAAGGCCGTTTAATACGGCCTTTTTAATTATAATGATTTAATTATAAGCAGCAAGAACACTAGCACCTCTATCGCCAGCTTTTTTCTTCCATTCTTCTGCCATTGTAGCACCAACTTTTTTGAAATGACTTTCAAGGGCTGCATTTACTTTGCCTACTTTCATTCCAGCATCAGCTAAAGCTTTTTTATCAGCAACATTTCCTTTTTTTGAAAGTGCCCAACCTTTTTTCTCAGCAACTGCTGCCTCTTCCATAATCATTTTTTGTGTAGCTTTATCTAATTTATTCCAAGAACCTCTGTGAGCTACAATCATATTTTTTGGAAACCAAGCTGCAATATCATAAAAATACTTTACTCCATTTTCCCAAATTTTACTGTTCTTACCAGTAGTTGGTGAAGTAATCATACTTTCAACCGCACCAGTTGAGAATGCTTGGCTTATTTCAGCTGCTTCAATTTTTGTAGGAGCCATACCTGTCAACTCGGCCATTCTAATAGTTGCAGAATTATATGCTCTAAATTTTAAACCTTTTAAATCAGCAACACTATTAATTTCCTTTTTACTATAAAGACCTTGCGCAGGCCATGGTACAGCGTACAAAAATACAAGACCTTTTTGATCTAGACCTTTAATTATTGCAGGCTTAGATGCTTGATACAGTTTCATAGCATCATCATAAGATGTAGCAAGAAATGGTTGTGAATCAATCTCTAATAACGGATCCTCTTTACCTAGAGCCGACATAAATCTCTCACCAATTTGAGCTTGTCCAGTCCTAACAGCTCTAAATATCTCTCCACCTTTAAATAGAGATCCACCTGGGTGTGTTACTATTGTTAATTTCCCCCCACTTTTTTCTGAAACATTTTTAGCAAATTCAGCTGCATTAGCAGAATGGAAGTTGCTTGCACCATATGCTAGTGCCATATCCCATTTTTCTGCGGCAAAAGCATTAGCAGATAAAATAACAGAAAATAAAACAGAGAGCAAAATTTTGAAAAGTTTCATAAATCCTCCATATTTCTAAAAAACATATCTTTTTATGTATTAAAACTTAAATCAATAAAAATTTTTGATGTTTTATTGAAAAATAATAAATAATTACTATTATATTAACATCTTGATCGAACAATCACTCATTTTACTGCAAATTATATTTATAGATATTATTCTTGCGGCAGATAATGCAATTATAATAGGATTGATTGCAGCCAATTTTGTCCCAAAAAATAGAAAAAAAATAATATTTTGGGGAGTAGTTGGAGCGTTAGTTTTCAAAGTTATATTTGCAATATTTGCAACATATTTATTTAAATTTTACTTCATTAAAATTCTTGGAGGGTTACTTTTAATTTGGATTGTTAACGACTTAAGAAAAGATTTATTTGAAATTCAAAAAATAAAGTCTCCTAAAAAGAAATCTATGGAGCCTTCATTTATCAAAAGTATTTACAAGGTTTTATTTGCAGATATTACAATTAGTTTTGATAACGTTATTGGAGTTGTGGGCGCAGCCAAAGGCAATTTTGGTTTTATGATTTTTGGTTTAGTATTATCAGTAGTTCTTACTGGAGCTTTAGCTACTTATTTAGCAAATTATATACAAAAACATTTATGGATAGCTTATATAGGTCTAGGTTTTATACTATTGGTTGCTATTCAATTAGTAATAGGTGGACTAGTCGATTTAGAAATTTTAAATATTAATGAGAAATATATAAAGTATTTCTAATATTACCAAGTTCCAGTATTTTCCATCGATGACCAAGGCTCTTTAGGGGGAAGATTGCCTTCCTGAAGTATTTCTATTGATATTTTATCTGGTGATTTCACAAATGCCATATGACCATCTCTAGGTGGTCTATTAATTGTATAACCCATATCCATTAATCTTTGGCATACTTCGTATATATTTTTAACTCTATAAGCTAAGTGACCAAAATTTCTAGATCCCTCTCCTAAGTTATCTCCGTCCCAATTATAAGTAAGTTCAATTTCTGCATCATTGTCGTTTGGTGCAGCTAAAAAAATTAATGTATATCTACCTTTTTCATTTTCCATTCTTTTTGTCTCTTTTAAACCCAGTCCATCACAAAAAAATTTTAAAGACTCCTCTATATTAGAAATTCTGATCATTGTGTGTAAATATTTCATAGTAAAATTATAATTTATTTTTATTCTAGTTCAATAGTACTTGGTGGTTTAGAGGTTACATCGTAGACAACTCTATTTATACCTCTAATGTTGTTAACTATTTTATTTGATACCATTTGCATAAATGATTTATTAAATTGAAAATAATCTGCTGTCATTCCATCTTCAGATGTGATTGCTCTTAGCAAGCATAAATATTCATAGGTTCTATTGTCTCCCATTACACCAACTGTTTTAACAGGTAGTAATGCGGCATAAGCCTGCCATATCTTATGATATAGATTGTGTTCTCTTAATGCATTTACAAAATAATTATCCGCTTCTTTTAAAATTTTTATTTTTTCTTTAGTAATTATACCTGGCATTCTAATGGCTAAACCTGGACCAGGAAAAGGATGTCTAGAAATAATTTCTTTACTTAAATTTAATTCTAAACCTAACATTCTAACTTCGTCTTTAAACAAATACTTCAGTGGTTCAACTAATTTTAATTTCATTCTTTTTGGCAGACCACCAACATTATGATGAGACTTAATTTTTGAAGTTTGACTTCCTGTAACAGACTTACTTTCAATTAGATCAGGGTATAGAGTTCCTTGAGCTAAAAATTTTACATTTTTTATTTTTTTTGCGTATTTTTCAAAAAGTTTGATAAATAAATTTCCAATAATTTTTCTTTTTTTTTCTGGATCCGTTACATTTTTTAATTTGCTAATGAATAATTGTTCAGCATTTACATAAATTAAATTCAATTTAAATTTTTTTTTAAAAGTATTCACTACTTGTTTTTCCTCATTTTTTCTGAGCAGACCAGTATTGACGAATATACAAGTTAAGTTTTTACCAATCGCATTACTAATTAATTTTGCTACTACACTACTATCTACTCCACCAGATAATGCACAAATTACTTTAGAATTTCCGACTTGTTCTTTAATTTGCTGCATAAGTTTGGATTTTTGATTTTTTGATGTCCAATTTTTTTTAATTTTACAAATTTTAATTACAAAGTTTTTTAATATTACTTTGCCTTTAACTGTATGGGATACTTCTGGATGAAACTGTATGCCATATATTTTTTTTTTTAAATTTTCTATCATGCATAATTTCGAATTTGAGGTTTTTGCTATAACTTTAAAACCTTTAGGTAATTTAATTACCTCATCTCCATGACTCATCCATACATTAGTAGATTTTTTTGAAAAGAAATTTTCGGTTAAAGCGCTTTTTTTTAATTTTGTAACTTTTGCTAACCCGAATTCTCTTGATTTTGCTCGTTTTACTTTACCTCCTAATTCTTTAGAGATTATCTGGTGGCCAAAACAAATACCTAAAATTGGAATATTTAAACTTAATATACTTTTATTGAATTTAACTTTTTTATTTTGATAAACATTTAAGGGACCACCCGATAAAATGATGCCTTTCACATTTTTTTCATTTTTGTAGTTTTTAAGTTTGTTGTGACTTATAATTTCACAAAAAACATTTAATTCTCTTACTTTTCTTGCAATTAATTGTGTAAACTGAGACCCAAAATCGATTATTAAAATTTTATCTAGATTATTTTCAAGACGCATCTTTTTTTTCAAACTCTTTTAGGCGTTTGTTTATAGATGCGATTTTATCACAAAGGTTCGAGCATATTTTCTTAAAATCTTCTCTAAGTTCCTCTACTTTAGAAAAATTAGATCTTTCTAACTCAATATCTATTAATAGATACATTGCCTCTTCGTTGTTTGGCTCGAGTAGTAAAACTGTATTTATATTTTTTTCCAGTTCTGTTTTGTTTTCTTCATTTTTAAATATTTTTGCTAAATATAGATATGACTTTGAGTCTTTGGGATTGTATACAATATTTCTTTGAAATAAAAATTTTGAATCTTCATATTTTTCATTTTCATAAAGACTTTTTGCTTCATCAAAAAAATTAACTTTTTCCGCGTTAACATTAAAAACTAAAGTAAAAAGTAAAATTATTGCTAAGGTAATTTTTTTTATCATCTTTTTATTTCGTCTATGTTATGTACCATACTTTCATAAAAACCTGCTTTAGTAATTTTGACAAATTTTGGTTTTTTTCTGAGATCTTTAATTCTTTTTGCGCCTAAGTATCCCATTGATGATTTTAAACCCCCTACTAGTTGGTAGATTATTTTTTCAACTGTGCCTTTGTATTTAACAAAACCTTCAACACCTTCTGCTACATATTTTGAAGTATCTTTTTGTTTTGATTGAAAATATCTATCTGCTGATCCTTTATTCATTGCTCCAATAGATCCCATGCCTCTAAAACTTTTAAATAATTTACCACCTCTTTTAATAATTCTTCCTGGAGCCTGATCTGTTCCTGCAAATAACGATCCAATCATTACCGCATCTGCTCCTGCTGCAAGTGCTTTTGCAATATCCCCAGAAAATTTGATACCTCCATCAGCTATTAATGTTGTTTTACTTTTGCCCATACCTTTTTTTACATCTAAAATTGCACTTAACTGTGGAACTCCTATCCCCGCAACTAATCTTGTAGTGCATATAGATCCTGGTCCAATTCCAACTTTTATAATATCTACTCCTTGCTTAATCAGAAATTTAGCTGCTTCTGCTGTAGCAATATTACCTGCACATAAAGCTGTTTTAGTTGGTTTAATTTTTTTAATTTTTTTTATTATTTCAGCTACTTTTTTTGTGTGGCCATGAGCTGTATCAACAACAATTAAATCGATATTTTCTTTTAAAATCTTTTGAGCTCTTATGTGTTCGTTTAAACTTGCACCAACAGCTGCACCAACTAACATTTTTTTTGCTTTTACTTTTCTTATTTCTTTTATCTGATCATTTATTGATAAATTTCTATGTATAACACCTATTCCACCCTTTTTACCGATTGAAATAGCCATGTTAGACTCTGTTACAGTATCCATTGCTGAAGTTAGAAGGGGTATAGAAATATTTAAGTGTTTTGATAATTTAACTTCTGTCTTTACTTCTGAAGGTAAAATTTCAGAATAATTTGGTGCTAAAGTTACATCATCGAAAGTGAGCGCTTCTTTGATAGGATCCATGTCCTTATATAAACGATTCTTAAAAAAATGAAAGTATCTATCTTAAATTTTTGCAGATTAAGAAACTTTCTTTAGAGTCTTTTCTACTTGCTGGAGGCTTATAGACATTAAATTTTACAAAATTTTTTTTTGAAAATGCAATTATCTCATTAAATGAAGTTCCCATAAATAATTTTGAGACAAAATAGCCATTTGGCTTCATCACTTTGGTAGCAAAATCCAAAGCTTCTAAAACTAATTCTCCAGTTACCATAGAGTCTAGATTTTTATTTCCTGTAGTATTGACTGCCATATCTGAAATAATCAGGTCAATTCTTCCTCCAAAATAATTACTAATTTTATTTTGTTGTTCTATATCTGTAAAATCTCCTTTTATAATTTTTACGTTCTTTATTTCATCTATTTCTTTTAAATCTATTGCTAAATGCTTATTACATTTTAAATTACTTGATATATATTGAGACCAGCTTCCAGGAGCAGCTCCAAGATCTATCACTGATATATTATTTTTTAAAAATTTAAATTTTTCGTTAATTTCTTTTAATTTATAAACAGCTCTTGATCTATATCCTTCAACTTTTGATTGTCTAACATAAATATCTCTTCTCTGCTTATTAATCCAATTTTTTGAGATTTTATTTTTTTTCAATTAGTTTTGAACCTTAAAGATTTTGAGATTTTATTATTATCCAAAGTATTTAATTCTATCTCTAGATTTTTCTCGTTTCTCATATCTTTATCATTTACTTTAATACCACTAGCCAAATGTATAATTCCAATTTTATGATTTGGTAAAAAAGGTTCCACGAAAATTTTATTCTTTTCATCAAACTTTGGAAGTAAGTTGCTGGCCAACCAGTTACAATTATGAGGAAGAAATTCAACATCTACATTATCAATATATACGCATATATTTATTGCTAGTTGCTCCGAACCAAATATTTGGCCATGACTAAGAGTGGTTTTTAAATTTTTTTGCCAAACATTCCAACAGCTAGAGTCTTTTTCTAATGAGAAAACACCAATATTAATATGTGGAGCAAATGCTAACTTTCTTGCTTTATTAATATCAATTTTAGACTTAATAGCATGTTTAAAATTTTGAGATTTTATAATTGCTAATTTTCCATACAACCAATTAACGTTACTTAATATTCTATATCCAGGTGTCATTGTCTGGGTAATGCCAAGTTTACCATTATCACAAGCTTTAAAATATAAGTCTATTGAACTCCAATCTTGAACCCAGGCATCACAATCGATCCACAGGTATTTTTTATAGTTTGGAAAATATTTTGGAAGAAACGCTCTTGATACCTGACTTTTTAGCCATTCTTTACCTTTAACTTTAGATTGTGGAACCTCAATATCCCATTCAGCTTTTTTGATCTCGTCTACTTTATTTTTTAGAAGAGCGGTTTGCTTCTCTGTTAAACCCGCATCAAGTATACAAATAGCAACCTTTTCACTGTGATTGAATTGTTTAATAGAGTCTATTAATTCATTTAGCAATTCAAAGTAATTAGAATCTGCTAGAGAAATAATTACATTCTCTTTCATTACAAAATATCTTCGTGATGATCAACGCCATCATCTTTTTCTTTATTTTGTTTTTTTAAAAATAAGTAATGAATTGAACTTGCTGGAATCATTAATAAATAAATAATTCCTGAAATTATAATTGTATTAAAGGTATATATTAGCAACAAACCAAAATATAAAATTATTCCAAATAAAAGAAATATTGAAGTACTTCTTGGAACAACAATTCTTTTTAAAGAATATGTAGGAATTTTACTTATTAAAAGTACAGAAACAATAATGAATAAAGATGGAACAATTATATTTTTATTGATAGTTATAAACTGAACCTCACTAAAACTATAAATTAATGGCATTAATACCAATACTCCACCTGCTGGTGATGGAATACCTTCAAAAAAATTATCTCTCCATGAAGGTTCACCTCCTGTTGAAACATTAAATCTTGCAAGTCTCAAAGCAACACAAACCACATATATTAAAGATATTAACCAACCAAATCTGCCGATATTATCTAGCGCCCAGAAATACATTATGAATGCTGGCGCAACTCCAAAACTAATTACATCCGTTAATGAATCTAATTCTTTTCCAACTTTTGATGTGGCTTTAATTAATCTTGCAATTCTTCCGTCTAAACCATCAATGATTGCAGCAATTAAAACTGCAATAACTGATAATTCAAATCTTCCATCAAATGCAAATTTAATTGAAGTTAAGCCAATACACACACCAACCAATGTCATTATATTTGGCAAAATAACTCTTGAATTTTTATTTGATACTAATCTTATATTTTTTTTTGGATTTTCCATTTATCTTTTGGCTATCAATGTTTCTCCAGCAACTGCTCTTTGATTAATTTTTACTAATGGTTCATAGTTTTCAAAATATAAATCTGCTCTACTTCCAAATCTAATCATTCCTATTCTAGATCCTTGATCAACATTTTCTTCAACTGAAGTATCTGTTACTATTCTACGTGCAACTAGTCCTGCAATTTGAACTACGATAATGTCTTCTCCATGGGAATTTTTAATTTTGTAATAATTTCTTTCATTATCTTCGCTAGCTTTATCAAGAGATGCATTAATGAATTTTCCAGGTTTGTATAAAATTTCTTCAATTTTTCCTGAACATGGAGATCTATTAACATGACAGTCAAATACATTCATAAATATACTTACTTTCTTAAATTTTTTATTTTCAAGTCCCAATTCTTTTGGTCCGTTTGTATCTAAAACTTGTAAAACCAATCCGTCAGCAGGACTTGTTAAATAGTTCTCGTCATTTATTGGAATTCTCTCTGGATCTCTAAAAAAATAATAACACCAAATACTTAAGACCAAACCTATGAAACCTAAAAAACCATGAATGAAATATAGAATGATCGTTGCTAATACGAAAATTACTATAAATTTATAGCCTTCGTTATGAATCTTTGGAAAAATTTTGTCTATCATAATCGTTCAATTGATAATTCTGGATTAATATGTATATAAAAAGTATAAATTCAATTATTAAGATACATCAAAAAATGAGCAAAATTAAGGTAAAAAATCCCATTGTCGAGCTAGACGGCGATGAAATGACAAGAGTAATTTGGGAATTCATCAAAAACAAATTAATTCTACCTTATTTAGATTTAGGCATCGAGTATTACGATCTAGGAATGAAAAGCAGGGATGATACAGATGACAAAATCACAATCGACTGTGCTAATGCAATTAAAAAAAATGGAGTAGGTATCAAATGCGCAACTATTACTCCTGACGAGGCGAGAGTTGAAGAATTTAAATTAAAGAAAATGTGGAGATCACCAAATGGAACAATAAGAAATATTATTGGAGGAACTGTATTTAGAGAGCCAATAATTTGTAAAAATATTCCTAAACTTGTCCCATCTTGGACAGATCCATTAATTATTGGAAGGCATGCTTTTGGTGATCAATACAGAGCAACAGATTTTTTAGTTCCAGGAAAAGGTAAATTAGAAGTTAAGTGGACATCGGAAGATGGAAGTGATGAAAAAAAATATGAAGTATTTGATTTCCCAGGACCTGGTATTGCTCTTTCAATGTATAATTTAGATAAATCAATTGAGGACTTTGCAAGGTCATGTTTCAATTACGGTCTAATTAAAAAATGGCCTGTATATTTATCAACTAAGAATACCATACTAAAAAAATATGACGGTAGATTTAAAGATATATTTCAAAATGTTTTTGAAAAAGATTTTAAATCAGAATTTGAAAAAAATAACATAACTTATGAACATAGGTTAATCGATGATATGGTTGCTTGTGCTATGAAGTGGCACGGTAAATATATATGGGCTTGTAAAAACTACGATGGTGATGTTCAGTCAGATACAGTTGCTCAAGGTTATGGTTCTTTAGGTTTAATGACAAGTGTTTTATTAGCACCTGATGGCAGAACAATGGAAGCAGAAGCGGCTCACGGAACTGTAACTCGACATTTTAGAATGCATCAGCAAGGTAAAGAAACATCAACCAATCCAATTGCATCTATATTTGCTTGGACAAGAGGTTTGGCGCACAGAGGAAAATTAGATAATAATGATGAATTAATTAAATTTGCTAAAATACTTGAACAAGTATGTGTTGAGTCAGTTGAAGCAGGCTCAATGACCAAAGATTTGGCAATACTTATTGGTCCTTCTACAAAATATTTAACAACTAACCAGTTTTTAGATGTAATTGATGGAAGTTTAAAACAAAAATTAAATTAACGATTTTAGTTTTTCTAAAGCTTCATCGATTTTATTAGAGTCTTGGCCTCCAGCCTGTGCAAAGTCTTTACGACCTCCACCGCCCTTTCCGCCAATAATTTCAGATCCTAGTTTTGCAAATTTAACTGCATCGTATTTATTTGTTAAATTTTCTGTTACACCTACAGCAAGACCAACTTTCTCATCCTTATCTGCAAATACTACTACTATTCCCTCACCTAATTCTTTTTTACCTGCATCAACAAGTTTTCTTAAGTCTTTTGGTGATAAATCTTGAACTTTTTGCAATCTAATTTTTGTACCATTAATACTTTCATCTTTAATTATATTTTTTGCTTTATCACCTAAAACTGATTGAACATTTAACTGTTCTAGTTGTTTATTAAGATCTTTAATTAATCCTTTAGTATCTTTATTTTCTAGATTTGGTTTTCCACCTAATTTAATAATTTGAGCAGACACCTCTTTAATACTATCTTCATCCTTTTGTGCAGAAAGGTTTGACATTTTTTCCTTATTTTTTAAATATATTTCGAGTTGTTTGTCCCTTAAAGCTTCAACCCTTCTAACTCCGGCAGCTATTGAGGATTGGCTAACAGTTTTAAATTTTCCAATATCTCCAGTATTTTTTACATGAGTTCCACCACATAATTCTGTTGAAAAATATGAGTTATTCTCTGCTCCCATAGAAACTACTCTCACTTCTTCCCCATATTTTTCACCAAAAAAAGCTAAAGCACCTTTTTCAATGGCAGCTTTTGGTGTCATAATTCTTGTAGTTACATCAGTTTTGTTTTGTACGTATTCATTAACTAATTTATCGATAATTGTTAATTCGTCCTCTGTAATTGGTTTCATATGACTAAAATCAAATCTTAGTCTATCAGGCGCAACTAAAGATCCTTTTTGCATAACGTGTTTTCCCAATGTTCTTCTCAAAGACTCATGTAATAAATGAGTTGCAGAATGATACGCCTTAAGATTGTTACGTCTTTCAATATCTATTTTCATTTCTACAACGTCTTTAATCTTAATCTCACCAGATTTTAGAATTCCATGATGTATAAACAGATCTCCAAGTTTTTTTTGAGTATCTGTTACCTCAAAGACTGAATTACCAGATACTATTGTTCCTTGATCTCCAACTTGTCCACCAGACTCTCCATAAAAAGGGGTTTGATTAGTAATAATTATCCCTTCCTCACCATTTGAAATATTTTGTGCTTCTTTGTTATTTTTAATTAATGATAACACCACTCCTTCTGATTGGTTAAACTCATAACCAAGAAACTCTGTAGGTCCTATTTTATCTTTTATACCAAACCAGATTTCTTCTTCAGAGGCGTCTCCGGAACCTTTCCAGTTTTGTTTCGCAAGCTCTTTGCTCTTTTTCATTAATTCATCAAATTTATTTTGATCAACGGTCAAAGATTTATTTTTTAAAATATCTTCTGTTAAGTCTAACGGGAAACCATAAGTATCATATAATTTAAACGCTACTTCACCTGGTAAAACTTTTTTTATTTTCGAAATTTCATCATTCAAAATTTTAATTCCTCTATCAAGTAATACTAAAAATTTTTCTTCTTCCATTTTTAATGTTTCTTTGATCAAAGTCTCTGATCTTTCTAATTCAGGATAATTTCCTTTCATTTCGTCTTTCAATGTATCAAAGATTTTATTAAAGACTGGTTCTTTAGAACCTAGCAAATGAGAATGTCTCATTCCTCTTCTCATTATTCTTCTAAGAACATAACCTCTGCCTTCATTTGAAGGTAATACTCCTTCTGCAAGAAGAAATGAGCTAGCTCTTAAGTGATCTGCAATTACTCTAAAACTTGATAAAATATTTTCATCTTGTTTTACTTTTGTAAATTCAGAAATCGAGCTAATTAATTTTTTAAAATGATCTGTTTCGTAATTATCATGTGTGCCCTGAAGTAATGCTGCAATTCTTTCTAAACCCATTCCAGTATCTACAGAAGGTTTTGGAAGATTAATTCTTTTATCTTTTGAAACTTGCTCAAATTGCATGAAGACTAAATTCCATATCTCAATATATCTATCGCCATCCTCATCTTTGGTTCCAGGTAAACCACCTTTTAAATGATCTCCATGATCATAAAAAATCTCTGAACAAGGTCCACAAGGGCCCGTTTCGCCCATTGACCAAAAATTATCATAAGTTGCTATCCTAATAATTCTATCGTCGCTAAAACCCGCTATTTTCTTCCAAAAATTGAAGGCTTCATCGTCTTCATGAAATACTGTTACATATAATCTATCTTTATTTAATCCAAAATCTTTAGTAATTAAATTCCAAGCAAGTTCAATTCCCCTTTCCTTGAAATAATCTCCAAAAGAGAAATTTCCTAGCATTTCAAAAAACGTGTGATGTCTTGGAGTGTAACCAACATTTTCTAGATCGTTGTGTTTACCTCCTGCTCTTACACATTTTTGAGAGGTAGTAGCTCTTTGGTAATCCCTTTTTTCTAATCCAGTAAAAACATTTTTAAACTGGACCATTCCTGAATTTGCAAACATTAATGTTGGATCATTATTTGGAACCAAATTGCTAGACTCAACTATCTTGTGATCATTTTTTTCAAAATAATCTAAAAAAGTTGATCTGATCTCGTTTAATGTTTTTGCCATATTTTGTTAAAATACAGCTTTTTCTATTGATGTCTACACCTCTGAAGGGAAAAAAGGCGCCCTTTCGAGCGCCTTTTTAATAACTAAAAGTTATCTGCTAATTTTTTTTAGTAGGAATTTCTTCTTCTTTTTTTTGAGCCTCTACTTTTTCCTCGCTTAATGGATTTCCCTCAATTTTCTTTGAGATCACACCAGCCTTTTCTCTGATTGCCATTTCAATTTCAGCGGCGGCTTTAGGATTTTGTTCAAGGTAAAGTTTCGCATTTTCTCTACCTTGACCAATTTTTTCACCTTTATAAGCGTACCAAGCTCCAGATTTCTCAACGATATCTGCTTTGGCACCTAGGTCTATTAGTTCCCCTACTTTACTAATTCCTTTTCCATACATTAAGTCAAACTCAACAACTTTAAATGGTGGAGCAACTTTATTTTTCACAACTTTAACTCTTGTTGTGTTACCAACGATATTATCTTTATCTTTGATTGCTCCAATTCTTCTAATGTCCATTCTAACTGATGAGTAGAATTTTAAAGAATTTCCGCCTGATGTTGTTTCTGGGCTTCCAAACATAACACCAATTTTCATTCTAATTTGGTTAATGAAAATAACCATTGTATTAGTTCGTGAAATTGAGCCTGTTAATTTCCTCAATGCTTGAGACATCAATCTAGCTTGCAAACCAACATGAGTATCACCCATATCGCCTTCAATTTCAGCTCTTGGCGTTAATGCAGCTACAGAGTCCACAACAAGAACTGACATTGAGCCAGATTTAATTAATGTATCAGTAATTTCTAAAGCTTGTTCACCTGTGTCTGGTTGAGAAATTAGTAACTCTTCAGTATTTACACCTAATTTCTTTGCATACACTGGGTCTAAAGCATGTTCTGCATCAACAAAACCACAAATTCCACCTGCCTTCTGTGCTTCTGCAACTACTTGTAATGCTAAAGTAGTTTTTCCTGAAGACTCTGGTCCGTAAATTTCAATAATTCTTCCTTTTGGTAATCCACCAATTCCTAAAGCAAGATCTAAGCTTAAAGATCCAGTTGAGATAGACTCAACATCCATAGCTTTTTGTTCACCAAGCTTCATTACTGAACCTTTTCCGAAGCTATCTGTAATTTGGCTGATTGCTGCGTCTAATGCTTTATTTTTCTCTTTGTTTTCCAATTCTTTATCTTTTGCGGTTTTCACCACTTTTAGGTTATTTTTAGTCATTTTTTGCCTCTTTTTTTGCTTTTTTTAACACTCGAATCATGGACTTAAATGTACACATTTTGTTCTCATTGGCAATATATTTCTCAAAATAGCTTAAAATCGTTAAATTACTTAAGTTTTAGGTATTCACTATTCAATAAACCAATAGCTTTTAGAACATTATATTGGGCGATAAGATTATTTCTCTCAGATTCTGCCAGAGAAATTTTTGCAGCCAATAACAAAGAGTTTGATTGAATAACATCTAGCGTTGTTCTTGAACCTCTTTCATACTCTGCAGCTATTCCTTCGTTAGCAATTTTTGCTGCTCTAACTTGAGATCTTACCGAATTTAAAAAACTTTTAGATGCTTCAAGATTTGACCAAGCACTTCCAACATTCTTTTCAGTAGTTTTTACAGCATCCTCAAATAACAAAATTTTTCTAGTTTTAAGATTTGTATTCTTGTTTATTTTTGCACGTTTACTTCCACCTGAATAAAATGGCCAGCTAATTGTTGCTTTAAGTGTATCCTTTTCTCTTTGGTCATAAGTTGAACTAAAATCCTCAGCATATGATCTTTCTAAAGATAAAGATGCACTAGGTTTTAAGTCACTTTCAGCAATTGCAATATCCATTTCAGACTGATTTAATTCTATTTTAGCGATCATTATATCTGGGTTGTTCTCTCTTGCTAAATTGATTGCTGTACTAAGTTCACTTGGAACTCCTACAATTGCTCTGTTTGTCTTTTTTAATTCATTTGTATTTAAGAGTTTTCCAATAATATTTTCGTAATTTAATTTGTTAATCATTAATTCACTTCTTGCCTGAGTTAGTTGGGCACTTGCTCCAGCAAGAGAAGATTCAGTTTGTGATAAATCTGCAGTTTTTATTTGTCCTCTATCTAATCTAACTTTATCATTTTCAAGTTGTTTAATAAGTAAGTTTAAATTTTGTCTATTAATCGCAACTTTTTCTCTCGATAAAATTACAGATGTAAAGGCTTCTATGGCACTGTAAAGAACATCTTGTTCTTTTTTAAATAATCTTGCTTTTGAAAGTTCTAAACCTATTAAATTTTTTTCATAATTAAGGTCTCTTCCAAAATCCAATAAGGTTTGCTCTAATTTTATGGATGTTGTGAATGGATCCGAATCACTAATAGTTGCATCACCACCACTCTGATTTGTCAGTTTATTTGTTTCCTCAAGGCTCTTTGACCCACTTAAACTCAAGGAAGGCATATAATCGGCTTTTGAAATATTCAGATCTTCTTCTGAGGCTTTTATATTTTCTCTCTCAGCATTTAATTGTTTATTGTTATTGTAAGTTTCATTTAATGCTTCATATAATGTGACAGCAAGCGATTGAGCTGTTAAGCAAAAAAAACTAAAAATTATTATTAATATTTTTTTCATTAGTTGTACTTTACAGAATTAATTTGATGATTAGAATTTAATTTAATAATTATAGATGCGTATTTTGGCGCATATTTAAACATATTCTGCGTAATTCTCTGGTAAGTTTGCATAAATTTTAAAACTTCCTTTTTTGTCATAATTTTTTGTTTTGTTTTTTTATTCTTATTTTTTAATTTAAGTTTTTTTTCCTGAATAACTCTCCACTTTTGTAATAAACTAAAATTTTTTGCCCTTAAAAATAATAAACAATCGAGCTTACTATAAAGTTTCTTGTATCCTTTTTTTAGCTGGTCATTAACATGTTTTCTCCAGATTAATTTATTATCATCATTTTTTTCCATCATATTTACACTTTTTTTTAATGTTTTTAAGCTTTCAGGTCTTGCTCCAACACACCAACCTTCAAAAATAATTACATCTGGTCTGCTATTTACTTTGTACCAATTTTTTTTTGTAAATCTGTCATCAATTGCCTTGTCGAACTTGGGTAATATAATTGATTTAAATTTTCTAGAGTTTGCTTTTTTAATAAACCTAGACATATAACTTATGTCATGGGTCCCGGGTACACCTCTTGTTAATAGCAATGGATGAATTTTCTTGGATAATTTTATTCTGTCTTTCTTGGTTTTGTAAATATCATCAATTGATATTTTGAAAACGTTTAACTTAAAGTATTTTTTTAAAATTATCATTAAGATAGAGCTTATAGTAGTTTTTCCAGTGCCCTGCCCTCCTGTTAAACCAACAATATAAGGTTTCTTAAAATTTGTTTTTTTTGCAATCCAGAAACTCATTGGGACAAGATAATCTTTTAACATCTTGTCTTTATTTTTAAATTTATCTGAAGATGTTTCTTGTGTTTTTATAAACTTATAACAATCTTTTTTTACTTTATTTAAACAATCCTCAACTGAAATCATTTAATTTTATTTTTGGTCAAGTGGATGGTTTAAACCATCAAAGAAAACAACATCTTTTAAATCGTCGACTTTAACTTCATCTACACAACCTAAATTAAATCCGGTCATGGTGGGTGCACTTCTTGGGTTATGATGTGTGTAAATTCCACATTCAATACAAAAGTAATGATTAGCAACTTTTGTATGGTACTGATAAAGTTTTAATTTATCTTCTCCCTTAGTAACTTTAAAATCTTCATTTTTAACCATTCCCATTGTTGCATTTTTTCTTTTACATATAGAGCAGTTACATCTTACAATTTTTGGTAATTCATTAATTGGAACATTAATTTCTGCTTCTACACATCCACAATGACATGTTAGTTTCGGCATTAATTATTCTCCCCATTTTCCATGAAACTCATAAACAACTGCTGGCTTATCACCAACTACCCAGCCGTCATGACCTGGGTCAATTGAATATGCATCGCCTGCTTTATATGTTAATTCTGTTCCATCATCATGTTTGGCACAAACTGCTCCTGAAACTATTACACCAAGATGTTTTGCTTTACAGCTATCAGTGCCCACAGTTGGTTTAATATCTTGTGACCATTTCCATCCTGGCTGCAAAACTAATCTCATTACTCTTTGATCTCCCACTTTTACGATATCCATTTTAGCATTGTTGAAACTGGTATTGCTTTCATCTGGATTATCAAAACTTTTAACTTCAATTGAACTCATACCCTTCTCCTTTTATAATTAAATTTAGATCATAGACTACTAATGGTTTAAGTTATCCACAATAGCACAAAATATGGTTTTGGATGTTCACGTTTTGATTCACTTTTGATTCACTTACAGACTCAAAATACAACCTAATTGACACTATTGTATAACTCATGTACTAATAAGAACAAAACAAGAACACTTATGAAGCTAACAATACCTTATTATTTACACAAAGCAGGAGCTGGTTTTCCTTCCCCTGCAACTGACTACATAGAAGAAGATATAGATTTAAACGTACATCTAATCAAAAATGTTCCAGCAACTTTCATCATAAGAGTTCAAGGAAAATCAATGGTAGATGTTGGAATAAATGATGGTGATTTATTAGTTGTAGACAAAAGCTTAACTCCAAAAAATTTTTCAACTGTCATAGCAAATGTTCACGATGAACTCGTTGTTAAAACTTTGGTTAAGGAAAAAGATAAACAATTTTTAACATCGGGCTCTAAAGAATTTTCTGATCAAATTTTAATAAATGAAGAACAAGATATTTTTATTTGGGGAGTAGTTACCTATGTCATACATTCAGTACACTAAAAAATTAGCACTAGTTGACTGTAATTCTTTCTATGTCTCTTGCGAAAGATTATTTAATCCAAAAATAAGAAAAAAACCTGTTGTAGTTTTATCTAATAATGATGGCTGTATAGTTTCAAGATCTACTGAAGCAAAAGCTTTGGGAATTAAAATGGGTGAGCCCTACTTTAAAGCAAAGGATATTATTATCAAAAATGATGTACAAGTATTCTCATCAAATTATTCTTTGTATGGAGATTTATCTAGAAGAGTAATGAGAACTTTAAAAAGATTTAACTCTGATATTGAAGTTTATTCAATTGATGAAGCATTTATGGATTTATCAAATTTTTCTGACAATGAAGTAGAGCAAGTTGGAAGAGAAATTAGAGAAACAGTTTTAAAGTGGACTGGTATTCCAACAAGTATAGGAATAGCTAAAACTAAAACTTTAAGCAAAGTTGCAAATCATATAGCTAAGAAAAAACAATCAGGTGTTACAAGTCTAATTGGAATAGAAAACCTTGATCCTATTCTTGAAAAAATTGATATCAACGATGTTTGGGGTGTTGGAAGACAGATGACAAAGTTTTATCAAAAAAATGGAATTTATAATGCTAAACAATTAAAAAATAAATCAAACACCTGGATTAAAAAATCCTCAAATGTTCTAAGTTCAAGAACAGCAATGGAACTTAGAGGTGTGCCTTGTATTGATTTAGAAAAAACTTCATCAAAAAGAAAAAGCTGTGTAGTATCAAGGTCATTTGGAAAAAGAATAGAAAAATTCCAAGAACTTGAAGAAGCTGTTGCTAGTTATTGTTTAAATGCATCAGAAAAGATAAGATCTGAAAACCTTGTTGCAAAAGCAGTTATGGTATTTGTTAGAACCAGTCCTTTTCAAAAACAATTTGGTTTTTATTCAAACTCCAGAACTGTTGATTTTCCTATAGCAACTAACAATAGTATAGAGATCGTAAAAAACGCTTTATCTGTCTTAAAAGTAATCTTTAGAAAAGGACATCGTTATCAAAAAGCAGGAGTGATGCTAACTGGATTAACAGATGCTGAAAATAATGAAAACTTATTTTCATCTGCAAAAGATGAGAGAATTAATAGATTAATGAGATCAATTGATAACACAAACTATAGGTATGGAAGATCCACACTAAGTCTTGCAAGTGCCGGGGTTAGAAAGTCCTGGAGCATGAAAAGGGATTATAACTCAAAGATAGATACCGCTGATTTTTATTGTTTACCAACGATTAGAGCCTAAAAGGCTAATTTTTCTTAACTAGTCTAGAAATCTGGACATCTAATTTCAAGATCCACTCATCTGAGTTAAATTTAATATTTTTATTAAAATCGTCATCATCAAAGTATTCAACAGCAGAATCTATAAGAAATTGAAGAACCTCATTAGTAAGCATTTGATCTTTTCCAAACCAAATATTTTGATTAATCCATTTATTCATAATTGGAGTAGACATCATAATTTTAATTCTTTTTTGAACTATTCTTTTATGATTATTGTTTTCAGGGTCAAAATATTTCATATCAAAAAAACTGTAAAATTTATCAACAAATTTTAAAAAATCATCTTTCATCTAAAAAAATTTTTGAACTTATCAACTAGAGATGATTTGTTTTTTTTTGATTTAATTTGATTATTATCTTCAAATTTCACCTTCTTATTTGTGGAAGGGTAAAATGCTAAAGTAAAATATGAATCTTTAAAATGTTCCTTAACTAATGATTTTACATGTTCATTATCGGGATACTTTTTTATAATTTCATACTTTTCAAAATTAAGATGATAAGATAATTCTTGATCAACTATTTTATCTTCAATTAATTTTTTTCTTATTTTATCATCTAAATCTTTAAATTTTTTTTCATCAAAACTATAAGTAAGCTTTTCTTTTCTTTTATTAAATCTTGCCTCACCTTCATCTGTATGAATTTTAAATGATGCATTTCTACCATCAGATTCAGCTAGAATTGTATTTTTTAGTTCTGATAATCTAGCTTTATCTTTTTTTAAACGTATATTGAGTTCAAGCGCTTCCTTAACTAATTCTTTTATATCGTCTCTCATATTGCTTTATGCATTAATAAAACTTCATTAGATGCAGATATATCTCCTTTTACAAATGTTGCTTGCCATGATCTATTTGGAACTTTTCTCCAAACTCTACCACTAGCTTTCATTTTCATTTCTTTAAATCCACATTTTTCCATAGTTTGTAAATATTTTTTAAACAAACCTTTTTCACTATTGAAAGCTAAAAGTTGTAAAACTATAGTTTTCTTTGAGGAGATCTTTCTTATTGAGCTAAAAGTTCTTTCGAGTGTATCGAAATAGATATCGTAAGTTTTATTTCTTGGACTTTGAAAATTAAATATTGATTTATGCTTAGGCATTGGGAGACCTAAAATTAAGTAAGGTAAAGTTGTGTTTCTTCTTCCATGGATATGCCATCTTGAATAAGTGATATTAATTCCTGGATATGGCGGTGATGTAACAATCAATTTAACTTTTTTATTTTTTAATTCTTTTGTTTTGTGGGTTTTAGATGCACATTTATTATAAATATTAACTTTATTTCTTGAATTATATAAATATGGATCAAATGATTTCATACCTTCAAGCATATCTAAACTGTTAGATCTTATTTTTGATTTAAAAACAGTAAACTCATGAATGGGTCTTTTATCATGGAGTGTGGAATGCAAACATCTTAACAACAATAACCTTAAAAAATCATGTTCCTTTTTGTTTTTCACTTCTTTTAAATTAATAAGATAAAAAGCTGCTCCTTTAATAACTTTTTTAAGATTAGTTATTTCTCTTTTGCCAAGACCCTTCCAATTTAGAATGGAATACGCATCTTCGATAAATTTATTATTTTCTAATTTAAAGCTTATTTTTTCAGACATCTCATAAGCCCATTTTTCAATACTATCTATGTTCTTTTTAGATAATTTGGTTGTTTTTACTTTTGTAACAAATGCAGAAATTGGATTAAGGTCTATACCGACAACTTTTCTGTCTAATTTTAAGGCTTCGATTATAGTTGTTCCACCACCCATAAAAGGATCCAAAACTAAATCTTTTTTTTTTGTTAAGTTATTGATTGCAGATTCAACAAATACAGGTGAGAAACCTGCTGGGTAGGTATAGAATCTATGAGTATATCCTCTAACTCTACTTTTATCTTTTACAGACGTGATAATATTTTTTAGTTTGCCTTTCATTATAATGTGGATTCTTCATCATAATTTGCAAGATTATCACTTCTGGTATTTTGATTTTTTGGTTGTAATGCTTTTTGTTGAAGAAATACACACATTGCTACACTTCTAGCGGTGATTTCTAGGACCTCTGTGTCATCTGGCTTAATATTTTTTGCTTCTTCACTTTCAAGATCTTGGACGGATAATAATCTATTTTTGCTTTTATCTATTCTATGTTGAACTAAACTTCCATTAATTAACCAAACATAATACATCCACCACTTTTGCTTCATCTGGTTCCATGTATAATTTGCTTTTTCATTTTTTCTTTCTTTCAATAGAAAAATATTTTCTTCATTTAGATAAGCTGTATATCTCCAGCTTTTACCAGTATTATCTCTAGTATCTCTTACTTTTTTAATTCTTAATACTTCATATTCATTAAATGAGTATGATGTCTTTTCTTCCCAATTTTCTCTAGAAACCCATGTAGGTAAAACTAAATCACTTGATACACTTTGATCGTCAACATTACCATCAGAGTTTGGTCTTATATCATCTCTCAATTTATCCTCTATTGCTTTAACTGAAGGTTTTTTTGGTAAAGTTCTTTTTTTTGTTATTTTTTTTTGTTTTTCCAAGACTGTCATAAACACTTTAAGAATAAAATCTTTACTATCCTTATTTTTTCCAATTATTAACTTTAGAATCTTTCTTTCACCAGGTTTAAACTTTTTTGGAATTTTTACTCTAAATTTACATTTTCCAAAATCTAAGTCTGGACCTCCAGCTAAATCTACTTTCTCTTCGTCTTTTTCGTTTAGTGATGACCATAAAAATTTAAAATAACCTTTATTTTCATCTCTTGTGAAATAGTCATTAACAACATCAGTTAAAAGTGTATAAGAATAGCTTCCATCTAAATTAACATGTTGATCTTTTAACTCTAGTTTTGGAATATTTTTTTCAAAATAAAAAAAAGATGGATATTCTTTCAAATTTTCCTTAGGCGTAGCTTCTTTTCTTTTTTTTGTTTGTGATTTCTGTTTCAAAAAATTTCCCAATTGCAACAAATCTATCATTTCATTCTCAGCTAAAATTTTTTGCATATCTTTTCTTAATGCTTCAGGTATCTCTGGCTCTTTTGCAGCCTCTTCATCATTTCTTCTTCTTTCTATTTCTTCAATTTGAGAATTAGATTTAAGCTGTCTTCTCAACTCTTCTTTTATTTTTTGAGCTAATTTGCTTTCAGATTTAATACGATCTCTTGCTGGTGAAAAAAGATTTTCTCTAGCCTTGCCTTCAATGCCATCACAATTTAAATTTACAAACATAGAAGTTGCCATATCTTTACCAAAATCTTGTTTAAATACTGCATCTTTTTGAAGTGCATGAGTATGTCCATTCACAGTCCATGCTAAACCATAATTCCTTTTATATTGATTAACTGAAATATTCTTTTTGAATATAAATACCTCAAAAGAAATTGTTTTTTGATCTACGGTTATGAAGCTTTTAATTGGATTGCACTCTAGATATTTATCATCTTTTTGGTGAAGTCTTTTTATATATTTTGAAAACCCTTCAACATAAGTATTATGACTTTTCTCCTTTCTACATTCGTGAAACATATAAGGTATAAATGCTTCGGGTAAAAGGACTTGAAGATCAGTGTATAAACTTGCTCCTAGAAAAAGTGCCTGTCCTTTATCCACTCCATATTCAAATAATTTTACTAATGTTCCATGTTTTGCATCTTTGGCACATTGATCTTTTTTGTCTGGAAGAATTGGCATTAAATTTTTTTCAAATCTTAGTAATTCACCTTTATTAGGGTTAATATCTGAATTGATTGGAGCGAGACACATAATGTGGCTTTTTCCTGTTTCTTTTCTATAATCTCTTTTTATAACAGTAAAACTCCATTTATCAGAGTGCTCACTTTTTTGCTCTGGAAAGTTTTCGATTATTTTTGGATTTCTTCTAGAAAGTATCATAGAAAGTTCTAAAGGTTCATTATCATCTTCAATTGTGTCTTTCCCACAATGTCTAATAGCTCCTGATCCACCAGTATTCCAATTACCTTGCACAAAATTTATTCCTTCTTTATTACCTTTTGCTAGAGAAAGTATAGTTTGAGGCATTCTCTCAGGCGTTTGCCCTTCTCCAAGATCTGCAATGCAAACACATGGGTGCTTAGGTGTTTTAGAACCACCCATAGAAACCCAAACACTGTTTGAAGCAATTTCTCTAATTCCTTTGTCTTTAAAATATAAATTAATTGCTTCTTTTATACTTTTAGGAGTTTTATTAGTTTCAGTTTTAGGATTTATGCCACTTTCCCAACATTTATTCATTAAAACTGCGTCTAAACCATTAACAATTTTTTCGTTCAGTGAAAATTCTGCATCACCTTGGCCACCAACTATTGACCAACTTTGTGAGTCGTCGCCGTATTCTCTCCAGACCTCTTTTTTATCCCAAAGATTATACTTTGTTAGCACACTTTTTACCTCTGAACCTTTTGTTATTTTTAAAAGCTCGTTACATAGTTTTAGTGATTCTTTGTTATTCATTTTTGAATTTATTTCTCAACTTTCTCATTGATTTAGATAATGTCTTAATTATTTCTTGCGCTTCAGATTCGCTATACTCGTAACTGCTTGTTCTACTTAGGTTTCCAACTAATTTAATTGCAGTTAATGCTTTGGGTAATCTTTTTGAAGATAATTTTAAAAATTTATAGTTTTTTACAGAATTTAATGGTCTTTTTTTTATAAGTTTTATTTTGTTTTTTGATTTTAGTTTTTTTCTTTTATTATCAGCTTTTTTTATAACTTTTACACCTAGCCAATCACTAAAATTAATCCAACCGTTATTTCTGTAAACTATCTCTGGACTTTCAGGTACTCCATAAGGAAGATTATCATTTAAATAACAATATTTTTTCCACTCTGAAGCACTTCCCAAATTCAAAGCTCTAACTTTAGATCTTGCTTTATTGTAGTCCAAGTAGCTTCTGCCTTTAAAGCTAAATGTTAGCACATTATTTTGTTTAATTTTAAAAGTTGGTACAATTACGCCTCGTCTAATTAACTCTTGATCTATACTCATATAGTAAACTCTTCAGTTCCTCTCTTCTTAGAATTAAATTTTATTTGAACATTTCTTACTTCTGCGTTTAAAGCATTGACAATTTTTCGTGCTTGTTCAGGTGTATAATCGTAGTGAGTTTTATTTCCCAAATTTGCAATTAGTCTAATCATATTTATTGCTCTATTGACTCTGCTTCTCGCCAATTCTTTAAATTTATCTGATTTTTTTGACATATTTTATCCTTTCTCTGCAAATTCTATCAAGAAAATTATATATTGTCAAGCAACATAAGTTAAGTAATGTCGTGTGATGATAGTTAACTTAAAAATGTGTAAATATATAACTTTTTTTTACATTATAACTTATATACTAGAAGTTGCATATATTTATAGGGTAATATTTTTTAATTTATTGAAATAAATATTATCTTGTTTATAAGATATCATAAGTCCTGATTTAAAGATCTTTAATTGCTAGGACTATAAAATAAACGCTAAAGGAGAAAATGAAAATAATTATACAATCAATAAAAAAATATTTTGCTTCAAAAAAAAAGAAAAAAATGGAACTTATTTTTTTTGAAAAAATCGGTGATAAAAAAACCACTAGAGAAGAGATGGAAAAGAACTTAATTAATGTTTTAAAAAAAAATGGTTTTAAAATTAAAGATTAAGAAGATTTAATATTATCAATACTTTCAATATTATTTAAAGAATTATTTAATTCTTCTAAATTTTCTCTTCTACCAATCATTACAACTGATAATCCAAATGCGATGATTAGAGCTAAAGGGATAGCTGTAACAACGCTTATATAATCAGCCATTAAGATTAAGTAAATAGCATAAAATAAAATTGATCGAATAATAACTGTAGATTTAAAAACAGCTATGATTGCTAAAGAATGCTTAATTAAATTTTTAAAACTCATTTTAGAAGGACCAAAATATCTGGTCCCTCTTTCTGAAGGAGAGGTAGATCTGTCTTTTTCTAATTTTGCCAATGCTCCAGAAAAGCTGCACCAAGTAGATTTATCGTTTATTAATTTCTCAATAGTTGACTTTGGAAGACAAGTATAATTTCCAAATTTTATAGAATGACCAGTAAATACATAAGTGATTATTTTATGTAAATGGTAACAAGTTTTAAAAATGAAATTTTCAGATCTTTTTACTCTTTCTCCAACAATTGGTTTTCCTTCGTCATATTTTATGTATTCTAAAAAACTTTTGATTTCTTCAGGTCTATCTTCACCATCTGAATCCATTGGAATTACGTAATCAAATTCTTTGTTTTGAAATATATGTTTAAGCCCTGTTGCAATACATCTTCCATGTCCTTGATTGTTTCTAATATTCAAGATTTCAACAGATAATAGGTTTTCTGTATTGGAAATAGAGGTTGGTTTTTCCTCAGTTGATGCATCATTAACTATAACAAGAGAAAATTCAGCATCTAAGTCTTTTACAATTGTATTTATTTCTTCAATTAATTTTGAAGCTGATTTCCAGTCATTGTAAACTGGTGTTAAAATAGTAATTTTCATTTATTTAACTTGCAAGTAACCTCAGCAAAGAGGCTACAATTCCATGTCCAGACAACTCTATTATTACAACAATAAAGACGATGAATAGTATGTTTTTATTGAATTTCATAACTATGACCCAACGCAAATCTTATCAATACACATATATTTATCAAATGAATTCAATTTTTCCCTATTAACAAAACCTTTCCAAATAGGCCTTGAATTAATGTGATATGATAAATTTCCAGCTGCCCATTCATCACCAAGCACATATTTAATAGGTTCATCATGTTGCTCGTACCATGCCATTTGAACTTTTATAGCTATGTCTCTCCCAGGATAATCAGTCCTTTTATCAGTCTGAGATATTGAGACATAACCATACAAAATTGGAGATAATAAAAATAAAAATATAAATCCTATTAAAAAAGAATTCAGTTTCTTAATGTTTATTTGAGTTTTCAAAAGGTAAATAAATAAAGTTCCAAAGAATAGGTAAAAAGGGGTCATCCACATAGTTCTAATTTTTGATCCGGTTATTAAAGCTGTCATAAAAACCAGAACAATTGGGACCACATTAATAAATATTAAAAATAAAAGTTTTTCATCTTTTAAATTTAATTTTTTGGGAATTTTTTTTATTAGTAGCCATAGTAAAATTAAAAATGGTATTAAAATACCAATTTGTTTTAATGTGAATATCAATGGATATTTAAGATGATTTATTATCTGTCCTTCATCCAAACCTGCACGAGCAAAACCATATTTAATAGTAATAAAGTCATTGTTGAATAACCAAATTATATGTGGGATTAAAATTATAAAAAATACTTCTAAAGAAACTAAATATTTAAAATCAAATTTTTTAGATTTTTTAATGAATATTAAATATGCAAACAATAAATCTATTGCTACTAATAAATAAATAAAAAGATACTTAGATAGAATTCCAAACGCTGCTGCAGCTCCTAACAAGATGCAATCATAGAGCTCGATTTTTTTACTATTGTATATTTTCCAAGTATAATAAACTGTCAAACACCAAAAAGGTAATTGGCAAACATTTACATTAAATTCCGGAGTTGTAAAATTATAGAAGTATATCCCTTCAATAAGAAAAACTGATAACAAACTCAAAGTGCCATCATTAAGAATTTCCTGCGATAATTTAAAAATAATGAAAAAAGATATCACTACAAAAATTTGACTTAAAAAATAATAGGCCCAATCTTGTGGTCCAAATATTTGAAAAAAAACTTCTGGAAAAAACGCACTTAATGGAGGATGTTTGTTAAATCCCCAATCTAAATTACTACCCCAAGCCAAAGCTTCAATTGTATCTAAAGGTAAATTTGAGTTTGTGATAGTTGGAACAACTGTCCATAGAATTAAGTGAGTCGTTACAAAAATATAAAAAATATTATTTATATTTCTTTTGTTTAAGGCCATTTTCATCAATCTATATGAATAAACCGTTCTTGACACTCATTTATTCATGAATATATTCACCAACTCAAAATAGCTAGGTATGGTAAGAATTTCAAAAACTTATACTCCAAAAGAAAAAGAGAAATACATGTGCGCTAAACATTTGGCGTATTTCAAGATGAAATTAACGGAGTGGAAAAAAGATTTAAAGAGATCTAATAACGAAGCGATTTTTCAAGCGTCCATGGATGATAATAGTGCATCAGCTGACATAGTTGATCAAGCAAGCTCATACACTGAGAAGAATGTAGAGATGAGAGCTATTAATAGACAAATCAAATTAATTTCTAAAATAGATGGTGCATTAAAGAAAATTCAGGATGGAACATACGGTTTTTGTGAAGAAACTGGTGAACCTATTGGTTTAAAGAGATTAATGGCAAGACCAGTTGCAACTCTTTGCATTGCAGCTCAAGAAAAACACGAAAAAGACGAAAAAGTTTACGCTGACGATTAAGGAAAATCTATTTCAGCATCTTTATTGAGTGCTTTAAACCCTTTTACTACAGCTGGACGTTCAGCAATTTGAACAAACCATCTAGATAGGTTTTCAAAATTATTTAATCCAATATCGTGTCTTTTATGTCTTGCAATCCAAGACCATGTGGCAATATCGGCTATAGAATATTTATCATTTGCTAAAAACTTACTTTGAACCAATCTAGCTTCAAGATCTTCATAAATCTTTCTTGTGATTTTGAAGTATCTTTCCTCACCCCACTCACTTTTTCCTTGATGATAATAATGAAACTGATGATGTTGGCCTATCATTGGACCTACAATAGCCATTTGAGCCATCAACCACTGATTTATGTCTAGCCTGTCTGCTTCAGGATAGAGTTTCTTGCTTTTCTCACCTAAATACATAAGTATAACTCCAGACTCGAATACGGTCTTATTGTTCTCGTGATCTATAATTACAGGAATTTTATTAAACGGACTTATTTTTTTAAATTCTGGTTTAAATTGATCTCCACTCAAATTAACTTTTGTTAGTTTGTATTTAAAATCAATTTCCTCGAGCATTATGCTAATTTTCCACCCATTGGGAGTATCAGCAGTAAAGAGTTCTATCATTCTTTTACACCCAATCTATCTTTGATAGTGCTGGATGCAGTTGTAAATTCAAATCTATATTTTTCATCAGGTCTTGCATATTTAAAGCAGCCTCTTGCAGCTAAAGCTCCTTCATGAAAACCTGAAAGTATTAACTTTAATTTGCCTGGATAAGTACAGATATCCCCAATTGCAAATATTCCTTTTTTATTTGTTTCAAAATTCTCAGTATTTACGGGAATTGTTTTTTTATCTAAATTTAAACCCCACTCTGCGATTGGTCCTAATTGCATTATTAATCCAAAAAAACCTAAGACATAATCAGCTTTTATAACTTTACTTTCGCCTGATTCACTTTTTATTTCTACACTTTCTAATGAGCCATTTCCTTTGACATCTTTAATTGAATATTTAGTAATTAAATCAATAGTTTTATTATCACTTAATTCTTTTATTTTTTGAACACTTGAAGGAGCTCCTCTGAACTCATCTCTTCTGTGAACAAGTGTTACTTTTGATGAATTAGATAATTCTATAGCCCAATCAAGAGCACTATCTCCACCTCCAAAAATAACTACTGATTTATCTTTAAAAATAGTTTTGTCTTTTATTGAGTATAAAACTGATTTTCCGTCATACTTTTCAGCACTTTTAGTTGGGAATTTTCTTGGTTCAAAAGAACCTACGCCACCTGCTATAACAATATTAGGTGTTTCAAATTCTTTTCCATTTAATGTTTTAACTAACCATTTATTGTTTTCATTTTTTAATTCTTGAACTCTGTCACTTAAATGAAAGTTAAAATTAAAAGGTTTTATTTGTTCAATTAAATTATTTGTAAGCTCTTCTCCTGTACATTTAGGAACTGCAGGAATATCATAAATTGGTTTATCAGGATAAAGCTCAATACATTGTCCTCCAATTTTATCAAGGTTGTCTACAATTTCACATTTTAATCCGATGATGCCTAATTGGTGTGCACAGAATAAACCTGTGGGTCCTGCTCCAATAATGACTACATCGGTTTTAATCATTAAACTTGTTTCTCCGGCATATGTACAGTTAAACCATCTAAATCATCTGAAACGATTAATTGACAACTTAATCTGCTGTTAGATTTAGGTTCAAAAGCTTGATCTAACATATCATCTTCACCCATTTCTTTCTCAGGTAATTTTTTGAACCATTCAACATCGTTAATATATACATGACAAGTTGCACATGACATTCCACCTCCACAATCTGCTTCTATACCTGGAATATCATTTTGTATAGCTCCTTCCATTACACTAAGACCGTTTGCAACATCGGCCTCGTGCTCAGTGCCATTGAATTCTATATATTTGATTTTTGCCATATTTAATAAATAATTCTTATAAACTAATTTGCGACTGCGGCAAATTTTTGAAATTTAGCAATTTTTATTTTTAGTCCAAAAAAAAAGGCAGGTATGTTTTAGCATACCCGCCTCTTTTTAATATTAAAAGCTAATTATCTAGCTCGTGCTCCACCTTGTGAAACTGCTGCTGACCAGATTACTAGACCAAAAGCAATTTTGTTGATGAAGTCTGCTAAGTTGTAAATCACGTTCAATGAGTTAGCGTCTACTCCACCTACTAGGTAACCAAAAATGTAACCCAATGGGTAAATAGCCCAACCGATTGTTACGATCATTCTCATAGCACCCCATGCAGTTGCTAATGGCTTGTTTCCAGTTTTAGCTGCAATTTTTCCAGCTTCACCAGAGAATACTTCATATAAGATGTAGATCCATCCAGCCATACCGACTATAAAACCAAGCATAGCATTGATGTAACCTGCTTCTCCTAAGTATCCACCAATTAACATCACAAGCGAACCAATTAATAATCTCCAGAAGATTGCTCCTGGGATTTTCTTAACTGCTGCTAGAATTAAGTAAAACTCGATCATCTGTAATGGTACAGTGATTAACCAATCAATATATCTATATACTGTTGGAGAATCTCCAGTCATTACCCATACATCTCTCATGTACATGTAGTGAATGAATGCAACACCAGTTACAAGACCAGCTACTGTTACTGAAGTTTTCCAGCCTGCTGCAACAGTATTTCTTTCCATGAAGAAGAATACTGTAGCTGCTGCCATACCCATTGCGATTACCCAAAAGGAAATCCCAACGAAGTCGTCAGAAGCTAACATAGCAGTTGCTGCGTTTGCTGCACCAGTAAGACCAAATAGAGCCACTGCTGCTAATGCAAACATTTTAAGTTTTTTCATAAAAAACTCCCTCTCGTTAGTTTTTTTTAGTTTAAATTTAAACTACGGACAAACCACAAAGGTTTATCCAAAGTTAGGGGCTTAATATCAAATTAAATTAGTTTGTTGAAGACTTTTTGCCGCGTTATAAGTGTTGATTTTACTGACTTTTTAAAATTAAATACAACCTGTTGCATAAATTCAATAGAAAAATGGCACCAAATAGCAAATCAAAATGAATAGAAATTATAAAGAAATTTACGACGAATCTCTAAAAAATCCTGAGGAATTTTGGCAGAAAGTTTCTGAAGATGTGTTTTGGTTCAAAAAACCAACTAAGATTTTAAAAAAAGACAACCCTCCTTTCTATAAATGGTTTGAAGATGGTGTAACAAATACATGCTACAACGCCTTAGACCTTCACATTGATCAAGGAAGGGGTGATAAAACTGCTTTAATCTATGACAGTCCTATAACAGAAAGTAAAGCAAAGTTCACTTTCAAAGAATTAAAAGAAAAAGTTTCAAAATTTGCAGGCGCTTTAGATAAGCAAGGAGTTAAAAAAGGAGATCGAGTAATAATTTATATGCCGATGATACCAGAAGCGGTAGTTGCTATGCTTGCATGTGGGAGAATTGGAGCAATTCACTCTGTTGTATTCGGTGGTTTTGCATCAAATGAATTAGCTAGCAGAATTGATGATAGTAAAGCTAAAATTTTAATTACAGCGTCATGTGGATTTGAGCCTGGAAGAACAGTCGAATATAGACCACTTGTAGATGGAGCTTTAAAATTAGCAAAACACCAGGTTGAAAAAGTAATATTATTTCAAAGAAAAGGACACGAGGTAAAATTAAATAAACCATTAGAAATAAGTTGGGATGAAGCACTATCTGGAGCAGATGATAAAGATTGCGTTGAGATGGGTGCCAATGATTATGCTTACATCCTTTATACTTCAGGAACCACTGGTATTCCAAAGGGGATTGTTCGAGATATTGGTGGTCACATAGTTGCTCTTAAATGGACAATGAAAAATATTTATAACATTGATCAAGATGATGTATGGTGGTCAGCAAGTGATATTGGTTGGATAGTAGGACATTCCTATATTGTCTATGCTCCGTTATTCAAAGGTTGTGCAACTCTTTTATTTGAGGGCAAACCTGTTGGTACTCCTGATGCTGGAGTATTTTGGAGAATAATCTCAGAATATAAAATTAAATCTTTATTCACAGCGCCAACTGCATTTAGAGCAATAAAAAAAGAAGATCCAGAAGGTAAGTTTTTTTCTAAATATGATTTAAGTTCATTTGAGTCATTATTTTTAGCAGGTGAAAGAGCAGACCCTGATACTATTAAATGGGCTGAGAATTTACTTAAAGTTCCCGTAATTGACCATTGGTGGCAAACTGAAACGAGTTGGGCGATAAGTTCAAATTGTACTGGAATAGAAATGCAAGAAACAAAATATGGATCTGCTTGCAAAGCGGTCCCAGGTTATGATGTAAAAATAATTAAACCCGATCAAACAATAGCTAAACCAAATGAGATGGGAGATATTGTGGTTAAACTTCCATTACCGCCAGGTACGTTCCCAACCTTGTGGAATGCAGATGAGAGATATAAAGAAAATTATATGTCAAATTATAATGGCTACTACCAAACTTACGATGCAGGGCATATTGATGATGATGGATATATTTGGATTATGTCTAGAACAGATGACATAATAAATGTTGCAGGTCATAGACTTTCAACTGGTGCAATAGAAGAAGTTTTGTCTGAACATCAGTCTGTTGCTGAATGCGCTGTAATAGGAATAAAAGATCAACTTAAAGGACAATTACCAATTGGTTTAATTGCTCTAAAAGCAGGGGTTTCTAAGGATAATGAGACTATTTCAAAAGAGTGTGTGCAAATGGTTAGAGATAAAGTCGGACCTGTAGCAGCTTTTAAAATAGCAATCGTAGTTAAAAGGTTACCAAAAACAAGGTCAGGTAAAGTATTAAGAGGAACAATTAGAAAGATTGCTGATAAAGAAGAATATAAAATGCCTGCAACAATTGATGATCCTGCAATCCTTGATGAGATCAAAGAAGACTTAATAAATAGCAATATTTTAAAATAATGCTTAAGACATATCTTTTTTTAGTAGGAGCAATTATTTGCGAAGTTTGCGGAACGATGCTTCTTCCTGTTACTCAAAACTTTACAAAAGTAACACCAACAGTATTTTTGGCTGGATTTTATTTATCTGCTTTTTACTTACTTACTTTTGTTGTTGATAAACTGCCTATTGCGATTGTTTATGGAACTTGGAGTGGACTTGGCATTTTTACTATTGCAATATTGGGATATATATTTTTTAAACAATCTTTAAGTTGGCAAGCAATATTGGGGATGTTTCTTATTGTGGTTGGAGTGACACTTGTAAATATGTATTCAAGTAAAACTATATAAATCAATCAAAAAGAATCGGTTTACCAGATGGATCTCCTAAAATTTCATCTTCTTTCATTTTAATATGCCCATTAATAATCGTATAAACTGGCGAACCTTTAAATTTATAGCCATCAAATGGGCTCCATCCACACTTACTGTGAATATTTTTATTTTTAATTTCTATAGTTTTATTCATATCTATTATTGTAAAATCAGCGTCATAATCTTTTTTGATAAATCCCTTATTTTTAATACCAAATACTGTAACTGGATTTTCACAAAGAAGTTTGATTAGCTGATCTAAAGTAAGTTTTTTGTCATTCACATGATTTAGCATAACGGGTAATAATGTTTGTACACCTGGCATTCCAGATGGTGACTGAGGATATTCTTTTAATTTATTTTCTTTTAAATGTGGAGCATGGTCTGAACCAATAGTATCGTTATAATTATTTCGAATAGCGTACCACAATCTATCATAATGAGACTTGTCTCTCAAAGGAGGGTTCATCTGCGCAAAAGTTCCAAGTTTGTCATAACAATCTGGTGCATATATTGTTAGATGTTGTGGAGTAATTTCAAAAGTTATGTTTCCTTTATTTTGAGAAAGGAAATCTACTTCTTCTTTTGTTGTAACATGCAATATATGTGCTTTTTTATTAAGTCTTTTTGCAATCCTAACAATCCTTCTTGTCGATGACATTGCACATTCTTCATTCCTCCATACAGGATGAGTATGAACATTGCCTTTTTTAATTAATTTTTTTCTTAAATTTATTATTTCTTCATCTTCAGAATGTACCGCAACTATTTTTGAGGTATTTTGAAAGACTTTTTCGATATCTTCTTCTTTATCAACTAAAAGATTTCCAGTTGAGGAACCCGCAAAAAGTTTTACTCCACAACATCCATCTAAATTTTTAAGTTTTGCTAAATCGGAGGAATTATCTGGAGTTGCTCCAAAATAAAAAGCATAATTTGAATACATCCTATTTTTTGCAAGATTTAGCTTATTATTAAATTCCTTCATATTTGCTGTTGGGGGATTTGTATTTGGCATCTCAAAAACACTAGTAATCCCTCCGGCAATGGCTGCTTTACTTCCAGTATGTAAGTCTTCTGCATTAGTTGATCCAGGTTCACGGAAATGAACTTGGGTATCCATACAACCAGGTAAAACTAGTAAATTGCCTGCATCAACAGTTTCTTTGCTTTGTTCATTATTTAAATCACCAATTATTGAGATTTTTCCATTCTGAATTCCAATATTAGTCTTAGTAATTTTTCCGTCGATATAACACTCTCCATTTTTTATAATAAGATCTAACATTTTATGAAATCGTTACTATATTATTATTTTGTACCAATCAATGATGAAAAAAAATAATGTTTACATCTTAGAGGATAGAGGACTTTTGTATGTTTCGGGTGAAGACTGTAAAGAATTTCTTCAAAATATAGTTACAAATAATATTAATAAAGTAGATGAAAAAAATTCATGTTATTCTGCTTTACTTACTCCGCAGGGAAAATATTTATATGACTTCAATATATTAAAACACAAGTCTGGATATTTTTTAGATTGTGAGAAAAAAAATATTGATAATTTATTTAATCAATTAAATTTATACAAACTTAGATCAAAAGTAGAAATTTTAAATTTAAGCAATGAATTTGTTATTGCAGTTATTAGTAAAGAAAGATTTTTGGACATGGAAAATTCAAGTTCTAATGCAGGATGTACAATTAAATTTAGAGAGGATAGTATTTTTTTAGATCCTAGAAATATAGAGCTTGGAGCGAGAATAGTGACTAACTTAGAAAAACTATATTTATCATTAAAAAAACTTGGGCTTCAAAGTGCAGATAAAAATGAATATTACAAATTGAGCCATGAAATTGGTATTCCGCAAAAAAATACTAACAAACTTCAAAATAAACTTTTTGGTATTGAATGTAACTTTGATGAATTAAATGCAATAGATTTTAAAAAGGGTTGTTACGTAGGCCAAGAAAATACTGCAAGAATTAAGTTAAAAGATAAATTAAATAAACGTCTTCTACCAATTGAAGTAATAGAGGGTGATTTAAAGAATGACATCATAACAACTGAGAACGATGAAATAGGAAAAGTATTAATAAATGATAATTTTCCCTATGCTCTTATCAAAATTAGAAACGAAAAATTTGATTTTAAAAAAACATTTAATTGTGGTTCTGCTAAAGTTAAAATTAAGAAACCTGATTGGCTACAAACTACTTAATAAATTTAGACAAATCTGGTTTAAAATAATTTGGACCTTTCATAACTTTGCCCTGATCATTATAAATAGGTTTTCCATCATTTCCTAATTTGCTCATATTAGAATTTTGAACTTCTTCAAAACAAGCGTCTAAATTAATACCAAATGCATGCCCAGCACCATAAGTAACATATAATATATCGGTTAGCGCATCTGCAACCTCTAAAAGATCATTATTGTCTAAAGCGTGTTTAAATTCATCCAATTCTTCTTTAATCAAATTGTACCTAAGTATATTAATTTTATCAGAACTGAAAGATGGTCTTGATTTAACTTCTTGTCCAAAAGTCTTCATAAAGTTTTTTACTTTTTGAAAATTTGTCATTTTACTCCTGTAAGATTAATAAAAATTAGTATATAAATTATTTAGTTATTTTTTCAAACAAATGAAAACAAGAAAAGAGTTTGACAGCATTGGTGGTATTGAGGTACCAAATGACAGGTATTGGGGTGCTTCTACACAAAGATCAAAAAAATATTTTAATATTGGGAAAATATTAGTTCCCTCTTCTATAATAAAATCTATTGCAATTATAAAGAGATGTGCAGCAATAGTTCACAAAAAAGACAAATCAATTGCTTCTAAGATTGCTAAATCAATAATACAGGCCTCTAATGAAGTAATTGCTGGTAAAATGGACCAAAATTTTCCTTTAAAAGTTTGGCAAACAGGATCTGGTACTCAAACCAATATGAATGTAAATGAAGTTATAGCAAATAGAGCAATAGAAATACTAAAAGGTAAAAAGGGCTCAAAGAAACCTGTTCATCCAAATGATCATGTCAATAAATCTCAATCAACTAATGATGTTTTCCCGACTGCAATGCATATCTCGGTTGCTACTCAAACTATAAAAAAACTTTTACCAAACTTAAAATTATTGGAGATTTCATTAAAAAATAAAAGTAAAGAATTTAAAAAAATCGTTAAGATCGGAAGAACTCATCTTCAAGATGCTACACCGATATCTCTTGGGCAAGAATTTTCTGGATACCATGAACAGGTAAAAAAAAGTATAAATAGAATTAAATTTTGTTTAGAGGATATTTATTTTTTAGCCCAAGGAGGTACAGCTGTTGGAACAGGAATAAATTCTAAAAAAAATTTTGACAAGAAAATTGTCAGTGAAATAAAAAAATATTGTAAAATAAAATTCAAACCTGCACCAAATAAATTTTCAGAATTAGCAGCACATGATGCAATAGTAAATTTTTCAGGTTCTTTAAATTCTTGTGCTGTAGCTTTAATGAAAATATCGAATGATATAAGATTTTTAGGCTCTGGACCTAGAGCTGGCTATGGTGAGCTTTTACTGCCTGAAAACGAACCCGGATCTTCGATTATGCCTGGTAAAGTAAATCCAACTCAATGTGAAGCAGTTACTATGGTTTGTGCAAAAGTAATCGGGAATCATACTGGAATTACAGTTGCGGGTAGTCATGGACATTTCGAACTAAATGTCTTTAAACCTTTGATTGCCTATAATATTTTACAATCAATAGATATTTTGGCTGATAGTGTCAGAAACTTTAGCCTATATTGTGTTAAAGATATTAAAGCTAATAAAAAAAAAATTAGAGAACATTTAGATAATTCATTAATGCTAGTTACTGCATTAGCTCCAAAGATAGGTTATGATAATGCAGCCAAAATTGCTAAAAACGCATTAAAAAATAATACTAAACTTAAACATGAAGCAGTTAAATCTGGTTTAATAACAGATAAAGATTACGATTTAATAATTAATCCTTTAAAAATGATTAGTCCTAACTAATCAAGGATTTTCCTAATATGTGCTCTTAAATTTTGTATATTTTTCACAAAAAAAATTTCATTAAATTTATTTGGATCATCAATATTATCAACTTTTACATTTTTTAAAATGAAATCCGATTTTCCTATCTCTCGCTCTATATCAAAATTGATCTGTTTTATTTTTTTTACTTTTTTTGAACTAAGTTGGAACTTTTTTGCAAATTCAATATGATTTTTTATAATTAATTTATTTTTTGAGTAGAATTTAATTGAGCCTTGGCTATCAATAATATCAATTTGAGATACTACATCACCAATTTTATCTAGATCAAAATTAATTTTTTTAAAATTTATCTTTCGTTCATTAATTGATAGACTTATTTCCCCATCTTTTAGCAATTTATTATTAATATCTTGAAATTTTAACACAAAATTACCATTAAGGTTGCCCAACAGATCTTTATTGTATAATAATAATTTGACTAGAACATGATCAATTATGTGCTCAATTTTTTTGTTTTTAATTAATAATGATCCATCAAGATAAAATGGATTAAGCTTAATAACACTATTTATTTCAAAATTAATATTTTTTTTGTCAGAGGGAGAAAATAAATTTATGACCCCTCTATCATTATATAAACTATATTCTAATCTATCTTGAAGAATAGAAATTGATGTTAAAATGTTAAATTTTTTGTTGTTTTCAAATTTATATTTATTTTTGATTTGTATCTTTGGATTATAGAAATCTATAGTATGTAAGCTCGTGTTGGGATTATTATAATTTCTTTTCCAATCTGATTTAAAATTTAACCCAAAAACTTTACCTTCTATTAATAAATTTTTTACTTTAGTTTTATTATTTATCTTATTAGTAAATTTTTTTATTTGGGATATCAAGATAACTTCTTTATTATTATTTCTCAAAAATAATTTAGAATTATTTATAATGATTGTGTTATTAACTTTTTTATATAAATGATTTCTAAATTTTATTATATCAGAAAGTTCTAATTCGATATTTGAGTCTGAAATTTCTGTTGCTGAAAAATTTTTAAGTGTTCTTAAATAGATATCTTTTAAAGATATATAAATTTTTAAGTTTTTAATATTTAATAAGCCATCATTTTCATAAGTTTTAGATAAATTTATTTTTGAATTTTCTACTAGCAAGTGTGGCTTTGGAAATGGCTTGTATGAAATATTTCCTGATGTATTAAGATAAAGTTTGAAATTTTTATAAAAATTTTTTTCTATTATTGAAGCTTTTTTGTTAAAATTAAACAATGCTGGTAAGGATAGAATAGTTAATGATGAAAATAATACGCCAAGGGAAATTAATATTAACGAAAATTTTACTTTATTTTCTCTAATTTTATTCATGAAATCTAGAAAAACTTATACAACAAATATTTATGTTAAAATCTAATAATTTGTCAAATTTAAATGAAAAGCAACAAGAAGCTGTAGAATATTTAGATGGACCTCTACTGATTGTTGCCGGGGCAGGGTCTGGTAAAACCAAAGTTTTAACATCTAGAATTGCTCATATTATAAAAACTCACAAAGCATTTTCCAGTCAGATACTTGCTGTTACTTTTACAAATAAGGCAGCTAAAGAAATGCAAATACGAGTATCAAAATTATTAAGCACAAATGCTACTGGCTTACCATGGTTGGGAACATTTCACTCAATAAGCTCAAAAATATTAAGAAAACATGCTGAAGCAGTTTCACTTAAATCAAATTTTACAATTATAGATCAAGATGATCAAGTAAGATTGATTAAAAACATTTGCAAAGCCGAAAATATAGATATTAAGAAAATTTCCCCTAAATATATTCTTGCAATAATAGACAAGTGGAAAAATAAGGGTTTTTATCCTGAAGATGTTATACTTAAAAAAAAAGAGTCTTTGGAAAAAAATTTCCTATCAATTTATAAAATCTATCAACAAAAACTTTTAGAATTAAATTGTGCAGATTTTTCAGATTTAATTTTACACACTGTCAAGATTTTTGAAAAATATCCTGATATCTCTTCAATTTATCAAAAAAAATTTAAGTATATTTTAGTAGATGAGTATCAAGATACTAATTTTATTCAAAGTGAATGGCTTAAATACCTGTCTAAAGAAAATAAAAACATTTGTTGTGTTGGAGATGACGATCAATCGATATATAGCTGGAGAGGAGCAGAAATAAAAAATTTTTTAGATTTTGATAAAATTTACAATAATACGAAAATAATCCGATTAGAAAAAAATTATAGATCAACTCAAAATATTCTAGGAGTTGCATCTAAATTAATCGAAAATAATCAAAATAGAGTTGGAAAAACCTTATATACAAATCAGGAAGAAGGCGAACTTGTAACTTTAGATTGTTTTAGAAATGTAAAAGATGAAGCCATTGATATTAGTTCTTCTATAGAAAAATTTAAAAAGAAAAACTCTTTAAATGAAATTGCTATTTTGGTAAGAGCAATTTTTCAGACTAGGGAGTTTGAGGAAAGATTCTTAAAAGTAGGTATACCTTATAGAATTATTGGAGGTATAAAGTTTTATGAGAGAGCTGAAATAAAAGATGCTGTGGCTTATCTTAAGTGTATTCATCAACCAATGGATGATTTATCATTTGAAAGAATTATTAATGTCCCTAAAAGATCAATTGGGGATTCAACTATCAAAATTATTACTGAGTTTGCAAAAAAAAATTTATGCTCATTGGAAATTGCATCCAAAAAATTAGTTGAACTTAATAAAATTAAACCAAAAACAAAAGTTGGTTTAAAATCTTTATTAAATTTATTGGATAAGTGGAGATACGATATTAGTCAGAAAATAAATCATGTAAAACTTTTGCAAACGGTTTTAGATGAATCTGGTTATAGTGAAATGCTTAAAAATAAAAAAGATTTAGAAAATGAAAATAGGCTTGAAAATATAAAAGAGTTATTAAGTGCTATGAAAGAATTTGATAATTTAGAGAGTTTTTTAGAGCACGTAGCACTTGCCACATCTCTAGATCAAGATTGGGAAACAGAAAAAGTAAATCTAATGACACTACACGCATCAAAAGGTTTGGAATTTAATATAGTTTATCTACCAGGATGGGAAGAAGGATTATTTCCTCATCAAAAAAGCATAGAGGAGAAAGGTGAAAATGGTCTAGAAGAGGAGAGAAGACTTGCTTATGTTGGCATTACAAGGGCAAGAAAAATTGCTAAAATTTCCTTTTCTATGAATAGATTTTACCAAGGAGATTGGATTGACAGCATGGCCTCAAGATTTGTTGATGAATTACCAGATGAATTTATAAAAAAAAATAATAGTTTTTCTGAAGAACAAGAAACCGACTTTGAATTTAATCAAGACATTGATTTTGAGAATGAAATAAGAAGTCCTGGATGGCTAAGATATCAAAAAAAGTTGAAATGATTAAAAATATAAAAAAATTTATATCTGATAACAATTTGGATGGTTACATTATACCAAAAAACGATGAATTCTTCACAGAATATTCAAAAATAAATAAACTTGAAATAGTTGCAAATTTTTCTGGATCTGCAGGTTTTATATTAATTTTAAAGAACTCAAATCATTTATTTGTTGATGGCAGATATATAATTCAAGCTAAACAACAGTCAGGAAAAAAATTCAAAATTCATGAAATTCCTTACGTATGGCCAAAAGATATACTTAAAAATAATGTTTCACTAAAAATTGGTTTTGATCCAAAATTATTTACAACAGAAACATTAAAAACATATTTTAATAATTCTTGTAATCTATTTCCCATAAATTCAAATTTGTTCAAAAATAAAAATGAGATAATTAATAGAAATAATTTAGTTTATCTAATCAATACTTCAATCGTAGGGGAAAGCTCAAAAAGTAAAATTAAAAGACTAAAAAAAATTCTTGAAAATGAAAAAATAGATAATTTATTTATTAGTTCAGGAGAAAATGTTTGCTGGTTACTTAATATTAGAGGCAAAGATTTACCAAATTCTCCAATTGCAAATTTTCAAGCAATTATAACTAGTAATAAAAACATAATTTTATTTGGAAATATAAAAAAATTAAAAAATATAAAAAAAGAATTTATTAAAAATAAAATTTCTTTTTATGAAAAAAATGATTTCTTTAAAATACTGAGCTCATTGAAAGGAAAATCATTTTGGATAGATAACAAAACTTGCTCTGTAATTAACGAAAAATTAATTAGTTCAAAGTTTTTAATCAAAAAAAGAATTGATCCAATTAATTATTTAAAGTCAATAAAAAATAGAGTTGAAATAAAGAATATGATTGAAACACATATAAAAGATGGTGTTGCAGTTACAAAATTTTTATACTGGATTAAGAATTCAAATATTAAAAAATTGGATGAGATTAAAGTTGAAAAAAAATTGGAAAGTTTTAGAAAACAAAGTAAAAATTATCTATTTCCTAGCTTTAGTACAATTGCAGGATCAGGACCAAACGGTGCAATAATTCACTATAGATCAAATAAAAAATCCAATCGTAAACTCAATAAAGATCATCTTTTGTTAATAGATTCAGGTGGACAATACAAGTGGGGTACAACTGATATAACAAGGACAATTTCTTTTAGTAATCCTAGTAAGAAAACTAAAGAGCTTTATACAAGGGTTCTGAAAGGTCATATTGCGGTGGCAATGTCAAAAATAGATAAATTAAAAAATGGAAATAACTTAGATAGACTTGCAAGAAAAAGTCTTAACTCTGTAAATTTAAACTATAGACATGGAACAGGGCATGGTGTTGGATTTTTTATGAATGTGCACGAAGGACCACAAAGTATATCTAAAAACAACTTTATAAAACTTAAAAAAGGTATGATTCTCAGCAATGAGCCAGGTATTTATTTGGAAAATAAACTAGGAATTAGGATTGAAAATTTAGTTTACATAGATGGAAATAATAAAAATCTTTTCTTTAAAAACTTAACTTTTGCTCCTCTTGAAAAAGATTTAATAGATGAAACTATGCTAACAAAAATTGAAAAAGATTATATTTTTTCTTACCATTTGGAAACTTACTCAAAAATATCAGCATATCTCAATAACAAAGAGAGAAAGTGGCTTGCAAAACTAATTCAGTAAATCAGACCACTCTTTTTGTGTAAGTATTTTAATTCCTAAATTTTTAGCCTGTTCTACTTTTCTATTTGTTGGTTTCTCACCAGTTACCAAATAGTCTAATTTCTTTGTTACACTGCTAACAATACTACCAGCATTTTCCTCAATTAAACTTTTAGCCTCTGCACGACTAATGTTTTGAAGTTTGCCAGTAAACATGAAAGAAACATTTTTTAATTTACCTTTACTTTTAACTTCTCTATCTTTAATGCTCAGTATCTCACTTAATTTTTCTACAACTTTAATATTTGTTTTATTTTGAAAGAATTTTTCTAAAGATTTAACTTGAGTTTCTCCTATTCCATCAATATTAATAATTTCTTTAATTTTATCTTTTTTAAAAAAATTTAAAAAACTTTTTATATTTTTTGTAAAATCAGCAATTATCTTTGCATTTTCTATTCCGATATGTCTTATTCCTAATGAAAAAATAAATTTATCTAATGTAACTTTTTTTGAATTTTCAATTGAAAATTTAAGATTTGAAGCTGATTGTGACCCCCATCCATCAAGAGAGGAAATTTTCTTGTAATCTAAATTATAGATATCTTGAGGTAATTTTATAAATTTTAAGTCCCAAAATTTTTCTACCACTTTTTTTCCTAACCCATCGATATTCATTGCATCCTTTGATATGAAATGTTTTATTTTTTCCACTGCAATTTTTTCACATTCAAATCCTTTATCTGGACAACGTCTCACAGCATCATATTTTTTTGTAATTTTATTAAACTCTTTTATAGTATCGAAACCACAGGGACATTTTTTTGGAAAATTAAATTTTATTGATTTTCCATCTCTTTTTTTTTTATCTACTTCTAAAACATGTGGGATAACATCTCCTGCTCTTTCAATTTTTACTGTATCACCAATTCTTATGTCTTTTCTTATAATTTCATCTTCATTGTGCAATGTTGCATTTGATACCACTACACCTCCAATGTTTACTGGTTTGACTTTTGCTACAGGCGTTAAAGCTCCTGTTCTTCCAACTTGGATATCAATGTTCAATATTTCAGAATATGCATGATCCGCAGAGAATTTATGAGCTATTGCCCATCTTGGGGCATTTGAAGTAAAGCCTAATCTTTTTTGTAGTTGTAAATTATTTACTTTATAAACCAATCCATCAATATCATAATTTAAATTAAATCTTTTTTTTTCAAATTGTTCATGAAATATTAATAGGTCATTAGTGCTTTTTATTACTTTATTATAATCACTTGTTATAAATCCCCAACTCTTTAGCTCATTTAAAAAATCAGACTGATTTTTAAATTTATTTTCACTCATAAATCCAAATGTATAAGCAATAAATTTGAGTGGTATCTTTGAAGTTTCTTTTGGATCTTTTTGTCTAAGTGATCCTGATGCTGCATTTCTCGGGTTTGCAAATTTATCTTTTATTCTCAAAAAGTCTTTTTTTTCAATAAAAACCTCTCCTCTAATTTCTATTTCTTTTGGAATAGTGCTATTTTTAATTATGTGAGGAATATCTTTTATGGTTTTTAGATTATTAGTTATTAGTTCACCTTCTTCACCATCACCTCGTGAAACTCCGTAAGCCAATTTACCATTTAAATATGTTAAAGATGCCGATATGCCATCAATTTTAGGCTCCACACTATATTCTAAAGGAATTTTTTTATTAAGATAATTAAGTATTTTTTTTTCAAAATTTATTAGATCATCTGTATCAAATGCATTAGATAAAGATAACATTTGCACCTTATGCTTAAATTTTTCAAATTTTTTCGATGGATAAAAACCAACATTTTTACTTGGTGAATTTTTGTTATTTAAAAAATTATATTTTTTTTCTAAATTTAAAATATCAATTTTTAACAAATCATAATCAGAATCACTTAAAATAGGATTGCTATCTTCAAAATATAATTTGTTATGCTTTAAGTATTCTTTAATTTTTTGATTATAGTTTTTTATTACATCTTTTTTAGTCATTTTTAGACTACTTGAAGAGAGTTTTGAATTTTTTTAGAATAGTCTCTTTATCCTCTTTTTTTGTTAATTTTTTACTCTTATAATCTTTATTTATTATTTTATAGCTAGCTTCATACCACTGACTTGATTGATAATTATATCCTAACAAAAGTGCATATTTTTTTGCTTCCGAAGTTAATCCTATTTTATAATGCAATTCTACCAATCTATGTAAAGCCTCTTCAACATAGATTGTTGTTTCATATTCATTTACAACTTTTTTAAATCTTTTAATTGCTGGTACCCATTTTTCTCTTTCAGTATAGTATCTAGCTAAATACATTTCTTTTGATGCCATTATTTCCGTGATATATTCCATTTTATATCTTGAGTCTTGTGCGTAGTCCGTCTCAGGGTAATTATTTATAACAATATTAAAATATTTTTTTGCTTTTATAATTTCATTAAGATCTTTTTTTTCATCTACTATTTGATCATAATGACATAAAGCTAATAAATAATAAGCATAATCTGTCTGTGGATGATTTTTATATTTTACAAAAAAACGTTCTAGATCATTTATTGCATCACTATAATAACCTTGAGAAAAATATCCATAAGCAGACATTAAAACTGCTCTTGGAGCCCAAATTGATTGTGGGTATAATAATTCTGCTTCACTAAACTTTTTTCCAGCATAAATTACATCTCCTTTTTCAAACTCCTCATATGCTTGATTGTAAACTTCTATCATTTGTGTTTCTAAGTTTTTTTCTTTTAAAATTGATATATTCTCATCTTTTTTTGAACATCCCGATATAAACAAAAATAATAATATAATTAAAAAGATATTTCTTAACATCATGATAAATATTATCAGATTAATTTAAAATTTCTAATTATTAAGCTATTGATTTTAAGTTATGGTAATTTGCAAAATTATAAGGTAACTGCTTTCCTTTAATTTCTATCAAAGAAAAATTTGATTTATCAGTAAAGACTTTTCTAAGCAGTTCATTCGTAAGTTTGTGACCACCTTGTGAGCATTTTAATGATCCTATAATTTTGTATCCTGATAAAAATAAATCTCCCATACAATCAAGTATTTTATGATTTACAAATTCTGATTTGTTTCTTAATCCTGATGAATTTAATATTTCATTTTTTTTAATAACTATTGCATTATCAAGACTGCCACCCATACCAAGATTCATCTGCTTTAATTTTGAAATATCTTCAAACAGGCAAAAAGTTCTTGAATAAAATATATCTTTTAAGTCGTCCTCGAAAACATTAATTTTGTTTGTTTGAGTACCAATTAAATTTGTTTGATATTTAATTTCAAATTCAATATCACTTGAAACATTTGATTTGTCTATAGATATATATTTATTACCATTCTCAATTTTGACATTTTTATTAATTTTAATAACTTTAATTGGTTGGTCACTAAATTTTAAGCCAGCATTATAAATGCTATCTACAAAAATTTTAGCTGACCCATCTAAAATTGGAACCTCTTGTGAATTTATTTCAATAATTGCATTATCTATGCCTATTCCATAAAATGCACCCATTAAGTGTTCGATTGTAGAAACTTTTACATTAAACTCATTTGAAATTGTGGTGCACAATGTTGTATCAGTGACATTTGAGTAACTTGGGTAAACGATATTATTTTTTTTCAAGTCAACTCTTTTAAAAACTATCCCAGTATTTGGAGATGCAGGCAAAATATCTAATTTAACATTTTTTCCAGTATGAACACCTATACCTTTAAAAGATAATTTTTTAGATATTGTTTTTTGATTAAGAATTGACACATAGTATTTATATTTGAAAGAAAGATATTAAATACTCAATAAATATTACAAGAAAATACAATTATTTCCCCAATAGATTGAAGAATTTTTCAAAAATGCCCCTTTTTTTGTTACTAATAACGGGTAGTTGATGATTATGTAAATATTTTAGACCAGCTTCGCATATCTCAACATCGCTTAGACTGCAAAAATTAATCGATTTAAATTCAAATTTGTCATTTAAATGAAAGGTGTTGTTATTAAAAAGTAGCGATCCCTCTCCAATTAAAAAAAGTTTATTATCATTATAATCTTTATTTGTAGAATTACTTTTTTCAAATATCATGTCTATGATTTCTTGAACCCTATAAAGAATTACTTTTTTTAATAAATCTATTTGTATATTTTTACTTAAAATTTTATTGAGTATTGAGTTATTATTACTTTGTTTTGAATCATATGAAAATTCTGTATCAGACTTATTAAATAATTTTTTAATTTTTTCAGCTTCACTAAAGTCTATTTTGAATATTTTAGATATGTCATTTGAGATATGATATCCTCCAATTGGCACTGTGTATATTGATTTTAATTTATTGTTCTCATAATTTAATAGTAGAGATTTTTTTAAACCTATTTCTAAAAAAGAAATATTATTATGATTCATTTTCTCTAAATAAAATAAAGTTTTTAAATAACTAGAGCAATAATAATGGGTTATATTTAAATTATTTTTATTAAAGTTTTCTTTAATAAAATTTATTTCTTTTTGTGGAAAGCATATTAATTTAAACTCTATTTTGATATTATTGACTTTATTTATTTTTTCAGGAAAATTAGCATAAACAACGTCATCAATTGTGCATTTACTTAATATTGTATGTATTATTTTATATTTGCTATAATTTGAATTTATTATCTGATTCAATTCTAAAAGTAGTGAGTTATAAACTTTTTTTAACTCAGAACTTTCATCAAGATTTTTGGATAATGATAAATCAACTGAAATTAAATGATATGTATCAAACATCAAAACTATATCTTGAACATGCGAAGAAATTTTTTTTTCAGCATTTTTAATTAAATAAACAATTTGCTCATTACTATTTAAATATAAATTTTGATTAAAAAGTGGTTTTATCTCAGAATATTGTTGAATTGATTTATCATCAAATATGGAAAATCTCAGCTTTGATGATCCTAAATCTAAAATATTATAATTATGCCCCTTCTTCATGATCAATTATTAATCTATTAGAAATTCTTAAATCGATTGTTTTATCTGAATTTATATCATTTTTTTCTTTAAATTTTTTATAAACTTTTAGAGCATTTGAAATATTTTTGTCAGGCAGCTTTATGATAATATTATTATCAAAATACAAATCCCATCTCTTAGTTTTGTGAAAGTGATATTTTTTGATATTTTTATAATCTATTTCTAATTCTTTAAGTAGATTTTTTAACTTTAAAAATTCTGAAATTTCAAATTTGCCGAAAATAGTTGGTAAATTATTTGTTAAATCGATTTCATCCGAAGGTATAAATTTTTCATTTTCTCCAATATAAAATTTTTTTTGGTTTAAATATGTTAAAGCAACAATATTTGTTTTTTTTGCAGAAAAAATTATGGTTGATGGATATTTTTTTTTTATATTAATATCTTGAAGAAAATTTATTTCATTTAAATAAGTAAAAAAATCTTCTTTTTTAATTAAAAGTATATTTTGATTAATAAAAGAATTAAATTTAAAAAATTTTTCTTCATTAATATTTAATTTATCAATTTTAATTACTATATCATGTATAAGAAAAATATTTTTTATATATAATATAAATTTTTGGTTTGTAATCGTTGTTAAAAATATAAAACAAAATACATAAAAATATATTTTATTTTTATTTATTAATTGAGGCATCTATCAAAATTTTTTCTATCAAATTTTTGAACGAAATGTTATTGAATTTTGCAATTTCTGGAACTAAAGATAATGAAGTCATGCCTGGCTGAGTATTAGTTTCTAATAAATAAAATTTATTTTTATAAAATCTGAAGTCAGACCTCGAAACACCTCTACACTTTAATAATTTATGAACTTTTAACGCAATATTAGTAACTTTTTTATATTGTGCATTTGTTAAATCAACTGGAATTATATGTTTTGTTTTAGCTTTTGGATTATATTTGGCCTGGTAATCATAAAATTTTCTTTTAGGCTTTAACTCTATTGCCCCAAGAATCCTTTCTGATAAAATGGCAACTTGTATTTCTCTGCCCGGTATATATTTCTCAATCAATATCTCACCATAATCCTTTAATTTAATTAGATTTTTAAAAAAATTTTTTCTATTACAAATAAAAACATTCACACTTGAGCCTTCATTTATTGGTTTGATTACTAATGGAAAGCCAATTTTATTTTTTAATTTTTCAATAAATTTTTTTTTTTTGTTAAAATATTTAAATGAATATTTTAAATATTTAGGTGTTGCGATATTAGATTTAATGAAAATTTTTTTTGATATGTCTTTATCTATTGCCAGTGAAGACGATAAAACACCTGAGTGAGTATATTTAATTCTTTCACTTTCTAAAATAGTCTGAATATAGCCATCTTCACCATATCTGCCATGAAGAAGATTTAAAACAACAGTTGGTTTAAATTTTCTTAAATTTTTTACAAATTCACCATTAGGTTCGCAGATTTCAATTTTATATTTTTTATTTTTTTTTAATTCTGAATATACACTCTTTGCAGTTTTTAAACTAATTTCCCTTTCATTTGAATACCCTCCAGCAAGAATTAATATTTTGTTCACTAATCTATAATTTTAATTTCTAAATTTATTTCAAAGCCTGTTTTATCTTTTACTTTTTTTTTTACATAGCTAATTAATGAATTCATTTCATCAAACGTAGCATTATTTTTATTGACAAAAAAATTTGAATGTTTTTCTGATATACATGCATCACCAAAACTAATACCTGCTGGAACTGACATTTTAATCAATTGCCATGCCTTTTTATCAGTCTGGTCTATAGGATTTTTAAATGTACTTCCACCGGTTTTTATTTTTGATGGTTGAGAAATATTTTTTTCTTTAGATAAATTTTCCATTAAAAATTTAATTTTTTTACTTTCTGATAAAGTGCCTTTAAACGTAGCGCTTAGATAAATTAAGTTATCTTTCAACTCAATGCTTCTATAGCTAAATTTTATGTCGTTTGAAGTTAAAATTTTTATATTACCTGTTAAATCAATACATTGTAATGAAATTAATTTGTCTTTAAATTCTGAGCCAAAGCAACCTGAATTCATCTTAATTCCTCCTCCAATTGTTCCAGGAATACAATACATAAATTCAAATCCAGTAATATCATTCTCCATTGCAAATTCAGAAACTTTTTTTTGAGAACAGGATGATCCGGCAATAATTTTATCATTATCTAATTTAGAAATTGACGAAAAATTACTACCTAATTTTATAATTACCCCCTCATAGATGCTATCTTTGAAAAGCACGTTTGATCCAGCCCCAAGAACAAATACTTTGCTTCTATTGGAATACATTTTTAAAAAATCTTTTAATTCTCTTAGATTTTTAGGTTTATAAAAAATTTTTGATTTTCCACCAATATTAAACCAATTAAGTTTTTTTACATTAAAATCAAAAAATATTTCTGAGTTATTTTTTTTTTTAAACTCTTTAATATCACTTATTTTCATATTAATTCAAATTTCTGACCCAGTTAGAAATAGAGCCTGCTCCCATTGCAATAAAAATTTTGTTGCCAAAAGCTAAATTGTTTGTGACTTTTTTTAACTCCAATTCATTTTTAATTGTAATTAAATTCACATTCGAATCTTTTGCAATTAATTTTGCAAATGATTTATATGAGAAACCCAATTTTATACTTTCTCCTGCTTTGTATAGTGGACAAAGAATTATAGTATTTGCTTTTTTAAAAGATTTGGCAAATTCTGTTTTCAAACTTTTTAATCTTGAAATTCTATGTGGTTGAAAAATACAAACAATTTCTTTTTTTTTATAAACTTCTCTAACACCATCTAAAACTGATCTAATTTCTGTAGGATGATGGGCATAATCATCGAAAAATGATACATCGTTCTTTTTAAACAAGTAATTAAATCTTCTTTGAACTCCTTTAAAATTTTTGAGCCCCTGTTTTATTATTTTGCTTGGAACACCTATTGAAAATGCAACTGACAATGCTGATGTTGCATTTTTCACGTTATGTAACCCTAGTAATGGAATAACAATATTTTTAATTATTGTACTTTTTCCTGGTATTTGAATTTTAACATCGAATTTAGTGTATTTTTTATATTGATGAATTTTATATATAAGAAAATTGGATTTTTCATTAAGCCCATATGTATAATAATTTTTATTTTTTAGTTTTGGTAAAATATTTCTAATGTTTCTATCATCTAAACAAACAAATGATTTTCCCAAAGAGGGGGTTTTATCTAAAAAATCAATAAATTTATTTTTTAAATTACTCATCGTTTTGTAGTAATCTAAATGTTCATTATCAATATTTGTGATTATAGAATAATTAAATGGTATCTGCATAAAACTTCCATCAGATTCATCGGATTCAATTAGGCTCCAATCACTTCTTCCAAGTTTTGCTGAACTACCAATAGAATTTAAAACACCTCCATTGATTATTGTTGGATCTAGTTTGGCGTAATTTAAAATATTTGATAAGATAGATGTAGTAGTTGTTTTTCCGTGAGATCCAGTGACAACTATATTTTTCATTAATGATACAAGGTGTCCAAGTAACTCTCCTCTTTTATAAATTGGTATATTTAATTTTTTTGCCTGTTTTAACTCAGAATTATTTTTTTTTATTGCTGAAGAAACAACTAAAACTGTGCAATTTTTAATATTATTTTTGTTGTGCTTTAAATATATTGGTATTTTTTTTTTTCTTAAAGTCGTAAGATTTTTATTATCTGCAATGTCACTACCTTGAATTTTAAATCCTAAACTATTCATTATTAATGCTAAACCACTCATTCCAATACCGCCAATTCCAACAAAGTGTATCAGCTCAGTCTTTCCAAGATTAATTTTCATTAATAATTTCTATAATATGATTATTTATATTATTCCAAGTATTTTTTTCAGTTAAATCTTTAAGATTATTAATTTTTATTTCATAATCATTATAATTATTTAAAATTTTTAAAATGAAATTAGAAGTTTCTATAATTTCAAAATTTTTTTGCTCTAAAATCCAGCTACAATTATTCTCATAATAATAAATTGAATTATAAAATTGGTGATTATCCTTAGCTGTAGGTAATGGTATTGATACAAAAGGTATTCTTAAGAAGGAGAGTTCACTCAAAGTACCTGCACCTCCTCTTGTTATTGCTAAATCAACTTTTTCGTAAATTTTAGAGTAATCCTCAGAAAATTGAAAAAAAGCATGCTTAATTTTTTCTTTATTATATTTTTCTTGTATTGATAAATTTAAATTTTTATTTGCTATTTGCTGTACAATTTCTATTTTGTGTTTTTTTGAAATTTTTATCATTAATTCTGTAATTTTATCGTCAAAAAAAGATGCACCTTGACTTCCTCCAATAATAAGTATCTTACTAATTTTTTTATCAAATTTGGTTGAATTTTTTTTTAAATTGTAAAGTTGACTTTTTAAAATTGGCTTAATTATAATTTTTTTAAAATCGTATTTTGTTGGAAAATTTTTTAAATTTTTATGATAACAAATAATCTTGTTTGAAAAATTGAGGGCAATTTTGTTTGACTTTCCTAAAACACTATTGGGCTCAAATAAAAATATTTTTTTTTTCAAAATAAAAGCAGCAATACAAAATGGTAAGGACATATATCCTCCAGTGCTTATTACTATTTCAATTCCAAATTTTTTTATAAATTTATATGATTTAAATATATTATAAAAATATTTAATTACGTAAATTGGCAGTAAATATGGTTTTAAAAATAAATTTGGTACATTTATAACTTCATAATCATATTTTTTTTTATCTATAAATTTTTTTCCTCTTTGATCAGTTACAATTTTAACTGAATAGTTTTCTTTTAGATGTTCGAACAATGACACCGATGGTGCTACATGACCACCTGAGCCACCTGTAACAATTAAAAGCTTTTTCATTTTAAATTAATTTTCTTTTTGTTAAATTCAAAATTATTCCAGAAAGCAATGATGTGCCTATTATTGATGAGCCACCGTAGCTCAAAAATGGCATTGTCATACCTGTTGTGGGAAGCATTCGTATATTGACACCGATATGAATAAAGGTTTGCAACAAAATTATTGTTATCGATCCAACAAGAATTAGTTTGATATTGTCATTTTCAATTAAATTTATTTTTTTTATAACCCTATAAGAAAAAATTAAATATAGTAAAATTATACCTATAACTATAATTACTCCGAATTCTTCCGCAATAACTGCCATTATGTAATCTGTATGAGCTTCAGGTATCTTTGAGTTTAATGTTCCTTCGCCTATACCTTTTCCCAAAAACCCTCCACTTGATATAGCATCACTAGCCTTGTCAGCTTGATAATTGTTGCCTTCAGAGGCATTAATAAATGATATTAATCTAATTTTTATATACTCAAATTTTGGAAATAAGAAAATTAAAATAAAAGTTAATGAGCAAACCGTTACTAAGGAAAGAAAAAATAATATTAAATTTATTCCAGATACAAAAATAAGTGTTAACCATACAGATATTAATAATAATGTCTGCCCTAAATCTGGTTGAGATAAAAGAAGTATTATTGTGGGTAATAAAACAACCATACTCATCAAATATTTAAAATACAGATTTTTTTTATCAATTGATATTATCAATGATATTATAATTACAAAAAAAGGTTTTAAAGTTTCAATTGGCTGAAACCTTGGTAATGTTCCAATATCTAACCATCTTTTTGAACCTTTTACTTCAATTCCAATTATGGGTACTAAAAATAATGTTATAAAACTAAGAAAAAATAATAATATCGACAGATTTATCAATAATTTTTGATCTAATGAAGAAAATATTAAAATAATCAGAATGCCCAAAGTTACAAAGACCAAATGTTTTAAAAAAAAATAATACGAATTTGTAGATAATTTATCTGACGCGATTATAGATGTGGATACAAATGAAAAAAATAATCCCAAAGTAAAAAGTATAGTAATTACAAAAAAAATTGATTTATCTATATTTTTCCACCAATCATAATAAGTATCAAAATATTTATTCATTGCTTAAGTAAATATTTTTTTATTAAAAAATTGAAATATTCTCCTCTGTGTTCAAAATTTTTAAATTGGTCAAATGAAGCTGCAGCAGGGCTAAATAATATTGTAATTTTATGTTTTTCATTTTTTATAATTCTTGAGATTTTTTTTAAAGTTTCTTTTAAATCCTTTGCTATATTTAATTTAAGTTTATTTTTTAAGATTTTTGCAAATATTTTTTTATCTTTGCCAAAAATAAATGCCTCTATATTTTTACAATTTTTTTTGTTTAGATTAAATTTATCACCTTTTTTGAATAATCCTCCTAAAATCCAATAAATTTTTTCATTTGATTTTAGAAAAGGAATTGTAGAAGACAATGTAGTTGATTTTGAATCATTTATTATTTTAAAGTCTTTTGAGTTGTAAATTAATTGTTGTCTAAATTTTAATGGTTTAAAATTATCTATAGTCTTCAAAATAGTTTTTTTATTTAATTTAAGATAATTAGACAATTCAAAAATAAAATTTAAGTTTTGAAAATTGATAGAATTACTAAAATATCTATTTTTAATTTTTTTTTTAAAATGTGTATATTTATTTTGTTTCAAAAATATTACTTTTGATTTTACTAATTTGGATTTCAATGAGGATTTTATCCTATTAACATTTGGTATAATTGAAATATCATTTTTTTTTTGGTTTGTTACAGATTTTAATTTTGAAGTAATGTAATTTTTCATAGTCAAATGTCTCTCCAAATGATCATTGGATATATTCAATATAATAGAATATTTTGATCTAAAATATTTACTGTAGGCTAGCTGATATGAAGATACCTCAACTACTAAAATTGTATTTTTTTTTATCTTTTTTTCCTCTAGAATTGGATTGCCTATATTGCCTGTCAATCGTACATCATAACCATGATATTTCAAAATATCATGCAACAATTTTGAAGTTGTTGACTTCCCATTTGTTCCAGTGATTGAGATAGTTAATATTTCAGGTCTAAATTCATAAAAAATGTCTAAATCACTAACAATTTTCTGTAGATTTTTTTTAAGATAATTAGAAAGTAAGCATTTATTTATATTGATACCTGGACTAAGAATTATTTTATCAAATTTAGCGTCAATTATTTTTGATTTGTTTAAAAAAAATTTTTTAAAGTTTCTAGTGTTTTTACTTTTATCATCATCAAAAATATAACAACTATTGTTGTGTTTTAAATAATTTAAAGCAGATAATCCCGATTTTCCAAGTCCGTATATTAAAACTTTTTTTTTTGAAGTTTCATTTTTAAAATTCATTATCTAAGTTTTAAAGTGGCCAAACCAATCATTGCAAGTATTATTGAAATTATCCAAAATCTAATAACTACAGTTGATTCAGGCCATCCCTTTTTCTCAAAATGATGATGAATTGGAGCCATTTTAAATATTCTTTTACCAGTAAGTTTAAATGAAATAACTTGTACAATGACTGAGATAGCTTCTAAAACAAACAAACCTCCAGTTATTGCTAATACAATTTCATGTTTTGTTATTATGCCAACAGCTCCTAATGATCCTCCCAAAGATAGAGATCCTGTATCTCCCATAAAAATTTTTGCGGGTGGAGCATTAAACCACAGAAAACCTAAACATGCTCCAATAATTGATCCACAAAATATTGAGGCTTCTCCTACTCCCTCTATATATGTTATTTGAAGATAGTCTGAAAAAATTATGTTTCCAGAAATATAACTAATAAATGCAAAACAAGCTGCAACTAGCATTACTGGGACAGTAGCTAATCCATCTAAACCGTCTGTTAAATTTACTGCGTTTGAGGCTCCAACTATTATGAACATATAAAAAGGTACAAAAAACCAACCGATATTTAAAACTAGGTTTTTAAAAAATGGAAAGTAAAGATTATTCAGCTCCTCTGAGTTACTTGTAAAATAAAGTAAAATAATTCCAGCTAATGCTAAAATAATTTGTAAGGAAAATTTAGTTATTGATGAGATCCCATTAGAACTTTTCATCTTTATTTTTTTATAATCGTCAAAAGCACCCAATAAACCAAATGATCCTGCTATATAAATTAAAAACCAGTTGTATGGGTTAGATAGATCTCCCCATAATAATACCCCAGAAAAAACACCAAGTAATATTAATAATCCACCCATAGTAGGCGTTCCAATTTTTCTAATAATATGATCGCTAGGTCCATCTTCTCTTATTGGATTATGTATTTGTTTTGATGAAAAAAAGTTAATTAATGGATTGCCTACTAAAAAAACAACAAGCATTGCAGTAAACATTGAAAGACCAGTTCTAACAGTTAAGTATTTAAATACGTTTAAAAAACTAAATTGTTCAACTAAATTTGAAAATAATAAATATAACATTAACCTAAAGACCTTAATCGTCTGACAATCTTATTAAGCCCAGTAGAATTTGAGCCTTTTATCATTAAATAATCCTCTTTTTTCAAATCGTTTTTTATAAAATTTAGAATATCATCATTAGATTTAAGTACTTTTCCCTTTTTTTGTGTTCTAATTTTGTTAAAGGTATGAACAATATACTTGCCATAAACAAATATTTTTTTGAATTTTGCTTTATTTATATCTTTTGCAGCTTCCAAATGAAGTTTCTTTGAAAATTTACCTAACTCCAACATATCTCCTAATAATAAATATTTTTTATTATGATTAATATTTAAATTATCGAATTTATTAATTGAGAACTTAAGTGATAAAGGGTTAGAATTATAACTTTCATCCAAAATATTTATTTTTTTCTTACCAACATATATTTTTTTAATATCTCCTCTACCATTGGGTATTTTGTATTGAGAAAAAAAATTAATACCTAATTTATTAACAATTTCTAAACTTTTTAGTATTGCTAAAGATGCCAGTATGTTATCCACATAAGGCAATAGATTATTATTAACTTTAAAATTATATACATTGGAATCTATTTGAATAACTAAAATAGAATTTCTTTTAAGCTTTTTAATATTTGATAAGCTAACGTTGGAATTTTTATCTTTTCCAAAAGAAATAATTTCTAATTTTTTTTTTTTCGCTAAATTGCAGAAAAAATCATAAAATCTATCATCTTTATTAAGTATCATTGTTCCACTAGGATTAATATTATTGATAATTTCAGCTTTTGCTTTAGCTATATCAAATAAAGTTTTAAAATTTTTTGCATGAGCATAACTGATATTTGTAATCACTCCAACATCAGGAGAAATTATTCTTGATAAATTATCGATTTCACCTTTTTTATCCATTCCAATTTCAAAAACTCCAAAATTTGTATTTAAGTTTAAATCAGTTAAAGAAATAGGAACACCAAATTTATTATTATACGAATATTTTGAAAAAACTGTTGAATAGCAATTATTAAGAGATTGCCCAATTAATTCTTTAAGTGAAGTTTTGCCTGACGATCCCGTTATGGCAACATGACGAGCATTTGAAGATATTCTAATTTTTTTTGAGAATTCTGTAAGTAATTTTAACGTATTTTTTACTTTAATTTTTTTTTTACTTGATTTTCTAATATTTTGGACAATTGCAATTTTTGCACCATTCTTAATTGCTTCATCAGCGAAATCATTCCCATTAAAAGAATTTCCCTTTATACCAAAAAAAATTTTATTTCGATTGATATCTTTTGAATTTGTAGATATTTTAAGTTTCTTTATATTATTCAATTTTTTATCACTAATTAATTCTCTAAAAATATTAAGCTTCCAATCATTTGATAAAGATTTATTTTTTAAAAATATTGATTTAGTAATAATATTTTTATCTGAAAAATTTTTTTTATTTTTATATTCCTGGATATTTTCATGACCTTTTCCTGCAATTATTAATATCTCATCGGACTTAGAATTTAAAACAGCTTTATAAATTGCCAATTTTCTTGATGGTATCTCTATCAATTTAGACTTGGTAATAGATTTTTTAATACTTGTTCTTATTTTTTTTGGATTTTCATTTCTAGGATTATCATCTGTCAAATATATAGAGCTACAAAATTTGTCTGCAATTTTACCCATGATTGGTCTTTTTTCTTTATCTCTCTCACCACCACATCCAAAAACAAGATTAATTTTTCTTAAACTAAATTGATTTTTAATATTTTCTAAGCATGTTTTGAGTGCTTCAGGTGTGTGTGCATAATCTAAAATAATAATAGAATTATCTTTAGTTTTTCCAACCAATTCTAATCTGCCATTAACTGGCTTTATATGTTCTAGATTTTTTACAATATCGTCAATTTTTAAATTACTTTTAACAGCTGCAGCTACTGCCATTAACAAGTTCTTGATCTGAATTTCTCCAATTAATTGGGTTTTAAATTGGAATATTTTATTTTTATATAAAAATGTTACAAGCTGTAAATTATTTTGATTTTTAATTGATATCAACTTAAAGTCACATTTTTTTGTTCCAATATTTAATAAATTAAGATTTTTATTTTTTCCAATTTTTTTTAAAATTTTAGAAAATTTGATATCATTATCAAATATTAAATTGCCTTTTTTTTTCGTTAACTTTTTAAATAGAATTAATTTTGAATTTAAATAATTTTTAAAATTTTTATGGTAATCTAAATGATCTCTACTTAAATTTGTAAAAATTGAGGTGTTAAAATTAATTCCATGTAATCTTTTTTGCTCTAATCCATGACTTGATGCTTCTAAAATTACATTTTCTATTTTTTTATTTTTTAAATTAAAGAGTAATTTATTATTTGTGATAATATCTGTTGTAGTATTGTCCAATTTTAAATTAATAGAATCAGACTTAACACCTAAAGTTCCGATTGAAGCAACCCTTTTTTTGTTAAGCTTCAAGATTTGATAATAAAAATTTGCGATAGATGATTTACCATTAGTTCCTGTCACACCAATAATATTATTAGGTTTTTTATTATAAAATTTTGATGAAAAACTAGATAAGGATAATCTTGGGTCACTAACCCTAATATAAAGTACTCCATTATTAATTCCTGTTTTGAACTTATTTGAAACAATTACTTTTGCACCGTTTTTTATTGCATTTTTAATAAAGTTGTTGCCATCAAATTTATTTCCTTTGATCGCAAAAAAAATATAGTTTTTTTTTATTTTTTTTGAATCAAAATCAAATCCTTTAAATCTAATTTCTCCATGATTTTTTTTTAAATTCTTAAAGAATTTATTTAATTTCATAATAAAATTTCTTAATATTTTATGGCTAAAATAGGCCCAATTTTTTCTATTATACTTTTTGCGACTTCAACTGAAGTCCAACCAGCAGTATTGAATGGTGTTCCAATTATATTTCTCTCTTTTCCATCATTATAACTATAAACATAATCATTACTTATTTTTGGTTCATCTAATAAAACAACTAAAACGTATTTTGGAGAGGATATTGGAAAAATTGATGCAAAAGTATTTACTTTTTTTTTCGAATATTTGCCTTCAAATGACTTCTGAGCTGTGCCAGTCTTTCCAGCAATTTCATATCCATCGATATTAGCTAAATTAGCTGTCCCCGCAGATGAAGTAACTATCTTTCTTAAAATACTATTTATCTTTTTTGAGTTTTCTTCACTTATTATTTGTTCACCTTTTTTTAATTTTTCTTTTTTTTTTAATAAGGTTGGATTTATTTTATATCCACCATTTGCAATTATTGCATAAGCTTTTGCTAATTGAAGAGGTGTTGTTGTAATTCCGTGACCATAAGCAGAAGTAGCCAATTTACATTTGCCCCACTTAAATGGAATGGGGGTACCAGTTTCTTCTATATCGAATTGTGTTTTATTAAGCAAATCTAAATCTTCTAAAAATCTTTTAAATTTTTCTATTCCAACCATTTGAGCAATCTTAATTGAACCAATATTTCCAGATCTAATTAATATTTGTTCAGCTGTTAGGTTTGATGGTATATCCAAATCATATTCAGAAATTGATCTTCCAGCACATTTTACTTTTTTTGGTAAATTTTTAAATAAAGTATCCACTTCAATAACATTTTCTTGAAGTCCCGCGGCTAAAGTGAAAGTCTTAAAAACAGAACCTAGTTCATAAATGCCCTTTGTAGACCTGTTTATAAATTTTTTGTCTAGAATATTCTCTCTTTTATTTAAATCAAAGTCAGGAAGAGAAACCATAGATAAAATTTCACCATTATTAATATTCATTAAAATAGCAGTACTTCCATAACTTTTAAATATATCTTGGTATTTTAATAATTCTTCCCTTGTTATATACTGAAGTTCTGTATCTAAAGTAAGATTTAAAGGATCCTTACTTGTAGTTAACTCATAATCAAATGACTTTTCTATACCTGATACACCGTTATTATCTGTATCTATTTGACCTAAAATATGGCTAAATAAATTTCCATTGGGGTAAACTCGCGCAATATTATCTTCCTCTCTTATTGATTTTTCTCCTAATAACTTAACCTTTTTAAGTTTTTCAGGTGATACCTTTTTTTTTATATAAAAAAATTTATTTCCGTTAAATTGTTCTTTAAAATTTTTGTCTGGAAAGATCAATTTTAATGAAATTAAAAGTTTATCTTTGTTGATTACTTGGTTTGGATTTATTCCTAAATTAGTTACTCGGACCGTTTTAGCTATTATATTTCCATTTCTATCCATTATAGAAGCTCTAAATTTTTCTTTTTTAATAATACTTTTTGTTTCTGGTTTTTTTTTAAAGCTTAAATAAATGGTTTTTGCTGAAAAAGTTATTGCAATAAAAAAAAAAATAAAAAAAATAAAAGCGATACGCTCAAAAGATATTTTTAAATTCGATTTATTTTTTCTAAATTTAAAGTTTTCTTCCATACTATTCAATTTCAATTTTCAAGGTTTTTAAGTCTGTAATTTTTTTTTTTTTTAACTCTTCTTCAAAGTATTTTTGTGAATAATCCATTAGTTTAGATGGGGAAGTAAGATAATTATAATCTAATAAAACTAACTCATAGATATCTTCTAGTGCTCTTAAATCTTCTCGTATTAGGAAAATTTTTTTATCAAGTTGTTTTGTAGAATTTTTTATTAATGTCGTTGAGATTATTAGTATAATAATTGGAATAAATATAATAGTTTTTTTAAGCATCAAAATCTAAATTTTCAATATCTTTTAAATATGTAAAATTTTTTAAAAAATTTTTAAAATCACACCCGTTTTCTATTTTATAAGCAAATCTTAGTTTTGCAGATCTAGAGGGAGGATTTATTTTAATTTCATTATATGAGGGAATTATTGGTTTTTTTTTTTCAAGATTAAAATATTTTTTAACTTTCGTGCTTTTTGGTAAATATCTTGATGTATTTTTTACTTCAGAATATTCTTTAAAAAAAAACTTCACAATTTTATCCTCAATTGAATGGAAAGTAACAACAACTATTACACCTCCTTTTGGTAAAATATTGTATGCATTTATTAGTCCATTTATTAATTCACTTATTTCTTTATTCACAAAAATTCTTAGAGCCTGAAAAATTTTAGTAGAGCTACTTTTTCCTTTTTTTTTCATTTTGATACTTTCAATGATCTCAACAAGGTCTTGTGTTTCAATTTTTTTATTTTCTCTTAATTTGACAATTTTTTTTGATATAGGTTTTGCATATTTTTCATCCCCGAAATATTTAAAAATTTTAAAGAGATTTTGTTGACTCATTTTTTTTATTACCTCGTCACAAGAAAACTCATTTAAACCCATTCTCATATCCAATTTACCTTTGCTTTTGAAAGACAAACCTCTGTTTAAGTCTAAAATTTGGTTCAATGAATAACCTAAATCAAATATTATTCCTTTAATATTTTCATTTTTAATTTGATCAATCGCAGAAAATTTTAAATTGTAAAATTTAAATCTTTTTTTATATTTTATTTGAAGTTGAGTTGCGATGCTTTTTACTGAACTATCTCTGTCTAAAGCTATTATATTATTTGAATTATGCTCTAATATTTTTTTTGAATAACCTCCTGCACCAAATGTGCAATCAATAAATGTGCCACCATAAAGAGGGGAAATAATACTAACTAGTTCATTTAGTAATACTGGAAAATGTTTTTCCAGATTTATGGTGGCATTCATTTATTTTTTTAAAGACCATTAATTTTTTTGTCTTCTCAAAAATGCTGGAATTTCTAGATCCTCTTCCTCTTCGGAATTTATTTCATCTGGCTGACTTATTGTTTCATGATTAGTATCAGAGTTAAATAATTCAGGTGTATCATCATCACTTAATTCAAAATTTTCTAATCCATTATTCTCAGATATCTGATCATCAGTCTTATTCTCTATATCAGTGTTCAACGGAGAGACTGTGGAAACTTCAGACTGTTCTAAAGACTCGTCTGTTAGGTTGCTTGATATATCATTTAGATTGCTATTTTCGAAATTATTCGAACTCAACTCTTCATTTTTAACATCATCATCTATTTTAAGGGCGTTTGCTCCATTAGTAATTATAGAGTTACTGTTATTTGTAAATTGGAATGATTGAGTTGATCCAGAATTAGAAAACTCAGAATAACCTGGATTTCTATTTTGAATTCTGTGGACCATATTAATAACTGATTTAGGCTCAGGCTGCTGACCATCCAAGGCTGTAGCAACAATTGAAACTCTCATAAGACCGTCTAAATTTTCATCTGTGATAGCACCTATGATTAATTCAGCTTCTGGATCAACTTCAGCTCTTACTTTATTTACTGCCTCGTCAACTTCAAACAATTTCAAATCTTTTCCTCCTGTTATATTTACTAGGAGACCTTTAGCTCCTTTTAACGAATAATCATCAATCAAAGGATTATTAATTGCTGATTCTGCGGCTTTAACAGCTCGACCTTCTCCTTCAGCTTGACCAGTTCCCATCATAGCTTTACCCATTGAACTCATAACCGTTTCAACATCTGCAAAATCTAAATTAATTAGCCCTGGTCTTACCATTAAATCTGTAATACTTTGTACGCCATGAAGTAAAACGTCGTTCGACAATGCAAAAGACTCTTCAAATGTAGTTTGTTCACTAGCAATTTTAAATAAGTTTTGGTTTGGCACTACTATTATTGTATCAACATGTTTTCTTAATTCCTCCAGTCCTTGTTGCGCTTTTCTCATTCTTGAAGGACCTTCATATAAAAAAGGAAGAGTGATAACTCCTACTGTTAAAATATTTAATTCTTTAGCTGCTCTAGCTATAACATGAGCGGATCCTGTACCTGTTCCACCACCCATTCCAGCAGTTATGAAAACCATATTTGCACCTTGTAATATATTAACAATCTCATTTAATGATTCGTCGGCAGCAGCTTGTCCAATATCTAACTTTGCTCCTGCTCCTAATCCCTTTGTAAGATTAAGACCCATTTGTATTTTTGTTTGAGCCTTACTTAATCTTAAATCTTGAGCATCAGTGTTTACTGCAATAAACTCTACCCCTTGTAGTCCAGCATCAATCATACCATTGATTGCATTTCCTCCAGCTCCGCCTACTCCTAATACTAATATTCTTGGCTTTAGTTCCTTTATATCTGGTGTTTTAAAGTTTATTGTCATTTTCTCCCCTTTTAGTTATTAAATTGTTTTTCCCATTTAAGACTTGCTCGATTAATATTTGATTTTTTTTTTGCATTTGCCCTAAATTTTTCAAAAAGAGTTGGTTCCCAGATTTGAAATGTTTTACCTTGACCAACAAATATCATACTATTTTTAATTTTTGCGTGTTTTAATAATTTTGGAGTTATTTGAATTCTACCCTCGCTATCGAATTGTAAATTTATACTTTCTGATAATATTGAAGTTGCAAAGTAATCCTTCTTTTCTTCAAATGGATTTAATGTATCTATTGCGTTTGATATTTTTTCTATTCTATCTTGTGGCCATGCTTCAATACAATTATTGTTAAATGATGGATAACAAATTATTCCATTATAACCAATGTTTGACAAATATGATCTATATGATGCAGGCACTGAAACCCTTCCTTTTTTGTCTAATTTGTTTTCGTAGGTTGATAAAAACATAAACCATATAATCCTAAATTTGGGTTTTTATGGGATACTATGGGTTTTATTAATTAGCGTCAATAGCTAATATTCGAAAAATATTAATAAATCTTTACTATAGTTATTTGGAGTAATTCAATGATATGCCAGATAAACTATAAGCCGGGTTCTGTCATTTAAACTTATCATTTATCTAGGCTTTAAATCACTTTAAAGCTCAAGCAACTAACCCTGATGACTAGCCAAAGACTGCTTTTAGTTATTACTAACAATGTCATCTCTACTCAGTTTTGCTCCCAGTGGGGTTTTCCATGCGCTTGTTGTTACCAACCAAGCCGGTGTGCTCTTACCACACCTTTTCACCCTTGCCTCGATAAGGCGGTTTATTTTCTGTGGCACTATCCCTAAGGTCACCCTCGCCAGCAATTAACTGGCACTGTGTCTTTGTAGAGCCCGGACTTTCCTCTTTTATTAAAGCGATAAGTCGTTTATCTGGCTATTAATAAATATAATTTTTTTTTATAATATCAATACTTAATTATGCTACTAAAGCATAGATTTTATAATCAAGTAGCACTCTTCATCTGCCAAACCATTAATTAACTGAGGTCTAAATCTTCTTTGGAAACTTTTTAAGATTTTAATTCGATCCAAAGGTTTTTTTGAAAAAAAATATCCAAATTTAAAGAGTAATTTATAAAACTTCTCATTATTACTTAATTTTAATTTCCTAGTTACTTTACATTTATTATCATTAACATAGTGCCATTGACCAATTTTATATTTAGCTAATAATTTCCAAGGAAATTTTTCTCCTGGGTCTTTCTTTCTTAATGGAGCTATATCCGAATGGCCTAAGATATTTTCTTTTTTTATTTTATATTTTTTTATCAATTTTTTCGAAATTTTTTTTATTGATTTGATTTGTTTATAATTAAAATTTGTGTATCCATATTGGTGACCAGGATTTGATATTTCTATTCCAATAGATTTCGAATTAAGTAATTTATCTTCTTTCCAATATGAAATACCTGCATGCCAAGCTACATATAGATCAGGAACAAGTTGAATGATTTCTCCGTTTTTTTTTATGAAATAATGACAAGACACAGTTGATTTGAGGTTTGTGAGTTTTCGAATTGCACCTCTCTCGCTCTTCATGCCAGTGTAGTGAAATATCAGATATTTCACATCAAATTTTGTTCTCTTTTTTTTATTAAAATTTGGTGAGTAAATAATTGACATTTTTTCACCTTTTTTATGCATAAATTTTAACAATTTATCTTTCTATTAGTATTCATTAATATATAACTTATTTATGAAGAAACTTGCATCCTTAATAATAATATTAACATTAACCATATTATCAAATTATTCTATTGCTGGAGATGATGGTAATATAAAATTAAACGAGAGAAAAAATGGATATGTGGAAGTAAAAGATTGTTTTGAAAAAGTTAATAGAGGAATATTTGGATTTAATCAGGTCTTAGATAAAATAATTTTTAAACCATTGGCAAAAGGATATAGAATGTTCCCACAACCTATAAGATCAGGAACAAGCAATGTTTTGAATAATTTAAGTAACGTTGTGACTATACCTAATAATATTCTTCAAGGACAAATTAAAGATGCAGGGATAAATTCAGCAAGATTAGTTATTAATTCGACAGTTGGTATTGCAGGAATTTTTGATGTGGCATCTTATTATGGATTAAAAAAACGTGATAAAGAAGATTATGGTCAAACTTTCGGGGTTTGGGGTGCTGGTCCGGGGTGTTATTTTGTTTTACCTGTACTAGGTCCAACTACTGTAAGGGACTCGATAGGTTCAGTAGCTAATGTTATTGGTGGAGATGCTTGGTACAATGTAACTGTTGCTAATGATACACGATATTTTTCTGAGGCAGATTATTGGGCGTCTAGGCTTGGTGCAGGAATTGACTTCAGAGCTAAGAATTTAGAGTCATTCGAAAGTCTTGAAAAAAATTCTGTTGATCTTTACGCATCAGTAAGAAGTTTATATTTACAAGACAGATACAGAAAAATAAATAATATTGATGAAAGTACAGAAACTCTAAGTGACGACGACTGGGAAGAATTAGAAAACTAATAATTTCTCATTAATATGAAAATTTTAAAATATTTAGCTTGTCTATATTTATTATTTAATATCAATTCCTTATCATATGCAAAAAATCCAAGTGATTTAATAAATAATATTGTTGATGAAGCAGCTTTAATTTTATCAAGTGAAGACCCAGTTGAGTCAAAAATTATTAAACTTAATGCGATTGCTGAAAGAAGTGTAGATATTGATGGTATTGGAATGTATACGTTGGGAAAATTTCGTAAATCAATTTCTGATGAGCAAAAATCAAAATATAAAAAATTATTTAGAAGTTATTTTTTAAAAAGTTTCTCTAGTAGACTTGTTGACTATACCAATCCAAGAATCAATGTGGTCTCGCAAAAAAAAATTAATGATAAATATACGATTGTTAATAGTGTTTTAGAGGCAACATCAAAAAGACCACAGGTTAAAATTGATTGGAGAATATATACAAAAAATCCAGATAGACCTTTGATAAGAGATTTAATAGTTGAAGGATTAAGTTTAGCAAGAACTCAGAAAGAAGAGTTTAATTCTATAATTCAGAATAATGATGGTGATATAAACGCATTATTTAAAACACTCGAAGAGTTTTTAATTAAATAATTAATAAAATCCAATTTCGCTTAAGCAAATATCAGAACTAAAATTATCAAAACCTGCAACTAGCCCAACCGATTTTATACTTTGTCCCAATATATTTTTAGGTTGATAGAAATTAGATTTTTTAAATTGTTCGAATGGTGCCCTAATTTCAATCCAATTGTTTTTTGTTGTAAAAGTATAACTGTAATACTGCCATGGAGCTAGTGTTAAACCAGTTCTTAAATGAAGATTGTAATTTTTTTTATTGCCATACACTTTTAGATATACTCCATCATAGTCTTTACTATTAATTTCAGGACTTAATTTTGTTCTCATTTGTATAAATCCACCATTATTTTTAGTAGATACATCTCCGGTCATTCTATAACATAAAACTCCATCAACTGTCTCAACCATAAATTTTCCAGTTGATATACCGCCCATTACTTGATCGGTAATAAAATTCCACTTTTGAGATTGATTTGTTATTTTAGGGTTTTTTAATTGATCTAAAATCATATCATGAGAAAAAGTATCACTTTGGTATAATAATAATAAAGTTAAAATTATTATTTTTTTCAAAATAGAGCTACTTTTTTTTTGCAAGTTGCTGTAAGAGGTAAATTTCTTTTTCTGTAAGGGTATTTTTTTCTTCTTTAATTTGGTCCTCTAGACTAAACAAAGTAATTAACGAAAAAAAAGACACTAAACCAGTTAATAAAATAAAATAAATTGAGCTTAAATTAACAATCACTAGTATTATAAAAACACTTGTCCATCCAATAAATACTCCTCTTAAAATTGTACGATGACTTTTTAGATCAGGTATTTTAATAAACTGTATAAATAAAAGGATTAATAAAAGCATTATTCCTGAAATAGATGCACGCAACAAGACTAATGTATCTAATCCACCACCATATAACTCTCGATGAATTAAATATGCAACAACACCTTTATAAGCAAAGTAAAAAAGAATTACAGAAGAGACCAGTATTGAAACATAATATGAAATCTTGGGTTTAATTTTAATTTTCAATTTCATTTTATTAATCATGATAATACAGTTTTAACTTAATTTTTGAAAAACTAAAATTTATTAATAACAATTTTGCTTGATTTGGTGGGCCCGCCAGGACTCGAACCTGGGACCAATACATTATGAGTGTACTGCTCTAACCAACTGAGCTACAGGCCCTTGTAAATTGATGTTGGTTTTACTTCCTTTTTAATTTCTGATCAAGACAAGATTAAGGCCGATGTTCATTTGATGTTGTTCTTGTGTTCCGTATGTTTAGGAAAGCGTTGGTAATACGTTGGTAAAAAAAATAGACCTAGGAGTTGTATTTTTCCTAGGTCTATACACCCTTTTTCATAGCTACTTGTTAAAACCACCTGCAACTAAGTTCCAAACAGCAGTTAATGCAAAAAAGCTAAACCACCATCCAGTAGCTGGTAAGATAAATCCGAAAACAATAGCTTGCTCGATTACACCAGCAATAATGTACTGTTTTAAAGTCATTTTTTTTTCCTTTCTGTAAGACTTTTTGCCTTACAGAATAAATATAATTACTATCTTGCTAGCTTGTATGTGAAATCCTATTATTAATAATGGACAAAAAAAGACCATTAGTTCAAACAATTTTAATTATTTTTTTATTACTAGCCTTTCCTGAAATATCAGTAGCAAAATCTACTGATAAAAATCAATTTCTTGAGGAATATGATGAAATTGAGAAATTAATAAAAGAAAATAATTATAAACGAACAAAAAAAACTTTTGAATTATTTAGTGAATTAGAAAAAAAATATGACTTTACAAAAATTAACTCCAAAAGAAAAATTGCATTTTTATATTTCAATATTTGTGAGGGTAAAATTATTTTTTCTGAAATTATTAATCATAAAGTTGTAGCTAAAGTATGTGAAAAAGCTTACATTTTGAATGCTGAGGCTGGTGTTTATAAAAATAAAAATGCTAAATGGTTAGAAATGTATCTAACAGATAGTGTGGCGCAAGCTTACACGCAGCACTTTTCTTTTTCTAATGATAAAAAAAGTCTTTTAAAAGCAAATAAGTATACTGATAAGATACTAGAAAATTTGGAAATAAAAAAAAAAAATTACAGTGCTCACTATGTAAATGCGTTAAAAAATAAAGTATTTATTTACAGAGCAAAACTAAATATTAAAGAAGCTATAAAATATCAAGAAAAAATTTTTAATTATTTAGGTTGTAATAAAACAAGATCTGAATTAACAAAATCTTTTCTTCAAGAATGTGCAATTCATAATTCTGATTACGCACATTTATTAACTGAAATTGGCACTCCTGAAGTTTATGAAAAAGTAAAAAAGATTTTTGAAAATATAATAAAGTATGAGAATAAAGATGATTTAGATATTTATACTAAAAACGCAGCTCGAACTGGACTATTTCTATACTACAAGAATAAAGGAAATTATGACGAGGCGGAAAAGTATATTTATGATGCTGTAGTTTTGTTACAAAATACTAGATTCGTTCAAACTTATTATGACAACGTAAGAAAGCTTTATTCAGTATATGCAGCTAGAGGACAAACATTTGAGGCAAAACAAGGATTAAGAAAATTAATTACAGAAATAGAAGATAAATTTGGATCTGAAAGTCCACAGCTTATTTTTCCAATCTCTGAATATATAAATCGTCGCGCAATCGTAAATAATATTGATGATAACGAAGAATACGCAGAAAAATTAATTAAAATATTAAAAAAAAACAAAAAATTAAAAATACGTCAACCTCATGCCTATATGGCTTTAGGTTCTTATTATTTGAAAATTAAAAAGTATGATTTATCAGAAAAATTTTTCGAAAAAGGTTTAAAATTTCAAAAATATAGAAACTCTCAGTTCGTAATATTAAATGCTTTATCTAAAATAAATTTAGAAAAATATAAAGAAGCTGAGAAAATTATTAATAAATTTGAGCACCAAGATATTAAAGAGAAAATGCTTTTAATGTTTGCTAAAAATAAGTTGTATTACAAAACTAATAATATTCATCAGTACAAAAAAAGTTTTATAAATCTTTATTATAATATTTTTGACTATTCACGAGGTATCACTTCAGAAGATGGAAATACAAGTATAAATCAATATAATGGTTTTATTATAGGACTTCTTAGAGACATCAAGAATCTTAATAATGATGACTATAAAAAAATTGAAATATTTTTTAAGAATAATAATGAAGATTTAGATGCATCAATTATTGAATTAACTGAAATATTAAGAAATTCTAAAATAAATAGAAGTGTAAGAAATGTTATAGATAGATCTTTAACTCCTGAATTAGAACTTGAAAAGAAAAAATTACAAAATTTAATTTTAGAATTTGAAAAGTTGCCAAAAATAAGTGATGAAACACAAAATGCACCCAATCTTGCAAAACAGCTTGCTAATTATAAAAAAATAATTTTTGATCAGCAAAAACTCATAAATTCAAAATTAAATATAAAAGATACCTTATATTACGAAAAAATTGATAAGAAATTTTTAGAAAAAAATATTAAGAACAATCAAGCAATTATCTCTTACTTTATAGATAAAGAACAATTATTTTTAAACTATTTATCAAAAGAAAAAATATTAATTAAAAAAATAAACATTAATAAAAATGAAATTTCTAATCACGTGTCAGCAATTAGAAATTCAATTTTAATTGACGAAAATAAGAAATTAAAAAAATTTGATTTCAAAAAATCAAGTGAATTATATAATATTATTATTAAACCACTTCAAAAAGAGATTTATGATAAAAACGAACTTATTATTATTCCTGATAAATCTTTGCTAAGTTTACCTTTTGAAGTTTTAATCGAAGATTATGATAATCAAAATAATTATTCTACTGCCAAATGGTTGGGTAAAAAATATTCAATTATTTACCACCCCTCTATATATTCTTATTTAAATTTAAAAAATATAACTTTTAAGAAAACCAATAACGAATTAGCCTTTTTAGGATTAGGGGACCCAAAATTTAAAAGAGAGAAAAAGTTTGCTTCAAAGGAAACAGATTTAACAAAATTTATGTTAAGAAATGTTGCTAATGTAGATGAAATAAACAATATGACTGAACTTCCTGAAACAGCAGATGAATTAAAAATAATTTCTAATATTTTCAATAATCAGTCTAAGTTACTCTTAGGAAAAAAATTCACAGAAAATAAAATAAAATCTATGGATTTATCTAATTTTAAATACATAGCATTTGCAACCCATGCTATAGTTGCAAATCAAATTACAAATATTGCAGAACCAGGTCTAATTTTAACTCCACCCAATAACCCTACAACAAAAGATGATGGAATTTTAACAGTTTCAGAAATTAATAAACTTAATTTAAAGTCTGATATTGTTATTTTATCTGCTTGCAATACTGCATCAGAAGATGGATCACCAAATGGAGAAGGATTATCTGGATTAACTTCTGCTTTTTTTCAAGCAGGAACAAAAAGTATGTTAGTTACACATTGGGATGTTGAAACTAATTCTGCAGTAAAATTGACAACTGACTCGTTAAAAAATTTGGAAATTTCAGAAAGTTTATCAAAAGCGCTTCAAAAAACTAAAATTTCTATGATGAATGATAAAGAAACTGCCCACCCATTTTACTGGGCACCTTTTGTTTTAATAGGTAATATTTCAATTTCGGAAAACAAAAATTAATATAGGCTATGAAAAGAATAATTTTTATTTTATTTTTTTGTTACTCATCAATCTTTAATACTAGCTCATTCTCAGAAGAGAAAAAACCTTGGCTTGGAATCAGTGTAAAACCAAGTGGAGACAAAGAAATTAAATTAGTTATAAGCAATGTTGAACCTAAAAGTCCTGCAGATGAATCTGATTTAAAAAAAAATGATCTTTTAAAAAGTTTAAACGGGAAAAATATTAAAAATTCAATAGATTTTATTAGGCAATTTAACAAACTAAAACTTGGACAAGAAATTAATATTACTGTCAAGAGAAATAACAAATTAATAAAAAAAAAAATAAAACTTATCGCCAAAGAAATAAATTTGGCTTCAGAAAAGTATGTTGAAAAAGAATATGCAGCTGGTTTTGCTGGAATTCCATCATACAGAGATATTAAAAATTTGAATTATTACAAATCATCGAAATTAAAAAAAATTATAGATGGTAATAAAAATGAATATTTAATTATATCATGTATTTATAAAGGTACTGATGCAAGTGAAAAATTGAGATTATATGACAAAATAACAGAAATAAATAATAAACCAATAAGAAAATCTGGTGGACTCACATCTTTAGCTGATAAAGAAATACAGGTTACTATTTTAAGAGGAAGTAAAATTTTAAAAGAGAAAATTCAAAACATTAAAAGAGAAAATTTATATCAACATCAACTAAATTGTATAAAAGAACATATAGAATATGAATGTCAAGATTTTGTAAATATTGCTCCTGATAGAAGAAAAGAAAATTATTGGGAGGAAATATTTGAATGTTTAAATAAAAAGAAAGTAAATACTATACCCATAGGCACTCTATCTTGGGATCTAAGATGGATAAAATTAAAATCATTAGAAAAATTAATTAAAAAGTACTCATTAAAGAAAACAAGAGATTTAGAAAAATTAAAATATTATGTTCCAATAGCTCTAGAGGCTCTTAGCGAATTTGAAAATTATCAATTATCTGATACGAAAACAGACGTAAAAGGTGAAGATGAATATAAGCGTTTAGTAAAAACAATTTCATACACTATCAAATATGCACAAGTAAGAGGGATAAAAGGTATTGAAAAATACAATATTAATTTAGGTTTAAAAACAGTAGCAAATACAAAAAAGGATTTAGAAAACATATTAAATAAAAGTAAATTAGAAATTTATGATTTAGAATATATAAATGACTCATTTGATATTTTATTAAGTAGAAAAGAGAATGAATATATAAAAAAAATTTGGCCAAAATTAATTAACAAAATTGATTGGGAAAATATTTATAAGTACTCTAACAATTTTGCTCCAAAAGAGAATACCATAAAATCGTTTCAAATCTTTTTGGATTTGGGTGATCTTTACATAGAAGAACAAAATTTTAAAAAAAGTGTAGATATTTATGAATTGGGTTTAAAAAATCTTGAAAATTGGAAAAAAAATAATGATATTAATTTATACTACATAATTTTTAAAAGAAAATTTGTAGTATCTTATGCAACACCAAAAAATTTTTTATTAATTGCAGAGTATAATTCTAATTTAGATAACAAGAAAAAAGCTGACAAAGCATTTCAAAAATTGCAATCTGTAGCAGATGAACTCAAAAATATCGAAAAAAGCTTTTATTCTTTAAACTCGAACATAAAATTAGAGATAAGAAAAAGATATCCTAAACATTTAATTTACGTTTATCAATCATTACAAACAAACTATCAATTCCTACAAGATAAAAAGGAGAGCTATATATGGGCAAAAAAACTTTATGAAGAAACAAAATCTTTACCAAAAATTAGAGATAATATTTCTGATATGTTTGAAGCTCACTATACAATGATTATAGCCTCTATAGGTGTAAATAGATTACAAGTTGCAAATTATCATATAAATGAATTTAAAAATTATTCACTAAGATTAGTAGAAAATGTAAATGGAGTAAAAGACGTTGCAACTTTTTCATCATTTATGTTGCCTTTTATGCTTCATGCAGGTTTGTACTATGAAGCAGAAGAATTATTAAATTTTGTCGAAAATTACTTAGACTTTAATCAACAAATTTTTGGAAACTTTCAAAGGGATTCATTTTTTTACACATTGGGAAGAATAAAATTAAAGAATAAAGAATATAAAAAAGCAATTAGTTCATTTGAAATTGCTAGCGAAGAATTTATGAATAATCCAAGTGCAAATATTCAATTGAATTATTCTGCACTATCTTCACTAATGTTACTTGAGGCTTATTTGATGAATAATGATTTAGATAAATTCAAAAAACATTTTTTTAATTTAACTAACTCATACCCAGAGAATTACAGATCATTCAGTGAAACAAAACCAAGTAAATATTTCTACATTCCTTCAGATATTGCAATGAGCCAAGTTTTTAGTGTTATTAAATATTTAAAGAAAAAAGATATTCAACTTAAAAAAAATGAAGCCAAAGAAATTATTTCTTTATTAAAAGATGAGTTTAAAGAATATACACCAGGCGAAGAGTCAAAGATAGAAATGATTAAATATGCTGTTAAAATCGCATCTGAAATTTTTGATGCTAACAAGGATAACACTGTAAAATTTATAAAACATTTGAAAGATGAAATTCAACAAGAATATTCTAACGCTTTTTTTAATTCAAATCTTTCGCCTAATCACAAAATTGATGATTTAATATCAGGCTTATTAAATGTTTCTTATAAGGCAGAGAATGAGAAGATTTTTTCAAGTAATTATCAACTTATTCAAATTGTCTCTAATTCAGTTACTTCTAGAGACTTGAGAAAGAGTTTTAATAAAAAGAAATTTAAAGAAATTAAACATCGCAAACTAATTGATGAATACCAAAAACTTCAAATATTGAAAAATTCTATTTATATTAGTGATGAATTTTCTTCTTTTAAGAAAAAGGAATTAAAAGATCTTAATGCTCAATCTTTTAATAGTTTTGAACGATCTAGTAAGATTGATAAAAAAATTTTAGAAATTGAAAAAAAAATAAAGTCAGAAATTCCAGAGTATTTTTCAAAAATTAAACCAACCGGCTCAAAATTGAGCACTATAAAAACAAAATTAAATAATAAGGATTTATTTTTGGAATATTTCTTTTTTGAAAATAAAACATATGTGATTATGGTTACAAGTAAAAATTATAAAATATTAAAGTTAAATTTAAAAAAAGACGACCTGGAAAAGTTAGCTCAAAATATAAAACAAAGTCTTACTATTGATGAAAATGGAAATCTAAATAAATATAATGTCAAATCATCATTTGAATTATATTCTAAGATTTTTAAACCGATTGAAAAATTTTTAAATAATAAGAGTAATATTATTTTAGCACCAAATAGTTTTTTAAATTTTATTCCTATGCATATTTTACCTACATCAGAAAAAAATAATTGTTTTGATTGCTCTGGGATTTCTTGGCTAAAAGATAAATATAATTTTACATATATTCCAAACTCAGAATTTTTTACATTAAAAAAGAAACCTTTGTTAAATTTTTCAAAATTATTATCAAATAAAAAACCTTTTTATTTAGGAATTGGAAATCCAGATTTAAAACCAGATATAGAAAATTTGAGAGCAAAAAATAAAAATCAAGATCTAAAAGTTATTACCTCAATGTTAAGAGGTAATAATTTTATTAAAGATACTAGTGAAATAGGTAATATTTATACAAGCGTAATTGGTTCTGAAGAGGAAATAAAAAAAATCAGTGAAATATTAAAGCCTTTAAAATCTGACCTGCTTTTAAAGAGTGAGGCAAATGAAAAGAAATTAAAATCAATGAGTTTACAAGATTACAAAATTATTCATTTTGCAACACATGGAGAGCTTGCAGGGTATATTAAAGGGAAAAATGAACCTTTCCTTGTGCTAACTCCACCCAAGATTGGTACAGAGGAAAATGATGGTTTATTAAATTTGAGTGAGATAATGAGTCTTGAATTAAATGCTAATTTGGTAATTTTATCTGCATGTAACACCGCTTCAAATAATATTAGAGAAGCTGAAGGATTTACAGGACTTGCTAGAGCTTTTTTATATGCAGGCAGCAACTCAGTAATGGTTTCGAATTGGTATATAGAAACTTTTGCTGCACAAAAATTAACAACAAATTTTATTCAAAATTTGAGAGAAAAAAATATCAATAATTCTGAAGCATTGACTATTTCGATGAATAAACTATCTCAAGATCCTCAAACCTCACATCCTTTCTATTGGGGGCCATTCGTAATTGTGGGTCTAATAGATAATCTAAAGATTAATTCTTAATTTCACAAAATTCAACCAATTTTGCTTGAATAACATCGGTGCCACCAGAGTTAAATATTAAATATTCACTTTTATCTGATTTGGGCCATTCTGATTTTCTAAAATGCATAATTTTTTTTCCAGGATAATCAGATGGATTAATAAATTTTTCCTGAAAAAGATTGATCTTCTTTTTGTTGATTAATTGATAATTAATTTTTTTGTTTTCAAATTTTTCAAGAAGTTCCTCAAATTCATTAATTAATTTACTATCAATTGCAATATGTACAGTACTTTTTTTTAATGTATTCAAATTTAAAATATTTCTGCTTAAAGTCTTATTTTCAAAGTCTACTACTTCATAAATTATTTCATCATTTTGGACTCTATAATCAAATTTAGAATTTAAGACGGTTATTATTTTTTCTTTTTCATTAATTGAATTCAAACCTTTTCCAAATTCAAATTCACACATTAAATTAATTATTTCTGATTTAGCAATCGATGGATTCAGTAAATATAAGATCAAAATAAATAACGAATAAATTGAATTATGACATTTAACTTTTAATTTCACAATTACTCACAAGTAAAGACTGATAAATTTCCTGTTCCTGACCTTTGTACAATAAATATTCTCTTGCATCGGCTTTTTTAGAGTTGTTTTTTCTCCAGTTAAAAACTACTCTTCCATCTTTGTATTTTTTTGGATTTATCCAATACTTTTCAAAAAGTTTAATTTTAAAATTATCTATTTTATCATATTTAATCTTGTTATCTTTTAAATCATCTAACATTTTTCTCACAAAAATTATATCATCCATAGTTACTTTAACAATTTCGGTTAAATTCTGAAAGTTATTTAAATTTAATGTATATCTCGTTAAAAGTTGTCTATCAGATTCAATCATTTCATTTATTATAATTGTTTCATTTGAATTCTTTAAGTATCTATAATTAAAATACGGATAATTATCTCTTTTGATTTTTTTATTTTCAATATCGATTATTATATTTATTTTTCTATCTAGATAATCACATGATAAATAAATAATATCTGATAATACTTTTTGAGGTAAAAATAAAACAAAAAGAAAAAAAATTAATTTTTTATTGAGCATGGAAAAGTAAATTTTGCCTGAAATTCAATTTCATTTTTTTTTAAAATATAATCACCTGAATTTCCAAATGGGATGGTAGTTCCATCCCAATCTTTAGGATTAATATAATTTTTATTAAATAATTCTTTTTTTAATTTAAATATTTGATCTGAATATTTATTTTTTTTTAAATCACTTTCGGCTAAAAATTTTGAAGTTGGGATATTAGCTTTCTTATATAAATTAAAAAGTTTATTTATTTGCTCATCTGGAATCTTTCTTACTGTGAAGCTTCTCTTCATTTTATCTAAATCTATATCCATTTTCCAAATTTTTGGAAATTCACTTTTGGTTCTAAAAAATGCTAAATAGTATATTATATGATTGTCTTCATATTTAAGATTATAATACCTAGGCTCTACACTTGAATTTTCTATATATGCAGAAAGCCTTTGTTTATCTTCATATATTTTTATATCTTCTGACATACAGTTTAATACATATTCTGCTGCTATAGAATTTTTATTAGATAAAAAGATAGAACAGCAAATAAATGAAAAATAAACGAAAAATAAAACTATAATTTTGTTATGAAACTTCTTTATACTCATCCCACTTGCCATCCTGATCGTAATCATAAGCAATTAAGTCAATTTTTTTATCTTCATTTTCATCGATAAAAGCTCTATTTGCCTTACCATCTAGGTCATCGTCAATCAATTGTAATTCCCAAATACCATTCTCATTTTCATCATATAATATTGCTTCTATAAAACCGTCTTCATCATCATCGACAAGTGCTTTTTCATATTTACCATTTTTATTTGGGTCTAGATACCAAGTATCGATAATAGCGTTTTTATTAAAGTCCTGTGTTTTTGCATTCGGGTAATCTTTCTTCATAACAATCTCAGCAGGATTTATATTTTTTAGATTAGGATTTTTTTTTAAAAAATTGATTGCATGTTCAACGGAAACTGCAAAGTTAATGTTCTCTCCTGGACCCTTTAATGTATTTACACCAACTAAATTTCCGTTTTCTGAAAATAAGGGACCTCCTGAATTTCCAGGATTAATTGGTGTTTGGGTTTGAATTACAGTAGCTGTATGTTGGTATTGGCTATCAGGATATGTCCAATCCTTTTTTTTTCTTATTTGATTAATTATTCCCTCTGAAAAAGTCCATGGCAACCCCTCTGGATGTCCTATGGCAAATACTTTATCACCTACTCGAACTTCTTTTATAGATCCAATTGTTACTTTTTTTATAATATCTGGAAAATTGCCTACTTTAACTAAAGCCAGATCTTCTTTTTTATTTGTTGCTACAACAGCGCCATATAGTGGCTCTAGATCTTCATAAATTTTTTTTTCAGTCGGCACACCTTCGTCCGGAAGTATCCATACTGCAACTTCGTCAGCTTTTTGGACAACATGCCAATTAGTCAAAATTATTCCAGGTTTCTCAATTAAAAAACCAGATCCAACATTTTTTCCTTCATAATTTCCAATGTAAACAACAGTTTTGGCATATCTAGAATAAATTGGTCCACCTCCTCCCCTAGTTTTAATACGTTTTGAGATATTTGTTGCTGATGCACCTAAAAGTTTAGAATAATTTTTTGCTTTCGTTCTTTTTATCAAATTTTTTTTGAATATTTCTATATCCGTCTTAATTTTTGATTTAAGAATTTTGCCTCCTGATCCTCTTGTAATAATTTTTGATCCGTCTTTAGCTTCTGATTGGCCATAAGTATAATTATTCGATCTAGATATTGTTTCATCAGAAAAAAGATGACTACTAAGATAAAAAAAAACAGAAATAAAAATAAATATTTTTTTTATCATCTTAAGAAACTTAAAAAACCTGCTGTATAAGGGTTATCTATTGAATTAAAAAAAATAATAAATAGAATTAAAAATATATATGTTACGGGTCCATATATCCTACTTTTACTATCAATAAATTTCCATTTTACATTTCTATTTTTGTAAAGTTGAAAACTATAAATACTTATAAAGTTCGGCAAGGTTGCAAAAATATAAGATAATAAAATAATATAATCCATTAAGGTCAAGTAGCCTAATTTAGGTAAATCCTGATCAATTACAAAATTGTAAGCTATAAGAGATAATAAACAAACGATAGTTATTGTTAATTTGGACTCCAGTTCTCTAGGATGTATCCAAAAGACCGACCAACAAACCAATAAAATCAAGACCATTGGAAGAATAATTTTAAAAATGTAATAACCATAATCTCTCTCAATTTCTATTATCATTTGAACGCCATCTGTTGGATAAATTTCAGGATTTTCAACTTTTATATATTTTGTACTTGTATCTAGCATTCTCCATTCTAAAATTTTGTTATTATTTTTGAAATAAGCAAGATACCTATCGTTATACAAATTGCTGTCTAAAGTTTGCATGTCCAAATCTCTAGACAGATCTGCAAATTGGAAAACCAGTTTTTGTTTATCAAATGGAAATGCTTTTAAAAAATATTCAGATGTAAAAGTAAAAGTTCCAAATTGTTTTGATGTAATTTCTACGAAATTATCATCATATGATGTATCTTTGTACTTTTCATTGCCTTTCCAAATATCACTTATTTGAAATATATATTCTCTATTAATTAATGTTTTATCTTGTCTTATAGAATTAATATTTTCAATCCAAGGATTCCAAATTTGCATTTCTTCAAATTCATCCTCTGTAAATTTACACATCCAAAATTCATTGTTATCTTTATTTATAACTAGATGCTTTCTAGAAACATCATAAATAGATGGAACTTTGTATATTGCGTTAATCTCCATATCTGCTTGGAAAGTATTTTCTTTTATGTTTATGCCAGAGACATTACGAATTTTTAATTGTATGTTAACTGGTACTATTTCTGGTTTTTCTATGTATCCTTTGTCATACTCAATTTTGTTTCCATAACTATTTAAGAAAACTATTTTTGGAGATGGATCGGTAGAATAGATTGCATCAACTAATTGATCCTTAGAAAATTCACTTACTTTTTTTCCATTAATTTCAATTATTTCATCTCCAATCTCTAAACCCTTTAAGACTTCATAATCATAAATTTTTCCAATAGTTAAGTTTTTATTTTCATTCAAAGCCCATATAAATTCATTATCTTCGTCTATTACTTTATAATTCTTGTTATCCACGCCCCAGATCCATTCATCAATCTCGGAATTGTAATACAAAGAAACATCAAATGGTGGATTATATAATTTAGAGTATGGATGTTCCTGAAACTCAGATGCATTATCTGCATTTTTTATGTCTTCCATCAAAGCTGCGCATCTTGATAATGAGTATGAGTTAGAGTTTAATAAAAACAAAAATAAAGATAATACGAGGGAAATAATCTTAAATTTTTTTTTCATACTCTCTTTTCTTCCTTTTTTGTTTTCTTTTTAAATTTAAAAATAATTTTACTCCAATAACCCATGCAATTACTATAATTATAAGAGAAATTAGAAAATTAGAGTAGACAAAATAATTATAAAAGCCGTGTAAAAAGAATGGAGTCAAAAATGCATAAATCAAATTTTCTCCCTTTTTTACAAAAACATATTTCATAAAAAAATATCCCATAAATATGCCAAAAACTGCATGAGCAGGAACTGCTGAGAAAGCTCTTACTAAAGCAAGAGTCATTGCCGAAGTCCCAAATGTATCAGAGATTATATACACATAGTAAAAGTTCTCTAATGTTGCAAAACCAAGTGAAGCGCAAACACCATAAACAATGCCGTCCATGGGTTCATTAAAATCTTTCATTTTAAATACAAAAAAATAAAGAACAGCTAATTTTAATCCTTCCTCTATTGGGGCAGCTGTTAAAAAAGAACCAATTAATTTCTCATCAACACCAATTAAAGAATAATAATTTGCAACAGAGGTATTTAAATAAAAAGCTGGAATTGTTATTAAAATTCCATATGAAAAAACTTTAATTATTTCATTTGTTGGTTCTTTAAATTTATCTGAATTCACAAAAAACAAAATTATAAGAAGCGATGGTAAAATTGTTGCTAATAGTAAAGACATTAACTATTTTCTATTGTTGTTTTTATTTTCAAAATTTTATTTTCTAAAGCCTCAAAAGCAGCAAAAATTTCTTTTTTCTCAACAGCTGAAATTGTTTCACCTTTGTGACCCTCAGGATTTTTTGCAGAATTAATTACATCCATAAGTTGACCATGTAATATTGTAAATTTAATTAAAAGTTCGTTTAGATCTTGTTGATTGGTATTAATATTTTTAAGTTCTTTTAAAATTATATATTCATGTGCCCTTAATAAATAGGGCGTTAAACCTTGCTCAACACATGCCTTGTCAATTTTAACAGCATCTCTATGATCTAACTGTTGATCCAAATCAGGATCGCTACATTTTCTTATAAAAGATTCACTTTTACCAGTTACTTGCTCTATTACTGCAGATTTTAAGTTTTTAATTGCTTCTGCAAGCCCTCTTTCTATCGATGAAATTTCTCTTAACTTGGCCATAATATTTAATTCGAAATTTTAATACAAAATTTGGGCAAATAAAATCTAATAAAATATGGAATTGTCCATTATTGCTTGGTCTATTTCACATACAAAATCTCCAATACAGATCTTATCTAATTTCCATAACAAAGGAGAAATATGAAGAACTTTTTATTAGTTTTAAAGACAATCAAGATAAATTTTGAACTTGATTTAATCAAACCTTACCGAAAGGAGGACATATGAAAAGGTTATTAATGACAATTGGTGTATTATCAATGTTAGCAACTTCTGCTAATGCTGGATACTGGTCTCACACTCCAAAATTTGGAGGAGGATGGGAAAGTCACTATATACCAAGCACAACAGATATATTAAGACAATACGGTATCTGGTAACAACAATAGCCCCTCGAAAGAGGGGCAGAAATATTATGAATATTATACACAAAAAATTGAATTTAAAAAAAAAGATGGAATTAATCGGCGAATTTAAAGATTTTTTAATCCAAAAAATAAATTTTATTTCATTAGAAAAAACTAATTTGAATATTTATTCTACATTTATGAAAGGGAAAAAAGGTAAATAAAAAATGAGTAAAGAACTTACAATTGAATGTCCAAAATGTAATCATGTGTTTTCCGCAGATGATGCATTGCAAAATCATTTAAAAAATAAACAACTTGAAATCCAGAAACAATTAAAGGATAAAGAAAAACAAATTACAGATAAAATCAAAGCAGATTTCGAAAACAAAGAAAAATCTCTTAAACAAAAAGTTGCTCAAGAAATTCAGAGCAAAAATAAAAAAATTATTGAAAATTTACAGTCAGAAATCCAGAATTTTGATAAAAAAAGCAAAGAAATAAAAAACAAATTAGAGGCAGAGAAACAAAAAGAAAAAAAATTGTGGGAAGAACGACTTCAAAATGCTGAGAAAACTAAGAAACAATTTGAAAACAAAATGCAGGTAGATTTTGAAAAAAAACAAAAAGCATTAGAAGATAAAATTAAAGTTCAAGAAAAAAATCTTGAAAAAGAAATCGAGAAAAAGCTTAAATTACAAATAGAAAAAAATGTTGAGGCCAAATCAAACAAAGAAATTGAAAGACTTCAAAATGAAATACTTAAAAAAGAAAAGCAAAGACAAATTGAAAATCAAAGACAAGAAAAAAGAATAAATGAAATGGCAAAACAAATTAAACAAAAGTCTGTTGAAATTCAGGGAGAAGTTCAAGAAGAATTAATTGAAGATTTTCTAAGAAATAGATTTCCAGAAGATACCGTGGAAGAGATAAAAAAAGGATCTAAAGGTGGTGATTGTATTCAAACAATTAACCACAAAGGTCAAAATAATCTTGCTCAAATTTATTTTGAAAGTAAAGACCATAAAAACTTTAAAGAGGAATGGGTGGATAAGCTTTTAAATGATATGAAAGCAAAACATATTAATTTTGGTGTTTTAATAACTAATGTTATGCCAAAGGATACAGACAAACATTCTGGGTACGCATTAAGGCATGGAAAAAGAATAATGATTATTCCAATGAATTATCAAATAATTCATTTACTAGTGGATTTTTTAAGAAGAAATCTTATTAGAGAATTTAATTCAAAAAAAGACTTCGATGCACCAAAAGAATTACAAAAACTTTGGGATCATATTACTGGACCTAGTTTTCAATTACCTTTAAGAAAACTTTTTCAAACTATTGGCTCTATGGGAGAGCTAATTCAAAAAGAGAAAAAGTTTTATGAATCAAATATGGCTAAAAAGGAAAGAACATTAACCGACATGGAGGGTGATTTTAGAGATTTAATAAATTCATTTTCATTAAAAGTTGGTAATGTTTTGCCTGAAAACATGCTAGAGATAGAAAATAAAAAGGAATAACTTAAAATGAACAAAGTTAAGAAAAAAGAAAAAAGTGGTTTTATAAAAAGTTACTGGAATGGTGAAGAAAGCTTAGGTTTCAGTTTTTGGGCAATTGCAGTCCTTGGTTTAACAGTATTGAGTATTCCAATGATCGTTATAGAAACCCAAGGAGATGTATTTTACGATAAGATTTCAAATTTTGGAGCTCTACTGTTCCTTGCTTATGTAATAGGAGTAATTATTGCAAGTGTATTTGTATATGTTGGTTTGTGGAGAAGTGCATCAAAATATATTAATTTAAAAAAAAAGAAAAAACAGTCAGCAGTCTGGGGTTACTTAACTTACGTTTATATTGTTCTTGCAGTAATTAGATCTGCATCTGCGATGATTGCCGGATAAAAAAAAAATTAAGTCTCAACCGCTTTCTTTAAATCAGAAAGTTTGCCCTCAACATCTTTTAGCGCTTTATAAATTTTGTCTTTTTCTTGCTTGCTTAAATTAATTCCACTTTGGCTATTTGGATCTAACGCTTTTTCTGTAACATCAGACAAATTTCCAATTCTTGCAACTATCTGCATTAAACTTTGAGAAACTGAAAACTCTTGATTGCTCTCGGTTCTTTTTTTGTCAATTGTATGTATAAACGTGCTCAACAAAGGTGTTCCTAAACCCTGCCTGTCTAACAATATATCTATTTGGATAGCATCTTCAAAATGTATTATATTATCTTTATTGTCTGGGTCGGAGCACTTTCGAAAGTGTGATAAACTTTTACCTGTAGCCGATTTTACTTCCTCTTCTTTTAAGTTTTTGAGGCTATGCGCAAGGGCTTGCTCTACTGTTCCGAAGTCTCTTATAATTGTCATAAATCTTTATTTTACTCAATGAAAAATAAAAAATCTATTTCATTATATTTTAAATCACAAATAAATTAAACATATAACACATTGTATTGTGTCTTTTGATCTAGACACTCCTTTCTAGTTGACCCCAGCGTGTATCTTTCCGCGCTGGGGTTTTTTAATGAAAAAACTAATTTTTATTTCACTAAAAAATTTGAATTTAATTTATTAAATTAATCACATGATTAAAAATATTGAAAATGGCTTTAACAGACTTGCTCAGGTTATATGGGCTATTTGGATCTTTATAGTTTTAGTGGTTACAAGGGATCAGGTAATTGGATGTATTTTTGATGGTAATATTTTTACAAATTTTAAACATTGCTATGAAATATTTGAGCTACTTGCTATCTGGATATTTGCTCCATTAATACCTTACTGGATCATTGCCTTTGTCTGGAGAGGGTTCATGAATAAAAATTATTAATATGAGAACTAAAGAATTTAATAAAATCAAACCTTATACATATGTCTTAACTCGTAAGTCTGACAATAAAAAATACCATGGTGTGCGTTTTGGAAACATAAAATTAGGACTAACACCAAATGAAGATTTTGGAAAAAAATACTTTGGTAGTAGCACCGGTCGTTTTTGTAAAGATTTTAAATTAAATCCTAAAAATTACTTTTTTAAATTAATATGGAGTTTTGATCAGATTGAAGAGGCATTATTTCACGAGAAAAAATTTAATAAACAAATTCTTAAAAATAAAAACTGGGAAAATAAAAATGCTTTTCCAGCAATCCAATATGATGTTCATCCACTATTAGGTAAAAAACATTCAAAGGATTCAAGAATAAAAATGTCAAATTCCCAAAAAGGGAAAAAAGCTTCTCCAGAGACAAGACTAAAGTTGTCAAAAATGAGAAAAGGAAGAAAATTGACCAAAGAACATATTGAAAATATTAGAAAAGGAAATGTCGGAAAAAAAAGAAGTACGAAAACCAAAGAAAAAATAAGATTGGCAAATTTAGGAAGGAAGGCTTCAACAGAAACAAAATTAAAAATGTCAATGATGCGCAAAGGAGTTCCTAAAAGTAAAAAACATAAAGCTAAACTTAAAAAACATTTAAAAAAATTTATGTTTAAAAAAGGTGAGATGCCTTGGAATAAAGGACTTAAAGGAAAGCAAGTAGCTTGGAATAAAGGAAAAAAATTTTCCATTGAGTCTAGAATGAAAATGTCTTTAAGCCAAAAAGGCAAAGTACCTTGGAACAAAGGGAAAAAAGGTCTTCAAGTAGCTTGGAATAAAGGGAAAAGAGGTCTTCAAGTACCTTGGAATAAAGGGAAAAAAGGTCTTCAAGTAGCTTGGAATAAAGGAAAAAAATTTTCCATTGAGTCTAGAATGAAAATGTCTTTAAGCCAAAAAGGTAAAGTACCTTGGAATAAAGGACTTAAAGGAGTGATGATTGCTTGGAATAAAGGAAAAAGATTTAAAAAAAATATTTATGCTACCACCTGAAAAAGCTAAAGAAATTCTAGTTAAAAATATTTATAATGCACAAAAATATGCAGCCACAAATGGTTTGAAAAAAAAATTTATAAAAGAAATTCAAGATAATTTTTATGGGCACTTTATTGATTGTACTATTAGAAATATAAGCCAATATGTAAGCCCAATAGCTTTGGAAGAAATCAAGTTATTTGTTGAAAAAGAGCTAAAAAATGGTGATCCAGAAATTTGGCAAAATTACCAAGAAATGTTCCCAGAAGAATTTACTAGATTAACAATATTGTTATTAGATATGATGACAGGAGAATTTAAGAGGAAATTAAATTAATATTATTGTTTGTTGGTAATACGTTGGTAAAAATATTTTTTTAAAATTAATTAAAAACATTCTCAAATATCATTATAAATGCTATCTTATTTGAAGTTTGAAATGGGTGATTTAAGAAAGCTAAATTATGAGTGTACTGCTCTAACCAACTGAGCTACAGGCCCGAAAAATGATTTATTATATCATTTATTTTGACAAATCAATTAAAGTAAATGGTGGGCCGTGTTGGTTACGCTCCAACTACCCCTGCAATGTCAATGCAGTACTCTACTATTGAGCTAACGGCCCTAACTTTCTAAGAAACTCTTTAATTGCTTCGACCTGCTTGGATGTTTTAGTTTTCTTAATGCTTTTGCTTCAATCTGCCTGATCCGTTCTCTAGTAACAGAAAACTGAAGGCCAACTTCTTCAAGTGTATGATCTGTATTCATTCCAACACCAAATCTCATTCTTAATACACGTTCTTCTCTTGGTGTAAGAGTAGATAAAATTTTTGTTGTAGCTTCGCTTAAATTAGATTTTATCGCCTGTTCAAGTGGTGCTAGTGCCTTTGTATCCTCGATAAAATCACCAAGACTACTATCTTCTTCGTCGCCAACAGGTTTTTCAAGTGATACAGGTTCTTTTGAAATTTTTAAAACTTTTCTAACTTTTTCTAAAGGCATTCTTAATTTTTTTGCTAACTCTTCAGGTGTAGCTTCTCTACCAAACTCACTTAATATTAACCTTTGTGTTCTTACAATTTTATTTATAGTTTCTATCATATGAACAGGAATTCTTATTGTTCTTGCTTGATCTGCTATGGATCTAGTGATCGCTTGTCTAATCCACCAAGTTGCGTATGTAGAAAATTTATATCCTCTTCTATATTCAAATTTATCAACTGCTTTCATCAATCCTATATTTCCCTCTTGAATTAAATCTAAAAATTGGAGACCTCGGTTTGTATATTTTTTTGCAATAGAGATAACTAACCTTAGGTTGGCCTCAACCATTTCTTTTTTTGCAATCCTAGATTCTTTCTCCCCTTTTTGAACTCTGCTAACAAGCTTTTTATAATCAGTTACAGATACTCCCAACTTATGACTAATTTCAACTAGTCTATCTCTTATATTTTTAAATTCATTTTTATTTTTTTGAAAAAACTTTTTCCACGTTTCATTTGTGTCAAGAAATTCTTTAAGATTTGGATTTATTTCATTTCCAATATAAAATTTTATAAATTCATCTCTTGAAATTTTAGACTCGAGTGCCAATCTCAACAAATTTCCTTCTAATGAGATTATTTTTTTATTTTCAGCATAATGTTTTTGAACCAATTCCTCGAGAACAGAGGGTGATAACTGTAAAGACTTAATATGTTCTAGTATGTTATCAACTATTTTTTTATAACCTTTTTCTTTGTTTGAAGAAAATTTTTTTGATTGCAAAACATTATCTAATTTCTCTTTTTGGTATTTAATAAGTTTATTGTACTCTTTTGTTAATGTATGGACTGTATGTAAAACTTTTGGTTTGATTTCTGTTTCCATAGCTGCCAAAGTAGGATTAAATTCATCTTCTTCAACACTAGCGGTTTCATCACCTGACTGCTCTTCTTGTTTTTTTTGTTTTGATCCATTTTCATTTTCATCATCTTCCATATAATTTGTATCAATATCAATAATTTCTCTTACCAAAATTTCATCATTTTGAAGTTTATTATTCCATTCAAAAAATTGTTGAGCTGTTATTGGGCTTTGAGATAACGCATTAAGCATTACATCTTTTCCTGCTTCAATTCTTTTTGCAATTGCTATCTCACCTTCTCTGGAAAGTAATTCGACACCACCCATTTCACGTAGATACATTCTAATCGGATCATCACTTTTTTCTAAAGTTTTCCCTTCTTCTTTAGAGTTTGCATCTTTCTTTCTTAAGACTTTGTAATCAGATTTTTTTTCAACAAGAACTATACTTTCATCAAGAATATGTATAAATGCTTGAGCGAGATTTTCACTCGATAAATTTCTTTTTCCTAAAGACTTGTTAAGTTCTTCATGAGTTATAAAACCTCTGTGGATCCCACGACCCATCAATCTTGCAAATGATTTTGTAATTATTCTTTCCACAATATAAAGTTTGAACGACTTATATAATGTCTATTATAGAAAAATCTATGTGATTTTTTTTATTTTTAGTTAATTTTTTGTTGTTTTTTCAACTCTTTTATCTCATTAAATACGGACTCGCTCATATCCTGGGAAAACTTTGATTCTAAATCTAATATTCTTTGTTCTAATTCATAATTTTTTAGATCTTGAATGACTTCATTAAAAATTTCTAAAATTTTTTCATCATCGTTTAAATTTTTTGAAATTATATGTTTAATGGAAGCATAATTCATCACTCTACTAATCAGATTGTTATCAACATCTAATTTTTGAATATCTAAATTGGACAAGTGTTCTGACTGATCAAGTATTTTATGATATAATTGTTTATTTTCATAACTGTAGAGTTTAACATTATCTAATAAATGTAAATTTTTATAAATTAATTTTGGTTTAGTGAGCAAAATATATAAAAATGAAAATTCTTTTATTTCAAAAGATTTTAGTGATTTTGTTTCATTATAATAACTTTTAGTCTTATCAAGAGATTTAGGAAATTTTTTATAAATTTTATTATATTTGGAATTTATGTTTGGTGTTAATTCCGATACCTTTTCAAGAAAATACTCTAACGTATATTTTCTTATAAAATTATCTTTAATATTTGAAGCAATTTCTCTTAGTTTTTTTTCTAAAATAGCTTTTGAACTTGGATTTTCAGTTGTCAGACCCATGTAATGTTGAAAGATAAATTTGTGTATAGGTATAGATTTCTGATTTGAGATTTCTAAAAACTTATCTTTACCATATTTATTTACGTAACTATCAGGATCTAAATTATTTTCCAAAAGGAGAAATGAAATTTTTTTGTCAGGTTTCATTTCATCTATAATGTTTTCAGCAGCTCTCAATGCAGCTTTATAGCCACTTTGATCTCCATCAAAACATATAATGATATGATTATAGAACTGATATAAAATTTGTATTTGTTTACTTGTTAAAGCAGTTCCTAAATTCGCAACGGTATTTTCTATTCCATTTTTGTATAAACCTATAACATCCATATATCCTTCTACTAAATATACTTCCTCTAATTTATTAGATAATCTTCTAGCTTTATCAAGATTGTATAAATTTGAACCCTTCTTAAAAAAAGGTGTCTCAGGTGAATTAATATATTTGGCTAAATTTTTATTATCATCTATAATTCTTCCTCCAAAACCAATTATATTTCCTGAAATATTATTTATTGGAAAAATTATTCTATTTCTAAATCTTGATATATGTTTCTTTCTATTCTCATCAAAGTAGAATAATCCTGTTTCTTTAATAATTTCTTCATCAAAATCTTTTGTTAATTTCTCATAATAATTTAAGTCTTCTGTAACAAAACCTAGATTAAAATTTTTAACTTCTGTAACAGACAGTCCTCTTTCTTTGAGATAATTTTTTGCCTTTATCGATTTCTCATTTTTGAATAATTCATTTATATAAAATTCAGAAAAATTTTTATGTATTGATTTATATAATTTCCATTTTTTTTCTTTTTCTTCATCTTGTTTTGAAAATGTATAAGGTTGCATACCTGCAAGACTTGAAAGCATTTTGACCGCTTCACCAAATCTAAGGTTTTGAGTTTTCATAACAAAGTCAAATATATTTCCATGCTCGCTTGTGCTAAAACAATGATAAAATTCTTTTTCATCATTAACTGTAAATGATGGAGTTTTTTCTGTTTTAAATGGAGATAAACCAACAAACTCCTTGCCTCTTTTTTTTAGTTTAACAGTTTTAGAGACTACTGTTGAAACTTTTAATCTAGTTTTTATTTCGTCTAAATATTCTTTTGGATATTTCATTAGCTATTAAGTAAATTTTTAATAATCTGACCTGCTTTAGAAAAATCAATTGTATCAGCATGGTTTTTTTTTAACTCACCCATTACTTTGCCCATATCCTTAATTGAAGAGGCTCCAGAACTTTTTATAATTTCTTCACATACTTTTTTTGTATCTTCCTCAGATAATTGCTTAGGTAAATATTCAGATAAAACATCAAGCTCCCCTTGTTCAATTTCTAATAAATCTGACCTGTTATTTTTTTTGTATATTTCAATTGATTCGGATCTTTGTTTGATCATTTTTTTTAAGAGTTTTTTTATGTCATCATCGTCTGTCTCTTTTTTATTTGGGCCAGATCTGTTGTTAATGTCTAAGTCCTTAACTCCAGATAAAATTAACCTATAAGTTGATATCTTATTTTTATCTTTTGATTTTAAAGCATTTTTGTAATCGTTATCTATTTTATCTCTCATGGTCATAATCAGAATGTACTTCATAGACAAAATTGTTCAAAAGAAAAAATTGTATTTTTAAAAAATTATTATAGATCTGTTGCGGATAAATACGTTTTATTGTATTAACCTTTAACTTATGAGTTGTAATTGACTTTAAAACGAAAAAACAAAACTTCACATCTCTCCAATTTTAACACAGCTATTTTAGTTCTTGAAAATAGATCAGTCTTTAAAGGGATTGGACTAGGACATGCAGGAGAGGCAACTGGAGAGGTATGCTTTAATACATCATTAACTGGTTACCAAGAAATAATATCTGATCCATCGTATGCAGGACAGATAATAAATTTTACATTTCCACACATTGGGAACGTTGGGGTTAACAAAGAAGACATAGAGTCTGATAAAATATGGACAAGAGGAGTTATTTTTAATTCAGAGATAACAAGTCCTTCAAATTATAGGTCTCTTCAAAATTTAGATAAGTGGCTTAAAAAAAATAAAATAGTAGGCATAACTGGTCTTGATACTAGAAGTTTAACAAATTTTATCAGAGATAAAGGGGCTCCAAAAGGAACAATATCAAACAATAAAAATGGTAAATTTAATATTAATAAACTAATAAATAAATCAATAAAATGGCCTGGTTTAAACGGAATGGATCTAGCTGAAGAAGTCTCAACTAATAAAACTTATATTTGGAAAGGATATAAAACTTGGAAAAAAAATAAGGGTTATGAAAAAAATAAAAAAAAAAAATTTAGGGTTGTGGCGATAGATTATGGAATTAAAAAAAATATACTTAGGTATTTTTCTGATTTTGATTGCGAAGTTAAAGTCGTTTCCTGCAAAGAAAATGCAAATAATATACTTAATCTAAAACCTCATGGAATTTTTTTGTCAAACGGTCCTGGTGATCCTGCTGCAACAGGAAAGTATGCGATTAAAGTTGTTAAAAATTTAATAAAAAAAAATATTCCATTATTTGGGATATGTTTGGGTCATCAAATATTAGCTTTAGCATTAGATGCAAAAACTAAAAAAATGAAATTGGGGCATAGGGGTGCAAATCATCCAGTAAAAAATTTAATTACAAAGAAAGTTGAAATTACCAGTCAAAATCATGGATTTGAGGTTGTTAAGCAAAGCTTAAAAAAAAATACAGAAATAACTCATCTATCATTATTCGACAATTCTATTGAAGGAATAAGATTAAAAAATAAACCAGTTTGCTCAGTCCAATATCATCCCGAAGCTAATCCTGGACCACAAGATAGTAAATATTTGTTTAGTAATTTTGTTAAAGACATAAAAAAATATGCCAAAAAGAAAAGATATTAAAAAAATTTTAGTCATTGGAGCTGGACCAATTATTATTGGTCAAGCTTGTGAATTTGATTATTCAGGAACACAAGCATGTAAAGCATTAAAAGATGAAGGTTATAAAGTAATATTAATAAACTCAAATCCAGCAACTATAATGACAGATCCTGGTGTTGCTGATAAAACTTATATTGAACCAATATCTTTGGAAGTGCTTGAGGAAGTCATCAAAAAAGAGAGGCCTGATGCTATTCTCCCTACAATGGGTGGTCAAACAGCATTAAATCTTGCAATTAATGCAGAAAAAATTGGTTTGCTTAAAAAGTATAGAATTGAACTTATCGGAGCAAACTCCAAAGCTATAGCAAATGCTGAAGATAGAAAAAAATTTAGAAAGAATATGTCTGATATTGGTATTGATTTACCAAAATCAGAAGTTCTAAATAAATTTTCAAAAGCGAAAAAATGCTTAAATAAAATTGGTCTTCCTGCAATTATTAGACCCTCATTTACTTTAGGTGGATTAGGTGGAGGAATTGCAAGAACATCAAAAGATTTTTTTAAAATTATTAAAGAAGGAATGAACGAGTCTCCTCAAAATCAGGTTTTGGTTGAAGAATGTTTAGATGGATGGAAAGAGTTTGAGATGGAAGTTGTCAGAGATAGAAATGATAATTGTATAATTATATGTTCAATAGAAAATATTGATCCAATGGGAACTCATACTGGTGATTCTGTTACAATAGCTCCAGCATTAACACTTACAGATAAAGAGTATCAAGTAATGAGAAATGCATCTATTGCTTGCTTAAGAAAAATAGGTGTTGAAACAGGAGGTTCAAATGTTCAATTCGCCATAAATCCAAAAAATGGAAGAATGGTAATTATTGAAATGAATCCGAGAGTTTCAAGATCATCTGCATTAGCTTCAAAAGCAACTGGCTTTCCAATAGCAAAAGTAGCCGCAAAATTAGCAGTCGGTTACACTCTAGATGAATTACAAAATGAGATAACAAAAGTAACACCAGCTTCTTTTGAACCAACAATTGATTATGTTGTTACAAAAATCCCAAGGTTTACCTTTGAAAAATTTTCTGACACGGAAGCAATTTTAGGAACATCAATGAGATCAGTTGGTGAAGCAATGGCAATAGGAAGAAATTTCAAAGAATCTTTTCAAAAAGCTTTGGTTTCACTTGAAACTGGCTTATCGGGATTAGATGATATTTTTAAATATTCTAAAAAAGAAATTAAAAAAAATTTAAAAATTAATATTCCAAATAAATTGCTATTAATTGCTGAAGCTTTTAGAAAAAAAATTTCTTTAGATGTTATATATAAATTATCGAAGGTAGATCCATGGTTTTTAAATCAAATTAAAGAAATAGTTGATGAAGAAAAAATATTGATTTCAAAAGGGCTACCCAAAACTTTTGTGGAATTTAATAGAATAAAATCAATAGGCTTTTCTGACAAAAAAATATCGCAATTAACTGGTCAAAAAGAAGCTATTGTCAAATCAAGAAGAAAAGGCTTAAAAGTTATGCCTGTTTTTAAGAAAGTTGATACCTGTGCCGCTGAATTCAAATCTTTCACACCTTATATGTATTCTACTTATCAAAGAAATTTCTCTATTAAAACTGAGTGTGAAGCTGATCCAAGTAATAAAAAGAAAATAATAATTTTAGGTGGAGGACCAAATAGAATTGGTCAAGGTATAGAGTTTGATTACTGCTGTTGTCAGGCTAGCTTTTCATTAAAAGAAACAGGTTTTGAAACAATAATGATAAATTGTAACCCGGAAACTGTTTCTACAGATTATGATACAAGTGATAGATTATACTTTGAACCTTTAATTGAAGAGTATGTTGAGAATATAATCTTAAAAGAAAAATCAAAAGGAAATCTAATTGGGATTATTGCACAATTTGGAGGCCAAACTCCTATCAAATTAGCTAAATTTTTAGATGAAAATAAATTGCCTATTTTAGGGACACAATATAAATCGATTGATCTTGCAGAAGATAGAGACAGATTTAGAGAGTTGCTCATAAAGCTTAAATTAAAACAAGCAGAAAGTGGAATAGCCTACAAATTCGATCAAGCTATTAATGTTGCTGAAAAAATTGGATTACCAGTAGTTGTAAGACCTTCTTATGTTTTGGGAGGAAGGGCTATGGAGATTGTTCATGATAAAAGTCAATTGAAACAATTTATTAATGAGGCCTTCAAAGCATCAGAACAAAATCCAATTTTAATTGATAAATTTATCGACAGTGCGATGGAAGTAGATGTTGATGCAATTTCTGACGGAAAAGATGTTTATGTTGCTGGAATAATGCAACATATCGAAGAAGCCGGGATTCATTCTGGAGACTCTGCTTGTTGCTTGCCGCCAGTATCAATAAAAGCGAACCTTTTAAGAGAATTAAAAATACAAACAAGAAAATTGGCTTTGGCTTTAAAAGTCAAAGGATTTTTAAATATTCAATTCGCAATTAAAAATGATGAAATATTTGTCATTGAAGTTAATCCTAGAGCAAGCAGAACTGTTCCTTTTGTTTCAAAAGCAAATGGTATTCCACTTGCAAAAATTGCATCAAGAATAATGTCTGGGGAAAAGTTAAGTAAATATAAATTAAAATATAAAACCAATAAAAAATTTGCTGTTAAGGAAGCAGTATTTCCATTCAATAAATTTCCAGATAGTGATTTATTACTTGGCCCTGAGATGAAGTCTACTGGTGAGGTAATGGGTTTTGATGATGATTTTGGAATGGCTGTTGCAAAAAGTCAAATTGCTGCATCAAATTCATTGCCAACTAAGGGCATGGCATTCTTATCAGTGAAAGACTCGCATAAACAAGAAATAATCGGTGTTGCGCAAAGATTAATAAAACTTGGATTTACACTTTCTGCAACCAAGGGAACTTCAGAGATTTTAAAACAAAATGGAATGAAATGTAAAAAAATTAATAAAGTGAGCAGTGGTAGACCACATATAGTAGATGTTTTGAATTCAAAAAAAATATCATTGGTAATAAATACTGGAGGTGGAAACTCTGAGCACAGGATTAGTGATGCAAGAGCATTAAGAAGAGGAACTCTTGCAAACAAAATTCCTTATTGTACGAATATGTCTACAGCCTACTCATTCTTAGAAGCAATTAAATCCTTAAAAACAACGAAGTTAAGAGTTAGATCTCTGCAAGATAATTAATTTTAATTGACTTTCCAATCTGTCTCGAATGTAACGTAATTTACTTGAAGACATCTTCTCTCTTTTACTATTTCTTTTTTTTCCATACCATGCCAAGTGTTAGGGCCACTTGAAAAGAAATAACCATAATTATCCTTGTAAGGAACAGTTTTTGCTAATTTTAGATTTTCATCATAAAAATCTGTGCCTAAATCTTCTTTTTCATTATGTTTGTTTACGAATAATAAACATGACATCAGTTTCTCTTTAATATCGCAATGTGGTTTTAACCAGAATCCTTTTCTGTCACAGATAACTTCAACTCTTACATATGAATTAGAAAGATCTTTATTGATCATTTCTGAAATTTTTTTGTAAGTTGATGGATTTTGAAGTTCTTTAATAAATTCAACAAGATTAGGGAATTGTTTTGAATTTTCTTTTGTCACAAAACATCTAAATTTTAATGCTTTGCCGCCGTCTGATATACCTTCTCTAAACTTACCTTCGCCCCCATCAATTGCTCTTGTACCATCATAGTTTAAATTATGTTCTATCGGATTAGCTATATCAGCATTTACAATTTCCTGAACTTGTAGGTCGGTAAGTGGTTGATTTAATTCCCAATGTTCAAAAGGAGTTTTGTGATTTGAAGAATTTTTTAATATTGAATTTAAAAATGCCATTATAATTGAATTTTATCTTTAATGATATTTGCTACTCTATTCGTTTCATCTAGTTTTTCATAGTTCCAATTTTCAAGTTTTTCTCCCAATTCTTTTACAATATTCATTTCTTGAAATAATTTTCTAAAATTTTTAAACCTTTTATCGCTTTTTTTAGGTGGAATAGTAGCAACATAAATTGGTTTTCCAGTTAAAGCTGCCTCGGAAATCATAGAGCTTGAATCGCAAGTAACAACTATATGTTTTGATATTGCAAGCGCGCTTAAATAGGCCTTTTTATCAACACCATCTAATACTAAATGATCATTTCCAAAATATATTTTTGCATGTTCTATAGTTCCCTTTGGTGTTCTCATAGAGGGAATAACTACTAAACTAAGATTATTTTCTTTTACTAAATAATTTACTTTTGAAAAAATTTCTTGGATATTTCTATCTGAATAATCGTAATACTGAGTAGGACCACCAATTATTAATGATATTATATTTTTATCCATCAATTTGTTAGAAATATTAAACAAATATTCTTTGTCTTCTTCAATTTCTTCACTTGTTAAATAATGAATAGCTCCTTTTGTTTTTACTACGTTATGCCCATCAAGATTATCATGCTCGGGTACTACAACTAAATCAAAATTATCTAATTTTACTTTTGGGTTTTGAATATGAATATTAAATACTTTTTTATTTGAATTTTTTTTTAAGAATAATGATGGAATAATACTTTTTCTCCCACATGAAATTATTAAATCAACATCTTCGCATTCAATTTTTTTAAAAACTGAGTCGGATATTGGAGTGAATTTTGGTGGAATAATTTTCCAGAAACCTTTTGTTTCAACTATGTGGTGAGAAAAATTTATGTCTAAAGCTTTAGCCAAACCTTCTACTTGGCTAATCATCCCATGCATACCTTCTGTTAATAATATACCTTTCAATTTAGTCATTAATCATTATATAGCTTTCATATGAGTGAAAATCCAACTAAACACACAAAAGTGTTAATAATAGGGTCAGGTCCCGCTGGATATACAGCAGCAATTTATGCAGCAAGAGCAATGTTAAAACCAATATTAGTTTATGGTATGGAACCTGGTGGCCAGTTAACTACTACAACTGATGTTGAAAATTTTCCCGGATTTAAAGATGTAATACAAGGGCCATGGCTTATGGATCAAATGAAAGGTCAGGCAGAAGTTGTTGGAACTGAAATGATTCAAGATCATATAGCGTCAGTGGACTTAAAATCTAAGCCATTTAAAGCTGTTGGAGATAGCGGCCAAATTTATGAAGCAGAGTCAATTATTATCTCAACAGGAGCTCAAGCTAGATGGTTAAATATTGACTCCGAACAAAATTTCAGAGGTTTTGGTGTGTCTGCATGTGCAACATGTGATGGATTTTTCTTTAAAGACAAAACTGTGGCAGTTGTAGGAGGTGGAAATGCTGCAGTTGAAGAAGCTATGTTTTTAACAAAATTTGCCTCAAAAGTTCAGCTTATACACAGAAGAGATAGTCTTAGAGCAGAAAAATTACTCCAAAAGAAATTAATGGAAAATAAAAAAATTGAAATAATTTGGGACTCGGTTGTTGATGAAGTTATTGGGGATAATGATCCTAAAAATGTAACAGGATTAAAAATTAAAAATGTTAAAACAAATAAAATAGATGAACTAAAAATTGATGGATTGTTTATAGCTATAGGACATGATCCAGCAACTTCATTATTTAAAGACCAACTAGAAATGGATAATGAGGGTTATTTAATTACAAAACCAGAGTCAACGGAAACAAATATACCAGGAGTGTTTGCTGCTGGTGATGTAAAAGATAAAATATTTAGACAGGCCGTTACAGCAGCTGGAATGGGATGTATGGCAGCATTAGAAGCTGAAAAACATTTATCTGAATAAATGAATGAAACAGTATTGTTAACGGGGATAAGTGGATGGATCGCTAAACACACTGCAATTGAATTATTAAAATCGGGATATAAAGTTTTAGGCACTGTTAGAGATTCTGGTTTAATAGAGCAAACAAAAAAAACCATAAATGAATATGCATCAATTGATAAATTATCATTTGTCGAATTAGATCTTTTAAAAGACGAAGGCTGGGATGAGGCATTAAAAGGCTGTAAGTATGTAATGCATGTGGCTTCTCCTTTCCCTTTAAAGACCTCTAGAGATCGTGAAAGTCTTGTTCCAACAGCTAAAGATGGAACTATAAGAGTTTTAAAAGCTGCTGTTAATGCGGGAGTTGAACGTATTATTAAAACTTCTTCAATTGCAACAATGTTTAGAAAACCTAATAGGACAAATCCATATACATTTGGTGAAAATGATTGGAGTGATGCTAATTGGAAAGGTTGTAATGATTACTTTGTTTCAAAAATCAAGGCTGAAAAAGCAGCTTGGGAATTTATGGAGAATAAAGGTTTAAAGAATAAGTTGGTATGTATATGTCCTGGAGGTGTCTTTGGAGACGCTTTAGATACTAAAGAAAAAACTTCGATAAGTTATGTTAAATTATTTCTAGAAGGTAAATATCCAGGTGCTCCAGATTTTAGTATTTTAGTCTCAGATATGAAAGATGTAGTGAAAGCTCACATCAACTCTTTAACAAGACCAGATGTTGGTGGAAGACGACTAATAATTGGCTCTGAGGTCAAAAGAATGATAGACTTTTCTAATATTATGGCTGAAGCATTACCTAAATATTCAAAAAAACTTCCAAAAAGAGTGTTGCCAAACTTTTTAGTGAGAATAATTAGTCATCTGGATACGAGTGCAAAAATGATGGTTCCAGATTTAGGGATAGAAATGCAAACTGATGCTTCGTATGCTGAAGATTTATTGGGATTTAAATTTCAGCCGGCTAGAGGATGTATTGAGGATGCAGCAAAATCAGTAGTTAGACTTGGATTAGTATAATATCAATAATTTACAAGCTATTTCAGTATAGAATAAAAAGTTATTTTAAATTATAAAAGAATGTAAATGGAAAACATTGTAAAGCAAATCCAGCTTGTAGCATTAGTAATCATTTTAGTTAGTACAGTTATTGCTTTTGGGCAAGAAATGTACCAGATGATACTCGTGCAAAGAGTTACTTTGGCCGATCTGCTTTTACTTTTTTTATATCTTGAAGTGCTTGCAATGGTTAGAGTATTTTGGGAAAGCCAATCAATTCAAATTACACTGCCGTTATTTATTGCTATAACTGCACTTGCTAGATTTATTATTTTACAAGGAAAATCTCTAAATCCAGAGATATTACTATATGAAGCAGGTGCGATTGTTTTAATTGCTTTAGCAATTGTAATTTTAAGATTTAGAAATTCTTCACTAATTGGACTAAATAAAAAAAAATAGGTTTATCCTAAATCCTCACAAAACTTTTTAATTCTAGACATTGCTATTTTAAGTTTTGCCATTGAAGTCGCATATGAAATTCTAAAATATCCGTCTAAACCAAATGCTGAGCCCTGAACAGCTGCAACATTTTGTTTTTCTAAAAGCTTTTGGACAAAATCAGTATCTTTTTTAAGTTTCGTTCTTTTATTTAAAAGTTTTTTACAATTCGGAAATACGTAAAATGCACCATTAGGTTTTAAACAGCTAATACCATCAATATTATTTAAACTTTTTACAACAAAATCTCTTCTTTCTTTAAATGATTTTGCTCTTTTCTTAATAAAGTCTTGTTTTCCATTCAGAGCTTCAACAGCTGCTGCTTGACTAATTGACGAAGGATTCGAAGTTGACTGAGATTGAATTTTTCTAATTGCAGAAATTATTTCTTTTGGTCCAGCTGCATAACCAATTCTCCATCCAGTCATTGCATATGACTTGCTTACCCCATTCATTGTTAATGTTCGAGATTTTAATTTTGAAATTTGTGCAATAGTAAAGAATTTAAAATTATCATATTTAACATGCTCATAAATATCATCGCTCAAAATGTGAACTTTTTTGTTTTTGATTAAAACCTTAGCTAATTTTTGAATTTCTGATTTGCTGTATCCAGATCCAGTTGGATTAGATGGTGAGTTAAGGATGATCCATTTCGTTCTTTTTGTAATTGCAGCTTTTAATTTTGCAGGTGTAATTTTAAATTCATCTTTTTCATCACATTTTACTATTTTTGGTTTTCCTCCTGCTAAGAAAACCATATCCGGATATGAAACCCAGAATGGAGCAGGAATAATAACTTCATCTCCTTTATTTAAAGTTGCCATAAAAGTGTTATAGAGAACTTGTTTCCCTCCAGTTCCAACTGTGATTTCATCTATTTTATAATTTAGTTTATTTTCTCTTTTAAATTTTTTTAAAATTGCTTTTTTTAATGCTGGAGTTCCATCAACTGCTGTATACTTTGTATCTCCGTCTCTTATTGCTTTAATAGCTGCATTTTTAACATTGATAGGAGTATCAAAATCTGGTTCCCCTGCCCCAAGTCCAACTACATCTTTTCCTGCAGCTCTTAATTCTCTTGCCTTTTGAGTAACTGCAATTGTTGGGGATGGTTTAATTCTTTTTAAATTATTAGATATTATGCTCATTGAATTATGAAATTATTCAATTACGTTGTTTAATATATGGAGAATACATATCAAGACCTAATTACAGACATTCAGAGCAAAAACCCAAAAATCGGTGGAAAACTCGAAGGTGGAAAAAAATTCAAAATAAAGTCAGATTTTACCCCGGCTGGTGACCAGCCAGATGCAATTAAAAGGCTTGTCCAAGGAGCTAAAAAAAATGAGTTTAATCAAGTATTATTAGGAGTAACTGGATCTGGAAAAACTTTTACAATGGCAAAAGTTATAGAAGCTACGAATAGACCAGCGTTAATATTGGCACCAAATAAAACTTTAGCAGCTCAACTTTACGGTGAGATGAAAACTTTTTTTCCAGATAATGCTGTTGAGTATTTTGTATCTTACTATGATTATTACACTCCAGAAGCTTACGTACCAAGATCAGATACTTACATCGAAAAAGAAGCTTCTATAAACGAGCAGATTGATAGAATGAGACACTCGGCAACAAGATCTCTTCTTGAAAGAGACGATGTTTTAATAGTTGCAAGTGTTTCTTGTATTTATGGTTTGGGATCAGTTGAAGCTTACAGCAAAATGACTTTAACTCTTCAGAAAAACTACGAATATAATAGAGAACAAGTAATAAAATCTCTTGTTGCTCTTCAGTATAAGAGAAATGATCAAAATTTTTTTAGAGGAACATTTAGGGCAAGGGGAGAATATTTAGAAATATTTCCATCTCATCTAGAGGATAGAGCATGGAGACTAAGTTTATTTGGTGATAAACTTGAGAAGATTGAGGAATTTGATCCTTTGACAGGAGATCAGGTTAGAGATCTTAGTCTAGTAAAAGTTTATGCTAATTCTCATTACATCACTCCTAAACCAACTGTAGAACAAGCAATCATAAAAATAAGAAAAGAATTAGAGGAGACTTTAAAAAAACATAAAGCAGAAAACAAGTTATTAGAGGCGCAAAGATTAGAAGAGAGAACTAAATTTGATTTAGAAATGATTGAGGCAACCGGATCTTGTGCAGGAATTGAAAATTACTCAAGATTTTTATCTGGTAGAAAACCAGGAGAGCCACCTCCTACCCTTTTTGAATATTTTCCTGATAACACATTAGTTTTTGTAGACGAGTCTCATGTTACAGTTCCTCAACTTAATGGGATGTTTAAGGGAGATAGATCTCGAAAAAGCACATTGGCTGAATACGGTTTTAGATTGCCTTCTTGCATGGACAATAGACCTTTAAAATTTGAAGAGTGGGATTTGATGAGAACTCAAACTGTATTTGTTTCAGCAACTCCTGGCCCGTGGGAGTTAGAACAAACTAAAGGCAAGTTTATTGATCAGGTAATAAGACCTACAGGATTAATAGATCCACCAGTTGAGATTAGACCAGCAAAAAATCAAGTAGACGACCTTATGCATGAATGTAAAAAAGTAGTTGAAAATAATTATAGAGTTTTAGTTACAACACTTACAAAAAAAATGGCAGAGGATTTAACCGAGTATCTTCATGAAAATGGAATAAAAGTAAGATACCTTCATTCTGACATAGATACACTTGAGAGAATAGAGATTATGAGAGATCTTAGAATGGGTGTATTTGATGTTCTAGTTGGAATAAATCTATTAAGAGAAGGTTTAGACATTCCAGAATGTGCATTAGTTGGAATACTTGATGCTGATAAAGAAGGATTTTTGCGATCAGAAACTTCACTAATTCAAACAATAGGAAGAGCCGCAAGAAATGTAGATGGAAAGGTTATTCTCTATGCCGATAAGGAAACAAAAAGTATAAAGAAAGCAATTAAAGAAACTGAGAGAAGAAGAAAGATTCAATTAGATTACAATAAGAAAAATAAAATCGATGCTAAATCTGTAAAAAAAGAAATAAGTGATATTTTAGAAAGTGTTTACGAGAAAGATTACGTCAAAATAAGCGAAGGTTCCAATATTGGCGGTAACCTTAAGAAACACTTAAAAGGATTAGACAAAAAGATGAAGGAAGCTGCATCTAATCTGGAATTTGAAGAAGCTGCTAAAATTAGAGATGAAATGAGAAAACTTCAAAGTACTGAATTAGAAATTACTTTAAACCCCAAAATTAGACAGTACGATGTTAAAAATAAAATTTATCCCAAAGGTAGATCAACACTAGGTATGCCTGGCACAAGGGTCACAAAAAAAAGAGATAAAAAATGGAAGCACGGAAGATAATAATTACTGGAGCAGCAACTCGAATGGGGGCTGCAATAGCTAAAAAATTATCTGGGCCTAATATTGAAATTGTTATCCATTATAACAAATCAAAGTCCAAAGCAGAAAGTCTTAAAAAAGATTTAAATAAAAGTGGTACAAAAATTTATTTGGTAAAAGCAGATTTAACTAAAGAAAAAGAAATAGAAAGAATACTTAAATTTTCAAAATCAAAATTGAAGTATTTTGATTGTTTAATTAATAATGCTTCATTATTTGAGAATGATAAACTTAAAAATTTCACAACAAAAAGTTGGGAAAGTCATTTAAAAGCTAATTTAAAAGCGCCAGCTTTATTATCAAAGGGTTTTGCTAAAAATGCTAGAGGCAAAAACAATAATATTATTAATATAATTGATCAAAGAGTATTCAAGTTAACTCCATATTTTTTTTCATATACATTAAGTAAAACTGGTCTTTATACTTTAACCAAAACTAGCGCCATGAGTCTTGCCCCAAATATTAGAGTGAATGGAATTGCTCCAGGTCCAACTATTAAAAATAAAAGACAGTCTGACAAGCATTTTAAAAAACAATACATGGCAACACCTCTTAAAAGACAGACAAATGTAGAAGAAATCTGCAATGCTGTTGACTTTTTTATTAAAAATAGATCTATAACCGGTCAAGTTTTAGCAATTGATAGTGGCCAAAACTTAAACTGGCAAACTCCAGACATAATGGGTGGTAGGGAATGAAAAAATTAATACTTACAATTTCAATATTTTTTACATTAATTTCTTTAGCAGAAGCTAGAGAATGTAAATCTGGAGATATCAAGGGAGACGCATTTATTTATAGTGATGGAAAAAAAGTAACTGTAATAAAAGGAACTGATATTCCAAATCCAGAAAATAAAATCATAATGATCTATAATACAGGAGGATGGAAAGTTGAAAAGAAATGGGGAGAATGTAAAGATTTTCTTCCAAAACATTTAGGTCAAATATCTGGAACTAAAATTAAAGGTAAAGAACTGGTTTTAATGCTTAATAGAAGGTTACATAAAGCAGGTGGAGATGATGGATATGATTGTGGATGGAAATTCAAAGGTGCATTTCACAAACCTTGGTATGATTGTATTTTAGAAAATTGGGGAATAAGTAAAAGAGTCGATGTAAATAAAGAAATAATTGATGAATTAGTTTCAAAAGGAACTCCAAGAAATCAAATATTTATGTCTGGATTGTCTTGCGGAGGTATTGATACACTTAGACACAAAGGTCTTTATCCAGAGGACTTTAATGCAACTATTTCCTTCATGCCTAATTGTTGGGATAGAAATCCAAACACTCCAATTAGAAAAATGCAAATTGACGAACTGAAAAGTTTTAAAAGAATAGATGCTCTAGTTTTTCATAGCCCCGTAGATGGTGAGGGAGATTGGCGTAGCAATAGTGTCTGGATGAAAAAAGATTTAGGAAATATCCCAGGTATAAAATGGATTGATACACCTGGTCACACAAATAGAAAAATTTTTGTCAATGGAAAAGATTGTAAAGTTAAAGAGAAAATGAAAGGTGGATGGGAAGAAGCTTGGCCAGAAGGTAAAGAAAAACTAACAAGTGAAAAAAAATTTGTAGTTCTTGATAAGAAATTACAGAAAGAAATGAAAAAGAGTGCTGCAGGCCATCAACTTGTTACATATAGCTGTTTTAGTTATTACCATCCAGAAATTATTAAATTTATAGAATCTAGAATGTAAATATGAAAAAAAATAATCTCAAAGTTGTAAAAATAGATAAAAATAAAAGCCTATTTAACTATGAAAAGAAGGTCTTAATAAAAGAATTAGTGTTAGATTTAAAACTTGGTTATTTTGATTTTGAAAAAGAAAAGCCTCAAAAAGTAAAATTTAATTTAGAGGTAAATTATCAAGATAAACAACCCTCGAATGACAAAGACATTAAATCAATAGTGAATTATGCCAAAATTGTAAAATTAATAAAAAAATTAGTAAAAAATAAATATTACAATTTTCTTGAGACATTGGCAGAAGATGTTTTTGATGAGCTGTTCAAAGATAAAAGAATAGATAAAATCACTCTTCAAATCGAAAAATTAGAGATAATGAAGGATTGCAGCTCAGTTGGGATCCAAATTTCTAAAAAAAGAAGCCATGATCAGCTCTGATATAGGTAAAGAAGTAATTAAAAAAGAATTGCCCTTGGTTCCTAAGTTGCCAGGTGTTTATAGGATGTTAAATTCAAAAGGAGAAATCCTTTATGTGGGTAAAGCAAAAAACCTTCCAAACAGACTTAAAAGTTATGTATCAGAGAAAAATCATATCATTAGGACTGAGAGAATGCTCTCTCAAACAAAAAGACTCGAAATTACTACAACTTCAAATGAAAGTGAGGCTTTACTTTTAGAGGCAAATTTAATTAAAAAGTTTAAACCAAAATTTAATATCTTACTAAGAGATGACAAATCCTTTCCTTTTATTTTTATAGGCGACAAAGATAAATGGCCACAAATCAAAAGGCACAGAGGAAAAAAAGGCAAAGAAGGATTTTATTTTGGACCATTTGCATCAGCTGGATCTGCAAATTGGACTATAAAAATGATCCAAAAAATATTTCATCTCAGAATTTGTGATGATACTGTTTTCAAAAATAGAGAAAGACCCTGCATACTTTATCAAATTAAAAGGTGCTCAGGACCTTGCGTTGGTTACGTGACTGAGAGTGATTATAAACAAACTGTTGATGATGCAATTGAGTTTGTGTCAGGCAAATCTAGAAAAATTCAGAAAAGCTTATCTAACCAAATGGAAAAGGCTAGTGAAGATTTAGACTTTGAAAAAGCAGCAATATTAAGAGATCGAATTAAATCATTAAATATTATCCAATCTTCTCAAAGAATTAATGAAGCAAATTTAGTCGAAGCAGATGTTATTGCGGGATACAAAGAGTCTGGAAAAACCTGCATTCAGGTTTTTTTCTATAGGTCAAAACAAAATTGGGGTAATCAAGCTTTTTTTCCAAAGCATGATCCAGAAGAAAATCTAAATGATATTATTAATTCTTTTGTCTCTCAATTTTATGAAAATAAAAGTGTGCCATCTTCAATAATTTTATCAAATGAAATTAAAGAAAAAGAATTAATTGAAAAAACACTTGCACAAAAAGAAAGTAAGCAAATCACAATTACTGTTGCGAAAAAAGGGACAAAACTAAAAGTTATTAATCAAGCAATAAATAATGCAAAAGAAAGTTTGAATAGAAAACTTTATGAGAGTCAGAATAATAGAGATCTTTTCGATTCAGTATCAAAAAAATTCAATCTTGAAACTAATATTAATTTGGTCGAGGTTTATGATAATAGCCATATTCAAGGCACAAATAGTGTGGGCGCTTTAATTACTTATGGCGATGAAGGGTTCGTTAAAAAAAGGTATAGAAAATTTAACATAAAAATTCAAAAAAATGCTCAAGATGATTATGGCATGATGAAAGAAGTTCTTAACAGAAGATTTAAAAGGGCAGTTCAAGAGAAAGATAACTATCTAACTTTTCCTGATTTAGTCTTAATTGATGGCGGGAAAGGTCAATATTCAGTGGCAAGAGAAGCGATGAATGAGCTTGGTTTACATGAAATTCCGATTGTAGCAATAGCCAAGGGTAAAATGAGAAACAGTGGAAATGAAACATTTTTTCATAATGGAAAAGAGTTCAAATTCGAGAAAAATGATCCAACATTATTCTTTTTACAAAGATTAAGAGATGAGTCTCATCGATTTGCTATAAGCGCTCATAGAGCAAAAAGGAAAAAAGGTATAAGCAAATCATTACTAGATCAAATTGATGGTATTGGATCTATCAGAAAAAGGGCATTATTAAATCATTTTGGTTCAGCTAGAGCTGTAGAATCAGCTAGTTTGGATGAAATAAAATCAGTTGATGGAGTTGAGGAAAAAGTTGCAAAAAAAATATATAACTTCTTTCACGAATGAAATTTAAAATACCTAATTATTTAACAATTGGACGAATAATAATTGTTCCAATATTTGTTTTTACATTCTACCTTCCCGGATTTTATGGAGACGTTATACCATTTGCTCTTTTTTTAATTGCCTCATTTACAGATTTTTTAGATGGTCTTTTGGCGAGGATGTTTAAAGAAGAGTCTAAACTTGGTGAACTTTTAGATCCTATTGCAGATAAAATTATTGTTGCAACTGCGTTAATATTATTAGTTATGGACCAAACAATAAAAAATTATGAAGTTATTGCAGCCATTATAATTCTTACAAGGGAAATACTAATTTCAGGTTTAAGAGAATTTCTAGCGAAAGGAAAAATAAAACTTCCAGTTTCTAATTTAGCAAAACTTAAAACATTCTTGCAGATGTTTTCGATAGCAATACTTTTGACTGGGGAAACAGGAAACAAATTAATAAATTTTCAAGATTATAATGCTCAAACAATTGGCATTATTATTTTGTGGCTTTCTGCGTTTTTAACACTTTATACTGGATATGATTATCTAAGAAAAGGAATAGACCACGCAATATCTGAAGATAATAAGGATTAGGCAGCTTTTTTTTGTCTAACTAACTGATCAAAGCTTTTTGATAATCCTAATATAACATCACAAATTTTGTATTTATGATCTGCTATACTTGCAACAGGTGTTATTTCAGCTGCAGTACCAGTTAAGAAACATCCATCAAAATTACCTAGTTCATCTGGAGAAATTTTTCTTTCATGAACTTTAATATTTTTTGATTTGGCTAATTCAATTACAGCTTGTCTTGTAATACCATTTAAAAAAGAATCTGGTGTTGGTGTGTGTAATTCATTATTTTTATCTTTAAAAAAAATGTTTGCACTTGTTCCTTCTGCAACATTACCTTCAAAATCTAACATTAATGATTCAGAATACCCTTGTTGTTCAGCTTCGTGTTTTGAAAGAGTACAAATCATATATAATCCAGCTGCTTTTGCATCCCAAGGAATAGTATTTGGAGCTGGTCTTCGCCATTTAGAAATATTTAATCTTATTCCTTCAGCTTTTAATTTTGGATCAAAATACGCAGGCCATTCCCACGTAGCTATTGCTACATTAATCGTATTTTTCTGAGCAGACACACCCATCATCTCACTTCCTCTCCACGCAAAAGGTCTTACATATCCATTTTGAATATTTTGAACCGCCACTATTTTTTTAGAGGCTTCATTTATTTCATCTTTAGTATAAGGAATATTAATGTCTAATCTTTTTGCAGAATAAAATAATCTATCTGTGTGCTCTTCTAGCTTAAATATTTCTCCGTCGTATACTCTTTCACCTTCAAAAACTAAACTTGCATAATGAAGTCCGTGACTGATTACATGGCATTTTGCATCTTGCCATTCAACAAGCTCATTATTGTACCAAATTTTTCCTGATCGTTTATCAAAAGGTATCATTATTTAATTTTATAAAAAAATATATTTGTATATATAATATGTCAATATAACTTACCAATATGAAAAAACTTTTATATTTAAAAGATGATGATCTCAAACAATATATTGAAAAAATATTTCTTGGCTACAGAGAGACGATCTCAGATGCTAGAAATGTGTTGAATAAATACTCCATAGGTGTCGCACATAACAAGGTTATTCATCTAATTTCATTATATGAGGGTATTACAATATCAGAACTTTTAAGAAAATTGAAAGTTACAAAGCAAAGTTTGAATAGAGTTTTGAAAGATTTAATAAATTTAAAAGCTATAAAATATGAAAAGGATCAAGTAGATACCAGAATAAAACATGTCTTCTTAACAGAAGAGGGAGAGAGATTATTTAACGAAATTTTCTCAGTTCAAAAGAAAAGAATTCACCAAGCATTCTCTGCATCAAAAGCAAATGAGGTTGTCAGTTTTGACAATGTTTTGAAAAAAATAATAAATGGAAAAATTTAAAGCTCATATTTTAGTTGTAGATGATGATGATGGTATAAGAGAATTAGTTAAAGAATATCTTTCCCAAAATGAATATCTTGTAACTAGTTCGAATAGTGCCGAAGATGCTCTTGAGAAAGTTAAAATTATAAAATTTGACCTAATAGTGCTTGATATAATGATGCCTGGCAAAAGTGGTTTGGAATTTACAAAAGAAAATAAAGACAAAATTTCAACCCCAATAATTCTTTTAACAGCAAAAGGTGAGGCCTCAGAAAGAATAGAGGGTTTAGATATTGGTGCAGACGATTACCTTCCAAAACCTTTTGAGCCTAAAGAATTAATACTTAGAATTAACAATATTTTAAATAAAACAAAATATAGAAATACAAAAAGAAAATTTAAATTTGGTAAAATTGAAATAGATCTAAACAAGCAGTTTATTTTAAAAAATGATAAATCAATAAAAATCAATAATACAGAAAAAATAATTTTAGATAAAATGGTTAACTCTCCTGGAAAAATTTTTAAAAGAGAGGAAATTGGTAATCTTATAAAAATTGATAAAGAAAGATCAGTTGATGTAATAATTACAAGACTTAGAAAGAAAATTGAAGAAAACCCCAAAAACCCAAATTATTTACAAACAATAAGAGGTGAAGGTTATGTTTTATGGATTGAGTAAATATATAAAAAATATCTTACCTAAAAGACTTTTTTATAGAGGTTTGCTCATAGTCGCTGTTCCAATAGTAGTTATGCAAATAACTATCTCTTTAGTTTTTTTTGATAGTCTTTGGATCAAAACTAATTCTGGAATGACAAGAGCGTTGGTTTCTGAAGTCAAAACTTTTGTAGACGCTTATGATAACGATGAAACGAACAAAGATTTTATAATAATTTTATTCAAAGAACACTTGGGTTTTAATATCAAATATGAAAAAGATAAAATCTTACCAGATAAAATACCAGAAAGATGGTTCAGTCCAGTAGATCGATCATTACGAAGAGAGTTAAAGAAAAAAAATTTAACTTATTGGTTTGATACAACAAACTTCAAAGAAGTTGTTGATTTAAAAATAGGGTATTCAAAGGGCTATTTTCAATTTTATATTCCAAGAGATAGGCTAACTACGAGTTCAGCTAGATTATTTGGTCTTTGGATAACATTGCCAGCATTATTAATGATAGTGGTAGCAATAATTTTTCTAAAGAATCAAACTAGACCTATAACTAAACTTGCAGAGGCATCTGAAAGATTTGGTCGAGGAGAAGATATTGACGAATTTAGACCTTCTGGAGCACTCGAAATACGAAAAGCTGGCTTGGAGTTTGACAAAATGCGAAAAAGAATAATTAGACATCTTAATCAAAGATCTGAAATGTTGTCAGGTATCAGCCACGATTTAAGAACACCTTTGACGAGGATAAAACTCCAAATTGCGATGATAAAAGACAAGAGTGTTGGAGAGAAACTCTCAAGAGATGTTGATGAAATGGAAAAAATGTTAAATGAGTATCTTCAATTCGCAAGATCTGGAGCAAAAGATAAGACTGAAACGTTTGATATTTCTGTTCTTCTTGAAGATATTTGTAAAAAATATGAGACACCAAATATAAAATATTTTTTAAAAGAGAAGGTTTATTTTGATGGAAGAAAGAATTTAATTAGTAGATGTATCAATAATCTAATAGATAATTCTTTAAAATTTGCTGACAATGTTGAATTATATTTAAAAAAAGGAAGATCAACTATCAATATTTCAATTGAGGATGATGGTCCAGGAATACCACAGAAAGAACATCAAAATGTTTTGAAGCCATTTTATAAAATTGATAAAAGTAGATCTGAAACAAAGTCAAGTGTTGGTCTTGGTTTAGCTATATCATCAGATGTCGTCAAATCACATGGTGGAGATCTTAAATTTGATAAGTCTAGTTTAGGTGGATTAAAAGTTATTATTTCTTTGCCCGTTTAGTTTTTTTTTTAATTTTTTTTTCAGCAATTTTTTTTTCTAGTTTTTCAATTCTCTTATTTAATATATCTATTTCATCTTTGCTTACTAAATTCATTTTAAGAATAATTTCCTCTTTTTTTGATCGTAAAATATTTACGACTTCATCACTAAAATCTTTGTAATTGACCAGTCCTTCTTCCAAAAATTTTGCAAATTTATCAAATACGAATCTTGATTTTGACATAATAATTTCTTATCAAAGTTTAAGTAATATTTATAATATTACAATTAAATGTTTATTAATAATTTTGACCCAGTCGCTTTTGAGATCTTTTTATTAGAAATAAGATGGTATTCCTTGTCTTATATATTTGGCTTAGTATTTGGTTGGTATTTTGCAAAAAACAAACTAATCAAAGATAACGCTCAGAGAGAATATTTTGATGATTATATTACTTATTTGATCATAAGTATCATCCTTGGTGGAAGACTTGGATATGTAATTATTTATGACCCAATTTATTTTATTAGTAATCCAGTTGAGATTATAAAAATTTGGCAAGGAGGCATGTCTTTTCACGGTGCTCTAATTGGAATTATTATAGGAACTTATTTTTTCTGCAAAAATAAAAATCAAAATATTTTTAGTTATTTAGATGTGGTTGCTGTTTGTTCTCCTATAGGAATTTTTTTAGGAAGAATATCAAATTTCATAAATTCAGAACTTTATGGCATAGAAACAAATGTACCATGGTCAGTAAAGTTTATAAAAATTGATGATTTAAATCGACATCCTTCACAAATTTATGAGGCAATATTTGAGGGAGTTGTTCTATTTATTATTTTAAGCATGTTGTTTAAAAAATTAAGAAACATACCTGGGATTATTTCGGGGTATTTTTTAATTTTATACTCATTTTTTAGATTTGTTATTGAGTTTTTTAGAGAACCAGATCAACAGCTAGGTTATATATTTTTCAACTTGAGTATGGGGCAAATAATAAGTTGTATAGCACTGACCTGCGGATTAATTATCGTTTATTATAAAAATGCTAATAGGACACAATAAAAAAATCTCATTAGATAGATTTATTCACAAATGTTTGTATGACAAAGATAATGGTTATTATATTAAAAATAATCCTTTTGGAAAAAAAGGTGACTTCATAACATCTCCCAATATTTCTGTTCTTTTTTCAGAAATGATATCTATTTGGTTAATTTCTTTTTGGGAGAATTTAAAAAAACCAAAAAAAATAAATATTATAGAACTAGGTGCGGGCAACGGTGAGATGATGGCACAAATTATAAAAACTTTAAATAATTTTAGTGAAATTAATTTATCTGCCAATTTCTTAATTTTAGAAAAAAGTCCATTACTGATAAAAATTCAGAAGACTAAAATAGATAAGAAAAAAGTAAGTTGGATTAAGAATTTAAAAGAAATTCCAAAGGCTCCAACTATATTCTTAGCTAATGAGTTTTTTGATGCTTTTCCTATCAAACAGTTTTTAAAGAAAAGCAATAATTGGTATGAAAAATATGTAGCATTCAAAAAAAATAAGTTTGAAGTTTGTGATCAAAAAGTTTCGTCAAAAATAATTGAGAAATATTTAGGTAAGGATATAAAAAAAGAAAAGTTTGTTGAATATTCACCTTCAGCAATGAAATTTATTAACGAAATAGCGAATTTTATTTTTAAAAATAATGGTGGTTTATTAATGATAGACTATGGTTTTACCAGTGGAAAAATGAAAAATACTTTGCAAAGTGTTGAGAAGCATAGAAAAATTAGTTTTTTAGAAAATCCCTATAATTCAGATATTACTCATTTAATAAATTTTAAAATGTATAAAAAAGAGTTTGCAAATTCTAATTTAAAATCTTTAATAACAACCCAAGGTAATTTCTTAATTAAATTAGGAATATTAAAAAGAGCTGAGATAATAAGTAAAAATTTACAATTTAGTAAGAAAGCTGACATATTTTATAGAATAAAAAGATTAATTGATGCAAAATATATGGGCTCTTTGTTTAAAGTATTATTTGTAAGCAAATCCAAAAATAATTTTAATTTGGGTTTTAAGTGATTAAGTCAAAAATTTTAAGAAATCAAAAATACGTTTCACATTATTTTTTTAATAGATTGGGTGGTAACTCAAAAGGAATCTACAAAAGCTTAAATTGTGGAAAAGGTTCAAGAGATAAAATTGCTAATATAAGTAAAAATTTAAAAATAGTTTCAAAAAAAATAGGCTGCACAAGTGAAAATCTAGTTTCTCTTAATCAAATTCACAGTAACAAAGTTTATAAAATAAGTGGTGTTCCAAAAAAAAGATTGACTGGAGATGCGATGATCACAAATAAGCAAAATATTGCGATTAGTGTACTCACTGCAGACTGTGCACCGATTCTAATTATAGAAAAAAAGCAAAAATTTGTTGGGGCAATACATGCTGGGTGGAAAGGTGCTTTTAAGGGAATAGTAAAAAAAACAATTCAGCTTTTAAAAAAAAATGGATGCTCAGAGAAAGATATGATTGCTTGCATTGGGCCATGTATAAAAAAAAATAGTTACGAAGTAAAAAATGATTTTTTAAAATTGTTTAAAGATAAAAATAAAAAAAATGTGAATTTCTTCACATTTAAAAAGAAAAAAATTTATTTTGATTTAAGTAAATATATAAAATCTCAATTTTATGAAAATGGAGTTAAAAAAATAGATATAATAAGGAAAGATACATACGCTCTAAAAAATAACTTTTTTAGTTCTAGGAGATCAAAAAAAAATAAGCATGCCGATTATGGTAGAAATATTTCTGCAATTATGATTAAATAGGACATCTCGGATGAAAATTCTCACAGGAAACAGTAATAAACATCTTAGTCAAAAAATATCTAAATTTTTAAAAAATAGACTAGTAAATTCAAATATTAGAAAATTTGCAGACGGAGAAATCTATATCGAAATTAATGAAAATATTAGAGGCAATAGTATTTTTTTAATTCAATCCGTTTCATCTCCTGCAAATGACAATTTAATGGAATTACTACTATCGATTGATGCTTTAAAAAGATCATCAGCCAAGAACATAACTGCTGTGATCCCATATTTTGGATATGCAAGACAAGATAGAAAGGTGGTTCCTAGAACATCTATATCTGCAAAACTTGTATCTAATCTTATTGCAAAAGCAGGAGCAGATAGAGTCGTTACAGTTGATTTACACTCTGGACAAATTCAAGGATTTTTTGATATTCCAGTAGATAACTTATTTGCAACTCCAATATTTGCTAGACATATAAAAAAGAAATTAAAAAGAAATAATATTATCTGTGTTGCTCCAGATGTCGGTGGTACCGCAAGAGCAAGGGCTTTAGGAAAATTGTTAAATGTAGATTTAGCAATAGTAGACAAAAGAAGACCTGCTCCTGGAAAGTCAGAAGTAATGAATGTAATTGGAAATGTGAAAAATAAAACTTGTGTATTAGTTGATGATATAATCGACTCTGGTGGAACAATTGTAAATGCAGCTTCTGAATTAAAAAAAAGAGGAGCTAAAGATGTTCATGTATATGTAACACATGGTGTATTAAGTGGTAATGCTGTTGAAAAAATTAAGAAATCTTCTATAAAAAACTTAGTTGTAACAGATACAATAGATAATTCGACAAAAGTTAAAAAAGCTAAGAATATTGAGGTATTAACAATCTCTAATTTAGTTGGTGAAGCTATTAAAAGAATATCAAATTCTACTTCAGTATCAGATCTATTTAAATAATTTACTTGTAAAATTTAGTTTCATAAGTTAAAAACCCGTCACTTTATGAGTTTATTAGCGGCCACAATAAGAGAAACAAAAACTAAGGGAGAAGTAAAATCACTTAGAAACAAAGGTATGGTTCCAGGAATAATTTATGGAGGAGAAGAACCAAATCAAAAAATCTCTGTTTCTGTTAAGGAAGTAAAAAATTTATTAAATAAAGAAAATATTTTATCAAATATAATTTCAATAAATATTGATGGAAAAGAACAAAAAGTTTTACCAAGAGTTATTGATTTTGATACGGTTACAGATGAGCCCATACACTTAGATTTTTTAAGAATTGTTAAAGGTGCAAAAGTAATTTTAGAAATTCCAGTTAAATTTATAAACCACGAATTGTCACCAGGATTAAAAAGAGGTGGGGTTTTGAATATCGTGAGACGTAAAGTTGAATTAAGATGTCCTACAGAAAATATACCAACAGAGTTAGTTGTAGATCTAAATAACTTAGATATTGGAGCAAGTATTAAAATATCTTTTATAAATTTACCTGAAAATGTAAAACCTACAATTCAAGGAAGAGACTTTGTGATTGCAACAGTAGCAGCACCAACAGTTGTTAAAGAACCTGAAAAACCAGCAGAAGCTGAAGGAGAAGGTGGAGAAACTGCGGAGGCAGCTGCGGGTGGAGACGCTAAACCTGAGGAAGGTGCAGAAAAAGCTACAGATGGTGATAAAGGAAAAGACGAAGGAAAAGCTCCAGCAGAGAAAAAATAATAATCTGTGAAAATAATAATAAAATAAAATGTTGTTACTCGTAGGTTTGGGCAATCCAACCCCAAACAGTCATAATAATAGACATAACATAGGTTTTAAAGTTGTAGATGCCATAAATCAAAAATTTGGTCTTTCAAAGCAAAAGCCAAAATTTAAGGGTTTGCTTACAACAGGCAATATTGGGGAAAAGAAAATTTATGCCATCAAACCTCTGACCTTCATGAACAACTCAGGGATATGTATCAGAGAATTGCTTGAATATTTCAAAATAGATGCAGAAGATGTAATTGTTTTTCATGATGATCTGGATGTAGAGTTTGGAAAAATAAAGGCAAAATTTGGTGGATCAAGTGCAGGTCACAATGGAGTTGCTTCAATTGATAAATTTATTGGAAAAGACTATTCAAGAGTGAGGATCGGAATTGGAAAGCCGGAGAATAAAATGTCTGTATCAGATTTTGTTTTAAATGATTTTTCTGATGATGAACAAGAACACTTAGAAAAAATTACTCTCAATATAATAGACTCTATTGCTATTTTAATAGATAAAAAATTAGATTTATTCTCAAGCAAAGTTAACAATAATTAAATGGGTTTTAAGTGTGGTATAGTTGGTTTACCAAATGTTGGTAAATCTACTTTATTTAATGCACTTACAAATTCAAGTAAAGCTCAAGCAGCAAATTTTCCTTTCTGTACGATAGATCCAAATATAGGCGTAGTGCCTGTGCCAGATCATAGGTTAGATGAATTAGTTAAAATTTCAAATTCAAAAAAAAAAATAAATACTACGATATCTTTTGTTGATATAGCAGGATTAGTAGAGGGCGCCTCTAAAGGTGAAGGATTAGGTAACAAATTCTTATCCCATATAAGAGAAGTAGATGCTGTTATTCATTTAATTAGATGTTTTGACTCAGATGATATTCAGAATGTAAATCCAACAGTTGATCCAATTAGAGATTTAGAAATAATTGAAACAGAAATGTCTTTAGCAGATTTGGAATCTATTCAAAAAAGACTAGATAAGAAAAATAAAAAAAATAATGATGAAAATCAAAACCAAATTCTAGAAAGAGCCCAAAATTTAATTAATGATAACATTGATATAAATAAATTATACGATGAATTTGACAAAAAAGATGTTAGATTGTCAGGATTATTGTCAATAAAGCCTAAACTGTATGTTTGTAATGTTGATGAAAATAGCATTGATAAAGGCAACGATTATACAAAAAGTTTTATTGAAAAATATGGTTCTAAAAACACTCTAACTATTTCAGCTGAAATAGAAAATCAATTAAATGAACTAGAAAATGAAGAAAGAAAAAACTATATGAAAATGATTAATGTTGATGATACTGGATTAAATTTATTAATCAAAAAAGGATATGACCTTTTATCTTTAGAGACTTTTTTTACTTCAGGAGTTGAGGAGACAAGGGCTTGGACAATTAACAAAAATTGCATGGCACCTCAAGCAGCAGGTATAATTCATACAGACTTTGAAAAAGGTTTTATAAGAGCAGAAACTGTGTCTTATCAAGATTTCGTTGGTAGTGGTGGTTGGTTAAAATCAAGGGAAAATGGCAAAATGAGATTGGAGGGTAAAGATTATATCGTTAAAGATGGGGATGTACTAAACTTTAGGTTCAACACGTGACCATATCTTCTTCATTGTAAAGTAAACCAATACAGTCAATATTATCAAATAAGCTATAACTCTAAATCCTGTTTTATGTCTTTGCTCTAAATGTGGTTCTGCTGACCACATAAGAAAATTTGTAACATCTTTAGACATTTGCTCAGCTGTAGCTTTTGTTCCATCTGTATACTCAATTAAATCATCAGATAAAGGAGCTGGCATTTTAATTTTATTACCATACATATACTTATTGTAGTAAACACCATCATCAAGTTCTACACCCTCTGGTGGTTCAGAATATCCTAACAATAAGGAATAGATATAATCTGCTCCGCCTTTTCTTGCCTTAACTAGAACAGACATATCTGGTGGATAAGCACCACCATTAGCAGCTTTAGCTTCTTGCTCATTAGCATATGGCATCACAAATTTATCAGATAATTTGGCTGGTCTTACAAACATTTCTCCGGTGCTATCCGGGCCATCTGTTACCTCAAAACTTGCAGCTATTGCTTTGGCCTCTTCTTCAGAAAATTCTGGTCCACCCTTTTCTGCTAAATTTCTATAAGTTAAATATTTCATAGAATGGCAAGATGCACATACTTCTGTATATACTTGATAGCCCCTTTGAAGTGATGCTCTATCAAATTTTCCAAAGAGACCTTTGAAAGTCCATTTAGTCTCTAAAAAAGGAGGTGATTTTTCAGCAGAGTTAGATGAATTTAGTACTATAACTGAGAATATTAATACAAAAAAAATATTTTTTAACTTTCTCACTTTATTGTTTTTTCTATTTTTTCATCACTCCTTGCTGCAGCTAAATTTGGCGAGCCTCCTAAAACTGGCTCGGTAATACTCAAAGGCAGTGGGGTAGTTTTTTCTTTCCATCCTAAAACTGGAAGAATAATTAAAAAATGCGCAAAGTAATACGCTGTAGCAACTCTTGCAATTAACAAGTACAATCCTTCAGCTGGCATCGCCCCTACATATCCTAAAATTAAAACATCAGCTACCAAGATCCAGTAGAACTGTCTAAATAACGGTCTGAAAACTGCTGATCTGACTTTTGACGTATCCAACCATGGTAAAGCAGCTAAAATTAAAATAGCTGATAACATAGCAACAACACCCATAAGTTTATCAGGAACAGATCTTAAGATCGCATAAAAAGGTAATAAGTACCACTCAGGAACTATATGAGCAGGAGTTACAAGTGGATCCGCCTCGATATAATTATCAGCATGACCTAAAATATTTGGCTGATAAAATACAAACAACGCAAAAACAATACAAAACATTAACAACGCAAAAGCATCTTTAATTACGATGTATGGATGAAACGGAACTGTATCTTTAGAAGGTTTTTTAATATCAATACCAACTGGATTGTTATTTCCAGGAACATGTAACGCCCATATGTGAAGTACTACAAGCCCTAGTATTAAAAACGGTATCAAGTAGTGAAGAGTAAAAAATCTCGTTAAAGTTGGATTGTCAACTGAGTAACCACCCCATAACCAAGTTGTTATACTCTCCCCCACAAGTGGTATTGCACTAAATAAATTGGTTATTACTGTTGCTCCCCAAAAACTCATTTGTCCCCAAGGAAGAACATATCCCATAAAAGCAGCTGCCATCATTAGCAGATAAATTATAATTCCAAGTATCCAAATTATTTCTCTAGGAGATTTATATGATCCGTAAAATAAAGATCTAAAAATATGAATATAAACTGCAAGGAAAAACATAGAAGCACCATTTGCGTGAACATATCTTAACAACCATCCATAATTCACATCTCTCATTATATGTTCGACACTGCTGAATGCCATATCTGCATGAGCAATGTAGTGCATAGCCAAAACTAATCCTGTAACTATTTGGGTAATTAAGCAAAAAGTTAATATCCCACCAAAAGTCCACCAGTAATTTAAATTTTTTGGTGTAGGGTAATCTGTTAAGTGATTTGCCAATGTAAGCAAAGGCAATCTATCATTAAACCATTTACCAAACTTTGAACTAGGTGTGTATTCGTGATTACTCATATTTATCCAATCTTAATCGTGTTAGTGTTTACAAATTCGTATTTAGGTATCTCCATATTAGTTGGAGCTGGTCCTTTTCTAATTCTACCAGATGTATCATAATGAGAACCATGGCAAGGACAAAACCAACCATCATAATCACCTTTATCTGTTAATGGAACACATCCTAGATGAGTACAAATCCCAAGCATCACTAACCATTCAGGATTTTTTGCTCTATCTTCATCTTTTTCAGGATGCTTAAGATCATTGATGTCAACTGCTCTCGCTTTTTTAATTTCATCATCCGTTCTTCTCTTTATAAAAACAGGTTTACCTCTCCAAAGAACTGTTAAAGATTGTCCGGGTTGCATTGAACTCACATCTACTTCTGTGCTTGCTAATGCTTTTACAGAGGCATCTGGGTTCATTTGATCAACTAATGGCCAAACAGCAGCACCCACTCCAACTGCACCCGCGGCGGCAGTTGCAGTAAACAAGAAATCTCTTCTGTTGGTCTTTTTTTCGTCTTTTTGATTTGACATCTTTAATATTTTATAACCTTGGTAATATATGATTTCATATAATAAAAAAGAGATATTTCTATGGTAACAATGACACAGAAACCTTTAAAACACGGTCTAAAAGTAGCTCTATATCAGCCAGATATTCCTCAAAATACAGCTTCAATTATTCGAACTTGTTCTTGCCTAGGGGCTAGTTTAGAAATCATTGAACCTTGTGGGTTTTTATTTAGCGACAAAAGGTTCAAAAGAGTTGTTATGGATTATTTAGATTACAGTGAAATTAAATTTTACAAGAGCCATAAAGAATTCTTTGATGAAAATAGTAAAAATAGAGTAGTTTTAATGACGACAAAAGCTAGCAAAGTTTATACAAAGTTTAAATTCAAGCGTAATGATATATTGCTCTTTGGCAGAGAAAGTGCTGGTGTTCCAGAGGATGTACATTCTAAGGTTAATGAAAGAATTAAGATTCCAATGATAAAAAATAAAAGATCATTAAACATTTCAATATCAGTGGCCATAGGAGCTTCAGAATTTATAAGACAGTTAAGTTAAATGGATCAATACATAAAAAAGAAATTAGCAAAAAATTGGTTTAAAACTTTACAAGAAGTACTTTGTAGAGAAATAGAGGAAAAAGAGGGCAATAGAACCAAATTTAAAATTACAAATTGGAATAGAAGTAAAAGTAATGATGAAGGTGGTGGACAATACAGAATTTTAGAAAATGGTAAAATCTTTGACAAAGTAGGAGTAAATTTTTCAGAAGTTTATGGAAAATTTTCAAAGGAATTTAAAAATAGAGTTCCAGGAACTAAAAAAAGTTCTAAATTTTGGGCATCTGGAATATCTGTTGTTATGCATATGAAAAATCCTCATGTGCCTGCGATGCATTTTAACACGAGGTATATAGTTACTTCATTTGGTTGGTTTGGAGGTGGAATGGATGTTACACCTTGTATGAAAGATAAGAAATTAGAAAATTGGTTTCATTCAGAACTAAAAAAATCATGTGATAAGCATAACAAAAATTATTACAAAAAATATAAAAAGTGGTGTGATGAATATTTTTATTTACCACATAGGAAAGAGCCAAGAGGTATTGGCGGAATATTTTTTGATTATAAAAAAAATAATTGGGAAAAAGATTTTTCTTTTGTAAGAGAAGTGGGAATAAGTTTTAAAAACATTTCTAATGAAATAATCGAGAAAAAAAATAAATTAAAATGGACAATTAAAGATAAAGAAATTCAATACAAAAAAAGAGGTAGATATGTTGAGTTTAATTTATTACACGATAGGGGGACAAAATTTGGTTTACAAACTGGCGGAAATGTTGAAGCTATACTTATGTCATTACCACCAATAGCTAAATGGTAAATTATGGATAAAGAACCAATTACTACCGAAGGGTTAGAAAAATTAAAAAGTGAATTAATTTTTTTAAAAGAAAAAAAGAGACCCGAAATTGTTGCAGCCATTGCCGAAGCGAGATCACATGGAGATTTGAAAGAAAATGCAGAATATCATGCTGCAAAAGAACAGCAATCACATAACGAAGGAAGAATTCAAGAAGTTGAGGATTTAATTGCGAGAGCAAATGTAATTGATATCACCAAGATTAGTAATGATGGAAAAGTGATATTTGGATCAACAGTCTACCTACAAAATTTAGATACAAATGAAAAAATAAATTACAAAATTGTTGGTAAAGACGAAGCAGATTTAAAACAAAAGCTTCTTTATTTTCAATCACCAATAGGAAAAGGCCTGATAGGTAAAAATAAAGGCGATCTCGTAGAGATAAATACACCAGCAGGGACAAAAAATTTTGAGATTGTAGACGTAAAATACGTTTAATTTGATAAAACTTTTTCCATATCTTTTTTTGATAAATTAAAATTATTTTCAATCCATTTCATTTCTAAATTTTTTAATTTTTGACCTAACTCCCTTCCCTCCTTTAATCCATAATCATTTATTAATAACTGAGCTTTTATTGGAAATTCTGGTTTATCTAATTTTTCAAAGTAAGATTTTAATTCTGAAAGTTTTTTACTTTGTTTAAAATATAACAAATTGAAATCAATTAAATCGATTGTGCTAGATTTACCCTCATAATAAAATATTTTTTGTAAATCTTTCTTGTTAAAAATTTTAGTACTATCTTTATTTAGCAAATTATTTTTTAGAAAATTAATTTTATCTTTTAACTCATTGGGTAAATTATATTTATATACAAAATAGTCAGAATTATCAGTTTCATCGATTACAAGAAAAGAAATAACAAAATTTAAACTTTTATTTTTTAATATCTTTTCTTGTGGTTTTGATAACTTATTCAATTTTTTAAAATTTTTTAGTTGAGGGAAAATTAATGAAAATAATTCACAAGAGGTTTTATTTTTAAATAACTTTAAAAAGCTATCCAATTTGAGAATTTTTTTTAATTCATTGAATTGTCTTTCTTTTGATATTTTTCCTAAACCCTCTATATTTTTTTTAATGATTTTTATTATATTAATTTCATGATCGATTTTGCTATATTCAGTATAAAATCTTAAATATCTAATAATTCTTAAATAATCTTCTTTTATTCTAGTTTCTGGATCACCTATAAATTTAATTATTCCAACATTTAAATCTTTATGACCAGAATTTGGATCATATAAATTCCCGTCTAAATCTGAGTATATTGAATTTATTGAAAAATCTCTCCTTAATGAATCTTCCTTCCAATTAGTTGTATATTCTACGACAGCATGCCTTCCATCTGTTTTTACATCTTTTCTTAATGTTGTAATTTCAAAATTTTGATCATCAATCACTGCTGTGATTGTGCCATGTTCAATTCCTGTTTCAAAAAACTTTATTTGGTTTTTATATAAACATTGCTTAACCTGATCAGGGGTTAAATTAGTTGCAAGGTCGATATCATCTGTTTTTTCATCATTTAAAATTTTTCTTACACAACCACCAACATATCTAATCTCGCTGGTTTCATTATGGTTATTTATTGCGCCAAATAATTTATTTACTCCCTTATTATTTTTTAAATCTAGAAATTTGATATCTTTACCGCTTGATATTTTTTTGTTTTGAAAAATTTTTTTAAGTAAAGCTTTCATAAATGGCTGGGGTGCTAGGATTCGAACCTAGGAATGGCGGTACCAAAAACCGCTGCCTTACCACTTGGCTACACCCCAAGATGTTTTTCGTATAACACAAAAAAAAAGCTTTATATAGTTTTAGAGTAAATACACCAATAGTTTTTATATTTATTTTTTAATTTTTTTTGAGCTTTTATTGCCGCATTTTTGGTTAAAAAATAACCAATTATAGTAGAACCCGACCCTGTCATATTTGCAAAGTAAATATTATCTAAATTTTGCAAGTAACTTTTGATCTTTCTTAAAATTGGATATTTATTAAAAGCTGCTCTCTCTAAATCGTTATTTGAAACTTTTAATAGATCTTGTCTATCAATCTTGTTTGATTTATTGAATAGGCTCTTTGAAAATCCTTTATGTTTTGCATAAATCATCTTAGAAGAACATCCAAAATTAGGCTTTATTATTAACAAATGAAAATTTAATTTTTTGTTAATTTTACTAATATTTTGCCCTTGTAGGATCATTGGACTTTCATAAAGACCCAAAATTACATCTGAGCCGACTTTATTTGCAATTTTTATTAAATTATTTTTTGTAGTTTTAATTATTCTCTTTTTAAATAAATAGTTCAAAATAGATGCTGCATTCATTGATCCTCCTCCCATACCTGAGGATTGGGGTATATTTTTTTTTACTTTGATATTGAATTTTTTATTTTTAATATAATTATGATTATTTAATATTTTTAGTAGTTTCGAAATTGTATTTGTATTTGAAATATTTAAGGAAAATTTACCACTAAACGATATTCTATTTTTTGAACCTTGTATCTCTTTTATTAAAATCTCATCTGCCAAATTGATCTTGGATATTAAACTTTCAATTTTATGATAACCATTTGAGTATTTATTTAGAACTTTTAAAGTTAGGTTAACTTTTGCAAAAGATTTTATTTTATGAAACTTCATTCAAGAATTATTATTTAAACCATTATATAATTTTTCCTTAACTTTAGTTTTTAATTCTTCGTCTGCTTCATCGCTATTTAAAGCACTTTTCCAAAAATAATTAGCTTGAATTTTTCTATTTAATTGCCAAAGAACATCTCCATAATGATCACTTGCAACAGGATCACCTGGTAACAATTCAACAGCTTTTCTTAAATATTTTTCTGCTTCAATATAATTTCCTGTCAAATAATAACCCCAACCAACTGAGTCTGTTATATAAGGGTCTTCTTCTTTCCCTTTGTAAGCTTGATTTAACATTTCTATTGCTTCTTCAATTTTATATCCTCTTTCTAACCAACTATAAGCGAGATAGTTAAGTGTATAGGGTTCGTCAGGTCTAATTTTAATTGAATTTAGCAAATCCTTATCCGCCAAATCATAATTTTTTAATCTTTCATATGCTCCACCTCTGCGATAAAGAACATCTGCATAAGCCATAGAATTTTTATCCAAATTTTTTAAGGCCAAAGTATAATAATTTATAGCCTCATCATATTTTTTAAAGTTTTTGTAAATATTTGCCAAATCATAAATCATCTTTGTCGATTTATTTTTTAATTTTTCAAAATTTTTTAATATATAGTTCAAACTTGCATCATAGTTTTCTTCCTCTGCTACAATTCTGGCAATCTTCTTTGTTTTGTACCAAAAAAATATTTCATCCTTATCATCAAATTTTTCGAAAGTTTTTTTTGCTAGATCATAATTATTATTAGACTGATAGTTTTCAGCTATTAAAGATAAATTAAAATAAAATTTTGGATTTAAATAATTTGAAATATTTAAATATATGTTTGAGTAATCAAATCTACTTTGAGATGAATAAAAATTAGATATAAGGAAAAAAAATTCTGCCAAAATATCATTCTCATTTTGACATGAAAAATGCTGCGTTAATTTTTTATAATTTTTTTCATCTATCCATTTTTTTACTTGAGAAATAAGCAAACTACTTCTTAAAGGATCTATTGTATCAGCAAAATTATCAACTGTTGCAAAGTCATTATTAGACACTTCGTTACTCAAATAAAAAAAAGCATATCTGGAGTAATCACTTTGAGGATCGTTAATTAAATTTAAAAAATAAGGCTCAGTTTTTTTGGAATTCAAATAACAATTTTGAAAAGCCATGTTTATCAAATCTAATTTTCCAAATTGCTCAACAATGTCAGATTTTTTATATATAAAAAGATCGATGTAACTTTTTAAGCTAGAATAAACTATAAATTTGTATGAGTCGTCCTCTTTAAACTTTTCCAATTTTTTTAACTTCAAAGCTGCTTGTTTAAACTTTTTCTTGTTAATGCTATCTAAAATTAATAATAAATTTCCTTCAAAAAAATCTCCTCCTATTGAGGAATTAGAATATTTTACTTGTTTAATTGCTTTTTTAACCTGTCCATCCAAAAGTAAAGAAAATACATATTCTTGCAAAAAACTATCATGTGATTGAATTAATATTTTTGAATTTTCAAAAAACTTAAGAGCATCGTTATTTTTCTGGTTATCAAATGATAATAATGCTGAAAGATAATTTGATAGGTACTTCTGGTTGAATTCTTTTTCATTCGCTGCTTTTGAATAGAGATTTGTTTGGTATAGAATTAATATTATAAAACAAAAAATTTTTAAGAACATTTTTTACTTTATGACTTTAAATGAAAAAAATCAAAATGACATATTTGATAATGATTTATTTAATGAGCTAGATATTGAGTATGAATTTAGCAATGAGCCAATAAATAGATTTAAAAATAATGCTCCTAAAGAGGAAAAATCTGATCAATTAGCAAAACTTAGAGTTGAAATAGAAAAGATTGAAGATTGTGAACTAAAAAATAGTGCAAAAAATCTTGTTTTCAGTGATGGAAATTCATCTTCAAAAATAATGATTGTAGGTGAAGGACCTGGACAAAAAGAAGATGAATTGGGAAAACCTTTTGTTGGTGATGCAGGAATGCTTTTAAATAAAATGTTGAAAGCTATTAATTTAGATAGAACTAACGTGTATATAACTAATGTTGTAAATTATAGACCTCCAAATAACAGAAAGCCTGAAGTATCAGAAATAAATAGATACTCTGAATATTTAAGAAAACATATTTCGATTATAAATCCAGAAATACTTATTTTAATGGGAAGCACAGCAATGGAAGCGCTATTCGGGAATAAAATTAAAATCTCTAAAGAAAGAGGAAAATGGAAGGAAGTAATAATTAATAATAAAACATATTTAACAATAATAACTTTTCACCCAGCATATCTACTAAGACAAGCAGAGCAAAAAAAATATTCTTGGGCCGATCTTAAAGAAATTAGAAAAAAAATAGATGAAACTGGTTTAGAGATTTAAATTTTTAATAATATTTTATATGAAAAAAATTATTGCTGGGGTTGATGAAGTTGGAAGAGGGAGCCTTGTAGGACCAGTTTATGCAGCTGCTGTTATATTAAATAAAGAAATTAATAGAAAAATTCTTAAAGATTCAAAAAAACTTAACAAAATTCAGAGGGAAACTTTAGCTAAATATATAAAAAAAAATTCAGTTTGGGCGTTAGGATCTGCATCAATAAAGGAAATTGAAAAAATTAATATTTTAAATGCTAGCCTACTTTCAATGAAAAGAGCAATTAAGAAACTCAAATTGAAACCTAAAAAAGTTTTAATAGATGGTAATAAACCACCAGACTTAAAAAATTATGTAATTAAAACTATTGTAAAAGGTGATAAAAAAATTCCTGAAATTTCAGCCGCATCGATTATTGCTAAAGTTGAAAGAGATAAGCTAATGAAAAAGATGTCTTTTTCTTTTAAAAAATATGGCTGGGATAGTAATGCAGGTTATGGAACTAAGGATCATATTAAAGCTATTAAAAAATTTGGAGTGACTAGATTTCATAGAAAAACCTTCCAACCAATACACAAGATATTGAGTCTTAAATAATAATCATAACAATTATCAATCAATAAATTCAATCACAGGTTGACGTAGACTCCTGACTGGAGTCTAATTCAAAAATATAAAATGATAATTTCAGACATAAAAAATAAAATTATTAATGGAAATAGTATTAAGGAATTAAAAAAAATTCCGGCTGAAAGTTTTGATCTGATATTCGCAGATCCACCTTACAACCTTCAACTGAAAAAAGAATTAAGTCGACCTGATAGATCTAAAGTCGATGCTGTAGACGATGCATGGGATAAATTTGATAGTTTTAAAAGTTACGATGAGTTTTCAGTTAAATGGCTTAAAGAATGTAAAAGAATTTTAAAAAAAAATGGATCTATATGGGTCATAGGAAGTTATCATAATATTTTTAGAGTTGGGTCAAAAATGCAAGATTTAGGTTTTTGGATACTAAATGATGTGATTTGGAACAAAAATAACCCTATGCCAAATTTTAGAGGAACACGTTTTACGAATGCGCACGAAACACTTATATGGGCATCAAAAAGTGAAGGCTCAAAATATACTTTTAATTATCAATCACTTAAATGTTTAAACGATGATCTACAGATGAGATCTACATGGAATTTACCTATATGTAATGGAAAAGAAAGACTTAAAAATAATGGTAATAAAGTTCACTCAACGCAAAAGCCAGAGTCTTTATTGCACAGAATTATATTAGCATCCTCTAATAAAGGCGATTTAATATTAGACCCGTTTCTTGGTACAGGAACAACTGCAGTAGTTTCCAAAAAGTTAGGTAGAAATTATTTTGGGGTAGAAAAAGAAAAAAACTATTTTGAGGCTGCAAGTAAAAGAATTAAAAATACAAAAATTATAGAAGATGAATATTTAGATACTATAAAAAATAATAGATCCAAACCAAGAGTGCCATTTGGATCTTTGGTTGAATTAGGAATTATTAAACCTGGTACTGAAATTTTTGATCAAAAAAAACGAATCAATGCGAAAATTATGATTGATGGTAGTATAAAATATCAGAAATCAGAAGGATCAATTCATAAAGTTGCTGCACAAATATTAGGTGCTGAGAGTTGTAACGGTTGGACTTTTTGGTATTATCAATCAGGTAACTCACTCAAACCAATTGATGATTTGAGGCAAAGACTAAGGCCAAATACTTAATTTCTATAAATTTTACCAAGATAACTCTCTAGAAATTTTTTATTTTTTGATAAAAATTTCAAAACAATATTTCTAATTAATATTATTATTGGATTAGTTAAATGGAAGGCAAAATGATTTAATTTTGATCTTTTATTTACTAGTAATATTTTACTTATCTTATCTTTATAAATACTATTTGAATTTGTAATATTTTCTAAAATACCATTTGCCGTTTCAATACTTTGAGAAGCACCTTGTGCAAAAGAAGGTGGAAAAGCAAATAAAGCATCTCCACTCAAATAAGTATTTTGATATTTTAATGTGGGTAATGCAGTGCTAACAAATACAGGAAAACACTTTATATTTTCTAAACTTTCAAAATTTATAATAGAATTTTTTGAAATAAAGTCTTTTAAAGATTTTATAAATGTTTCTGAATTAAGAATATTTTTATCTTCAATTTCTTTGGTAGTTAGCTTCTTTTTGATTATAGCAACGAAATTATATTCGAGTTTTTGATTTACAGGATAAGTTACGTAGTGAAAATTCGACCCCATATATACAGAAATATTATCTTTTTCATGTTGTTTTAAATTCGCCCTTAAAGCAATGTTCCCATTAAAAACTGGGTTTAAATGATTATTAGATATTTGGGATTTTAATTTTGAAAAAACACCATCTGCAATTACGATATAATCGAAACTTTCATTCTTGTTATCCCAAGAAATCTTTATTTTTTCATTATATTCAATATTCTGAATATCTGCTTTAAATTGAATTTTTTCCTTAGGGATATTATCAAGTAAAAAATTTATTAATGTTGATCTTTTAAGTGTTGTGTAACGGTCGTTTACATTATTAAATTGTCTTAAATCAATTTCACAAATCTTTTTTATATTATTGGCCTGGAAAAAATTAACTTTTGTAGGATAATATACATCCGATGCTGATATGTTTTTAAATCCTATTTTATTCAACAAATTAATACTATTAACTGAAAGTTGAATACCATAACCTTCATTTAAATTGAGGTAATCTTTTTTTTCAAAAATTTTATAGTCTATTTCAGTATTTTTGTTTAATTCATTTGCAAGATACAAACCAGATATACCAGCTCCAACAATTGCAACTTTTTTCATTCAGATTTTGAGATGGTATAAAATATTTTTTTAGTAAATGATGGAATTATTTCTGAGCTTAATTTATCTTTTTTAATTAATATTTTATTTTTAATCTTTGGAGGTCTTTTTGAATTATTTAACAAAATCTTCATTTCCATATTAGATAATTTTATATTAATTTTTCTATTAGTTGAATATTTATACTTGCTTTCTTGGACTTCAGTCATAGGAAAAATTGGCATATTTTTTAAAAATTTAAATTTATCATTTTTAACTAATAAGTAGTTATTATGTTTTTTGTAAATAGTTGCTTCAAAATATTTAGTTTTTATTTCTTTATTAATTTTAGTTAACTCAAAATCATTTTTTTTAAAAGATATACAATTTTTACTTAATGGACATTCTTTACAACTTGGATTTTTTGGTTTGCAAATTAAAGCACCTATTTCCATGATTGCTTGTGAGTAATCACTAGCGCGATTAGACAGTCCAAAAAAATTTATCTTTGTTTTTAAAAAATCTTTAGATATTTCATTTTGCTTTTTTAAATATAAGGTTCTTTTAAGAATTCTCTCTACATTTCCATCTAAAGGAATAGTTTTAAGGTTAAATGCTATAGACATTATTGCTTTAGATGTATATTCACCTACCCCTGGTAATTGTAACAACTTTTCATAGGATCTTGGCAACTTACCATGGAAATCTCTAACAATTATAATTGCACTTTTTTTTAGATTTCTTGCTCTTGAATAGTAACCAAGACCTTCCCAATTTTTCATTAAGATCTTTTCGTCAACATTTGCCAATGATTGAAAGGTTGGAATTTGTTTTACAAATTTTTCAAAATAAGGAATAACAGTTTTTACTTGAGTTTGCTGCAACATAAATTCACTTACAAACGTAAAATATTCTTTTTGCTTCTGAGAAACTTTTTTTCTCCAAGGTAAAATTCTTTTATTATTATCGTACCAATGTAGAATTTTATTTGATATGTTTTTATTATTCATATGAGTCAAAAATATAATACTAAGCAGAGATATAACTCCGTTCAAGGTTTAAGATCTTTTAAAGATACTTTACCCACAGAAGCAAAAAGAATAATTAGCAAAAAAGGTAAAATTTATAATGAGACTTTAGATAATTGGAAATATTTAGTAGGTAAAGATTTATTTAAAGTAAGCTTTCCTAAGTCATATAAAAGTTCAAACAAGTTATCGGGCAGTCGTTTAAATATTTTAGTAAAGAGGGGAAATGAAGTTGACGTTGAGTATTCTAAAAAAGAAATAATAAAAAAAATTAATGTTTTTTTTGGCTATCATGTTTTAGATGACATTAAATTGAATACATTTGATGGAAAAATTGAAGAAAGCCATAAAAATACCGCTATTAATGCGACAAAAAATAAACATATAAAGAGCATAAATAATATTAAAAATGACAAAATAAAAAACTCACTTTTAGAGCTAAGTAAACATTTTAAAATAAAATGAAAAAAATAATTCTTGTCTCAATTTTAATTTTTTTTAATTTCATTAATGCTAATTCTGAAGTTAAACCAATTTTAGTTGGAAATGCAGACTCTAAAGTTAAGTTGATGGTTTTTGAATCTTTAACTTGCAGTTTTTGTGCAAATTTTCACAAAAATATTTATCCTAAACTAAAAGAGGATTTTATTGATAAAGGATTGATCTCAATAGAATTTAAAAGCTTCCCATTAGATATCATTGCATTTAATGCAACTAAATTAGCGCATTGTAGAAATGATGGTGAGCACGAAATTTTGCATCACCTTTATTTAAATCAAGATAAGTGGATCAAGGGAAAAAATGAATTAGAAGCAAATCAAGCAATGAAAAAATTTATTGATAATACTGAATATAATCTTGATTTTGATAAGTGCTTGGCTGATAAGAAGATAGAGGATCACATTTTAGAAGACCGAATCGAAGGTGTTAAAAAGTACAAAGTGAGTTCTACCCCAACGGTCATAATCAATGGAAAAAAGTTTGAAAATCACTCAAACTACAAAAAATTAAAAAAATACATTGAAAAACTGATATAAGTCAGTGAATGGAATTTAAAAAAATCCAACTAAATGGATTTAAGTCTTTCGCTGAAAAAACAAATTTCCTGATTGAAGAAGGTTTAACTGGGATAGTTGGCCCAAACGGTTGTGGCAAATCAAATATAGTGGAGTCGTTGCGATGGTGTATGGGTGAGACATCAGCAAAAAGTATGAGAGGTTCAGGAATGGAAGACGTTATATTTTCTGGAACTTCAAACAAACCATCAAAAAATATTGCAGAAGTTTTAGTGAGCTTATCAAATGACAACAAGGATGGTCCTCTACAATATAATGAGCTCGATGAAATTGAAATAAGAAGAAAAATAGAAAAAGATAAAGGCTCAAAATTTTATATAAATGGGAAAGAAGTTAGAGCTAAAGATGCTCAAATGTTTTTTGCAGATTTGTCAACAGGTGCTCATTCACCTTCGATTATTAGTCAAGGTAGAATTGGAGCATTGGTTACGGCAAAACCTTCAGATCGAAGAGCTATTTTAGAAGAAGCAGCTGGTATAGCAGGTTTACATGTTAGAAGACACGAAGCAGAATTGCGATTAGGCGCGGCAGAAAATAATTTAAAAAGGGCTGACGAATTAAGGAGACAACAGGAAAGACAATTAGCAAATTTGCAAAAGCAAGCTGAAGAGGCTGCAAAATACAAATCTATTTCAGAAGAAATAAAAAAAGTTGAGGCAGGTTTATATTATTTACGTCTTTTAGAAATTGATAATGAAATTAAAGTAGAAAACGAGATCAATAATGAGGCTGATGATCAAGTTAAGTCCTTCAATGATAAATTAGAGAATTTAAGCATGAAGATTATTGAAAAGAATAAGAATGTAAATCCTATAAGAGAAAAAAATCAAGAAAACTTGTCAAAAATACAAAGGTTAAATTTAGAGTTAAAGAGCTTAGATGAAGAAAAAGACAGGGTTAATGATGAAATTCAATCAATTAGAAAGGCTTTAAGTGTAATAGATGAAGATATTGTTAGAGAAAAAAGCATAATCATTGATGCCAACTCTAATGAAAAAAGACTTAGAGAAGAAAAAGAAAATTTAATTACAGTCGATTCAAAATATTATGAAACTGAAAAATTGTCAGGTTTAGATTTGGTAAATGCAAAAGGAAAATTAAAAGATGAGCAAGATAAGTTAGAGAGAATACTAGAAAATCTAAACCTTGATACTCTAAAAAAGAACTCGGAAACCATTGATTTAGCAAGTGAGCAGTTAGATAAAGCAAAAGAAATGCTCTCAGAGAACAATATCAATGGTGCAACTAATTTAATAGATGAATGCAAAATAAATCTTTCATATTTAAAAATGAAAATTAATGAAATGCATGACAACGATTTAGCGATAACAGTAACTAAGAAAAACGAAGAAATCAAAAGTCTACAAGAAGAATACGCTGAAGCATTTAGCACAAATCAAAATATTAAAAAAGAGTCAATAAAAAGAAGTGAAAGAATTAAAATAATTGACCAAGAAATAGAAAGTTGGAAAAACTTATTGGTAAATTCTGAAAAAATGATTAATGAATTAAATAGTAGAAAAGATACTCAACAAAAAAAATTAGATAGTCTTGAAAAACAACCTCAAACACAAGCTGAAAGAAAAGGACAAATATCAGAAAATTTAAGAATTTCTGAAAAAGAAAAAAGTGATAATGAAATATTAATAGATGAGCTAGATAAAGAGATTAACGAATTAAGAAGTAATCTTAATACAACAAAAGAAGAGTCTATTGAAATAAGAGAACGAAAGGCAAGCTCTGGAGCAACAATCGATGGTTTGAATAAAAGAAGAAATGATTTGCTAGAAAGAGTATCAACAGAACTTAATTTAAAAGAAGAAGAGATACTGAATTTTTCAAACCTAAAAGATGTATCTGAATATCCAGATACAGTAACACAAGAAGAATTGCTTGATGAAAGAAAAAGGGAAAGAGAAAAATTAGGCTCAGTCAACTTAAGAGCAGACGAAGAGACTTCAAAATATGAAGATGAAATTAAGAAAATGGAAAAAGATAGACAAGATTTAGTAACTGCAATTATAAAGTTAAAAGAAAGTATTACTGAATTAAATCAGAAAGGTAGGGAAAGACTTCTAGATGCTTTTGAAAAAGTGAATAGAAAGTTCAATGAAGTTTATACCAAACTATTTAATGGAGGTAGTGCAAAACTAGAATTAGTAGACTCTGATGATCCTTTAGATGCAGGATTAGAAATGTTGGTAAGTCCACCAGGAAAAAGATTACAATCAATAACTTTATTATCTGGAGGTGAACAAGCCCTGACTGCTTTATCTTTAATCTTTGCAGTGTTTCTTACTAATCCGGCTCCGATATGTGTTCTCGATGAAGTAGACGCACCTCTCGATGATGCAAATGTAACAAGATTCTGCAATCTTTTGACGGAACTAACTAAAATCACATCTACAAGATTTATTATTGTAACTCACCACGCTTTAACCATGTCTAAAATGGACAGACTATATGGTGTAACAATGCCAGAAAAAGGAATTAGCCAACTAGTTGCTGTAGATCTTCAAAAAGCAGAGAGTATGGTTGCTTAATAATGGATGAAGACCAGTTTAAAACTCGCCTAAAAATTGCAAAAAATAAAACCGATAAAGACAAAAAATCTGAAGAGGGAAATAAAGGCTCAAGTATGGGATCAGCCTTCAAAATGAGCACGGAATTAGTATCTGCAGTGGCTGTTGGGACAATTATTGGGTTTATTTTAGACAATTGGTTTGGTACTAAACCCTGGTTAATTTTAATATTTTTTTTTATTGGTGTAGTAGCTGGAATTATGAACGTTATTAAATCAGCAAAAAAAATGCAAAAATAGTAGGCAAATGGCAGCAAATCCAATGTACCAATTCAACGTTTACCGAATTGGTCCAGAAATTAAAATAAATAACATAGACATTTCATTCACAAACGCGAGTTTGTTTATGGTCATAAGTTCACTAGCAATATTAATTATTTTTAATTTAGGCACGAAGAGATCTATCATACCAAATAAAATTCAATTACTTGCGGAACTCAGTTACTCTTTTATTTCAAAAATGATAAGTGATACAGCTGGATCAAAAGCTAAGCCTTACTTTTCTTTCATATTTTCTTTATTCATGTTTGTTTTATTTTGTAACATGTTTGGGATGATACCATACTCTTTTACTGTCACTAGCCACATCATTGTAACTTTTGTATTAGCAGCATTTATATTTGTAGGAGTAACAATAATTGGATTTATTAAACATGGACTTGGATATCTAAAACTTTTTGTACCAAGTGGAGTTCCAATGGTTTTATTACCATTAATAGTTGTTATAGAAATAATTTCATACTTAAGTAGACCAATTAGTTTATCAGTTAGATTGTTTGCAAATATGATGGCAGGCCATACGATGATGAAAGTTTTTGGAGGTTTCGTAGTTAGCTTAGGAATTGTTGGGGGCTGGCTACCACTAGGTTTTTCAGTTGCATTAACAGGTTTGGAGATATTAGTTGCTTTTCTTCAAGCATATGTATTTGCAATTTTAACATGTATCTATTTGAATGATGCATTAAATTTACACCATTAATTAACATAAGGAGGATATAATGGAATTAGAAGCAGCAAAAATGATAGGAGCAGGACTAGCGGCGATTGCACTTGCAGGTGCAGGAGTTGGAATTGGGATAATTTTTGGAAATTATCTTTCAGGTGCAATGAGAAATCCATCTGCAGCTCAAAAGCAGTTTCCAAACTTGCTATTAGGCTTTGCATTAGCGGAAGCGACTGGTTTATTTGGATTAGTTGTTGCATTAATTATTCTTTTCGCGTTTTAATTAATGTTGAAAAAGATAATTTTTCAATTTCTAGCTTTAAGTCTTATCTTTACTTATAGCGCTCAAAGCGCTGAGAGTGGAGGTATGCCCCAGCTTAATCCCGAGTTTTGGATATCTCAAATTTTTTGGTTAGTACTTACTTTTGGATTATTGTTTATAATTTTATCTAAGTTCATACTACCAAAAATTAGTAACAATCTTGAAACCAGAAAATCACAAATCTTAGAGAATATCGAAACTGCAGACAAGCAACGGGAAGAAACTGAAAAAAAAGTTAAAGAATTTGATAAAATTATCAATGATACAAAAGTCGAAGCAAAAAACTTCTTTAATAGTGAAAGACAAAAAGTTTTGGACGATATAAACAATAAAAGATTATCTTTAGAAAAGGATATCGAAAAAGAAATAATAAAAGCTGAAGAAGAAATAGACCAATTAAAAAAAACTTCTCAAGAGAAAGTTACTAAAATTGCAATTGAGACATCCTCCGATCTAATTAAACAATTAATTGGTGAAGATATAAATAAAAGTAGTCTTTCAGCCATAGTTGAAGATCTTTCTAAAAAAGAAATGGAAAAACATAATGGCATTTGATGCAACATTTTGGGTAGCAGTTTCTTTTGTAATATTTTTTGGAGCGCTAATTTATTTAAAAGTTCCGCAAAATGTTAATAATTTATTGAGCAAAATGATTACTGATATCAAAAATGAAATTGATGAAAGTGAAAAACTCCGAGCTGAATCTAAAAGACTATTGGATGAGGCGCAAAAGAAGCTAGATACTGCAAAAATTGAGAGTGAAAAGATTATGCAGCAGTCAAAAGATGAAACTGAAAGATTTGTAATTGAAATGAATGACAAATTCCATAAATCAGCTGAACTAAAGAAAAGTCTAGCAGAAACTAAAATCTCTCAAATGAAGGATAATGCCATTAAAGAAATTAAAGATACATCAATTAACATTGCTGTAGAATCTGTGAAAAAAATTATTACAACATCTGTTGATAAGTCTAAACTTGACAATTTGTTTAATAAAAATCTTGAAGAAACGAAGACAGAATTAAAGAAAATCAGTTCTTAAACTAAGATAGTTTATCAAATTTTATAAAAATAATGTAAATTAAGGAATATGAATTCAATTGTAATTGGATCAGGTTTTGGTGGCATAGCAGCAGCTCTTAGACTTCGGGCAAAAGGCCATAAAGTCACTTTAATTGAAAAACAAAAAGATTTAGGTGGAAGAGCGAGAGTATTTAAAAGTAATGGGTTCACTTATGATGGTGGACCAACTGTAATAACCGCTCCATATTTAATTTATGAAATTTTTAAACTTTTTAATAAAAATCCAGATGATTACATAAAAATAAAAGATTTGGATACTTGGTACAGATTTGTTTTTGAAGATGGAAGCCATTTTGATTATTCAGCTGATGAGAAGAAAATGGAAGAACAGATTGCAACAATTAATCATAAAGATGTTGTGGGTTACAGAAATTTACTTAAATTTACAAAAAAAATATTTGATAAGGGTTATTCAGAATTATCAGATGTGCCATTTGATAAACCTTCATTTATGTTTAAGCAAATTCCTGCATTGCTAAGTTTAAAAAGTTATAAATCTGTTTATTCTTTGGTTAGTGGTTTTATTGAAAATGAAAAACTAAGAAGGCTATTTAGTATGCACCCATTATTGGTGGGTGGGAACCCTTTTACTACAACCTCTATATATGGATTAATTTTGTATTTAGAAAAAAAATGGGGAATTCATTATTCTATGGGCGGAACGGGACAAATCATAAAAGGTTTTGAGAAATTGATGTTAGAAGAAGATGTTACAATTATTAAAGGTACAGAAGTTAAAAACTTGCTTACAGAAAATAAAAGAGTTGTCGGTGTTGTGACAAGTGAAGATGAGGAAATTAAAGCAGATAACGTAGTTTGTAATGCAGATCCTCCCGGTGTTTATTCAAAAATGCTAAATAATCAAAAATATAACACCTTATTTAATTGGAAGATAAATAGAATGGAATATTCAATGGGATTGTTTGTTTATTATTTTGGAACAAAGAAAAAATACGAAAATGTTGAACATCATACTATAAAGTTTGGCGATAAGTACAAAGAACACTTGGATGATATATTTGTAAACAAAAAATTAAATAGCGATATAAGCTATTATCTACATAGGCCTACCGCAACAGATCCCAGTATGGCACCAAAAGACCACGATTGCTTTTATGTATTAGTGCCTGTACCTAATAATAAATCAGGAATAAACTGGTCAATCGAAGGAGAGAATCTAAAAAAACTTGTAATAGATAAAATGGAAAAAAGTTTATTACCAAATTTAAGAGAAAATATTGTAGATGATTTTTATTTAACCCCTGATTATTTTGAAAATGAATTAAATACAAAATATGGCTCGGGTTTTTCAATTCAGCCCAAATTTTCTCAATCAGCATACTTTAGATTTCATAACAAATCTGAGGTTTATGACGGTTTATATTTTGTTGGAGCAGGCACTCATCCTGGAGCTGGTGTTCCAGGGGTCCTATCATCCGCAAAGGTCTTAGATAAAATTTTGTAATGAATGAACAAAATTATTTGTCGATATACGCTAAATCTTTTAATTGGGCAGGTTTCTTTTTACCAAAACAAGTCTACTCTGATTGCTCTAATTTGTACGATTTTTGCAGATACATAGACAATATAGCAGATGAAAAAGGTGATCTTGATACGAAATTAAAAAATTTCAATACTTTCAAAGAAGATTTCAAATTAAAAAATGAAAATAACCAAATAATTAAAAATATGTGGGCTTTAATAAATAAATTTGGAATATCACAAAAAATAATTGATGATTTATTCGATGGCGTCGAGGCCGATATAAAATCAAAAGTAGAAATCAACACTGACAAAGATCTATATGTTTATTCATATAGAGTGGCTGGAACAGTTGGATTAATGATGGCAAAAATTTTAAATGTCAAAGAAAGATCAGCACTTTTAGGAGCGATTGACTTAGGTATTGCAATGCAATTAACTAATATTTCAAGAGATGTTATTGAAGATGAAAGCAATAATAGGTTTTATATAAAAAAGAATTTTGATGAAATTAAAAGAATTCTAAAAATCGCTGACAAATTTTATAATAATTCTTTTATATCAATTAAAAAAATTCCATTTTTTTTAAGATTTTCGATTTTGGTTGCAAGACGAGTATACAGACAAATTGGAAATGAAATCTTAAAAAAAGGAAACTTAGAAAATTATAATAAATCAGGAAAAATTTATGTAAACAATTTGGGAAAAGTCTTACATACAGTGCTATCTATTGGTGATTTAATTAAATTATATTTTGTAAAAGAGGATAAAAAACTTACAATAAAAGAGCATGAGATAATAATGCAAGATATCGAGTATAATGAAAGATTTTGATTACATAATTATTGGAGGTGGCTGTGCAGGTTTAACATTGGCTTATGAGTTAGAGTATCACGATAAACTTAAAAATAAGACTTTAGCAATTATTGAAAAAAGAGATGAATATAAAAGAGATAAAACTTGGTCATATTGGAAAACTGTACCTCACAAGTTTGATGACTGTGTAAAAAAAAGATGGAAAGATTATACAATCAATTTTAAAGGAAATGTTGAATATAAAGATTGTAAAGAAACTCCTTACGAAAGTATTGATAGTGGACTATTCTACAAAAAAATTTTAAATAAAATCAATAAAAATCCTAATATTCAATTCTTTAAAGATATTAGTGAAGTAAATACAGAAAACGCAATTTTATTTAACAGTCTGCCAAATCTTGAGAATAAAGATTCTAATTTATGGCAACACTTTCAAGGTGTTGAGATTGAAACCGAAAAAGATTTTTTTGATGATCAAATAATGAATTTAATGGACTTTGATTGTGATCAAAAAAAAAGTGTTCATTTTTTCTATACACTACCCTATTCAAAAAAATCAGCTTTAATCGAAACTACGTGGCTTTCAAAAATGAAAGATGATAGTGAAAAAGATTATGATAAACAAATTACTGATTACATCGAAAACACTCTAAAATTAAAAAAATATAAAATTAATTATAAAGAAGTTGGGGCCATACCATTATTTTATCCAAAATTTAAAAACGATAAAAATACGATTAATATTGGAACTGCTGGAGGTATGACGCGTTTAAGTACTGGCTATACTTTCCTAAATATTCAAGAACAAGCAGAATATATTACCCAAAACATTGATAAAATAACCCAAACTAGAGCTTTCAGTATAAAAAGTAAGTATAAGTTTTTAGATAATGTTTTTTTGAAAGTCCTAGCTGAAAAGCCAGAGATCATGCCAAATATTTTCTTCAAAATGTTTAAAAGCAAGTCAAAAACAGTAATAAATTTCCTCTCCAATAAAAGTAATATTTTTGAGGACTTATCCATTATATTAAAGATGCCAAAATGGATTTTTATTAAAGCTGTATTTAAATAATGATCAACAAAATAAATTTTTTTCATTCTATTATTTTTTTTAATATCTGTATTTTTTTTTCTGCCTTTGAGGTATTAAGAGATAATTCGTTTATACTTTTTAGTTTTTTTTTAATTCTTACAATTGGTATCTCTCACGGTGCGCTGGATCATGAAAAAGGTAAAAAACTTTTAAAAATTTATAAAATTAAAAATACAGAAGTGTTCTATATAACTTATATAGGTATTGCTATTTTTGTTATTTTAATTTGGATTTTAAGTCCAATATTGTTGCTTTCGCTTTTTTTAATAGTTGCAGCATATCATTTTGGCAAAGAGGATAGTGACTTTATCGAAACAAAAAATGCTAATTTTTTAGAAATTTTTTATTTCATTAAAGGATCATTAGTTATTTCAGCACCCTTACTGTTTCACAAAACTGAGACAATCGAAATTTTTAAAATGTTAAATTTTTCATTAGACGAAAATATTGTGGCTAATAATTTTTTAATACCTTTAGTTATATTATCAGTGCTAAGTAATTTTCTTATATATAGAGGTAATAATAATGATTTAAGATCAATTCTTTTTTTAGATAGTTTTTCAATAATTATTTTAAACTATTTTTTTAACCCTATATTGGCTTTCACAATTTATTTCTGCTTTCTTCATTCTATAAGACACTCACTAAGTTTAATTAGTGAAATAAATAAAAATTTGATGAAAGGATTTCCTATTTTTTTACGAAAAATTATTCCACTTACAGTAATCACAGCAATAATGTATTTAATAGTTTTTTATTTTATTTCAGAAAAATTTGGTATAGATGAAAGTATTATTAAAATAATATTTGTTGGATTGGCTTCATTGACCTTCCCTCATATTTTACTTGAATTCATGGTAGAAAAAAAATGAGTAACAAAAATTTAAAAATTTATTTAGCTGCACCAAGAGGATTTTGTGCAGGCGTTGATAGAGCTATTGAAATTGTAAAAAAGAGTATAGATAAATTTGGTGCTCCAGTTTATGTGAGACACGAAATTGTACATAACAAACATGTTGTAGAAAGTTTAAAAAAGATAGGAGCGATATTTGTTGAAGAATTAGATGAAATCAAAGATAAGTCTAGACCAGTTATATTCTCAGCACATGGGGTTCCAAAATCTGTTCCAGAGGAAGCTTCTAATTTAAATATGATGTTTGTAGATGCAACGTGTCCTCTAGTATCTAAAGTTCATAGAGAAGCAGAAAACTTAAATAAACAAGGACATCATATATTATTAATAGGTCACAAAAACCATCCAGAGGTTATTGGGACTATGGGTCAATTGCCAGAAGGTTCAATAGATTTAATAGAAAATATTGAGGATGCAAATAAGTATGAAAATGTCTCAAAAAAACATCTATCTTTCATAACTCAAACAACGCTCTCTGTAGATGATACCAAAGATATTATTGTAGCTCTAAAATCTAAATTCCCAGATATTAAAGAGCCTAAAAAAGATGACATATGTTATGCAACAACAAATAGACAATCAGCAGTTAAAGAAATAGCAGATAAATGTGATATGTTTTTTGTAATTGGAAGTAGGAATTCATCTAACTCGGTAAGATTAGTTGAGGTTGCTAAAAACTCTGGTTGTAGTTCTGCTGAGTTAATACACTCAGAAAGCCCAGTGCCTATAGATAAAATTAAAGGATGTAATACGATTGGAATTTCATCAGGTGCCTCAGCACCAGAGATACTTGTTGAAAAATTTATAACAGAGTTAAAAGATCAATTTACAGTCAACATAGAAGAAGTAGAAATAATAAAAGAAAATATTACTTTTAAAATTCCTGGAAAATTAAATTAATGGCAGTTTATACTAAAATTAATAATAAGCAGATCAAATTTATCGAGAAGAAATATAATATTGGAAAAATAGACAAATATTCAGGTATAAAAAAAGGTATCGAAAATACCAACTTCCTTTTGAAGACAAAGAAAAATAAATATATTTTAACTATTTACGAAAAAAGAGTTCAGAAAAAAGATCTTCCATTTTTTGTAAATCTTATGTCTGGTCTCTCTAGATTAAAAGTAAAATGTCCAGTTCCTATAAAAGACAAAAAAGGTAAATATTTATTTAATTTAAAAAATAAAAAAGCTTGTATTGTCAGTTTCTTAGAAGGAAAAGATAAAGATCAACTTAATAGTAAAGATTGTTTTATAGTTGGAAAAAATGCAGCACTACTTCATGAGGCTTCAAAAAAATTAAAATTATATAGAAAAAACTCTCTATCGATTAATTCATGGGGATCAATTCTGAATAAAATAGATAATAAAATTAATAAATTGTCAAAAAACTTAAAAGATTTAATGAAAGATGATTTGAGAGATCTCAAAAAAAAATGGCCAAAAAAAATGCCAAATGGAATAATTCATAGCGATCTTTTTATTGATAATATTTTTTTCAATAAAGGCAAATTTCATGGATTTATAGACTTTTACTTTTCAGCTAATGATTTCCTGTCTTATGAATTAGCAACTTGCATTAATGCTTTATGCTTTAGGAAGAAAAATAGAAAATTTGTATTAGATAAAAATAGATCCTCAAATTTATTAAAAGGCTACCAATCTATTAGAAAATTAAGTGAAATTGAAAAAAAAAATTTAAATACTTTGTGCAGAGGATCAGCTTTAAGATATCTTTTAACTAGATCTTATGATTATTTAAATACTCCCAAACAAGCTATTATTAAAATTAAAGATCCAAAGGAATATATAGATAAGTTAAATTTTCATAGAAATCTAAGTTCATTTAAGGATTATTCTTAATGATTAAAATCTATACAGATGGTTCTTGCATTGGAAATCCAGGAAATGGTGGTTGGGCTGCAATTATTATTGATAATGGAAAGAAAACTCAAATTAAAGGAAGCAAAAAAGAAACAACAAACAATCAAATGGAATTACTTGCTCCGATTAAAGCTTTAAAAAAAATTCCAAAAGGAAGCAAGGTTCAAATATTTACAGATTCTAAGTATGTAAAATCTGGAATAACTGAATGGATACATAATTGGAAAAAAAATGGTTGGAAAACAGCGAATAAAAAAGAAGTTAAGAATAAAGAACTTTGGACTGAATTAGATAATCTATCAAATACTTTTGAAATTAAATGGAGCTGGGTAAAGGCACATTCAACTGATAAACTTAATAACGAGGTTGATCTACTCGCTAGATCGACAGCAGATATATTATAATGCGATTATTATTTTCATTTTTTATTATACTGCTCATGAATTTTAATGCTAATTCATCTGAATATGAATGGTATAAAATAATAACAACAAAAGAAGGAAATATTTTCTTTGTTGATAAGAATTCAATTAAAAAAGAAGGCGATATTGTTTTTTTTACAAAATTACATGAATATTCAGGGGTTAATAAATTTGGGGAAAAATCAAGTATTATCCATCATAAAGCAGACTGTAAAAAAATGAGATTAAAATACCTTAAAGACTTTTACTTCAAGTTATCAATGGGTAGTGGTGAGCCATCATTTATTGGTGAGGAGGATTCTGATTGGATTACAATTAGAGACAAAAGTATATCAAGTGATTTAGTAAAATTTGTATGTAATTATTAAATTATAGCAATGTAACTTAAATAAACATCTAATTATAATAAATCTAAAACACCCTCTGCTGAAGATAAACCGCATTGTTTAGTCTCTTTCTCAACTTGAATATTAACTACTTCTAAGTTTTGAATAACCATCGCATAACGATTTGAACGAATACCCATTCCTTTTGAATTTCTATCTACTTCAGCACCGATGGCTTTTGTAAATAATAGATACGGATCTGATAACATTGTAATTTTTCCAGCTGCATTGTTTGCTTCTCTCCAAGCATTCATAACAAAAGGATCATTCACAGATAAACAAAATATATTATCTATTCCTTTGGCTTTTATTTTATCGGCATTAGCTACATATCCAGGAAGATGGAGTTTTGAACAAGTAGAAGTAAAGGCACCAGGCAATCCAAATAAAACAATTTTACCTTTTCCTAATATATCTCTAATTTTACTAGTTTGTGGTTCGCCATCTGCTAAATGAAAAATTTCTATATCTGGGATTTGATCTTTTATTTTTAATTTCATATTGAGTTTATTACGTATTCTTTAACTTTATTTATATCATTTGAAATAACCTCAAATTTTTCCTCTCTATCATAAACATATTTAAGACTATCTGGTAATTCTTCAGTTTTTGATATTGCATCTTCTATTGCTTTTGGAAATTTACAGGGGTGTGCTGTTGATAAAACAACACAATTTTGCTCTAACCCAAGTTTTTTTGCAGCACCTATTCCAACTGCAGTATGTGGGTCAACTACAACTTTATATTCTTTATTTATATCTTTTATCATTTGGATGGTTTCATTTTCATCTAACATTTGAGATGTAAAATTCTTTTTTATTTCATTTAAATCATTATTATCGATTTGATAAGTATTATTTTTTATTTTACTCATCACATCTTTTGTAACATCTGAATTGCAGTCTTTGACATCGTACAAAAGTCTCTCAAAGTTACTTGCTATCTGGATATCCATACTAGGAGTATTTGTTTCCTCAACTTTCTTTTGAGTATAATCTCCACCAGAAATTGCCCTATGAAGAATGTCATTTTTGTTTGTAGCTACAATAAGTTTATCAATTGGAAGACCGAGTTTCTTCGCTAAATAACCAGCATAAATATCTCCAAAATTTCCAGTCGGAACAGAAAAAGACAAAGGCTGTCCATTACCTATTTTAAAATAAGCATAAAAATAATAAACAGCTTGAGCAACAATTCTTGCCCAATTAATCGAATTAACACCTGACATATTTATTGAGCTAGAAAATTTTTCATCATTAAACATTGCTTTAACTAAGTTTTGACAGTCATCAAAATTTCCCTCAATAGCAATATTAAATACATTTTTTTCTTCATGGATTGTCATCAGTCTTCTTTGCACTGGTGAAATTCTATTATTTGGATGTAATACAAAAACATTTAAATTCTTTTTGCCTTTTAAAGCATCAATAGCAGCTGCACCTGTGTCTCCTGATGTTGCTACAATAATATTAATTTTTTTTTGCTCATTTCCTAATTGATATTGATAGAAATTTCCTATTAGTTGCATTGCAATATCTTTAAAAGCAAGAGTTGGGCCATGATAGAGTTCTAAGACTTTTAAATTTCCTAAATCAGAGATTTTTACAACATCTTCTGCTCTAAAATTTGAGTAAGATTTTGATACTGTAGAAATTAACTCTTCCTTAGTCATAAAATCGCCGATAAATGGGAAAATTATTTCGGCTGCTAATTCATTGTAATTAAGACTACTTAGTTTGTTTAGTTCATCTTTACTAAATGGTTTAATTGACTTTGGCACAAAAAGGCCTCCATCATCAGCTAAGCCTTTCAGAAATACGTTTTTAAATGAAAAATGATCTGAATTATTTCTAGTGCTTATATATTCCATCAGTAATTTTTTTTTCTAAAATATAAATATATTAAAAAAATGGAAACAGCTAATGAAAACCATGTTAAAGCATACTTTAAGTGGTTGTTTGAAATATTGGCTCCAATTTGTTTTGACTGAGGATAAATTCCTTCCTGCTTGCTAATATTGTTGATAATGAATGGAGAAAATTCTTTACCTGTATAGGTCAATAAATCTTCATCTTTAAGCGTGAACCAATAATTCTTATTTACGTCATTATCTGGCTTGAAATAATTAAATTTGCTTTTTAATTTTAAAACTCCCTCAAATTTACTTTCATTTGAAACATATTTTTTAGATTTAAGGTCTCTTGGAACCCAACCCCGATTTATTAAATAGCTTCTATTGTTAATACTAACTGGATTTACAATGTCAAATCCTGGCTCTCCTTTTTCATTTAAAGAATATAAATAAATTATTTTTGAATTATCTAATATTCCCTCAAATTTGATTTTTTTAAAGTTAATTGGATTACTTCCATTAAATTCTACTGGATCACTTTTTAAAGATTGGTCGATTGAATTTATTAAATCAAGCTTCCAATTTAGTCTAACTATTTGCCAAGTACCTAATGCCAAAAAAACTAAAATAAAAAAGTATACAAAGATTGAAAAAGATAGCTTATTTTTCAAGAACTATTAACTTCCCCAAATGTAAATAGCTGCAAATAGGAACAACCAGACAACGTCAACAAAGTGCCAGTACCAAGCAGCGGCCTCGAAACCAAAGTGATGTTCTTTAGTAAAATGTCCTAATTTACCTCTCCATAAACAAACTGCTAAGAAAATAGTCCCAACTAAAACGTGGAAACCATGAAACCCTGTGGCCATATAGAATGTAGCTCCATAAATGTGACCTGAAAAACTAAATGTAGCGTGTTGGTATTCGTATATTTGCAATAACGTAAAAAATGCTCCTAAAATTACTGTACAGATCAGACCATTTATAAATCCTTTTCTATCATCCTCTAATAAAGAATGGTGTGCCCAAGTTACTGTTGTACCAGATAAAAGTAGAACAAGAGTATTTATAAGTGGGATGTCCCATGGATCAAAAGTTTCAATATCTTTTGGTGGCCATACATTTCCCATGAATTCATTTGGAAACAAACTTGCATCAAAGTATGCCCAAAACCATGCAACAAAAAACATTACCTCAGAAGCAATAAATAATGTCATTCCATATCTATGATGAATTTGAACAACAGGTGTATGATGACCTTTGTGCTCAGCTTCGATCACAACATCCCTGAACCACATAAAGGCACAATAAATTATAAGTAAAAAACCTAAAACCATTGCCCACATAACTTTACTGTGAAAATAATAAACAGATCCAACTGCTGTAACTAGTGTTGCTATAGATGTAGCTAAAGGCCAAGGACTAGGGTCAACTAAATGATAATCATGTTTTTGACCTGATGCAGACATTTATTTTAACTCTCTTTTTTTTCGTTTTTATAATATTCAGATGAGAAAAAAGTATATGACATAGTAACATCTTCAACTCTAGATGTTTTTGGATCATTTACTAATTCTGGATCTAGGTAAAAAACCAGGGTGTAACTTGCCTTTTCCCCCGGATCTAATGTTTGTTTTTCAAAGCAAAAACAGCCTAATTTATTAAAATATGCTCCAAATGATGATGGAGAAACATTATATGTAGCTACAGCAGATGAAATTTCATCTCCTGTGTTTTCCACTTCAAATTTAATTCTGTATACCTTGCCTGGCTGAACATCCATTGTTTTTTGATCAACATCAAAATTCCAATCAAGAGCACTGTTAACGTTGGTATCTAATCTTACATTTATTTTTTTATCTAAGACTATATTAGGAGCTTCTTTCGATATTTGTGTAGTTCCACCAAAGCCAGTTACTCTACAAAATAAATCATACAAAGGCACAGCTGCAAAAGACAATCCCAACATAAAGACAAAAATTCCTGCTAGAATTAGTGGAGTTAAAGTATTTTTTTTAATCATAAAGGTCTTTCAAATACTCCAATATTAAATAGTGTGAAAATGAATAAGAAAACTATAAATGCAACCAAACCAACTGCTGTCCATAAATTTTTCTTTTTTAATTTTTGATCTTTAACTATCATAAAACTTTATCCACTAAGAAAAAAACAAATATTAAAAATAAGTAAATAATTGAATAGCTGAAAATATGTCTAGCTTTCTTTATGTTAAATTTTCCAACTTTATAGTTGTAAAGCTGGTAACAAATTAAATTATAATAAAATGTAAGTAGTAAGCTAAGTGTTAAGAATACTTCACCGACAAATCCAATGTAATATGGGAAAACAATTGTTGGTATCATTAGCAAAGAATAAATTAGAATGTTCTTTTTAGTATCCTGAATTCCATTAGTTACTGGAAGCATTGGAATACCTGCTTTTTTATAATCATCAGCTTTGTATAAGCTTAATGCCCAAAAGTGTGATGGTGTCCAAAAGAAAATTATTAAGAAAAAAGCAATCGACTCCAATGAAATAGAATTTGTTGCTATTGCCCACCCAATTACTGGTGGCAAAGCTCCTGATGCTCCACCTATAACAATATTTTGTGGAGTTTTTCTTTTTAACCAGATTGTATATACAAATACGTAAAATAATATCGTAAACAATAATAGAAATGCTGATAAAGCATTTGTAACAAAGTATAAACTCACAACTGAAACAACTGACAGAGATGTTCCAAAATATAATGCTTGATTTCTGTTCAACTTTCCTCTTGGAATTGGACGTAAGCATGTTCTAGTCATTAATTTATCTAAATCAGCTTCATACCACATGTTAAGTGCTCCTGCTGCTCCAGCACCAAAAGCTACAATTAATATCCCAATTACTGATTGTTGAAATGAAACTGAAGTAGGAGCTGTTAACAGACCAACTGCACAAGTGAAAATAACAAGAGACATTACTCTTGGTTTCATTAACTTTAATAATTCAGGAATAATACCTAGTTCGTAATATGATTTTTTTACTTTAGAATACGTCGTAGCCATTTTAATTTTTATATCTTAAGACGTTACTAACTACTAGATTTTTCAGTACCTTCATAATCTTCAAACTTCGGTAATTCATCAAAAGTGTGAAAATTTGGTGGTGATGGAACTGTCCACTCTAATGTTGTGGCCCCTTCTCCCCATGGGTTTTGTGCTGCTTTTTTCTTTTTTGCAAAAGCGTAGATTAAATTAGCGAAAAATACCACTAAGCCAACTACAGAAATATATGAACCGATTGAAGAAATATAATTCCAATCAGCAAATGCATCCGGATAATCAGCGTATCTTCTTGGCATTCCAGCTAATCCTAAGAAGTGTTGTGGAAAGAAAACTAAATTTACACCTATGAAAGTTAACCAAAAATGAAGTTGGCCCATCCACTCAGAATATTCATACCCTGACATTTTACCAAACCAATAATAGAAGCCTGCAAATATCGCAAAAACAGCTCCCAAAGATAATACATAGTGGAAGTGAGCTACAACATAATAAGTATCATGCAATGCAGTATCTACTCCAGCGTTTGCTAGAACTACACCAGTTACTCCTCCAACTGTAAATAAAAATATAAATCCTAAAGCCCAAACCATTGGGGTTTTGAATGATATAGATCCTCCCCACATTGTAGCAATCCATGAAAATATTTTAATTCCTGTTGGGACAGCGATAATCATTGTTGCTGCTAAGAAATACGCTTTAGTATCAGTATCTAAACCAACTGTGTACATATGATGAGCCCAAACAACAAATCCTACTATTCCAATTGCTACCATCGCGTAAGCCATTCCTAAATATCCAAAAACGGGCTTCTTTGAAAAAGTAGATACGATATGACTGATCATTCCAAATCCTGGTAAGATTAGAATATAAACTTCTGGATGACCAAAAAACCAAAATAAATGCTGGAATAATGTTGGGTCTCCACCTGTTTGTGCATCAAAAAATGCTGTACCGAAATTTCTATCTGTTAGAAGCATAGTAATTGCTCCTGCTAATACTGGTAACGAAAGTAATAATAAAAAAGCTGTAACTAATATTGACCATGCAAATAATGGCATCTTATGCAAAGTCATTCCAGGCGTTCTCATATTCAATATAGTTGTAATAAAATTAACTGCTCCTAAAATTGAAGAAGCTCCTGCAACGTGTAAACTTAAAATTGCTAAATCCATTGCTGGACCTGGTTGGCCTGCAGTAGAAGATAAAGGTGGATAAATCGTCCAGCCACCACCGACACCTTGTGCACCTGGAGGTCCATCTACAAAAATTGATGAAAGTAATAAAATAAATGCAACAGGCAATAACCAAAAAGAAATATTATTCATTCTTGGAAATGCCATATCTGGTGCTCCAATCATTATCGGCACGAACCAGTTTCCAAAACCACCAATCATCGCTGGCATGACCATAAAGAAAATCATTATTAATCCATGGCCTGTAACCAAAACGTTATAAAGATGGTAGTTGCCACCTAACACATCATCACCAGGGTGCATTAATTCCATTCTCATCAAAACTGAAAATGCTGTTCCTATAACTCCTGCAATGATTGCAAAAATTAAATACATTGTTCCAATATCTTTATGATTTGTAGAATATGCCCATCTCTTCCAACCTGTTGGAGTATGATGATCGTGAATATGTGCTGCTTCTGAACTCATTTTTATTTACTCGCTACTAGTTTTTTATTAATTAAATTTTCATCTTTTGCAAATTTTATCTTCGCCTCTGAAAGCCAAATTTGGTAATCCTCTTCTGAAACTACTTTAACTTCAATTGGCATAAAAGCATGTTTAATTCCACATAATTCAGAGCATTGCCCGTAATAGGTACCAACTTTTTCAGCTTTGAACCAAGTTTCATTTACTCTTCCTGGCATCGCATCCCTTTTAACTCCAAATGCTGGTAATGCCCATGCGTGAAGCACATCATTTGCTGTAATTAAAACTTTAACTACTTTATTTACTGGAACAACGACTACATTATCTGTTGCTAACAATCTTGGCTGACCTTCTTTTAAGTCCTTCTCTTCGATCATATAAGCATCAAAAATTATATTTTCATCTGGGTACTCGTATCCCCAATACCATTGATATCCAATTGCTTTTATAGTTACATCAGCTTTAGGAATTGCATCTTGTGAATATAAAACTTTAAATGACGGAACTGCCATCACGATCAAGATTAAACAAGGAACTAATGTCCAAACAATTTCAACTAAAACATTATGTGTTCTTTTAGATGGATTGGGATTTCTCGATGCTCTAAATCTTACCATCACATAAAGCATTAAAAACAAAACAAACGCACTTATAGCAACTATAATTGGTACTAACATATAGTCGTGAAACCAAACTATGTCTCTCATAGTTTGTGATGCAGGCTCTTGAAAACCTAATTGCCAATTTTTTGGTTGGTTTGCAAACGCCTCAACTGAGTAAATTAATGCTATAAAAACAAAAAATAGTTTCTTCATTTATTTTCTATATAGATCGAAAATATTATAAAAAATACTAGAGAATTCGCGACAATTTATCAATTTTGCAAATAATTGATCACAGATAACGCGGATATAACCGCAGTTTCAGACCTTAAAATGTTATCGCTTAGTTTTATCGATTGAGACCCTTTAAAGTTTAGAATCTTTTTAATTTCTTCAGCTGAATAATCCCCTTCAGGACCAATTAAAAGACAATTTGGTTTTGAATTTGAAATTTTAATTTTTTTATTATTCGTATTTAAATCTCCAAAAATTAAATTGATATCTGAATTGTTAGATAGGAATTTATCTAATGATTGAGGTTTTTCAATTGAAGGAATATTTATTCTATTGCTTTGCTCACACGACTCTATAACTATTTTATTTAGTCTCTCATTATTTATTTTTCTAACAATTGTCCTTTCAGAAATAATTGGTACAAATTTTGTTACACCAAGCTCAGTTGCTTTTTGTATCATGAAGTTAAAATAGTTTGATTTAATGGGTGAGAAGGCCAACCAAATATCTTGCTCTTTATCTTTTTGTCTTAACTGTTCAACAACCTTGAAATTTAAGCTGCTTTTTGAAATTTCAGTTACAATTGACTTCCACTCTCCAGATTTGTTAAAAACGGAAAAAGTCTCTCCTTGTTTAATCCTCATTACTTTCAATAAATAATGTGACTGAGACTTATTTAAATTAGTTTCTAAATTAATTGATAATTTTTCTGGATAAAATATTCTAATATTGCTCATTATATTTAAATTAATTTATGAAAAAAATTAAAGCAATCATATTTGATGCATACGGCACCCTATTTGATGTTAATTCTGCGGCTGAAAAATGTAAGGAAAAATTAGGAGATAAATGGGAAGGATTTGCTAATTATTGGAGAACTACACAGCTTGAATATACTTGGCTTAGAAGTTTAATGAGAAGACACAAAGATTTTTGGCAAATCACTGAAGATAGTTTGGATAAATCTATGAATTTTTACAATATTGATAATTCAATGAGATCAGAACTATTAAATTTATACAAAGTGCTTTCACCATTTACTGAAGTAAGGGATGCTTTAAAAAAATTAAAACAATCAAATTATAAATTAGCAATTCTATCAAATGGTACACCTGACCTTTTAAATGAACTTGTAGTTAGCAATCAATTAAAAGATATTTTTGATGATATTTTTTCTGTAGAAGAAGCTGGTATTTTTAAACCAGATTCAAAAGTATATGATCTTCCAATAAATAAATATAATATTGAAAAGAATGAAGTTTTATTCTTAAGTGCTAATACATGGGATGTTTCTGGTGCAGGGAATTATGGATACAACACGGTTTGGGTGAATAGAAATAATAATATTTTTGATAAATTAGATTTTGAACCTAACCAACAAATAAGTAATTTATCAGAATTGCTTGATTTAATTTAGATATATCCTATATGAACAACATGACAAATATCGAAGTAGAAAAAATTATAGATCCAACACCAGCATCAGATGGTGCAGGAGTTAAATTAAAAAGAAGTATTGGTGTTGAACCAAATTATTATGATCCATTTTTAATGTTAGATGAATTTGGATCAGAAAATAAAGACGATTATATTGCAGGCTTTCCTCCTCATCCACACAGAGGAATTGAAACAGTTACATACATGTTAGCTGGGAGTTTTGAACATAAAGATAGTACAGGTGGTCAAGGAAAAATGACTGCAGGAGATGTGCAATGGATGAAAACTGGTAGTGGAATAATTCATTCTGAAATGCCAGCTATGAACGATGGAAAACTTCATGGTTTTCAATTATGGATTAATATGCCTGCCAGCGAAAAGATGAGCAAACCAGAATACCATTATATAGACTCTGATAAAATGAGCACACATAAAGATGATGATAAATTTATAAAAGTAATAGCTGGAAAGTTTGGAGATTCAGAAGGTCCAATAAAAAAACACAATGTCGATCCAATTTATTTTGATGTAGAATTAAATGAGAGTAAAATTTTTAATCATCAAGTTCCATCCACACACAATTCATTCATATATTTAATTGAAGGTGAAATAGAAATTGGAAACAATAAACATGAAAGTGTTAAAGACTCTACTTTAATTTTATTATCTAAAGGTGAAAACTTAAAAGTAACTGCTTTAACAAACGCTAAATTTTTACTAATATCTGGAAAACCGATAGGAGAACAGATTGCAAGAGGTGGCCCATTCGTCATGAATACCAAGCAAGAAATACTTCAAGCAATTGATGATTATCATAATGGTAATTTTGTAAAGTAAATATGAAAGCTATAAGATTTGAAAAGTTTGGAGGCCCAGAAGTCTTAGAATACAAGGATATCGAAATCGGTAAACCTGGTCCAAAGGAAGTTCTTGTTAAAAATTTGTCAGTTGGACTTAATTATATTGATGTTTACCATCGAACAGGTTTGTATCCGATTGAATTACCAAGTGGACTTGGATTAGAAGCATCTGGAGTAGTTGAAGAAATTGGCTCTGAAGTAAGTCTTTTTAAAGTTGGAGATCGAGTAAGTCATGCATCTGCTCCAATAAGTGGATACTCAGAAAAACAAATAATGCCAGAAGAAAAGTTAGTTGCCGTGCCTGAAGGTATTTCAGATGAAACAGCTTCTTGTATTTTATTAAAAGGAATAACTTCAGAATATTTGTTACACAGATCATATGCTGTAAAAAAAGGAGATAAAGTTTTATTTCATGCTGCAGCTGGTGGTGTTGGTCAAATATTATGCCAGTGGGCTAATGCATTAGGATGTAAAGTCATTGGAACAGTCGGATCTAAAGAAAAAGTTGAAATAGCAAAAAAAAATGGGTGTCATCATGTCATCAATTATACAGATCATAATTTTGTGGAAGAAGTTGAAAAAATAGTGGGTAAAAACGGAATAGATGTTGTCTATGATGGTGTCGGAGCAAAAACTTTTGAGGGATCAATAGAATGTTTGAAAATTAGAGGGATGATGGTAGCATTTGGAAATGCATCTGGATATGTTCACACTATAGATGTCAAAAAACATATAAATACAAAAGGTCTTTTTTTTACAAGACCGTCAATAATGCATTATACAATTACAAGAGATGAATTAGAAAAATCTGCTAAATTGGTTTTTGATGCAGTTCTTTCAGGAAAAATAAAAATTGAGGTTTCTAAAAAATACAAATTAAGTGAAGCTAAACAAGCTCATATAGATTTAGAGAATAGGGTTTTAACTGGACCAGCAGTTATTATTCCTTAAATTGATCATCCATATCTGAAAGATGAAGTCTTAACGCTCTAGTCGAGATTTGTATTTCTCTTATAAAAAATATTATTGATACCATCATGGATAAACAACAAGATCCAAATATAATTCTAGCTAAAAAATATGTCTCTAAATAAAGAGCAAAAACAGTAAGCATATTAAATAAGAAACCAAATGCCGCAAAAAGTATAGTAATTCTTAAATTTTTTACTCTATCATTTAAGTTAATTAGCTGCTGCTTCCACTCTGGTGGAGTATGCTTTTCAAAAACATATTCGTCATGAATTTTTCTAATCAAACCACTTAATGTATGAAATCTGTTACTATAGACAGCCATAATAAGAGGAATGGCGGGAAACATTAATGCGGTAACAGTATAATCAATATTCATGCGAATCAGTTTGATTATGAATCTACGCTTTGTTATTTACAAGTAAATTATGTCTGAAAAGGTTAAAATTTTTATTGAGTTAACTAGATTAAATAAACCAATTGGTTTTATGCTTCTATTTTGGCCATGTGTTTGGGGTTTAACAATTTCATATGATTTTTCTCTTTCTTTAAATACTTATTTTATTTATGCTTTTTTATTTTTCTCTGGATCTGTCCTAATGAGATCAGCGGGATGTATTGTTAACGATATAAGTGATAGAAAAATTGATAAATTAGTCGAAAGAACAAAAAATAGACCAATCGCATCAGAAAAAATTTCTGTATTTAATGCTGCAATATATGCAGCAATCTTATGTTTAATCGCATTTTTAGTTTTGATAAATTTTAATAAATTTACTATTTATATGGCTCTTCTTTCAATGCCATTGGCTTTTACATATCCATTAATGAAAAGATTTACTTACTGGCCTCAACTTTTTTTAGGTATCACATTTAATTACGGTCTAGTTTTGGCATGGATATCCATTCAAAATGAAGTTTCTATAATACCAATTATATTTTATTTAGGAGCCACATTTTGGACATTAGGTTACGACACAATATACGGATATCAAGATATTAATGATGATGAAATAATTGGAGTTAAATCAACATCGATTAAATTTAAAAATAACCCAAAAAAATTTATATCGTTTTGTTACATTATATTCTTAATATCATTGTTTCTTGTTGGTTATAAAATGAATTTTAATTATATATATTACATTGCTTTAATAGTGCCTTTAACTCATTTGTTAATTTTTCAATCTCTTAAATTAAAAACTGAAAGTGGAATTGACTGCTTAGCAAAATTTAAAAGCAACAATCTTTTGGGTCTAATTATTTTAATAATTTTGTTAGTAGGAAAATTAACTTAATGAAAAATACCGATATTATAAAAAGATTATATAATGATTATACAACAAAACATCTTAACAAAATAATACTAGCTATAGTGTTTTCTATTTTGGTTGCTGGTTCTACATCAGCAACAGCATGGTTACTCGACCCTGCGATAGAAAAAATTTTTATAAATAAAGATCAAAGTTTAATTTTGATTATTCCACTTTTAATTATAGTTGCTTTTGCTACTAAAGGTATATCTCTATATTTAGCAAAAGTTTTAATGATAAAAACTGCAGATGAAGTTAAAAAAAATATTCAAATCGATATGTTATCTTCTTTCATAAAAGCTGATACTGAAAAAATTGAGGATAAACATTCAGGTAAATATATTTCAAATCTCAACTTTGATGTAAATCAAATAACTGGGATGCTAAGTAATGCAGTTTTAAATTTATTCAAGGATGGCTTAACGCTTATTGGATTATTATTTGTGATGTTCTTTCAAAATTGGAGGCTTTCTCTTATAGCTTTAATTATGCTTCCAGTAGCAACAATAACCGCAAAAAAATTGGGGAAACGTATGATTAAAGTTGCAACAGAAGCACAAGAAAAATCAGGCGACTTAAATAAATATTTAATCGATCTTTTTAAAAATCATAAAGTTATAAAAATTTTTCAAAGAGAAAATTATGAATACGAAAGATCAGAAAAATTTGTCAATAATCTTAAAGAAAAATCAATAAAAATTAATACAATATTTATAAGATCAACTCCAATAATGGAAGTTGTAACAGGAATAATGATCGCGATATTAATTTTTTACTCTGGAAAATTAATTATGAATGGCCAGCTTAATATAAATAATTTTTTCTCTTTTTTAGCTGCAATGATGCTTGCTTATCAACCTGTAAAATCTTTAGCGACAGTGAATGTTGCATTCGGTCAAGGGCTTTCAGCTGGAAAAAGAATATTGCCTATTATTGATCAAAAAAATAAAATTTCAATAAATGAAGATGGAAAATTATTAGACATAAGCAATGCATCAATAAAATTTCAAAACATTAATTTTACTTACAAATCAAATCTTAACAACATAGTTCTTAAAAATATTAATATCGATATAGCTGGAAGAAAAATGACGGCTTTAGTGGGCCACAGTGGATCGGGCAAATCTACAATATTAAATTTAATACCAAGAATTTATGATGCAGACTCTGGAGAAATTTTTATTGATAATCAGAAGGTACAAAACCTTAATCTTCAATCATTAAGAAAAGAAATATCTATTGTTGATCAAAATACAACACTTTTTGACGATACTATTTTTAATAATATCAAATATGCCAAACCAGAAGCTAGTGACGAAGAAATTTTTAGAGCTGCGAAAATATCAATGTGTACTGATTTTATAGAAAAATTAGAAAATAAATTTCAGACTGTTATAGGAGAAAATGGGGTAAAATTATCAGGTGGCGAAAAGCAAAGGCTTTCGATAGCTAGAGCCCTGTTAAAAGATAGCAAAATAATTCTTTTAGACGAAGCAACTTCATCACTTGATTCTGAAACAGAAGAAAAAATACAAAAAGCTATTGAGGAATTAACAAAAAATAAAACAACAGTAGTCATCGCTCACAGGCTATCAACAATTCTTAATTCAGAAAAAATTTATGTCATTGATAAAGGTTCTGTGGAATCATCTGGAAGACATGATGATCTAATAAAAAATTCTTCGCTTTATAAAAATTTCTACGAGAGGCAAATAAAAAATAACTGATGTATTTTTTATATAATATATTAGGTGTTATTTTTTTTTTAATCTCACCAATCATATTATTTTTTAGAATAATTAATGGAAAAGAGGATTGGAGAAGAAGCTTAGAAAAATATGCTTATTATAAAATAAAAAATTCTGATACAACTGTATGGTTTCATGGTGCGAGTGTAGGTGAAATCATGAGCATTCTTCCTTTGGTAAATAAATTTGAAAAAGATAAATCTATAAAAAAAATTTTACTTACTTCCTCCACTTTAAGTTCTGCATCAATAATTGCAAAGAAGCCATTAAAAAAAACTACTCATATTTACTACCCATTTGATGTTGGATTTATATGTAATAACTTTTTAAATTATTGGAAGCCAAAAATAGCAATATTTGTAGACTCTGAAATCTGGCCCAATATGTATGAAAAAATAAATTCAAAAAAAATACCACTTATTTTAATCAATGCTAGAATTACGAGCAAAAGCTTCAGTAGATGGCAAATTTTTTCGTCTTTTGCGAAGAATGTTTTCAATAAAATAACTATTGCTTTACCGCAAAATCAAGAAACTAAAAATTATTTAAAAAAATTGGGCGTTAAAAAGATTAAATTTATAGGAAATTTAAAATATTTTAAAAATGACAAACAAAGTTTGAAAACAAATATGCAAGAATATTTTAAAAATAGAAAAGTTTTCTGTGCGGCTAGCACTCATTATAATGAGGAGAAAATAATCGGAAAATTACATTTAAAACTGAAGAAAAAGTTTAAGAATTTAATAACAATATTAGTTCCACGTCATATAAATAGGTCAGAGGAAATAAAAAAAGAGCTTGAAAAATTAAAACTAAAAATTTCCGAAAGATCAAGCGGAAATATACCACCAGATGATTGTGACATATATATTGTTAACACATATGGAGAAATGTCTAAATTTTTAAGACTCTCAAATGTAACATTTGTTGGAGGATCTATAGTAAACCACGGAGGACAAAATCCTTTAGAAGCTGTAAGAATGGGTAATTACGTTATGCATGGTAAAAAAGTAAATAATTTTAAAGAGATATATAAAGAATTAAAAAATTTAAAAATATCTTCAGAGGTTAAAAATGTTGATCAAATGGTAAAAGTATTTGTAAACTATCATAATTACAAAACATCAAGTAGTAAACTTAATAAAATTAATTATTTAGGTAATAAAATATTTGAAAATAACGTTGAAGAAATTAAAAATTATTTATAATGAAAGTAAAAAGACCCATTTTTTGGGATAGTTTCAATTTCATATCATTATTACTCTTACCATTTAGTTTAATAACAATTATTTTTAATTTTTTTAAATCTTTCAGTACAAAAAAATATTTCAAAATAAAAACGATCTGCGTTGGAAATATTTACTTAGGTGGAACCGGTAAAACACCTTTAGTTTTAAAAATAAATGATATGTTAAAATATAATTTTAAAACTGTGCTTATAAAAAAAAAATACATTGATCAAATTGATGAACAGAATATTTTATCAAAATATGGAAATCTAATATGTTTAAGTTTTAGAGACATTGCGCTAAGAATTGCTGAGAGAAAAAATTATCAGTTAGCTATATTAGATGATGGTTTACAAGATAAAAGTTTAAACTATAATATTTCTATTGCTTGCTTTAATAGTGCAGAGTTAGTTGGAAATGGCTTAGTTTTACCTGCTGGACCTTTAAGGGAAAGAATTGCAAATATTTTGGATTATGATGTTGCGTTTCTAAATGGTGAAAGAAGCAATATAAGATTTGAAAAAACTTTAAAAAGATTAAATCCTAATTTAAAAATTTTTAGAGCGAAATACTTTCCAAAAAATCTTAAGTCTTTTAAATTTAAAGATAACTTTTTAGTTTTTTCAGGTATAGGTAACCCTTTGGAATTTGAACAAACACTAAAAAAATATAAATTTAAGATAAAAAAAATAATAACTTTTCCCGACCATTATAAATATAAAAATTCTGATATAAATAATATAAAAAATTTAGCCAAGAGTAATAAATTAAAAATTATTACAACAGAGAAAGATTATAATCGATTGTCGAATTTGCAAAAAAAAAATATTCAATTTTTAAAAATAGAACTAAAAATTGAAAAGGAAAAAGAATTTAGAAATTATTTAGTAAAGAAATTATGAGGAATTTTTTTTATATAATTGAATTTATTTTAATAAAATTGTTTTTTTTTATACTAATTATAATTGGTTATAAAAATGGATCTAATTTAGGACATTTTATTGGGCGCTTATTGGGACCAATATTTAGACCAAGAAAATTAATAAAAAATAATTTGGAACAATCTGGCATAGTGGAGAAAAAAAATTACAATAAAATTATTAGCAAAATTTATGGAAACTATGGAAGAATACTTGCTGAATATCCTTTTCTTAAGGAATTTAGAAATAACAAATTAAATAAATTTATTGAAATAGATGGGATTGAAAACTTAAACAAAATTAGGAGAGAAAAAAGACGAGCTGTATTTATATCTGGTCATTTTAATAATTTTGAATTGATGGCGCTCCAAATAGAAAAAGCTGGTATAAATTTGTGTGCTATTTATAGACCACTAAATAATATTTTTCTTAACAAAACAATGGAGGCAATAAGAGAAAATTTTATATGTAAAAATCAAATAAAAAAAGGGAGATCTGGAACAAGACAAATTATTGAAAATATAAAAAAAGGCAACTCAGTAGCATTAATGATAGATCAAAGAGTTAGGGAAGGTATAAAGATTAATTTTTTTGGTAAACTAGCTAGTACTACGACCATACCTGCACAGTTAATAAAAAAATATAAATGTGATTTAGTGCCTATTTATATAGAGAGAAGAAAAAATAATTATTTTAAAATGTTCGTCTCAGAACCAATCAAAATTGGTAGCAATAAATCAATAAAAGAGATCACTGAACATCTAAACAAGATACTCGAAAAAATGATTTTAAAAAATATTGACCAGTGGATCTGGACACATGATAGATGGAAAAAATAATTATTTTTTATTTAATAAATCCCTTTTCATTGAAGCTTCAACATATGAAAAGTAAGCTTCCTGTTCCTCAACATTCCAATAATTTAAATGTTCTAAAGGTATTTTTTTTTGTGAAATAGCACAGATCACATGATCACCATCTTCAACTATTTCAAAATTGTTTGCTAAGTATTTTAATTTAGCTAACTTATTTATCATATTTAAGATATATATTTACTAAATGAAAATTGCAATTATTGGTAACGGGGGACGAGAGCATGCCTTGGCTCATCAGTTAAGTATTTCAAAAAAAATAACAAAAATATATTCAATACCTGGCAATGCTGGTACTGAAGAAATATCATTAAATATAAATATTAATTTAGAGAATTTTAATGACTTATATGATTTTATCAATAAAGAAAAAATTGAATTAGTAGTTGTTGGTCCAGAAAAACCATTAGTTGAAGGATTGGTGGATTTCCTAGAGTCAAAAAATATTAAAGTTTTTGGCCCTAGAAAAAAAGTAGCTAAATTAGAGGGTTCAAAAATATTTACGAAAGAACTTTGTGAGAAATTTAATATACCAACTGCTAAATTTAAAATTTGTAAATCCAAAAAAGACTCATTTAAATTCCTATCATCTTTTAATTTTCCTCTTGTTGTAAAAGCAGATGTTCTTGCCGCAGGTAAAGGTGTTTATATTTGTCAAAATGTTGATGAGGCTAAGGATGCTGTTAATGAAATATTTGATGGCAAATTCGGGAGGGCAGATCAAGTATTGATTGAAGAATTCCTAGAAGGCGATGAGATGAGTTTTTTTATTATTTCAGATGGAATAAGTTATAAAACTTTTAATACAGCACAAGATCATAAAAGAGTTGGTGAAGGTGATACTGGCAAGAATACGGGAGGGATGGGGGCTTACTCACCCTCAAGCTTAATTAATGATGATTTGGAAAATAAAATTTTAGACAAAATAATTGAGCCAACTTTAAAAGCTATAAGCGAAATGAATGAAAAGTATATTGGTTTTTTGTATGCAGGCTTAATGATAAAAAATAATGAACCTTACTTAATTGAATATAACGTGAGAATGGGTGATCCAGAATGCCAAACTATATTACCTTTAATTGACAGTGATTTATTAGAAATAATAGATGCCTGTTGCAATTCAAAGTTAGTCACTCAAGATATAAAATGGAAAAATAAAAAAAGTATGTGCATTGTGTTATGCTCAAAAGGATATCCTGAAAAATATAGCCAGAACGTAGAAATTGAAAATTTAAAAGAATTTAAATCAACTAAAGATAATTTTATTTTTCACGCAGGAACAAAAAGTTTGGAGAACAAAATTTTAGCAGTTGGTGGTCGAGTAATAAATTTTGTGAATATCTCAGATAAATATTCATCAAGTAGAAAAGAAATTATCAATCAAATTAAGAAATTAAATTGGGAAAATGGGTTCTATCGGTCTGATATAGGTCATAAAGTCATAGATAAATGAGAGTAATAGGTGGAAAACTTCGAGGTAACTTAATTTATAATCCAACAGATAAGTCAACAAGACCATTAAAAGATATGGTGAGAGAATCTATTTTTAATATTCTCAAACATGCAAACAATGAGAAAAAAGAGTTGCTAAATTCTAATGTCTTAGATTTATTCTCAGGTACTGGATCTTTCGGCCTTGAATGCCTTTCTAGAGGTGCAAAAAGAGTATATTTTTTTGAAAATTATGAAAATTCAATTAAAATTCTTAAGAAGAACATTATTAAGCTAAATCAGTTAGATAATTGTCGAATATTACAGAAAGATGCTTATGACTTATCTTCAAAAGATTTAGATAATAAAATTATGGATTTAATTTTTATAGATCCACCGTTCAGAGATACAAAAATAAATATGTTGTTAGACAATATAAAAAATTTAGGTATTACAAAAAAAAATACTTTAATAGTTTTGCACAGAAGTAAAAAAATTAAAGAAGAGTTTATACCTGGCTTTAAAATTTTAAGAGAACAAACTTATGGAGTTTCAAAAATATTGTACGGAGAAATCTCAACTTAAAATATTTTTTGTCTCAGTTTTGATTAATTCAACAGATGGTTGATTTAAAGGATTTACCTTAAGTAATTCTGCCAAAAGCAACGTTTCTAAAATAAAAAAACAAATAATTTCTCCAATAGCGCTCTCATTTCTTTTTATTATTTCAAAACTTCTAAAGGGAATTTTATTTTTTCTAAAAACTTTTTGAGTTGCTATTCTCTGTGCACTCAACACATCACTAACATTAAAATTATTTAAATATTTAATCTCATTAGTCAATAAAAGTTTATTATATTTATTTGATTTATTTTCTCTAACACTAAAAAAAGTGAAATAATTATTCTTCGGCCCATCTAGATATAATTGTAACAAACTATGATTATCTTTTGGCATTGCCGATACTATAGGAAATACACCCTTTCCATTTTTACCGAGGCTTTCAGCTAAAAGCTGCTGATACCATTTGAATAAATTATCTGATTTTTCATCATAATTGAGAATAACACAGTTTTTTTTCCCCTTGAGTATATTGTCATAGACGGATTGAACGTTATTAATTAAAAAATTAACAAAAGTCTTTTTTCTAATTAAAGAATTTAAAACTTTAAATTTTTTTACATTTAAACCCATTAGTTCTGCAGGCAACATTCCCACCTCAGATAAAGCTGAGTATCTTCCACCAATATAATCTTTATGTTCGATAACTTCTGACTTTAGTTTTTTTGCTAATTTATTTAAAATATTTTTTTTATTTTCAGTAATTATCAGATTTTTGTTTTTTTTCTGTCTTAAAGAAATTAAATTTAAATTTGAGATTGTTTCCAAAGTATTTCCTGACTTAGAAACAATTATATTTAGTCTGTTTGTATTTGATTTTAGAATTTTACTATTTTGCAAATTATCATAAAAATAGAATTTTTTTTTAATTTTATAATTTAAAAAATCATAAATTGCTTTAGTACCAAGGGCAGAACCACCAATACCTATGAGATTATAATCGTTAAATTTTTTTAAATTATTTAAAATTTTTTTGTCATAATTATACATATAGTTACTGGTTAAAGTATTAAGCAAAGGATAATTTTTTAACAGTGTCTTTAAACTAGGAAATTTTTGTAACTTGTTTTTTTTTTTAATTTTTTTTTTTACAAATCCTTGATAATGAATATTTTCACTCATCATCATTTTACTCAATCTTCTTTAGCATTTCGTTTAAAAGATTGGAAGAACCTGACTCCTGATCATTTGGTTTAGAATTATTTTCAATATTTAATAGTTCTTTTACATTTGTGTCTTCGCTTTTACTTTTTTCAATAATTCTATCACCGGGTTTAGGAAGTTTATCTATATCGGGTGGCATTTTAAGTGGTTTTTTTTTCTTTACTAAGAATTCATCACTTTGATCAGATCTCTTTTGCCCCTCTAATGCTTCTCTTACCTTCCCTCCACAATTAATTACGAATATTTGAAGAATTAAAAAGAAAATTATTAAAATTTTATTTTTTTTCATTTTTTTTTTTATAAAATATAAATTCAGATAAAATAAGGCATAAAATACCAATTGTTATAAATATGTCGGATACATTGAAGATAAACCAATGATAACCAGCATAATTTAAATCTATGAAATCTGGGACTGCTCTATAATAAACTCGGTCAAATAAGTTTCCTAGAGAGCCTCCTAATATTATCATTAAAAAAAAAGATTTAATTTTTGATTCAATCAAAGCGAAATACAATATTACCAAATTTATAATGACTATAATTACAGTAAAGATGTTATAGAAAAGTTTATCTTCTGACGAAAATAAACCAAATCCGATACCTGTATTCCAAACCAAATAAATATTTAAGTATTGATTTATATAAAAATCAACTTGTCCCTCATTATTTAAAATATTTAGGATATATATTTTCGAAAATCTATCTAACGCAAAACATGCGACTAAAATTATAAAACCGATAAAAAGTTTATTTAATTTTTCATTTCCCATTTGTATTTAAAAGTCCACAATTTGGTCTTTCACAACTCGACTCAAAAATTTTCCAACAAATAGGACATTTATTTCCTTGAGCTTTTTTTGCAACTACGTCAATGCTATTTTTCAAATTTTCATCTTTAATTACAGATGCAGATGAAGTTATACAAATTTCTGAAAAATTAATATTTTTTGCTTTATCATAAAATTCTTTATTTAACTTTATTTCGATCATTGCCTCTAAACTTGAACCAATTGTCTTTTCAGCTCTCATATTCTCAATTGAAATATTTGCCTGATCTCTAATTTTTTTAACGTAATCCCAATCTGAGCTAAGTTCCTCATTATTCCAAGAATTTGGAACTGAGACAAAATTTTGTAAATGGATACTTTGGTTATCTTCTTCTTTTTTAACTAATTGATAAATTTCTTCAGTTGTAAATGATAATATTGGTGCAAACCATTTAAGAAGACATTGTAAAATAATATTTAAAAGAGTTATACAGTTTTTTCTTTTTTCAGAATTTAAAGCGTCACAATATAAGGTATCTTTCCTAATATCAAAATAAAAGGCAGAAAGCTCAACTGTACAAAAATTTAGTAATTCTTTATATAAGTTGTGAAAATTATAAACTTTAAAATTATTTTTAAAATTCTCATTTATTGTATAAATTCTATGAAGCATAAATTTTTCAAGTGAATCAAAATTTTCAAGTTCAACTTTTTCAAAATCAAGATTTTCATATTGATCTTGAATATTTCCTAAAAGATATCTAAACGTGTTTCTAATTTTTCTATAAGACTCTGCGTGTTGATCTAAAATTGAATAATCTATTCTAAGATCCTCAGCATAATTTGAAGATGCAACCCAAATTCTTAATATATCAGCTCCGTACTTTTTAAGTATATCTTGTGGAGCAATTACGTTACCTGTTGATTTTGACATTTTTAGACCTTTTCCATCTACAACAAAACCATGAGAAAGTATGCTTTCAAATGGAGCAACACCTCTTGTTCCACATGACTCTAGTAATGAAGAGTGAAACCATCCTCTATGTTGATCTGAACCCTCTAAATACATCGATGCAGGCCATTTAAGGTCATCTCTTTTTTCTAAGACAAAAGAATGTGTGGATCCACTATCAAACCAAACCTCAACTATATCTGATAATTTTTCATAATCTTCTGATTTATACTTATCTCCAAGAAATATCTGATAATCTTCATTAAACCAACAATCAGAACCTTCTTTTTCATAAATTTTTGCGATATTTTCAAAAACTTCATCATCAACTAAAACTTCACCTGTTTTTTTTGAAATAAAAATCGGTAGCGGCACACCCCAAACTCTCTGTCTTGATACACACCAATCAGGTCTAGTTTCAATCATTGATTTTATTCTTTCTTTTCCTTTGGAAGGATAAAAATCTGTATTATCGATGGCTTTTAATGCTTTACCTCTTAATCCATGGCTTTCCATTGAAATAAACCATTGTGGAGTTGCTCTATGAACTAATGGGGCTTTTGATCTCCAAGAATGGGGATAAGAGTGAGTAAGTTTTCCGTTTGATAATAAATTTTTTTGCTCATCTAATTTTTCAATAATTAAGTTATTGGCCTTAAAAATATGTAAACCTTCAAAATGTTTAATTTCATTTGTATATTTTCCATCGCCATCAACTGTTTCAATTGCTTTAATATTATTATTTAAACAAAGATTGAAATCATCTGGTCCATGACTAGGGGCGCAGTGCACGATACCCGTACCTTGTTCAGTAGTAACAAAATTAGCTTCAAGCATTGGGATATCATAATCATATCCCATTTTAGAAAATGGATGACTGCAAATTGTTCCTTTCAAATCTTTTCCTAAAAATTCGTTTAAAACTTTTATATTTTCAATAGAGGTATCTTTTTTAAAAGGTTCTAGTAGGTCCTTTGCAATTACTATTTTTCTACCAGTAAAATTTTTGTTATCGTTTATTTCAAGTAAAACATATTTTAGGCCAGTATTGTAAGCTAAAGCTTTATTTGCAGGAATAGTCCATGGGGTTGTCGTCCAAATTATTACATCAGCACCTTTAATTATGTCAAAATTTGTAACTTTCACTTTGAATGCTGCATAAATCGTATCTGAAACATGATCCATGTATTCAACCTCAGCATCAGCTAAAGCTGTTTTTTCAACAGTTGACCATAGAACTGGTTTGTAACCTCTATAAAGACTTCCTTCTTTAAGAAATTTTCCAAGTTCTCTAACGATTTGAGCTTCAGCATCAAATGACATTGTTGAATAGTAATTTTCCCAATCACCGATTACCCCAAGTCTTGTAAATTCTCCCTTGTGGACGTCTATCCATTTATTAGCAAATTCTCTACATTCCTTTCTGAATTCAATAATTGGAACATCATTTTTATTTTTTTTATTCTTTTTGTACTGTTCTTCAATTTTCCACTCAATAGGCAAACCATGGCAATCCCAACCAGGAACATAAACTGAGTCTTTGCCATCCATTTGATGAAATTTTGTAATTATATCTTTTAAAATTTTATTTAAGGCAGTACCCATATGAATATTTCCATTTGCATATGGAGGCCCATCATGCAGTACAAATTTTTCTTGCCCTTTACTTTTTTGTCTTAACAAATTGTAGAGGTCAATTTTCTTCCAAAATTCTATGTAATTTGGCTCCTTACTTGGCAAATTTGCCTTCATTGAGAATTTTGTTTTAGGTAGATTTATATGTTCCTTGCTCATGAAATTTTATCTTTTAGCAACTTTGATATCTTTATTTATTTGTTTTTTCAAAGCGTCAATATTTTTAAATTTTGTTTCTCCTCTAATAAATTTTGTAAAATTAATAGTTAGATTTTTATTATAAAGATTTCCAGAAAATTTAAATAAATTTACCTCTAATAATAATTTTTTTTGATTAAAAGTAGGCCTATACCCAATATTTGCTATTCCTTTGATCTTTTTTCTGTTTTTTTCGATATAAACATCAACTGCATAAACTCCTACTTTTGGTATTACATAATTTTTTATATTTATGTTGCATGTGGGAAAGCCAATTTTTCTTCCCATCATTCTACCCTTTTCTACAACACCTTCTATCGACCAATTTCTTGATAAAAGTTTATTTGCAATTTTTAAATTGCCATTTTCAATTAATTTTCTAATTAATGTTGAGGAAATAATTTTATTTTTTTTATATAACGGTTTTGGATTAATTAATTTATAATTATACTTTTTTTGAAATCTTTTTAATAAATTTACGTCCCCCTCTCTCTTATTTCCAAATCTAAAATTATTACTAACAAAAATGTAATCTGCTCTTAACTTTTTGCATAAAATATTTTTAATAAAATTATGACAAGATATTTTGGAGAATTTTTTATCAAATTTTTTATTTATTAAAAAATCTACTTTATAATCACTAAAATATCTGCTCTTTTGATTAAGATTTGAAAGTCGATAATTCGTAATACTTTTATCAAAATACATTTTTGGTATTGGATCAAAAGTCACTACTCCAATTTTTGAATTATATTTTTTTTTATATTTTTTTGCTTCTTTGAATAATCTTTGATGGCCTAAGTGTAAGCCATCAAAATTACCAATTAATATCATGGCATTTTGATGTTTTCTTAAAATTTTGAAGTTTTTATAGATTTTAATTTTGTTCACCATTTTAATTTTGTTTGAGTGTAATTCACGCACACTCCATATTTTTTTTCTAATTTATCAATATTATGACTACTTAACTCTTTTTTATGTATACCACTCGTTATTAACAAATTGTCAAATTTTTGAATATTAGCTCCTTTTATATCTGTGTTCATATTATCCCCGATACATAGAACATTTTTTCCATTTATGTTAGCAGATAAATTATAAACTGGAGGATAAGGTTTTCCAAAGTAAATTACTTTTCCACCAATTTCCTCAAATATTTTTGCAACTGACCCAGCACAAAACTCTCTAACATCACCTCTATCAACAATTAAGTCTGGATTTGTACACACAAATTTTTTATTTGAAAATTTCTCAAGTAAATCTTTATAATATTCAAGTTTTGTCTCATAATCTTCAAATAACCCTGTACAAATAAAATAATCAGCTTGATTAATATTACTAACTTTATTTTGTTCAAATCTTTTAAATAAGTCGAAATCTCTTGGTGGTCCAATATGATAAAATTTTGAATTTTGAAAATTTTCTATTAAATATTTTAATGAAGCTTCTCCAGAAGTATATACATGTTCATAAAATTTTTTGAGCCCCATTTTTTTCAAAAAATCAATAACTGTAAAATTTGGTCTCGGCGCGTTGGTAAGTAATATAAACTCTTTATTATTTTTTTTTAAATTTTCTAATACTTCGATAGAGTCTTCATAAATTTCTAATCCGTTGTGGATCACTCCCCATATGTCGATAAAAAATAATTCGTAACTGTTTATTTTAGATCTTAATCCATCTTTGTCTAAGTTTTGGGGCATACTTGAGGTATAGCTTAAAAATAAGCTTAATTCTTGAGTTTTTTAGACCATAATTTTTATTCAAGATCTTGAAAATTATTAAATATGTCTCTATATGACTGCTAATTTAAAGGAGAATTTTTATGAAGTTTAAACCGTTACATGATCGTGTTTTAATAGAAGTTTTAGATAGCAGCGAAAAAACTGCTGGTGGAATAATTATTCCAGATACAGCTCAGGAAAAACCACAAGAAGGTAAAGTTGTTGCTGTTGGCGGAGGTGCAAAAACTGAAGACGGAAAACTAGTACCTATGGACGTTAAAGTAGGAGATAAAGTTTTATTCGGTAAGTGGTCAGGAACAGAAGTTAAAATCGATGGTAAAGAGTACAGCATAATGAAAGAGTCGGACATTATGGGTATTGCAACAGGTAAATAATTAATAAGGAGAGTTAAGAATGGCTAAAATAGTAAAATTTGATTCAGATGCTAGAGCATCAATGTTAAAGGGAGTTGATATACTTGCCAACACTGTAAAGGTTACTCTTGGACCAAAAGGAAGAAATGTTGTTATCGACAAATCTTATGGCGCACCAAGAACAACTAAAGACGGTGTTTCAGTTGCAAAAGAAATTGATCTTGATGATAAGTTTGAGAATATGGGTGCACAAATGGTTAAAGAAGTTGCTAGCAAAACTAACGATGAAGCTGGTGATGGAACAACAACTGCAACAATTTTAGCTCAAGCAATTGTTAAAGAAGGTTGTAAGTATGTAACAGCAGGGATGAACCCAATGGATGTTAAAAGAGGGATTGATGCTGCTGTAGATCATGTAAAAAATAAATTAATTTCATCAGCTAAAAAAGTAAAAGATAGTGATGAGATTGCACAAGTTGGTACAATTTCAGCAAACGGTGATAAAGAAATTGGTGCAATGATTTCAAAAGCTATGCAAAAAGTTGGTAATGAAGGAGTAATTACTGTTGAAGAAGCAAAAGGAATTGAAACAGAACTTGATGTAGTCGAAGGTATGCAATTTGATAGAGGTTATCTTTCTCCTTATTTTATTACAAATGGTGATAAAATGACTACAGAGCTAGAAAACCCACTAATTCTTCTTCACGAGAAAAAATTAACAAATCTTCAACCGATGGTTCCGTTGTTAGAGGCAGTTGTACAAGCGGGTAGACCATTAATGATAATTTCGGAAGACGTCGAAGGAGAAGCATTAGCAACACTTGTTGTTAACAAACTTAGAGGTGGTTTAAAAGTTGTTGCTGTTAAAGCACCTGGTTTTGGAGATAGAAGAAAAGCAATGTTAGAAGATATTGCAATTCTTACAGGTGGACAAGTTATCTCTGAGGATTTAGGAATTAAACTTGAAAATGTTAAACTCAACGATCTTGGATCTGCAAAACGTGTAAAAGTTGATAAGGAAAATAGCACAATTGTAAGTGGAGCAGGAAAAAAATCTGACATTGAAGCAAGATGTGCTCAAATCAAAGCTCAAGTTGAAGAAACAACCTCAGACTATGATAGAGAAAAACTACAAGAGAGACTTGCTAAACTAGCTGGTGGTGTAGCTGTAATCAAAGTTGGTGGTGCTACAGAAGTTGAAGTTAAAGAAAGAAAAGATAGAGTTGAGGATGCATTAAACGCTACAAGAGCAGCAGTTGAAGAAGGTATTGTTGTTGGTGGTGGATGTGCATTGCTTTATGCTTCAAAAGAACTTGATAGTCTAAAAGTTAAAGGTGATGATCAAAAAGCTGGTGTAGAAATTGTCAAAAGTGCTTTACAAGCGCCTATTAGACAAATCACAACAAACGCTGGTGTAGATGGATCAGTAGTTGTTGGTAAATTATTAGAAACCAACAAGCCCAGCAATGGTTACGATGCACAATCTGAACAATATGTTGATATGTTTAAAGAAGGTATTATCGATCCAGTTAAAGTTGTAAGAACTGCACTTCAAGATGCTGCTTCTATATCTGGATTATTAGTAACAACTGAAGCAATGATTGCAGACAAACCAGATGAAAAAGACGCTGGTGGAGCTGGTATGCCTCCTGGAGGAATGGGTGGCATGGGTGGCATGGGTGGTATGGGAATGTAGCCCACTCTAATTTAATTGCTTAAAAAAATTTAAAACCCCCGTTTATCGGGGGTTTTTTTTTAGTGAAGATTCTATTAAAAATATTAAATTAAAAATATGAAACTTTTACTAAAATCGATAATTTTATTTCTTTTATTTTCGATTCCAATCTCAGCTAATGAATTTTCGTTTACTTTTAAGTGGGGAAACTTAAAAAGTTGTACATCCGGTAAACCAAACAAAGTATCTAATCCAATCTTTGAACTAAAAAATGTTCCAGAAGGGACAAAAGAACTAAGGTTTAAAATGAAAGATAAAGATGTTCCGGGATATAATCATGGAGGTGGAAAAATTAAGGATTACAATGGAGATCTAACTATACAACCTGGCGCCTTCAAATATAAGAGCCCTTGTCCTCCCGATGGTTCTCATACCTATGAATGGACTATAACTGCAATTGGAGACAAAAAGAAAAAACTTGGTAAAGCAAAAGCAACCAAAAATTATCCTTAATATCTTTTGAATACAGAAAAAAATCATTTTAACAAATATCTTTTACTAATTTTTTTTACTGGAGCGGTAGTATTGTCCTTAGAATTACTAGCATCAAGAATACTAACACCATTTTTTGGTGTAAGCCTGTACATTTGGACTTCTATATTGTCAATAACATTAATTTTTTTAGCTATTGGATATCAATTTGGTGGGTGGCTAACATCAAAAATAAAAAATGAACTTTATGAGGATGTTTTTATTTTTATCCCTTTTTTAAGTTCTTTTTTTATTTTAATTTCTTCAATTATTTATCCAATTTTATTTCCTTATCTAATTGGAATAAACTTATTAATCGGTAGTTTTATTGGAAGCTTAGTTTTATTATCTGTCCCATTGGTATTAATGTCTGCGCTTAATCCTATTTTAATATCAATAATTAAATCAAAAAATGACGAAAGTAGCGACTCTAAGTCAGGTTATGTTTTTTTTATAAGCACATTGGGATCGGTCTTTGGTGTAATTTTCACAGCTCTTTTTATAATTCCAAATTTTACAAATTTTAACTCATTTATATTAAATGCTTTGTTTTTAATTAGTATAAATTTACTAATTTATTTTCTAATTGGTTATTCATTTTTTAGAAAATTAAAAAAAAAATTTATATTTTTAAATATTCTCTTATTTGGAATACTAATTTTGATTTTAGTAAATAAAGAGAATTATCTTTCATATTTCACCAAATCAACAGATTTGAATGATAACGAGTATTTAATACTTTATGAAAAACCATCTTTTTATGGAAATCTTAAGGTAATCGGTTACAAACCAAAAAACAGTGAGGAAGAAACCCATTATATTCTTTATCAAAATGGTTTTACACAAAATACTGTTGCAAAAAATGGAGAATCTCTGAATACTTATATTCATGTCTTAAACAATTTATCAATGAGTTCTGAAATAGGAAATGCTCTGGTTCTTGGCTTTGGAGCGGGTGCGCTGCCAAATTATCTTGAAAGTAAAAAATACAATGTTGATGTTGTTGAAATCGATCCTTTGACCTTAAGTATAGCTACAGAATATTTTAATTATAAAAAAAAAAAATCAAATATATTTTTTGAAGATGCTAGAACTTTTGTAAAAAAATGTAAAAAAAAATATGATCTTATTGTTATTGATTTATTTTTTGGAGATGGGGTTCCCGAACATCTAACAACAAAAGAATTTTATAGAGATGTAAAAAAATGTATGGTTAAAGATGGTATATTACTAAATAATACAGTTGTAGATCTTGAAAAAGTAGAAACCCTTGATTTTGTACTATCTACTTTTAGATCAGAATTCAAAAATATTTATTATTTTTTTGACAAAGAACTTGTAGAAAAAACAGGTATAAAAATTACTAATCTTTATGTTTTGGTAACAGATAAAAGAGAGATAAAAAATTTAAAAATTGATTATAGTCAAATCCCACAAGTTCTCAGAAAAAGGGTATTTTCAACGTTAGGTAACATTAATAAATATGAAACTAAAGATTATTCAAGATATGTGATAATCGATGAAATGAATAATTACTCACATTTATTTGCTAAAAGCATGTCTTCATTTAGAAAACTTATTAGCACTTCGATTCCCTCAAGAATTTTGATTAATTAGTAGTATATTTGAGTAATTTCTAAATTTGTTGAAAAATATAATGATTTAACTGTTTTCAAATCAAAAAATTAATATATAAGAACGCGCAAATGACGACATCAATACGTAACATCACCATAATTGCTCATGTTGACCATGGCAAGACTACTTTAATTGACAATTTAATGAAACAGAGTGGCTCTTTTAGGGAAAATGAAGTTGTTGATGAAAGACTAATGGACTCCGGCGAACTTGAAAAGGAAAGAGGTATTACAATTCTTGCTAAACCAGCTTCCATAAATTGGAAAGATTCTAGAATTAATATTATTGATACACCTGGACATAGAGATTTTGCTGCAGAAGTTGAAAGAGTTCTTAGTATGGCTGATGGTGCATTATTGTTAATAGATTCAGCCGAAGGGGTAATGCCTCAAACTAAATTTGTATTAGCTAAAGCACTTAAACAAGGCCTTAAACCAATAGTAGTTATTAATAAATTAGACAAAGCTGACCAAAGAGCCGATGAAGTTTTAAATGAGACTTTTGACTTGTTTGTCAGCTTAGATGCCAACGAGGAACAATTAGACTTTCCAGTTATTTATGCAAGTGGAAGATCTGGTTGGGCATGTAAAGAAATAGATGGCAAAAGAGAGAATTTAAACCCATTATTAGATCTAGTAATTGATCATGTAAAGCCAGCAGAATTTGACAAGACCAAGCCTTTTGCAATGCTTTCAACTCTTTTATATGCAGACAGTTTTTTGGGTAGAAGTTTAGTTGGTAGAATTTCTCAAGGTACTGCAAAAGCAAACCAACAAATTAAAGCAATCAATCTTGATGGAGAAAAAGTTGATGAGGGAAGGTTGACTAAAATATTTAGATACGAGGGGACAAAAAAAGTACCAATAGAAGTTGGCGAAGCTGGAGATATTGTAGTTATCGCTGGATTAGAAAAAGCAAATGTTGCTGATACCATATGTGATACTGAGGTAGATACACCAATACAAGCAACCCCAATTGATCCACCAACGATGTCTATTAAAATAACAGTAAATAGTTCTCCATTAGCTGGTACTGAAGGTAAAAAACTTACAAGTACTCAAATTAGAGAAAGATTAGTTCTAGAGGCTCAGAATAATGTCGGAATTTCTTTTTCAGAAAATGAAAACAAAGACTCATTTGAAATAAGTGGAAGAGGCGAATTAATGTTAGAAATATTATTAACACAAATGAGACGTGAAGGATTTGAGATGACAGTAAGCCCTCCTAGAGTTTTATTTCAAAAAAATGAAAATGGTGAAAAATTAGAACCTATTGAAGAAATTACTATGGATCTTGATGAAGAGTTCTCTTCTAAAGTTATAGACTCGATGAATAAAAGAAAAGGAAAATTAATAGATCTTAAAGATACTGGAAAAAATAAAAAACGATTAATCTTTCATGCACCAACTAGAGGTTTAATGGGGTACACCAGTAGATTTCTTACTCTTACTAAAGGAACAGGGGTAATAAACAGAATATTCCATTCTTATGGAAAATTTGAGGGAGATATGGAAGGCAGAAGAAATGGTGCATTAATTTCTATGGAACAAGGAAAAGCAGTAGCATTTGCAATTTATAATCTACAGGCAAGAGGAGAAATGTTTGTTACTCATAACGATCCAGTTTATTCGGGTATGATTGTAGGATTGTCACCTAAACCTGGTGATATGATTATAAATGTCATGAAAGGTAAAAAACTCACAAATATGAGAACACAAGGAACAGATGAAAATGTTGTTTTAACTCCAGTAAGAAAGATGTCTATTGCCGAACAACTGAGCATGTTAAATTCTGATGAAGCACTAGAAATTACGCCAAATTCTTGCAGATTAAGGAAAGCTGTACTTGATCCTCACGAGAGGAAAAAGCTCTCTAAATTATCAGAAGCTTCTTAAAAAATTATTATTCAGATTTATTTTTGGTAAAAGGCAGCCACTTTTCAAACGCTGATTTACTTGGTCCATCATATGGAATTGAGTAAGAGTTTGTTCTTGTCAATACTTCAATTCCTTTTGAGAAAACAAAAATAAAAACTATGACAAAAACAATTGTCATTATTTTAAATGGATCAAAATTTTTTGTCTTAAAAACACTAACAGCTTTTGCTTCAGCTCTATGAAATTGTTTAAACGTATAATAAACAGCAAATATTAAACCTATATGAGCAACATATGTCCCTGCCCAACCAAATGCAAAAGTAGCATAAGAAAATACGTATAAACTAAATACTGTTGTCCATATAAAACTCAAAACTAATAATATTTGTAGTCTCACAGTTTTTGGAAGGGCTCTTAAATCATTTTTACTATCGTCAAATAGTATATTCGCTGATTCTTTCATCCAATTTTTTATAGACATAATTTATATTTACAATTTTTATTCAATATTAACAATCGACTAATTGTCCACTAAAAACATTTACTTCGTAACTTTATCCACAATATAAATTCCTAAAGCTACTGCGGGACCTATACCAAATGCAAATATTATAGTACCCAAACCAACAGTTCCTCCCAAATACCAACCAGATATAACAGCAGAAATTTCTAAAGTAGCTCGAATTAAAGCAATAGGAAGTTGAGTTTTTTTTGTTAGACCCGTCATCAATCCATCTCTAGGACCAGGACCTAAATTTGCTATTAAGTATATTCCACTTCCTAGACCGACAAGTAAAACAGAAAATACAGCAAGAATATATTTTGAAAAAGTAGTCAAAGGTGGATCAAAAAGAAAAAGTGTCAAATCGATTATCGTTGCTATAATTAAAATATTTAGAATTGTACCAATTCCTGGTTTTTGTTTTAGTGGAAACCAAAACCCTAAAACAATAATACTTATTATGAATGTAGATAATCCGATCGAAATATTTAATATGTTTGATAACCCTTCTGCAAGAACAGACCATGGAGAATTACCAGTAGTAGAAACTAATAAAAGACCCTCTCCCAACCCAAACAAAGATAAACCAACACATAAAAGTAAAAAAGTTGTAAATTTAGGTTTTAAATTTAAAGGTTTTTCTGAGCTCCAAGATTTTGAGGGGATATTTTTAATGGTTAAAAACATAATTCTTTAGACTATTTATCTTTTAAACATAAAAATTCTATATAAAGTTCAAACAAGTTAATTAAAATGATATGAAATAATGAGAAAATTCTTAGTAATATTGTTGGTTTTATCTCCTCTTTTTTTGCAAGCACATACTGACCACTATAAAAATTATACAAACATAGAAATGGAGATATTTAAAGATGATGAAAAAATTGGAGAAAGTATTTTCACATTTAAAAAAGAAAAAAATAAATTTATTGTTAAAAATAAGACTAATTTCAATGTAAAATTATTGGGTGTTACAGTGTTCTCCATAAATAGTAGAGGTACTGAAGAATATATTGGAGACCAATTAATTTCATTTAACTCAGAAACATTTCAAAACAATAAGAGAAAATATGTAAATTTAATTTTTGATGAAAAAAAAGAGAAGTTTATAATTGATGGTTCATCATATAAGGGTGAGGCGGATAAAGAAAATATAATCGGCCATTGGTGGAATCATAGAATTTTGCAAACTGAGACACAAATAAGTCCATTATCTGGAAGTGTAAAAAAACAAAACATAGAATTTTTAGGAAAAGAAAAAATTAAACTTTATAATAAAGAATATGATGTAGAACACTTTAGACTATTTTCTACTGACCCAAATCTACCTGATGATAAAAAATTAAATTTTGAAGTATGGTATGATAAGAAAAAAGCATTGATTATAAAAGTAGCTTATAAAAGAATGGGTTTATGGGAATATAGACTAAAAAAAATTCAATAATTATTTTCCCGCTACTGTCATTTGATTAATCAAAAGTGTAGGTGCATTTGTAGAGTATTTCATCTCTAGATCGTTTGCCAAAGTAATATTCTTGAACATTTCCTTAAAATTTCCAGCAATAGTTATTTCACTTACTGGGTAAGTTAGTTCTCCATCCTCAACCATAAATCCTGACGCTCCAACTGAGTAATCTCCTGTAATAATATTACCTCCATGGCCTATAGTCTCTGTTATGTATAGAAACTTCTTTTCTGAATTTAGCAAATCCTTAAAACTTAAGGTACCATTTTCAAAGTATAAGTTTGTTGTTCCTCCAGACCTACCGTTAGATTTTAAATTTAACTTTTTACCATAATAAGTATCAATTAAATAATTTTTTAAAATGCCATTCTCAACTAGTTTCAGAGAGTTTGTTTCAACACCCTCGCTATCAAAGTTTTGGGAGCCTAATCCTTTTTCAATTTTTGGATCATCTATGATATTAATTGAATTTGGAAAAACTTCAGAATTGATTTGATCTTTTAAAAAAGAAGTTCCTCTTGCAATAGCACTCGCACTAATTGCACTTGCTAGTGTACTTAATATACCTTTGGAAATTCTTTTATCGAATATTACTCCAATTTTTTCACTCTTAATTTTTTTTGGACCTAACTTTTTTATTGCTTTGTTGGCAGCTATTTTTCCAATTTCTTCTGGTTTCATCATATCTTGCAAGAATCTTGTGCTACCAAACTCATAATCTCTTTCCATTGCACCATTAATTCTTGATACAGCTACACATGAAGATGAAAAATTTGAGGTTTTGTATCCACCTAAGAAACCATTACTGTTTGCGAGTATAAAATTATTTTTATTTTCGGTAAAACCAGCTTCAGTATTAACTATTTTTTCGTCCGTTGATGCTGTTTCTTCAACTTTTTTTAAAAATTCAATCTTTTTATCATTTGGATAATGTGTTTCATCATAGAGATTAAGGTCTCTTATCTCTTTAGACATTAAATCTTTATCTGGTAACGAATTATTTTCATCTGATGGAGTAATTTTTGTAGCATCAATACAACGTTCTATTAGTTTTTCTAAGTTTGATTTAGATAAATCTGATGAATTTATGCTTGATTTTTTTTTCTCTATGTAAGTAGTTAAATTGACAGCAAAACTATCTGCTCTATTTGACTCATCTAATTTTTTATTTCTAAAACTAACATTTTCTGAAACAGAGTGAATTACTTTTACACCCACATCCGTGGCTCCTAGTTTTTTAGAGTTCTCAATACAATAAGACGCTATATCTTTTAAAAATTCCTGATCCCTTATCATTTAGATTAAAGTTTTGTTCCACCCACGGTCATCTTATTTATAAGAATTGATGGCTGAGCTACTCCTACTGGAACACCCTGTCCAGCTTTCCCACATGTTCCAATACCTGGATCTAATTTCATATCATTACCAACTAATGAAACTTCTTTTAAAATTGATGGTCCATCTCCAATTAATGTAGCACCTTTGATTGGTGATCCAATTTTACCATTATTTATTTCATATGCTTCTGTGCAGTTAAAGACAAATTTTCCTGAAGTTATGTCTACTTGTCCTCCCCCAAAACTTACAGCGAAAATACCTTTATCAACTGAACTTATCATTTCATCTTGCGAATATTTACCCGACAACATCATTGTATTTCTCATTCTTGGTAAAACCACATGTTTATAACTTTCTCTTCTTCCGCTACCTGTTGACTTAGTTCCCATCAAACGAGCGTTTAAACGGTCTTGCATATAGTTTTTTAAAATTCCATTTTCTATCAAAACTGTATTTTCAGTAGGCGTTCCTTCATCGTCTATCGTCAAACTTCCTCTTCTTTGATGTAAGGTGCCGTCATCTACAATTGTAACTCCTTCACTAGCTACTTGCTGCCCCATTAGATTATGAAAAGCTGAAGTTTTTTTTCTATTAAAATCTCCCTCAAGACCATGTCCGATTGCTTCGTGAATTAAAATTGCCGGCCATCCAGGACCTAAAACAACTTTCATCTCTCCTGCTGGCGCTGGTTTGCTCTCTAAATTGACATTGGCGATTCTAAAAGCTTCATCACAAACATCTTTCCAGCTTCCATCTTTTAGATAATCATCATAACTTTGTCTTCCTCCAACTCCATAAACACCTGTTTCTTTTTTTCCATCTTTCTCTAATACGACAGAAACGTTGAATCTGACTAATGGTCTATCATCTTTCAAAACTTGATTATCAGACCTAATAATTTCTATTGATTTATGTTCACCTAAAAAATTTGCAGTTACTTGATTTACAGTTGGGCTTTTTGATCTTAAATAGTTATTAACACTATTCAGCAAATCTATTTTCGAGTCGAACGTCTTGTTTTCTATAGGATTAATGTTTTCGTAATATTTGCTATTAGTTTTAGGAATTTCGTGATTATAGGTTCCTTTTTTTGACTTTAACGTATCTTTTAAATTCTCGCTTGATTTTCTTAGTGATTCTTTTGAAATATCATTAGAATGAGAGTAAGCAACAACCTCTCCTGTCACAGCTCTGAAACCATATCCTTGATCAGAGTTATAAGTTGAGCTCTTTATTTTATTATCATCTAAAACAATAGACTCAGATTTATGATTTTCTAAATATAATTCTCCGTCATCACAATTTTTTAAGGTTTCAGTAACAATTGCTTCAGCTTGTGATGTATCTATATCTGTTTCTTTGAAGAAATTTGACATTTTAAGAATGTAGTAGTGATTATTAATATATCAACTGCTTATTTGGCACATTTGTAAAAATAAAATATTCAAATATAGTTTGATTATGAAGGTTTTTTTTAACAATTCATGCAAAATCTGCAGAGCAGAAATTAATATTTATAAAAAAGAAAACATAGAAAATTTGAATTGGATAGACATTACTAAAAATAAAAATGCTGAATTAGAAACAAAAAAAACTGATAAAGAGCTTCTAAGAAGACTTCATGTAGAACAAGATGGAAAAATCTATGTAGGCATTGATGCTTTTTTGCTTATTTGGAAAAGTATTCCAAAATACAAGTTTCTTTATAAATTTTTTAAACTCCCGGTCATTTACCAGTTATTTTATGTAGGATATGAAATTGTAGCGTTTTTTTTGTATTTAAAAAATAGACACCAACTAAACTAATGTTGAATAGCGTATAAAATCTGGGTTACAAAAGATAAAAATATAAAAAAAGAGAAAAATAAAATAAAATACATAACTGTGACCGCTCTATTCCTCTTTCTTCTTAAAATAACAAATTTTTTATCATCGAGAAAAGAAATATCTCTATCACCTGGCACTGGATAATCATAACTCCATCTCCATAAAGATGAACCAAATCTTTTATCTAGTTTATTGTAATAATTTACCCAAGCCAATGACCACATAAACATTAAAAATAAAAATGTTAAAGCTAAAAAAGTTGAGAACATAAATATATTAAATTATATTAAATTTTTTTTATATGTCTATCTGGGGAAGTTTAATTGGTGGGATGATCGGTTTTTCTTTAGGAGGGCCGTTTGGAATGCTATTAGGTTCCTTAATTGGTGGAAAAGTATCAAGATCAAGATCATCATTTAAATCTTTTGCACAACCTCAACAAGTTTTTGCATTAGCTCTTATAGTTTTATCAGCGAAACTGAGTAAAGCAGACGGTCAGGTTAGTAGAGAGGAATTAATAGCGGTAAAAGATAAACTCAAAATTCCAGAACATGAATTAGATCAAGTTGGAAAAATTTTTAATAAAGCTAAAGAAGAAAGCACTGGTTACGAGCCATATGCAAAACAAATAGCTCAGATTTATCAAGGAAATATAAATGTATTGGAAGAAGTCATTAATATATTATTTTATATTGCAGAAGCTGATGGAAATATAAGTGATCAAGAATTTAGAATGATACAACATGTTTCTCAATTATTTGGTCTTAGTAACGCCCAGTTCAATGGAATAGTTGAGGGTAGAAAATCATCAGATAAACTCAATCCATATGTGGTATTAGAGAGCAAACCTGACGATAATCTTACAGATATTAGAAAAAGATATTTAAAATTAAGTAAAGAACACCATCCTGACTTACTTCTAAGTAAAGGAGTTCCTCAGGAAGTTATTGAGGAAAGTAAAAAGAAAATGAGAGCTATTAATTCAGCCTGGGATCAAATCCAAAAGCTAAAGAGTAATTAAAATTGCTCAGATTCTGTTGAGCCTTCCATTGCTGTTGTGGAGCTCTTTCCAGAACTTATTGTATTGGAAACTGCATCAAAATAAGAAGTGCCAACTTCTCGTTGATGTTTAACACTGGTATATCCATCTTTTTCTCTAGCAAATTCATTTTGTTGTATTCTAGAGTAAGCAGTCATACCTTCCTTTTTATACTTTTCTGCAAGCTCGAAAATAGCAATATTTTGCGTATGGAAACCTGCTAAAGTTATAAATTGAAATTTATATCCCATCATTCCAATTTTAGTTTGAAATGTTGCAATCTCATCATCAGATAAATGTTTCTTCCAATTAAATGATGGGGAGCAATTATAAGCTAACATCTTGCCAGGAAATTTTGAATGTATTGCATCAGCAAACTTTTTTGCTTCATCTAAATTAGGTGTTGCAGTTTCACACCATATTAAATCCGCGTAAGGTGCATAAGCTAACCCTCTTGAGATTGCTTGATCAATACCATCTTTTACATAATAAAAGCCTTCAGGTGACCTTTCTCCGGTTAAAAACGGTTTGTCATTTTCATCAAAATCGTTTGTTATTAGTTTCGCAGCGTTGGCATCTGTTCTTGCAAGAATAATGAGAGGAACGTCGGCAATATCAGCTGCCAATCTTGCTGCTTTTAGATTTCGGACCATGGTTCCAGTAGGAACAAGTACCTTACCGCCCATATGTCCACATTTTTTTTCACTAGCTAGTTGGTCTTCAAAATGAACTCCGGCTGCGCCAGCTTTTATAAATTTTTTTGTTAGCTCAAATACATTTAACGGCCCACCAAATCCTGCTTCGCCATCTGCAATAATTGGCAACATGTAATCAGTTCTTTCGCTGCTATTCATATCTCCATCTGCTATTTCCATATGCTGAATTTGATCAGCTCTAATTAAAGAATTATTCATAGACTCAACTAATTTAGGTGCGCTGTCGTAAGGATATAAAGATTGATCAGGATACATTTCACCAGCACTGTTTGCGTCTGCTGCAACTTGCCAACCACTTAAATAGATCGCTTTTAAACCTGCTTTTGCATGTTGAACAGCTTGATTTCCTGATAAAGAACCAAGTGTATTTACATATGGCTCTGTATTCAACAATCTCCAGAGTTTTTGAGATTGCTGTTTACACATTGAATACTCAATTCTAATAGATCCTCTTAGCCTTTCTACTTCATCTGGCTTATAATCCCTTTGTATTCCTGCAAATCTTTTCAACTCGTACGAGATTTTCTCGGCTGACATTGTTCCCCCTTTAAAAAAACTAATTCTTTTTACTTTTCGTTATATTCTTCTGTAAACTCATTCATTCCACTTGATCCCCAATCGCAGTGGTCATCTCTTAAATAAACCCCTCTGCTTCTATGCTCTTGGTGCTCTTGGTGATTTGTAGTTTGAGAACTAGATTCAATGTTTTTTATAGTATTTTTGTCCATGTAAACTTTATAATTTACAATATTTACAAAATCCACTAAAAATGTTAAAATTATAGTAAATACAATAAATTTTTTGTAAATAATAATTTACAAAGTTTACAAATAGTAAATGAGTCAAGTAGAATTAAACATTGGTCCAAAAATAAAAGCTTTTAGAAGACAGCTAGGTATGCAGGCAAACAAACTAGCCTCACAACTTAACATTTCACCAAGTTATTTAGCTTTAATCGAGGGTGGTAAAAGAAAAATTGACGGGGAGTTACTTTTAAAAATTTGTGAGGAGTTAAGCATCAACATTAGTGATCTAACAAATAAATCAGATATCAATATGGTCAACACAATTTCAGAATTGCTTGATGATCAACTTTTTGAAGATTTGGATATAGTTGGTCCAGAAGTTAAAGATCTAGCAAATAGTAATCCAAAAATTGGTAAAGCTCTAATAAGATTAGGAGACATTTTGAAAAAAAAAGATCATGAATTGGTTAACAAAATTGAAAAACTTTCAGGAAAAATTGTTGATAATAGAAAAAACTCATTTCCTGGAGAAGTAATTTCAGATTTTTTGCAAGAAAATAGAAATTTTTTTCCAAAACTAGAGGAATTTGCAAATCAAATCTTTGAACAAATAAAACAAAATAATAGAACAAGATATATTGCTTTATGTGATTATTTAAAATCAGAGTATAAAATTGAAGTACAAGATATAATTCCTGAGGAAGGAAAACCCTTTTCAAAAATTTATGATAACAAAAATAGAAAGTTACTATTGTCTGATTATTTATCTTTGGAAACAAAGAAATTACATGCTGCAGCTCAAATTGCACAAGAGGGAGCTAGTGACATAATAAATTCTTATCTTGATACTTTTAATTATCCAAATGAAGAGTCGAAAAAATTAACAAAAGTTGCTTTATTAAACTATTGTGGTGCAGCAATTTTAATGCCCTACAAATTATTTCATTCTGAATGTAAAAAACTTAAATATGATTTAGAGTTATTGCAAAATACTTTTGCAACTTCATTCGAACAAGTCACACACAGAGTCACATGTTTGAATGATCCTAAATTACCTGGGGTTCCTTTTCATTTTTTGAGAGTTGATGTCGCTGGAAATATTTCAAAAAGATTTTCATTGTCAGGTATAGAAATACCACGTTATGGTGGTGCTTGTCCTCGATGGAATGTATATTCGGCTTTTTCTAGACCTGGTGTTATACAGGCTGCAGTAAGTAAAATGACTAATGGCGAAAAGTATGTATGTATAGCAAGAACTGTTGAAAAAGGTATAGGAAGATATGGACAAAAAAAAAGTATGTTATCTATTGGACTTGGATGTGAAGCCAAATATGCAAGAGATTTTGTTTATACGGAAAACTTAGATTTGAATGATAAAAAATCAGAGATACCTGTAGGGGTTTCATGTAGAACTTGTGATAGACTGGATTGTTCTCAAAGAGCCTTTCCACCATTGCATAAAAAATTTGATGTAGACATTAATTCTAGAGGAGTATCTGTATATGTCAGTGATTAAAAAACATATAAGTTTTATAATTATATTTTTATTTGTAAGTACAAATAATGTGTATTCAGACAATTTAAATATATTGTTTAAAGAATTGTTTAACGCAAAAAATTTACAACAAGCAGAAAAGCTAGAGGATCAAATTTGGAATAAATGGACAAGACACCCAAACAATGATTATCTGACGAACAAATTAGAGAATGGAACTTACTCCATGTATCATCAGCAGTATAGAATGGCATTAAAACTATTTACAGATGTGATTAATGAGGACCCAAAATGGGCGGAGGGTTGGAATAAGAGAGCAACATTACTATTTATATTAGGGGATTATGAGAAATCGTTAGATGATATTGAAAAAGTTTTAAATCTAGAGCCAAGACATTTTGGAGCATTATCAGGACGAGCGCAAATATACTTGAGCTTAAAGGAATATGAAAAAGCAGTTGATGACTTGAGAAAAGCAAAATCTATTTATCCATTAATCAAAAGTGGAGAAAATATAAAGTTAATAGAAAAAATTATCAAAGACCAACAAATTTAATTGTTCTTAGATCTTTTTTTTGCAATCAGTTGGGTTAATGAATCTACCATTAAATCTGAGGCTTTAAAAATTTCACTTGGTTTAAATTCATGTGAAATATTTTTTTCTTCATTTGTTTTATCTTCAATGACTATGCCTTCATCTGGAGAATTATTTTTAATATAAATTAGTATTAACCACTCATCATCAATTGTCTCATCCCATTTTATAAATATCTCTCCAGTTTCGAATCTTCTGTCTATGCATCTCAAAATAGACATATGTTTAGTTATATATCTTTTATTAAGTTGAAAAACTAAACTATTCGCACTTCTGTAAAAGCTTTCAAGTGCAAACTCAATTTTTTGCCTAGCTAAAGTATACTCTCTTTCTCTTTGAAGTAATTTTGCTCTATCGTCTCCTTCTTGTGTTTCTACGCCTAACGCTTCAACTCGTTCTCTTATTTTCTGATCTCTTATTTGTTGATATTTTAATTTTAGTTTTTCGATACGCTCTTGTAATCCTGCATAATCCTCTCTCTTTTCTCTTAACGCTAATTTTTCTAGTTGTTCTAATTCTTTTACCTCTCTTACTCTAAACTTTTCTATTTGCTTTTCTAATTTTAATTCTTGTAGAAATTTCTTTTGTCTCTCCGCCTGCTCTTTTCTTAGTATAGCCTGTTCTTTTCTTAAAAATAATTTTATATCTTTTGCTCTTTCTCTTTCTAATTTTTGTTCTTGTTTTAACTGGATTTCTTTTTCTTTTAAAAAAGCTAACTCATCTGCTTTCTTCTGTTTTTCAGTTTCGATTTTTTCCTTTTCTGCTTGCTCAATTTTCTCAAGTTTAATTTGCCTTTTTTCCTCAGCTCTTATTTCTTTAAAACGAATTAATCTAAATTCTATACTTTGAAAAAATTTTTGTATTAATTTATCAATTGCTAATAAATTAAAACTAAATTTGAAAGAAAACTTATTTTTTAAATCTTCCTCAAGTCTGACTGTTCTTGAAATAATACCCTTTTCAGTACTTGTCTTTAACTTAACTTTTTTTATTTTTTTTCTTCGATTTAATCTTTTTGTTATTTTTTTTTTTAATTTTGGTCTTTTTTTCTTTATTTTTGACTTGGATTTATTTTTTGATTTTTTAACCTTTGTTTTTAAATTTTTTTTTTTAGGTTTTTTTTTCTTTTTTTTCATTTAAGAAATACAGCTTTATCAGCTAATTTTTAATAAATATAGTCTCTAGTATTAGGAACAGATCTAATATCTTTAGTTAGCTGAAGTTGAAATACAACTTGATCTCCCCATTTAAAAGCCATTTCACAACTTGTAAGATAAAATTCCCACATCCTTAAAAATTTTTCATCAAACATTTCTAAAACTTGATCTTTTTTTGATAGAAATCTTTCTTTCCAGTTTCTTAAAGTGTGAGCATAGTGCATCCTTAAAATCTCTATATCTGTAGCTATAAGTCCAGAATTCTCTATTGGCCTCGCTATTTCGCTTAAACTAGGGGTATATCCACCAGGAAATATATATTTTGTTATCCAGGGCTGTGGGTCTCTAGGTGGTAGATTTGATCCAATTGTGTGTATCAAAGCTACTCCATCCTTTTTTAACATTTGAGACACTCTATTAAAATAGGTTTCATAGAATTTTTTTCCAACATGTTCAAACATTCCAACACTAACTATCCTATCAAATTTTTCATTCAATTGTCTGTAATCTATTAATTTAAATTCAACTTGATTATCTAAATTTAATTCTTTGGCTTTTTCTTGGCTATATTTTAATTGATTTTCTGAAAGTGTAATTCCGGTAACTGAAGCTTTTGTTTTTTTTGCAATGTCGATTGCAAGTGTTCCCCAACCAGATCCAATATCTAAAACTTTTTGGTTAGGTTGTATATGAAGTTTTTTAATTATGTGATCAATTTTATTTTCTTGAGCAGTTTCCAAGCTATCATTCTCATTTTTGAAGTATGCACATGAATATTGTCTTTTTTTATCAAGAAACAAATCATATAATTTTTCTGAAATATCATAATGGTGTGCAACATTTTGTTTAGATTTAACAATTTTATTAAAACTTGTTAAATATTTTAAAGTTCCCTTTATTTTATTTAATGTCTTTCCATATATATTAATATCTGCTCTTCCAATATTTTTAAAAGCTATATCAAGAAATTCCGTCAAGGTTCCATTTTTTAATCTTAAAGAGCCATTGGTATATGCTTCACCAAAATATAAATCAGGATGGAAAAGTAATTTTTTATGCAAACTTTTGTCTAACAATTGTAATTCTATAGGAATTTCTTTCAAAGGCTTTCCTATAACATATCTGTTAGAATTATAATCTATTAAGATAAAGCCATCTTCTTTGAATAAATCATTTAAAAAATTTATAAGTTTCATTATGCTGCTTTTAAGTGCTTAAAGTCAAAATCAAGCTTTTGAAGTTCATCAAAAAATATTTTTTTTTCGTTTTCATTTAATAACTTTAATGGTGGAATTAAATTCTGGTAGTCCTGATCAATTTGCGCCATAAAAGTATGTAATCCAGAGATTAAATTAAATTTATCGAAAATGCTTCTTACTAAACACAACTTTTCGTTTGAAGATTGATCTGATCCATTTTGAAATTTATCGTAAACATCTCTTGCTAAAACTGAAGTAACATTTGTTGTTGCTGTAATTATTCCAGAGCAACCTAGTTCAAGTCCTTTCAATAATTTTGACTCTGAACCTGGCATTACTGAAAAATTATCTATTTTCAAATTTTCATACAAATTATAAGAACTGTCTTTTACTCCAACTATTTGACTTGGAAATTTTTTTACTAGCTCTTCAACACAATCAATACTAAATTTATATCCTGAGAGTTTTTCGAAATTATATAAAATTATTTTACATTCATTAATTTCATCTATTATTCTTGAGTAAAAATTAATCACATCGTGATCGCTATACTTATAATAGGCAGGGGGCATAATTAGAAATTTATTAAACCCATTTGATTTGGCTATTTTTATCAAATTAATATTATCAACTAGCGAATTAAGACCGGTTCCAATTATAAATTTGTCTCTATAATTACTTTTTGGTAACAAATTGATTAATTGAATTTTTTCCGAAAGAGATATGAGTTGTGATTGTCCAGTACTTCCAAAAAAAACTACTCCATGGCAACCTTTGTCGATTAGATTTTCAGCATATTTAATAGTTTTTTCACTATTTAACGCCAGATTTTTATCTAATACTGACAATGTAGCTGCATATATTCCATTAATCATAACTTAATTATATGACTATAATTATAGAATAGATTTAAGAAAAAAATAATAAAAAAATATATTCTAAATACTTATGAAAGTTTGTGTTTATCTTAGCTATATAGGTCTTGGGGCAAATTTGTTACATCTAAGTTATGTGCATCAGTTATCTGAAAAGTTTGGACCTGTAACAGTTTTTACATTATGCAATAATTTGTCGGATGCATTAGAGGATGATCCTAAAATTAAAGAAGTCATAGTAATAGATAAAAAATATAATAAATTTAAAAATATATTTAGTTTTTCATCGGAATTAAAAAAATACAATTTTGATAAAATATTTATTTATTATCCAAGTCCTAGAATATTCATCGCGTGTAAGTTGGCTGGAATAAAAGATATTTATCACTATCCTTTATTTAAAAAGAAAAATCTTCATTTAATCAACGCAGCACAAAAGTTTACTGCGAGTGTATTAAACATAAAGAAATGTCAAACATACACAAAAATTCACATAAATGAAAATAAACTTAAAAGTATCTCAACTTATTTTGATAAATCAAAATTTAACATTGTAATAGGAGCTGGATCTTCAGGTCCAACAACAAAATGGGGCACTGATAATTACTCAAATCTAATAAATGAGTTAAATAAACTAAATAAATTTAATTTTTTTATTTTGTGTGGTCCTAATGAAAAATTAATTGCTCAAGAAATAATGGATAAAGTTGAAGGAGATAATATTACAGATCTTAGTAACAAAAATATCTCGGAAGTAATACCTTTTATAGCTTCTGCAGATATGTATGTGGGGAATGATTCATTTGGTTCACATATTTCATCACAATCTGGCAAACCAAGCCTTGTGATTTTATTGGACTCACCAAAAGCATATACGGATTATACTCCTAATCATATTAGAATTATTCCTGAAGGATATAATGTTAATAATATTACACATGGAAGTGAAATTGATCCAAATTTAATTAAGGTCGAACAAGTGTACAAATCAATACTAAGTTATACTTAAACAACCGATTTTAAGACTGTGTCTTTGGCTTGGTTCACTAAAGTAGCAATATTATTTAATTCTGGACTTCTATCTGGATGAATTTTTTTCATAATTTTTTTATAAGAATTCATCACTTCATCTTTTGTATATTTTTTTTTGGGATCTAAATTTAAAATTCTATATGCTTCATCTAAACTCATATTCTGAGATGACATATTTTGATTAAATTGATTAAAATTAAATCTGCCAGAATTTTTTAAAACTCTAAAAAGTCCCCATAATCTAAATAGCTGAAATAAAGAAATACCTGCTTTCGTTTTAATTAAAGGCAAAATAGCCAACATAAATGGTAAGGAAAATATATATCTTCCTGCATATGCCATTATTACCGCTAACAATATTGAAGAAATTATAATAAATGTTCTTACAAATTTTGATATTTTTTTTGTTGAGGTTTTGGCAAACCAATTGAGTAAAATATAAAGAATTATAAAGATTATTAGTATTGCAAAAAAAATATTCATAAATTAATTAAATTTAAATGAAAATACCACAGCTTAAAAAAAAACCAGAATTAAAATCTTGTCACAACGTAACTTGGGAAGACGATTATAGTTGGATACATCAGGAAAATATACTTGAAGTATTGAAAGATAGTTCAAAATTATTGCCAGAGGTGAGAAAATATCTTGAAGATGAAAATGATTATTTTAGTCATCAAATGTCAGATACAAAAGAAATTCAAAAAGTTTTATTCGATGAGATTAAAGGAAGAATTAAACTTGATGATGAGTCTCTTCCATTCAAAGATGTAAGATATAGTTATTGGACAAAAACAACAACAAAAGGAAATTATTCTATAAAGTTAAGAAAAAAAATTGATTCTGATGAAATAGAAGAAATTTGGAATGGTGATTTAGAAAAAGCAAAACTTAAAACAGAATATTTTGGGCTTGGAGACTTAGAAGTTAGCTATAATGATAAATTACTAGCTTATTCATTAGATTTAAAAGGATCTGAATATTACACCATACATATAAGAGATATTAAAAGTCGAGAGCAAGTTGGTGAAAAAATTGAAAATACAAGTGGTGGAATAACATTTAGCTTAGATGACAAATATATTTTTTACTCTAAGCTTGATGACAATCACAGACCAAGAGAAATTTACAGGCATGAAATTGGAACTCCTACTAGTAAAGATATTCTTATATTTAAAGAAGAAAGTGAAGCATTTACTGTAGGAATAGGTCTTAGCTCTGACGAAAATTATTTTTTTATTACGTCATCTGATCATAATACGTCCGAACAGTATTATTTTAAAGCAGATGAAATAATTCCAAAACCAAAATTAATTGATAAAAGAAAAAGAGGGATAATATATTCTGTTAATTCATGGAATGGTAATTTCTATAAACATACAAATGAAGATGCAGAAGATTTTAAGATCGAAAAGACAAATGATTTAGAAAAAAAGGAGTGGGAAACATTTATACCTGCACGAGAAGAGGTTTTAATTGGAGGATTAATTTTTTTAAATGATTGGATTATAAGATCTGAAACTTCTAATGCATTATCAAAATTAATATTAAGAAATCCAAAAAATGATGAAGAAGAAGAAATATTTTTTTCAGATGAAAAAGTTATTGTTCCTGGTGTGTCGTTAACCCAAAGAGATAGAAATACTGATACCGTTTATTTATCATATTCATCACCAAAAACTCCTGGAAGGACTTACCTATACAATCTTAAAACAAAAGAGAAAAAATTAGTTAAAGAACAAGAGATTCCTAGTGGCCATAATTCTGATGACTACATAGTTGAAAGATTAGAGTGTACCTCTCATGACGGAAGAATGGTTCCTATAACTATAACAAGACATAAAAAAACTAAATTAGATGGATCTGCAAAATTATTATTATATGGGTATGGATCTTATGGTAGTTCTATGTCACCAAGTTTTTCTTCAACCAGAATAAGTTTAATAGAGCGAGATATTATATGGGTAACTTCTCATATTAGAGGCGGTATGGAAAAAGGAATGAAATGGTGGAAAGAAGGAAAGTTATTAAACAAGAAAAATACTTTTGAAGATTACATTGCTTCTGCAAAATTTTTAATTGAAAAAAAGTTTACGTCTAAAGGTAATATTATTGGAATGGGTGGATCTGCTGGAGGTCTTTTAATGGGAGCCGTTGTTAACAAAGCGCCTGAATTATTTTTGGGTATTGTTATGGCTGTTCCTTTCGTTGACTCGTTGACCACGAACTTAGACCATTCGTTACCATTAACAGTCGGCGAATTTGATGAATTTGGAAATGCTAAAGATATAAAAGAACACTTTGATTACATATTTTCATATGCACCTTATAACAATATTAAAAAGATGGATTACCCAAACATTTTGATAACAACAAGTTTAAGTGATAACAGGGTATTATTTGATGAGCCAGCAAAATTTACTGCAAAATTAAGGGATTACAAAACGGATAACAATTTACTTTTATTAAAAACAGAAATGAATGCAGGTCATGGAGGAAAATCTGGGAGAGATGGAGCAATTGAGGAGATTGCAGTTGACTACGCGTTCGCTTTGAAAATAGCTGGAAAACTAAACACTTGATCTTGAAATATCAAAATTAATTACCATATAAACATTGTTAGTCGCCTAATGGGGCTAGCAATAAATAAACTTGCTTCATTAAAGGAGGATAATATGACAAGTAAGGATCTATCAATTTTCAACTCGCTTCGGCCTTTCTCAATTGGTTTTGACGATATGTTTGACCAATTCGAAAGTATGTTGGGCAATGGTGGTTTAAGTATGCAATCAAACTACCCGCCTTACAACATAAGAAGAACTGGCAAAGATAACTACTCAATTGAGGTTGCTTTAGCTGGTTTTAGCAAAAAAGATGTTGAAGTAGAGTTTGAGGATAATCTATTAACTGTAAGAACTAAACAAGTTGATAGAAGTGAAAACAAAAACCAAGATGGAGAGATAATCCACAAAGGTATATCGCAAAGACAATTTGCGAGATCATTTACAATTGCTGATGATGTAAAAGTGAATGGTGCAGAGTTAAAAGATGGTCTTTTAACAATCGCATGTGAAAGGATTATCCCGGAACATAAAAAAAAGAAACTTATTGAAATTAAATAAGTACCTTGCTTGTGGGGCTAGTCCCCACAAGACTAAATACATCCACTAGAGCTAAATCCGATAATAACCCCTGATGCATTCACCTCAAATTTTCTTTCACAAGGAATTCCATATTTTTTTGTTTTGTAGATAAGCATTTCATTTCCAAGTTCATTGACAAAATCTTCTGAAGGTGAGCCTAATTCTAATCTCATCTCATTAACTTCTTTTCCAACGAATTGACCAAATTTTTCATTCTCTTTTTCAGCCACTTCATCAGATTTCTTTTTAATTGTTTGGCATCCAGTTAAAAAAATTATTGTTAATGTGATAAACAGAGCAATAAATTTTTTTGATAAAGTATTATTTTTAAAAGTAATAATCATTAATACATACCTAAAGTTGAATTATGTTAACAATTTGTTCAAAACTTTCATTAAATTGTTTGAATTTAATTCAAATTTGAAAAGATAGGAAATTTTAAAGATTATTGAGTTATTGATTTATTATATTAAAGAAATGCTATGGCAACAGACTTAAGAATATCAAATATATCAAAAATATATCCAGGATGTGTAGCTAATGATAATGTATCTCTTCAATTTAAAAGTGGAAAAATATACGCACTTTTGGGAGAGAACGGAGCTGGTAAATCAACATTGGTAAAAATTTTGTCTGGTGTGATAAGCCCAGATAATGGTGAGGTTTTTTTAAATGAAAAAAATTTAAAATTAAGTTCTCCACTCGATGCCAAAAAAAATAAAATTGGAATGGTTTTTCAGCATTTCAATTTATTTGAAACTTTGTCAGTATTTGAGAACTTAAGTATAGATGCAACTGAAGATAACAAAAGTTTAAGGGTAAGAATAAATGAAATATTAAAAAAATATAACTTTAGTATTGACCTTGATGTTCCTGTATTAAATTTATCAGCAGGACAAAAGCAAAAAGTTGAGATTATAAGATGCCTTTTAAGAAGCCCTAAAGTTCTAATCATGGACGAGCCTACATCTGTTTTGACTGAGCAAGAAACAGAAGAATTATTTATATCTTTAAAAAAATTCTGTGATGAAGGAATATTAATTATTTACATTACTCACAAATTAAAAGAGGTTTTGTCTTTATGCGATGAAGTTGCAGTAATGCGAAAAGGTAAGGTAGTATCTGTTAGCCAAACACAAAATGAAAAAGTTGAAACTCTCGCAAGTAAAATGGTTGGTCAAAAACTAGCGAAAATTAAGAAAAAAATTAATACTTCCAAAAATAAAGATGAGATATTTAAAGTAAAACATTTAAATTTTTATAGCGATGATCCTTTTGAAACAAATTTAGTTAATCTAAATTTTTCTTTAAAGAAAGGAGAATGTTTAGGTATAGCGGGTATTTCTGGCAATGGTCAAAACGAACTCTTTCAAATTTTGAGTGGGGAAATAATTACACCTGATACATCAATCATTTTTCGAAATAAGGAAATTGCTAAACTAAATCCAAAGCAACGCCGTGAGTATTTAATGGCTTTTTCTCCAGAAGATAGAATATCTCAAGCAGCTGTACCTGAATTAAAAATTTATGAAAACGTAGCTTTAAATAATTTCAAATCATCTAATTTTTTTGAGAAGGGTTTGGTAAATGAAAGAAAAATTAAAGAGCATTCTAAGAAAATATTATCTGATTTTTCAGTAAATACTGACAATGTTGAATTAAAAAGTCAATTTCTATCAGGTGGAAATTTACAAAAACTTATTTTAGGGAGAGAGTTAATTACAGCTCCAGAATTATTAATTTGTTATAATCCAACATGGGGTCTCGATGTAGGTGCAATCAATTATATTCATGAAACGCTTATAAAAATTAATGATGAAGAAAAATCAACGATTTTAATTTCTACAGATACGGAGGAACTATTAAAACTTAGCGATAGAATTGCAGTTATTTATAAAGGTAAACTTTCAAAAATAATGCCTTCGGTGGAAGTGACTCCAGAAAAATTAGGAATCCTAATGGGTGGAGGATCTATTGATTAAAATTGAAAAAAGGAATGATGTTCCAACGACATTGTATTTTTTTACTCCATTTATTGCAATCATTCTAACAATTATAGGTGGTGGTATTATTTTCTATACTTTAGGTTTTAATCCAATTGAAGCACTTAAGTTTTATTTTATAACCCCTATTTCTAATTTATATGGTTTTAGTGAATTATTACTTAAAGCAACTCCATTATGTTTAATTGCTATTGGTTTATCATTTTGTTTCAAAAGTAATAATTGGAATATTGGTGCTGAAGGACAATTAACTTTTGGAGCAATTGTAGGAGGGGGGGTTGCTCTCTTATTTTATAATCAAGAAGGATTTTACATTTTACCTTTAATTATTATCGCAGGAGCAATTGGAGGAATGATTTTTGCACTTATTCCTGCAATTCTTAAAACTTATTTTAATACTAACGAAATTTTAGTTAGTCTAATGTTAGTTTATGTCTCAAAGTTGATTTTAGATTACTTAGTGGTTGGTCCATGGAGTAATCCAGAGGGATTTAATTTTCCAGAGACAAGACAATTTAGTGACTCTGCTAGAATGCCACTATTATTTGAGGGTTTAAGAATTCATGCAGGAATATTTATCGCTCTTGCAGCAGTCTTCGTTAGTTGGTTTGTGCTCTATAAAACTTATTTAGGTTTTCAGATTAAAGTGTCTGGTCTAAGTTTAAAAACTGCAAAATATGCAGGATTTAAAGGAAAGACAATGATTTTGATTGTTTTCATGATTAGTGGTGCTTGTGCCGGAATGGCTGGTGTTGGAGAAATTACTGGGCCTATTGGACAACTACATAGAATGATATCTCCAGATTATGGTTTTACAGCAATTATTGTTGCTTTTTTAGGTCGTCTTAATCCATTTGGTATAATATTTGCGTCATTAGTAGTTTCTTTGACCTACTTAGGTGCAGAAACGGCTCAAATTTTTTTACAGATACCTCAATACACTGGTCAAGTATTTCAGGGTATGATCTTATTTTTCTTACTCGCATCTGATTATTTACTTTTTTTCAAAATTAAATTTCAAAATTTTAATAAAAATGAGCTTAGACATTAGTTTTATTGGTGTTTTAATAGGATCAATTATGGCATCTTCAGTGCCGCTAATTCTAGCTGCATCAGGTGAATTAATCACTGAAAGATCGGGCGTTTTAAATTTAGGTGTCGAAGGAATGATGATAATAGGAGCAATTTCTGGTTTTGCTTTAATGGTAATAACAGATAACCTTTTTATTGCAATTATTGGATCAATGTTGTCTGGTGTTATAATTTCATTAATATTTGGATTTTTAACACAATCACTGCTGACAAATCATGTTGCAACAGGATTAGCATTAACAATTTTTGGTATTGGTCTTTCAGCAATGTTAGGAAAAAATTTTGTTGGTATTCCTGGAAAAGATTTTCCAATTTTATTTTCAAGTTTAAGAGAAAGTATTCCGTTTTTTGGTCCAATATTATTTGGACACTCTATAGTTTTATATTTTGCTTTTGCTTTACCATTTTTAACTAATTATTTTTTGAAAAAAACTAAATTAGGTTTAGTTGTTAGAGCTGTTGGCGATTCGCCTGTTTCGGCATCAAATCAAGGTATTAATGTTATTTTGGTTAGATACTGTTGTATTCTTTATGGAGGAGGCATGTGTGGTTTAGCTGGAGCTTATTTATCTTTAATATACACTCCACAGTGGATTGAGAATATGACAGCTGGAAGAGGATGGATAGCTCTGGCTTTGGTTGTATTTGCAACCTGGAGTCCAATAAAAGTTTTAATTGGTGCAATAATTTTTGGCGGAATATCAATATTACAATTACATATGCAGGCTATTGGATTTAGAATTCCAGTTCAATTTTTAATTGCACTACCTTACCTGATGACAATAATAGTTTTAGTTGTAATCTCCCGCGATAGTAGAAAAATAAAACTAAACACTCCAACTTCTTTGGGAAGAATATTCTATAAAGAAAAGTAATGTTAGCTATTCGAAAATAAACATTTTTTTTTTTATTTTTTTGATTAACTTAAAAATATCATAAAAAAAAATTTAAAGGGGAAATCAAATGTATAAAAACTTTTTGAGATACTTAATTTCTGCAATTTTTTTAATTACTTTTAGTATAAGTGCAAAAGCAGACTTTAAGGTTGGATTTGTTTACATCGGTCCAACAGGAGACCATGGTTGGACATACCAACATGATGAAGGAAGAAAAGCTGTTGAAGCTGCAGGGATAAAAACTACTTATGTGGAAAGTGTTAAATATGGTGCTGATGCAGAGAGAGTAATCAGACAACTTGCTCAATCAGGCCATGACCTAATATTTACCACTAGCTTTGGATATATGGATGCGACGAACAAAGTAGCCAAAGACTTTCCAAACGTGAAATTTGAGCATGCAACTGGATACAAGAGAGAACATTCAAATGTTTCAACATATTCTGCTAGATTTTACCAAGGAAGAACTATTTTGGGCCATATTGCTGGTAAATTAACAAAAACTAACACTATTGGCTACATAGCATCATTCCCTATTCCTGAAGTTATAAGAGGAATAAACGCAATGACTTTAGCTGCTCAAAAAGTAAATCCTAATATCAAAACAAAAATAGTTTGGGTATTTAGTTGGTATGATCCTGGTAAAGAAGCCGAAGCGGCGCAAGCATTAATCGATCAAGGTGCAGACATCATAATGCAACATACAGATAGTACAGCTCCAGTCCAAACTGCAGAAAAGGCAGGAATTTGGTCTTTTGGACAAGCAAGTGACATGCAGAGATTTGCTCCAAAATCAATTTTAACATCAATTATAGACGATTGGGCTCCTTATTATGTTGAAAGAGCGATTGCTGCAAGAGATGGAACATGGAGTCAGCAAGATACTTGGCATGGTCTAAAAGAAGGTATGGTTGCGATGTCACCATATAACAAAGGAATGGGCGCTGATCTTGTTAAAGAAGCAGAACAGCTTCAAAAAGATCTAGCATCAGGAAAAATTCACTCTTTCACAGGTCCTATATACGATCAAAAAGGTAACATCCTTGTTGCAGAAGGAAAAGTTGCTGACGATGGAATGTTATTAGGAATGAATGTTTATGTTAAAGGTGTAGAGGGAGATATTCCAAAATAATTTTAGATAAAAAATTAAAAAGGCTAACTAATTAAGTTAGCCTTTTTTATGAATGTTTTTTCTTTAAACCATTGATGTCTATTTCATCGTAATATTCTGATGGTTGAACTATCCATGGATCACCATCTAGTAAAATTGGACAAAAATCTGGTGTAAAAGAAGAAGACTTTTTCTTCCAAAGGCAAGCTGTTTTAATTTCTTCAATATGGTTTTTTACAGGAGCATATTTTTTTAACCATTTAATACTTTCATTCAAAGTAAGCCCAGTATCAGATAAGTCATCAACTAATAAAACATTTTTAAAATCTTCATTTTTAGCTATTGAGCTTATGTCTCTTGCAAAAATAAGTTCACCCTGTTTATTTTCTACAGTTTCTCCAGAATAACTTTGAATAACAACATAAGCAGTGGGCAATTTAAATATTCTTGATAGCATATCAATTATAGGAGCTGCACCCCTCATTATTCCGACTAAAACAGATGGTTTGTAATTTTTTTCAATTGTTAGAGCTAACTTTTCAACTGCTAATTTATAATCTTCATAATTGATTATTAATTTTTCTGCCATAAAATTTGGTAACATAAAAAAAAAAAATTAAAAAGGAGAATTATGAAAGGTTACTGGATTGCAACTTACAGTGAAATTAAAGACCCTGAAAGAATGAAAAAATATGCAGATAAAGCAAAGGAAGCTGTATTAAAACATTCTGGAAAAATTTTAGCTCGTAGTGCTAATAACATTGCACTTGAGGGTAGAGAAATGGTTAGAATAGCACTTGCAGAGTTCCCTGACGTGGAAACTGCTAAAAAATGCTATGATTCTGAAGAATATGTTGAGGCAAGAACATATCTTAAAGACAATGTAATAAGAGAACATATGATATTTGAAGGAATGGAATAACATAGAAAAGGGGCAAATATGAAGGCATATTGGGTGAGTTTGTATACAGAGATTTTAGACCAAGATAACTTAAAAAAATATGGTGAAAATGCAATACCAGTTATAAAAAAATTTGGTGGAACTCCTGTAGTTAGAGGAGGAAAACTAAAATATTATAGTGGTGATAAAGTATTAAGAACCGTCATTTGGGAATTTCCCAGTTATGACAAAGCCATATCTTGTCATGACTCAGAAGATTATTTAAAAGCTTGGTCTTATGCAGAACAAACCACAAAAAGACATATGTTTATCGTGGAGGGCGCTAATACTGAATAGTATCATCATCAATTGAACGCCACAAATACCAAGTTGCAACAGAACAATATGGAGAAAATCTTTTTTGAAGTTTTTTTATAAAAGTTTCAGGTGGAAAATATTTTTTTTTATAGTTATTTGATATTGCTCTTAATAATCCAATGTCCTGAATTGGCCAGATATTTGACCTATTATAAGTAAATAACAAAATCATCTCTGCTGACCATCTTCCTATCTGTCTTAAAGTTGATAGATATATAATGGCTTCTTCATCGTTCATTTTTGGAATTAATCTTGGATTAAAAGTTTTATCTTTAAATTTTTGAGACATTTCCAAGATACCCCTTATTTTTTGACGACTAAGACCACATTTTTTTAGTTGCGATGTTTTTAGCTTGGAAACAGTTTTTGGATTAATTTTTTTTTTACATGCCAATTCAAATTTTTTAAAGACAGAGTCTGCGGCAGCAACACTTATTTGTTGTCCTATTATACTTTTGCATAAAGAATAAAAGACATCTTTTCTAGTAGTTAAATTATTATCTTTATATTTTTTAATCAATGATCTCATGATACTATCTTTTTTTGAAAGATGTTTTCTAGCTTTTGTCCAATATGGTGGTGCCTTACTCATTTCTACTTACCGTTACTTGTTTATTTAAATATATTTCTCTTCGAAATATAATGATAGATGATATTATTACCAGTGAAGCACCCATCAATGTTTTAATTGTAGGAATTTCATCCCAAATAAAATATCCAAAAGATATTGCAAATATTAATCCTAAATATTTAAGAGGTGTAACCAAAGAAACCTCAGATAATTTATAAGATTGACTTAAAAATAAGTTAGCTGTTCCTCCCAACAAGCCAATTGTACATAAAAGTAAAAAATCATTGAAAGATGGCATGATCCAACCAAATGGTATTGATAAAACTCCAACAATTGTAATTGCAAAAGAAAAAAAAAATGAGATTAACCAGACTGGTTCTGTGGATGAAAGTTTTCTAATTGTAATTGCAACGTAAGACATTCCAATACAAAAGATTATTGGAAATAAATAATAAATATTTAAGCTAGAAAATCCTGGTTGGGTAATTACTAAAACACCAATAAAACCAACAAATACCGCGGCCCATCTATATACTCCTACTTTCTCACTTAGTAAAAATATTGATAGCAAAGTTGTAAATATAGGTGCAGCAAATGAAATACTTGTCACTGTTGCAAGTGGTAGGTTTCTTAATGCCAAAAATATTGCAGCTAAAGCTATCAGTCCTGAACAACATCTAATTAAATGTAATCCTGGTCTATTTGTTTTGTAAAAATCTCTAAATCTTGTCATGGGAACTAAAAAAATAATTGGCAAAATACCAAATAGACCTCTAAAGAACATTACCTGTCCAATTGGATAATCTGATGACCACTTGACTATTACATCCATAAATGAAAAGGCACATACTGATAAAAACATGTAAAAAAAGCCTAATTGATTTTTGGAAAGCATGATAATAACTTTAGATTAATTAAAATTTTTAGCAATGGAAATAGCAACTTTAGCACTTGGATGTTTTTGGGGACCCGAAATAAAATTTAGCAAGTTAGATGGAGTAATAAATACAGAGGTTGGATATTGTGGAGGTAATACTGAGAAGACATCTTATAAAGAAGTATGTTATGGTGACACAAATCACGCAGAAGTAGTTAAGGTTGAATTTGACAATACTAAAATTTCTTATGAAGAAATAATAAGAAATTTTTTTGAATTTCATGATCCAACTACTTTAAACCGGCAAGGTCCAGATGTAGGTACTCAGTATAGAAGTGAAATATTTGTTCATGATGAAAATCAAAATAAAATCGCTAATAAAGTATTGAAAGAAATTAATGAAAAATTTAAGGGTAAAATCGTTACCAAAATTTCAAAATCAAAAAATTATAACAAAGCCGAAGATTATCATCAGAAATATTTGGAAAAAAGTTTCTAATGTCACTTATATCAACTGAGTGGCTAGAAAAAAATCTCTCAAATGTAAAAATAATTGATGGCTCTTGGCATATGCCTGCAACAAAAAGAAGTGGTAGAGAAGAATTTAATAAAGAGCATATACCAAATGCAATTTTTTTTGATATTGACGAAAATTGTAATAAATCAACCGACTTACCACATATGTTAACGAATATTAGTTCTTGGGAAAATATACTATCATCTATGGGCATATCTAACAAAGACGAAATTGTGATTTATGATAATTCTGATGTTTTAAGTGCTTGTAGAGTATGGTTTAATTTAATTTACTTTGGCCATGATAAAAAGAAAGTACATGTTTTAGATGGAGGTTTTAATAAATGGAAAAAAGAAAAAAGAATAACTTCGGATAATAATGAAATTATTCAAACAACCAGCTACAAAGCAAAAGAAAATAATGAAATGGTTAAGAGTAAAGATCAGATTGACCAAAATATAATTAAAAAAAAATTTGATTTAGTTGATGCGAGAAGCAAAGATCGTTTTGATGGCATAACTCCAGACCCAAGAAAAAATGTAGGAAGTGGTTCAATACCTAATTCAATTTGCTTACCTTTTAAAACCCTTATCAATGACGATTTTACTTTTAAAAGTAAATCTGAAATTTCTTCTTATTTTAATGATTTATCTTTAAATGAACCATTAAATGTGGTGTTTTCGTGCGGTTCTGGCATCACAGCATGTGTTTTGGCACTTGCATATTCTCAAGTAAATAATAAGTATCTTCCAGTCATTTATGATGGTTCATGGGCTGAATATGGTAAAATATAAAATATGAAAAGATCAACAAAAATTACAAGCATAATAATAATTTTCTTTTTAATTATAGCTACAGTGATTGTTGGTAGAACAATGATTGGAAATCATTTTAAGAAGAAATTTAGTAAAAGACCACCTCCAGGAATAATTGTTACTGCAGCTGAAAATAGAGTTTTTGAAAATTTAATAAGCACATACGGAACAGCAAGACCATTTAAAACACAATCCTATAAAATTGAAAAGTATGAAATACTTAAACCTATCAACTTTAATCAAAAAGTAAAAAAAGGTGATGTAATTGCAGAACTTAAAAATAGAAAAATTACTGCTCAGTTTGATGGAACAATTGGAAAAAGAGAATTTTCAGAAGACATCGAAGTTTCAAAATCTTCAATCTTAGTTAATCTCGAAAATACCAGTATTATCTATTGTGATGTAGATATACCTGAAATGTTTGTACCATTTATTAAGGTCGGTTTACCTGTTGATATAAAATTTTCTGGATACAAAAATAAAACATATAAAGGTCAAGTTGACTCATTAGCTAGTCGAATTAGCGAGGATACTAGATCATTACCAACAAGGATAAAAATGGATAATACATCTGGTGAAATTTTGCCTGGCTCGTTTTTAGAAATTTCAATAAAATATGATACAAGAGAAAGCTTAAGTATCCCAGATACCAGCACAATAGTGGAAGGTGATAATATATTTATATATAAAGTTGACGAAAAAAATAAAGTATTAAAAACAAATATTGATACTGGTGATAGATATCTTGGTTTTGTTGAAGTTTTAAATGGTCTAAAAGTTGGTGACAAAGTTGTTGCTGAGGGTACAAAAAAAGTCAGACCAAATTTAATAATAAGACCTATAAAAAAGGGTGCTAAAGTAGCTAATCAAAACAAATCTAGTTGGGGTGGAAAAAAGAAAAAAGACACTAAAGAAAACAAGAATGGTATGTTTGCGTGGTTACAAAAATTAAATATATTTAAAAAGTCTGACCCAGAAAAACAAGAAAATAAAAAATAATTAATACATGTATATAACTGAAGTTAGTATTAAAAGACCTGTCGTTGCATGGGTAATGTCAATGATACTAATTATTTTTGGAATTTTTGTATTCTGGGAATTACCTGTTAGGGAATTACCAGATGGTATTCAGCCTCCAGTGGTACAAGTACAAACTGATTATAAATCTGCTTCAGCTGAAATCGTTGATGAAGAGATAACACAAAAAATAGAAGATGTTATAGGAGGAGCGGAAGGAATTAAGAACATTGATTCTAGTTCGCTTAATGGAAGAAGTAGAATAAATATTTATTTTAATACAGATATAGATTTAGATGATGCAGCAAATGACATAAGAGAAAGAGTATCAAGAGTTACGGACAATTTGCCAGATCAAGCAAACCCGCCTCAAATTTTGAAACAAGCAGCAGGTTTTACAACTACAATGTGGGTTGCGCTATCGTCACCAACTTGGAATGATTTAGATTTGGGTGATTATGCAGAAAGATATCTTATAGATGCCTTTTCAAGTGTACCAAATGTTGGTAGAATTTTAGTCGGTGGATTAAGAGAGCTAAGTGTAAGAGTTTGGGTAGATCCTATCAAATTAGCAGCCAATAATCTTACTATCCAGGAAGTCGAGAGAGCATTAAGAAATGAAAATATAAACATCCCCGCTGGAACTTTAGAAGCTAGTAACAAAGATTTAACTCTTAATATTGATAAGTCTTACTCCAACATTGAAACAATCAAACAACTTCCTCTTAAGAAAAACAAAGATAAAGTTACAACCCTTTCTGATATTGCAAATGTTGAGCTTGGTCCAGTTTCTGAGAAAACTTTATTTAAAGCTCAAAGAAAAAATGCAGCTAATTTAAAAACAGTTGGGATTGGAATATACGCAAAAAGTGGAGCATCAACTGTCGAACTTTCAAATCAAATTAAAGAGAAAATAAATGTTTTAAATCAATCTTTACCAGATGGTTTAAAGTTAGAAATAGCATTTAATAGAGCAACCTACGTAGGAACTGCAATACAGGAAGTTTATAAAAGTTTAATCATTGCTTTTATTTTGGTCGTGGTAATAATTTACTTGTTTTTAGGAAACTTAAAAGCTGTAATTGTACCAGCTGTAGCTTTGCCAGTAAGTTTAATTGGTTCGTTTTTAGGTTTATATATATTTGATCTTTCTATAAATATATTTGTTCTCCTAAGTTTTATTTTAGCAATTGGAATAATAACTGATGATTCTGTAATAATGACAGATGCAATTTATACAAGAATTGAAAAAGGAGAAACGCCACTTGTAGCTGCTTATAAAGGCTCAAGACAAATAACATTTGCGATAATAGCTACAACTTTAATATTAGTTGCAGTTTTTTTACCTTTAATTTTTATTGAGGGTATAGCTGGTACCTTGTTTAAGGAAACTGCAATAGCACTATCTTTCTCAATAGTTGTTTCTTCATTTGTGGCTTTAACACTTTCACCAATGTTAGGAAGTAAGTTTTTAAATAAAAAAGAAAAAATTAATTTTTTTGTAAAAAAATTCAATAATGGTTTTAAATCTTTTACAGAATTTTATACCGACACCTTAAAATTTTGGATTAATAAACAGAAAACAATTTCGATATTTATAATTCTATTAATTGCAGCTTCAGTTTATTTATTTAACTTTACTAAAAAAGAATTGATACCATTAGAAGATAGAGGAGCTTATTTAATAATTGGTTCTACAGATGAAGGAAGTTCATTCGAGTACACACAAGAAAAAGCCCAAATAATCGAGGGAAGAATATTAAAATTGTTACAAGCAGAAGACAGCCCTTACCAAAGATTAATTATGAGGGTGCCTGGTTTCGGTAAGTCTGCAACTTCATATAATACTTTTATTATAATTGCACTTTTAGATGAATGGAAAAATAGAGAAAAGAGTACACAAGTTGTTTTAAGAGAAGCTATTGGACAAGTTGTTAGTGTGCCTGAGACGTTTGCGTTTCCTATATCACCTCAATCTATAAGAGTTTCTAGCTATAATAAACCAGTTCAAATGGTGATTTATGGGACAAGTTATGAAGAGTTAGAACAAATTCAAAGTCAAGTTTTAAGAGAACTAAGAAGAAATAGAAATATGTTTAGAATTGAAAGTGATTACACAAAAAATAAACCTGAAGTAAAATTAATCACAAATAAAAATCGAGCAAATGATTTAGGAGTTTCAATAGAAAATATAGGCAGAACACTAGAAACATTATACGGTGGAAAGAGAGTTACAACATATAATAAAGAAGGAAGAGAATACCCCATTATTCTTCAGCAGTATTTAGCGGATAGAAGAGATAAAGATGGCTTATCAAAGATTTTTGTAAGATCTGAAACTACAGGAAAATTAGTGTCTGTTGCAAGTCTGGTAGAATTTGAAGAGAAAGGAACTGCTGAGTCATTACCAAGATATAATAGACAACGAGCAGTCACTATATCGGCAGCTTTATCTGAAGAATACACATTGTCTGAAGCTATAAAATATTTAGAAGACGTAATGTTGAGAGTTGCTCCTCAAAATCAAATAACTTGGAAAGGTAAGTCCGAAGAACTAAAAGAGACTAGTAACGAAATATTTCTTATTTTCGCTTTAGCATTAATAACTGCATATTTAGTAATGGCTGCTACTTTTAACTCTTTTGTCCATCCTTTTATTATTATATTGACAGTGCCTCTTGCAGTTTTTGGAGGTCTCGTATTCATTTTATTTCTGAATAGTTCGATAAATATATTTTCACAAATCGCCTTGATTATATTAATCGGTATATCCACTAAAAATAGTATTCTTATCGTTGACTATACTAATCAAATTCGAACAACAGGTGCAAAAATTGAGGAAGCATTGATGGAAGCTTGTAAATTAAGAATAAGACCAATCATAATGACTTCATTAAGTACCATGATTGCAATGTTACCTCTTATAGTAGGTAACATAGGTCCAGGCGCAGGTGAGGCATCTAGATTAGCAGTTGGATCAACAATCTTTGGGGGAATGATTATTTCTACATTCTTTACATTATATGTTACGCCAACTATGTATTTGACACTAGCCAAAAATACCAAGAGAATAGATGCAGTAGATTTGGAGCTTGAAAAACAATTGATTAAAAAATAATATATTTTCTAGTAGTTAAAGATTTACTGCATTTATTAAGTTGTTTCTTGAATTTATTTGAATATCCCTCTACTTTTTTTGCCAATACTATAACTTTCTGATTATTTTTATAATTTTTATAATTACCCCAGCCTTCGTGATAAGCAATATATTGTCTGAAAGCATCTTTTTTTGAAACTTTTAAAATTTTTTCTGTTTTATTTGTATACCAGCCAATAAAATCAACACTATCTTTAAATCTAGTTCTTAAAGCATATTTATTTCCAGTCTCATCTTTATATTGTTTCCAAGTACCTTTGATAGCTTGTGAGTATCCAAATGAACTAGAAGGTCTTTTATAAGGTATAACTTTAAATAATTTTTGACGCGCAGGCTTAGCAAGCCAATCAAAGTCAGATTCCATTTTTATTATTGCTAATTGTAAGTTGATTGGTGTCCCCCACCTTTTTTCAGTTTTTTTTGCGTGTTTATACCAAAGATATCTCTCAGAAAATATTGAACAGCCATCTGATGTATTTTGAGGTATCGATGAACAGGCAGCTAAAAATAATAGACCAAAAACTAAAAAATACTTTCTAAAAAGAATCACAGTTTAATATAAATTATCTATTATTTTTTCTCCATATCCAAGGATAAACAAATTCCATGCTCCATAAACCTAATTTATTATTTTTTGCATAAATTTGATCTTTAGAATATTTTTTTTTTGAATATTTTGGATAATCAAAGGCTAATCCATTTCTTACCATGTAAGCTGAAACACTCTCATTATTGATAAAACACTCACCTAAATACCTACCAAAATAGTCTTTTTGGGGCTCGATAAGACATTTTAATTTTTTATTTATAATTTTTTCTGTAAGAAAATTTTTTGAAATTTTTCCACAATTAATTTTTGTTTTATTTTTTAAGCAAAACTGTTGCTTTCCTTTAAATTTAGTTTCAGGAGCATCTATTCCTGAAAAACGAATTTTCTTATTATCTAATAAAATTGTATCACCATCAATTATTTTAATGTTATCTGAAATTAGGATTGTTTCTGATAGTAAATAATTTGTTGCTACAAATGTAAATAAAAATAAAAAACTAACTAACTTCAGTAGTTGCTTTTTCATTACATTCTTGCATTTTTTTTCTAATTTGATCTTCGGATATATTTTTGTCTTTTAAATCTCCATAAAGCTTTCTATACACATCTTCATCACCTGCCTCAGCAAAATCTGCTTTAATTACATCTTGAATATATTGATTTTTTTTTTCCTCATCGTATCCCAGAATTTGTGAGGCCCACTCTCCTAAATATTTATTTTTTCTTGCATTAATTTTAAATTGTTTTTCCTCATCGTGAGCAAATTTTTTTTCAAAACCTTTTTTTCTTTCATCGAATGAACTCATTGCAATTTACCTTTATAAATTATTTTAAAAACTAAAAATGATATAAATACACCTATCATATTACCAAACAAATCACCTAATTCAAATCCTCTTTCTGGAATAATTAAGTGCAGAATTTCTAAAATGATAGAAATACAAATAAGATAAATAAATATATTTTTTAATTTATGTTTAAAAGCAATTAATCCTAAAATTGATATAATAAAGAAAACATAAACATGATTTGAAGATACTAAAAAATCTTTTGTTAATTGTGGTTGAATTTTACAATCACTATAAATAAAACATCCAAAAATACTACCAGGATATAAGTAAAAAATAAATAAAACTATGTTAGACAGATAAAAAAACTGCTTTAAGTAATTCATAGTTAATCTATATTAAATTTTCACAAATGAGTCACTTAATACTTGTTAGACATGGTCAAAGCGAATGGAATTTAGAAAATAAATTTACAGGATGGGTCGACGTTGAGCTTACACCACAAGGTAAATTAGAAGCCTGTAAAGCTGGTGAGTTTATAAAAAAATTAAATTTAGAAATAAAACATTTTTATACTTCATATCAACTGAGATCGATTGATACTTTAAAACTCATTTTAAATACAATCAGAGTTAAACCAAATAATATAATCAAGGCCTGGCAATTAAATGAAAGGCACTACGGGTCACTTACAGGATTAAATAAAGATGAAATGAAAAAAAAATTAGGAGAAGAAGAAGTTCACAAATTCAGAAGGTCTTGGGATAATCCTCCAAAACCATTGAATAAAAATAGTCCATATCATCCAAAAAATATAAGTATTTATAATGATATACCTCGTAACTTAATTCCAGATACAGAGTCCTTAAAAGATACTTATGATAGAGTTGTGCCCTATTTTATTGAAAACATAGAAAAAAATTTACACGATAACACAATTATATCTGCTCATGGAAATTCTATTAGATCACTTTTAAAATATTTATTTAAAATTGATGACAATGAAATTTCTAAACTTGAAATACCAACCGGAAATCCTCTACTTTTGAAATTTGAAAAAAAGAATATAAAAGAAGCTAAATACCTTGATCAAAGTAGATCTAGTGATTTAATTAAATTCTAACCTTTTTGCAAAAGTTTTTCGTAAATCTCTTTATCTGTCAAATGTAGAAATTCAATATTACTTTCGAAACCATACAAATTTTCCTTTTCAATGTAGTTGTCCCAAATCTCATTCATCGAGAATATTTTTTTCGATAAATTTTTAAATATATTTTTATTTATAATTTGACACCCTGTATAAATATAATTTTGATTATTTTTCTTTTTTAAATTATTGCCATCCATAGAAAAATCGCCTTTAAATCTTTTATCAAAACTTAAATCTTTTTTTACAACCATTAAAATATTTTCTACGTTATTTTTAAAATATATATTTTCCATCTTCTTAATTTCATTTGCATATTCAGCGTTCCAAATTGTATCAGGATTAAAAACTATAAAATCTGTTTCAACTGAATTATTTACTACATTTAAAAGACCGCCTCCTGTATCTAATATTTCCTTACCATCTTCTATGATTTGAATTTCTAAACCAAAATTATTTGAAAAAATGAAATCTTTTATTTTATCACTTAAATAGAAAGTATTAATTTTTAAAGATTTTATTTCTAATAGTTTTATCAAGTTTATAGTATTTTCTAATAAGCTAATCTCATTAATTTTTAAGAGTGGTTTTGGTGTTTTCTCAGTTAATGGCATTAATCTTTTTCCAAATCCTGCACATAAAATTATTGCTGTTTTAATTTTCATATTTTTTTTATTCTTGGGTTTTTTTGTAGAAAATTTTTTAAATCATGGAAATTTGGATTATTTTTAATACGATTATCAATTAATTTCCACGCATAAGGTATTAATTTTAGATATTTTCTTTTTTTATCTCTTTTTGCAAGTCTTGTGAATATACCAATTATTTTTAGATTTCTTAAAACAGATAAAATTTCAAAATCATTAATAAATTGAGATTCATTTTTATACTTAAATTTACTAAGAAATAGTTTTAAAATATTTGACTTAAAACTATTTGAAGTTTTAATTCTTACATCATCTATAAGTGAAGCCAAATCATATGCTGGATTACCCAAGACAGCATCTTGACTATCTATTAAAGCGATTTTATTTTTATAAAACATCATGTTTGAAACGTGAAAATCTCTATGTACAAACACTTTGTGTTTGATTTTTAAATTTAAATACAAATTATCTATTATTTTTTTGAGATTATTTTTTAAATATCCTCTTTGAATAATTAATTTATTTGTTGCTAAGTACCAATCCAAAAAAAGGTATGACTCTTTAAGTATTTTAGCTTTTGAATAGTTTGATAAATTAAACTTTTTTTTAAGAAAATTTTGAGTTTTAAAATTTTTAATTTTTTGAATTTGATATAAAATTTTTATTATTCTTTTGTATTCATTTAATTTAGTTTTTGAGGATTTAATTTTATCCAACATGTTTTTATTGCCGAAATCCTCAATTTCTATAAAATTTTTTTTATAATTTTGACTAATTAAACCTGGTGCTAATATTTTATTTTTAATCAATATTTTGTTAACTGCATCATAATTTAATAGGTTTGATCGCTTTTGAATTTTGCTATAAACTATTACTGAATTATTTGTTCTATAAAATTGTCTAAAAGATGCATCTCCTGATAGTTTTTTAAATTTTTTCAAATTCATTAAAATTAAAATCAATATTATTAGATATAATTAAGTACCTATTTTCAAGCTTTTCATCATATTCAAATTTTAATGTAAAAGTACTTTCTATATTTTGACCCAAGATTTCAGGCCATTCAATTAATCTAGCATAATCTTCTGAGTTTTCATTAATTCCTAAGTTATTTAATTCTTTTTTATCTTTAATTCTGTAAAGATCAAAATGTCTAACAATCAAAGAATTAATATCATATTCATTTATAATATTAAAAGTTGGACTAGGTATTTCTGTTTTTTCTAAACCATTTTTTGTTTGAAGATAATTGATTAGATGCCTAATAAATGTAGTCTTACCTACTCCGATGTTTCCATAAAAAAGTAAAGTTGTATTTTTGCTAACTTTACTTGCAATTTTTTCAGCAATTTTTTTTGTGATAATTTCTTTTGAAATATCTATTTTGCTACTTTTAGTAGCGATAGGCATCTGGTTTATAAGGTCCTTCTGGTGTTACACTTATATATTTTGCTTGATCATCTGATAATTTGGTTAATTTAGCTCCAACTTTTTCTAAATGAAGTCTGGCTACTTTCTCGTCTAAATGTTTGGGTAAAACATATACTTTTTTCTCATATTTATCTGAGTTATTCCATAATTCTATCTGAGCTGTTACTTGATTTGTAAAAGAAGCACTCATTACAAAACTTGGATGTCCTGTTGCACATCCAAGATTAACCAATCTACCTTCTGCTAATAAAATAATTCTTTTTCCATCCGGCAATGTAATTTCGTGAACTTGTGGTTTTATTTCATCCCATTTATAATTTTTAAGAGCATCTACTTGTATCTCATTATCAAAGTGACCAATATTGCATAGAATTGCTCTATCTTTCATCTCTCTCATATGGTCAGCTGTGACAATATCTTTATTTCCTGTTGCCGTAACAACAATGTCGGCTTCTTTTATCATCTCATCCATTAAAACTACTTCATAACCTTCCATTGCAGCTTGGAGAGCACAAATTGGATCTGTTTCTGTAACCATAACTCTTGCACCGCTTTGACGAAGAGAAGCAGCGCTTCCCTTTCCAACATCTCCAAATCCAGCTACAATAGCTACCTTACCTGACATCATCACGTCAGTAGCTCTTTTAATTCCATCAACTAAACTTTCTCTGCAACCATATAAATTATCGAACTTAGATTTTGTTACTGAGTCATTAACATTTATTGCTGGGACAAGTAAATTGCCTTCACTTTCCATTTTTTTTAATGCTAAAACTCCTGTAGTTGTCTCTTCTGATAAACCTTTAACATCATTTAATAATTCTTTATAATCTTTGTGCATCAATGCTGTAAGATCGCCACCATCATCAAGTATCATATTTGGTTTCCAGCCATCTTTTCCTTCGATAGTTTGCTTTACACACCACCAATATTCTTCTTCTGTTTCGCCTTTCCAAGCAAATACAGGAATGCCAGCTTTTGCAATTGCTGCTGCTGCATGGTCTTGTGTCGAAAAAATATTACATGAGGACCATCTTACTTCGGCTCCTAACTCAACTAAAGTTTCTATCAAGACAGCTGTTTGTATTGTCATGTGTAAACAACCAACAATCCTAGCTCCATCTAAAGGTTTCTTACCCTTATATTCTTCTCTAAGAGCCATTAATCCTGGCATTTCAGTTTCAGCCAGTGAAATTTCTTTTCTTCCAAATTCCGCTTGAGATATATCTTTTACTTTAAAATCTTCCATAGAAAGAGGCTTTTAACAATTTCACTTAATATATCAACAAAGATTTATGCTTCTGGGAAAATTATTTCAATTCTTGCCCCTTTATCTTTATTATTAGATGCGTTGATTTTGCCACCATGAATTTCAACTAAATTTTTGACAATATTTAATCCCAAACCCGAATGTTCTCCAAAGTTTTCAGGTCTATTACTATAAAATCTATTAAATATCTTATTTGTATCCTTTTCACTAAATCCAGATCCCTGATCAACTACAACTAATTTAATTTTGTCATTCTTATCTTTTAATATTTCAACGGTAATTTCTTGATTACTTTCACTAAAAGAAATTGAGTTTTCTAATAAGTTTGCAATAATTTGTTCAATTCTATTTTCTATTCCTAAGATACTATAATTTTTAATTCCATTAGATTTCAATTTAATTCCGATCGATTTTTTTGTTTCATATATACTATTAAAATCATCAACAACAGATTGAGCAATCTCCTTTAAATTTAATTTTTGCATTTTCTCAGAGGAAATTGCAGCCTCATCCCTTAGCATTTGAGAGTAATCAGTTATTAATCTTTCAATCCTCTCTACGTCATGTGATACTATATTAATTAATTTGTTTCTTTGAGATTTATCATTTGTTTCAGAAATTATCTCAGAGGCACTTTTTAGAGATGCCAAAGGATTTCTGATTTCATGCAAAAGGTCTGTTGAATAATTTTCTGCTGTAGTAATTCTTTTATTTAATTCATCAGTCATTTCATCAAGAGAATTTGATAATTTTCCTAATTCGTCATTTCTTTTTTTTATATTTCCAATATTGGTCTTTTCTTTACTTTTGTTTTTTATAATATTTGTATATTGAACCAAATTTTTAATTGGTTTTAAGAAGTATCTATTTAATACATATGAAAAAATTAAAATTACTAATGCGACAAACAAAGCAGTTCTAATTATAAAATTTCTTCTTTCATCTATTGCTACTTTTATTTCATTGGCATTTTCAGTAATAGCTAAATAGCCTATTGTTTTGTTTTCACTAACTACATTTTTAACAGTTACTAATAAAAATTGATCATAGCTTTCTTTAGAATAAGTTAATGGTTTTCCATAATCTGATGAATATGAATACTTTTTTAAATCTTCAAATATTTCTTTACTTTCAAAGCTTTTATTACTCTCTTTCAAATTCTTATTTTGAATACTTTGATTATTTAAGTCACTCATTTCAATTATGTTTAGACTTTGTGAGAAAGCATTTGGATCTAAGTCTAGTGTATCTGTATCTCCTAATAGATTAAATTCACTATCAAATATCTGTACTCTATCTATGCTTTGAAATAAAAATTTAGTGGAAAACAGAAACTCTCTAATATCTTCAGTTGAGAAATTTATTTTTAAACGATCAATATTTTCTGTTGTATTATCAATAATTTTTATATGCGAAGCAGTTTTATTTTTAATGAGTGTAGGTTTTACCGTATTAAGGTAAAATAAAGTTAATACACCTATCACTAAAAAAACAATAAAGTTGATAGCTAAGAATTTTTTTAAAATAGATTGATTATTAGATTTTGAAGTAGCCATTATTTAACATTCCAACGATAACCACTACCATATCTGGTTTCTATCGCTGAAAAGTTATTATCTACTTTTTTAAACTTTTTTCTAATCCTTTTTACGTGACTGTCTATTGTTCTATCTTCAATATCTGTGTCTTCTCTATAAGCAACATCCATTAATTGAGATCTTTCTTTAATAATTCCAGGTCTTTTTGCTAATTCCTTTACAATTAAGAATTCTGTTGTTGTTAATTTATCTGGTAATTGCTTGCCATCCCATTCACACTCTAGCTGTGAAGGGTCAAGTTTTAATTTTCCATGTGAAATTATATTTCTATTATCCTCTAAATTATTATCTTTTTTTCTAAGTTGGACACGAATTCTTTCAATAAGAACTTTAGTTGAAAAGCCACCAGATTTTTTTACAAAATCATCAGCCCCCAGTTTTAATCCTAGAAGCTCATCCACCTCTTCATCTTTTGAGGTTAAAAATATAACAGGCATAGATGTTTTTTTTCTCAATTTTTTTAACAATTCTTCTCCATCCATTCTCGGCATTTTAATATCAATGACTGCAAGGTCTGGGGGATTTCTTGATAAACCTATTAAGGCACTTTCTCCATCTAAATAGGTTTGAATACTAAAACCTTCTTTCTCTAGAGCTATGCTTAAACTAGTTAATATATTTCTATCATCATCAACTAGGGCAATTGTTTGTTTCATGTTCAATTATAAAAATACTAAAATGTTTAAAATTGGGCAATTAAATGTTTATTAATGAAGCTCTCCCCAATTATCACCTATATTTATATCTACGGATAATGGTATTGAAAAAGAATGTAATTCACTATCTTTCACACTTGTCATAATATCTTTGATCTTCTTCGAAACAGATTTAGAACCATTATCACTTACCTCAAAAATCAATTCATCATGAATTTGAAGCAACATATTAAATTCATCAGTTTTTTTATTATCAAGCTCATCATTGATTCTAATCATAGCAAGTCGCATAATTTCTGATGCAGATCCTTGAATAGGTGCATTTATAGCTGCCCTTTCTTGAAAATTTCTAACATTAAAATTTTTGTCATTGATTCCAGGAATATGAGTTTTTCGACCAAAAATATTTCTTACATATCCACTTTTTCTACAGAATTTAATTGTGTTATTCATGTATTCTTTAATTTCTGGGAATTTAATAAAATATGAATTTAGAAATTCTTCGGCTTCATTGTTTGATACACCAATTTGTTTGGCCAAACCGTATTGAGATATTCCATATATTATTCCAAAATTAATAGCTTTAGCTTTTCTCCTCATATCAGCATCAATTTTTTTTATGTCTGCACCAAAAACCTGGCTAGCAGTTAGTGAGTGAATATCCTCGTTATTTTTGAAAGCTTTTTTTAGTTCCTTTACATCAGCTAGATCTGCCAAAATTCTCATTTCGATCTGATTATAGTCTGCTGATATAAGTTTTTTATTTTTTTCTGATATGAAGGCCTTACGAATATCTTTGCCTTCCTCAGTTTTAATTGGAATATTTTGTAAATTTGGATCGCTAGATGCAAGTCTACCTGTTGTAGTTGCGGCTAACAGAAAAGATGTATGCACTCTTTTTGTATTGGGATTTAAATGCTCTGGCAAAGAGTCTGAATATGTATTTTTCAATTTACTAGATTGCCTCCACTCTAAAACTAATTTAGGAAATTCATTCCCTTTGTAAGCTAAATCCTCTAGAACTGCTGCACCAGTTGCAAAACTCCCTTTTTTTGTCTTTTTTAGGGATGCAATTTTGAGGTCATTATACATTATTTCACCCAACTGCTTAGTTGATGCAATATTAAATTTTTTTTTTGAGATTTTAAAAATTTGTTTTTCTAAATCTTGAAGTTTTTTTTCAAACTTAACAGATAATTTTTTAAGAAAATTATTATCTAATTTTATGCCATTGATTTCCATTGATGCTAAAATTTTAATTAAAGGTTTTTCAAAAATTTCATAAATATTCAGTAATTTTTCTGATTTAAGCGATTTCAGAAATATTTTATATAAACGGTAAGTTATATCAGCATCTTCTGCCGCATAATCTTTTGCTATATTTATCTCTACTTGACTGAATTTAATTTCTTTTTTTCCGGATCCAACGAGATCTTTATATTTAATTGTTTTGTGACCAAGATGAATATCTGAAAGGGTATCCATATTATGTCTATTTTTCCCAGCATCTAAAACGTATGACATCAACATTGTATCTTCCATGCTTTGAATATCTATGTCCCTTTTACGAAATATTATGTAATCGAATTTAATATTTTGCCCAATTTTTTTTAAACTTTTATCCTCTAAATATGGTTTTAAAATTCTTAAAACATCTTTTTCATTTAGATTATTTTTATCAATATGACCTGTTGGAATGTAACAAGCTTTACCTATTTTGCTAGAAATTGAGATACCAACTAAATTTGCCTGATGCGGGTCAATAGAATCTGTTTCAGTATCAATGGAAAATTCACCAGCTTCTTCAGCTTCTTGCATCCAATATTTTATTTCAGATAAATTTTTTATCAAAACGTATTTATCTTTTGATATTTTAGATGTTTCTTTTTTGACTTCTATCTCATCACTAAATTTGGATTGACCATACGTCGAAATTGCCGAACTCAATAACCTATTAAATTCCATTTCTCTCAAAAAATTGTATAACTTGTCTACGTCTACTTTTTTTAGAACAAAGTCAGTTAATTTGTCTTTCACCGGAACATCATTTTTTAATGTGACCAATTTTTTACTTACCAGAGCCTTATCTTTATTTTCTAAAAGTGTTTCTCTTCTTTTATTCTGTTTTATTTTATTTGCGTTTTTAAGGAGGTTTTCTAAATTTCCATATTCCTTAATTAATTCTGCTGCTGTTTTTACACCAATACCTGGAACGCCAGGTACATTGTCTGTACTATCCCCTGCTAGTGATTGAACATCAATTACTTTATCCGGACCAACCCCAAATTTATTGATTACATCGTCATTAGTTATAAATTTATTCTTCATTGGATCGTATATACGAACCTTTTTTTTGAAAAGTTGCATTAAATCTTTGTCAGATGATACAATTGTAACCTTGGCACCTTCGTCTAATATTTGCTCTACATAGGTGGCTATCAAATCATCAGCCTCGTAATTTAACATTTCTATAGAGGGTAAATTGAATGCTAATACTGACTTTCTAATATAATCGAATTGTGGAATTAGATCATCGGGAGCATCAGACCTATTTCCTTTATAATCTGAATATATTTCGTTTCGAAAATTCTTTCTTGCAGAGTCAAAGATTACTGCAAAATGAGTTGGTTTTTCTAAATTTTCGCTAGATTTAGAGTCCTCTAATAATTTAAACAGCATGTTACAAAATCCACTTACTGCTCCTACTGGCAAACCATCGCTTTTTCGTGTTAATGGTGGTAATGCATAATAGGCTCTAAATATGTATCCGGACCCATCAATAAGATAGAAATGATCTGTTTTTTTAATTTTACCCATAATTTAATTTATAATAAATTGACGTATTATAGTAAGAATAAAACATCCTGTTAATAAATATTAGTGGATTAAACTTTATTAAAATAGTAATTTAAAGCTAATGGAATTAGTAAATTCAATTTCTAATAATAAAATAATTAAAATCATAATATTTGCATTAATAGGTTCTATTTTATTGACAATATCTGCAAAAATTAAAATACCTTTTTATCCGGTTCCTATGACTATGCAAACATTTATAGTTTTGTTTTTAGGAATTTCCTTTGGATATAAAGTTGGAGTACTTTCGGTAGTTTTTTATTTGATAGAAGGAATTATGGGATTGCCGGTATTTTCTAACTCACCAGAGAAAGGAATAGGATTAGCTTATTTTATTGGTCCCACAATGGGATATTTAATAGGTTTTATATTTGCATGTCTGATAGCAGGCATATTTACATACGATAAAAACCATATATTAAATTTTTTAAAAATTATAATTGCAACATCAGTAATATATATTTTGGGTATTTTGTGGCTTGGAAATTTAATCGGTTGGGATAAACCAATATTAGAATTTGGTGTTTACCCATTTCTTTATGCTGAATTATTTAAGATATTATTACTAACAGTTTTAGTTAATAAAATTATTAAACTTAGAAAATATATTTAGAATTATCTTGGAGATCTTTTTGATAGAATTCTTTGAAGTGTTCTTCGATGCATTTTAAGTCTTCTTGCAGTTTCAGATACATTTCTGTTACATAGCTCAAAGACTCTGTGAATATGTTCCCATTTTACTCTATCAGCGGACATTGGATTTTCTGGTGGAGCAGCTTTTTTATTTGGATCAGCTAAAAGTGCTTTTTCTACGTCATCTGCATCTGCTGGTTTGGCTAGATAATCAATTGCACCCTCTTTAATGGCTGCAACTGCAGTTGGTATATTTCCATAACCAGTAAGCATCACTATTCTACTCTCTGAGTTATTTTTCTGGATTTCTTTTACAACTTCTAGTCCGTTTCCATCATTTAGTCTCAAATCGACAACTGCGAAAGCAGGTTTTTTTGATTTCACAGACTCAATTCCAATTTTTACACCCTCTGCTTGTGAAACAGAAAAGCCCTTTTTCTCCATTGCTCGAGCTAGTCTTTCTCTAAAAGGGTTATCATCATCTACTATAAGTAGAGATTTGTCCTCAAATTCTGTTATTTTTTTTAATACTTCTGCTTCTGGCATGGACCTTATATGGAAACATTCTAAATTATTTCAAGGGTACATTTTTACTTTACATTGGCTCATTTTCAGCATAAATGCTCGTTTTATATAAACTTGCATAGCAGTTATGCCGGTTTTTTTTGTTAAATTTTTTTTGGAGCTTTAAATGCAAAAATTTAAATCAGTTGATAAATTGGTAAATCAACTGAAACCAACAGAACCTGTTTATTGTATTAGAAGAGATTCTATAAACATAGCTTCTAAATTTTTTCAGAATAAATTTCCTGGTAAAATCCTATATGCAGTTAAAACTAACCCGCATCCATTAGTATTAAAAACTATCGTGGAAAGTGGAATTAATGATTTTGATATCGCTTCAATTAAAGAAGTTGAGGCAATTAGAAGTGTTAGCCCAGATGCAAAATGCTCCTACATGCATACTGTAAAAAGCAAGGAAAGTATAAACGAAGCATATTTCAAATATAATATTAAGACTTTTTCAATAGATACAAAAGATGAATTAATAAAAATTCTTAATAGTACTAATCAAGCTAAGGATTTAGAGTTATTTGTGAGAGTTGCAGTTTCTAATGAACACGCAGAAATAGATTTATCTAAAAAATTTGGCGCACAAACTTCTGAAGCAATAGGGCTTTATAGATTAACAAAACAGTATGCAAAAAAAATAGGATTAAGTTTTCATGTGGGTTCGCAATGTATGCATCCAATATCCTATTCAAAAGGGATTAATGAAATTAAATATATAATAAAAAAAACAAAAATAGTTCCAGATGTTATAAATATAGGTGGAGGATTTCCAACAATCTATCCTGACTTAGTTCCTCAATCATTAGACTCTTATTTTGAGGAAATAAAAAATTCATTAAATAAATTAAAATTAGAAAAAAAACCAGAAATTATATGTGAGCCAGGTCGAGCAATTGTTGCAGAAAGTGGTTCGACAATTGTGAGAGTAAACTTAAGAAAAAAACAAAAGCTATATATCAATGATGGAACATACGGAACTTTATTTGATGCAGGTGTGCCTAATATAGTTTATCCATCAAGGATAATTACAAGTGGAAGAATTATATCAAAAAAATTGACTTCATTTGATTTTTATGGACCAACATGTGATAGCATGGATTATATGAAGGGACCTTTTATTCTACCTAATAATATTAAAGAAGGTGATTACATTGAATTAGGTCAATTAGGAGCATACGGATTGACATTTAGAACTCAATTTAATGGATATTATTCTGATAGTATTTACGAAGTATGTGATGATCCAATAATGACGATGTATGACAAAGAAACAAATAAAGAGTTTCTTGTTGCATAATGTCAGATACAAAAAATCTTAATCATAACAGAAAAAAAGACTTTTTAAGTAAAGAAGTTGAGCATATTGATATTACATCTTTTGACTCTAGAAAAATTATATCTTCTATGGAAAAAATGTCTTTTGTTTCAAGAGAAACTGCTAATGCATCCAAGATATATAATGAAATGCTTAAAGATAAAGATTGTACAATATTCTTAACTCTTGCAGGGTCTACTTCTGCCGCTGGATGTATGCATATTTATAGAGATATGGTTAAATACAACATGGTAGATGCAATTGTAGCAACTGGAGCATCTATAATAGATATGGATTTTTTTGAAGCGCTTGGATTTAAACATTACCAGGGATCACAATATCAAAATGATAATGAACTTAGAGACAATTATATAGATAGGATTTATGATACTTACATCGATGAAGAGGAGCTCCAGGTTTGTGATAAAACAATAGGAGAAATAGCAGATAAACTTGAGCCGAAGTCTTACACATCGAGAGAATTTATTAAAGAGATTGGTAAATATCTAAAAACTAATTCTAAAAAGAAAGGTTCTTTAATTGAAACAGCTTTTGATAACGATGTACCTATATTCTGTCCCGCATTTACAGACTCAAGTGCAGGTTTTGGATTAGTCATGCATCAAGAAAGAAATCCAAAAAATCATATTACAATAGACTCAATTAGAGAATTTAGAGAATTAACAGAGATTAAAATTAAATCTAAAGGGTCGGGATTATTCATGATTGGTGGTGGAGTTCCTAAAAACTTTATACAAGATACGGTAATTTGTGCTGAACTGTTGGGAAAAAATGTAGATATGCACAAATACGCAATACAAATTACTGTTGCTGACTCAAGAGATGGGGCTTGCAGTAGTTCGACATTAAAAGAAGCAAGTTCATGGGGTAAGGTTGATACTACCAAAGAACAAATGGTATTTGCTGAAGCTACCAGTGTTTTACCATTAATAGCAAGTGACGCCTATCATACTGGAGAATGGAAAAATAGAGACAGAAAAAACTTTTCCAAAATATTTTGATAGATGATCAAAAAAGTAAAAATTGGAATTATTCAAAGTAAAATTTCAGATAATGTTCAAAAAAATATAAATTCAGCTATTAAAAATATAAAAAAAGCAGCATCAAAAAAAGCTAAAATAATTTGTGTACCAGAACTATTTTTATCAAATTATTTTTGTCAAACAGAAAGTCATTCCAACTTTAAGTTATCGGAAAAAATACCTGGCAGAACTACAAAAATATTTTGTGAATTAGCCAAAGATTTACAAATAGTATTAATGATTTCATTATTTGAAAAAAAAACACATGGCTTCTATCATAATACTAGTATCGTTATTAGCGAGAAAGGTAAAATTTTATCTAAATATAGAAAAATGCATATACCAGATGATCCTGGTTATTATGAAAAATTTTATTTTACTCCTGGAGATTTAGGTTTTAAATCTGTTAAAACAAAATTTGGTAAAATTGGACCTTTAATTTGTTGGGATCAATGGTTTCCGGAAGCTGCAAGATTGACTGCACTTAAAGGTGCACAAATAATTTTTTACCCTACTGCTATTGGATGGCATCCTAAAGAGAAAAAAAAATTTGGAAAATCTCAACTAGACTCTTGGATAACAATGCAAAAATCTCACGCAATCGCAAATGGTACTTATGTGGTTGCTATAAATAGAGTTGGAACAGAAAAAAAAGGTAAGAAGAAAATAGAATTCTGGGGAAACTCAATGATCATAGATCCTAGTGGGCAAATAATTGGAAAACTTGGGAATAAAAAAGAAGAAATTTTAATTCGTGAAATAAACTATAAAAAAATTGATTCAGCTAGAGAGCATTGGCCTTTTTTAAGAGATAGAAGAATCGATTTTTATAAAGGCATACTAAAAAATCCTACAGATGAATGAAAACTTTAATGGATTTAGAATGCCGGCTGAATGGGAGCCTCAAAATTCAGTTTGGATTGCTTGGCCTTATAATAAAAAAGATTGGCCTGGATTATATCAATTTATTCCTGAAGTAATTTTAAAGATTATAAAAAAAATTTCAAAAAATCAAAAAATTAACTTAATCGTTAGCAAAAATATAAAAAATATAAAAAAATTAATAAAACTTAATAAAATCAAAAATATCAACTTCCACTATATTAAAACTGATAGAATATGGTTAAGAGATTCTGGACCCATATTTATAACAAACAAGGTCGAAAAGAAAAAAGTAATACTAAATTTTGGTTTTAACGGATGGTCAAAGTATAAAAATTATAAAAATGACAATAAAATCAATAATAGTATTAGTAAAATTGCTAATTTTAAAAAGATTGATCCAATAATCAAAAAAAAAGGCAGAATTAGAAAAATAATCATGGAAGGAGGGGCATTTGATGTAAATGGCTCAGGTACAATTTTATTAACTGAAGAATGTTTGTTAAGCAAAATTCAAGAAAGAAATAAAAATTTTAAAAAAAAAGACTACGAAAAAATGTTTAATAAATACTTAAATATAAAAAACTTTATATGGCTTAAAAAAGGAATTGCTGGCGATGACACGCATGGACATGTTGATGACATATCAAGATTTGTTTCAAGAAATACGATTATGACTGCGGTTGAAAATAATAAAAAAGATATAAATTACAAAAACTTAAATAAGAATTTAAATATATTGAAAGAAAGTAAATGTGAGAAAGGAAAGAAATTCAAAATTATAAAAGTTCCTATGCCTTCACCAACTTATATTGAGAATACAAGAGTTCCTGCAAGTTATATGAATTTTTATATTTGTAATAAAAAAATAATTCTTCCAATATTCAAAGTAAAAGAAGACAATATTGCAATTAAAATTTTCAAAAATTACTTTAGAAATAGAAAAATCGAAACAGTTGACTGTAGCAAATTGATATGGGGATTTGGTGCAATACATTGCATGACCCAACAAGAACCTAAAATTTAGTTATGCTGCTTTTAGTGTGCCGAGTAATAATCTAAAAGGTATCAACATTATAAGAGCTACAAATATTTTTACCGCAAGATCTCCTAACGATAAAGTTACCCAAGGAATTCCCGTTCCATAGAATGATATTGAGAAAAATAAAAAAGTATCAACAGTTGAACCTATCAAAGAAGATATTAAAGGTGCTATAAACCACCTTTTTTGTCTTAATTGATCAAATATCTGAACATCTAAAAGCTGAGCAATTATAAAAGCTGTTCCTGAGCCAATTGCTATTCTTATAGAAATAAGATCAGTAAAATTAGTTGAAAATATTAAAGTAAACAAAATTCCAATTGTGAAGCCTATATAGACAATTTTTCTAGCTACTAATTTCCCAAAGGATCTGTTGGCTAAATCTGTAATTAAAAATGCAATTGGATAACTAAAAGCACCGTAAGTTAAAATTTCCTCTAAACCGTAATATTTTATAGGAAATTGAACTAAATAATTAGATGCTAGCACAACCAATCCCATTAAAAATGAGAGAGTAAGGAAAACTTTATTCATTATGCTGTTTTTGCGATTATTGATTTTTTAAGCTTTTTTAATCTTAACGATAAATCTCTTGATTTTGCAGATTTTAAGAAATTATCAAAGCTACCTTTTTTATCTACAGATCTAACACCTGCATTTGAAACTGTTAATCTCATAGATTTTTTTAAAAGTTCACTTTTAAATTTTACTTTCTTTAAATTTGGAAGAAATCTTCTCTTAGTTTTATTGTTAGCGTGACTAACATTATGGCCCTTTAGAGGGATTTTACCAGTAAGTTCGCATTTTTTAGACATAAATTTTCAAGATGTATATGGTCTTAAAGAATACCAGTCAAGATTAATTTTTTGTTCCAATAGCTTCAGAAATATTTTTAAAACCTTCTCTTTTTACAATTTCGTCGAGATCTTTATTAATCTTTGAAGCAATAGTTGGTCCTTTATAAACCATACCTGTATACAATTGCACAAGAGTTGCACCGCTTACAATTTTATTAAAAACGCCATCGGCAGAGTCAACACCTCCAACTCCAATTATTAAGATTTTTTTTCCAACTAATTTAAAAAATTTATTAATCAATTCATTAGAGATATTTTCAAGTGGTTTTCCAGACAAACCGCCTTTCTCTAATTTATTTATATTAGATATATTTTCTCTATTTCTATCTGTCGTATTTGAAACTATAACTATTTTAACATTATATTTTAAAAAAAGTTCTGAGATTTCATCAATACTTTTTTCATCAATATCAGGAGATACTTTGACTGCTATTGGCACATTTGAATTTGAATTTTTCTTTTCTTCATTTATGCATTTTAAAAGATTATCTAACTCTTCATTTTTGTGAAAGTTTCTTAAATTTTCTGTGTTAGGAGAAGAGATATTAATTGTAATATAGTCTGCTAAATTATGAAATTTTCTGAAACAAATTAAATAATCTTCAACTCTGTTTTCAGTATCTTTATTAGGTCCTATATTAATACCAAGTAATCCATTAGGTGAATTATTTTCAATATTTTTTTTACTTTCTTCTGATCCAATATTGTTAAATCCAAGTCTATTAATTAAAGCCTCATCCTCCTCCAATCTGAACACTCTTGGCTTCGGATTTCCTATTTGTGGCTTAGGTGTAATTGTACCTACCTCAACAAAACCAAATCCTAGTTTGTATAGAGGATTGTAAACTTCTGCATTTTTATCAAATCCAGCAGCAACACCTAGAGGAGAATTTAAGGTTTTGTTTAAAAATTTAGTTTGGATAGTAATTCTGGTTGTTTTATCTATAGCTGGTATCTGATTTAACTTTAAAGCCTTTATTGCTAGCGAGTGTGCAACTTCAGGGCTAAATTTAAATATAAAAGGTCTTATAAGATTAAACATTTTCAACCTTTTTTCTTATCAATTCTTTGGTTTCATTTACTCCAAAAAAACTAATGAAGAAGCCCATTCTGGGTCCATTTTCGTCACCAAATACAACCTCATAGATAAGCTTAAACCATTCTCTTAAATTTTCTTTATAACCATTTTCTTTTCCTACGGTAAAAATATTTGTCTGAATATCTTCAGGAGCCATTTTATCATTACAATTATCTAAAGACTTAATTAATGCTTTCAATGCAACTTTCTCTTTTTCATTTGGAGTTTTGTAAATTTTTTTTGTTTTTATAACATCATTGAAATATTTTATTGCATATTCAATTAAATTGTCAAAAATTGGATGATCATTTTCATCAATTTCTGACTTGTATTTTTTTACAAATTTCCAAAGTAATTGTTTGCTGTCTGCATTACTAGTTTCAACTAAATTTAAAAGCATTGAAAAAGTCATAATTGTATTTTCCTCTGGCATTGATCCATTATGTACATGCCAAACTGGATTCATCAACTTCTGTAAATCATTTTGAGTTTTTCCTTTTTCTATAAAATCTAGATATTCATCAACAGCTTTTGGAACAACTTCTCTGTACAATTTTTTTGCTCTTTTTGGATTTTGATACATGTAAAGAGATAGACTTTGAGGAGATGCATAATTCAGCCATTCATCTATAGTTACTCCATTGCCTTTTGATTTAGATATTTTTTCACCTTTCTCGTCCAAAAAAAGTTCATACGCAAAACCAGATGGGTTAGATTTACCTAATGTTTTAATAATCTTGTTTGAAAGAATTGCACTCTCAATTAAATCCTTTCCATACATTTCAAAATCAACATCTAAAGCGTACCATCTCATTGCCCAATCAACTTTCCATTGTAATTTGCAGTTCCCGTCTAAAATACTTTTTTCCAATTTTGATCCATTATTATCAAATATGATTTTAGAAGATTTAGAATCAATTTCTAAAACAGGTATTTCTAGAACTTTTCCAGTTTCTGGGCATATTGGTAAAAAGGGGGAATAGGTTTTCTGTCTTTCTTTGCCTAAAGTTGGAAGAATTATTTCCATAATTTTTTCATAATTTTGTAGAACTAATTTTAGGGTGTCATTAAAATAACCAGACTTGTAGAGTTCTGTAGAACTTTTAAATGAATATTTAAATTTAAAATTATCCAGAAATTGTTTCAACATATTATTATTATGTTCTCCAAAACTACTAAACTTTTCAAATGGATCAGGGACATCCGTTAAAGGTTTGTGAAGATTATTTTTGAGCTTTTCTTGATTTGGAACATTTTCAGGTACTTTTCTAAGACCGTCCATATCATCAGAAAATGTAATAATTTCCTTTGGAATATCTGTTAAATGATCAAGAGCGTTGAAAATCATTGTCGTCCTTGCAACTTCTCCAAATGTACCTATATGTGGTAGACCACTAGGACCATAACCAGTTTGTAAAACTATTTTATTTTTTTTCTCTATGTTCGATTTTCTCTCTCTTAATAGCTTTTTAGCCTCAACAAATGGCCATGCGTTTGTTTTGTCAAAATTTGTTTTGTCTATCACAACTACTTAAATATCCTTAATATCAGCCTTTTTAATAATTCATATAGAGTTGAAATTTATTTACCATAAAATAATGTCCATTCAAAATGTCCAATTATAAAACTGTCTTTTTTACGTTAGGGGTTTTGCAAATTATTTTAGGTCTTTCAATGATTGTACCTATTTTGGTTCAATTAATATTTGATCAAATTGATGCAGGATTTATCGGATCAATGATTGTTACTATTGTTTTTGGATTTTTATTTTTCATTTCTAATTATGATCACGATAAAAAGATAAGTTTACCTCAAGCTTTTTTGCTCACAGCACTTTCGTGGTTAAGTATTGCTATATTTGGTTCTTTACCTTTAATTTTTTCTAGCACGGATTTGAGTTTTACAGATGCGTTTTTTGAGAGCATGTCTGGTATTACAACAACAGGATCTACAATTATCACGAATCTAAATGAAACGTCTAAAGCGATATTACTTTGGAGAGGAATGTTACAGTGGTTTGGTGGTATTGGAATTATCGTAATGGCAATCACTTTAATGCCTTTAATGAATATAGGGGGTATGCAACTTTTCAATATTTCATCTAATGATACTTCTGAAAAAATTTTTCCTAAAACTAAAGAAGTTTCTTTGAGATTATTGTCTATATATTCCTTATTAACTTTAACTTGTGCTTTTTTTTATTTTATTTTTGGGATGAGTTTTTTTGATAGCATCGTGCATGCTATGACAACAATAGCGACTGGAGGTTTTGCAAATTATAATGAATCTATAGGTTATTTTAACAGCTCGTTAATAGAAATTAATGCAATAATATTTATTATTCTTGGAAGTATACCTTTTATTAGTTACATCAAATACTTGGCTGGAGATAAGAAAATATTTTTCAAAGACACACAAATAAAAACTTTTATAATTTTGGTTATTATTTCAATTCTTTTAATGTTTTTTTATTTATCTATTACAAATAAAAGCTTAACTGAGATAAGTTTTTTGTCTGTTAGCTTTAATATAATTTCTATTTTAACTGGAACAGGGTATGCTACAGAAAATTTTAGTAATTGGGGTCAATTTCCACTAGTATACTTCATAATTTTAATGTTCATTGGAGGCTGTGCAGGCTCTACAACTTGCGGAATAAAGATTTTTAGAGTTCAAATTTTGTATCAATTCATATCAAACCAGCTGAAAAAAATAATTTACCCTCGAGGAATTTTCAAAATTAAATATCAAAATAATAATGTGGATGAAAAATTTATGGACTCAATTATTTCTTTTATATTTCTTTATATATTAATATTTTTTGTTGTGACTGCGCTTTTATCTTTTGATGGATTAAATTTTATTACTGCAATTTCAGCAGCTGCCACGTCAATTTCAAATGTTGGTCCAGGTTTAGGTGATATTATTGGTCCAAACGGAAGTTTTTCAAGCCTGTCTGATTTTTCTAAATGGGTTCTTAGTGCTGCAATGATACTTGGAAGGTTGGAATTATTTGCAATTCTAGTATTATTTATTCCATCTTTTTGGAGAAAATATTAATGTTTGAAAAAAAACAAACCTGGTCAGAATCTATTTTAGTTTATAAGGATATTCGAATGCTAAGAATATTACTTCTTGGTGCAATTAGCGGATTTCCTTGGGTTTTAATTGCCAGCAGTTTAAGCCTTTGGCTAAAAGAAGAAGGTTTAAGTAGATCAACTATTGGATGGGCAGGTTTAATATTTGGGGTGTACGCCTTTAATTATTTGTGGGCACCAATAATTGATAGAATACAAATTCCATTTTTAACAAAAAGATTAGGGCATCGACGAGGCTGGGTTGTCCTTATGCAAATTATAATTTTATTTAGTTTAATTGTTTGGAGTTTTATTAACCCTACAGAAAATTTGGCGTTACTAATTAGTGTTGGATTAGTTATAGCAATTGCTTCGGCTACACAAGATATTACAGTTGATGCGTTGAGAATCGAACAAATTAATGCTGATGAAGGAAAATCTATGGCAGCAGGTGCTGCTATGGCTGTAGTTGGATGGTGGACCGGATATAAGTTAGGTGGTGTTATAGCATTGTTTACTGCCGAATTTTTTCAAAACATTGGAATTGAAGATTACTGGCAAACTACTTTTTTAGTTCTTGGCGTTGTAGTAATCCTGATGAATATAGGTTTAATGTTTATACACGAGCCTATAACAACAGATAGGCAAAACAAACAAAAAGAAACAGACGAAATAATACAATCAAAACTTGGATCAAATAATGTAATAACAAAATTTATTGCTTATATTACTGGTACAATAGGAGGTCCAATAATTAGTTTCTTCAAAAAAAATGGTTTCTCAATTGCAGTTGGAATCCTTGGCTTTGTCTTTCTTTTTAAAATTGGAGAAGCCTTTCTTGGAAGAATGTCCATAGTTTTTTATAAAGAGGTAGGATTTTCAAAAGGTGAAATAGCGATATACTCTAAAACTCTTGGCTGGATAACGACAGTTGTATTTACATTATTAGGTGGAATATTTGCTATGAGAGCTGGCACAATAAAAACAATGTTTGTTGCTGGTGGATTTATGGCAGCAACAAATTTATTATTTGCTGCTCTCGCGTGGTCAGGAAAATCTGAATGGTTGTTTGCTTTAGCGGTTATCGCTGATGATATATCTGCAGCATTTGCAACTGTTGCTTTCGTAGCCTTTATCTCTCTTTTAGTGGATAGGACTTATACCGCTACACAGTATGCACTTCTAGCTTCAATTGGAACTGCAGGAAGAACGACACTTGCTTCTTCATCGGGTGCTTTAGTTGATTGGCTAAATGGAGACTGGGGAACTTTTTTTATAATTACTACTTTAATGGTCATCCCATCCTTAATTTGTTTATGGTTTATAAGGAATAAAATTAAAATTGGTGCAAAATAGTTTTTTTTTAAAAGAGCCTTTTATCGATATATTAGAGGAACCAAAGAAGAACTCTAATGTTAGCTCTCAACTTATCTACGGTGAGAGTTTTAAAATAATTAGTAAAAAAAATAATTATTTTAAAATAAAGACTTCATATGACAAATATTCAGGCTTTATAAAAAAAATTGATAGCTACGAAAAATTCAATCCAACTCACAAAGTTAGAATTTTAAAAGCTAGAATTTATTTAGGTAATAAAAAAAAGAAATCGAAAAAGTTTTTACCATTTACGAGCAAAATACAAATTTTAAAAAAGGATCAAAATTTCATTATGTATAAAAAAGATAAATGGCTAAGATCAAAAGACATATTTCCAATCCAAAAAAAAAATTCTGATTTTGTAAAGATATTTAAAAGTTTTCTAAATTGTAAATATAAATGGGGTGGAAAAACATTCGAAGGAATTGACTGTTCAGCTCTATTGCAAATATTTTATAAATTTAATAATAATTTTTTTCCAAGAGACACGATTGATCAAGTTAAATTAAAAAAAGGTGCGGGATACAAAAAAAAATTTAAAAAAGGTGATATTATTTTTTGGAAAGGACATGTTGCTATATGCATCAATACAAATGATCTTATCCACGCTTATGGTCCAAAAAAAAGAGTGATCATAATGCCAATTAAAAAAACGATAAAACAAATTAAAGAAACTGCGAAATTAGATGTAAAAAAAGTAACAAGGATCTGAATTACTCTCGACCAAAATCAGGTTTAGAAATATCTTGTTTTTGAGAAATTATTTGTTTTCTTACTACTTTCGAATCGATTAATTTTTTTATTATCTTTGAATTTTCTTTCTTACTTATATTCTTCTTAAAATCTTTTAAATTTCTCATAAAAAGATTTATTGCTTCAATCATATTAGTTTTATTCTCGAAAAATATGTCTCTCCACATTATTTCGTTGGAAGCAGCAATTCTTGAGAAATCTCTTAATCCACCTGCACTAAATTTAATCAAATTTTTATTCTTTTTTTTCTGAAAATCCTGAGCAGTTTTTATTAAGTTGTAAGCAATCAAGTGAGGTAGATGACTAGTGACTGAAAAAATTTTATCATGATCATCGGGGTTCATAATAATTATTTTAGATCCTAAAGATTTCCAAAATCTCTCTACTTTTTTTTGTTTTAGAACATTTTTATCTTTTATTATTATGCACCACTTGTTTTTAAACAAATTAGCATTACCATATTTGGGCCCACTAACTTCGGATCCTGAGATAGGATGACTCATTACCCAATCAAGGTTTTTTGATAATTTTTTTTTTTTTAAAGAAATTAGATTTTTTTTTGTTGAACCAACGTCAGTTATAATTGAATTATGATTGAGATTTTTATTTAATGACGAAAAAAATTTAGGATATTCACTCATGGGAGTGCTTAAAATCACAAGATCAATTTTATTTAAATTTTTATCTAACCTTTTTAAAAATTTAATTTTTTTGTTAAATTTTTTAATAATAGATCTATATTTTTTAGACTTTTCAAATACAAAAAAATTTTTAGAAATTTTTTTTTGTATTGAAGCCTTTAATATTGATGAGCCTATTAATCCGCAACCAATAATAAGAATATTATTAAACATTTTTAAAAATAGCATTCATTCTTTTAAGGAATATTTGGTTTTCTTTCGTGTTGCCAATTGTAAGTCTTAGACAATTTTTTATGCCATATGAATTCATTTCTCTTAGTATAATTCCATATTTCTGTAATTTTTTTAAAGTTGTATCTGCGGTAAATTTTGCTTTTTTGAAATCTAACAAAAAGAAATTTCCAGATATTTTGTTTGTACCAATATTATATTTTAACATCTCATTTTTAATTTTTTTACACCATTTAAGATTATGTATTACTGACTTTTTAACAAATTTATCATCTTTAAGTGATTCAACAGCACAAATTTGAGCAAATTTATTTACGTTAAAAGGTGGTTTAATTTTATATAATTCTTTAATTATAGATTTATCACCGTATCCCCAGCCTATCCTTAATGAAGCTAGACCATAGATTTTTGAAAATGTTCTTAAAATAAATACATTTTTAGAGTTTTTAAATAACTCAATTCCAGATTTGTAATCTTTATTCTTCATATATTCAAAATATGCATCATCAACAACCAATAAAATATTTTTATTTAATCTTCTCCTTAAGTCTAATAGCTCGTTTTTTGTTAAATAAGTGCCTGTTGGATTATTTGGATTTGCAATAAAAACAATTTTTGTTTTTTTTGATGTCTTTTTAAGAATTTCTTTAACTGAAACTTTAAAATTAATTTCTTTAGCTAATTTTACATTTGCACCAACGATTTTGGAGTATATCCTATACATGAGGAAACTGTACTGAGGAACAACAACTTCATCATTTTCTCTTAGGAACAATTGACAAAGCATTTGAATTACTTCGTCAGAACCAGAGCCACAAATTATCTTGGATTTATCACAACCATACTTCTTTGATATTTTTTGTGTTAATTCCGAAAATTTACTGTCTGGATATTTTGATATATCAAATTTAGACTTAACAATTTTTTCGACATTTTTACTGACACCTAAAGCAGATTCATTTGCAGATAACTTAATAATATTTTTATTACCAGCCAATAAGGATTTTCCTGGTTTGTAACTCTGTAATTTTATGTTTTTAAATCTTAGCAATGTCATAGTAAATATTTCACTATAAATAGTCTTTTAACTAGATAAAACAATAATTAATTGAGCAATATTTGACATATAAATTCCTTTGAAGTAAAAGCTGCATGCGCTGATTTATACTGAATTGCGAGCGCTTTAAAAAAACCGCTAAAATGTTTTTTTTCTCACAATTCAATCAGTACAAATTATTATGAATAAGAATATTGATACAAAAAAAATAATTATATCAAATCCCCTTAAATTGGATTGTGGTAAGGAAATTAATAACTTTCCAGTAGCATATGAGACATATGGGGAATTAAACAGTGAAAAAAGTAATGCAATATTAGTTTTCCATGCTTTGACTGGGGATCAATATGTTTCTGGAAAAAACCCAATAACTAATAAAGATGGTTGGTGGAGTTATGTTGTTGGAGAAAATAAACCAATTGATACAAATAAATTTTTTGTGATTTGTGCAAACGTTATTGGAGGCTGCATGGGATCTTACGGACCTAGCACAATAAATGAGTCCACTGGTAAACAAATAGGAACTGATTTTCCAATTATAACTATTAACGACATGGTTAACGCTCAATATGAGCTAATTAAATATTTAGAAATTGAAAAACTTTTTGCTGTAGTAGGTGGTTCAATGGGTGGAATGCAAGTACTTCAATTTGTTGCCAATTTTCCAGATAAAGCAAAACTTGCAATACCGATTGCTTGCACATCTAGTCACTCGGCACAAAACATAGCGTTTAATGAATTAGGAAGACAGGCAATTATGGCTGACAGTAAGTGGGAAAATGGATTTTATAGTAATTACAAATTAAATCCTGACAAAGGGTTAGCGGTAGCAAGAATGGCAGCACATATTACTTATCTTTCTGAAAAAGGATTGCAGGAAAAATTTGGAAGAAAATTGCAAGATAGGGATAGCCTAAGATATGGATTTGAGGCAGATTTTCAAATTGAGAGTTATCTTAGATACCAAGGATCTGTGTTTGTTGATAGATTTGATGCTAATAGTTATTTATATATAACTCGTGCAATGGATTATTTTGACTTATCCAAACAGTGCAAAGGAAACTTATCTGATGCATTCAAAGAAACTAAAACAAAATTTTTTGTAATATCATTTACATCAGATTGGTTGTATCCAACATCGGAGAATAGAGAAATAGTTATAGCATTAAATTCTATTGGTGCAGATGTCGGATTTGTAGAAATAGAATCTGATAAGGGGCATGACTCATTTTTGCTCGATGTTCCAAGTTTCCTAAAGACACTTGGCGATTATATTAATTCAACCTACAAAGTTATAAATGAAAGAAGAATTTAATATTATATCTAATTTGATAGAGGAAAATACTAGAGTTCTAGATGTCGGTTGTGGCAATGGAGACTTGATGAAATTTTTACAAGAAAACAAAACTAAAGATATTCGTGGACTAGAAATCTCTAAAGAAAAAGTTCAAAATTGTTTATCAAAAGGATTAACTGTAATTGAGGGGAATGCTGAAAGCGATTTAAAACAATTTCCTAAATCGTCTTTTGATTACGTTATTTTAAGCCAAACATTACAAGCTTTTCTTAATCCTGAATTAGTAATTAATGAATTACTAAAAGTAGGAAAAAAAGTAATTGTTACTATACCTAATTTTGGTTACTGGAGAGTTAGACTACAATTATTGTTTAAAGGCACAATGCCTGTAACAGAAAATTTACCTCATGAATGGTACAATACACCAAATTTACATATGTGCACAATTAAAGATTTTTATAATTTTTGCAGTAGTAAGAATATTAAAATATTTAAGTCTATCGCTTTAAAAAAAAGTCGAATTTCAGAAATAAATAAATCAAATTTAAATTATAAAAATCTTGACTCTCATTTAGGTATATTTTTAATAGAAAGTTAAATGAAAGTAGAAATTATTAAGTGTCTGGAAGATAATTTTTCTTACATTTTAATTAATGAAGCTAATAGAAATTGTTGTGTTGTTGATCCTGGTGAAGCAGATCCAATTGTAAATTATTTACAGAAAAATAAATTAAATTTAAAATATATATTAAATACACATCATCATCATGATCATGTTGGTGGGAATGAAGAATTAAAAAAAAAATTTAATGCAGAAATAATAGGTTATATTGGAGATAAAAATAGAATACCTCAAATTGATATTTGCTTAAGTGATGGTGAAATTTGGAAGAAGGATATTTTTGAAGCAAAAATATATCATGTCCCTGGCCATACAATAGGTCATATCTGTTTTCATTTTTTTAAAAATAAGTTAATTTTTACAGGAGATACTTTATTCTCAATGGGATGTGGAAGAATTTTTGAAGGGAGTTATGAGCAAATGTACAACTCACTACAGGTTTTAAAAAATTTAGATAAAGATACAAAAATTTATTGTGGACATGAATATACTTTAAAGAATTCTGAATTTTGTTTAGCACAAGATTCCAAAAACAATGAATTAATAAACAAAATTAAAGAAATTAAAGAAAAAATTAAACAAGGTAAAACTAGTATGCCATCAACGATTGGTGAGGAACTTAATTGTAACATTTTTCTTAAGTCAAACGATCTGGAAAATTTCAAAAAATTGAGGGATTTAAAGGATAATTTCTAAGTTATTAACCTTGACTATGATGCAACCCAGACTATATTGCTGACTATAAAAATTAGGGCTTACTATGTCATTCGCGGTAATTCAAACAGGTGGTAAACAGTATAAAGTGAAAGCTGGAGAGATTCTCAAAGTTGAAAAGCTCGAAGATTTAAAAGAAAATTCAAAAATAGAGTTTAATGAAATACTAGCTTACGGAGATGATAAAAATTTAGAGTTAGGAGAGCCGACAATTAGTGGAGCTAAAGTTGAAGCTGAATTAATAAAAAATGGAAAAAATAGAACAGTTCTTATTTTTAAAAAAAGGAGAAGGCAAAATTCGAGAAGAAAAAATGGTCATAGACAAAAATTTACAATGGTAAGAATAAGTAAAATCTATTCAAAAGATGGTAAAGTTATTTCTGAAGCAGAAAAAAGAAAAGAAATACCATCAAAAAAAACAGTTGAAACTAAGGAAGCAGCTAAATAAAAAGTAATTTATGGCAACGAAAAAAGCAGGTGGATCGTCAAGAAACGGAAGAGATAGTGCAGGTCGTAGACTTGGTGTGAAAAAATATGGTGGCGAGATGGTTTTGCCTGGTAACATTATTGTAAGACAAAGGGGAACTAAAATATTTCCTGGAGAAAATGTTGGTATGGGTAAAGACCATTCGATATTTTCAGTTGTTAAAGGTAAAGTAGAGTTTAAAAAATCAAAATCTGATAGAACTTACGTTTCTGTAAAGCCCAATTAATAGATACAACACTCACATAGTTGTTATATGAAATTTCTAGATCAAGTTAAGATATATGTAAAAGCTGGCAACGGAGGGTCGGGATCTCCAAGTTTTCGTAGGGAAAAATTTGTAGAGTTTGGTGGCCCTGATGGCGGCGATGGAGGGAAAGGAGGATCTGTAATTCTTATTAGTGAAAGAAATCTTAATACTTTGATTGATTACAGGTATCAACAACACTTCAAAGCTGAAAGAGGAAAGGATGGCAGCGGGAAAAACAAAACTGGGAAAGGTGGTGAAGATTTATATTTAAAAGTACCTTTAGGAACACAAGTATTTGAAGAAGATAATAAAACACTTATTTATGATTTTAAAAGTCAGAAAGAGAAATTTTTAGTAGCAAGCGGAGGTAAAGGAGGATTTGGAAATACTAGATTTAAGTCCTCAACCAATAGAGCCCCAAAGAAATTTACAAAAGGGGGTCAAGGAGAGGAATTTTGGATTTGGCTTCAACTAAAAACAATTGCTGATATCGGTATCATAGGATTGCCCAATGCTGGGAAATCCAGCTTGCTTGCATCAATGACGAGTGCAAATCCAAAAATAGCAAACTATAAATTTACTACAATTAATCCAAATCTTGGTGTTGCTAGTTATGATGACAAAGAAGTTACTTTAGCAGATATACCAGGCTTAATTGAGGGTGCTCATACCGGAACTGGTCTTGGAATAAAGTTTTTAAAACATATAGAAAGGTGCAAAACTTTGCTGCATTTAATAGATATAACTGAAGATGATTTATTTATTTCTTACAATCAAGTCAGAAAAGAATTATCAAAATACAGTAAAGATTTAGTTAAAAAAAAAGAAATAGTAGTTTTAAATAAAACTGACTTAATTGATGAAGAGGAAAAAAAAGAGAAGATAAAAAAACTCAAGAATAAATTAAAAAAAAATATCTTTTTAATGTCAACAATGGATAAAAAATCAGTATCAGATATAAAGTCAAAGTTGGTAAACTATGTATCTTAAGGACTCCAAAACTGTAGTAATAAAAATAGGTTCATCTTTATTAATAAATGACAATAAAATTATTAGAGAAAAATGGCTTTTGGAATTTGCTAAAGATATTAAAGAGTTACAGAAACTTAAAAAGAACGTTGTTATAGTGAGTTCTGGAGCAATTGCTTTGGGGTGTAAAAAATTACAATTAAATAAAAAAACTTTAAAGCTTGATAAAAGTCAAGCTGTTGCATCAATTGGACAAATAGAATTAATGAATCTTTTTAAAAAGACATTTAGCTCAAATAAAATAAATATTTCTCAAATTCTAATTACTTTAGAAGATACTGAACAAAGAAGAAGAGCTATAAATGCTAAAAGAACTTTCGAAAACTTATTTGAGCTTAATTTTGTACCTGTTGTTAATGAAAATGATAGTATTGCAACTTCTGAAATTAAATACGGAGATAATGACAGATTAGCATCAAGAGTTGCACAAATATCAGGCGCAGATTGCTTAATATTATTGTCTGATGTTGATGGATTGTATTCTAAAAACCCAAAAATTCATAAAAATGCTAAATTGATTAAAGAAATAAAAAATATTGATTCTAAGATTGAAAATTTTTCAAGTAAAAGCACAAGTGAGTATGGTACTGGTGGAATGAAAACGAAAATTGATGCCGCAAAAGTATGTCAAGTCTCGGGTTGCTATATGGCTATTGCAAATGGTTTAATTAAAAGACCAATTAAAAATATACTAGAACATAATTCTGGGACATGGTTTTTGCCAAAAGTATCTAAATTAGATGCAAGAAAAAAATGGATAATTAGCTCTATATCTCCAAAAGGAGAAATTATTATAGATGATGGTGCTTTAAATGCTTTAAAAAATGGAAAAAGTTTATTAGCTGCAGGTATTAGAAAAGTTTCAGGAAAATTTGTTAAAGGTGATCATGTTAGAATTTTAGATAAAAATAACAAAGAATTTGCTAGAGGGTTGAGCAGTTTTACATCTGATGAGATATCCAAAATAAAAGGAGAACATTCTAACAAAATTAGTAATCTTTTAGGCTATGTTACAAAGTCTGAAGTTATACATAAAGATGATATGGTTAAAATTTAATGAGTAAACTACTTAAAAAAATTGGATTGAATTCTAGAAAAGCTTTGAATTCAAGTATTAGTCCAAAAAAAAAGAATAAAGTTTTAAAAGATTTTGTAAAATTAATTGAGATTAATAAGAATAAAATTATTAGTGAAAATAAGAAAGATATTTTTTATGCAAGAGGAAAAAAATTAAAAGAAAACTTAATTCAAAGACTCACTCTTAGTAATAATAAATTAAAAAGTATAATTGACTCTGTTAAAACTATTGCTTCTTTTAAAGATCCTATAGATCAAGTAACTTCCGAATGGAAAAGGCCAAATGGACTTGAAATTAGAAGAGTTACAATACCAATAGGAGTTATAGGTGTAATATTTGAAAGCAGACCCAATGTTACTTCAGATGTTTCAGCACTATGTTTTAAATCCGGAAATGCTGTTATATTAAGAGGTGGTTCCGAAGCCTACAATAGTAATAAAATTTTAGTAAATTTATTTAGGAAAGCTCTAAGAAAAAATAAAGTAAACGAAAATTACGTCCAGTTTATAAACAATAAGAGTAGAAAGCTCGTCGATTATTTATTATCAAAAATGGAAAACTCCATTGATGTTGTAATACCACGAGGCGGAAAAAATTTAGTAAAAAAAGTTAAACAACTTTCAAAAGTGCCAGTTATTGGTCATTTGGAAGGAATTTGTCATACATATATTGATAAACAGGCAGAAGATGATATGGCAAACAAAATAGTATTAAATGCTAAGTTGAGAAATACTAGTATATGTGGTGCAACTGAAACTCTCTTAATACATAAAAGTAAATCAAAATCAGTAAATTTAATTTTAAATTCACTAGCTGAAAGAGGTTGTAAAATTTTAGCTGATAGAAAAATAAGTAAATTATTTAAAGGCAAAACATATCCTGCAAATAATAATACTTGGTCAAAAGAACATCTTTCACCCATTATTTCAGTAAAATTAGTGAATGATGTCAAAGAATCAGTTGCCCATGTCAACAAATATGGAACTATGCATACAGATGCAATAGTAACCAAAAACAAAAATACAGCAAAATTCTTTATTAAGAATGTAAAAAGCTCTATTGCTATTCAAAATTCATCAACACAATTTGCTGACGGAGGTGAATTTGGCTTTGGTGGAGAGGTTGGAATTTCAACAAACACCTTGCCACCAAGAGGTCCTGTAGGTCTAAATCAGTTAGTAAGTTATAAATATGAAGTTTATGGTACAGGGCAAATTAGAAAATAAAAAGATTGGTGTACTCGGTGGATCGTTTGATCCAGCGCATGTTGGTCATGTAAGAATTTCTAAATTAGCAAAAAAAAATTATGATTTGAGCCAAGTTATATGGGCTATAACAAAACAAAATCCATTTAAAAAAAATAATCCAAATGATCTATATAAAAGAACAGCTTATGCAAAAAAAATTAATAAAAATAATAAATTTATAAAAGTTAAATGTTTTGAAGAAATAATAAAATCTAATCGTACAGTAGATTTAATTAAATATTTAAAAAAAAAATTTAAACATTCAGAAATATTTTTTTTAATGGGGGCGGATAACCTAATAAATTTTCATAAATGGAAAGGGTACAATTCAATAACTAAAATGTGCAAAATATTGGTATTTGATCGAAATGGTTACAAATCAAAGGCTTTTAGATCTAAATCATTTAAGAAATATAATAAAAAAGCAGTTGAATTTATAAAGTTTAATAAAGTCAATATTTCATCTTCTCAATTAAGAAAAATTTGATACTCTTAACTTAATTAATGGAAAAAATATCAGCTCTTAAAGATGAAATAATCAAAACGCTAGATATTAATAAAGCCTTAGACATAGTTTCAATAGATCTTGAAGGAAAATCATCAGTTGCAGACTTCATGATTATAGCCAGTGGTACATCATCAAGACATATTCAAGCTTTATCTGAACAAGTTTTTGAAAAATTAAAAATTAACGGTGTAAATAATTGTAAAATTGAAGGAAAAGATAGCAATGATTGGAAGCTTGTAGATGGGATCGACTTAATTGTTCATATTTTCAATCCTGAGAAAAGAAAATTTTATGAATTAGAAAAAATGTGGTCAGAATTAATTCCTAAAGAAAAGCTGATCATATGAAAAAAGTATACTTAATAACTTTTTTATTTTTTTTCATATTTACAAATCCAATTTTGAGTAATGAAAACGATATTTACAAAAAAATTGATTTATTCAGTGAAGTCTTAGATAAAATTAATAAAGAATATGTTGATGAAGTAAATCAGAGTGAGGCAATGGATGCTGCTATAAACGGCGTTTTGCAATCTTTAGATCCTTATTCAGCATATATGTCTCCGGACTCGTTTAAAAATATGCAAACTGAGACTAGCGGAGAATTTGGAGGATTGGGCATTGAAGTCAGTATGGAGGCTGGTGTCGTAAAAGTAATTTCTCCAATTGACAACTCGCCAGCTGAGGAGGTTGGTGTTAAAGCTGGAGATTACATCGTTAAAATTGATGATATTCAAGTTCAAGGTAAAACTCTTTCTGAAGCTGTAGAATTGATGAGAGGCCCAGTTGGATCTGATATAGAGATTACTGTTAGAAGAAGGGGAGAAAGAAAAGCACTTATATTTACAATTACGAGAGAAATAATACAAGTTGCATCTGTAAAGTCAGAAATTAAAGATGATCAAACAGCTTATATAAGATTAACATCATTCAATGAGAATAGTAGTAAGCAAATAAAAAATAAAATCAAAGAATTTAAGAAAAATAAGAAAATTAAAAATTACATATTAGATTTAAGAAACAATCCTGGTGGATTGTTATCTCAAGCAATAAAAATTTCAGATTATTTTTTAGAAAATGGAGAAATAGTTTCAACAAAAAGTAAAAGAAAGTATGAAAATAGAAAATGGTTTGCAAAAAAAGGAGATATTATTGATGGAGAAACAATGGTTATTTTGATTAATTATGGGTCTGCATCAGCATCTGAAATTGTTGCAGGAGCACTACAAGATCACAAAAGAGCAATATTAGTAGGAGAGAGTACATATGGAAAAGGGTCAGTTCAGTCAATTATTCCTTTAGAAAATGAAGGTGCCATAAGACTTACTGTTTCTAAATATTATCTCCCATCAGGTAAATCGATTTCAAGAGTAGGTGTAAATCCAGATATAGTTATTGCTGAAGGTTCAGATGAATTTAGAATAAATACAGATACCGATAACCAGTTGGAATTTGCTCTTAAATTATTAAATGGTTAAGAATGAAAGAAAAATTTCAAAACCTCCCATTAAGAAATGGTGTAGGCATCGCAGTCTTAAATAAAGAAAATAAGATATTTGTGGCAAAAAGAATTGATAATCCTGCTGATTTTTGGCAGATGCCTCAAGGCGGTATAGATGAAGGTGAAAATTATTTTGATGCAGCGTTGAGGGAACTTAAAGAAGAAACAAGCATAAAGTCAGTAGAACTAGTCAAAGAAATAAGCAAATACACAACTTACGATCTACCTGATCGTCTCTTAGGAATTATTTGGAAAGGAAAATATAAAGGCCAAAAGCAAAAATGGTTTATTGTAAAGTTTAATGGAGAGGAAAATGAGATTAACATTAAAACTAAACATCCTGAATTTTTAGATTGGAAATGGATAGATATTAAAGATTTAACAACTAAAGTTGTAGATTTTAAGCTTCATGTTTATCAAGAAATTCAAAAAGAACTAGAAAAAGTAGTTAATTAATACTTATAGATTTTAAAACTTCGACTTTGTGGTTTAAAAGAAATCTTTTTTGATCATCAATATTATCTTTTGATAATTCTGCTTCAGCACTGCTTATCGACTCAGATACAAAATTTTTATCAGCATCTTTTAAATCAAAAATTGAACTAGTTAATACAGATAATGTATTGTCTTTAAATTCGACAATACCATCTTCAACATAGAAACTTTGTTCCTCAGACTCAGAGAATACTCTAATTATACCTGGTTTTAAAAAAGAGATAATTGGAATATGGTCTTTAAGAATACCAATCTCTCCTTCTACAGCAGGTATTACAACCTCAAATACATTATCTTTAGAAAGAAAAGATTGTTCTGGATTAACAATATCTATATTAAAGAGATTACTCATTAAGCAGCTGCATCTTTTGCCATTTTTTCAGCTTTTTCTATTGCTTCTTCTATTGTGCCAACCATATAAAAAGCAGCTTCAGGAAGATGGTCATATTCTCCTTTGCATATTGCGTCAAACCCTTTAATTGTTGACTCTAAATCTACAAGTTTACCTGGAGATCCTGTAAATACTTCGGCCACAAAGAAAGGTTGTGATAAAAATCTTTGAATTTTTCTAGCTCTAGCAACGGTTAGTTTATCATCCTCTGATAGCTCATCCATTCCTAGAATTGCAATAATATCTTGCAAAGATTTGTATGTTTGTAAAATTTTCTGAACAGATCTTGCTACTCGATAGTGTTCATCACCAACAACTCTTGGATCTAAAATTCTAGAAGTAGAATCCAAAGGGTCAACAGCCGGGTAAATACCTAATTCAGCAATTTGTCTTGAGAGTACAGTCGTTGCGTCTAAGTGTGAAAAAGAAGTTGCTGGAGCTGGATCTGTTAAATCATCTGCAGGTACATAAATTGCCTGAACAGATGTAATTGATCCTTTATTAGTTGTTGTAATTCTTTCTTGCAGGTTTCCCATATCTGTTGCAAGAGTAGGCTGATAACCAACTGCTGAAGGAATTCTTCCTAGAAGAGCTGATACTTCTGAACCTGCCTGAGTAAATCTAAAAATGTTATCAACAAAGAACAGAACATCTTGACCCTCTTGATCCCTGAAATACTCTGCCACAGTAAGACCAGTTAAAGCTACTCTAGCTCTAGCTCCAGGAGGCTCATTCATTTGTCCATAAACTAATGCTGCTTTAGATCCAGTTCCCTCTGGCTTGATCACTCCTGACTCGATCATTTCGTGATATAAATCGTTCCCTTCTCTAGTTCTCTCTCCCACTCCAGCGAATACTGAAAATCCACCGTGGGCCTTAGCTATATTATTTATAAGTTCCATTATAATTACTGTTTTTCCAACTCCTGCTCCACCGAACAATCCAATTTTTCCACCTTTGGCATAAGGTGCTAATAAGTCGATTACCTTTATTCCAGTTACTAAAATTTCTGTTTCTGTAGACTGATCATTAAAAGAAGGAGCTTGTCGGTGTATAGGCCAATTTTCTTTAGTAGAAATTTGTCCTTTCTCATCGATTGGTTCACCAATAACGTTTACAATTCGTCCTAATGTTTCTGGACCTACTGGAACTTGAATTGGAGCGCCTGTATCTTTTACTTCATCACCCCTTTTGAGTCCCTCTGTACTATCCATAGCAATGGTTCTAACACTTGACTCTCCAAGGTGCTGCGCAACTTCTAAAACTAATCTATTACCTCCATTATCACACTCTAAGGCTGTTAATATTTCTGGCAGTTCTCCATCAAATTTTACGTCAACGACTGCACCAATTACTTGTGTTATGTTTCCTTTTTTGCTCATAATTATAAACTTTCTGCTCCTGATATAATTTCAATTAACTCTTTTGTTATTGCTGCTTGACGGCTTCTATTATACTCAATTGTAAGCCTATCAACCAATTCGCCTGCGTTTCTGGTTGCATTATCCATTGCTGTCATCCTCGAACCTTGCTCACTGGCAGAATTCTCTAACATTGCTTTAAATATTTGCGTTGAAATATTTTTCGGCAATAAATTACTTAAAATCTCATCTTCATCTGGTTCAAACTCATAGTCATTATCATTACCAGTGTCATCTTTATCATCTTTGTCTTCATTAAGTGGAACTATTTGTTGTTCTTGTGGAATTTGTGTAATTACATTTTTAAATTTATTGTAAAATATTGCGCAAACATCAAATTCATTTTTTTCAAATTTTTCAATTATAATTTTTCCTACTTTATCTGCATCAAAGTAATTTATATTTTTTGACTCTTTGAAAGAAATGTTCTCTACAATATAACTTTTATACTGTCTTTTTAGTTGATCATATCCTTTAGATCCAACAGTAATAATTTTTAAAGTTTTATTTTCAGATATTATTTTTTCGAAATAACTTTTTGCTTTTTTAATAATGTTAGTGTTAAAACCTCCGCATAAGCCTCTATCAGCAGTAAGAACAATACATAAATGAACTTTCTCTTCACCTGTCCCAACCAGTAATTTGGGAGCATTTTCTTTATCTGTTATACTTTTTGAAAGATTTAAAATTACATTGTTCATTTTTTCTGAATAAGGTCTGCCTTTTTCAGCATTCTCTTGTGCTTTTCTCAACTTAGCTGCAGCCACCATTTTCATAGCTTTTGTTATTTTCTGAGTTGATTTAACACTCGTAATTCTTTTTCTGAGATCGTCTAAACTTGGCATTTATAATTATTTAATTCCTTTAATTAATTCTACTAATTGTTTTTCAATGTCTTCCTCAATCTTCCCAGTTTTGGCAATAGACTCCATAATCTCAGGCTTATCAGATTTACACTTTTGTAGAACTTTATTTTCAAAGTCGGCTACATCTTTAAGTTCAATATCATCCAAATAACCTTTTACACCACAGAAAATTGATATAACTTGTTCTGCAACTGTCATGGGAGAATATTGTCCTTGTTTTAAAAGTTCAGTTAACTTCGAACCTCTATTTAAAAGTTTTTGTGTAGATGCATCTAAATCAGATCCAAATTGAGCAAAAGCTGCCATTTCTCTGTATTGAGCTAACTCTAATTTAATTGATCCAGCTACAGATTTCATAGCTTTAGTTTGTGCAGCTGATCCTACTCTAGATACAGATAATCCAACGTTTACTGCTGGTCTTATTCCTTGATTGAATAGTTCAGTTTCTAAAAATATTTGCCCATCTGTAATGGATATTACATTTGTTGGAATATATGCAGAAACATCACCTGCTTGTGTTTCAATAATTGGTAGCGCAGTTAAAGAACCTCCGCCATTTTCATCACTTAATTTAGCGGCTCTCTCTAATAATCTACTATGTAAATAGAACACATCCCCAGGGTATGCTTCACGCCCCGGTGGTCTTCTTAATAATAATGACATTTGTCTATATGCAACTGCTTGCTTAGATAAATCATCGTAAATAATTAAAGCATGCATTCCATTATCTCTAAAATATTCTCCCATAGTACATCCTGTGTAAGGAGCTAAAAACTGAAGAGGCGCAGAGTCTGAGGCTGTTGCGGAAACTATAGTCGTATATTCCATTGCACCAGCATCCTCTAAAGTTTTTACAATCTGAGCAACCGTTGATCTTTTTTGTCCAATTGCAACATATATACAATAAAGTTTTTTACTTTCATCGTCTGACTCATTAATTTTCTTTTGATTTATAATTGTATCGATAGCAACTGCAGTTTTACCTGTTTGACGATCTCCAATTATAAGTTCCCTTTGCCCTCTTCCAACGGGAATTAAGCTATCAATTGCTTTTAAACCTGTTTGCATTGGTTCTCCAACTGATTGTCGTGGAATAATACCTGGAGCTTTAACTTCAACTCTTTTTCTTTCTAAACTTTTATCTAAAGCTCCTTTTCCATCAATTGGATTTCCTAATCCATCAACAACTCTTCCTAAAAGTTGTTTTCCAACTGGTACATCAACAATCGCACCAGTTCTTTTTACAGTATCTCCCTCTTTAATTTCTCTATCATCACCAAATATAACAACACCAACGTTGTCACTCTCTAAGTTTAATGCCATTCCTTTAGAGCCATCAGAAAACTCAACCATTTCTCCTGCTTGAACATTATCCAGGCCATAAATTCTTGCAATTCCATCTCCAACAGATAATACTTGCCCGACCTCTGAAACTTCAGCTCTATCACCAATTTTTTTTATCTGCTCTTTTAATATTTTTGTTACTTCTGAAGGATTTATTTCCATTTATGCCTCTATCATTTGTTTTTGAATTTGTTGCAGTTTATTTTTAATAGAATTATCTACCATTGTACTTCCCACTTTTAATACTAATCCACCAATTAAACTTGGGTCAAATTTATAATTTAACTGTATCTTTGCTCCAAAGTTTTGAGATAGCTCTTCTTTAATTTTAGAAATATCTGTTTCATTAAGTTCTTTAGCTGAAAAAAGCTCAGCTTTTATTTCACCTCTAGCTTTCGAACATACCTCTATAAAGTCACTTAAAACTTTTTCTAAATAAAAAAATCTTCTTTTTTGAATTAAAAAAACTAGAAATCTTTTTAAAAGATTATCAAAATTGTTTTTTTCAGAAATTGTTTCAATAACTCTAGTTAAATCCTCAATGCTTGTCGTGGGGTTTTTGATTAAATATCTAAATTCTTCACTTTCATTTATGAGCTTACTTATTGCAACGACTTGTTCCTCTATTTTTGCCAGAGATTTATCTTCGTTAGCCAGCTCAAATAATGCTTGAGCATAACTGTTGTTAGAAGTTATTGATATTTTATTTTCGCTCAATTTATACTCTCAATTGTGAAGATGTTTAAAATTTCGCTTAGATAACATACGAATTATCAGTCTTCAAGGCTCAGATTGTGAAAAATGGTAAGATTTAATGGGCTAATTGAAGCTGATAGGGTCAACATCAACTGAAAGTTTCATTCCTTTGGAGAGTTGAAAATCTTTCAATACATCTTTCAATTTTTTCTGAACACTAGATGTTTTTTTTGCCCTTATTAATAGTCTATTTCTGAATTTTTGATTAATTCTATATATTGGAGCATTTACTGGTCCTAAAATTTTTGCATCTATAGATTTTGATAAAATATTTTTAAGTTTTGCAGCATCTATATCAAGTTTTTTTTCATTTGATGAAGATAAAATTAAAGCAATAAATCTTTCGTAGGGTGGTAAATTATTCCTCTTCCTTAAATTTAATTCATTTTCTAAAAATTTAAAAGGATCTTCATTTGTAATTTGATTTATAACTTCTGGTTTTAAGTTGTATGTTTGGAAATAAATATTAGCTGGTTTTCCGGTTCTACCTGCTCTTCCCGATAACTGATGGTAAAGTTGTAAATTTTTTTCAGTGCTCCTAAGATCGTGTCCTTGAGAAGTTAAATCAATGTCTAATACAACAATACAATTCAATTTTGGAAAGTGAAATCCTTTTGATATTAATTGAGTGCCTACAAGAATATCTATTTCACCAGATATAATTTTATTCAATTTATCTTTGCCAGATGCCTTATTCATTGTGTCGCTGGAAAAAATTATTGTTTTTTTATCAGGAAAGAGGTTTTTAACTTCCTCTGCAATTTTTTCTACCCCAGGTCCACTAAATACAAACTCACAAACATTTCCTTTTTTACAATCTCTATTTAATTTTGAATTATATCCACAGTAATGACATAAAAGAATTTTTTTATTTTTGTGAAATACTAAATTTATAGAACACCTTGGACATGTAAAAACATTTAAACATTTTTTACATAAAACATAGGGCGCAAAACCTCTTCTATTTATGAAAAAAAGAACTTGATCTTTTTTTTTTAAATGTTCTTTTACTTTTTCAAGAGTTTTGAGAGATATAGAACTTTTAGTTGCTAGTTGATTTTGATAAAGATCGATAACATGGTGTTTGGGTAAATTGGCACCTTTATATCGATTAAGTAATCTTGAGTAATTATATTTTTTTATTTTAATATTTTCATATGTTTCGATTGATGGAACTGCAGTTACCAAATTTATTGGAATGTTTTCGTGTTTAGCTCTTGATATTGCCATATCTCTAGCATTATAGATAATTCCTTCATCTTGTTTATAAGATTGATCGTGCTCTTCATCTACAGTTATCAAACCTAATTTTTTGAATGGCAGAAATAAAGATGATCTTGCTCCGATTACTACTTTAATTTTTCCTGCTGATAATCCATTCCATATAATTTTTCTTTTTTTTGGGCTGACTTTTGAATGCCAAACTGCAGCTTCAAATCCAAAATAAGATTTAAATTTTTTTTCAAACTCATTTGTTAGTCCTATTTCTGGTAATAAAATTAGAGCTTGCAATCCTATATTTATAATTTTTTCAATAGCTTTAAAATAAACTATTGTTTTTCCTGAACCAGTTGTACCTTGAAGTAAATGTACTCTAAAACTGCTATCATTTTTAGATAACTCTTTATAGGCCTTATCTTGCTCTTCAGAAAGTTGATAACTTTCTTTTTCGCTTGATAGAGCATATATTAATAGATCGCCGTCATTTTTTATTTTTAAATTTTTGTCATTAATCAAATGTAGTTTTAAACACATTCCTAGGGGTACAAGGTTGTAATTAGAAAACCACTTTAGAAAATTCATAGTCTTTTTACTTAGTGGTTCAATTTCAATTTTTTCAATTATAGATTTTAATTTAAATTCCTTATTATTCTTTTCTTCAAAAAAATCCCAAATAACACCAATAATATTTTTTTTACCAAATGGAACTTTTACATAATCTCCTGCTTTTAATTTAATATTGCTTTCATATGTAAAAGGATAATCAAATATATTTGGCAACAAAACTGGATATTTCATAAATATTTAATTTTAGTTTTTTTATATCTTAAAAATATATAAATAGATCAAATGAAATATAATTATTACTGGAGAAAATCAGGTTTAAAAAAACCTTATGGGGATAATTTTTTGAGTTTAGTTGAGGAATATAAGCCAAAAAATGTATTAGAAATTGGTGTTTTTTGTGGTGTTACATCAAGAAATATATGTGAATTGTTAAAGACAAATTTTGGTAGTGATTTTAGATATTACGGATTAGATTTATTTGGATCTACTAAGACATCAAGTGTAGATGAGATCGAACCTAAATTTCTTGAAAATCAAAAGTTTTCGAATCCACTTAAAACTATCTATTATAATTTCATAAAAAAAGAAAATTTAAATTCAAAGATATCTGTTGAAAATTTTTTAAAGAAATTTTCGCAAAATATTGAGCTAATAGAAGGAGACACAAGGGTGACATTAGAAAAAGTTCCTTTAAGTGAAATTGATTTCGTATTTTTAGATGGAGGCCATAGTTACGATACAGTTTTAAGTGATTTACAGAAACTTTATGACAACATGAAAAATAATTCTAAAATTGTTTGTGATGATTTTGCAGGTATTACAAAAATTGAAAGTGTTGAAAAAGCAATAAAAGACTTTGCAAATAATAACAAAATAAAACTTGAAGAAAAATTTAAAAGATTTGCTTTATTGAATGTAGAAAAATAATTATTAAGAGTGAATTTGTCTTTTATCTACTGATAATGCTGCTTCTTTTATAGCTTCTGAAAATGTTGGGTGTGCGTGACATGTTCTTGCAATATCTTCGGAACTAGCTCCAAATTCCATTGCGACAGCCATCTCAGCTATCATTTCTCCTGCATGAGGACCAATAATATGAACACCAAGCACTTTATCAGTTGTTTGGTCTGCCAAAATTTTTACAAAACCCTCTGGCTCATCAATTGCTTTGGCTCTTGAATTTGCCATAAAAGGAAATTTACCAATTTTATAACCTATGTTTTCTTTTTTTAATTGCTCTTCGCTTTTGCCAACATACGCAACCTCGGGAGATGTATAAACAACTCCTGGAATAATATCATAATTAACATGACCTGATTGGCCTGCTATTAATTCTGCAACTGCAATTCCTTCCTCTTCAGCTTTGTGGGCTAACATTGGGCCATCAATAACATCACCTATTGCATAAATATTTTTAACATTTGTTTCAAAATTTTTATTTACTTTAACTCTTCCTTTTTCATCTAACTTTACACCAACTTTGTCTAAATTTAAGTTTTTAGTGTAAGGTCTTCTTCCTACAGAAATTAAAACAACATCAACATCATGTTGAACTTTTTGGCCATCATTTTGTGAAGTCTCAACCGTGACACTATTAGAGTTTTTAATTATTTTATCAACTTTAGTATTAAGGTTGAATTTTATACCTTGCTTCTTTAATATTTTCATAAATTCATTTGAAATATCTCGATCCATTCCAGGCGTGATGTGATCTGAAAATTCAACGACTGTGACTTCAGTACCAAGTCTTGACCAAACTGATCCCATTTCCAATCCTATATATCCTCCTCCAACAACAATCATTTTGTTGGGGAGTTTGGAAATAGATAGGGCTCCAGTTGAAGATAGAATTCTCTCTTCATCAAAATCTACTCCAGGCAATGAAACTGGCTCTGATCCTGTACTTATTATTGTTTTATCAGTTTGAATTATTTTAGTGCCTTCAGAGCCTTCAATTTTTATTGATTTTTCGTTCTCAAACGAACCTTTGCCTTTAAAATAAGTGACTTTGTTTTTTTTGAATAAAAATTCAACTCCTTTAGTCAAAACTGTTACGGCTTTGTCTTTATTTTTCATCATTTTATCTAAATTGAGTTTTATTTCTCCAGTCTCAATTCCAATTTTTCCAAAATTTTTAGCACTATGAAATTTTTCAGATAAATTAAGTAAACTTTTTGACGGGATACATCCAATATTTAAACATGTCCCCCCTAGAGATCCTCTAGACTCTATGCATGCTGTTTTAAGTCCAAGTTGAGACAATCTAATTGCACAAACATATCCACCAGGGCCACCTCCAATTACTGTAACATCAAATTTTTCTGACATATTATAAATTTAAAAATAACCTTCTTGGATCTTCTAAGTTTTCTTTAACAGTTTTTAAAAAACTTACAGATTCTTTTCCATCAATTATTCTATGATCATAAGACAATGCTAAAAACATTACAGGTCTAGCCTTTATCTCACCATCAACAACAACAGGTCTTTCAACGATATTATGCATTCCAAGAACTGCTGATTGTGGAGGGTTTAAAATAGGAGTAGATAACATTGATCCATACACGCCTCCATTGCTAATTGTAAATGTTCCCCCTTGAAGATCCTCTATAGTAAGACTACCATTTTTTGCTTTGTCTGACAGATCTTTTATGTTTTTTTCAATGTCTGCAAAAGACATTTCATCAGCATTTTTTAATACTGGAACTACTAATCCTTTTTCAGTTCCTACTGCAAAGCTCACATTATAATAATTTTTGTAAACCATTTCATCATTTTCAACTTCAGCATTTATTGCAGGAAATAATTTTAATCCTACTATACAAGCTTTCACAAAAAAGGACATGAAGCCAAGTTTAATTCCATAACTATTTTGGAAATCTTCCTGGTTATCTTTTCTCATTGAAATTATATTTGACATATCAACCTCATTAAACGTTGTGAGCATAGCAGCATTATTTTGAGCCTCTTTTAAACGTTTAGCAATCGTTTGTCTTAGTCTTGACATTTTAATTCGTTCTTCTTCACCGTATTGAATTTTTCTTTCGTTAGGTTGAGGGTTAGCTCCCATTAAACTTATTAAATCACCTTTTAAAATTCTTCCATCTTTACCTGTCCCTTTTACTTCATCTAAATTAATTTTATTTTCAACAACCATTTTTCTTACAGCGGGAGAAAGTGTTTTATTTTGTTTAATAGGCTTGGTTTCTTCAACTTCATCGGTTAACACCAAAGGTTCTTCATCAAGCAATAAAGGTTCTTGAGTTTTTTTTGTATCTTTTTTCTTTTCGATTTCTAAATTTATTACATTATTTTTTTCAACGTTTCCTTTAACTGGCTCAGCTTCCTTTTCTTCTTTAAGAGCACTACCTTCTGAAATCATTCCTAATACAGTTCCAACTTCAACTGTATCACCATCTTTTGAGTTGATTTCTGATATAACACCACTTGCAGGTGCAGGAACTTCCAAGTTTACTTTGTCAGTTTCTAATTCTACTACAGCTTCATCAGCAACAACGTTATCACCCTTTTTCTTTAACCATTTAGTGACAGTAGCCTCTGTAATACTTTCTCCCAAAACTGGAACTAATATTTTTTCACTCATTTATTCAAATACTTTATTTATAATTTCTTGTTGTTCAGAATTATGTCTTCTTGCATAACCTGTAGCAGGTGTAGCATCTGGACTTCTTCCAATGTAAGAAATTGCTTTGTTTTTAGCCTTAATAGTCTCTAATGTCCATTGTATATAATCTCTAACAGCAAACCAAGCTCCCATATTTTTAGGCTCCTCTTGGCACCAATAAAATTTTGCATTTTTTGCAAATGGCTTTAGTTCTTTAACCAAACTTTTTGCAGGGAAGGGATATAGTTGTTCAATTCTATACAAAATCACATCGTTGATTTTTAGTCTCTCTCTTGCTGCAAGAAGATCAAAGTAAACTTTTCCGGAGCATAATATTACTTTTCTAATTTTTTTATCTTCTTTTAACTTAATAAACCCTTTTTGCTTAGTATCTTTAGCGTGATCCCATAGCACTCTATGGAAAGAATTTTGTTTACTAAAATCTTCCAAATTTGATACACAATATTTATTTCTTAAAAGTGACTTTGGAGTCATTATGATTAAAGGTTTTCTAAAATCACGATGCATCTGTCTTCTTAAAGCATGAAAATAATTTGCAGGTGTTGTGCAATTCATAACTTGTAAATTATCATTTGCACATAATTGTAAAAATCTCTCTAACCTTGCAGAGGAGTGTTCTGGACCTTGTCCCTCATAACCGTGAGGTAATAACATAACTAGTCCTGATGCTCGTTTCCACTTCCTTTCACCAGATGATATAAATTGATCAATGATTACTTGAGCACCATTTGCAAAATCACCGAATTGAGCTTCCCAAATAGTCAATGTATTCGGTTCTACTAAACTGTATCCATATTCAAATCCTAAAACTGCGAGTTCAGATAAAAAACTATCTACAATCTCAAAATTTTTTTGGTTACTAGATATATTGTTTAAAGGTATGTACCTTGAATTATCAGCTTGATTTCTTAAAACTGAATGTCTTTGACTAAAGGTTCCTCTACCGGAATCCTGACCTACTAACCTTACTGGATAACCTTCAACTAATAATGAACCAAATGCCAAAGACTCAGCTGTTGCCCAATCAATACCTGAGCCTACATCAATAGTTTTTTTTCTATTTTCCATAATTTTTGTTATAGTTTTATGAATATTTTTATCAGTTGGAAAAACATGTATTCTGTCAGAAATATTATTTAAAATTTTCAAATCCGATCCAGTTACACCTCTTTTATCTTTACCTCTCTCGGGTTTATATCTCGACCAAGTTCCCTCAAACCATCTAATTTTAGGTTTATAATCTTTTGCATTCTTAAATTGATCATCTAATAAATTTTTAAAATCAATTATTTGTTGATCTAAATCTTGTTTCGAAAAAAGTCCTTCATTTACAAGCTTTTCACCATAAATTTTAATCGTAGACGGATGAGATCTAATTTTTTTATACATAAGTGGTTGGGTGAAAGATGGCTCATCTCCTTCATTATGTCCAAATCTTCTGTAACATATTAAATCAATTACAACATCGCGATTAAATTTTAATCTAAATTCAGTCGCTATTCTTGTTGCATAAACTACTGCTTCAGGATCATCTCCGTTAACATGGATGATTGGCGCATCGACCATTTTACCTACATCAGAAGGATAAGGGGAAGATCGCGCAAATCTAGGACTTGTTGTAAATCCAATTTGGTTGTTAACAATAATATGGATTGTCCCTCCAGTATTATGACCAGGAAGTCCAGACATTGCAAAGCACTCTGCTACTATTCCTTGTCCTGCAAATGCTGCATCACCATGAATTAATATTGGTATAACTTTATTTCTTTGTTTGTCTTGGTGGAAAAATTGTTTAGCTCTAGTTTGGCCAAGAACAACAGGATTAACTGCCTCTAAGTGTGAAGGATTATCTGTTAAACTTACGTGTACAGGATTTCCATCAAATTCTCTATCAGATGAGGCTCCTAAATGGTATTTTACATCACCAGCACCATCTTCTGATCCATCCATTTCACCAGCAAATTCATTAAAAATTCTTTTATAAGATTTTTGTAAAACGTTTGCTAAAACATTTAGTCTTCCTCTATGTGACATTCCTATTTTAACTTCTTTTATTTTAGATTGTCCTCCAATTTTTATAATTTGTTCAAGAGCAGGTATTAGACTTTCTCCACCATCTAAACCAAATCTTTTTGTACCAACATATTTTGTATTTAAAAATTTTTCGAAGCCCTCGGCTTGTATTAATTTATTTAAAATTGCTTGCTTTCCATTTTTTGTAAACTTGAGTGCATTTTCATCTTTTTCAACCCTATCTCTAAACCACTTTCTCTCAGTAGGATTTGAAATATGCATATATTCATAACCTATGGGACCACAATAAGTTTTTTTTAAAAACTTGAGTATTTCTTTAATATTTGCACTTTTTTTATTTATAATTCCATTAAGAAAAATTTCCTTGTCATAATCTTCTTTCTTAAAACCGTAATACTCAGGATGTAATTCATCTAAATATTCGGACTTCATCAATTCTAAAGGATCTAATTTTGATAATAGATGCCCTCTTAAACGATAAGCTCTTATTAAGGCTACAGCACTTATTGAATTTTTGTTTGAATTTGCAATTACTTGGAAATTAAACTTGCTAGAGTTATCTTTGATCTTTTCATTTTCTTTGGCTGTTTTCTCGACATCCTCAATATTAATTTTTTTTGAAAAAGGTTTCCACGACGGTCCATTTATCTCGTCGACTAATATCTTCATATCCTCATCCACACTTGAGAAATATTCGATCCAACTTTCAGATAGAGATGGATCTTTATTTATAAATTTTACGTACATTTCCTCAATAAATGCACTATTGGCCTTATTTAGAAATGATGTTTTTTTATATTCCAGATTTTTAGGAGAACTCATTTTATTTTATTATAATACTAAATTTTGTTTTCAATTGGACAATTTATTTAACAATGTTTTTCCAATTTCTGAAGGTGATGTGGCTACTTCTATGCCACAATCTTCCATTTTTTTGATTTTATCTTTGGCCCCACCTTTACCACCTGATATTATGGCCCCTGCATGTCCCATTCTTCTACCCGGTGGTGCTGTAACTCCTGCAATAAAACCAACCATGGGTTTTTTTATGTCATGATTTTTTACAAATTCAGCTGCTTCTTCTTCAGCTGATCCTCCTATTTCGCCAATCATTAAAATTGATTTAGTTTCCTCATCTTTTAAAAATAAATCTAAACAATCAATAAAATTTGTGCCATTTATTGGATCACCACCTATCCCTATACATGTTGATTGGCCCAAATCATTCTCTGTAGTTTGTGCGACAGCCTCGTAGGTCAAAGTTCCAGATCTTGATACAATACCAACAGAACCCTTTTTATGTATATTTCCTGGCATTATTCCGATCTTGCATTCATCAGGAGTAATTATCCCTGGACAATTGGGACCGATTAATCTTGATTTTGAATTAAGTAACTTTTTTTTGACCTTAATCATATCAAGAACTGGTATACCCTCAGTGATACAAACGATTAATTCTAAGTTAGCTTCAATCGCCTCTATGATTGCTGCGGACGCAAATTTCGCAGGAACATAAATCATACTTGCGTTGGCACCAGTTTTATCGACTGCTTCTTTTACTGTATTAAATACTGGTCTATCTAGATGAGTTTGACCACCTTTTTTTGGTGTGACCCCTCCGACTAAATTTGTTCCATATTTAATTGCTTGCTCCGAATGAAAAGTTCCGTGACTACCTGTAAAACCCTGGCAAATTAACTTCGTATTTTTATTAACTAAAACCGACATTTATTTAATAGCCTCTACAATTTTTTTAGCAGCATCCGATAAATCAGATGCAGAAATTAACTCGAGACCTGAATTATCAAGTATTTTTTTTCCCTCTTCAAAATTTGTTCCAGCCAATCTTACAACTAAAGGAACATTCATTTTTATTTCTTTTGCTGCATCCACAACACCTTGGGCAAGAACATCACATCTCATTATTCCACCAAAAATATTAATCAATATTCCTTTAACATTTTTATCTGATAATATTATTTTAAAAGCAGCCGCCACTTTTTCTTTAGAAGCACCACCACCAACATCTAAAAAATTTGCTGGCTCCTTTCCATATAATTTAATTATGTCCATAGTTGCCATCGCAAGCCCAGCTCCATTAACCATGCATCCAATTGTTCCATCAAGTTTAATATATGCTAAATCATGCTTGCTAGCTTCTATCTCTGTTTCTTCTTCTTCATTGAGGTCTCTCAACTCAATTAGATCTGGATGTCTGAATAAAGCATTTCCATCAAAATTCATTTTTGCATCTAAACAAATCAACTCTTTTTCTTTTGTTAAAATTAAAGGATTAATTTCAATTAGATTAGCATCCGTTTCTATAAATAATTTGTATATGGACTTGATTAGACTAATTCCTTGCTCTTTTGTTTCTTCACCTAGATTAAAAATACTTATTATTTTATTACAATTTTCATCAGATATTTCGTTATCTAAATCTACTTTTGTTGTTAAAATTTTCTCAGGAGATTTGATTGCGACTTCCTCTATATCCATACCTCCTTGATCACTTGAGATAAAAGCTATCTTTGAGCTTGCACGATCTACAACGCAAGACAAATAAAATTCTTTATCAATGTTAGATGAAACTTCGACATATAATCTTTTAACAATTCTTCCACTAGGTCCTGTCTGATGAGTGATTAATTTTTTTCCAAGCAAGGATTTTGCCTCTGTTTCAAGACTTTTTAAATCATTTACTATTTTAACTCCGCCAGCTTTACCTCTGCCTCCAGCATGAATTTGTGCTTTCAACACATATTTATCAGTTTTAAGATTTTTAGCTTTTTCCAATAGTTCATTTACATCTAGAGCATAAACTCCATCCGGAACTTTAGCTCCATATTTTCTAAGTATATTCTTTGCTTGGTGTTCGTGAATATTCATTAACTAGTTATTTAAACTAGGATCAATTTTGGATGCAGCTTCCCATAATTTTTTTACAGCATCTACTGAGTTATTAAACTCAGATTTTTCATTTTCATCTAGCTCAATTTCTTCGATTTTTTCTATACCGTTCTTTCCAACAATTACTGGCACTCCAGCATAAATATTACTTATTCCATATTGTCCATTTAAATGAGCAGCACAAGGGAGCATTTTTTTACTATCTTTTAAGTATGCTTCTGCCATTTCAACACCTGAAGCTGCCGGTGCATAAAATGCTGAACCTTTTTCTAAATATTTAACAATTTCAGCACCTCCGTCTCTAGTTCTTTGATTTATACTTTCCAATTTATCTTTTGAAATTTTTCCTTCTTTTACTAAATCTAATAATGGTCTGCCTGAAACTTTTGTAAATCTTGGTAGAGGAACCATAGTATCTCCATGACCACCCATTACCATTGCCTCAATTTCTCTAACAGGGACATTTAACTCTAAAGATAAAAATAGTTTAAATCTTGATGTGTCCAATATTCCAGCCATTCCAACAACTTTGTCAGGCGATAGTCCAGAAAATTTTTGAAAAGCCATAACCATTACATCCAATGGATTTGTAATACATATAACAAAGGCATTTGGTGCATGCTGCTTTATACCTTCAGCAACCTGTTTTATAATTTTTAAATTTATTCCTAATAAATCATCTCTACTCATTCCTGGTTTTCTTGGAACACCAGCCGTAATAATGATTACATCTGAATTTTTTATATCTTCATAATTATCAGTACCTGAAAATTTTACATTAAATCCATCAACAGATGAAGACTGCGCAATATCCAATGCTTTACCTTTAGCAATTCCACTTGCTACGTCAAATAATACTACTTCATCAACAAGCTCCTTTAGTCCAATCAAATGTGCTAAAGTTCCACCTATTTGTCCAGCTCCTATTAATGATATTTTTGACATTTTGCTATTTCATTGTTGGCATTATAAATTCAGGATCTGATCTAACACCTGAAGGCCATCTTGAGGTAATTGTTTTTAATTTAGTATAAAATCTAACTCCTTCTGGCCCGTGCATATGTTGATCTCCAAATAATGATCTCTTCCATCCACCAAAACTATGAAAAGCAACTGGCACAGGGATAGGGATATTAATTCCAACCATTCCTACTTTAATTTGATTTGCAAATGTTCTTCCTGCATCTCCATCTCTTGTATAAATACTTGTTCCATTACCAAACTCATGGTCATTAATTAAATTTAATGCTTCGTTAAAATCTTTAGCTCTGATAATAGATAATACAGGTCCAAATATCTCCTCTTTATAAATTCTCATATCCTTTTTAACATTATCAAATAAGCAACCACCAATATAATAACCATCTTCATAACCTTGAAGTTTGATATCTCTTCCATCAACCACAAGGTCTGCTCCTTCTTTAATACCTAAATCAACATAACCTCTTACTCTTTCAAGATGCTCTTTTGTTACTAAAGGACCCATTTCAGAATTCTTATCCATGCCTGGTCCAATTTTTAAAGCTTCCACTTTTTTAGATAATTCATCGACTAGTTTGTCACCTACATTACCTACAGCAACAGCAACAGATTGAGCCATACATCTTTCTCCTGCAGACCCATATGCTGCACCCATTAGACCGTTTACTGCTTGATCTAAATCACAATCTGGCATGACAACACAATGATTTTTAGCTCCTCCAAGAGCTTGAACACGTTTTTCATTTTTGGCTGCATTCTCATAAATGTATTTAGCAATAGGTGTTGATCCAACAAAACTTACTGCGGATATATCTTTATGTTCCAAAATTGCATCTACAACTTCTTTATCTCCATTAACAACATTCAAAACCCCATCTGGTAAACCAGCTTCACTAAATAGCTCTGCAAGTTTTAATGGACAAGATGGATCTTTTTCAGAAGGTTTTAATACAAATGTATTTCCGCAAGCTATTGCCATTGGAAACATCCACATTGGAACCATAGCAGGAAAATTAAATGGTGTAATACCTGCACATACACCTAATGGCTGTCTCACAGACCAGCTATCAATGTTTGTACCTACATTTTCTGTAAAGTCACCTTTTAGCATTTGTGGAATTCCACATGCAAATTCAACTACCTCTAAACCTCTTGTGAGAGAACCTTTGGCATCTTCATAAACTTTTCCATGCTCTGATACAATCATCTTAGATAGCAAGTCAGAATTTTTTTCAATTATTTCTTTGTATTTAAATATTATTCTAGCTCTTTGTATTGGAGTTACATTTGACCATGTTTCAAATGCTTTTTTTGCTTTTTGTACTGCTAAATCAAGATCTTGTTTTGTGCCAAGTCTTACCTCAGACTCTTGTTTGCCTATAGCGGGATTAAATACTTTTCCTTTTCTATCAGATGTACCTGAAACAATTTTACCATCGATAAAATGCTCAATTAAATTCATGGATGTATTTAAATAAGTAATTATGTGGTTGCAAGCATTTTCTTTATCTCAGCAATAGCTTTTGCTGGATTTAATCCTTTTGGACATGCGTTAGTGCAGTTCAAAATCGTATGGCATCTATAAAGCTTAAGTTCATCTGCAACCTTTTGAAGTCTTTCCTTTCTATCTTCGTCTCTGCTATCCATTATCCATCTATAAGCTTGTAATAAAACTGCAGGACCTAAATACTTATCGCCATTCCACCAATAACTAGGACATGAAGTAGAACAACAAGCACACATTATACATTCATAAGCTCCATCAAGTTTAGCTCTATCTTCTGGAGATTGATGAATTTCTGTTGTTTCACTTTTTGAATTATTTTTTAACCAAGGTTCAATGGATTGGTATTGTTTATATAATCCACTTAAGTCTCCTATTAAATCTTTTTTTACTTTTAAGTGAGGCAAAGGGTATATATCTATATCTCCCTTAATTTCTGCATGTGGCTTAGTACATGCAAGACCATTTTTTCCACCCATATTCATTGCACAAGAACCACAAACTCCATGCGCACAAGATCTTCTATATGCAAGTGTTGGATCAATTTCGTTTTTAATTTTATTTAGTATATCTAAAACTTTAGAAGGACAATTGTCCATATCTACTTCATATGTGTCTATTCTTGGATTCTCTCCACTGGTTGGATCCCATCTATAAACATTTACTTTTCTGATATTCTTTGAACCGGTTTTGTCTTTAAAATATTTACCTTTATTAACTTTTGAGTTTTGTGGTAAATTTAATTGAACCATTAATACACTCTTTCTTGTGGAGGAAAATATTGGACTTCATTTGTTAATGTTGAAGTATGTACATCTCTGTATTCAATTTTAGTATTTTTTCCATCACACCAAGACAATGTATGTTTCATAAATTTTTCATCATTTCTTTTCGGATAATCTTCACGAGCATGAGCTCCTCTGCTTTCTTTTCTGTGATATGCAGAATCTACAGTTGTTATCGCCTGTCTAATTAAATTATCAAATTCTAAAGTCTCAACTAAATCAGTATTGAATACCAACGATTTGTCTTTAACAGAAATCGATTCCATGCCATCATATGTTTTTCTGATCTCATCTACACCCTCTTTAAGATTCTTTTCAGTTCTAAATACAGCACATTTAGACTGCATTGTTTTTTGCATCGCCAGTCTAAGTTCAGCAGTTCCATTATCTCCCTCTGCATACCTTAGTTTATCAAATCTATTTAGACATTTTTCAGTTTCGCTTTCACTAACTTCTTCGTGAGGCGTTCCAGGTTTTACCAATTCCGCTGCTCTCTTTGCTGCAGCTCTTCCAAAAACAACCAAGTCAATAAGTGAATTTGAACCTAGTCTATTTGCTCCATGCACAGATACGCACGCGGCCTCACCAATCGCCATCAAACCTGGGACTGTTTTTTGAGATCCGTTTACTGTTAAAACTTCAGCTTTATAATTTGTTGGTATACCACCCATATTATAATGAACTGTTGGAACAACTGGTATTGGTTCTTTGGTTACATCTACATTTGCAAATAATCTTGCTGCCTCAGTAATGCCTGGCAATCTATCTTCAATAACTTTCTTATCTAAATGACTTAAATATAAATGAACATGGTCTTGATCTTTACCAACACCTCTTCCCTCATTGATTTCAATAGACATTGATCTGCTAACTACATCTCTTGATGCAAGATCTTTAGCGTTGGGAGCATATCTCTCCATAAATCTTTCACCTTTAGAGTTTACCAAATATCCACCTTCACCTCTTACACCTTCAGAAATAAGTGTTCCGTGTCCATATATTCCTGTTGGGTGAAATTGTACAAACTCCATGTCTTGAAGAGGTAATCCAGCTCTTAATACCATTGCATTACCATCACCAGTACAAGTATGTGCAGATGTTGCTGAGTAATACACCTTCCCGTATCCCCCTGTGGCTATAATTGTTATGTGAGATCTAAAACGATGAATTGTTCCATCATTTAAATTCCAAGCAATTAAACCTTTGCATTGTCCATCTTTCATAATTAAGTCTAATGCAAAATATTCAATAAAAAATTCTGTATTATGTTTAAGTGCTTGACCATACAATGTATGGAGAATTGCATGACCAGTTCTGTCTGCTGCTGCACAAGTTCTTTGTACTATTCCATTTCCATAATTTTTTGTCATTCCTCCGAATGGTCTTTGATAGATTTTTCCATCTTCTGTTCTACTAAAAGGAACACCATACTTTTCTAATTCTAAAACCGCTTTCGGAGCTTCCTTACACAAATATTCAATACTATCTTGATCACCTAACCAATCCGCTCCTTTTACAGTATCGTACATGTGCCAACGCCAATCATCTTCACCCATATTTCCAAGGGCTGCTGAAATTCCACCTTGCGCAGCTGATGTGTGACTTCTAGTTGGAAAGACCTTAGAAATGCATGCAGTTTTTAATCCAGCTTCACTTAAGCCAACCGCAGCTCTTAGGCCAGAGCCTCCAGCACCAAGGACAACGACATCGTATTCATGATCTATAATATTATAAGATTTCATATAGTTAGTTTAAATACCGCTAATATTGTAATTAAAGGAATTGTTATAGCAAAAAAATTTAAAGCTTTGTTTGCGGCATTTTTGATTTTTTCGTCTTTAATATAGTCTTCAAAAACCTCACTGATGCTTAATGCTGAGAAAAAGTAAGCAAAAATAAGAAAAAGACTAAATATAAACTTTGAAGGTTGAGAAGTTAGAAAAGTCAATATCTCTAAGTAACTTTTGTCATAAATACTTACCAGATTTAAAGCAAACCATAGCATCAAAGGTACCAATATAAGAGAACTAACTTTTAGAAATACCCATTTTTTTGTTACTGCTCTCATTACAATAAATTTCTTCCTATCAAATAAATTGAAATGGTTAAAACAAAAGATCCAAAGATTACAATTAAGCCAGTGATTTTTGTAGTTTTTAATTCAAATCCATAACCAAAATCCATAATTAAATGTCTTATCTCACTTAAGATTTGAAAACTAAAAGACCATGTAATACCCAATATGAAAAATTTTCCAATAATAGATTGGAGGAAAAACTTTATAAATTCATGACTTCCTTCACTAAATGAAAAAAATATAAAAAAAATACAGATTAAAGTTATTGCTAATATATTTATTATTCCAGTAATTCTATGAGATATTGAAACTAAAGATGAAACATGCCATCTATAAATTTGAATGTGAGGAGATAAAGGATTATTTTCCATTTTGATTTACTTTCATTATTGTTTCTGCAATTTCAACAGAATTCAATGCGGCTCCTCTTAATAGGTTATCTGAAACGATCCACAAATTAATTGAGTTCTTTTTTGTCTTATCATCTCTAATTCTCGAGATAAATGTTTCATAACTACCAGTTGCTTCTATTGGTGTGCTATATCCTCCATTTTCTCTTTTATCTATAACTCTACAACCATCAGCGTTATTTAATGCTTCTCTGATTTGATCAAGAGAGTAAGGATTTTCGAACTCTATATTTACTGACTCTGAATGTGATACTAGAACAGGAATTCTAACGCACGTAGCTGTTAACTCTATATTATTATCCAGTATTTTTTTTGTTTCATTAGTCATTTTCAATTCTTCTTTTGTGTATCCATCATCCGAAAAAACATCAATGTGAGGAATTATATTGAAAGCTATTTGTTTAGTAAAATTTTTAGATTGAACAGAATTTCCATCAAGATAAGATTTTGTTTGTTCAATCAATTCATCCATAGGTGCTTTTCCGCCTCCAGAAACAGATTGATAAGTAGAAACTATCACCCTTTTTATTTTATATAAATCATGTAATGGTTTAAGAGCTAATACTAACTGAGCTGTTGAGCAGTTAGGATTTGCCACAATATTTTTTTTCATTTCATTAATTTTTTCTGCATTCACTTGAGGTACAATAAGTGGAACATCGGGGTCCATTCTAAAAAAACTGGAATTATCAATTACAGTTGTTAATTTTGCTGCACTTTCTGCATATTGTTCTGCAATTTTACCACCTGCTGCAAAAAAAGTTATATTCGCATTTGAAAAATCATATTTTTCAAGATCATGGACTTCGTAATCTTTGCCTTTAAAACTTATTTTTTTTCCAGCACTATTAGAAGAGGCAACTAAAAAAAGGTTATCAAATTTAATATCTTTTTTTTCTATAACTTCTAGAGTCTTTCTTCCAACATTACCGGTTGCACCGATGATAGCTATATTAGTCATTTTAAAGATTTATACTAAATGAAAGGTAAATCGCAAACTGTTCCGTTAAAACTATTACCATTTATATCAATTTTGAATGTTTGCTTTGCTTCAAAATATGGTTTTTTTATCATAGCTATACCAATTACCTGTTTAAAAGTTGGATTGTAACAACCTGATCTTAGTTCTCCGATTATATTATTTTTTTCATCTGTTAAATTCATCGAACCAGTTACACTTATTTTATCAGTATCAATTTTAACGCCCATTAGTTTTCTTTTAATTCCTTCAGACTTTATTTTTTTTAATTTCTCTTTTCCTAAAAATTCAACATCACTATCAACATTAATATATTTATCAAAGCCACATTCGTATGGGTTGTCTCCATTGTCCATATCGTTTCCTTGAGAAAGTAATCCACTTTCGATACGTTCAATTAAATTAGGACATCCTGCTCTAATATTAAACTCATCTCCGATTTCAAATAAATGATCGTATAGTTTTAAACCCGCCTCATTATTCTCAACATAAATTTCATATCCACCTTGTTTAGACCATCCTGATTGAGCAATTAAATGTTTGGCTCCAGCAAAATCAAAATAATCAAAACCAAAAAATTTTAAATTTGTTATTTTTTCACCAAAAACTTTTTCCATTAAGTTAAATGATTTAGGCCCTTGCACAGCCATAATATCAACTTCAGGTTCGATAATATTTACATCAAATTTATTCCCGATTGCCAATCCTTTAGCAAATAAGATTACATCTGTATCTGCAATAGAAACCCACCATTTATTCTCATTAAATCTTAGAACAACTGGGTCATTAATTAATCCAGCATTATCATCTATGATTGGACAATAATAACATCTTCCATCTTTTGATTTCGAAAGATCTCTACAAGTCATAAGTTGAACTAATTTTGCAGCATCTTTTCCAGTAATCTCTACTTGTCTTTCAGCAGCCACATCCCAAACTTGAACATGCTCTTTTAAATGATGATATGAGTCTTCTAAAGGACCAAATGCAGCAGGAAGCAACATATGATTGTATATTGTGTAAGCTGTAACACCTTGTTTTTCAATTCTTGATGTATAAGGCGTACCTCTAAGTCTTCTTGATTTTGCAATAGAAAAGTTTTTCATTTTTTAGCTTAGTGTCATCTTTTTATCTATTTGTAAAGAAAGTAAGTGGTTTATTTGAAAGAAATCTAAGAAAGTTCCTTAGCTCTTTTTCTTAATTCAAATTTTTGGATTTTACCTGTTGATGTTTTTGGAAGTTCACAGAAGTCTATTTTTTTTGGAATTTTGAACCCTGCTAGAGTTTCTCTACAAAAATCGATTAATTCTTTTTCATCTGTCTCTTTATCTGCCACTTTCTCTATAAATGCGCATGGAACTTCTCCCCATTTCTCATCTGGTTTTGCTACTACAGCAACAATTGAAACAGCTGGGTGCTTAGAAAGTGTGTTTTCGATTTCGATAGAAGAAATATTCTCTCCACCTGAAATAATAATATCTTTCGACCTATCTTTAACCTTGATGTATCCATCTGGATAAATAACTGCCAAATCACCAGAGTGAAACCATCCATCTTTCATAGCCTTTTCAGTGGCCTCTTTGTCTTTAAAATACCCTTTCATAACAACATTACCTTTGATCATTATCTCGCCAATGGTTTCTCCATCCTTAGGCACGGGTTTCATAGTTTCTGGATCTAAAACAACCACTCCTTCTGTGTTTGGAAATCTCACACCTTGCCTTGCTTTAATTTCATTAATTTTATCTTCTTCAAAACCATTCCATTCATCATTCCAAGCACATTGTAAAACATGTCCGTATGTTTCTGTTAAACCATAGACATGCATTACCTCAAATCCTAATGCTTTCATTTTTTTGAAAATTATACTTGGAGGTGGTGCTCCAGCAGTTAAAACATAAACTTTGTTTTTTAATTCTTTGATATCATTTTGTGATGCACCTGTTATCATATTAAGTACAATAGGTGCACCTCCAAAATGGGTAATGTCATGCTTTTCAATTAATTCAAATATTTTTTTTACATCAATAGCTCTTAAACAAACTGTTTTTCCATTTAACATTGGTATTGTCCACGGGTACCCCCATCCATTACAGTGGAACATTGGTACAACTGTTAAAAAATTTAATCTATTTGGCATATTCCAAGCAACGGCACTACCTGTTGACATTAAATAAGAACCTCTATGATGATAAACAACACCTTTTGGATTTCCAGTTGTTCCAGATGTATAACTTAAAGAAATCGCTTGCCACTCATCCTTTGGTTTTTTCCAAATATAATTTTCATCACCAGTATTTAAAAATTCCTCATATTCTCTATCTCCAATTTTTTTTAATAAGGATTGATCTGCAAAATCGTCTTGAACATCAATTACAATTGGTTTGTCCTTTAAAGTTGATAAAGCCTTTTCTGCAACAGCATGTAATTGCCTGTCTATTATTAATACTTTTGCTTCACTGTGTTCTAAAATATAAGCAACAGTTTTTGCATCGAGTCTTGAATTAATTGTATTTAAAACAGCTCCTGTCATAGGAACAGAATAATGTGCCTCGAAAATCTCTGGAGTGTTAAAGGTCATAACTGAAACTGTATCTCCTTCAACAATACCAATTTTCTCTAGTGCACTTGCAAATTTGATACACCTGTTAAATACTTCCGTCCATGTAAAAGATTTTGTTTCATATACTAAAGCTTCGTAATTTGGATAAATGTCTTTCGCTCTTTCTAGAAAGCTTAGCGGCGTTAAAGGGACATAATTTGAGGGATTTTTATCTAAGTTCTGATTATATTTGTTCATCAGTTAAATTTTGCACTCATGGTATATTTACTACCAGAAATAGCAGATTTATAATGGCTCTCAGCTCTAGGCAAAATTTTATCAAAATAGTAATTTCCTGTATTTAATTTATCTTCATAAAACTCTTTATTATTTTCCAAATTTTCATAGCTTTTTCTCATTGTCTTTAGCCATATAAATGAAAGACAAAAATAACCAAAAAATCTTAAATAATCGTTACATGATGCGCTTATATCGTCTTTTGGTGTGTTACCATTAGGAGATATCCAGTCAGTGAAATCTGACAATATATTTTTTAATTCAGATATTTTTTTTACATGTTCATTTAATTTATCTACTTTTGAACAATCTTGAATTTCTGTTTCTACATATTTCATAAAATTATCAAAAACTTTTTTCTGACTTATTTTTCTAAATACAAAATCAATTGCCTGCACTGAATTAGTTCCTTCATAAATAGGTGTAATTCTATTATCTCTAAATAATTGTTCTATCCCTTGGTCTTTTGTATAACCATATCCGCCAAAAACCTGAATTGCTTCATTGGTTATTTCCATACCCATATCTGTAAAAAATGACTTAATTACAGGCGTCATAAGACCTACAATATCCGATGCATCTTTTTTTACTTCCTCCGAACTATGACTTAAGCTTACATCTACTTGCTGAGCCATCCAAAAAGATAAAGATCTTTCTCCCTCAATTATAGACTTCATATTTAATAAACTTCTTCTTATATCTGCGTGCTTAATGATTAAATCTGTTTCTCCATTAGAATTATTATTTGATTTACCTTGCTTTCTCTCTTTCGAATAACTTAAAGCAGTTTGATAAGCTGTTTCAGATAGACCTAGTCCTTGTATGCCGACAACGATTCTTTCTAAGTTCATCATTGTAAACATAGAATTTAAGCCTTTGTTCTCTGGTCCGATCATATAACCTTTGGCATCATCAAAACTTAATACACATGCAGGTGAACCTTTAATGCCCATTTTTGATTCAATTGAAACAGTATTGACTCCATTTCTTGGACCAATTGAACCGTCTTCATTAATTTCATATTTTGGTACTAAAAATAAACTTATCCCTTTCGTTCCTTTTGGTGCGTCCTGCGTTCTTGCTAAAACAAGGTGTATAATATTTTCAGTCAAATCATGATCACCAGAAGTAATAAAAATTTTTTGTCCACTTATATTATAAGTGCCATTTTCATTTTTAATTGCCTTTGTTTTAATTAATCCTAAATCTGTTCCACACTGAGGTTCTGTTAAACACATTGTCCCACTCCATTTACCCTCAACAATTTTAGGAAGATATGTGTTTTTAATTTCTTCAGTTGCATGACTCAAAATACAATTGTATGCACCTATACTTAATTCACTATATAATTTAAAAGATAAACTTGATGATGAAAGCATTTCGTCAAAAAAAGCACTTACAGTTTTCGGCATTCCTTGACCACCGTATTTTGGATCACAAGTTAAAGATACCCATCCATCTTCGATAAATTTTGAATATGCCTCTTTATAACCTGGAGGGGTTCTAACTACTCCATTTTCATAGACACAAGGATTTTCGTCTCCAGCTTTTGCTAAAGGAAGAATCATTTCTTCATTAATTTTTGCAGCTTCCTCTAATATATCTTTTACTAGATCAGAAGTAACTTCTTTATACTTTTCAATTTCGTTATAATTTTTATTATCTTTTAGATGTTCAAATAAGAACATCATATCTTTCACAGGTGCAGAATAAACAGTCATAAATTTAATAGTATCAAATTAAGTTAATTTTTTTATTTTTGCAAATATGCAATAATCGCATCTCCCATACCAGAAGTTGAAGTTTCTTTTGTTCCTTTTGACATAATATCTTTAGTTCTTAACCCATCATCTAGTACATTTTGCACTGCTTTTTCTAAGTCATCAGCTTCTTTATCTAAGTCAAGAGAGTACCTCAAAGCCATTGCAAAACTCAAGATAGTTGCAATTGGATTTGCTATCCCTTTTCCAGCAATGTCTGGAGCAGATCCATGAACAGGCTCATACATTGCTCTCATTTCACCATCTTTATTTTTTGCACCTAGAGAAGCTGAAGGTAATAAACCTAAAGATCCCGTCAGCATAGATGCTTCATCTGACAACATATCACCAAATAAATTATCTGTCACAATTACATCAAATTGCTTTGGATTTCTCAAAAGTTGCATTGCACAATTATCTGCAAGCATATGATTTAACTCAACATCTTTAAATTCTTTATCGTGAAGATTTTGAACTTCCTCTTTCCATAATTGACCTGCTTCCATAACATTCGATTTTTCACAGGAAGTAACTTTATTGTTTCTCTTCTTTGCTAAATCAAATGCAACTCTAGCAACTCTTTTAATTTCTGATGAGGTATAAGTATGAGTGTTTATTCCTTTACGTTCACCATTATCAATTGGCTTGATACCTCTCGGCTCACCAAAATAAATACCACCTGTCAATTCTCTAACAATCATTATGTCTAGACCTGATACGATTTCAGGTTTTAGTGTAGATGCCTCAACTAATTGTTTAAAACAAATTGCAGGCCTCAAATTTGCAAATAATTTTAATTCTTTTCTTAGCTTAAGAAGAGCTCTCTCAGGTCTTTTGGAAAAATCTAAATTATCATATTTTGGTCCACCCACAGCTCCTAAAATGACTGCTTCACATTCTAACGATTTATAAAATACTTCATCTGTAATCGGTGTTCCGTGCTTGTCGTAAGATGCTCCACCAACTAAAGCTTCTTCCATATCAAAATCAAGAGATTTATTTACATTAAACCAAGTTATAATTTTTTTAACTTCACCAATAACCTCGGGACCTATACCATCACCTGGTAATAATAAGAATTTTCTTTTTTTGACTTTAATCATTAAATATCCAAGGCTTTGCGGATTTTAATTTTTCTTCAAATGAAATTATTTTATTAGACTTTTCCAAAGACAGTGCAATATCATCTAGTCCCTCAATTAAACATTTTTTTTTAAATTCATCTAATTCAAATTTGATTTCTTTATTTCCAAAAATTATTTTTTGATCTGGTAAATTTATTGCAATTTCTTCTTGTCTCTTAGAATATTCAGAAAGCTCTTTTATCTGTTCATCATTAACTTTAATAGGCAATATTCCATTTTTAAAACAATTATTATAAAATATATCTGCGTAACTAGTGCTTATAACGCAAGTGATACCAAAGTCTAAAAGTGCCCATGGCGCATGTTCTCTAGATGATCCACATCCAAAATTATTCCCTGCAATTAGAATCTTAGAATTATTATATGGGGATTTATTTAAGATAAAGTCATCTACTACTTTACCTTTTTCGTCATATCTCATTTCATAAAATAAATTTTTTCCAAGTCCTGTTCTTTTTATTGTTTTTAAAAATTGCTTTGGAATAATCATATCTGTATCAATATTTACAATTGGTAAATATGCAGGAATACTTTTTAATGTTGAGAATTTGTTCATTTAACTATTGTATTTTCTAACGTCATCTAAATTTCCAGATATAGCAGCTGCAGCAGCCATAGCTGGGCTAACTAAATGTGTTCTTCCACCTCGTCCTTGTCTTCCTTCGAAATTTCTATTTGATGTTGATGCACATCTTTCTTCTGGCTTCAACTTATCTGCATTCATAGCTAAACACATTGAACAACCTGGCTCACGCCATTCAAATCCAGAATTTTTAAATATTACATCTAAACCTTCTTGCTCTGCTTGTTGTTTTACTAATCCTGAACCAGGAACTATCATTGCATTTACATGAGAAGCAATTTTTTTATCTTTTAAGATTTTCGCAGCTTCTCTTAGATCTTCAATTCTTCCATTTGTGCAACTTCCAATAAAAACTTTATCAATTCTAATATCTTTTATTTTAGTTTTCGGCTTTAAACCCATATATTTTAATGATCTATTAATAGAATTTTTTCTGTCTTCGTTTAGCTCATTTTCAGGATCAGGAACAATTCCATCAATATCTACTACATCCTGAGGCGAAGTTCCCCAAGTTACCATTGGTTTAATATCTTTGCCCTCAAGACTGATTTCTTTGTCAAATACTGCATCACCATCAGACTTTAATTTACTCCAATATTCTAATGCTTTGTCCCAATTTGAATTCTTTGGAGACATTGGTTTACCTTTTAAATAATTAAAAACTTTTTCATCTGGCTCTATTAATCCAGCCCTTGCTCCACCTTCAATTGTCATATTGCAAATTGTCATTCTTTGTTCGACACTTAAATTAGAAATTAAGTTTCCAGCATATTCAATTACATAACCAGTGCCTCCTGCTGTACCAATTTTTCCAATTATTTGTAATATTACATCCTTTGACGTTACTCCAACAGGAAGAGAACCATTAACGTTTATTCTAAAATTTTTTGATTTTTTTTGAACTAAAGTCTGTGTTGCCAATACATGCTCTACTTCTGAAGTTCCAATTCCAAATGCTAATGCACCGAATGCTCCGTGAGTAGCTGTGTGACTATCACCACAAACGATAATTGTTCCAGGTTGTGTGAATCCTTGTTCTGGACCAATAATATGCACTATTCCTTGTCTTTTATCGTTCATTCCAAAAAGATTTATTCCAAATTCTGCACAGTTTTTTTCTAGTGTCTCAATTTGTATTTTTGAATCTTCGTCAGTAATAGGCACTGATCTATCCGTTGTTGGAACATTATGATCTGCTACTGCTAAAGTTAAGGAAGGTTGTCTAACTTTTCTATTAGAATTTCTTAAACCTTCAAATGCTTGTGGACTAGTAACTTCATGAATTAAATGTCTATCAACAAATAAAAGTGAAGTCCCATCCTCTTGTTGATGAACAAGATGATCATTCCATATTTTATCGTATATAGTTTGAGGCATTGTAAAAAATTATTTTTTTACTTCAGGCTTTTCTTTTTTTTCATCAGTTTTTTTTTCTACTGATGGGGTTTCTTCTTTAGTTTCTTTTTTTTCTTCTGGTTTTTTTGCTTCTACTTTTGGAGCATCTTTATTGGAGTCTTGTTGGCTATCTGCTGTTTTTTGTTCTGTATCAGGCATAACATTTTCTTCTGTTACTTCGTGAATCTTAGTTTCAACATCTATACCTATTTTCTTTTTAATTTTTTCTGCAATTCTTGCGGATTTACCTGTTCTATCTCTCAAATAATATAACTTGGCTCTTCTAACTTTTCCTGACCTTACAACTTTAATTGTATCTACAATCGGACTATATAAAGCGAATGTTCTTTCCACACCCTCACCAAAAGAAATTTTTCTTACAGTAAAAGAAGAATTGATATCTCTATTTTTTTTTGCAATACACACACCTTCAAAATATTGAATACGATCTCTTTTTCCCTCAGTTATTCTAACTCCAACTTTAACAATGTCCCCTGGAAAAAATTCTGGATGCTTTCTCTCAGAAATAATTTTTTTTACTTTAGATTGATTAATTTCCTCAATTGTCTTCATTTTAATTCTCTTTTGTCTTTTTATATAATTGCCACAAATCTGGTCTTCGGTCGCGTGTTATAGCCTCAGATTGAGATAAACGCCAGTCTTTAATTTTGGCGTGATCGCCTGATAATAGCACATCTGGAACACTTTTTTCCTCCCATATTTGAGGTTTTGTAAATTGAGGATACTCTAAAAGTCCGTTCTCAAAACTTTCTTCTTTAGCTGAATTTGTATTACCAAGAATACCAGGAATAAATCTTAAAATTGCATCAAGAATTACAAATGAAGCTCCTTCACCTCCAGATAAAACAAAGTCTCCTATACTTACTTCCTCAATATTTCTTGTTTTTAACAATCTTTCATCAACTCCTTCAAAGTGTCCACAAATTATATTTATTGTTTTTTCTTGAGATAGTTGTTTTGCTAATTGATGATTGAACAACTTACCCTTCGGACTTAGATAAATAATCTTTTCGCCATCTTTAACATTCTTATCTATTGATTTTGCTAATACATCTGCTTTCATTAACATACCTTCACCTCCTCCATAAGGAGTATCATCAACAGTTTTATGCTTATCAAATGCATACTCTCTTATATCCACAGTATCTATTTTCCATTTATTCTCTGATAGTGCTTTACCAAAAATACCTTGGCCTAAATAGCCTGGAAAAAAATCTGGATAGAGTGTGAATATACGAGCTTCTAACATTATTTTTTTTCTTCTTCCTTAGGTGCTTCTGCTGGCTTAGCTTCTTCCTTAGGTGCTTCTGCTGGTTTAGATGCATCTCCTTCTGGTTTCGCTTCTCCACCTTCGTCAGCTTTTTTTCTATCTTTTTTAGGAATTGCTTTTTGAGGATTGTTTCCTTTTTCAGGCATTGGCATTATATCGTTTTCTCCCAATAACCTTGCAACTCTTGTTGTTGGCTGAGCTCCTTGACCTAACCAATATTTAATTCGCTCAGAATCTAAGCCAATTCTTTCCTTTTTATCCTTCGGTAATAAAGGATTATAAAAACCTAATTTTTCTATAAACCTTCCGTCCCTTGGAAACCTACTATCAGCCACAACAATTTTATATACTGGCCTTTTTTTAGTACCTCCCATTGATAGTCTCATTTTTAACATTACTTATATCTCCTTTATTTTAATTGATTAAATAGTTCAGGCGGGATCCCTTTATCCGCCATTCCTTTCATGTTTCCTTTAGACATTTTTTTCATCATTTCTGACATCATCTTAAATTGTTTTAACAACTTATTGATAGTGGCAATGTCTGTACCTGAGCCATTAGCAATTCTTTTTTTTCTTGATCCATTTATAATTTTAGGATTTTCTCTTTCTTGCTTTGTCATTGATAAAATAACAGCTTCATTTTGAGTTATAATTTTTTCATCTATTCCTGATTGGTCCATTTGTGATTTAATTTTTGAAACTCCAGGGAGAAATGACATTATGCCTTCTATTCCACCCATCTTTTTCATTTGACGTAATTGAGAAAGATAATCTTCTATCGAGAATTGACCTTTTTTAAGTTTCTCTTCTGTTTTCTTTAAATTTTCTTGATCTAAATCTTCTGAAGCTTTTTCAACTAAGGAAACGATATCTCCCATTCCCAAAATTCTATTTGCAATTCGATCAGGATGGAAAACTTCAAAATTCTCAATTTTTTCTCCAACACCAAGAAACTTTATGGGGACCTCAGCAACATATTTCATACTCAATGCAGCTCCACCTCTTCCATCTCCATCTGCTCTTGTAAGTATAATGCCGCTCAAATTTACTGTATTTTTAAATTCCTTTGCTACATTAGCAGCAACTTGACCTGTTAAAGAATCTGCTACCAGTATAGTTTCTGCAGGATTAATAATAGTTTCAATTTGTTTGATTTCATTCATCATTTGAAAATCTATTTGTGTTCTTCCAGCAGTATCAAATAAAACTACTTCACAACCATTTAAATTTGCAGCACTTAAAGCTCTTCTACAAATATCAGCAGGAAGCTGGCCTTCTATAATTGGCAAAGTTTCAATATTATTTTGTTCGCCCAAAAGTCTCAATTGCTCTTGCGCGGCAGGTCTGTAAACGTCCAAACTAGCCATCATAACTTTTTTCTTATTATTTTTTTCTAAAAATTTCGCTAATTTTGAGGTTGTTGTAGTTTTTCCTGAACCTTGCAACCCAACTAACATGATTGGAACTGGAGGGACAGCATTAAGGGAGATTTCAGAATTCTTATCACCTAAAAAAGATACTATTTCGTCATAAACGATTTTTACAACCATATCCCCGGGAGAAGTTGATCGTATAATTTCTTGACCTAGCGCTTTAGGCTTAACTCTACTAATAAACTCCTTAACTACGTCTAAAGAAACATCGGCTTCTAATAAGGCCAACCTTATACCTTTTAAGCCCTCATCAACTTGCTTTTCATCAAGAGAAGGAGCTTTTTTTAATGAAGAAAAAATTTCTTCAAATTTATTAGTTAAATTTTCAAACATAAATTCGCACAGCAAGTATCGCACCAGTGGGCGAACCCTCGCTGACTGGTGTCGATCTCTTTGTTTCCAAAGACACCGCAAATTGCTGTATTTTGCGGAAGTGCGCGTAAATTATATTAGAGGTTCAAAAAGTCAATAAATAAGTTAAGTATTATTTATATGGAATTTGAAGCATTTAAAATGGATGGATTAGGTAACGACTTTGTTATTATTGATCAGAGAATAAATAATTTAAACTTATCAGATGACCAAATCTTAAAAATTTGTGACAGAGATTTCATAGGGTGCGATCAGTTGATCTATATAAAAAAAAGTCAAAAAGCTGATGCTGATGTTACTTTTTTTAACTCGGATGGAAGCCGCTCAGATGCATGTGGAAATGGAACTAGATGCGTTGCTTATTTACTAAGTATTGAAAAAAATAAAAAAGAAATTGAAATTTCGGTATCCTCAAAAATATTAAAATCTAAGGTCCTTAATAATAAAGATGTTGAAACAATAATTGGAACTCCAAATTTAGAGTGGAACAAAATTCCTTTAAGTAAAAATCTTGATACTAAAAATTTATCACTTGGTATGATTGATATTGACGGAAATAAAATGAATGGTGGTATTGCAGTGAATGTTGGAAACCCTCATGTCGTATATTTTTGCGAGGATATAGAAAAAATAAATTTAAAAAAATATGGACCATTAATAGAAAATCATGAAGTTTTCCCTGAAAAATGTAATGTCACAATAGCTCAAAAAATTAGTGAACAGCATTACAAAATTAAAGTTTGGGAGAGGGGCGCTGGTTTAACAAAAGCTTGTGGGACTGCGGCGTGTGCAACGGCAGTTGCAGCTAATTTAAATCAACTACAAAATAGTAATTCAAAAATAGAATTTTCAACAGGAATTTTAAATATTCAAATTGATAATGAATTAAATATAAAAATGAGAGGTCCTGTATCTGAAATTGAAAAAATTAATATCAAAATATAATGGGTATTTTTGAAAAATTTAAAATCGGATTTAAAAGAAGTGCAAGTAATATAGCATCAGGTCTTAAAGAAATAATAGTTAAGAAAGAAATTGACGATACAACTCTTGATAAAATAGAGGAATTCTTGATCGGCTCAGACGTGGGCATAGATGCAGCATCAGAGATAAAATCTATAATTGCTCAAAAAAAGATTGATCCTAAAAATGATCCAATAAAGGAAGTTTTTGAAATACTTAATAATTATATTTTAGAACTAATGAAACCCCTAGAAAAGAAAGATTTTTTCTTAAAAAAAGAAAAGACAAATATAATATTAGTTTCAGGTGTTAATGGAGTTGGTAAGACAACTACTATTGGAAAATTAGGAAAAATATTTATACAAAATAATAATACAGTTCTTTTTTCAGCATGCGATACATTTAGAGCAGCTGCTATTGATCAATTAGAAGAATGGGCTAACAGGGTTGATGCTAAAATTGTAAAATCAGATCCCGGTTCAGATCCAGCTTCAGTTGCTTTTAAAGCAATGGAAATAGCTCAAAGTCAAAACATAAATCAAGTAATAGTAGACACAGCAGGAAGATTGCAAAATAAAAAGAATTTAATGGATGAATTAAAAAAAATAGGAAATGTAATTAAAAAAAGTGATGAAACAGCGCCTCACGAGGTTATTTTAGTTTTAGATGCAACATCGGGACAAAATATAATTAATCAACTCGAAGAATTTAATAAATTACTACCAATCACAGGTATCATAATGACAAAACTTGACGGAACTGCAAAAGGTGGAATATTGATTGCGATTTCAAAGAAATATAAAGTACCTATTATTGGTCTCGGGCTTGGAGAAAAAGAGGATGACTTACAAATATTTGAAGCTGAGAAGTTTGCAAGTGCTTTTACCCAAGTTAATTAAGCAAATTTTTAGAAATTAAAGGTTTATAGATATTGCACTCAAAATTATTTTTTAGAGATTTATAACCACAGTTTTCAGCATAAGAAGAGATTATAAAATTTAATTTGCCAGAAGTCTTAGCAATTTCTAGCTTATTATTTTTTATGTCATATTTTAAATTTTCATAAAAATTTTTTTTTGCACTTATCAAAATTAAAGTGTTGTTGTCATTTAATAAATAATAAGCAAAATCCTCTGGGAAAAGTGGGTAATTATATTTTTTTGATATTTTTTTTACTTTTTTTGGAAACCAGTCATATGAAATCAAAGGGTAATCTTTATTTAAATTTTTATCATATAAGTATAAGTCCTGTGGAAAATCATTAATATAATTAGAAAATTCTCCCTTTGCTAAAATAGCTTTCTTCCGTGTTTTAAAATATAGAGTGAACTCGCTATTGTAAGAGTTCATTTTTCCAACATGGAAATAATTGTTATCATAGTACTCATTATTTATTTCTGAACTAAGTTTTGTTGGCAATATTAATAAAAAAAGTAATAAAAGAAATTTAAACATATCTAAAATTAGAATTTAAAAGTGATGTGGATTTGTTTAAATTATGTCTTAATTTAAACTTTTTATAAAATTGTCGATTGATTGAATTAAATTTTTATTAAATTCCATCATATGGTCGTCGTTGTCATTAAAATAATTTGACTTAACACCACCATATTTATTAAATATTTCTTCGCCCATATAAAATGGTACAATATTATCCTTTTTTCCGTGCATCACATGCATGGGAAATTTTATTTTGTTAATTTTTTCAATGGATTTGTATTTATCTTTTAAAATAATTTTTGCAGGAAGATATGGGTAATATTTTTGTGCCAAAATCTCCATGGATGTAAATGGGGACTCTAATATTATACCTGCAAATAAATTGTTACTTGCGGTTTCTATTGCTACAGCAGTGCCAAGAGACTCTCCATAGAGAACAATATCTTTATCTTCTATATTGTTTTGATTAAGCCATTCCTTGGCTTTAATTGCATCTTTATAAAGTCCAATTTCTGTTGGTTTGCCTTTGTTTCCACTAAAGCCTCTATATGCAAAAATTAAATAGTTTAAATCTAAATCTGCAAACTCATTTAGTTTATAAATTCTATTATCTAATTTTCCAGCATTTCCGTGAAAAAAAAGCAAAGTTTTAGAGTTATTATTTTTTTTGTAATACCATCCAACTAGATCATTATCAGATTGAATAGTTACTTTTTCGATTTTGTGAGATAGAGGTCCCTCATCTAAATAATTATTTTCTCCAGGATGGTATAATAATTTTCTTTGATAAAAATAAACTATTAGAGAAACTCCAAAGTAAATAATAAAAATATAAAACAGAATTTTTGCAAATAACATTTTAGGCTTTAATTTCATTTTTACTTTTTCTTCTTACCAAATAAATACCAAAAAACACAAATATGGTACCTATTAAATGATAATTTTCCAAAATCTCTGAAAAAAATATTATTCCATAAAAAGCTCCATAAATTGTATAGAGGTATAGCGTGAAACCAGTTGTTGATGGTCCTAAGTATTTAATAGTTAATGTGTACAGTGAGAAAGCGATTATACCTGGAGAAATTGCTGCAAACAAAATCCAATAATAAAATTCTTCATTGAATAAAGTTTTTTCAAAATAAATATGCTCTATAAAATAAAAAGGTAAAATAGATAAAAAACCAAAGAAAGATATAATTGTTAGTCTTGGAAAAAAATTAAGTTCTGAATTCCATTGAAAAAGCATAACTGTATAAATCGCCCAGCCTAATGCTGCTCCTAACATCCAAAAATCTCCAGAAGCAAATTTTAATTCAAGAAGTAAATTGATATCGCCCTTTAAAATTACAGCAAACACTCCAACTAGACAAAAAAGTAAACCAATAAATTGAAAAATATTTATCTTATCTTTAAAAAGAAAATATGAGATTAAAATTATAAATATTGGTGAAGAAGTATATAGAATTCCCATATTAACAATGGTTGTAGATGAACCAGCCATATATGGAAATATTCCACAAACACCACATCCCATCAAACCTAGAAAAAAACTTTTTTTACTCTCTTTTTTAATAGTCTGAAAATTTTCAACTAAATACTTATAATTTAGGACGAATAAAATAATGAAAAAAATAAACCATCTCCAAAAAGATAAAGATATGGGAGGAACATCATCAACACCACCTCTTGCTACAATTAAGTTACTAGCCATAAAAAGTGGCTGAAATAATAGTAGAAAATATCCGATAAAATTTTTATTCATTTTTATTTAAAATTAAAAAAAATAAGTAACTTAAAATGCATAAAAATAAAAAAATTGAAAAAGAAATTTGATAGCTCATTGTAATAGTAGCACCTAAATTTCTGGAAAAATCTATTATTAAACCAATTATCCATTGTACAAAAAAAGTACCAGAAAATAAAAATACATTAAATGAAGTTAAAGATTTTCCTGCTAGTTTAGTAGGAAAATTTAATGCTATTGCTGGTTGGGTTAAAGAAATTACTATTGATGATAAAATATAAAGAGTGAACATGGTTGCGCCAGCTTTGTCTCCCATTATGACTATTAAAAATAAAATTATATAACTTACAGGAAGTGTAAATTTTACAATTCTCATACTTTCAATTCCCTTGGAAGATAGTTTTGGCAAAAAATATCCCCATATTAAAAAAGAAAAAAGCATAGTTACATTTATCCAAAATAAACCTGTCGCACTTTGTATTGCATCATAACCCGTTACATTTAGCATCCATGGGCCAGCCCACAATGTTTGTATTGCTTGAACACCTCCATAATTAAAAAATGCAAGCGGTACTAAGCTAATAAAGAATTTATTTTTCCATATGTGAGATAGATTTTGAAGATTATTATTTTGGTCTTCATCCCTCTTGGTTTCCCACGAAGGTATTAAAATTGATATTAATATTATGCTAATCAAAATTAAAGAGGCTATAATTAAAAAAATAGATCGCCAACCAATTATTGGTAATAAAATTTGAACTGGTAGAGTTGATGCAACAAATCCAAAATTTGCAACCATCAACATCCATGAATTTGCGCGTTGTTGATATTTTTCTTCAAACCATACTCTGTAACCAGTTAAAGGACCCATTAAACAAGCAGCAACACCTACACCAATGAAAATTCTAGAAATTAATAAACCTGCAAAACTTTTAGCAAAAGCAAATGAAATAGTTCCAATAAGAGCAATGATTAATAAATATCCAATAACTTTTTTTGGACCAAATCTATCTAATAACATACCAGTAGGAATTTGCATGAGCGAAAACCCTAGAAAATATCCTCCAGCTAAAAGTCCAAGATTTGCGGCACTTAAATTGAATTCAGTTGAAAGAGCAGGTGTTAATGTTGCGGTAATTGATCTCAGTAAATTTGATATAAAAAAGCCAAAGGCAAATACAGAAAAAATTAGAATACTTTTATTTATTTTATTGATCATTTATATTTTTTATGAAATTACAGTTCTATTATGAATAATCATTCAACAAAAGATAAAGATGCCATTTCTTCAAATGGTATGGCCGCAACATCACATCCAATAGCTACAGAAGAAGCTCTTAGAATATTGCAAAAAGGTGGAAATGCAGTGGATGCAGCTATTGCAGCTTCTGTTGTTCTGTCTGTTGCAGAGCCTAATGCCACAAGTATAGGTGGAGATTGTTTTGCAATAATAAAAATGAATGGCAAAGACCCTGTTTCATATAATGGATCAGGCATTGCTCCAGCAAAAGCAAATTTTGATTATTTCAAGGAAAAGAATATAGATAAAATTGGTTTAACAAGTCCTCACGCAGTAACTATTCCTGGTGCATTAGATGCTTGGAATTCAATTCATAATGATTTTGGAAAACTCGATTTTGAGGAGTTGTTTCACAAAGGTATAGATATTGCAAAGAATGGTTTTAAAGTGACTAAAGTTGTTGCCAACGCCTGGAGCAACGTATTTAATAAATTAAACGATAACCCATATTCTAGAAAACATATGCTAAATAATGGTAAAAGTTATCAATTTAATGAGGTAAATAAAAATCCTGCACTTGGAGAGACTCTCGAAAAAATTTCAAAAAATGGAGTTAAAGAATTTTATGAAGGATCAATTGCTGAAGATTTAGTTAAAACTTTAAAAGAGTTTGGGGGCTTACATACAATTGAAGATTACCATAACCAAAAAACTATTAAATCAGACACTTTATCAGATAGGTATAGAGATATTATCATACATCAATGTCCTCCGAGCGGACCTGGAATAACAGTTTTAGTAATGATGAAATTATTAGAAAAGTTAGGTATTGAAAAATATGATGTGAATTCATTTGAAAGGTTCCATCTTGAAGCAGAAGTTACAAAACAGGCTTATAAACTTAAAGAAGAAAATATTGGTGATCCAGAATTTGTAGATTTAGATTTAAAAAAAATATTAAGTGAACAAAACATAGATAATATCTCAAAAAATATATCTATTAATAGCTGCGCAGATGTAGGAGATCTAAATATTCCAAACCATCCTGAAACAGTTTATTTAAGTGTAGTAGACAGAGATTTAAATGTAGTTTCAATAATAAATTCTGTCTGCTATGCTTTTGGTTCTGGAATAACAGGTGATAAATCTGGAGTGGTTCTTCACAATAGAGGAACTAATTTTAGAGTTGAGGAAGGTCATCCTAATTGTATTCAAGGATTAAAAAGACCGCTACATACCATAATTCCTGGAATAGTTATGAACAACAAAGGAGAATGTGAATTATCTTATGGAGTAATGGGAGGACAATATCAACCTGTAGGACAAGTTCATGTTTTAAATAGCATTATTGATTATAAATTAACTCCTCAACAAGCTATTTCATTTCCTAGAGCTTTCCATTTCAATAACATTTATAAATTAGAGAAAAGTATTGATGAAAAAATTTTTAATAATTTAAAAGAAGTCGGTCATAATGTTGAGTATATAGATGGTACTCATGGAGGTGGACAAGCAATTCAAATAGATAGAGAAAAAGGAAATTTAGTTGGCGGTTCAGATCCAAGAAAAGATGGATACGCAAAAGGTTATTAATTTAAATGAACTCTAGAATCGTTAGGAATATCATAGAATTACAAAATGATGATCGAATTGCAATAACATCTGAAAGTAGTTCTCCACTAAAATTTATTGATTTAAAATCATTAATAGAGAGAATTTCAAAACAATTATCAGCTAATGGTATTAATAATAAAGATCGAGCAGCAATAGTTTTGCCAAACGGTCCTTACATGGCAACTAGTTTTTTGGCGATTTCAAGCTACATGTCTGCTGCACCTTTAAACCCTAACTATAAATCTGAAGAATTCGAATTTTACCTAGAGGATTTAAAGCCAAAGATAGTGATTGTAGAGAAAAATTCTAAAAATCCAGTAGTAGGAGTCGCAAATAAATTAAAAATTCCTGTTTGCGAAGTAAAATCAGACGGAAATACTTTAAGCGGTGATTTTAATCTTTTTGAAAAAAGCAGTGATTATATTTTGCCAGGCGAAGACCATGAGGCTCTTGTGCTGCATACTTCGGGCACTACATCAAGACCTAAGATTGTTCCATTAACAAATAAAAATATTTTTTCTTCGGCAGATAATATCTCCAAAAGTCTTAATTTAACTGATAAAGATCATTGTCTAAATATTATGCCATTATTTCATATTCATGGCTTAATTGCAGTTCTTGCTGCATCTATGAAGGTAGGGGCATCTGTATGTGCAAGTAGTGGATTTAATGCATTAAAATTTTTAGATAATGCAAAAAGAGAGAAAATAACTTGGTATTCTGGAGTACCAACAATGCATCAAGCAATATTGATGAGAGCAGATAAAAATCTAGAAACTGCTAAACAATTAAATCTTAGATTTTTAAGATCATCATCAGCATCTCTGCCTCCAGCTGTATTTGAAAAACTAAATGAGGTATTTAATTGTCCAGTAATAGAAGCATATGGGATGACGGAAGCTACTCATCAAATGACCTCCAATCCATTACCGCCTAAGTCCCAAAAACCTGGATTTGTAGGAATTCCTGCTGGGCCAGAAGTTTGTATTATGGATACTAATAATAAGATTTTAAATCAAGGAGAAGAGGGAGAAGTTTGTATTAGAGGTGAAAATGTTACTTCTGGATATGAAAACAATGCAGATGCAAATAAAAATAGCTTTTCAAATGGTTGGTTTAGAACAGGAGATCAAGGATATTTTGATAAAGATGGTTATCTAAAAATCTCCGGAAGATTAAAGGAAATAATTAATAAAGGTGGTGAAAAGATTTCACCTTTAGAAGTCGATAACATTCTTATGGATCATCCAAATATTGAGCAAGCTGTTTGCTTTGGATATGAAGATAAAATGCTTGGGGAGGATATAGCTACCGCAATAATCATAAAAGAAGGCATGAAGTGTACTGAAGATGATATAAAAATTTATGCAAATGAAAAACTTGCGAAATTTAAAATTCCAAAGAAAATATTTTTTGTAAATGAAATTCCTAAAGGTGCAACAGGTAAATTACAAAGAAATACTTTAGCTAAAAAGTTTGGATTAGTGAACTAATGACTAAAATTTGTATATTTGGAGCGGGGTCTATTGGTGGATTTATTGCTACAAGTTTAAAAAAAACAAACGCACAAGTCTCTTTAATTGCTAGAGGAGAACATAAGAAAGCAATAGAGCAAAATGGATTAACTTTTATAAGAGATGATAATAAAGTTAATTTTAAATTTGATGTAACAGACAATCCTAAAGATTTAGATGAACAAGATTTCATAATTATTTCTGTAAAAGCTAACGCTATTAGTAAAATTTCAGAAAGCTTAAAACCAATTATGGGTAAAAAAACTTCAATTATATGCGCCATTAATGGATTGCCTTGGTGGTACTTTTATAAAGCTAATACGGGCACCAAATTAGACAATCAAATAGTTGAAAGTGTTGATCCAGGTGGAAAGATATGGCAAACTCTAGGACCTGAAAGAGCAATTGGTTGTGTAGTTTATCCAGCCTGTCAGATATTAGAGCCAGGTGTTATTAAACATAATGGTAATGGTGAACGATTTTCTCTAGGTGAACCAGATGGAACCAGATCAGAAAGACTAAAAATAATTTCAAGTTTATTCATAGAAGGGGGTTTAAAAGCTCCTCAGAAGAAAAATTTAAGAGACGAAATTTGGGTGAAACTGTGGGGAAACTGTTCGTTCAACCCAGTAAGTGCTCTAAAGAATAAGACTATGGATGAGATGGGTAATGATCCAGAGACTTACAATTTAATAAAAGTTTTAATGCAAGAATGCCAACAAGTTGGGGAAAAAATTGGAGTTAAATTCAATATATCAATTGAGGATCGAATTAAAGGCGGAGTCTCAATTATAGGCCATAAACCTTCGACAGCTCAAGATCTAAATGCTGGTAAACCATTAGAAATAGATCCAATAATTGGTTCAATTATAGAAATTGCAAATAAGCTTGATTTAAATGTTCCAAAATTAAAAGAGATTAATGAAAAATTAAAGTCCAAGGCAGAAGACTTGGGTCTTTATACAAGATCAGAATTAATTGATAAATTAACAGTTTAAAAATTTAGTGAAATATCTCTATGTATTGAATTACATTTAGACACATAGATAGCTTGCTCTTTTGTTAGTTTAGACTGCAACCTCAGTCCAATTGTTTCTTTGATTGCATTATTATATTCCTCAAGTTTTGGCATTAAGTTTTCTTTAGCATTTGCTCTCCAGCTAACTTCTTTATTGAATAACTGAACAACTTCTTTTGATTTTGTTCTAATCGCCATTGGATCAAGTTCGTCTGAGTCTACCATTGATAATAAATCATCTACACTATTTAAAAATTCATCCATTCCAGAGATCTCACTCAACTTGTCAAACAATCCATCCATAATTGTAACTGATCTTTCATATACTTTTGTATTGCTTTCCATAGCTATAAAATAATCTAACTGTTTAATATCTTTTGATACTTCTTGAAGTTTTACTCCATCGTTTATGAACATTGCGAACTGATCAAGTAGATCGTATGCTTCGTCTACATTCTTTCTATATCTTTTTGTTGTTGTATTTTTAGCTTTATTTATTTTGTCGAACTCTGAATTCTTAGCTTGCCAAGTTTCTGGAATTGAGTTTTGAATTTCCTCAATTTCAAGTTTTACATCCTCAATTCTTAATTCTATTTTGTTTTTCTCATCTAATTCGTCATCATCTAAATTTCTAATCTCTGCTTTATATTTTTCTATTTTTTTATTTAATTTAAGTATTTTCTTTTGCTTCTTTCTAACAGTGAAATGCAGATCCCTATAATCAACAGCATATGCGTTATATTCGACCTCAACTTTTTTTAATTTATCAACTAGAGCAAAAGTTCCTAATGCACTATCAAAATGATCTTCTAAAATTTCCATTTTATCGTCTGGCAGATTAGTTGGTGCCTCAGATTGGAATTTTAATATTGCATTTTTAATTGTCTCACCGTTTGAGTCAAATCTTGCAAATTTGTACTCTTGCAAACAGTACTGTAGTTTAGGATTCATTGGTGGAGGAGCAACATTCGAAGTTAAATATACTCTATTTGGCAGATAATTTACTAAGCTAGGGTATGCACCGACTATTCCCAATCCTATAAGCTGAAGAATTATAAAAGGCACAACTCCTTTCCAAATATCAAGTGTTTTAACAATTTTTGGAGCTACACCTTTTAAATAAAAGAGTGCAAATCCAAATGGCGGCGTTAAGAAGGAAGTCTGTAAGTTAACACCAATCATAACTCCCAACCAAACGGCTGTGACGTTGGCCCCTGTTTCAGCTAATAATATTGGTGCAATTATTGGAACAACAACAACTGCGATTTCAATAAAGTCTAGGAAAAATCCTAGCAAGAAAATTACAATCATCACAACAACAAATTGTGTCCAAAAACCACCCGGTAAATCTTGTAAAAAGTCTCTTACTAATTCTTCTCCCCCAAAAGCTCTAAATCCTGAAGTAAGCATTGCTGCTCCTAAAAGGATAATAAATACCATTGAAGTAGTAACACAAGTTTCTGTTACAACTTCTTTTAAAACATTTTCTGTTTTAAAAGTTCTCCAAAAACTCCAGCCTATTCCGTATACAAGTATGACCACAAAGAAAGCAGTTATAAAGATTGCACTTAAATCTCTTTCCTCCAAATTTTTTACATTTAATTCATAATTTGATGCAAAGAATGTAATTGGAATTAGAGATCCAATAATTAAAATTAAAGGATAGAACGCACTTTTCTTTCCTTCATATAATCTATAACCAGCCATCAAAGTGGCACCAATTGCTCCGATTGAACCTGCTTGGTTTACAGTAGCAATACCCATTAAAATTGAACCTAATACAGCGAATATTAATGCAAGTGGTGGTATGATAATTACAACTACTCTTAACCAAAATTTTAAATCAAAATTTCCTTTAAATGGAACTGGCGGTGCAACACCTTTCTTTATTCTAGCAAAAATAAATACATAGATCATATAAAGAGCAACTAAGACAAGGCCTGGCAAAAGTGCTCCTAAGAACATATCACCTGCACTTGATGAACCTACTCTAAATTCACCTGGCATATTAAATTCACCAGTTAAGGCTTTATAATCATTTTGTCTTAAGTTGTTTGCAACATCAGATGCACTTGCCAACTGGTCAGCAATAATAATTAAAACAATTGATGGAGGAATAATTTGACCCAATGTTCCTGATGAACAAACTATTCCACTAGCAAGCTGTCTGTCATACTTGTTATTTAACATCGTCGGTAACGAGATTAGTCCCATCGCAATTACAGTTGCTCCAACTATCCCAGTTGTTGCTGCTAATAGAGCCCCAACAAATATAACAGAAATTCCCAAACCACCAGGAATTGGTCCAAACAATTGGCCCATTGTTATTAATAAGTCTTCAGCAATTTTTGATTTTTGAAGCATAATTCCCATAAAAATAAATAAAGGAATTGCGATCAAAGTATCTGTTTCTACATCCCAGTAATTACTCCTAAAATTTGTAATACCAGCAACGAGCCATTCTATAGGTCCATCTACAGCAAAAAAGGCACTGGAGTCTCCCTCGAATATATAGCCAAAAAATGCAGCTAAACCAATTGCAATTATAGCTGAACCAGGTAGTGCAAAAGCAACCGGGTAACCCGATGCAAGAGCAACTATCATTATCACAACTAGAACAGCTAAAAAGAATGTTTCCATAATTTAATTTTTGACACCTTTTAAAATTTTGTGACTACTTTCCATAAAATAGCTAGTAAATTGAATTAACATCGTAACAGCAAAAACAGCTAGATAAACAGCCATCAAATATAAAAGATAGAGACCATTGGATCCTTGTTGCGTAACTTCAAAAGCTACAACAGGACCATTTATAATGCTGGCTTTTCCGTTTAGACCTAAAAATATAACTATTAATGTAAGTGGTACTCCTAGAACTGCCGATCCAACCATATTTGTCCATGCCTTCTTTTTTTCACTAAAAGAAGAATAGAGTACGTCAACTCTTACGTGCCCTTCATGAATTAAAGCGTATGCACTAGCAAATAAATAAAGTGCAGCATACCAAAATCTAACTAGATCCCCTTGAAATGCTTGTTCGTATGAAAATATAAATCTTGATAATACGATTACGAATTCACTTACTACAACCAATACTGCTAGCCAAATAAAGCCAACTGATTTCGTAAAATATCCAATCACGAAAGAAATTAATATTATTGGAAAGTGAATATAAGTAATTCTGACAGGGGCTTTAACCATCAATGCTTTTACCTCAGGACTGAAGATTGCTTCCCATAATCTTTCAACAACCATAAAAGATATAACAAAGTCAGCCACGCCAACTAAAAATACTGCCCAAAATGATGATCTAACAAGATATGCTGAAAATCTTGATAAAATTTTTGAATCTTGCTCTAAAGTTTGGCTATATGTTTTAAAAACATAAAAAACGACTGCAGCAATACAAATCAAATACAATCCAATTTGCATATAACCATAATTTAAATCAGATCCCTCTAGAGCTTTTTTCTTATATCCAAACATCTCATGATGTGAAAAAATTTTTTTTATTCCAGGCCAATCACTCCAAACTGTTAAAACATTATTAATAAGAAATGCTAAAGTAAAAGCTAAAACTGAATAACTGATTATTCTAAGATATAGAGAAAGATTTGAATTTTTTGTCACCATAGTATTTTAAAATACCTAAGTAATACTCGATTTTGTTTAAAAAAAAAGGGCCCAATTAAGGGCCCTTTAATAACTAAATTTAGTTAGATTACATTCCTAATGCTCTGTTTCTTTGAGAAATGTAAGGTGAGTCAGACAAGTTGGTCCAAGAACCAATGTCTTTTCTAGCCTGTAAGAAACTAGAGTGGATTCTCTCAGCGAGACCACTGCTTGCTCTTGTTTCCTCAAATACTTCATTAGCAGCTTTAGCAAAACCATCATAAACTTTGTCGCTAAACTTCTCTAGTTTAACACCATGATCGTTTATTAATCTTGCAAGCGCAGCACCATTTTTAGCATTGTACTCTGACATCATAACGTCATTTTCCATCGCAGCTGCAGCTTCAATTAATAGCTGATCTGATTTTGATAAGCTTGTAAACCAAGATTTGTTAGTACCACATGCTAACATAGATCCTGGCTCGTGCATTCCAGGATAGTAGTAGTATTTAGCAGCTTCTTGGAATTTCATAGCTTCATCATTCCATGGACCTACCCACTCTGTTGCATCAATTGCACCAGAAACAAGGTTTTCGTAAATTTGTCCACCAGGAAGTGAAACTGGAGATCCTCCAAGTTTACCGATAACTTGTCCACCTAATCCAGGCATACGCATTTTAAGACCTTTGAAGTCATTAGGGCTTCTAATTTTCTTGTTAAACCATCCACCCATTTGAACTCCTGTGCTTCCACACATAAAGTTTTTTAGACCGAATTTGTCTGATAGTTCATCCCATAATTGTTGACCACCAGCAAATCTAATCCATGCGTTCATTTCAGTGTAAGTGAAACCGAAAGGTACAGCTGTAAAGTAACCCCAAGCTGGATCTTTTTTAACCCAGTAGTAGTCAGCAGCGTGATACATTTGCGAGTTACCTGAAGCAACTTCATCAAATGAGTCAAACGCTTTAACCCTCTCGTTTGCTGCATAGTAAGTGACTTGAATTCTTCCATCACTCATGTCTGTAATTCTTTGAGCAAATCTTTGCGCACCAGTTCCTAAACCTGGGAAATCTCTTCCCCATGTAGCTACCATAGAAGCTTCAATTCTTTCTTTGGCAACGGCTGGAGCAGCTAAAGATGATGCAGCTACAGCAGCAACACCAGTCGCAGCAGCAGCCTTAAAGAATTTACGTCTTGAAGGAGTTTTACCCTTCAATAGTTTTTTTTCTTTAATCATTATTTCTCCTCTTTAAGTTAATTAACTGATGCATTTAAAGCATATATGTTTCTTAGAGTCATTTTAAAAAAGCGAGGATTTTTCACTTAATTACAATCTATGATTGTAAATGTTTATGAATTATCTTTAATTATTGAATATTTTGGCTTGGTTTAACATGCTTAAATCTTCAAATTGTTTGCCTATAATTTGAACTCCTAAAGGCAAATTTTTTTCGCCTTTTAAAATTGGCAGTGAAATGCAGGGCACATGTGCAAGAGACCAAATCTTATTAAATTCTGGACTCCCAGTTGTCTTAAATCCTTTGTCAGCAATTCCACAACTACTTGGCGTTATAATTGCATCAAACCTTTCAAATATACTATCTAAGTTTTTTGAGTATGTTCTCATCGCATCTAAAGCTAAAGCATAATCTTTTGCCGAATGTTTTAGTCCGTTAATAATTGCTCTCTTAATTTCTATAGAAAGTTTTCCTTTTGAAGTTTTGTAATAATGATGGAAATTTTGAGCCATCTCTGTCTCATATATAATTGTATGACAATCAATCATATCTTCAAAATATTTAGGAGCAGTCTCAACCTTTACTATTTTTTTATTATTTAAAATAAATTTATTAAATGATTTTTTTGAAATACTATCAACATTTCTCCAGCGTTTGGTTTTATAAAAAACAAATTTTGATTTTTTTATTTTAATTTTTTTGTTAAGAAAATTAACACTTGTTGTTGTTTCATCTGCATCATCTCTAGCAAACAAAACTTTCGATAAAAGTTCTACATCACTAATTGTTTTTCCAAATACTCCGACTTGATCCAAATTATATGATGTTTGCAAAACACCATTTCTAGAAATTAATCCATAAGTAGGTTTATAACCAACAACTCCACAATAAGATGCTGGCCTAATTACAGATCCACCCGTTTGAGTTCCAATTGATAATGGCGCCATATCAGATGCAATAACGGCTGCAGAGCCACTAGATGAACCCCCTGGTGTTCTTGAATAATCATGTGGGTTTTTAGTTTTCGATGGCGATAAGAATGCTAATTCACAAGTTACGGTTTTACCCATAATTATTGCTCCAGCTTTTTTTAAGAGCTCAACAATTTTAGCATCTGAATTATTCTTTTTTTTTAATTTTATTCTTGCACCATATTTTGTTGGCATTTCAGATGTTGAGATAATATCTTTAAGTGCTACTGGTAGACCATGCAAAACCCCTAAAGATTTTAATTTTTTTCTCTGATTGTCAGATTTTTTTGCATCACTTAGTAGTTTTTTTTCATTAAAATATTCCCAAGCTTGAATATTCTTATCATATTTTTTTTTTTGATTGATATATGCTTTACAAAGTTCAACGGAAGTTAATTGTTTATTTTTAAGTTTTTTTAAAAGTTGTTGTGCTGATAAATTTAGGAGTTTCATTTATCTCTTAAACTAATTTTTCATCAGAATAAACGCAACATTTCTCTGGTGGAAAATATAAATTCAATTCTCCGTCTGGTATGGGTTTTTCTCTTTCTACTTTTGACTTAATCACTAAATCACCCATTTTTCCTGTAAGGAGCTTAAAATTACCAAAGTCCTCAACTCTTGTGAGTTTAATTTTAACTGTATTACTTTTTTCTTTTTCAGCCAATTCTATGAACTCAGATCTAATTCCCAGTTTAACATTTTTATCTTTTAAATTTCCTAAATTTGAATTTGTCTTAATAGTGGTATCATTAATTTTTACTTCATGATCAGAGGATACAGTTGAATGAAAAATATTCATCGCAGGAGAGCCAATAAAATAACCGACAAAAGTTGTTTTAGGTTTTTCAAATAAATCTTTTGGCAATCCAACTTGCACGATTTCACCTTGATCCATAACAATTATATTTTCGGCAAAAGTCATAGCTTCGTTTTGATCATGAGTTACATAAACCAATGTTGTTTTATATTGTTCATTGATTTCTTTTAAGTTTCTTCGAAGTCTAAATTTTAAATCTGGGTCTATAACTGTAAGAGGTTCGTCCATTAAAACAGCAGCAACGTCTTCTCGAACTAAACCTCTGCCTAAAGAGATAAGTTGTTTTTGATCAGCCGTTAATTTTCTTGCTGGTGAGTTTAAAAATGAAGATAAATTTAAAGTATCTGAAACTGCTTTTACTCTTTCTTCAATTTTTTCTTTTGTAAATTCCCTACATCTTAGTGGGAACGCTAAATTATCATAAACTGTCATTGTATTGTAAATTACTGGGAATTGGAAAACCTGTGCAATATTTCTATCTTCTGTTTTTAGATCGGTTACAGGTGTTTCATCGAATAATATTTCACCTTTTGATGGCCTCACTAGTCCAGAAACAATGTTTAACATTGTAGTTTTTCCACACCCAGAAGGTCCCAAAATTGCATACCGCTTGCCATTTTCCCAAGTCATTGAAAACGGATTAAGGGCATAAGTTGGTTTTGGATCTAGAGGATTATAAGTATGAGAAATATTAGATAAATCAATTTTAGCCATTTGTTCCTCCATATGGCGATGAAACTAATTTTTCATCTTCTCCAAAAGCATAAAACTTATTTGCATTAAAATTTATTTTTACTTTCTCATGTATTTTAAAATTCATTACTTCCTCGATTAAGGCAATTATTTTTGAGTTTCCTCTTTTTAGGTGGAGCAATGTTTCTGACCCACTAATTTCTGCTAATTCTATTTCGAATTCTTCACCATTCTCATCAAGTTTAATTTCTGAAGCTCTAATTCCAAAATTATAATCTCTATCTTCTAAATTTTTAAAATGATTTGGAATTTCTAAAGAAATATTCTCAAAATTTAGATTTTTTGAATTTTTTGAACCCTTCAGAACATTCATTGGTGGATCATTTGATATTTCTGCAACTTTTAAATTAGATGGATTTTCAAAAATCTCTTTGGCAGGCCCTTTTTGTAATACCTTCCCTTCATCTAAAACAATTACTTCTCCATTTAGTTCCATTACTTCTTGGGGATCTGTTGTTGAATAAATTAAAATTGTATCTTGGGACAGTCCTTCTGAGAAAATTCTTTTAAATTCTTCTCTTAACTGCTCTCTAAGTTTATAATCTAAGTTAACTAACGGTTCGTCTAGCAATAAAATTTTTGCTTTTTTTGCAAGTGATCTTGCAAGCGCAACTCTTTGTTGCTGTCCACCAGATAATTCCTGAATTTTTCTATTTTCAAATCCAACTAATCCAACAGTTTTTAGAGCTTCATCTACATCCTTTTTTATTTGCTCAGGACTTAATTTTCTTTGTTCTAATGGAAAAGTTATGTTTTCATAAACATTTAAGTGAGGATAATTAATGAATTGTTGATAAACCATAGCAACGTTTCTTTCCCAAACTGGTATTTTAATAAAGTCTTTTTCCTCAAAAGAAATTGAGCCTTTATCTGGATTTAATAATCCAGCAATTGTTTTTAAAAGTGTCGTCTTGCCAGATAAAGTCCTACCTAAAATGGTATACAAATTACCTTTTTTAAAATTAAATGAGACATCGTTTAAATGAAACTGCTCATCAGGTTTATAAGAAATTTTCTCTCCAATTAAATTCATTATTTTAATGCTCCTGATAAATTTCCTTTTGATAAATATCTCTCAACTATAAATGCAACGATTATTAATGGTGCAACTGAGACTAAAGCTGACGCCGAGAGGCTCCACCATGGTGTTATTGATGAATTAAGTGCAACGACTTTTACAGGTAACAATTGTACTTCAGTAAATGTTAAAATAAATGCAAAAAAGAAATCTATCCATCCAAAAATAATACAAAACATTCCTGCAACAATTAAACCAGGTATTGAATTTGGTAAAACAACTTTATAGAAAGCTTGATAGGGATTACACCCATCAATTAATGCAGTCTCATCTAATTCTTTTGGAACTCGATTAAAAAAATCTACCATAATCCAAACAGCAATTGGCATCAATAAAACGATATATACGACCACTAGACCTAATAAACTATCAAGCAATCCTATTGTGCTTAAAAAAATAAAGAAAGGAATTGATAATACAATTGGAGGCATGATTCTTTGTGAAATGAAGAAAAAAGTAATATCGTTGTTTCTTACAAATCCAGCTTTAAAGGTAAATCTTGATAGAGCATAAGCAGCAAGAGTACCAAGAACAATACTTATTAAACTAGCAGTACAGGTTACAAAAATACTATTAAAATAAGGCTCAACAATATCTACTCCACCTTTCGCAGGAGACTTAATTAAAACTCTCCAACCCTCCAATGTTGGTTCGAAATCTAACCAAGGAATATAAGTTACTTTACTATTTACAGATTGGAAGTCTTTAAAAGATGTTGATACAGCCCACAGAAATGGTGCAACAACAAATACAGTCCAAAATGTAATAAAGAAATATTTAAGAAAAGTGTAAAGTTTGCTCATAGTTATTCTTTGATCATTAATTTGGTTAAAACTTTAGCAATTATTGTTAAACTGATAATCATTATGACAAGATAAGTGAAAGATAAGGTTGCTGCATAACCCATCTGAAATTCTCTTAATCCTTTAATATAAATATAAAAACTTGACGTCTCAGTTGCAGTTCCTGGTCCTCCTGAAGTCAAAACAAATACTGTATCCATTATTTTTGAAGCCTCGATAAGTCTTATTATTATTGCCCCAATTGATATTGGAGCCATCAAAGGAAAAGTTACATAAACAAATTTTCTAAATGGACTTGCTCCATCTATAGCGGCTGCCAAAAAGGGTTCTTTTGGAAGTGACAAAAGTCCAGCTAGTAATAGTAAAAACATAAACGGTGTCCATTGCCAAACTTCAACAATTATAACAGTAAACTTTGCAATAACTGGATCACTCAACCATAAAATAGGTTTTACTCCTAATCCACCTAACAAATCATTTACAGGACCTAGTGACTCATGAAAAAATGTTCTCCAAATAACTGTCATTATTACTGGAGTTGTCATCATTGGTACTAGAAAAATTACTCTAAAAAATCTTTTAAATTTTATTTCTCTCCAAACCATCATCGCTAAAGCAAATCCGATAACATATTGAAGAATAACTGTAGTAACCGATAAAAAACTTAGCCTAAAAAAAGACTCCCAAAACCTCGGGTCATCAGTAAATAACCTTATATAATTCGTAATGCCTATGAAGTTCATTTCTGGTGTATAACTATTCCATCCAGAAAGACTTAATCTAATAGTAAAAATAATTGGAAAAATTAAAATTCCAATAAGTACAAACAATCCTGGGAATAAAAAAACAAACTTGTGTTTAAAATTCATAATTTTTTTTTTGGATTATTTTAAAATGTGGCCGTTAAAAAACGGCCACAAGTTTTACAAAATTATTGCTTATTATCTTCCATTGCTACACCAACAGCATAGGCTTTTCTTACGTTATCTTTTCCTACTCTGTTAAGTATATCTTCCCACTGTTTAGCAGCTTCGTCTAAAGCAGCTTGTGGAGATAATTGACCAGCTAATGCTTTTGCAGCAGCAGTAGCCAATGCAGCATTAAACTCAAAAGTTCCAGGTACTCTTAATGGAAAAACTCTATTTTTACTTTGTTCCATTTGTGCAAGAGTATCAACATATGATTGAGCAATATCTTTATCCCAACCAATTTGTGTCCATACATCAACTTTAAAGTCGTCATTTCTAAATGGGTTTACACCAAATCTACCAATTCCAATATCTGCTTGGTGGTTAGCTTCGTTAGCAAAGAAACATAGGTAATCGAAAGCCATTTCTTTCTCTTTACTTTTCTTAGCTACTCCAACTGCCCATCCCCATACGAAGAAAGGAGCTTGGTTAAAGCCTTCATCCCAAGAGTTAGTTTTTCTATTCCAAACTTTCATAGCTCCTGGTAACTGTGCAGCACCAACTTTATTGTTTATTGGACTATCTGGTTGCATAGCGGCAACAAATGCATCATCCCATGAAAAACTAAACAAAGTTTGTCCTCCACCAAATGATCCAATTTCATCACCTAAACCAAAATTTATTCCTCCTGGAGGAACATATTTAGTTGCCTCAACCCAGTCAGTTAAAGCTTCAACAAAACCTGGATTGTTAATTAGTGGTTTCATAGTTTCTAAATCAAAGAAAAAACCACCAGGTGTTTTAGGATTTTTTGAGTAAGCAGCAGATCTTGAATAGAAAGCAGCATACATTAGATCGTCTTTTTTCATTACTTCAGCAGATCCGTATTCTTTCTCGCCATCTCCATCCCAGTCCCAATTATTAAAGTAAGCTGCCATTTCTCCATACTCTTTCCAAGTTTGAGGAACTCTTAGTTCTTTACCAGTAGCTTCCTTATATTGTTTTTGGTACTCAGGATTATCAATTACATCTTTTCTATATTTTAGATAATGTCTGTCTCCATCAACCGGAAACTGATACATAACACCATCCCAAGATGCTACACCGATGTGAGACGGAGTAACGTCTTTCATTTGTTTCATCTCAACGTATTTCTTTGGAACTGGCTCTAAGTATCTTCTCCAATCGTTAATGAAGTTTGAAAATCCAAAAACGATGTCATATGGAGCTTGTCCAGCTTGAAATGGTACCATTGCTTTCGCATATAAGTCACCTGCTGGTGTATGAGTAACATCAACTTTTGCTCCAGTAAGTTTAGCGAACTGCTCAGCATGTAGAGCTGTTGGCTCTCCCATGACTGGTACAGCATGTGTATTAATCTTAAGCGTCTTGCCTTTATAGTTTTTCTTAGACATAGACTCGTAAGAACAATCACCAGGAATATCCCCAGTTGCTTTGATATGTGGAAACTGATCACTCCACTTATCAGCATACGCAACAGGACTAAATACCAACAAAGCTGATATTAGAGCGGTTACGCAAGTTTTTATTGTCTTCATCTTTTTTCCTCTCTTTGTTGTTAATTATGGAACTAACACTGCACGACCTTTAATCTTACCATCATTTAAATCATGTAGTGCTTTATTAGCTTCTTCAAGTTTGTATTCTTTCATTGAAAGTTTTACTAAACCTTTATCTGCTAGTTCCATTAATTCATATAATTCAGCCCATGTACCTACTAAGCTTCCAACTATACTTTTTTCTTGATCGATCATATCAATCGCCAAAACTCTTATTTCTTCTCCGTAACCTACAATATAGAAAGTCCCAGTTGCTTTGGTCATTTTAATTCCCATTGGCGTAGAACCTTTTTCACCAACAAAATCTATAACAGCCTCTGCACCTTTTCCTTTTGTAAGTTCTTTTACTTTTTCAATTTCATTACCATCTATTAAAACCCCATGGTCAGCTCCTAGTTCCATTGCATGTTCTAAAGGTGCTTTTGCTTTTTCAACAACAATAATATTTGCAGCACACATTGCTTTCATACATTGAATTGCTATATGTCCTAATCCACCAGCACCTATGATTACACAATTTTCACCTGGCAGAAGGTGTCTAGTAGCTTTTTTTACAACTCTGTAAGCAGTCAAACCTGCGTCTGAAAATGGCGCAACGTCTATTGGACCTAAAACTTTTGGAATTTTTATTAGATTTCTTACGCTAGTTTGAAGTAATTCTGAATACCCCCCGTGTTTTACATTCAAACCTGCAAAAATTGGATCTTCAGCATGCATATCGTTTCCTCTTCTACAATCTAAGCATGTTCCTCCTGTACCAGAAACTTTAGGGTGTAAAATAACTGCATCACCTTTTTTAAATCCTGTAACATCTTTACCAACTTCCTCTATCCATCCAGCGTTCTCATGTCCCATTACCATCGGCAACAGATCGTTATTTTGATCTGTAATGTGCTTCCAAACTCCTTCAATTATATGCAAATCAGTTCTACAAACACCTGCAGCTCCAATTTTAACAATGACATCGCTTGCTTTCTCAATTTTAGGATTTGGTAACTCTTCACCTGTGACCCAAACATCTGCTTTCATTTCTGGGTCATACTTATGTAAAACCTGTGCTTTCATTATTTCCTCTCTAAATTTATTTTTTTATAAATAAATTTTAAATTGAAATAAAAAATATGTCTAGAAAGTTAGAATAATTTTAATTACCAATTACAACTTCAGATTGTTAATTAACTTTGTTTTTGCAGTTTCCTGTTTTGAAAAACTCATCAATATTATCTATGGCCAGATTGGCCATTGCAGTTCTAGTTTCTTTAGTTGCGCTACCCAAATGAGGAAGAATAAAAGCACTTTTGTGTTTAAGATATCCTGGATTTAAATTTGGTTCATTTTTGTATACATCTAGCCCAACTGCATAAACTTTTCTTCTTTCCAAAGCATCTATTAAAGCTTCATCTTCAATAATATCTCCTCTTGCAACATTGGTCACGACTGCACCTTTTGGTAATAGTTCTAGTGTATCTTTATTGATTAAATTTATTGTCTCTTTAGATGCAGGACAACATACCGAAAGGACATCAGAGACTTTCATCAAATCATTTAAGTTATCGTGGTAAGTTGCGCCTTGTTCTTTTTCTTCGCTTAATTTTGAACGATTGTGATAATGAATTATCATACCTAAAGATTTAGCTATTTTAGCTATTTTTTGACCAATTCTACCCATGCCAAGTATTCCAAGTCTAGTGCCCGTTAATTGTTTACCAATCAACATATCTGCTGACCAAACCCAGCCACCTTCTCTAGCTTTTTCAATTCCTTCAGATGCTCTTCTGCATGCACCTAATATCAACAAAACCCCAATTTCTGCAGTGGCATCAGTTAAAACATCTGGCGTGTTTGTTACTGCAATCCCTCTTTTCTTTGCAGCTTCTAAATCTATATTTCCAAAACCTACAGCAAAATTTGATATAATTTTTACACTCTCAGGTAATTGATTAATTGTTTCTGCATCTAGCTTATCTGTTAAAGCCGATAAAATACCATCACAGCCTGTACTCATCTCTATTAGCTTCTTTTGAGAGTAGAGTTCATCATTTAAATTAAAGTTAGCATCAAATAATTCTTTAGCTTTATCCTCACAAGATCTTAAAAGCCTTCTCGTGATTAAAATTTTTTTCATTTTGTTTTGGATTAATTTAGATCAAAAACCTTACCAGGATTCATGATATTGTTTACATCAATGCTTCTTTTAATAGCTTTCATCACTGGCAAATTGTCTGGGTGCTCTCTTAATAAGTAATGTTTTTTTTGAAGACCAATTCCATGTTCTCCTGTAATTGTTCCCTCTAACTCTAAAGCTTTGTTAATTAGATCATCGCTATACTGTCTAATTTTTTTTTGTTTTTCTTCATCATCAGGATCATACAATATTATGGAGTGAAAATTTCCATCTCCAACATGACCAACCATTGGTGCAGTTAGACCTAATTTTTTTACTTCTTTTTCCGCCCATGAAATGCACTCAACTAACTTGGAAATTGGTACACAAACATCTGTAGAATATACTTTCATATCATGACCTAAGGCTTTTACTGAATAATAAACATCATGTCTTGCTTTCCAAAGTATTTTTTGTTCTTCCGGAGAAGATGCCCATTGAAAATCACTTCCACCATTATTTTTTGATAATTCTTCTACAATTTTAATAGACTCATTATTCGATAGCTCACTTCCATGAAATTCAAAGAATAAAGTTGGTGATGCTTTGATGTTTTCTAACTTTGAATATTTTATGCTAATTTCCATTTGGTCTTTGTTTAACATTTCAATTCTTGCAATTGGAACACCGTACTGAATAACTTCTTGCGCTGTCTTTACTGCTGAGTCTAAATCCGGAAAATAGCAAACTGCACTCATTATGCTTTCAGGTATTGGTGATAGTCTTAATTGAACTTCTGTAATAATTCCTAATGTTCCCTCAGATCCAATAAACAAATTAGTTAAGTTATATCCCGCAGAAGTTTTTTTAGTTCTTGCACCAGTTTTAATTATGTCTCCATTTGGTAAAACAACTGTTAAGCCAGAAATAACTGTTCTCATTGTTCCATATTTCACTGCCATTGTTCCTGAAGCTGAAGTAGATGCCATCCCACCGAGTGCAGCATCCGCACCAGGATCTATTGGAAAAAATACTCCATCTTCTCTTAAATATTCATTTAATTGCTTTCTTGTTACATTTGCTTGCACTCTGCAGTCAAAATCCTCAGCATTTACACTTAAAACTTTATTCATTTTTTCTAAAGAAATCGTAATACCATTTTGATTTCCAACAACATGGCCTTCAAGAGATGTGCCGGTTCCAAATGGAACCACTGGAATTTTATGCTCGTTACAAATTTTTAGAATTTTTGAAACTTCTTCATTAGTTTCTGGAAATACAACTGCCTTTGATAATATTGGGTTATAGGTATCTTCCCCTCTTGCATAATTTGCACGAGTAGACTCTGAGGTAGAAAATCTTCCGTTAAATATCTTTTTTAATTCTGCTTGGACAGTTTCGTTCATTCTTTAATAATACAAAAATATTAATTAAAAATACAGTTTATTTAGAAAGCATCTTGCCTATATTTTCTAAGGCTTGCATAATATTATCTCTAGATGCGGCAAAACTAAATCTAACGTAATCATTACAAGTTTTACCGAATGCAGTACCAGGAACAATTGCAACACCTGCTTCATGCATAGCTTTTTTGCAAAACTCAGATCCATTCATGCCAGTCCCTTTTATATTCGGAAAAGCATAAAAAGCTCCTCCCGGCAAACTACACTCAACTCCTGGTAAATCATTTAATCCTTTGTGAATTAAATTTCTTCTTAATGTAAATTTATCTAACATATCTTTAATTGAGTCTTCAGGACCATCTAATGCGGCTATACCAGCATATTGGGCTGCTGCATTTACACATGATACACTATTAATCAAAAGTTTGTTTACATGTTCAACCAAATGCTCTGGCCAGTAACTCCAACCAAGTCTCCATCCAGTCATAGAATATGCTTTACTCCAACCCTCAAGAACAATTAATCTGTCTCTTAAATTAGGATAGTTAAAGAAAGTTGGCATTTCCTTATAGTCAAAAATTTGTCTACTATAAATTTCATCACTTAAAATTGTGACCTGCGGATGTTTTTCTAATTCTTTTGCTAAGTAGTCGATTGCAGGTTTTTCAACAAAGCTTCCAGTTGGGTTGTTTGGATTTATTAGAATTAAAAGTCTAGTTTTGTCAGTTATTAAAGACAGAATTTTGTCTGGATCAAATTTTAAATCTTTATCCTCAGTTAAATCATATGGAACAGCTTTTGCTCCAGAATAATTAATCATTGACTCATAAATTGGAAAAGCTGGAGTTGGATGAATTATTTCAACACCTGGTTCACCATAACAAGTAATTGCATAATACATTGTAGGTTTACCACCTGGCATTATTAAAACTCTATTTGGATCAATATCAGCATTGTAAAGTCTCTTGACCCATCTTGCGACAGCTTCTCGACATTCTGGAATTCCATTTGATAAAACATAACCATGATGACCGTCATCTAGAGCTTTTTTTGCAGCTTCAACTACATGTTTTGGAGTTTTAAAGTCAGGTTGTCCTAGACCTAAATGGATCATAGGTTTGCCTTGTGCTTCTAATTTTTTTGCTTCTGCTAGAACAGAAAATGCACTCTCAGTTCCTAAACGATCTAATGCTTTTGCTAATTCAATCATAATTTTTCGTCGACAAACTAACTGAAAAGCAACTTCATGTCTATTTATTTAAAGTGAAAATAATAATAAAAATTATTTATAAAAAATATTTAATTTCGGTAAATTATCTTTGATCTATCTAACTCTTTTACACTTTTGCAGCCCATAAGGATCATATTTCTTCTAATTTCATCGTGCATATTTTGAAGCAGCCTCTCTACTCCTTGTTGACCACCTGCTCCTAAACTGAACAAAAAAGCTTTACCAAAACTACAAGCAGTAGCACCTGCAGCTAAAGCCTTGAGAACATGAGTTCCCCGTCTAACACCTCCATCTAAAATTATCTCAAGTTTATCACCCACAGCATCTGAAATAGCCTTTAGTTGATCAAAAGGAGTTCTAGATCCATCAAGTTGTCTTCCTCCATGATTTGATATTATTATTGCTGTACAACCAATATCAACTGCTCTCTTTGCATCCTCTACAGACATTACACCCTTCAAGGCAAAAGGTCCGTCCCACTTTTTTATACAGTATTCTGCATCTTCCCAATTCATTTGTGGATCATACTGTTCATTAACATAATCTATTACGGATTTTGTAATGTTAGTTCCCTTGTCAGTTTTGTGTTTAATATTTGCAAGTTCAAATTTCTTATTCGTAAAATATCTGAATAACCATCCTGGTCTCATCGCGAAATTCATTATACTTTCTAATGTGAATTTAGGAGGAGTTGTAAAACCAGTTCTGTGATCTCTTTCTCTATTTCCTGCAACCAAAGTATCAACAGTTAAGCATAAACCGTCAAAGTTTGCTCTTTTACACCTATCAATCAAATCATCAGTAAATGATTTATCTTTATGGATATAAAGTTGAAATAATTTTGGTCCACTTGATATGTTAGCAATTTCTTCAATCGAAAATGAAGCCATTGTCGACATGCTATACATGGTACCAAATTTTTCTGCAGCTCTAGCTGAAGCTTTATCTCCATCAGGATGATATAAACTTTGCATAGCAGTAGGTGATAAAAAAATTGGCATATCTATTTTTCTACCAAAAACTGTGGTTGATAAATCTGGTTCTCCTACGCTTCTAAGAATATTAGGTATTAAGTCACAATCATCAAATGAATTTGTATTTCTTTTTAAAGTGGTTTCATCATCTGCACCACCATCAATGTAATGAAAAATTGGAGCTGGAAGTTTTTTTTTGGCTAGCTTTCTAAAATCTTCAAAATTATAACAATTCTTTAAGCTCATGCATTTCGGAATCTTAAATTATTTCGATTAAGATCACTGATCTTTGTGCAGCCCATTAATTTCATGTCTCTTACTAATTCAGTTTTATATAAGTTAAGTGCTCTCTCAACACCTTCTTGACCTGCTGCAGCTAAAGCATAAAGATATAATCTTCCACCAGCACAAGCTTTTGCACCTATAGATAAAGCTTTTAACATATGAGTTCCTCTTTGAAATCCACCTTCACAAATAACATCTAACTTATCACCAACTGCATCAACAATTTCAGCTAATTGATCGAAAGGTGATCTAGATCCATCAAGTTGTCTTCCTCCATGATTTGATACCATTATACCAGTGCATCCGATATCAACTGCTCTTTTAGCATCTTCAACACTCATAACTCCCTTAAGCGCAAAATGGCCACCCCACTGAGAGCACAATTTTTCAGCGTCGTCCCAGTTCATAGATTGATCCAACATAGTAGAAAAATAATTACCAATTGAAGTATTTGTGTCAGTTCCTTCTTTAACGAAATCTTGAAGATGTGGTAGTTCAAATTTTCCTTTGGTTAAATAATTTATTCCCCACATTGGTTTTGTGGCAAAACTAAACAAACTCGAAAGTGTTAATTTTGGAGGTGATGTAAATCCAGTTCTTAAATCTCTTTCACGATTTCCTCCTGTTATCGTATCAACAGTTAAAGCCATCACATCAAATTTTGCTGCTTTTGCTCGTTCTAAACAGGAGTCATTTAATCCTCTGTCTTTATGGAAATAAAATTGAAACATTTTTGGTGTGTCTATTAAAGATGAAATTTCCTCAACACTAACTGTAGCCAATGCCGAAACACCAAACATCGTATTAAACTTCTTTGCAGCTTTTCCAACCGCTCTTTCTCCTTCGTAATGGAATAACCTTTGCAGAGCTGTTGGGGAACAATAAAAAGGCAAATCTAATTTTTTTCCAAAAATAGTTGTCGACAAATCCACATTTTCAACACCTCTTAAGACATTTGGAACTAAGTCAACATCATTAAATGCACTACTATTTCTTGCATAAGTTATTTCATCATCCGCAGCCCCATCAATATAATGAAATATTGGAGATGGAAGCTTTTGTTTTGCCAATTTTCTAAAGTCATAAAAGTTATGACAATCTTTTAATCTCATATCTTAAGTTAAAATTTTTTTGTAAAATTAAACATATAACTATTTGCCCCAGGATTTTTATCTCCAAGACTCGCATTAGAAATATGATTATAAGAAATACCTAATTCAGAATTAGATGAGATATCAAATAATATCTGTATTTGTGTCTTAAATTCAATTTCGTGACCTAAGTCCTTGCCATCTCCTTCGTCATAATATCCAATTGCAAAACTAGGGGAGAAAGTAGTTGAATTAGATTTTTGATTTAATTGATAACCTGTATAAATATATAATGCATCATCAGCTGTTATCATTGCGCCTGTCACAGGCTGAACATTTCCTAAGAAAATATCTTTGTTAGCATTAAAATTTATATATTCGACACCAAATAGATTTGCTTTTTTACCATCATCGCTGAAATCGAACATGCCAGTGTAAAAACTCCATTTATTTTCTGCATTAGAAAATGAGACAGTAAGAAATGAAATTATTAAAGTTTTAATTAAAATTTTCATATTAAAAATCCTTGCTACTTTATAGATACTTTTCTAATAATTAAAAGGCCGCCAAAAGCGAACAAAATCAAAGGTATTGACCAGAGTAAAAATGTATTTCGGTTTAATTCTGGTTCATAGACAATCCATTCTCCGTATTTATTTTTTAAATAATCATATATTTCTTTATCTTCTTTACCTTCATCAATCTTATTTTTTACAACAAGCTTCATACTAATGGCAAAATCAGACTGAGAATCGTAAACAGATTGACCTTGGCATATCAAACACCTTAAGTTTTTTGTAATTTGATCTACTTTAGTGTTTATTTCATTAGCATAGGAAAAATTAAAACTAAAATATAGCAGCAATATTAATTTTAAAATTTTAAGCATTTTTTTTTAATAAATTTTTTATTTCTATTAAATTTTCGCTTGTCAATGGACCAATATACTTTTTTATTATCTCATTTGTTTTACCACTTATAATAAAAGTTTCAGGAACACCAATAGCTCCAAATTCTATTGATTTTGTTCCATCATTATCGGTAATAACTTCTGAATAAGGATTTCCAAGTGAGCTCAAAAAATTTTTCGCATTTTTTGGACTGTCTTTATAATTAATTCCAATTACATTTATGTTCATATCTTTTAATTTCATTAAAAACTGATGCTCTTCTCTACATGGTGCACACCAAGATGCCCAAATATTTACTACTGAAGGACTATTTTTATCAAATAAGTCTGAAATATTAATTATTTCATCAGAAAATAATTTTTTTGCACTAAGTGAAAAATCTATTTGACTATTTAATTTCTCGTTAGAGTAATCTTTTGATACGTTCAATCCCTTGAGCAAGATTATAAAAATTATTATTAATGTTAGTAGTAATCCTAAAAATTTAATATTTTTGCTCATTTTTTCTAATAACACTTAATAAACCACCAAAACTAATTAATATAGTTGAGATCCATATCCAAATCATTAGGGGTTTATATTGATATCTTACATTATAATAACCATCGTCTTTTAAAATATTAAATACTAAAAAATTATCTGAAAATAATGTTGTCTTAATATCTGCTTCACTCGTAATAGTTAAAGGCTGTTGATAAATCCTAACTTCTGGGTACAAAGCAAAAGAGGAATTTTTATTCGTAACTTCAAAACTAGCTTTAAGAGATTTATAATTGTCTACATCTTTAACATTAACTTCTTTTAATTTTACAACTTTTTCATTGAATATTCTTTCATCTCCTACTTTCATATTTGAATTGAATTCATTAGAAAAAAGTCCATTCAATAAGATACTTGTAATTAATAAACTAAAACCAAAATGTGAAATTTTTTGGCTAATCGAGGATTTGCTAACAAAAAAATCCTTAATTGTTACTAATAAAAGATAGATGCTCAAAACTATCAGAGGAATAGACAACAGAAACGAATTTTCGGTTTTTGTTAAAATGACATATGAAATAAGTAGTGAAACTAAAAAAATAATTAAAATATTATAGTTAAACTTTTTTAATTTATCTTTAATCCATTTCAAACTTGGGCCAAAGCTCATGAATATTAAAAAAGGAATTAAGAAGGGTATTAAAAGATTATGATAAAAAGGCGGACCAACAGAAATTTTTGAACCATTTAAAACTTCAAGAAAAATTGGATAAATTGTGCCAACAAGAACAACAGATAAAAAAAACATCATAAACCAGTTATTCACTAATATTGCAGTCTCTTTACTTAAAATAAAATTCTCTTTGGCTGTGTTTGATATTTTATTCTGATTAAAAAAGAAAATTAGTATAGACATCAATATTAGGATAAAGAGAAAACTTAATATATATAGCCCTCTTGATGGATCGTTTGCAAAAGTGTGAATTGAATTTAAAATTCCAGACCTAACAAGAAAAGTGCCGCTCATACTCAGTGAGAAAGTTGTAATTGACAAAATAATAGTCCACTCTTTAAACGAATTTCTTTTCTGTAATACAATTACAGTATGCAGTAGCGCTGTTAAGCAAAACCATGGCATTAATGAAACATTTTCTACAGGATCCCAAAACCAAAAACCTCCCCAGCCCAACTCATAATATGCCCATATAGATCCTAGCAAAATACCGATTGTTAAAAATACCCAAGATACTAAAACCCATTTTTTAATATGTCTTGCCCACTTATCTCCAATATTTCCGCTAATCATTGAGGCAAGTGAAGCTGAAAAGATAATAGACGTTCCAACATAACCTAAATATAAAATTGGAGGATGAATAGCTAAAGCAGGGTCTTGTAAAATAGGGTTCAAACCTAATCCCTCGGTAGGAATTGGATAAAGCGTTTTAAATGGGTTGGAAGTTAATAAAATAAAAACCAGAAAACCTGAAATAATAATTTGTTGAAATAGTACCGTTAGAAGTTTGTATTTAGTATCTTGTGATCTTGAATTTAATAAAAAAATAAAAAGAAAAATTGAAAGAACTAATAACCACAGTAATAAACTTCCTTCATGATTACCCCATGTGCCTGATAATTTATAAAATAAAGGTTTTAAAGTATGAGAATTGTTAAAAACAGTTTCATTACTGAAATCTGAGATTACAAAAGCAGCAACAAGACTAAAAAAACTTACTGTTATCATTATAGTTTGTATTGAAGTAATCAAAATAAAGTTTTTGTCTAAATATTTATTTTCTGAATTTGCATCCAAGTATGATTTAAAAATTAAATAAACAGATGCAATTAAAGCAATATATAAAGAATAATTTCCTAAATAATTAGACATAAAAATTAATTGTTTTTCATAGCTTCGCTGACTTCAGGAGGCATATAATTTTCATCATGTTTTGCTAAAATCTTGTCAGCATTTAGAAAACTTTTATCCTTTAAGAAACCTTCAGCAACTACACCCTTGCCCTCTTCAAACAGATTAGGTACAGATCCATTAAAGTTGACTAATAATTCATTTTTGAAATCCGTAATTACGAAAAAAATTTCTTTATCGTTTATTTTAATAGAATTTTTTTTCACCATTCCACCAACTCTAATTTTTTGAGCATTTTTGATTTCATTAAGGTTTTTAATGTCTGTTGGAGACTTAAAATATACTACGTTTTCCTCGAGAGATTTAACCACTAAAAAAATTGTAAGAACTAATGAAATTAAAATTAAAAAAATAAAGAGGGCTCTAAATTTAACTTTTTTTCCGTACATGTGAATTTTAGTTAAACTTTAGATGTGGAAGTGTTTGCTAATATCTCTCTGTACGTTTTTTGTTTAGCTACTGATGCAAGTTTCTTTTCATCTAGTGATTTATAATTTTCCTCAAATTTCTTTTTCTCTTTGATTAAATTTAATTTTACTACCGCGTACAAGAAGCTAAAAGAAAATAGAGTAAATATAAATGATGACCAAACGTATACACCGTATCCATTCATATTTAGTATTTCACTAATCATAATCTATTAAGACCTTTATTTTTAATCTTTAACAGTTCTGTATTATATTTCATTAAAAATATCAAAAGTGAAAATAGAGCAAATGCCGCAGTCATTATAGCTAATGGTGTCAACATTGAAGAATGAATTGTTGTTTCTTCCAAAATTTTTACTGATGCAGGTTGGTGTAAAGTATTCCACCATTCTACTGAAAATTTTATAACTGGAATATTTATAAGACCAATAATTGCTATTATTGAGCTAATTTTTTCTGCTTTACTAGTGTCTGTCGTAATCTTCCAAGAAGTAATGAACAATAAATAAAAAATTGAAAGTAACAGCATTGAAGTTATTCTTGCATCCCAAGCCCACCAAGTTCCCCAGGTTGGTTTTCCCCAAATTGATCCTGTAACTAAAGCTATTATGCTAAAAACAAAACCAGAAGGTGCTAAACTTTTTGTTATTAAAGAGAAATTTTTATTTTTAAAAACAAAAACTCCAAAAGAAAGAATGGAAATAAATGAAAATATTCCGAGTGATATCCAAGCTGATGGAACATGGACATACATAATCCTAACTGAGTCACTCTGCTTATAATCCTCGGGAGAAAGAACTAAAGCTTCAACTAATCCAAGTAACAATACAATTATAAATAGCGCAAATACAAACTTTTGTATTTTATTAATTATCTTTAAAGTATTATTTGGATTGAAATAATTAATCATAATTTTTTATAACACATAAATTTTAGATTAAAATTGTTCAAAATTTTCTGACCAAGAATACAGAGGGAGATAGAGGAAAAACAGTACTCTTGATCAGAATTAATATTTTATAACAAACAGATATGACAGAGATTTGGGACAATTGTGTTTAAATATTGGCTATTAGTTAATTTGAAGGCTTGAAGTAGCTTGATCCACGCTTACCTGAAAAAATTTCATTAATCAGAGGGTGTTTTATAGGCTCTTCAGAGTCATCAAATAATAGATTTTGCTCAGACACATAAGCCTCGTAAGTAATTTCGTCATTCTCTGCTAGTAAATGATAAAATGGCTGATCCTTTCTAGGTCTCACGTTTTTTGGAATCGATTGATACCACTCCTCTGAGTTATTAAATTCAAAGTCAACATCGTAAATCACACCTCTAAAATCGAAGTGCCTATGTTTTACAACGTCTCCAATTGAAAATTTAGCTTTTTGAGTACTCACGATATTAAATATGGATATTTGATGAAAAAAATCAATAAAAAAAATATAAATGTTTTATTAATCTGTTAATATGTAGCAGTGAATAAATCACTTCTAAAATTCATTACAGACGTTGGGCCTTTAGCTATTTTTTTCTTCTTTTATTATAACAGTGATAAAAATTTAAAAGTTGCAATACCACCTCTAATTGTCGCAACAATAATTTCCGTTCTCTTGGTTTGGATACTGGAAAAAAAAGTTCCGATGGTTCCTTTGTTAGGAGGAATTTTAATTACTCTATTTGGAGGTTTAACAATTTATTTTGATAATCCAATTTTTATTTATATGAAACCCACTATTATAAATATTTTATTTGCCTTAGCTTTATTCTTTGGAAAATACTTCACCAATGAACCAGTTTTAAAATTAATACTTGGAAAAACACTGCCAATGTCTGATGAAGGTTGGAAAATTTTGAATAACAGATGGACTTATTTTTTTATTTTTTTAGCTATATTAAATGAAATTGTTTGGAGAACTCAAACAGAAGAATTTTGGGTTAACTTTAAAGTTTGGGGAATGCTACCAATTACATTCATATTTGCAGCATCACAAGTTGGGTTGATTAATAAACACAAATTAAATGAGTAATTTAAAATTAGTAATAAATAATTCAAGTAAAGAACAAAACCAAAGGTATTTTTTTGAAAAAAAAGAACTAAAAATTATATTAGACCTATATGCTAAAATGGTATCTGAAGGATCTTGGAAAGACTATGGCCTCTCAATATCAAGTAAAAGAGTAAGTTTTAGTATTTTTAAAAATGCAGCAGAAAAAGCTATCTACAACATTAGTAAAAATTTTAAACCTTCTAATAAGAATTTGAAATATTTAATCACTGATAGAAATGGTAAAATTTTAAATAATGCTTATGATTTAGAAATACTTTTAAAAAAAACAAATTGGAAAAAACTATAGTTTTTGATTATCTTCTTTGACCAAACAATCTTAAAAGCATTATAAATAAATTTATAAAATCTAAGTATAGTGTTAAAGCTCCCATAACAGCTTTCTTGCCAATTACTTCACCTGAATCTGATGCTACGTACATATTTTTAATTTTTTGTGTATCGTAGGCAGTTAATCCAACAAATATTAGAACTCCAATGATGGAAATAGCAAAGTACATCATTGATGATTTTAAGAAAATATTTACTAAAGATGCAATTATAATACCGATTAAACCCATCATTAAGAATGATCCAAATTTTGTGAGATCTCTTTTAGTTGTGTAACCATATATACTCATAGCTCCAAATGTAGCTGAAGAAATGAAAAATACTCTTGTTACACTAAGTCCTGTGTAAACTAATAAAATTGAAGATAGTGATAAACCCATCAAAGCCGCAAAAATCCAAAAAGTAGTTTGAGCTTTTGAAGAACTCATTTTATTGATCCCAAAACTCATATAAAAAACAATTCCGAGAGGAGCTAACATAACCACCCATTTCAATCCTGATAGATAAATTGCATTTCCGAACTCAGTTAAAGCAACTATTGATCCACTTGCATCTGTAACTACTGACATTTTAAAAGATAACAATGCAATGATTCCCGTTAGCAAAACTCCAGTTGCCATGTAGTTGTAAACTTTAAGCATATAGGCTCTAAGGCCTTCATCCATCACAACAGCTTTTTTTGCTGTCGTTGATCTATTTAAGATATTGTCTCTATTGAATTCCATAATTAAATATATAGTAATAAATTTAGAATTTTTCAAGCAGTCAAAATATAGGTAACAAATACTTAATATTTAATGAATTATAAAAAATTAGGAACAACTGACATAAATATTAGCACAATTTGTCTCGGCACCATGACATGGGGTGAACAAAATAGCCAAGAGGAAGCCTTCGAACAAATGGATTTCTCACTGGAAAATGGAGTTAATTTTTGGGACACAGCTGAGCTTTATGCAGTACCTCCAAAAGCTGAAACTTTTGGTCATACAGAAACAATCATTGGAAATTGGTTTGAAAAAACAAAAAAAAGAAAAGATGTGATACTTGCAACCAAAGTTTGTGGTCCTGCAAGAGATTATATTAGAAATGGTGAAAATAGTTTTGTAGGAAAGAATCTCGAAATTGCACTTCATAACAGTCTTAAAAGACTTAAAACTGATTATATAGATTTATATCAGCTTCACTGGCCAGAAAGAAACGTAAATAATTTTGGCAGACTGGGTTACGTGCATGAGGAAAATGAATGGAATAAATTCGAAGACGTATTGATTGAATTGCAAAAGTATATTGAGCAAGGTAAAATAAGACATGTAGGTTTATCCAATGAAACTCCTTGGGGTGTTATGAATTATCTCAAACTTTCAAAGGATAAGAGTTTACCAAGAATGATGTCTATACAAAATCCCTACAGTTTATTAAATAGGTCATATGAAGTTGGATTAGCTGAAGTGTCTATAAGAGAAAATATTGGCTGCTTATCTTATTCTCCTTTAGCAAGTGGTTTTTTAAGTGGCAAATACAGAAATAAGCAATTTCCAAAAGGATCTCGGATGGAAAGAGATTGGGATTTTTGGACAAGATATCGAAAACCAAATACTAACGAAGCTGTTGAAGAATATTTTAATATAAGCATCAAATACAACATTGATATGAGTCAAATGTGTATAAAATTTTGTGAGATGCAGGATTTTATGTCTAGTGTTATTATTGGTGCAACAACAATGGAGCAGTTGAAAACAAATATAGAAAGTGTAAAAGTGAATCTTGATAAAGAAATAATTAATGAAATTAACGAAATTCAAAAAAAATATCCAAATCCATGTCCATAATTTTTAAAATAATTTTTTTTATTCTCTTATTAGTATCAACTTCTTATTCAGAAGAATTAAATAAAATAGGAACATTTAAAGACTGGGATGCAATTGTTGTTACTAGTGGTGATAATAAAGTATGTTTTGCTCAATCTAAACCTGTTCTTCAATCTCCAAAAAAAAATGACAGAGATGCAAGATTATTTGTAACTTTCAGACCATCTGAAAAAATTAAAGACGAAGTAAGCACGACATCAGGCTATGAATATAATAGTCAAAATTCAATTACAGCTAGCTCTGGTAAATCAAAATATAAATTTGATATAGCTCAAGATAATTTTGCATGGATTTCAAGTAATAAAATTGAAAAAAAAGTTGTTAGCAGAATGAAAAAGGCCTCAAGATTAATGGTTACTGGATATAATAAATCTGGATCTCAAACAATTGATCATTATTCTTTGATGGGCTTCACTAAAGCATATAACGCAGCTAAAAAAAGCTGTAGTTAAATAATGAAATCAAAGAAAAAGATAGTTCTTGCCTATTCTGGAGGTTTGGACACATCAATCATATTAAAATGGTTACAGGAAAATTATGATGCAGAAGTAATTTGTTATACTGCAGACATTGGTCAAGAAATAGATAGAAATAAAATTTTCAGAAACGCAAAAAAACTTGGCGTAAAAAATATTATTATTCAAGATCTAAAAGATATTTTTGTAAAAGATTATGTTTATCCAATGATTAGGGGCCATGCAATATATGAAGGTGTTTATTTGCTTGGAACCTCAATTGCTAGACCTTTAATAGCCAAAGATCAAATTAGAATTGCTAAAAAATTTAATGCCTATGCTGTATCTCATGGATCAACAGGAAAAGGAAATGATCAAGTAAGATTTGAGTTAGGTTATCATTATTTTGGTCCTAAAATAAAAGTTATTGCGCCTTGGAGAATTTGGAAGCTGAAATCTAGATCAGATCTAATTAATTATGCAAAAAAAAATAAAATTGAAATACCTAAAGACAAGAAAGGAGCGCCACCTTTTTCAGTAGACGATAATATTTTTCATACATCAACAGAAGGAAAGTTGTTAGAAAATCCAAAAAACTCTGCACCTGACTTTATCTTTCAAAGAACGGTATCTCCAGAAAAAGCACCTAATAAATCTTCAATTGTAAAAATAGACTTTAAAAGTGGAGATCCGATTGCAGTGAATGGGAAAAAATTATCTCCATCTAAATTGCTTGGAAAATTAAACGACATAGCTGGAAAAAATGCTGTTGGAAGAGTTGATCTAGTAGAAAATAGATTTATCGGTATAAAATCAAGAGGTATATACGAAACACCAGGCGGAACTTTATTAATGCACGCTCATAGGGCTATAGAGTCTGTTACACTTGATAAAGATACAATGCATAAAAAAGAAAAAATTATGCCTAGATATGCGGAACTGATTTACAATGGTTATTGGTTTTCTAAAGAGAGATTTAAATTACAAAGAATTGTTGATCTTAAGAGAAGTAAAGTTAATGGATCAGTTAAATTGAGGTTATATAAAGGGAATGTTATTATTCATTCAAGAATAACTAAAAGTTCAGCTTATTCTATGAAAAAAGTTTCATTTGAGGAAAATAAAACTTTTAATAAATCAAATGTTGAAAGATTTATTAATTTTCACAAGAAAAAATTAAAATAAAATATCATGAATTTTGAACCAAGTCGGGCGCAAGCCACTAATAAACTAGATAATTTTATTGAAAATAATCTTTCTGAATATTCAAGATTGAGAAATTTTGATTTTGGTCCAGATAAAAGATCAAATATATCTTGTATTTCTCCATATATATCTCATGGAATATTAAATGAGTTAGAAGTTATAGATAAAGCCTTAAAGAAATTTTCATTTTCTAAAAATGAAAAATTTATTCAGGAGGTTTTGTGGCGTACTTATTGGAAAGGATGGTTAGAATTAAGACCTAATGTATGGACAGATTACATAATAGAACTAAAAATTATAAGAGAAAAATACAAAGATAATAAAGATTATTTAAATGCCATTGATGGAAATACAAATATAGAATGTTTTAATGAATGGGTTAAAGAATTAAAAGAATTTAATTACCTTCATAATCATACAAGAATGTGGTTTGCCAGTATCTGGATTTTTACTTTAAATTTACCTTGGCAATTAGGAGCTGAATTTTTTATGAAGCATCTCTATGATGGAGATGCAGCATCTAATACATTGGGATGGAGATGGGTTGCTGGGATACAAACACAAGGTAAGCATTATTTGGCAAGTGAATGGAATATAAAAAAATTTACTAATAACAGATTTAATAACATTAATTTAAATGAAAATGCACCACCTAAAGTTAGCGAGAAAATATACAAGGCTGTCTTAAAAGATTTTAGTAATCCAGTAAGTTTGGATGAGCAAAATTTAATTATTTTTGATAATAATCTTTCTTTTGAGTTGACTGATTTCAAAGACCATAAATTTAAAAAGATTTATTTAGTTAATAATAATAACGACAGTAGAAATATTAAACTTAGTGAAAAAACAATGAAATTTAAGACTAATTTAATTCAGGATCAAAAAAGAAGGTTGGATGAAAAATCTTTGGATTGTGAAATTATTGATATTGGTAACCTTAAAACAATTGAGAATAGTTATTTTTTATATCCTTGTGTTGGAGAAAACTTAGATTTTTTAACTTCTCAAGGAATAAATAATATAAAATTTCTTTATCGTAATTTAGACCGAAGTTCTTGGAAATATTGCAATAAAGGTTTTTTTAATTTCAAAAAGTATATACCAACTATAATTAAAGAATTTTTTTAAAGAACTATTGTAAATTATCAAAATTATGAGATAACAATAGTATGAATAACCCTCAAGTTCTTGAAATTATTGAAAATCTTAAAGGCAGAAGGAATTACGAAGAAAAGAAAGCTTCAAAATTAGGTTTCAACTCTCTTTACGCATACATTGAAAATAAAATATTAAAAGAGAAAGAAGCTGAAGCAGCAAAAATTCTTGAACAATCAGCCCCTAAGGAAGAAGTGATTGAAGAAAAAAAACCAGAGAAAAAGAAAAGCTGCTCTTGTTGCTAATTAGTTATTTTTTGAACATTTCTTAGAACAATATTTCACTTTATCCCAGTTTAATTTCCATTTTTTTCTCCAAGTAAAAGGTCTCTTACATACAGGGCAAATTTTTGTGGGTAAATTTTCTTTTCTCACTATGCAGTATTTTGTTTAATAAATTTTTCTGCCTCAGCTAAAATTAATTTTTTTCTATCAGGTTTCATTTTATCGAAAATTCTAACCATCATAGAAAGTCTAGGATTTTTTAAAAAGAAGGCTCTATTTCTATTAATGAATCTCCAATAAAGACCATCCATGGTATTGCACCATTCTCCTTTTTTAAAATCCATCATTTTCATGAAATAAGCGGAGCCGCAAATATATGGTTTTGTTGCAAATATTCCTCCATCACTGAAAAGCCCCATTCCATAAACATTCGGGACCATTACCCAGTCTGAGGAATCCACAAACATTTCCATAAACCATTTGTAAACATATGTTGGCTTAACTTCACATAAATTCATTATGTTTGATAAGATCATTAACCTTTCAATATGATGTGACCAACCATAATTCACTGCATTTTTAATAGCATAATCTAAAGGTGGTAATCCTGTTGTTCCTTCGTACCATGAGTTTTTCATTTTTCTATTTTGTTTAAAAAAATTTCTAGTTTCCATTTCTTTTGAATAGCTTTGATATATTCCCCTCATAAATTCTCTCCATCCGATTACTTGACGAATATAACCTTCTAAGGAATTTAATCTTATTTTATTTTTGTTGTGAAAATCTAAAACTTTTTTAATGATAAATTCTGGAGTGATAAGACCTAAATTGATGTAAGGACTTAAAGCACTATGAAATAATATATTGTCTTTCTGATCAACTGCATCTTCATAATCCCCAAATAAATTTGATTTCTCTTTAATAAAAAAATTTAATAATTTAATTACATCATCATATTCCGTAGCAAACCAAAAATCTTTCGTATTACCTGGGTGACTTTTAAAATTTTTATCAATTAAAATTTTTAGTTTTTTCGTATGAACAGTCTCAGTAATTTTAGGAAATTTGGGTATAGATATATTTTTTGGAAGTTTATTTCGATTTTCTTCGTCAAAACTCCATTTGCCTCCTTCTGGATTACCATCTTTTTTCATGAGTATATCCAAATCTCTTCTAGTCTCTTTATAAAAAACTGCCATAAAAGGTTTTTTTGATTTCGATAAATAGTTTTTAAATTTTTCTCTAGAATTTAAAAACATTGGTGTTTGAATAATATTCCATTTAATTTTTTCCTTTTTTAAAAAATTGGCAATTTTATTTTCAAAAAATTTATCCTCAATTTCGAAACTTGAAATTTCTTTAATTTTTTTTGCTTTAATTATTTTTTTTAATTTTTCTGTGTAATCTAGCTTGAAAGATTTATCCTCGATCGAAGAATATTCTAATTTAAATTTATTTTTTTTTAGTCTATCTGCGTGAGACCGCATGCAAGATAAGAACAATAATATCTTTTGTTTATGATGCTTTTCGTACGTACAAAGCTGATAATCTTCAGCCATAAAGAAAAAGTGGTCTTTTTTGTAATTTTCTAGATATTTCTCTGAGAAAAGCTGATTTCCAAGTAGAAAAAATAATTTCATTAACTATATATAACTCTTTAAAAATTTATGTCAGAAAAATATTTAGTAGTAGGTGCGACAGGATCTATCGGATCTAATTTAGCTGAACAGTTACATGCGGCCGGTAAAGAAGTACATTTAATTGGTAGGGATGAAGAAAGAACAAAATCTTTGTCTGAAAAACTAAATTGTAAATATACAGTCTCTGATGTTTTAGAAAATGGTTTTGTTGAAAAGATTAAGTCCGAAATAGATGATATCAAAGGTATAGCTTATTGTGTTGGTTCAATTGATTTAAAACCTTTGAGGATGGTTTCAGAACAAGATTTTACAAAATGTATGAAACTAAATTTATATTCTGCAGTAGATTTAATTAAAGGTTATCAAGAAAGTTTAAAAAAAAATAAAGGATCGATTGTTTTGTTTTCAACTGTTGCTGCTCAAAGGGGTTTTACAAATCATGCAATTATAGCTTCAACTAAAGCAGCTGTTGAAGGATTAACTGTTTCTTTAGCAGCAGAATTTGCTCCCAATATAAGAGTAAATTGCATTGCTCCAAGTTTAACTAATTCAAAAATTGCAGAGCCAATGCTTAAAAATAAAGTTTTAGCTGATGGTATAGCAAAAGCCCATCCGTTAAAAAGACTTGGAGAAGGTAAAGACTCAGCTTCGCTTGCAAAATTTCTAATAACTGAAGAAAGTTCTTGGGTTACAGGACAAATTATTGCTGTCGATGGTGGTAGATCAAAACTTTCATAGAGTGAAGAAATTATTATTTCTTTTATCATTAATACTATTATCAACTAATTCATTTAGTAAAAATTTTAATTTTAATAAAATTATTGAATTAGAATCACCTTGGGGTTCGTCGTTCGTTAATGATAATGAAATGATTGTTACCGAGAAAGGTGGCAAAATAAAACTTGTTAATATTTCGACAAGAGAGACGAGTGAAATTGGTCATAATTTAAATTTTGTAGAATATGGACAGGGAGGATTATTGGATATTCTGTATCATGAAGATTACATTTACATCTCATACACAGAAAATAGAAATAATTGGAAGACTAGTACTTCAATTGCACGTGCAAAATTTAATAAAAACAAATTAAATTTTAAAAATATTTTTCAAGCCAATCCACCAATTGACTCGCCTTATCACTTTGGTTCAAGACTGGTAATTAAGGACAATTATTTATTTGCTTCTGCAGGTGAAAGAGGTGGGGGAATGATTGCTCAAGATGGAAATAAACATCCAGGGAGTATAATTAGAATTTATCTAGATGGTGGCATTCCAAAAGACAATCCTCGTTTTGAGGGGAAATCAGACTGGCTGCCTGAAATATATCAAATTGGTGTAAGAAATCCTCAAGGTTTAGCTTTATCACCTTTCGATGGAAAAATTTATATGAGCAATCATGGTGCAAAAGGAGGCGATTGGTTTGGTGAAGCAAAGAAAGGTGAAAATTATGGTTGGAAAATTCTTGGATGGGGTGGCACAAATTATTCAGGTATACCAATAGGGCCAAAATGGAAACCTGGCTTTACAAAAGCCATTCAATATTGGGTTCCATCTATAGCCACAAGTGCGATCACAATTTATAAAGGTAATGAATTTAAAGAATGGAATGGTCATGCGTTAATTACTTCTCTTAAAGATAAGTCTTTAAGAAAATTAGAGTTTAATGATTTATCAAACGTAAAAGAGGAAATAATATTTAAAGATAAAATTGGAAGAATCAGAGACATACAAATTCATCCTATAAATGGTAAACTATATTTTTTAAATCAAGATGGATTGTGGTTGATGGAAAATTCTAGTTAGTATCAAAAAGCTCATTAAATAATTTAAATTCACCAATTTTAAAAATAATTGCATCATCTTTTTTAAATCCAAATTTTTCTGCATTTTGCTTAAACCTTAAAGGGGGCTCTAATATTGGTTCAAGTGATAAGACAAAAGTTCCCCAATGCATTCCAATTACTTTTTTACTTTTTAAATCTTTAGCAAGTCCAAGGGCTTCTTCAGGGTTAGTGTGGTAAGCAGAAGAATCTTTAATTGAAGCCATAGGATAAAAATTATATGCGCCAATGTTAATAAATGTTAAATCAATTGGACCATACTTATCTCCCAATTCTTTATATATTTTTCCAACACCAGTATCACATGAAAATAATATTTTTTTTCCTTTGTATTCAATCAAATAGCTGCCCCATAAAGTTTTGTTAGTATCCGTTAAACTCCTTTTTGACCAGTGGACTGATGGCAAAAAAGTAATATTTAAATTCTGATTTATTCTTATTTGATCATACCAATCCATTTCATTTACATCTTTAAATCTATTAATTTTAAAATATTTTTTTAGTCCTAAAGGTAACAGGACTTTAGATTCTTTATAAGGAAATCTCATTATTGTTTTCATATCTTGATGATCGTAGTGATTGTGAGTTAGTAGAAAAATATCTGTTCTTGGTATCTCATTAAGTTTTAATGCTGGTTCGGTAAATCTCTTTGGCCCAAAAAATAAAGGTCCTGCATTTTTTGAAAAAACTGGATCTGTTATTATTGTTATTCCCCCTAATTTTAATAAAAATGTTGCATGACCTATCCACGCTACATAATCTTCTTTTTGGAAATTATTTAAATCCAATAAAACTTTTTCTTTTTTAATGATATTACTTTCAGGAAAAGTCATATCTAATTTTTTTTTTTCTTTGTTAAAGACCTTAAACGACCAATTGAAATTCATATCTATCACCTTTGATCCTTCAGGATTACGAAATGTGCCATTTGCTAAATGATGATATTTATTTTTCATATTTGATTAATAATTTTTTGAAATAATGTCTTGAATTGTATTACTTATAACTATTGTTCCAGCTTTGTTAGGATGTATTCCATCTTGTTGATTAAGATTTGGATCAAGAGCAACACCTTCTAACAAAAATGGAATTAGAGGTAAATTATATTTTTTTGACAATTTAGGATAAATAGCATCAAAATTTTTTTTATATTTAGTACCATGAGTTGTTGGCGCAACCATCCCAGCTATTATAATTTTTATTTTTTTACTATTAGCAATTTTAATTATTTCTTCTAAATTTCTTTCAGTTTCATCTGGTTGAATTCCTCTAAGCATATCATTTGCCCCAAGACCAAGGATGATCAGATCAATACCAGGTTCTGATAAACTCCATTCTGCTCTATTCAATCCACCAGAAGAAGTACTTCCTGACACGCTTCCATTTATTACCTTAATATTTAAACCACTCCTAACGAGATTACTTTCTAAAACCAAAGATAAGTGTTGTTCTTTAGGTAGACCATAACCCGCCATTAAACTATCGCCGAATAATATAACCTTTTCTATTGCACTTGCATTTATGTGCACTAGAAAGAATAACAATATTTTAATAAATAAACTTTTACTCATGAACACACTTCTTAAATTAAAAAAAATAAATCTCAAATACCAAACTGGGAAGGACAATATCAATGTTTTAAAAAATATTGATTTAACTATAAAAAAAAAAGAAACTGTGTCTGTGGTTGGAGAAAGTGGGTCAGGAAAAACAAGCTTGATTATGTTAATTGGTGGACTAGAGCGTCCAACCTCAGGGAAAATTATATTTCAAGACAGGGAAATAACAAATCTTAATGAAGACGAAGTATCTCAAATTAGAAAGCAAAATATAGGAATTATATTTCAATCTTTCTATTTAATTCCAAATTATACAGCTGTTGAAAATGTAGCTTTAACACTTGAACTTAATGAATTTAAAAATCCTGAGAAAGAAGCAAAAAGTTTATTAGATCGATTTGGTCTAAAACATAGATTCAATAATCTTCCAAGTCAATTATCTGGCGGAGAGCAACAACGTGTGGCGATTGCAAGAGCTATTGCAATGAAACCAGATTTGATTTTAGCTGATGAACCAACTGGTAACCTAGATACCGAAAACTCAATAATGATCTCTGAAATTTTATTTAAATATGTCAAAGAAGAAGGGTCTTCTTTAATAATGGTGACACATGATCCAAAATTAGCAGTCAAAGCAAAACGAAAAATTAAAATCAAAGATGGAAAAATTAAATAATCCTTCAGAGTTAAGCTTAATATTAAAATATGCCTTAAAGGATTTAAGTAGAAATTATAAAAAAATTTCAAGCATTATCGTGACGTTGTTTATCAGTCTTTTTATTTTAAGTGCCATCTTTACAATCGAAGATAGTTTAAAAAAAGAGCTTAATGATAATGCAAAAGTTCTTTTGGGTGGAGATCTCGAAATCGATTATAACCGTAATCAAGGAGATCTTACTTTAGTTAATAAAGTAAAAGAATTTTCAACTGTCTCACAAATGATAGAGTTCAGCACAATGCTTTCTACGACAGGCAGAGAAAAAAATAAATCATTATTTACAAGGATTAAAACAGTTGATGAAAAATATCCGTTATACGGTGAAGTTGTTTATGAGCCAGAAGATGCTTATAAAAGAATGCAAAAAGAACCCAAGACAATTTTGATTAATGAAAGTTTATCAAAAACTTTAGAGATAAAAATAAATGACAAAGTTAAAGTACAAGATCAAAGTTTCATAGTTGTTGGAATTATAAAATCTGTACCTGATGTCAGTGGGTTTGTAGCTTTTGGAGATTGGGCATTAGCAGGAAAACAAACTTTGGAGATACTAAAACTCAATGGAATAGGTAGTTTTTTAAATTATGAATATAAAGTAAAGTTTAAACCAAGTGATGATCCAGAAAAAATAGAAAGTAAGATCAAAGATATTTTTAAAGATGACCAAAAAGTAAAGCTTAGATTTCCAGAAAATTCAGCTAGTGGCTTAAAAAGGATAATTAATAATTTTTCCCAATTTCTATCTTTAGTTTCAATTAGTGCAATGTTAATAGCTGGAATAGGTATTGCTAATACATTATTGTCATTTATAAACCAGAATAATATGTCTATAGCTGTAAGAAAAGCTGTAGGATTTTATTCAGGAAATATAAAAACACTTTATTATATTCAATTATTAATATTATTATTTATTATTACTGTAATTTCTTATGGCTCAAGTTTTTTAATTGTACCAATTGCAGATAAATATTTATCTGATGGGTTGGGATTAAATGTTTATCCAAAATTCTCTTTAATTAATTTTATAAAAATATTTATTGTAGGTTTGTTAGTTCTCATAATTTTTTCAATACCTACAATAAGTTCAATTGATCAAGTTAAAGCATCAAACCTATTTAGAAATGTATTCCAAAACCTACAATTTTATTACTCAAAAAAGTCAGTTATTTTGAGTTTTATCTTGTTATCATTTTTAGTTTTATTGTTTACACTGGGATCTGAAAGGCCTTCTTATAGCTTAGGTTATTTTCTGGCTTTTTTTGTATGTCTAATTGTATTTTTTTTACTTTCGAAAGTTATAATTTATTTACTGAAAAAGTTTAATTTTATTTCAAATATCTCTTTAAAAGTATCTATAAAAAATATAACTCAAACAAAAAGTATTACTCCTATCACAATTATGTCTTTAGGCTTAGGTGTAACTTTATTATTAACTTTAGCTTTAGTTGGAACAAATTTTAAAAGAGAAATTGCAAGATCTATTCCAGATATTGCACCTGATTATTTTTTTGTTGGAATTCAAAAAGGTGAAAAGAAAAAATTTGAACAAGGTGTTTACAAAATGAGTCCTGATGCGAACATTGAAATAGTGCCTATGGTTTCTTCCGGAATAGTAAAAATTAATGGTGTGAATCCTCATAGCTACATTAAACCAGATAATGATAGTTATTGGGTAATTGGAAGTGAAAGAAGATCTTCTTGGGTTGAAAATATACCTAAAGATAACCCAATTTTAAAAGGAGAGTGGTGGGATTTATCTAAACCTAACCAACTTCAGATATCACTTGATGCAAAAGTGGCTAAAGATTTTAATATTGAGTTGGGAGATATTTTTACTTTAAACATTTATGGTCGAGAAATTGATGGAGAAATAGTTAATTTTAGAGAAGTTGATTATCGTGATCTAAGTATTAATTTTGCCATGTTATTTAATCCACAATTTGCAAAAAAAATTCCTCATGAATATTTAGCAACTGCTAAATTTAAAAATCCAGATAATTTTGATGAAACCAAAATGTTAGAAGTATTACCGAGTTTGTCTATGATAAAAATTGCTGATTACTTAAACAAAGTAACGTCAGTTTTAAATAAAGTCTTCATAGCTGTAACTTTAATTTCTGGTGTAACAATTGTCATTGGATTGATTGTTATCTCAAGTGCCATAATGGTTCAAGGAAAAGTAAAAGAGTACCAAAATCTTGTATTTAAAATTTTAGGTTTTTCAAAAAAAGAAATTATATTTTCGTCTTTGATAGAATTTATAATTATTTTTATGTCGGTAATATTAATTGCAATTTTTTTTGCAGTAATTGGATCAAAATTTATTTTGGAGAATATTTTTGAATTAGTTTGGCAATTTGATTTTAAAGTTTTAATTTACCTTGGTGCTTCTATAGGGATTGTGACCTTGATTTTAATTATGCTAACTAATCTTAAATACTTAAGTCCTAAAGTTTATCCATTAATAAGAAATCAATAGTAAATTTTATTTATTCGCTCTTTTAAAACATTCGATTGTATTTTTAAGTAAACATGCAATAGTCATAGGTCCAACTCCACCTGGAACTGGAGTTAAAGCTTTTGCAACTTTTGATACTTCATCAAATGCAACATCGCCAACTAGGCCGTTTTCAGTTTTATTGATACCAACGTCAATCACGATTGCATCTTTTTTAACCCAATCACCTTTTACAAGCTCAGGGATCCCAACAGCAGCAACTATAATGTCTCCTTTTAAACATTCACCTTTAAGATCATTTGTTTTTGAATGAGTAATTGTAACTGTGCAATTTTCTTTCAACAACAACTGTGTCATTGGCTTGCCATTTAAATTTGATCTTCCAACAATTACAGCCTTTTTTCCATTAAGGTTTGGTTCAATTTTTTTTATTAATAAATAACAACCTAAAGGAGTGCATGGAATAGAACTTTCATAACCTGACGACAGATTGCCAACATTCATGGGATGAAATCCATCTACATCCTTCTCTGGCATAATTGCCTCAATAACTTTTTGTTTATCAATATGTTTAGGAAGTGGGAGCTGAACTAAAATTCCTGAAACGGAATCATCATTATTAAGTTCATCGATTTTTTTTAAAACTTCACTTTCTTCAACACTGTCAGGGTATCTAATCACCTCTGATTTAAGACCTACTTCGTTGGCTGATTTTTCTTTATTTCTAACATAAATTTGACTAGGTGCTAAATCACCAATCAATATGACTGTTAAACCTGGTACTTTATTATGCTTATCTTTTAAAGATAAAACTTCTTTCTTGAGCTCTTCTCTTAAATCAGCAGCAGCTTTTTTTCCATCAATTAAAATCATTTATTAAAATATTAGTGGTGCAATGTAGAGTTTCATACACATTTCTATGAACCATATCAACAAAAGAAGTACGATAGGAGAAATATCAAAAGCACCAAGGTTGGGTAAAAATCTTCTTATTCTCATTAAAATCGGCTCTGTCATTTTATAAGTGAAATCTAATATTAAATATACAAACCGATTGCTTGTATTTAGTACATTAAAAGCGACCAACCAACTGATAACGACATTGGCAATTACAACATATGAATATAGTTTTAAAATTTGGAGCGCTAAATAGAAAATAGCAATCATTTTTTTTCAACATAGATGGACTGGCTTGGAAATGCAAAAGCCGCTCCTTTGCCCTCGACAATTTTTTTTATTTCAAGAGCCAAATTTTCTTTAACTTTTAAATAATTTGTCCAACTATTCGTTTTTGTAAAACACCTTACGTACATATCAATTGAGCTATCAGAAAATTTATCTACTCTTACAGCAACCCCAACAGATTGGTCATATTCTTCACCCTTGTTAATATGATCCTCAATTTCATCTCTTATTATTTTTAATTGATCAATTGTTGTGTCATATTGAAGAGTTATTACCCAACTTATTGCCCAATTTGTCTTTCTAGTATTATTGATTACGGCATTTTCAGCAAATTGGAAGTTAGGAATAATTGCTAATGACTTATCAAATTTTCTTATAACAGTTGATCTAAATCCAATGTTTTCTACAACTCCCTCTATCACTCCATCAACTTTAATCCAATCTCCAATTCTAAATCTTTTTTCAACTAAAACTAAAATTCCAGATATTAAATTTTTAAATAAATCTTGAGCACCTAAGGCAACGGCTACACCAAATAACCCCAATCCAGCAATAATTGGTCCAATCTTAATACCCCATAATTCAAGAACGGCTGCTGCACCTAATATAAAAATTAAAATTTTTAGAGACTTTATAATCCAACCAATTAATTCTTTCGTTAATACTTTATCTAGTCCGCTTAGAACATATGATATAGGTTCGATTATTTGATGTATTATCCAAAAAATTAAAATTGTTATTAGAGTTCTATTAATATTATCTATAAAGCCTCTGGTTTCATTATCGAATGACATATAATAACTTGCAAAAAAGACACCAAGTACAATTGGAAGAAATCTTGCTGGACCTTCCATCGATTTAACAAAGGTATCATCTAGCTTGTTTGTTGTTCTTTTCGAAATTAATTCTAATTTTTTTATTACAAGTTTGCTAATTAATCCTCTGAATATTAAAAATAGTACAAATATTCCAAGACCTATTATAATCTGAAAAAAATCTACTCCAAGAATTCCCTGTTTCCATACAGATAAGAATAGCTCATTTAGTTTATTTAAAACTTCCATTTTTAAATTTTATATAGCAAAAACTCTTCTTCACCAGGGTTAAATAGAAAAATTTTTTTCCATTTAATGTCATTTAATGCCGATGATGCTTTTTCCCCAATACACATAAGATTAGTGTCCATCCAAATATTATCTAAATTATATTTTTTTATTAAACTATAAAAAGCCTTTGCACTATTTTCGGAATATATAAAAACAATTTCCGGCACGGATAATTTAATATCCCTTAAAAAATCATTGTGTAAATTTTCAGTTGCGGTAGTTGTATAATTTATAATTCTCTTGACTACATAGTTTTCAGAAACCAAATCTTTATCAAGATTGAATGAAACTACTTCTCCACTTAAATATAGCATTGATCCAATCTTAGGGTCGAAATTTTGTAGAATTAACTCTTTAAGATTATTTACATTTCCATCTGCACAGAAAATATTCTGAAATCCTAATTCTTTTGCTTTTCTTTCAGTTGCAAGACCAACGCAAAAACAAAAAATATTTTTATCAATTTTTGAAATATCTAAATTTTTTATAGCATTAGCACTAGTAAAAATAATTGCTTTAAATTGCTTAAAATCTGTTTCAGGTATTTCTTTCTTTTTAATTTGCAATAAAGGTAAATGTGAAACTTTATGATTCATTGAACTAAATTTTAATATTAATTCTTTGCTATCATCTAATGGTCTTGTTAATAAAATATGCATACTAATTTTTATATGAACCTTTTGATTGTAATTTAAGCTTTTCTCCAATTGTTCTGCTAGCAGTTTCTATTTTATCTTTTTTTACTGTCTCTCTAATAAAATATCTCATCTTGCCATCTACAGAAAAGAGCTCGGTTACCAAGTCTACATTTTCACCAGTAATTTTTGCAAATACCCCTACTGCAGTATCACAATCTCCTTCTAGAACTTTCAAAACTTCTCTTTCAGCATTAGCTACAATTCTAGAGTCAACATCATTAATTTTTTCTAGCAAATCTATAATATCACTATCATTTTTTTTGCACTGTATTGCAATAATTCCTTGTCCAGCACAAGGTATGAGTTCATCAACACTAAATTCTTGTGTAATTTTATTTTGTAATTTCAAAGAGTCTATGCCAGCTTTAGAAAGTAGTATTGCATCAAATTCACCATTTTCTAATTTTTGAATTCTTGTATCTACATTTCCTCTTATTAATTTATATTTTAAATCAGATCTTTTTTTCTTTAATTGAAATTCCCTTCTGAAGGAAGAAGTACCAATTACAGAGTTAGGTTTAAGATCCTCAAATTTTGTATTATTTTTACTTATTAATATTTCATTTGGTGAATTTCTTTTTAAAAAGTTGTTTGTCAAAAGACTTTCTGTTTCAATTGTAGGCATATCTTTTAATGCATGCACAGCAATATCAATATCCTCATTAAGTAGTTCTTTTTCAATTTGCTCTGCAAACAATCCCTTACCACCTATATCAGACAACCTTTGGTCTTGTTTTTGATCTCCTGTTGTTAATATTTTTTTTAGTTTTATTTCGTTTGGAAAAAATTTATTTAATTCATTTTTTACTTTTTCCGCATAAATCAATGCTAACTTACTACCTCTTGTACCAATTGTTAGAGTATTTTTTTTCATAAAACTTGTTTTTATTACAATCTTATAGATTAATTGTAATAATTATAAAAAATAATTTATGACCAAAAAAACAATAATTCTAGGAATAGAAACAAGTTGTGATGAAACTGCTGTTGCATTAGTTCAAGATACCGATAATGATATACCAAAAGTATTATCAAACGTAGTATCTAGTCAATTTGATATTCATAAAGAATTTGGCGGAGTTGTGCCTGAACTCGCTGCACGATCGCATGTAGAAAAAATAAATTTATTAGCAAATAAAGCTATTCTTGAAAGTAAAGTGAAGATTAGTGAAATTTCTGGAGTAGCATGCACGTCTGGCCCTGGATTAATAATATGTCTTAGTGTTGGTTTAAATTTTGCAAAAGGTATGGCGTCTACTTTAAAAATTCCTTTCATTGGTGTTAATCATTTGGAAGGACATGCACTTAGTCCAAAATTACACACAAAACTTGAATACCCATATTTACTTTTACTAATATCTGGAGGTCATTCTCAATATTTAAGTGTAAATGGCTTAGGAGATTATAAAAGATTAGGGACAACCATTGATGATGCTTTAGGAGAAGCTTATGATAAAACAGCAAAGTTATTAGGAATAGAGTTTCCAGGTGGCCCAAAAATCGAAGAGTATGCAAAAAAAGGCAACTCCAACAAATACAATCTACCAAAACCAATAATTAATAAAGGTGGATGTAATTTATCATTTGCTGGTCTTAAAACTGCAATCTTGAGAATAACGAAAAATTTCAAAACTGAACAAGAAAAATTTGATCTCGCAGCCTCTTTTCAAAAAACAATTGAGGATATTTTGATTGTTAAAACACAAATTGCTATCGATGAATTTAAAAAATTAAATTTTAAAAATGACAGTTCATTTATTATAGCAGGAGGTGTCGCGGCAAATAAAGGGATAAGAAATAAATTAATTCAATTAAGTAATAAAAATAATTTTAAACCAATCTTTCCTGATCTTAAATTTTGTGGGGACAATGCCGCAATGATAGCAATGGTTGGATTAGAAAAATTTAAATCTAAACAATTTGATACTCTTGACTTGCCAGCAAATCCAAGGCTCCCACTTGATGAAAATGCTAAATTTTTAAAGGGAGCTGGAACAGTTCTAGATTAATTAACTATAAAGAAAAAAAACTTTACCAACCATCATCGCCGCCGCCGTCGCCGCCTGAGTCATCTTTTTTTGATTTACTTGCTTCAACCACTCTTACAATTTTTTTCATATCATCAGAGACAATGCCATACAAATTATTGTACGGTAAAAAATCAACTATATTACAATCTACAGAATTTCTTTCACAATTTTTAATAATAATAGGTATTATATTATGCAGAGAACCAAATGGGCCTAAATAATTTCTTAAAAAAAACTCTAGTATCATAGTTAGTTTTTCTACATTACTTTTTTCAAATATTTGTTTTACATATTCATCTTCTAGATCGAGACTAGAATTACTAGGTAAATTATCTTCTATCATACTTTTCAAAAGATAATTTACATCCAATGTTTTTAATTCTAAATTACTGTAGTGCCTGGAGTTATTAAGAAAATTGATAACTTGTTCTGCAAATCCCAAAACCCCAAATACATTAGCTATAACGTTTCCGCCAACAAGATCATTATCTGCTCTCTGCGCCTGCGCCAAAGCCTCTGCTCTCTGCGCCACAGCCCTGGCGATATTTCCTGATTGTGATTTTTTAAGGAAATTATTATCAACTTCATATTTTTTGGGTTTACTTTCTATTTTTACTTTTTTATCCATTCCAGATGAATGAGTTGAAAAGTAAACTCCATGACCACCAATTGCTACTCTATCACGTTCTTGCATTTCATAGGACACTCCAAAAGAGAGGCCACTCATACCCGAAAAATCATATTCATATCCAATTCGAAAAATTCCATTTTTATTTCTATTTTCGGCAAGTTCCTTAATTATTGGAGTATAATTTACTGTCATAGGTTGATTATTATGAGCTTTGTCATTTGATAAATATTCATATAAGTTATTTTGAAGAAATCTATTTGGCGAGATCTTGTATTTTTTTGATATTTTTTTTGTTTCTTTAATTAATTCTTTTCTATCTTTAATTGCACTATTTTGTAAAAAAAAATTTACATTTTTTTCTAGATTTATTTTTTTTAAATTTAAAATATTTAGCTTTAACTCTTTAACTTTTTTTGTATCGTTAATGTTTATATAATCTTCAGATGAAAAGTTATTATATCCCGGAAGCGTAAATAAACTTGTTTTAGCTAGTGGTGGTAGATTGATACCTAATGTTGGTAAAATATTTCCATTATTATCCTCCATTTCAATAGTGGCATGAGTAGATAATATTGTTGGCGTATTATTCGCAAATAACTGGGTTTGACTAATTAATTTAGAACTAATAGCAGGCATGTTTTTAAATTTTTTTTCAGCCTTTCCTAAATTAATATTATCAAGAGAAATTTTGATTTTTTTACATTTTCCTAAGCATGCTCCGTGGAGAATATTTCTAGTAAATTCACTTTCATATGGCTTTACACCTTTAGTAAATTTAAATACCTCCCCTGATATTGGGTAGTATATTTCGTTTAATTGTTTAAAAACCCCATATTTAAAAGTCCCAGATAAATTAATTTTATAATCTCCATAAAGACCATATTTTAAATTAGTTTTAGGGTTTAAAATAGTAACAGTGCCATTTCCGTGTGGTACACCATTTTTAAATTCTCCATTATAATTAAGAATAAGTGCATCTGTTGCTATTTTAGCAGGATAAAGTAAATCTTCATCAATAGTAAATTCTTTTTGCTTAGCCGATGGGGCTCCCATTGAAATTAAAGCTTCATCAACATTTTGAGGTACTTTTACATCCTTTTTTTCAACTTTTATCTCTACCTCTTTTACTGTTTCAACTTCACCAACCTTTACAGTTTCATGATTAACCGGATTTTGAATTTCATGAAAATTAGTCTCAAGTAATCCTGCTTTAACTATATTTCTTTTAGCTAATACAACACTGGCAGCAGGGCTTCCATCCAAAAATTCTTCACTCCATTCCTTTTTATCAAACAAACTCAAATCACGCGAGTCCCATAACCTACTTAATCCGCCTTGCGCCCCAAGGTCAATGTAATTAAACGTATAAGTGAAAGTATTACCTGCCTCTGTAGTGATAATAAAAGTTGCTGTAGACTTTTCTGTATCTGCTCTGTATGTTTCTATATTATATCCAATAAGATTTTCCTCATCATCGAACACATCTTTTTTTTCATCAACAACTTGCACTCTAACAGGCATTCCACCAATATTATAATATCCAAAATGAATTCTATTTAGTTCTTTACTACCTCTTTCTCTACTTAAACCGTGCGATATGTATTCATTATTAAAATTCCAATTTTGAGATGGTGGCTCAAATGAAATAAAATTAAAGCCATTACGTGTTCTGTCATTTTTATTATTTGTTTTTACTTCTGGCTCTGGTTCAATATCTGCTACGGAAATAATTGGAACCCTTGGTCTAACATATCTATGACAAGTACCCTCTGCTATACATAATGTTTCTGTAACAAATATTTGAAAATCAAAATCATCTTCAGAGGAAGGATTTGGATTTGGTGGAATAAAACTTTCAATTACAATGTTTGAAAAATTTCCACTTCCATTAGGTATAATATTTCCATCTTTTTGATCTTTCCCTTCACCATCATATCTACAATCATCACATAAATGTTTTAACTCTACTGGAAACGGGCAAAAACTGGTTCGATAGATATCCCAATCGTAACATCTCTCTATATATTCTTTTTCAGTAACTTTATATTTTATTGCATAACTACTTGATTGAATAAAAAAACTTATAACTAATAAATAAAAGAGAAATTTTATTAATTTAATAGGATGAGTATTAACAACCACTACCACCGCTTCCGCCGCTACTTTGTTTAGCTTTTTCGTCTTGAGAAGCCATCAATTCACCTTTTTTTGAAAGTTTGAATTCTCCATTAACTATATCTGCAGGATACCATTTTGTTAAACCAGAGACTTTCATTTGATTTTGAATGTTTACCGGTTTTTTGAAGTTCAACTTAATAAAGGTTCTATTTTTTTTGTTAATTTTTTGTACAAATTTGTTACTTTTAAATTTACCCTCATAAACAGTGCCATCTTTAAGAGTTAATTTTCCTTTACCATTAACCTTATTTTTTTTAATAGGTCCTTGGTATATCGATCCATCATCAAATTTAACTTCTGCATTTTTTGTTGAAATCTTTTTCTTTTTACAATCCTCATCACCTTTAATGTCTGGTGAACTGATAACTACTGAATCACATTTTATCTCAGCTGAATTTACATTGAATGTAAAAGTAAATAGTGAAAATAGCGTTATGTAGAATATTTTTTTAATCATTTTAAAATTTACAATAATTTAGTAAATCAGTCAAAGCCAATTTATCTAACCTTATATGCCTTTTGTCCTCTGTGAGAATTCTTTTATTGTCATTTAAAATTGAGATATATTTATTTTGTAATTCATTATTTTTTTGAAAAGTTCTACACACTAAAGTTTTCAACTTATCCTCTAAATTAGAGTTGATATAAAAACTTTTATTATTTTCATCTTGTTCATAAATCCAATAAGGCATTGTTAAAATATAATCTACTTCAATATTTAGGTTATTAATAATTTCATTTAAGTTTTCAAAATATATATTTAAGTTTTTTTTAAGCTCTTCCGTATTTTTATCTTCAAAAAGATTTTGCATTTTTTTTTTATTTTTTCTTGAAACTGTAAAAAATTTATTCGTGATTAAACTCTTTAAAATAATAAACCTATATTTAAATGGTTTTTCAATTATATCATTTAATTGATCTTCTCTGAGTGCTACATAATTTTGAATTTTATAATCAGATGATAAACGAAATAAATCAACAGATAAATTAAAACTAATAATTATTTTTTTCTTTATTTTTTCTTGATTTAAAATAATGAAATTTAAAACTTGGTATGGGCCATTATTAGGAGCAGCATAAATTACTAAATCCTCGTTATAAGACTTTGATAAAAAATGATCTTTTTGATCTTCAATATCAATACCTAAAATTTGACTATCTCCAAAAACTTGAACCGCATTTTCACTTGTTTTTTTGAAAAATCTTCCACCTCTTGTGTCTGTTTTAAAAATTAAATTCTGTTTTCTGTATTTAATGCAGAATTCAGTCTCTTTAGGTAATTGAACATAATTGTCATTATGACCAAATGGTAAAAAATCTAAACAACCTTTTGATTTTGATGGACTTATTGTTAAAATTAAAAAAAAAATTATTAGTAAAATGTTTTTAATACCAAAAAATAATTTAAATAAATTTGAACCTCTAAGATGCTGTTTTGTTTTAAATGAATTTTCTGCAGCGGAATTTGCATCTGCTTTAGAAATGTTGTTTGCAGCAAAAAATGTTAATGATTTAAAATTAAGCAAAGGTTTCATAAGGCATTCGTTAGACGAGTATAAACATTTTTCTATATTTACAAATATCAAAAACCAAATTTCCTTAGAGCATGAGCTAAATAATAGAGAAATAAGATTTATACCAATCCACCTATTTGCTAAAGGGTATATTTATAAAGATAAATTTATTTTTGAGAAAAAAAACATTAAAGACTTTGCAATTTTTATTGGAGCAAATGAAGAAATTGCAGAAAAAAAATTGCATGACTTTCTTGATAATATTAGAAAATTTAAACCAGACCACTCAAAACAAATAGATAGAATTTTGCTAGACGAAGAAAGACATGCCAAATACTCACTAACATTCGCAAAAAAAACTAATTCTAAATTTGCTTATTTTATTAAATTTTATAAGGAGAATTTAATAAGTAAATTAAGACATCTCTATGCTAATAGCTTAACTAAAGTCTCAAAAATTTTTAATCCAATTTTATACTTATTAATTTTAATTATGTATTTACCTGTAAAATTTTTAGATTTGGATAAATCCAAAACAGACAATGATGTTTTGAAAAATATTAATCCAAAATCAATACTATAATTTTAATGTTTTATATTGGTATTTCAGCTTATTATCACGAGTCTTCAATTTTCTTAACAGATGGAATAAATACTCATTGTTTTCTTAAAGAAGAATATTTTACGAGAATAAAGGGTGATAAAAGTTTCCCAAAGAGAAGTTTAGAATTTTTAATAGAGAAATATTCTTTAAATGAAGAAAATATAAAATCTGTTTGTTTTTATGAAAAACCTTTTAAATCATGGTGGGAAATATTTATTTATTCCATAAAAAAACCTCTAGAAAATAAAAAATTATTAACTCATCATCTAAAAAATTTTAATACAGGTTCAATATTTTTTTATACTCATCTAAATAAAATTATTAAAATATCTAAAGATAAAATTTTATATTCTTCTCATCATCTTAGCCATTGTTTATATGGATCATTATATGTCGAAAATGTTCATGATTATGCATTTGTTAGTTGCGATGGAGTTGGAGAGGGTGAAACAATGACTATATATACAATCGACACTGAAAATTTGATAAAGAAACATTGGACAAACTTTTATCCTAATTCAATCGGGTTATTTTATTCTACAATAACTGATTTCCTAGGTTTTGATATAAATGAAGGTGAATTTAAAGTCATGAGTTTAAGTTCATATGGTAATCCAATTTATGAAAAACAAATGGATCAAATTTTTGATTGCGAACAATTAAAAATTAATTCATCATATTTTGAATTTCAAAAAAATCCTGAAAGATCATTTTCAGAAAAACTTATAGAAATTTTTGGCAAGCCTTATTTAAATTTAGGTATTAAAGAAAATTTTAAAAAATACTCAAATATAGCAAGTTCAGCCCAACTAATATTAAATAAATCTGTCAAAAACCTTATTTTAAAAGCAAAGCAACTAACGGGGAAAAACAAAATAGTTTTAACGGGTGGCGTTGCATTAAATTGCAAAATGATACATGATTTATCAAAACAAAACATATTTGAGGAACTAATCGTCCCTCCATCGCCAGGTGACTCAGGCTCAGCAATTGGGGCTACTAATTTTTCGTATTTTCACGAAAATAATAAATTTTTAAAAAATATAGGTCTATTTCCTGGGCCGGAAAAAGACCAAATAAATAAAAAATTCAAAATAAATGAGTTTTTTGAAAAAATTTCTAAACAGGGAAACTCTCTAGATATAGCCTCTGAGTTAATAAGCAAAGGTCACATTCTCACAACTTATATTGATAAAATAGAAACTGGTCCAAGGGCATTGGGTAATACTTCTATAATTTGTAATGCTAAAGATAAATTAGCTGTTGAAAATTTAAATAACAAAATAAAAAAAAGAGAATTTTATCAACCACTAGCTCCCATGTTGCTTAAAGAAAAATTTGAAAAATATTTTTCTATTAAAGAAAGTATAAAAAATAATTTGTATTCAATGGGAACATTATGTGAAGCAAAAGAGGATTTAAAAAATGACTACATCTCTGTAGTTCATACTGATAACACCTGTAGAACACAAGTTATAGATAATGAGAATTCATTTATTTTTAAATTATTAAAAAAGCTAGCTGAAAATAATATTAATATAATAGTAAATACATCATTTAATATTTCAAAAGATCCAATGGTATTCGATTTATTTGATGTTTACACAAATATGAGAAGAATGAATATTGAATATATTATAATGAACGATGGTATATTTAAAGCTAAAGAGATATGAAAAAAATTTTAAATTATATTTATCTAATTAATGATTTTAAAAAAAAATATGGTTATATAAAATTAATATTTTTTATAATATTTATTTTTTTAATTTTAATTTTTTCTATTTTTGTTTTTGTTCAAGTTTTTATCCCTTTTACTTACATAGCAATTTAATATAAATTATTTGAATGCAATATTGGTTATTAAAATCAGAACCTGACGTTTGGTCTTTAGACCAACAGAAAAAGTCAGGATCAAGAGGTGCTGATTGGGATGGTGTAAGAAACTATCAAGCCGCTAATAATTTAAAAAAAATGAGAAAGGGAGACCTATGTTTTTTTTACCATTCGAATATAGGTAAAGAAATTGTTGGTATTGTTGAAGTAATTAAAACAGCATTTATTGACCCAACAGACAAGGAAAAGCGATTTGTAGCAGTGAAAGTTAAGTATAAAAATAAACTAAAAGCTCCAGTTTCATTGGAAAATATTAAAAAAAATAAAGATTTAAAAGATATAGCTCTTATAAAACAAAGTAGACTTTCGGTTATGCCAATAGATACTAAATGCTGGAAAATTATTTTGAAGATGGGTAGTATCACCTAAAAAAAATCCATGCCAAAAAAAAAGAAAGCAAAAAAAGTTAGAAAAAAGACAAAAAAGAAATCTAAAAAAATAAAGATTAAAAAAAAATCTATAACTTCAAACTTAGAAAAAGAATTAATTTATAGAACAAAAAAAGATTGGGTTAATAAAGCTCTCGTAAATAAATCGCAATATGAAAAAAAATATAAATCTTCTATAAAAGATAATGATGGATTTTGGAAAAAAGAAGGAAAAAGAATTAATTGGATAAAGCCATACACAAAAATCAAAGATGTGAAGTACAGTAGTTCCGATGTGAGAATTAAATGGTTCTATGATGGAACATTAAACGCTTCAGCTAATTGTATAGATAGACATTTAAAAAAGAATAAAGATAAAACCGCTATAATTTGGGTAGGTGATGATCCAAAAGTACAAAAGAAAATATCATACAAAGAATTACACAAAGAGGTTTCAAAGGCAGCAAATGGTTTGAAAGAACTCGGCGTAAAGAAAGGTGATAGAGTTACGATTTATTTAACAATGATACCAGAACTTGCTTATACAATGTTGGCTTGTGCAAGAATAGGGGCAGTTCATTCAATAATTTTTGGTGGATTTTCGCCAGATAGTATTTCAGGAAGGATAAATGATTGTGAGTCTGATTATCTTATAACTGCAGATGAAGGTGTTAGAGGGGGAAAAATTATACCATTAAAATCAATCGCCGATGAAGCATTGGTAAATTGTCCAAATGTAAAAAAATGTGTTGTGGTAAAAAGAACGGGTAATCGAATTAATTGGGATGAGAGAAGAGATGTTTGGTACCACGAACTAACAAAAAAAGTGTCAAATAAATGTGAACCAGAAGAAATGAATGCTGAGGACCCTTTATTCATTTTGTACACATCAGGTTCAACAGGTAAACCAAAAGGGGTAATGCATACAACTGGTGGCTATATGGTTTATGCATCAATGACTCATCAATATATATTCAACTATAAACCTAAAGATATTTATTGGTGTACAGCAGATATTGGATGGGTTACAGGACACAGTTATATTATTTATGGACCATTATCAAACGGGGCAACAACAATTATGTTTGAAGGAATTCCAACTTATCCTGATAGCTCAAGGTGGTGGCAAATTGTTGATAAATTTAAGGTAAATATATTTTACACTGCACCAACTGCTATTAGAGCTTTGATGAGAGAGGGAGATCAACCTGTTAAAAAAACATCAAGGAAAACACTGAAATTATTAGGAACTGTCGGAGAACCTATCAATCCTGAAGCATGGGAGTGGTATTATAAAACCGTTGGGGATTCTAAATGTCCTATTGTTGATACATGGTGGCAAACAGAAACTGGTGGAATATTAATTAGTCCTCAAACGGGGGCTATTAATTTAAAACCAGGTTCAGCAACAAAACCATTTTATGGTATCAAACCTGTAATAGTAAATAAAGAAGGTAAAGTCTTAAAAGGTGAAGCAGAGGGCCGATTATGTATTGCACAATCATGGCCTGGACAAATGAGAACAGTTTATGGAGATCACCAAAGGTTTATTGATACTTATTTTTCTCAATTTGATGGAAAATATTTTACTGGAGATGGATGTAGAAGAGATAAGGATGGATATTACTGGATAACTGGAAGAGTAGATGATGTGATTATAGTTTCAGGCCATAATCTTGGAACTGCAGAAATAGAGAGTGCATTTGTTGCTCATCCAAAAGTAGCTGAAGCTGCAGTTGTTGGATATCCACACGATATTAAAGGTAATGGTTTATATTGTTATGTTACTTTAAATGTTGGGGAAGAGTCTACATTAGACTTAGAAAGAGATTTAAAGCTATGGGTTCGAAAACAAATTGGACCAATAGCGACACCAGATCTAATTCAGTTTTCACCTGGTTTACCAAAAACAAGATCTGGAAAAATTATGAGAAGAATTTTGAGAAAAATTGCAGCAAACGAGTACGATCAATTAGGTGATACAACAACTTTAGCAGATCCAAGTGTAGTAAAAAGCTTAGTTGAAAATAGAAAAAATACTTAAAAATTTATTAATTCAATAAATTCCTTTTTAACATTATCCCATTTTAAGATCATAGAATTCAAAACTATTTTTTTGTCTAAAGATTTTAATTCTTCAGCTATTGGGGACCATTCATATAAAGATAAAGCACTAGTATTAAATGGTAATGACTCATGATATTCATTCCAATCTATGTTTTCATATCTTTCTTGAAATTTCTTTTTTGCATTCTCGTATATATCTTTTGGCATTTCATTTTTTTGAAGTTCATTATCTAAAATTTCAAAATAGATTTCATTTGCTTTTTCAGTATCATGTTGATTTCTAATATTTTTTAAAAAAGAAATAGTATAAAAAGTTAAATCTTGTAATGCAGTTGAGTAAATATTCCATTTTGCTTTATTGATTGAACCTAAAAATATCTCATCCTCAAACATTAGGACATATTTTGCTCCCATTCGAGTTTTTAGATAACCATAAAGTGTAACCTGACTGACCCATGCAGATTTTTTTTGAATAAATTCTTTTAAATCAGAATAATTCTCAATTTTTTTTGTTTTTTTAAAATATTTTAGAAATGGAATGAAATATTCCTTTAAATACTCAAATTTCAAATCTTTGAGCTTTAATTTGTATTTAATGCCCATTTTGAACTGATATTATCACTTTTACTATAAATATATGCCATTTTTTACTCTTTAAATATCACATTAAATGAGTATGAATTATATCTTTAACCTATAGGGAGGATTAAAATAATGTCAAACAAAGAAAAGCACTGGGAAAAAACCAAAGGATTAATGATAATTACATTAATTATTTGGTTTGTTTTCGGTTATCTGATCTTCATGTTTGGTTCTGACCTAAACACTTCAAGTTTTATGGGATATCCATTAGCGTATTACATGTGTGCGCAAGGTTCCATCATTGCATTTGTAGTCCTTATTTTTTGGTTTGCAAATAGACAGGAAAAAATCGATGAAGAGTTTGGTTTTACCGAAAAGGAGGATGATTAATGTTTAAAGGCAATTTTATTGACAACCTACCAAAAATTTACGGAACATATACTGGGGGCTTCATTGTATTCATCATATTGATGGCGATAGCGGAGCAAGCAGGTATGACTGCTAAAACCATTGGTATTTTGTTTGTCGCCTTTACAGTTTGTATATATGCCTTGATTGGGTATTTATCTAGAACTGTTCAGGTCGATGCTTATTATGTTGCTGGAAGACAGGTGCCAACAGTATTTAACGGAATGGCAACTGCAGCTGACTGGATGTCGGGTGCATCATTCGTTGCAATGGCTGGTGGTATTTATTTTGGTGGTTATACTTATATGGCTTTCTTGGTCGGTTGGACTGGGGGATACGTTTTAGTATCATCACTTTTAGCACCATACTTAAGAAAATTTGGATGTTACACTGTGCCAGATTTCATTGGAACAAGATACGGGGGGAACTTTGCAAGGTTCTGCGCTGTGGTTGTTTTAACATTGGCTTCTTTCACATATGTAACAGCTCAAATTAATGCAACAGGAACAATTGCATCTAGAGCACTAAGTATTCCATTTGAATTAGGAGTTTGGGTTGGACTAGTAAGTATTTTACTTTGTTCAATGCTAGGCGGAATGAGAGCTGTAACTTGGACACAGGTTGCACAATACATAGTATTGATTATTGCTTATCTAATTCCAGTATTCTGGATTAGTAACAAATCTGGATTTGGTTTCTTTCCACACTTTATGTTAGGTGAGGAAGTGGCTAGATTAGGTGCACTTGAGTCGCAATTTGGATTAGTTAAAAATGCTGCTGCAGATATCAAAGCTGCAGGTGTACCAGGTGGTCTAAAATCTATTTCTGTATCACACTCAGGTGTGCCAGAAGGTGGAATGGCTGCATGGAAGTTTATTTCATTAGCACTATGTATGATGGTAGGAACAGCATCTTTACCACACATTTTAATGAGATACTTCACTACTCCAAGTGTTAAAGCTGCAAGAAAATCAGTGGCATGGTCACTATTCTTTATTGCATTGCTTTATACTTCAGCGCCAATGCTTGCAACATTATCCAAGATCTCACTAATAGATCCAAACTTACCAACAGGTATTATTGGAAAACCAATTGCTGAAATTATGCAGATTGAGTGGGTAAATGCTTGGATTAATGTAAAACAAGCCTTCATAGCAGACTTTAACGGAGATGGTATTCTTCAGTTAAATGAATGGTTCATGAGAGGTGACGTAGTTGTACTAGCAACTCCTGAAGTTGCTGGATTACCATACGTAATCTCTGGACTAGTTGCTGCAGGAGGAATGGCTGCTGCGATGTCAACTGCAGATGGTCTAATTCTTGCTATCGCAAACGCTTTATCACATGATATTTACTACAAAATCATTGATCCAAAAGCAGATGTAAGAAAAAGATTGTTAGTTGCTAGAGCACTTCTAATTGTTATTGGTGCCGCTGGAGCATACATTGCATCAATGAGGATCACTAGTATCCTTGGTGCAGTTGCTTGGGCATTTGACTTTGCAATGTCTGGATTGTTCTTCCCATTAATACTTGGTGTATGGTGGAAGAGAGCAACGAGACAAGGAGCAATAGCAGGTATGATAGCAGGTCTTGCATCAGGAACAGCTTATCTAATTTATGTGTATCCTAAGTTTATGGGTAATGCGCCTTGGTTAGGTATTGACCATTTACGTTTCGGTATAATCGGAGCGTCGGTCTGTTTAGTTGTAATGGTTGTAGTAAGTTTAATGACTGAAGAACCAGATAAAGCTACACAGCAAATGGTAGACGAAGTTCGTGTTCCATCAGGTAAGACAATACTTGGTAAGCAACACTAAATTAAACTTTTTGGGGGCGATATTCGCCCCCATTTTTTCAAATAAATGCCAATATATATTTTAGTAATAGACTACATTTTAGGTATTATCATGTGGACTTTAATTGGAAGATCTGCAATGAATATTTTTCAAAAAGAAGATTCTGAATTCTTTTTTATGAAAGTATTTGTGAAATACACAAATCCAATTATTAAAATTTTTAAATTCATAACTCCTAGTTTCATTATAGGACCATTAGTTCCACTTTATGTAGCGTGGTTTTTTTATATATTTAGATTTTATTTAATGCCTTATTTAATGGGTTATTCAGTAATGGGGATGTTATCGTTTCCATTAGAAAGTGAAATAGCTGCAGAAATTTATAAAATATTTGGTAAATAATAATTCAAATATATTCAAAAATTGATAGTACTAGTTTTTATTTATTAATGAAAAATATACAAATTTCGCCTTCAATACTTTCTGCAGATTTTAGCCAATTAGGTGAGGAAATTAAAAGATTAGAAGATGGTGGCGCTGACTTAATTCATGTCGATGTAATGGATGGACATTTTGTTCCTAATATTACAATTGGTCCCCCGGTGATAAAAACACTTAGAAATTATACAAAATTACCTTTTGATGTACATTTAATGATCTCACCAGTTCATAAATATATAGAAAATTTTGCTGAAGCAGGATCTGATATAATAACAATTCACCCTGAAGCAACAGACAATTTGAATGAATCGATTAAACTTATAAAACAATTAAAGAAAAAAGTAGGCATATCTTTAAATCCAAATACGGAAGTAAGTGTCATTGAAAAAGTATTAAAAGAAATAGATTTAGTTTTAATTATGAGTGTATACCCCGGTTTTGGTGGTCAAAAATTTATACCAGAAGTCATTGAAAAAATTAAAATACTTTATCAAATAAAAAAAGATAATAACTTAAAATTTGATATTGAAGTTGATGGTGGAATAAATTTCTCTAATTCAAAAGAGGTTATATCAGCGGGAGCAAATATATTAGTTTCTGGAACAACAATATTCAAAGAAAACAATGGTGATATTAAAAAAAATATAGAAACTCTAAAATCAATGTAAGATGTATTTAAAAAATTCTTTAATTTTAATAAATGAATTTTTTTACTACACTAAAAATCAAATAAGAAATTTATACTTAAAATCAAGGTTTTATAATAATAAAATTTCAAAAATTGAGATAAACAACATTTCATATAGACCAAGTCTAAGTATTTTAAGCTGCTTGGTTAAATATGATAAAAAAAAAATTAAAATTGAAGAATTAGATAAAGATAATATTTGGGAAAATGAATTATTAAGTAGTAATAATCTTAATAAACTAAATAATTTTTATTGGTTATTTAGTATTGATTTAAAATCTTCCCCAATTATTACACAATCAATAATTATTAAATGGATTGAAAAAAATCAAAGTTATAATTCATTAACATGGCAAACGGATATTTTATCAAAGAGAATAATATCTTGGATTGCAAACTCTAAATTGTCTTATGATGAAAGTGATACTAAATATAAAAATAAATTTAATTTTTCTGTAAATAAACAGGTTAATCATTTAATAAATGAAATAAGCAAATCTCGATCTGTTAATGATAAATTATTAGGCTGTATTGCAATAATAATTACAGGATTATCATACGCAAATGAAAAATTTTTAAATTATGGATTAGAATTACTGAGAAAAATTATTATTAATTCTTTTGACGATGAGTATTTTCCAAAAACAAGAAGTATCAGGCAATTAAATTTCTATTTAAAATATTTTGTTCTTATTAGAGAATTATTAAAGGAATCTTTTAATGATATACCTGAGTACCTTGATGAAATAATTTTCTATCTAGGAAAATCTTATTCTGTTTTTTCTAAAATCAAACAAAGTTTACTATTCAATGGGAATCATCAAAATGAATTAAAGGATTTTAATAAATATCTTTCGCTTTATAAATATAAGTTTGAAAATTCAAATAATGAAGTAGGAGGATATGCCATTTTAAAAAACAAAAATTGTATTCTTGCAATGGATGTTGGAAATTCACCCCAAAAACCTTTTTCACATAACTATCAAAGTGGAGCTCTTTCATTTGAATTCTTCTACAAAGATAAAAAACTTATTTCTAATTCTGGTTACTTTCAGGATTATAAAAACAAATTAAATCTAATTTCAAAATCTACTGCCGCTCATTCAACACTTATAATTGATAATCATTCAAGTTGTTCATTTAGAAACAATGGAAACTATAAAACATTAGAAAATGGTTTGAAAATTAGTGATAAAAATATTGTTAATGAAAAAAACTATTGGTTAATCAAAGCATCCCATAATGGCTTTTTAAAAAAATTTGGAATTTTATATGAAAGATCTTTAGAATATTTCGTTGAAAAAAATAAATTGATAGGAACCGATAAAATAATTTCAAAAAACAAGTTAGAAACAAATAAATATGATATCAGATTTCATATGGAACCAGGTGTTAAATTAACAAAAACTCTAGACAACAAAACTATATTAATTGAAATTGAAAATTCTGGATGGAAGTTTTCAACTAGCTGCGAGATTATAAATATTGAATCGGGTATATATTTCGGTAATAAAAATGTAACTAGTGAGAACCAAAATATATGTTTATCAGGCAAAATAAAAGATATAACTCAGGAAATTAAATGGGCATTCGAAAAAATACAATAAAAATTAAAACTGCTTTAATTTCATTGTCAGATAAATCCAATTTAAAGCCATTATTAAATTTACTAAAAAAATATAAAATTAAAATAATAAGCTCAGGTGGCACATACAAAAAAATTAAAAGTATGGGTTTTAAATGCTTAGAAGTATCTAAATTTACAAATTCAAAAGAGCTGCTAGATGGAAGAGTAAAAACATTGCATCCAAAAATTCATTCTGGGATTTTGAATGTTAGGCATAATAAAAAACATCAAAAAGAAATGAAAATTAACAATTATGAAAATATAGATCTAGTTATTATAAATTTTTATCCATTTGAAAAAGTTTTATTAAGTAATTCTGGTCACAAAAATATAATTGAAAATATAGATATTGGAGGACCAACAATGGTTAGAGCAGCTGCAAAAAATTATAATGATGTAGTTATCCTAAGTAACGCAAAACAGTATGAAGATTTAACTATTGAATTAAATAAAAATAAAGGTTCAACAAGTTTAAAATTTAGAGAAAAATTGGCTGAAGAAGCATTTATGGAAACAGCATATTATGAATCAAAAATTTTTAATTTTTTTAATCAGAAGTCCAAAAACTTTTTCCCAATTAAGAATATTTTTTCTGGAAAATTAGTTGAGAAGACAAGATATGGGGAAAACCCTCATCAAAAAGGAGCAATATATTCACAAAATAATAAGCAGGAGATTATTCAAATCAGTGGAAAACAATTAAGTTACAACAACTATAACGATATTTATTCTGCCCTAAGTATATCTAAAACTTTACCAAAAAATAGGGGTATAGCAATAATTAAGCATGCTAATCCTTGTGGAGTTTCCATTAATCCAAACAAAATTAAATCTTTTAAAGAGGCTTTAGAAAGTGACCCAATTAGTGCCTACGGTGGTATTGTGTCATGTAACTTTAAATTAAATATAAGTTTAGCTAAAGAGATTAATAAAATATTTTTTGAGGTAATAATTGCAAATGGATTTGACAAAAAATCAGTAAAACTTTTAAAAATGAAAAAAAATTTGAGATTAATTGATGCTAGTAAAGTAGAAAAAAATTTTAAATTTAATTTTATAAATAAATTTAATTCTATTTTAGTTCAAGATCCAGATAATCAATATTTTTCTAAGAATGATTTTAAAATTGTATCAAAATTAAAACCTACAAATAAAACTTTAAACAAACTTATTTTTGCATTTAATATATGCAGAAGTGTAAAATCGAATGCGATAGTCATTACAAAAGATTACAGGACAATAGGCATAGGTTCAGGTCAACCAAGTAGGTTAGATAGTTGCAAAATAGCAATCGATAAAATGAAAAAGTTTCAGAAAATAAGCGATAGTGATGAAATCTTAGCAGCCTCTGATGCGTTTTTCCCGTTTGTGGATGGTATAGAAAAATTGGTACAAGCAGGAGTTTCAGCAGTCATTCAACCGTCGGGTTCAAAAAATGATAAAGAAATTATTAAATTTGCTAACCAAACAAATACTATTTTAGTATTTTCCAAAACAAGACACTTTAATCATTAATTAATTTAGTTTATCAATCTTTGCGGCCAGAATAAAATCACTTTCTGCCAATCCTTTAATTGCATGAGTATAAATTTTTATTTTAGCATATCCCCAGCCATGCCATAGGTCAGGATGATGACCTTCATTTTCTGCAATTTCACCAACTTTGTTAACAAATTTTTGACTTTCCAAAAAATTATCAAATTTGAAACTTTTTATTAAATGAAACCCATCAATTTTATCTTCTACAACTTCCCAGCCATCTACCTGTTTTAAATACTTATGAATTTCATCTGTATTAAATGGTGGTATATTTCCCTCACAAGGCACACATTTTTTATTAGCTAAATCACTCATAACTATAGTCTAAGTCTTTTAAATCCTTATTAAAACATTTATTAATTTTTTCTATTGTATCAGAAGGTAGAAGTTTTTGCCAACGATTATTAAATCCTAAATTAAAAAAATTTATTTTTTTACCAGTTTTTTTTGAATATACACTTTCTTCAAAACCTTCATTAAGCTCTTTATTTTTAAGATTTGTAAAATTAGTTGATTTAATTGAGTTATAAAATTTTTTTTTATCAATTTCTTCTTTATTATTTTTAAAACTTTCAACAAACAAAATTATCTTCCTAAAAGTTTCCTCTTTATTTTTTTCAATATCTTCGAATTTAATAAAAAGTGTCTTAAAATAAGAATTGTTTTTCCATGATTTATAATGATTTGACCAGGAATTTAAAAAAGTAAAATTACTGTGATCTTTTTCAAATGAGGTCTCTAATAAAGAGGATTCCTCATTAATCATATAATTGAAAGCTTGTTCGTAATTCAAAGAATAATGATGTGTTAATGAGGTTATTACATTTCTTGGATCTCTAACTATATAAATTGCACCATAGGTTTCTTTTTTAGTAGTAAATTCATTACCTTTGTAAGGAATTAAACAATTATGTGTTTTAACTAAATTTAATTTTTCATTATTAAAGAATGAATTCTGATTAAAAATCCAATTTTTACTTGCCTCTTCTCTTGACATAGGTTGAAATTTTGAAAATTTCATGTTGGGAAATTGGTGAATTTTTAAAAGTTGGTCGAAATTAAATTTTCCATCATCCGAATAATAATAACTAGCAAGGAAAGATCTTATATAAGTATTTCCACTTTTAGGATACGACGAAATCCATATTATCATTTCATAAAATATTTTGGAGCGGGCAATGGGACTTGAACCCACGACCTTCTCGTTGGCAACGAGACGCTCTACCACTGAGCTATGCCCGCTTATTATAATTAAATTAAGTTAAGAGTTTTTTTGGTTTTTATCAAGAGATTATATGTATGAATGCGACTTTCAAATCGACTATACCCAGTTGTAACTTAAAAAAGAATTACTATAATCAAAGTATGAAACTTAATGAATTGCCAAAAACTATACCAATATTCCCACTTTCAAATTTTATAATGTTCCCGGGAACTACTGTGCCATTAAATATTTTTGAACCAAGATATTTGCAAATGGTAAATGATGCTATGAAAAAACATAGAATGATAGGAATGATTCAGCCAAAAAAAACTGGCGTACTTAAAAAACCTGATTTGTATGAAATTGGATGTATTGGAAAAATAACTAGTTTTAATGAAACTGAAGATGGAAGAATTTTAATTATACTTAATGGTATTTGTAGATTTAAAGTAAATTCAGAGATTAATTCAGAAAAATTATATAGAGAATGCGAAGTTCAATATAATTATTTTTCAAACGATATTTCCAAAAAAAGTAATGAGGTTAACTTTAGTGATTTAAATATAATTATGGAAAATATGAAAAAATTTTTTAAAAAACAGGGTTATATAGTTAATCTTAAAGATTTAGATAAAAAAGATTTAAGCAAAACTCTTAATGATCTCTCTATGGCCTCACCATTTTCGTTAGAGGAAAAACAAATTTTATTAGAGTGTCTTGATGTAAATATTAGAAAAGAAAAAATGGAATTGATATTGAATAACTACATTAAAGACGAATTCGAAAATAAAACCTTACAATAATTATAAATTTAAACCTCTGTCAGAAAAAATATTTGAGTATTTTTTGAAAGTCTGATTTTTATTTAAAAAATTAAAAATAGGAATCGAAATTGAATTATTAAGCTTACTATCTAATTTAAAGAATTCATATATTGTATCTATTATTTTACCATAAGCATAATTGAAATGTTTATTTCTATTTTGAAACTCTTCTGCAACAGAAATATCAATTGGTAGACCTAAACTAGTTTTATTATCAATTATTTCCAACAAGTTTATTATATCTCTTATTGTCATATTAAAACCTTGTCCTGCCAATGGATGAATACGATGCATTAAATCTCCAAAAGCCAAAATATTGCTATAAGTATAGTTTCTTAAAAATGAGAAATCTAAATCAAACTTTTCAATATTATGAATTTTGGTAACTTTATAAAAGTAGTTATACTTTTTAAATAAATTTAATATTTTATCATTTTCTTTTTCTTTTCCTATATAAGAGAATACAATTGAAGTCTTGTTATCGGAAACAGGCAAAAAAGCCAAGGGTCCATAATTTGTAAATATTTGTAATGCAGTTTTATTTAAA
>CACJNI010000002.1 GCA_902594705.1 uncultured Pelagibacteraceae bacterium
TGGACTTTCTATAATCATCATCTATATTTAATTGATATTCAAATGATTGCTTTTGCATTATTTTTATAAAAGGTTTGAATTGATCTCTTTGCAACCCATCTTTGTACAAATTTTCTATTTTTATATTAGAAGTTACAATAATTTTTAAATCTTCTTTAAATATTTCATCAAATAATTTTCCAAGTATCATTGCATCTACTATATTTGTAACTTGAAACTCGTCAAAATATATTAATTTTGCTTTCGATTTTAATTTTTTAACAAATTTACTTAATTTATTTTCTTCATTTTTATCTTTGGAGTGGTGTACAAAATCATGAAAGCTAAGCATAAACTCATTGAAGTGAAGTTTTAATTTTTTACCTTCAACTAAGTTGAAAAAAAAATCTAATATCATAGTTTTGCCGACACCAACATCTCCATATAGATAAAAGCCTTTTTTATAATTTTTTTTTGATAAAATTTTTGAGATAAATGATTTGTAATTTAATTTATAATATTCTTCTAATGTTTTTATGAGTTTTATCTGATGAGAATTAACATCTAAATTTTTTTTTTTGCAGTAGAGTTTAAACTCTTTAACAAAACTTTTTTGCATTAATTCTTTTTTGAATTAAAATCGATACCGTATTCTGATCTTGGCCCCTTTCTTAATCCAAAAGGTCCTGAGATAAAAATTGTCATTGGCCTTGTTCCTGGCTTAAGGTCTACTCTATGATATGCATTGGCTGATCTAAATCCAATATATCCAGGTTTTCTCCAGAACTTGCCTTTTTTAGTAGTTTCCCAATAACCTCCTCTCAAAATTATTGTAATATAAGGGAATAGATGATTATGAACTCCATCCCCATGATCGTCATCCAACATTTCATGAATTAATATATTAAATGGAAACCATTTTGGTCTATTCCTAAATAATAAATAATATCTATTCATCCATGGTTTAGCTTCATTAAATTTTGGGTGAGACGGCCCCCTATCTAAAACTACCTTTTTTCTTCCAATTTTTTCTAAAAATTTTAATAACATTAATTTGATCTTATAATTCCATTATTTTTTATTAAAAAAATATTAGCATTATTAATAAATGGCCTCGATATTTTTTCATTATTAAATTTAATTACTTTCTCTGTTTCAGAATTAGTTAAATTAATAATCAAAATTCGTCCATTATCGGTAGACAAATAAATTTTATTTTTAGCAATAACAAAGCCTACTGGTTTAACTTTTTCTCTTTTTTTAAATGTTGAGAAAACATCAGTTATCCTGATTATATTTCCAGTCTCAGTATCAATTACAAATAAATATCCTTCCTCAGAAATGTTAAAAATATAATTTTCAGAAATCGTAGGCTTTAAACTTGAATTTACAGTTTGTTTCCATTTTACTATGCCAGTTCTTGTGTCAATTGAGAATAACTCATTTTTGTTATTTGAAAAATATATTGTTTCATTATTTAAAATCATTTCTGAATTTTTTAGACTAAATGCATTTAAGAATATTTCGTTGCTCTGAGTAGGTGTTTGCCAAACTAAACTCCCATCATTAATATTTAATGCAGTAAGATCTCCTAAATTATTAAGTGAATAAACAATGTCATCTTTAATAATTACAGATAATTTTTTTAATGATTTTATAAATGTATTTTCTGTTTTAAAATTCCATAATTCATTTCCATCTACTATTGAGAAACATCTAATTACATTATCAAAATCAACAGTGACAAATTTATCATTTTTTATAGCAATATTAGAATTAAATGGAGATAGACTGTCCTTTTTCCAGTTTAGTTCCCCATTATCTAAATTTAATGAAAAAATATTTGAAAGAGTATCAGCAGCAATAATTTTATTATCTATATAATTAAAATATAATATTGGATTAAGTTTTCTCTCTTTCTTTGAGTAATGATTTGCTTTCCATAAAGTTTCAAATTTTTCATTAATTCTTAATATCGTTCCTTTATTATCAAAATAAATTAGATCATTATTTTCGATAAATAAAATATCTGTATCGATTGAATTAAACTGTTTAATCTTTGAAAATTTAAACGTTTTCTTTTTTTCAAATGTTGGCTCAAAGTTTATATTTCCATTATTATTTGTATTATTATTTATAAAACTATTATCGTTAACAAATTGAGATAGATTTATTTGTGTATTGGGATTTAATTGTTGTTGAATTGGTTTAATTTCTTCAAATAAAATTTTAGAATTAGTATTTTCTACAGATTTATCACTTTGACCACAACTTGATAATAAAAGTAAAAAAACAAAATATAATACTATCCTACTCACTGAAACTAGATCTTAGCCTTTTTTGAGCTTTGTTTTTAATTTTAGAGTTATTATTTTCAAGACTAACAATTTGCTCAAAAAATTCTTTTGATTTTTGCATTTGATTTTTTGATAAATAATATTCTGCCATAATATAAAGACTATGCGGTTTCCATATACTATCCGCTTTAATTAAAGGATTAAAAATAGCTAACAATTCATTTTCATCTGAAAAATCTGAATTATATAGGCCTTTTTTAAAGATTGTTAGCTCTTTAAACTTTTTATCCAAGCCAATATCATTAATTAAAATATCAAAATAATTGTTAATTTCTTCTTTTGAATTTATCAAATCGTTATCTAACAAAAAATAAAAAGCTAGAGGAGAATACGTTTTGTCTTTAGCATTAATCACCTCTTTAAGATCTGGAATCACATTATATTTATTATCTGCTTCATATCTTATTACAGCTAAGTCATATTTATCAGCTAATTTTTCTCTTTTGCTAGATTGATATTCTTCAAAAGAAAAGTAGCCAATTAAAGCCAAAATAATTATTACTAATATTGAAATTAATGAATTTTTATTATTTATGAAAAAGTTTTTAATTTTTTCATTACGTGTTTGGGTATTTATTATTTCAATATCTTCATCCATTAAATCATGTTCCTAAGTACATATTGTAAAATTCCACCATTTTTGTAATACTCTAATTCGTTCTTAGTATCTATTCTACTTAACATTTTAATTCTCTTGATGTCTCCAGAAACATATTTGATTTCAACATCGACTTCATCTCTAGCATCTATACCTTTTTCTAAGTCAATTATAGAAAATAGTTCTGAGCCATCTAATTTTAGATTAGTTCGATTTATTCCATCTTTAAATTGTAATGGCAGTATACCCATTCCTATAAGATTTGATCTATGAATTCTCTCAAAACTTTCTGCAAAAACAGCTTTTACACCTAAAAGTTTAGTTCCTTTGGCCGCCCAATCTCTTGAAGAACCAGTTCCATACTCTTTACCACCAATTACAACTAAATCGGTACCTCTTTTTTTATATTCAACAACCGCATCATAAACTGGCATTACTTTTTCCTCAGGGTATAACTTTGTAAAACCACCTTCAGTACCAGGTGCCATTTCATTTCTAATTCTTATATTAGCAAAAGTCCCTCTCATCATAACCTCATGATTGCCTCTTCTTGCTCCATAGGAATTATAGTCTTTAGGAAGTATTTGATGTTTCATAAAATATTCTCCAGTCGGACTATCTTTTTGAATTGATCCAGCAGGTGAAATATGATCAGTGGTAATGCTATCACCTAATATTAATAGTGGTCTTGCATCCTTAATTTCTCTAAATCCTTCAGGTTTATCAGGAAGATTATCAAAAAATGGAGGTTTTTTTACATATGTTGAATTATCTTCCCAATTATAAATATTGGTTTCTTCTGTTTTAATTTTTTGCCATTGTTCTGGTCCTTGGGAAACATTTGAATATCTTTTTATAAACATTTCTGCATTTAATGAATTTCTCAATGTTTCTTCAATTTCTTTGTTAGATGGCCATATATCTTTTAAAAAAACATCTTTACCATCTTTATCTTTACCTAACGGATCCTTATACAAATCAAATCTCATAGTTCCTGCTATTGCATAAGCAACAACTAATGGAGGAGACGCTAAATAGTTTGCTTTTATTAAAGGTGAAATCCTTCCTTCAAAGTTTCTGTTTCCAGACAAAACTGAAACAGCATAAATATTATTATTTTTTATGGAATCTGATATGTTATCAGCTAATGGACCTGAATTACCAATACAAGTAGTGCATCCATAACCAACTAAATTAAATCCTAACTTATCTAAATAAATATTTAGCCCAGCTTTTTCTAGATAATCTGTAACTACTTGAGATCCAGGTGCTAAAGATGTTTTCACCCAGGGCTTAGTCTTTAAACCTTTTTCAATTGCATTTTTTGCAAGTAAACCTGCTCCAATTAGTACACTTGGATTAGAGGTATTAGTGCAAGAAGTAATTGCAGCAATTAAAACATCACCATCAGTTATTTTAAATTCTTCTTTTTCAACATTATATATATTTGGTTCTTCTTTTTTTGTAACTTCTGAAAACACTTTTTTAAAATTTGATGATGCATTAGTTAGCAAAACTTTATCTTGGGGACGTTTTGGTCCTGAAATAGTCGGCACTATAGTTGACATATCTAAAGATAAAGTGTCTGTAAATTCTACATCCAAACTTGCCCAAAGTCCTTGTTCTTGAGCATACTGTTTTACAATTTCAACATTTTGATCATCTCTTCCTGAGAATTTTAAATATTTTAAAGTCTCGTCATCTATTGGGAAAAAACCACAAGTTGCACCATACTCAGGTGCCATATTTGCTATAGTAGCTCTATCTGCTAAAGTCAGATTTTTTAGCCCTTCACCATAGAATTCAACAAACTTTCCAACAACTCCTTTGTCTCTCAACATTTTAACTACAGTTAAAACAAGATCAGTTGCTGTTGTACCTTCTGGCATTTTTGATTTCATTTCAAACCCAATAACTTCAGGTATTAACATCGAAATAGGTTGACCTAACATTCCTGCTTCAGCTTCAATTCCACCTACGCCCCAGCCCAAAACCGATAGACCGTTTACCATAGTTGTATGACTATCTGTTCCAACTAAAGTATCTGGAAATATGTATTCTTTACCTTTATATTTTTCATTCCAAACAACTTTTGAAAGGTATTCAAGATTGACTTGATGACATATTCCAGTTCCCGGTGGAACTATTCTAAAATTATTGAATGCTTGTTGCCCCCATTTAAGAAAAGAATATCTTTCAGCATTTCGGTTAAATTCAATATCAACATTTTCTTTTAATGAATTTTTATTTGCAAATTTATCTACTTGTACAGAGTGATCAATTACCAAATCAACTGATGATAATGGATTAATTGTGCTTGGATCTTTATTTTTTTCTTTTACAGCCTCTCTCATTGCAGCTAAATCTGCAACTGCAGGAATTCCAGTGTAATCTTGAAGTAAAACTCTCGCAGGCCTATATGCAATTTCTGTATTAGAACTTTTTGATTTTAACCAATCTTTAATTGCTTCAATTTGATTTTTATTAACTGTTATATCGTCTTCAAATCTTAACAAATTCTCAAGTAAAACTTTCAATGATTTTGGAAGCTTTGATATACCTGCTAAACCATTTTTCTCAGCTTCTTTCAGTGAGTAAAAATTATAACTTTTGCCGTTAACTGAAATTTTAGTTAACGAATTGAACGAGTTTTTGTCTCCTGGTTTCATATTTAATAATAAAATGTAGCTATGCAGCCTAATAAAAGCGCTGACATAACATAATTGAACCATTTAATAAATTTCTCATTTGTCGCGAATTTTCTCATAAATTTACCAATTAAAGTCCAAAATAAGATACTAAATATAGCAAAGAAAAAGGCAGAAGTTAGGAGCCAGAAAGAATAAGTAAAAAAGTTATCTCCAGATTCGATATAAGTTGATACTGCAATAATAGCAACGATTACTCCTTTAGGATTTAAGAATTGAAAAAGAAATGTTTCTATAAATTTAACAGGTTCTAGTTTTTCTTTTTGATTTGATGATTTAGAAAATGAAATTCTGTAAGCCAAATAAACTAAAAATGCAGACCCTGTAAAAACTAATATCTTTTGAATAATTGGATATAATTTAAAAATGTTAATTAGCCCAAAATTGACTAAAGATAGCATTGAAGTGAAACCAAATATAACACCTAACATTAGAGGTATCGTTTTTTTTACTCCATGATTAAAACCTGAATGAGATGCAACAATATTATTTGGGCCAGGTGAGCAACTGGTAACAAAAAAAAATAAACTTAGTGATAATAGTTCTGGATGCATTTAAGCAATTGATAATCCATTCTCTGCTTCTTGAGATGGATGAACTAAAGTTACTCTACCTTCTGTATCTATAGCTCCGAGAATTAACACTTGCGAAACAACTCCAGCAATATTTTTTTCCGCAAAATTACAAACACCAATTACTTGTTTTCCTTTAAGATTCTCTTCATTATAATAATGAGTAATTTGAGCTGAAGATTGTTTTATCCCTATCTTTTCTCCAAAATCAACTTCTACAACTAATGAAGGTTTTCTTGCTTTTTCATTTTTTCTTACTGAAATAATTGTTCCCAATCTAATATCGACTTTATCAAAGTCTTCATACGTAATTTGTTCTTTCATAAATTTAATATATAATGATTTGTAAATGAGTACAGAAAATAATCCTGATAAAATTTATAAAGATTCGATACGAATATTGACAGATTTGATTGCTTTCAAAACTATTTCTGGAAACGATAATAATAGTCTCATTAATTATTGTGATGATATTTTAAAAAATTTAGGAGCTACTTCATTTAGAATATTTGATAGTGATAAAAAAAGAGTTAATCTTTTTGCTTCTTTAAAATCTAAAAATGGAAATGGTAAAAAACCTATTATTCTTTCAGGTCATACAGATGTAGTCCCCGTTTCAAAAGGCTGGTCTACTGATCCATTTGTTGCAACTATAAAAAATGAGAAATTATTTGGAAGAGGTTCTTGTGATATGAAAGGTTTTATTGCATGTGCTCTAGCATATGCTCCTGTATTTAAAGAAAATAATTTAGATAGAGACATTCACTTTTCATTTACATTCGATGAAGAAACCGCATGCATCGGCGCACCATTATTAATAAAAGAATTAAAAAAAAGAGATATTAAAGATGGAATTTGTATTATTGGTGAACCAACCAATATGAAAATCATTGATGCCCATAAAGGTATGAATGAATATACAGTTCACTTTGGTGGTTTAGCTGGTCATAGTTCTAAACCTGACCAAGGTGTCAATGCAGTTGAATATGCATCGAGGTATATAAATAAATTATTAGAAATTAGATCAAAACTAAAAGATAGAGCTCCTAAAGATTGTATATTTAATCCACCATATTCTACATTATCAGTTGGTGGAGTTTCAGGCGGTATAGCTCATAATGTTATCGCTGATAAATGTAAAGTTGAATGGGAAACAAGACCAGTGGTCAGAGAAGACGGAGATTTTGTAAATCAAATAATAGACAATTATGTTGATAAAGAGCTATTGCCAGAAATGAAGAAAGTTTTTTCAGATGCTTATATTAAAAAAGAAATTATAGGCGAAGTAGTTGGATTTAATAGATTGAACAATTCCGAGGCTTGTGAATTTGTTTCTAGTATAACTGGTGACAATTCAAGAGAAGCTGTTTCATTTGGAACAGAGGCTGGACTCTTTCAAGAAGTTGGTATTAGCACAGTAGTTTGTGGGCCCGGTTCGATTGAACAGGCTCATAAAATTGATGAATATATAGAACTTAGTGAATTAAAGAAATGTCTAAACTTTCTAAAAGGTGTAAAAGATAAATCTATAAATTAATTCCAACCACCTACAGATTTAACTTCTAGAAATTCAAGTAATCCCTCTTTACCTGCTTCCCTCCCAATTCCAGAATGTTTGAAACCTCCAAAAGGTGCATCAACTGCAATACCAGCACCATTTACATCAACCATTCCAGATCTAAGTTTTCTGGCAACTCTTTGTACTTTTTCCTTATCTTGAGTTTGAATATAGTTTGTTAATCCATAATCAGTATCATTTGCAATTTTAATTGCCTCTTCTTCAGTTTCAAATGGAATAACAGATAAAACAGGACCAAAAATTTCTGTTCTTGCAATTTCCATTTCATTTTTTACATCTGCAAAAACTGTCGGTTTTACATAATAACCATTGTTTAATCCATTTGGTTTTCCAATTCCACCTGCAACTAATTTTGCTCCCTCATCTATTCCTTTTTGAATTAAACCTTGAATTTTATTGTATTGAGTTTCAGAAATTACAGGACCAATATGCTCTCCATTTTTATTTGGATCATCTACTTTAAATTCATTTGCGTATTTTCTCAGTCTTTCTATCGCTTCATTATATATTGATTTTTCAACAAGCATTCTTGTAGGAGCATTACATGATTGTCCTGAATTTCTAAAACATCTAAATGCACCTCTTTCAATTGCTTCAGAATCAGCATCTTCAAATATAATATTTGCACCTTTTCCTCCTAGTTCCAAACTTACTCTTTTAAAGTCCTTTGCAGCATTTTGAGAAATTAAAGCCCCTGCTCTTGTAGAGCCAGTGAATGAAATCATATTTACATCTGGATGACTTGTTAATGCATCTCCAGTTATTACCCCATCTCCATTTACTAAATTAAAAACACCTTTTGGAAATTTTGCTTCATCTATTAACTCAGCTATGATCATTGCCGATAAAGGTGCTAGTTCCGAAGGTTTTAAAATCATAGTACAACCAGAGGCCAATGCAGGAATAACTTTTAAAGTAACTTGATTTATTGGCCAGTTCCACGGTGTTATTAATGCACACACACCTTTAGGCTCGTATATTATTCTTTGATTTTTTGCATGATCTCCTAAAGGTTTTTCGAATTCAAATTCTTTTAGATAACGAATAAATGATTTTGTATGACTCGCACCAGTTCCTGTTTGTAGTTTTGACGCAAAGTCTTTTGGTGCTCCCATCTCTTGAATAATTGCATCTGTAATATCATTCCATCTTTTTTTATATAATGAATAAAAAACTTCTAATAATGACAATCTTTCTTCTTTAGAGGTAAATCCCCAGGTTTTAAAAGCTTCTTTAGCTGCCAAAACTGCATCATTGATATCCTCCTTACTGCCTAAAGAAATTATTGCACAATTTTTTTCTGTTGCTGGATTTATGACCTCAATATCTTTTGGGTTTTTTGGGGGAACCCATGAACCATTAATATAAAAATTTCTCTTTTCAATCATGCGCGCAAATTATCCTTTCTTCATGATTTTGCAAATAAATTTGTTAATTCATAAACAATTGTTGCTGCAGCTAGAGAGGTTACTTCTGCATGGTCATAAGCAGGCGCAACTTCAACTACATCTGCAGAAATCAAATTTAAGCCTGATAAACCCCTGAGGACGTTTACCATTTCTCTTGTGGTCATTCCTGCAATTTCAGGTGTTCCTGTGCCTGGTGCAAATGCTGGATCTAATACATCAATATCAATGGACAAATATAATGCATTATCACCTACTCTATTTTTTATTCTTTCAACGATTTTATCAATTCCTTCTGTTTGAAATTCATCACAATGAATAATTTTAAATCCAAAGCTTTCATCATTTTTTATATCATCTCTACTATAAAGTGGACCTCTTATACCTACATGCATAGAGGCATCATCTAAAAATAAATTTTCCTCACGAGCTCTTCTAAATGGAGTGCCATGCGTATATGGTGCTCCAAAGTAGGTATCCCAGGTATCTAAATGGGCATCAAAATGAACAAGTGATACGGGTCCATTATTCTTTTTATTGGCTGCTCTAAGTAAAGGCACAGCAATTGTGTGATCTCCTCCAAGGCTTATTATTCCTCCAACTTTATTTAATAAATCGGTTACTCCTACTTCAATTTGTTTGATGGCTTCATCAATATTAAATGGATTGCAAGTAATGTCACCTGCATCTGCAACTTGTTGTACTTTGAATGGTTCTACATCATAATTAGGATGATAATTAGTCCTTAAATGTCTAGATGCTTGTCTAATACTTTGTGGGCCAAATCTTGCACCTGGTCTATAACTAGTTCCTGAATCAAATGGAACTCCGACAATAGCAACATCACAACTTTCTACATCTCTTAGCTCAGGTAATCTTGCAAATGTAGAAGGGCCAGCATATCTTGGGACTTCTGTGCCACTAACAGGCTGAATAGGTTTTTTAGACTTTGTCATTTTAGTAATAAGAATATTATTAGAATGATCCAGAAAAAGGGATAATAGAAATATATGTATTTTTTCGCAAACATCTTAGGCACTGACTCATGATCTCTATTAATATTTTTTTTTCTTTTTCTTTTTTTCATTAAATAAATCCTATCACATTCATATTATATCTAATATCATCAAAATTATTAAAATGAGATACATTATATTAATATTTCTATTATTTTTTAATTTTTCTTATGTAAATGCAGATGCAATATATAATTTGATTAAAATTCCTAATTTAGAAGTTCATAGGATTGATAATTTAAATGGTATCAAATATTTGGTATCGAAAAGAGGTTTTGTAATAGGTGATACAAATAATATTAAATGTAACGGCATAAATAATAGTGATTTGGATCGTGAATTTAATACAATTCAAAATAATCTGAGGGATTATAACTCAAATTTCTTAAGGAAAATAAATTTGAAATTTGTAGTTCTATGCAAAAACTTACAAATTTCAGGCATTAATACAGGAGGTATACCAGATAATAAATTCAGAACTTTAATCTTAGACTTAACATTTAACCAAAACTATTTCGAAAGAATGATCCATCATGAAATATTTCATATGATTGACAACAGTTTTCCAGAGCTTTTTAAAAAAAATAAATGGAGTGAACTTAATAATAAAGATTTTTCTTACGCATCATGTTCTACATGTACTGATTTATTAGGTTTAGATTTAGAAATTATGAAAGGCTTTTTAACAGAATATTCAATGAGCACAGCTGAAGAAGATATGGCTGAAATTTATTCATTATTAAAAACAAACTTTAAAGAAATAGATTTATTAATTAAAAAAGATAATATTTTAACTAAGAAGAAAAATTTCTTAATTAATGGTCTTAAAGAAATAGATGAAAAGTTTATTTTTTGAATGATAAAAAAAATTAAACCATCGCTATCTGAAAAAATATTATTTATTTTTCTTATTCTGCTTATTATTTTAACTTTAGGTTCATTTTATATATTAAGTAATAAATGTCTTTTTGTAAAAAAAATCGATTTAAATAACATTGATTTTAAAGATAAGATGAATATTGCAATTATGGAGGTTGAATGCGGTAACGTTCTAATAGAATTAGATCCTAAAATTGCACCTAAAGCTGTAAATCGATTTAAGAAGTTAATAAATAGAGGTTCCTATAATGGTTCAACATTTTATCGAGTAATAGAAAATACTTTAATACAAGCAGGAGATATTGAATATGGAAATGTATCTAATCTAAATTATTCTAAAGTAGGAACTGGTAAATCTGGTTTAGGAACAATTAAATCTGAGCTTAGTAGTAATTTTTTATTTAATGCTGGCTCTGTGGCTTTTGCTAGGAAAGATCAATTCGACACAGAAGATAGTGAATTTTTTATTACTTTAATAGATATACCAATATATCAAGGTGAATATACTCCAATTGGAAGAGTAATTGCAGGGATGGACTCTTTAAAAAAAATTAAAGCGGGAAATAAATCAACCTATGTATTAAAGCCTGATTATATTAAAAATCTAAAGTTATTAGTTAACTAGAGGTTTTCCAGTTGATAATGTGTGTTTAATTCTATCTTGGGTTTTACTTGTCTCAATTAATTTCATGAAAGCATCTAACTCTAATTTAAACAACTGATCTTCTGTAAGCGTTTTATCTATAGTTGTATCACCACCACTTAAAACATTTGCTAGCTCGGTTCCAACCATCATTCCATGATCTAATATAATTTTATCGTTATAAAGTTTTTCTAACATACCAACCATTTTGTCTTTTAAAGATTTGCCAGATAAATTAAATGTGCATTCTTTTGGAGGAGTAAATTCTTTATTTTGATCCAAAATTTTTCTAGCTTCATTTAATAAACTATTTCTGCTCATAATTTTTTTATTTTCAGGGATTAAATACTTTAGAGGTTCAGCTTCCACTGGAGATGTTGCAGTTTTTGCATAACCAATGATATCAAAAACTTTTAAAGGTGCAAAATCCGGATCATTTTTTGCCTCGTCTGTTTGAGACCATCTCCATAACATTTCTTTACATCCTCCTCCGGCTGGAACTAAACCAACCAATGTTTCAACTAATCCAACAACAATATTTGTATGCGAAGCAACAAAGTTGCTTTGAACTAAAACTTCAAAACCCCCTCCAAGTGTAAGACCTGATGGTGCTGAAACTACTGGAAATTTTGAGTATTTTAAGTGTTTGCATGTTTCTTGAAAATAACCGACAAATTTTTCTATTGATTTAAAGTCACCTTTATCTGCAAAATTCATAGTATATGTTAAATTAACACCAGCAGAAAACTGCATACTTTCATTAATAATTATCAATGGTTTGTCTGTAGCGTTTTTTAAAGAGTCCATTGAATCATAATCTAAAGCGTTTGCTTTAGTTGTAAATTCGACAATGTTAAATTCAGGAAATCTGTAAATTTCAGCAGAATTATTTTTATCAAGTTTAAGGGCTCTTGGTTTAATTTTTCCTAAAGTTTCAATTTCAGTATATTGTTGTCTCTCACCATAAAAATTTTCATCTTTGGATTTTGATAAATTTTCTAAGAATTTATTTCCCTCAAAATTATCAATTTTTTGAAAAAAATTATTTACTCCAATTTCTTTTAACATTTCAAAAGGCCCTCTAGACCAATTGAAGCCAAGTCTCATTGCTTCATCAATGTCGTTAAACTTATCTGTAATACCTGGAACTAATGAAGAAGAATATTTTATTATTTTAGAAATTACTGACCAAGCATAATCTCCATATTTATCTCCACGATTAATTAATTTTTTTAAATCAACTTTTTCAGATTTAAGATCTATTTTTTTTGAAGTAGAATATTCCCCAGTTTCAAGATTGATGGCCTCTAAAATTTTCTTACCACCCTCTTTATTCATTCTATAAAATCCACCTTTTCCTTTTCGACCAGTATATCCGGTTTCTATTAATTTTTTTACAAGTGGCATTTCTCTTGCTACAGGTTGAAATGGATCACTTTCAGGTAACTCTTTAATAAAACTTTTCAATACATCTGCCATTAAATCGATACCAATTAGGTCATACAATCCAAATACTCCAGTTTTAGGTATACCCATTGGTCTGCCAAAGACAGCATCAGCCTCTTCTACACTAAGTTTCATATTAAATGCTTCGGTCATTGCAATTTGCATTGCGTAAACTCCAATTCTATTACCTAAAAATCCTGGAGTGTCATTACAGATAATTGCACCTTTACCTAAGTCTATTTCACAAAAGTCTTTTAAAAGTTTAACTTTATCTAAATCACTTTCATTACTTTTTACTATTTCAAGTAAATCCATGTATCTAACAGGATTAAAGAAGTGAGTTATGCAAAAATCCTTTTTGTCTTGATCAGATAATTTTTCTGATAGAACACTTATTGGAATAGATGAGGTATTAGATGAAACAACAGATTCTTTTTTTCTATGTTTAAAAATTTTTTCGTAAATATTGTGTTTTATATCTATTCTTTCTACAACAGCTTCTACAATCCAATCTGCATTCGAAACCACATCAAAGTTTTCTTCAATGTTTCCTACATGTATATTATCTAATTTTGATTTATCTATTAACAATGGAGGTCTAGATTTTCCTATTCTCTCTTTAGCCTTTTGACTAATTTCTGTAGTTAAATCCAACAAAGTAACAGGAACATTTGCGTTACATAAATGTGCAGCTATACCACTCCCCATTGTTCCAGAACCAATTACAACTACATTATTTATTTTCATAAAAAAGAATTCTTATATTAAATTGAGACTGAGTAGGAAATAAAATAAATGTCATAACTACTGCTGTAAACTTGCTAATTCATCAATATTAATATGACATCTAATAGCGTTACCATTTTCACCTATTTGCCATGGTGGAACCTCTAAATTACAAATATCGCCTATTTTCCTAGGGCATCTTCCTTGAAAAGAACAGCCTTTCTCAGGGGGTTTTTCCTCTACTATATCCTCAGCTACTAATTTTGGTTTTATATCTGGATCTGGTTCCAAAACAGCACCTAATAATACTTCAGTATAAGGATGTGATGGAAATTTGTAGACATTTTGAGAAGGACCAATTTCACATAATCTTCCTTGATATAAAACTGCAACTCTATCACTAATTGCTCTAACAACAGCCAAATCATGAGAAACAAATACATAAGTTGTTCCTAGATCTTCTTTTAATTGTTGTAATAAGTTTAAAACAGCTGCTTGAACCGAAACATCTAAAGCTGATGTAACCTCATCACACAAAATTATATCTGGCTTAGCAGCAAATGCTCTTGCAACTGCAACTCTTTGTTTCTCACCACCTGATAATTGTCTAGGATATCTTGACATATAAAATTCTCCTAACCTTACTTTTTTTAGTAGATCGATTATATTTTTTTTTAATTCTTCTCCTGATAAATTAAAATACAACTTTAGAGGCTGAGAAAGTATTTGTTCAACAGTGTGGTTTGGATTTAATGACTCGTCCGGATTTTGAAATATGAGTTGTATTGCTCGCAGATCATTTGGATTTCTCATTTTTAAATTAGAAGATAATATACGATCATTTTCAAATTTAATTTGACCATCTTTTGTTTTGAGTAAACCAGCAATTGATTTTAAGATAGTAGATTTACCACTTCCAGACTCACCAACCAGTGCAATAGTCTCTCCTTTTTTTATATCTATATTTATATCTTTAACTGTTGGGTTTTGATCAGAGATTTTATTTAATAATTGATCAAAAAATTTTTGCTTTGCATAACTAATTGAAACATCCTTTAATTTTAAAACTTCAATTGCTTCACTATTATTTGATTTTTTTGTTATTGAAGTTTGTAAATTGTTATTTTGATTTATTAATTCATTGTGATTAAAACATCTAACATTGGTATTTAATTCTTTAATATGTTCCAGATCTGGTGTATTTTTTTTACAATGATCAGTTGCTAAGTTACATCTATCATAAAAACTACAACCTTCATTTATACTTCCAGGCTGAGGTTGGCTTCCTGGCATAGAAGCTGGAAGTCCAGCTAGTGAGAGTTTAGGTATCGATTTTAACAATCCATAAGTATAAGGATGAATAGGTTCCTTTAATATTTTTCTTGCTGGTCCTTCTAAAACAATTTCTCCCGCATACATTACAACTATTCTATCACTGACTTGCGCTATAGCTCCAAGATCATGACTAACATAGATCATAGATGTTCCAGTATCTTTTGCTATAAATCTTAATAGTTCTAATACATGCGCCTGTGTTGTAACGTCTAATCCAGTAGTTGGCTCATCTAACAAAAGTAAATCTGGTTTGCCAGCCAATGCCATTGCGACAGCCACTCTTTGTTGCTGCCCTCCAGAAAGCTCGTGTGGATAACGAAAAGCCATAGTTTCTGGTGAAGGAAGTCTAACTTTATTTAGTAACTCCGAAATTTTTTTATCTCTCTCTGTTTTATTCAGATCTGTATGTAATCTTAATGCTTCATCAATTTGGTATCCAATTTTTAAATTAGGTGTTAGTGCTTGTCCTGCATTTTGAGGTATCATGGCTATTTTTCTACCTCTAATTTTTTCTAGCTGCCTACTGCTCATCTTCAATAAATCCTCAGATTTAAAGAGGCATTCACCCTTAAGAGGAAATAAGCCTTGTTTTATATAGCCCATCATTGCAAGTGCTAATGTGCTTTTTCCAGAACCCGACTCCCCTACGATCCCTACAGTCTCTCCTTTCTTAATGTTGGTTGAAACATTTCTAAGTATTGAAATTTGTTTGCCCTTCTGACTATTAAATCCAATTGATAAATTTTTAACACTTTCAATTATTTCGCTCATTTAAACAGGTGCCTTTGTTGAACGATCAATTCCTAAAGCTTTTGCAAATGCATCAGCTGTTAAATTTATTCCAATAATTAACGAACTTAATCCTACTATTGGAGCAATTACGGACCAGTATGCAAACGACATCAATCCTCTAGCATTAGATATCATCAAACCCCAATCAGGTGTTGGAGGACTGACACCAAAACCTAAGAATGACAATGAGCTAAATCCTAATAACATCCAAGACCATCTCATTGCTCCTTCTACTAATATAGCATCTCTAACATTTGGAATAATTTCATTCCAAATAATAGACATGTTGCTATGACCTCTAGCTCTTGCTGAAACTATAAAGTCTTTAGCAATAACATCGTGCGTAGCAGCTCTAGCAACTCTTACTATTCCTTTACCATAAAAAAAACCTAGTGCAGGAATTAAAACCTCTGTTGATGTTCCTAAAAGAGAAACAATTAATAACATTGCAAGTATCCAGGGGATAGAAAGAAACGCATCAACAACTCTCATTACAACGTCATCAATTTTACCTCCAACTAAACCACAAAAAATTCCAAGTAAACCTCCCCACAGAAGAGCTATAAGTGATCCAAAGAAAGTTACCGTAAGAGCTGTTCGCCCTCCAAGTATTGTTCTTGTAAAAACATCTCTACCCAAGCTATCTGTTCCAAACCAATGTTCAGCTGAGGGTGCAAGTAACATGGTATTTGGGCTAATAGCTTTATAATCGTATGGTGCAATGTAAGGGCTTATTAATGCTAAGATTACATGAAATAATACAATTGTAAGTCCAATCAACCCAGAAGGTTTGGAGGCCATAGTTTTTAAAATCTCAAAAGCCTTTTCTAGTTTGTTTTTTTGTTTATCCTCTGTAATTAAATTACTCTCCATTTTATTTTCTTATCTGTAAACTTTTTAATCTTGGATTAAGCATTAGTGTCATTAAATCTGCAATTAAATTTATTCCCACATAGATTGATGCCAATATTATCGCTAACGCTTGAACAACAGGTAAATCTCTATTTGATATAGACTCAATTACCAGTCTGCCTAAACCTGGATAATTAAAAACTACTTCTGTAACAACAACACCTCCTAGCAACCAAGCAATTGTTAGTGCTACTACATTTATTGCTGGCAATAATGCATTTGGCAATACATGTCTAAATACCATTTTCCAATATGGAACACCTTTTAAAATTGCCATTTGCACATAATCACTAGCCATTACTTGAATTACACTTGAACGTACCATTCTTGCCATGTGTGCTGTCATTATCATTGAAATAGCAACAACAGGTAAAATTATATTCGAGAGTAATTCATAAAAAGTTGCATCCGATGGTATAATCACGATGCCTGGTAGCCAACCAAGCCAAATTGCAACAATTAAAATTAGTAAAGTAGCACTAATAAACTCAGGAATAGTCATTGAAAAAATTGTGATAGTTGAGATCATAATATCTGGAAGCTTATCTCTCCAAAGAGCAGTTATTATTCCTAGTACAATTGCTAAAGGAATTCCTATAAGTATTGAAACAGAGGCTAAAACTAAGGAGTTTTTAACTCTTGGACCTAGTACTTCATTAATTGGCATTTCTCCACTTAAAGAGTAACCAAAATCACCTCGTACAACATTTGATGCCCATTCCAAGTATCTTTCATAAGCAGGAACATCTAGACCAAGTCTTTTTATGCAAGCATCAAGAGCTGATCCATAAGCTTCTCTCTCTAAATATGTTGTGCATGCATCCCCAGGTAAAACTTCTACACCTACAAATGTAATCAATGAAACTATAAATAAGGTGATAAGCCCTAGTCCAATTCTTTTTAAAATTAATAAAAGCATAAGATTAACTAGAACTTTTTAACAAAAATAAATTAAATAGAAATAAAATAAAGGCCGCTTTTATGCGGCCTTTATCTAAATACTTTTAGTCAACTTTAACTTTATGCCACTGTATTGAAAAGTGATCTACAGCATCAAGGTTTTTAACTTTTGATGAAGTAACTACAAGTCTAGATACATGGTATGGGATCATTGTTCCACTTTGTTCCCATAAAGTCATTTGAGCATTTTGATATGCTTTCTTTCTTTTATTGAAATCCAACTCACTTCTAGCATTAGCTAAATTTTTATCAAAGTCAGCGTTTTTGAAGTAAGACTCATTCCATTTAGCTCCACTATGATAAGCTTCGTGCAAGATTGTGTCTGCTGGTCTTTGATTCCAACGTGTCATTGAAACTGGTTTTTTCATCCATACTTCATTCCAATAACCTTTAGATGGTACCATCTCAATGTTGACTTTAATTCCAGCCTTTGCAACTTGCTGCTGAACGACTTCTGCAATCGTAGGCCAAGTTGGCTCTAATGTTGCTGGGTAAACTGTCAATTCAATTCCATTTGGATATCCCGCTTCTCTTAATAAATTTTTTGCTTTACTAATATTTTGAGGACAATCCATTTTTAAACGATACTGATCAGATGGCATTACAGGTGTATCGCAAGATACAGTTGCTGCACCTCCCATAACTAGATCTACAAGTTCTTGTCTATCAACTGCTAACCTAAAAGCTTTTCTCACTTTTGGATTATCAAATGGAGCAGTATCAGTTCTCATAACCACGCCTCTCCAGTTTCCAGTAGGAATTACAGTTGTTGTAAATTTGGAATTACTGTCAAATATCTTTTTTTGATTGAAAGGAACATATCTATTCATATCAATTTGACCTGTTAAAAGAGCTTGAATTCTTGCTTGAGCATCTGGTATCGCAATGACATGAACTTCTGCAACTCCTGGTGCACCTTCCCAATAATCTGGGTTAGCTTTTAGAATTGTAGTTCCTTCTGGATCAAATTTATCAACCATGAATGGTCCAGTACCAACTCCAGTCTGACCTATAGTATCCCCTGATCCTTCAGGTATCATTCTTAATCTGTAGTCGGTTAACAATAGTGGAAAGTCAGCAAATGAAGTTGATAACTTCATTTTAACAGTATGCTGATCAACTACCTCAATATCTTCAACTACATTTAAACTTTTTCTTACCGGAGATCCAATATCAGGATCTTTAGCTCTCATTAGAGAATATTTTACATCTGGAGCATCAAAAGCTGATCCATCATGGAAATATATTCCTTTTCTTAAATTAAATGTCCATTCAGTTGCATCAGAATTAGCACTCCAATCTGTTGATAATGAAGGTGATGGAACACCGTTCATATCAGGTCTTACTAATCTATTTTGTGTTTTGATGACAACTTGAAACAAACGCCCCTTTGTTATGGCATCTAAGTTAGTATCTTTTCCAAATCCAAGATCATGTGATACTTTAAATACTCCACTTGATGCATTGGCAATAGAAAAAGATAATATCAGAGACATAAAAGTCGCTGAAAAAACTTTAAGTATGTATTTCATAAGTTCCCTCTTTTTCTTTAGTTGTTTAAATAATCAAAAAGATAACAATTCCAGAACTAGATAACAACATGCAAAATGTAGTGATTCATCTACTAATTGAATAGATATTTTAATTAATATACACTTTTTCTAAATTATAAATGCAAAACGAATTAAACAAAGTCAGATTTTCAGTAAAACCTTTAAAATCCAATGATAATAAAGTTGTTGAACTTGCTAGAACTGTAGGAATACATCCTTTAGCATATCAAGAACTTCCTTATGATCCTGAGTATTCTTTTTATGCTGGAAGATTAAATCCAGAAGTGCTTTCGCATGCAACAGCTGATGAAATGTATTGGAAAGTAAGACAGGAGGTAATTTTTCGTCATACTGGTGAACATCCATATGAAATATCTGGTCCTGATGCAGAAAAACTTTTACAAAAAATATTCACAAGAGATATCTCAAAAGTAAAAGTAGGAAGGTGCTCTTACCAATTCGCTTGTTACAACGATGGAGGCATGCTTACAGATGGAGTTTTACTAAAACTTGAAGAAAATAAATTCTGGTTTGTTCAAGCTGATGGTGATCTTTTTTCATGGTACAAAGCTCACACTGATAATCTTAATGTAAAAATTTCTGACCCAGACGTTTGGGTAAGTCAAATTCAAGGACCAAAATCTATGGATCTTTTAAAAGTTTTAAGTAAAGAGACTTTTCCTGATAATTGGAAATATTTTGATTGGAAAGAAATTGCTATACTTAATGAAAAAGTAATCATAAGCAGATCAGGATTTAGTAATGAACTTGGTTGGGAAATTTACTTTAGAAAAAATAATAATACTGAAAAAATTGGAGATTATATTCTTGAAGAGGGAAAAAAAATGGGAATGATACTCACAGGCACACCTGGTTTCAGATGTAAAAGAATTGAATCTGGATTATTATCAGCCGGGCAAGACTTTAATCATGAAACAAATCCATATGATGTTGGTTTGGGTAAGTATGTCGATTTAAAAAAAAATTATTTTATCGGGAAATCAGCATTGATGGCTGCTGATAAAGAAAAAAAATGTTGGGGAATACGAGTAGAAAATGGAACGGGTTTAAAAGGAACTTACATAAAATTTAATAATGAAATAATTGGAAAAATTACATCTAGCACTTGGTCACCTTTTCAAAAATGTGGTGTTGGAATAGTTTTAATGAATTCTACAAAACATAAACCAGGATTAATAGTGGATGTTAATTGTAATGATAATAAAATTCATAAAGGTGAGATATGCAGCTTACCAATGTATGACTTTAAAAATGAAATTGTAAGAGGTTTAAAAATCGACATTCCAACAGGTCCTTCTCCGTGGTCAGGAATAAAAAAATAATAGCTATTGGTGGTGGTGGATTTACACATTCGTCCGATAAAGACTTGGATGAATATGTTATAAATCAAGTTAATAAATCAAAAATCAATATCGGTTTTTTACCTACAGCTAGCAATGATAATCAAGAAAAGACCGATCTTTTTTATAAAAGATTTAAATCACAAAAATTTAAATTATCTCATTTTAATCTCTGTTCAAGAGTGGAAGGTTTTAATGAATGGCTGATGAACAAAGATATAATTTATGTAGGTGGTGGTAATACCTCTAACATGATTAATATTTGGAAAAGACATAATCTTATCAAAGTATTTAAAGCTGCATATGAAAAAGGTATAATTCTGGGTGGAATAAGCGCAGGAGCCGTCTGTTGGTTTGATTGGATATTATCAGACTCAGTCGATAAAAAGCTAAGTCCATTAAAAGGAATAAATTTTTTAGATGGAAGTTGCACGCCACATTCTTCAGATAATAATCGACTACGACAATTTATTTCAGAAATTAAAGACGGAAATTTACCAGATGGAATAGCCATCGATGATGGTGTAGCTGTGCTTTTTATTGACGGATTTCCTTCAGAGGTTTATTCTTCAAGAATTAATCATGACGCTTATTATGTGACTAAACATAATAAGATAAGTTTAAAAACATATATAAAGAATATAAATGGATAACATTAAAGCCAGTAAAAAAATTTTTAGCATTGAAGACGCAAAAAAAATATCAAAGAAAAGATTACCAAAGATAGTTTATGATTTTATTGACGGCGCATCTGGAGATGAAAAGTTATCAGAAATTAATAGTTTTGCTTTAGATCAAATACGTCTTGAGCCAAGAGTTCTAAGAAATATAGAGGAAAGAAAATTAAAAAAAAATATTCTTGGATTTAACTATGACTATCCATTTGGTTTTGCTCCAATGGGTATGACAAATCTTTCATGGCCGGGCGCAGACTCAATGCTGGCAAAAGAGAGTGCAAGAAATAATATACCAACTTGTGTATCGATGGCTTCAACAACTACCTTAGAAAAAATGTATGAGCTTTCAGAAGGTCATTCATGGCTTCAACTTTATATTTTCCAAGATGAAGCTTTTGTCATGGAATTGCTCGATAGAGCAGAAAAAACCGGTTATGAAGTTGCTATACTTACTGTTGATGTTCCGGTTTTATCTAGAAGAACTAGAGATGATAAAAATGGATTTTCATATCCATTTAAAATTGGACCTAAACAATTTCTTGATTTTGCAACTCATCCAGTTTGGTCAATATCTACATTACTTAATGGAATACCAAAGCCAATGAACTACGAAACTTCAAAAAGTGGAAAAGGTATTTTTAAAAGAAAAGAAAGTAGGGGAAAAACAGATTGGGAAACTTTAAAAAGAGTAAGAAATAAATGGAAAGGCAAATTAATTGTAAAAGGTGTCATGTCATCTGATGATGCAGTTAAAATTAAAGAAATGGGCGCTGATGCTATTCAAGTTTCAAATCATGGAGGTAGACAATTAGATAGTGCCTCAGCAGCAATAAACATTCTACCTTTTATTAGAGAGGCAGTAGGAAATAATTTTCCAATTATTTTTGATAGTGGAATAAGAAGTGGAAGCGATATTGTAAGATCATTAGCTTTAGGAGCAGATTTTTCAATGATTGGAAGACCTGTAATGTATGCAATGGGAGCTGATGGCGCTAGCGGGTTAAGAAGAATTGTAGACATAATTAAAGAAGAAACAAGCACAACGTTAGGTTTGGTTGGATTAAATGATATTAATGAAGTTTCTTCTGATATAATTGAACAGAAACTTTTTATGAATACAACTTACTAATATGGAAAAAAAAATAAGAGGTGGAGCATTAATTGCAAGAGCATTAAAAGATAAAGGTATTAATAAAGTTTTTACTCTATCAGGTGGATTTTGTAATCCTGCAATTGAAGGTTTCATGGAATGTCAAATTGATGTAGTTAATTGTCCTCATGAACAAATAGCTGGACACTTAGCAGATGGACACACCAGAATTACAAGAATACCATCTGTATGTTTAGTTGGACCTGAAGGTTTTGCAAATGCAGTACCATCAATGATGGAAGCATGGGGAGAAAGAACACCGATAATTTATATTACTGGATCAAGTAGTTTAAAAAGACAAGGCTCAGGTGGCTTTAAAGAAATTGATGATGTTTCAATAGCTGCTCCTCTTACAAAATATAGCGCAAGCATTACAGATGGAACAAGAATTAGAGAATTTGTTGATAAAGCTTACAGAATTGCAACAAATGGATACCCTGGGGCTGTTCATCTAAGTTTACCAGTGGATATAATGTTTTCTTCATTTGAGGAAAATGTTGGACTTGAAGAAAGACCATTTTCACATAAAGCAAAGCCAGTTGCTAAAGCATGGCCAGATCCAAATGCTTTATCAAAAATACTTGAGCTAGCTTGTAATGCAAAAAAACCTGTCATAATTGGAGGACATGGTGTTTGGTGGTCAAACTCAGAAAAAAATTTAGAGACTGCGGGTGAAAGTTTAAATATTCCAGTTTTTAATGTGCCATACCATCAAAAACTTTTGGGAGAAGAGGCAAATGCATATATGGGTTTAGCAGATATTCACCAATATCCACCTTCAGAATTTGCATTACATAACTCAGACTTAGTTTTAATGATTGGTGCAAGGTTAGATAACCAAATGAATTTTGGTAACCCTCCTTTCATTCCAAAAACAACAACTTTAGTTTGTATTAACGGTTCCCATGAAGAAATTGAGTTTAATAGAGCAGCTGATCATAACCTTTTATGTGATCCAGGAGTATTTTTAGATACTCTATGTAATCTGAAGAAAAATAATAAATGGAATTTAGGAAATAGTTGGTTTCAAGATAATAAAAATAGAAAAAAAGATTGGGTGGATAAATCTTTAAATGAATTAAAAATTGAAGCTGATAAAGCCAAAAAAAATGGTGGAAAAATTCATCCGCTGCAATTAGCGTTAGATGTTCAAGACGCAATGGATGAGAAAGATTGGCTTGTAATTGATGGAGGAAATACTCATTTCTGGTCGGAGATCGCAATTAATTTAGCAGGAGCTCAAGGAAAAAAATTGGGTGGAATTTTACATCCAGGCACATTTAGTATGCTGGGTGTTGGTGTATCATTTGCATTATCTGCAAAAAATAATAACCCTAAATCGAATGTAATTTTAATTAGTGGAGATGGTGCCTTTTTATCTGGAGGCATGTCTATAGAAACTGCATTTTTTGAAAAGAAACCAATCGTTGTTGTTATTGACAATAATGGTGGCTTAGCATCAATTGGGCAACAACAAGAAAGATTATTTGAAAGTGGAAAAAGAGTTGCAACAGACTTTAGAGATATACCCTTCCACAGTATATTTGAAGGCTTTGGGGGTCATGGAGAATTAGTGACGAAAAGAGAAGAATTGGGTCCAGCACTAAAAAGAGCTATTGCAAGCGGTAAAACTGCTTGTGTAAATGTAAAAGCTAAACCAGTATTAAGTCCAATTGTTGCTGCTGTGGCCAGCAAGAGAGAGAAATCGTCAATAGAGTAAAATGGCAAAATTTAGCTCACATTTATTGAATGGGTCTGATGGAAATCATGCAACCAACGTTAAAGTAAAGATTTATCAAATACAATCCTCAAAATTAAAAAAGCTTTTTTTGAATACAAAGACTGATGGAAATGGTAGGATTACTAAGCATTTCAATCTTAGCAAAAAAGATTGCAAATGCGATTATGAAATGATTTGTAATATTAAAAGATACTTTAAAAAGAAAAAAATTGTGGGTGAAATAGTCATAAAATTTAAAATGACCGATAATAAAAAAAATTATCACTTGCCAATAATAATTTCTCCTAACAGCTATACAGTTTGGTGGTCAAAATAATATATGGCTTCGTTGATACAAAGCAAAATTAGCACAAAACTAAATATGTCTAGGAGAATAAGAAGAACTCCTTACACCAAGAGAGTAGAAGAATGTGGTGTAACTGATTTTACTGTTGTAAATCATATGCTCTTACCAAAAAGATTTCAGAAATCTGTTGAGGATGATTATTGGCATTTAAATGAGCATGTTCAGCTATGGGATGTTTCTTGTCAAAGACAAGTTCAGATATCAGGTCCAGACGCTAGTTTATTAGTACAAAAAATGACGCCAAGATCTTTAAAAAATATGGAGACTGGAAAATGTTTTTATATTCCTATGATAGATGAAAATGCTGGAATGATAAATGATCCAGTGTTGTTAAAGTTAGATGATGATATGTTTTGGATTTCAATAGCAGATTCTGATGTATTGCTTTGGGCAAAAGGTATTGCAGTTGGTTTAAATCTAAATGTGAGCATAACAGAACCAGATGTATATCCTCTTGCAGTACAAGGTCCAAAGTCTGAAGATTTGATGGCATCAATATTCGGAGAAGATATTAGAAAATTAAAATTTTTTAATTTTAGAATATTTGATTTTTTAGGAACTAAACAAGTTATTGCAAGATCAGGATATAGCAAACAAGATGGATTTGAGATTTATTTTAAATGCTTTGAAGATTACTTCGACAAAAATGAAATGGGAGAAAAAATTTGGGATATAATATGGAAAGCGGGGAAAGAATTTAACATTGCTCCAGGATGCCCAAATTTAATTGACAGAATAGAAGCAGGATTAATGTCATATGGAAATGATTTTACAAAAGAAAATAATCCAATTGAATGTAACTTAGAAAAATATTGTAGTGACAAAAGCGATCATGATTTCATTGGAAAAAATGCTTTAGATAATATTAAGAAACAAGGTGTAAAACAAAAATTAAAAGGGGTATTATTTGATGGTGTAGATTGTCCTCCATGTTCAATTCCTTTTCCACTTTATTCAAAAGATAAGAAATTAATTGGTAAAATTACTTCAGGGATTTATTCTCCAAAATTCAAAAAAAATATTGGTTTATCTATGATTTTAAATGAATTTTGCAAAACAGGATCAGAAGTTTTAGTTCACACTCCTGATAATAAATTAAGAAAAGGAATTGTGTCCTCTTTACCATTTTCAAAATAATAATTAGTAGGTATAAGTCTTATATGAAAAGAGCAGTTATAGCAGGATATTCAAGATCACCTTTTACAATGGCAAGAAAAGGTGAATTAATTGATGTTAAGCCTGTAAATATGTTTGCAGAAGTTGTTAAAAATCTTGTATCTAAAACTAAAGTAAATCCTGCTGATATAGAAGATATTGTTGTTGGGTGTGCTTTCCAGGTTGGAGAGCAGAGTTTTAATATTGGGAAACTCACAACATTTTTATCTGGAATGGAAATACATACTTCTGGAATGACCGTCGATAGATGGTGTGGTTCTTCTATGGAAGCTATTCATGTTGCAGCAGGTAAAATAGCAATGGGCGCAGGAAAAGTTTTCGTATGTGGAGGTGTTGAAAGTATGACTAGAGTTACAACTGGCTTTGAACCAATACCTTATCCTTACACAGATAAAGAAAATCCAAATGTTTATTTTTCAATGGGAATTACTGCTGAAAATGTTGCCAAGAGATATAAAATTTCAAGAACTGAGCAACAAGAGTTTGCAATTCAAAGTCATCAAAAAGCCAATGAAGCTGAAGTTAATGGTAAATTTAAAAATGAAATCGTTGAAATCGCTGGTTGCACAAAAGATGGAAATATACGTCCAAAAAGTAATCAAGAAACTTTAGATGGTTTAAAACTTGCATTTGATCAAGAAGGAACTGTTACTGCAGCAACATCCTCACCTCTTACCGATGGAGCAGCAGCAACATTGATATGTGAAGAAAGCTATGCAAAAGAAAATGGTTTAGAGATTTTAGCTAGAATTGTTTCAACTGGAGTTAAAGGATGTGAGCCAGATGTAATGGGACTTGGACCTATAGGAGCAACTAAGAAAGCATTAGAGAGAGCAAATTTATCAATTAATGATATCGATATTGTAGAGATTAATGAAGCTTTTGCTTCTCAATCAATAGCATGCTTAAAAGATCTTGGTATCGATCAAAAGAAAGCTAATTTGGATGGTGGAGCGTTAGCTCTAGGACACCCTCTAGGAGCAACAGGAGCTAGAATTACTGGCAAAGCTGCTGATTTGCTTAGACGTGAAAATAAGAAATACGCTTTATCTACTCAATGCATCGGTTTAGGTATGGGTATTGCGACTGTAATCGAGTCGGTAAATTAATTATCTATTAATTCCTCTTAAACGTTCTGATCTTCTTCTTAATAATTCAGCACTTATCAATATTAAGGTCGATAAAACAATTAAACATGTAGCAACTGCTAGAATTGTAGGACTTAATTGTTCTCTTAAACCTGTCCACATTTGAATTGGAATAGTTGTATTTTCAAGACCAGCTAAAAATAAAACGACTACAACTTCATCAAAAGAAGTTACAAAAGCAAACAAACCTCCTGATATTACTCCAGGTAAAATCAACGGAAGTGTTACTTTCATAAATGTATTTACTGGGTTACTGCCTAAACTAGCTGCCGCTCTTGTTACACTATGATCGAAACCTGATAATGTTGCAGTAACAGTAATTACAACAAAAGGTGTTCCCAAAATTATATGAGCTAAAACTATTCCTGTATGAGTTGCCGCTAAACCTGCTTTTGCCATAAAAAAGAATATTGCAACACCTGATATAATAAGTGGTACTATCATTGGTGAAATCAAAGTTGCCATTATTATTCCTTTAAAGGGCATGTGTCTGCTGCTCAATCCTAATGCAGCAACCGTTCCTAAAATTACCGACCCTAAAGTTGCAAATATAGCAATAATAAAACTATTCTTTGCAGCAAGACCCCATGGGTTCTTTGTACCGTAAACCATATCCTTGTACCATCTTAATGAAAAAGCATCTGGGTCTAAATTCTTCATTCCTTCTGAAAAAACAAGAAACTCTTCTGCATTAAATGATAATGGAAATATTACAAACAAAGGTGCTATTAAAAAAATAAAAACAAAAGTACATATGGCAATGTAAAAGTAGTGCCAAATTCTATATCTAGTTTCTGTATACTTTGGTAATGCCATACTATCCTAACTTAATATTATCAACTCCAACTAATTTATTATAAAGCCAATAGATAACCAAAACTCCTCCAAGCAACATAAGCCCCATCGCTGAAGCAAAACTCCAATCTAAAGTAGTTTTCATATGATATGCAATTTGGTTACTAATTAAGGTTCCTGATGCTCCCCCAACTAAAGCGGGTGTGATGTAGTATCCAATTGCTAAAATAAAAACTAAAAGACACCCTGCCCCGATACCTGGTATGGTTAATGGAAAATATACTTTCCAAAAAGCCACAAAAGGTGTTCCGCCAAGAGATTTACCTGCTCTCATTAAACTTGGCGAGATAGTTTTCATCACACTGTAAAGTGGTAAAACCATAAATGGTAATAGAATTTGTGTCATAGCAACATAAGTTCCGACTTTGTTGTACATCATTTCTGGCCTATTATCGTCTGACACAAGGCCAATCAATACAAAGAAATCATTAACTACTCCTTGCTGTTGAAGCAAAATCATCCAGCTAGCTGTTCTAACTAATAACGACGTCCAAAACGGAAGAAGAACACAAATCATTAATAAATTACTATACTTCATTGGAAGTGTTGCTAGTAAATGGGCTATTGGGTAACCCATTAAGAAACAGAATACAGTAACAAAGAAAGCAACCTCTACAGTTCTCAACCATAAAATTCTATGTATTCTTCTATCTTCACTAACTTGAGTAATTTTGTTATCTTCATTCAAATACATATCCATAGCTTTTAAATATTTAGCTGAAGTGTAAGGAGGTGCAGTCCTTTTAATAGCTTGCCAATATTCTACATTTCTCCATCTCTTATGAACTTTCATTATTTGTTCTTTAATACTTTGTGTCTCGTCAATTTTATTTCTTTTTACCTGTCTGAATAATTTTTTTGTGATGGTGTTGAACCCATTTTTTTCTTTATTAAGTCTTTGAGCTAGTTTTCCATGTTCTTTTTTTTCTACAAGAATTTTAAAATCAGATAAAAATGAAGCAAATACTTCTTCAGATGGAAGTTCTTTACCGTCCCATGTTTCCATAGACTTAAATGTTTTTGGAAGCATGTTTGTAATCATTTTATCATCAATACTTCTTGTAAACATTTCTCCGATTGGAAAAATATAAGTAATAATCAAAAAAAGTAGTAATGGCGCAACAAGTAAAAATGCTTTAATTTTGTTTTTTCTTTCAGCTTTTTTTAAACTTATCTCTAAAGGAATTCCGTCAGTTGTAAGTATTTGTTTTGTTTCGCTGCTCATAAATAAAAAGGGCGACTTAATAAAGTCGCCCTATATATATTATATTATTCTAGTCTTTTATACTCTTTTATAGACCAGCTTTCATAGCTTCCCACTTCTCACCAAGTTCTGTACCGTTATCAGCCCAGAAAAATGGATCAACTAAAAAGTATTTTTTAGTGTTTGAAGGAGCGGTTGGCATTTGTGGCATCATTTCAGTTTTACCATCTTTGTACCAAGGCTCATTTGCTTTGATAATTTCTAAAGATGATAATCTGTATGGAGCATATGCAATATATTTAGCACTTCCAGCTAACATTTCAGTGTTAGTCATCATTGCTAAAGCTTTTTTAGCATTTGCTTCATCTGGTCCACCTTTAACAAGTGCGAAATATTCATAGTCAAGACCTTGTCCATCCCATACTTGTTTAATTGGAGCACCTTCACCGATTTCAGCATTAAAGAATCTTCCATTCCAACCAGTTGCCATAACAACTTCACCAGATACTAATAATTCTGGTGGTTGAGCACCTGCAGACCAGAATACACATCCACCATTTGGATCTGTACAAAGCTCTTTAATTTTATTCATAGCTCTATTAACACCAGCTTCTGTTTCTAGTAATTTGTAGATCTCTGATCCACCTTTACCCATATAAACACCGTCACCAGCTAATGCTATTTCTAGGTTTGTTAGAGCAGATTTGTAAATAGCTCTTTTTCCTGGAAATTTTTTAGTGTTAAAGAAATCTTTTATAGTCGATGGTGTGCCGTCAACATTGTTTACGTTGTAAGCATAGTTCCAAGAATATAAAATGTTTCCTACAGCACATTTACTCGGCATTGGAGCAAAGAAATCTTCACTTGCAGGAGTTCCATCTGGAGCTGCAGGGAAGTCTTTGTCAAAATCGAATTCGACAAAAATTCCTTCGTCACATCCGTTGATAGTATCAAATGCGAATACATCGATAATATCCCAAGTAATTGCACCTGCTTCTTTTTGAGCTTTAATCTCAGATAATCCACCTGAATAGTCTACCCAGTTGATATCAACACCAAGAGCTTTTGCAGTTGGATCACCATACCCTAGCTTTTGAGACTCTGTATAAGCTCCACCCCAAGATGCTACTGTAACCGCAAATGCAGATGAAGTTATTGAAAGAGCAAAAGAAAGAGCAAGTAATAATTTACTTATTTTTTTCATTTATCCTCCGTTTAAACGTTCAATATAAATTAATTTATATAAGCGAAGTACAACAAAAACGATATTCAGAGTCAACAGGCCATTTTGTTATAGGAATACTGGGATATTTAAGAAATTATTTAGGATCTAGAGCTCTTGCGTCTTGACTGTTCCATCCTACTTTAATCTCATTACCTAATTTTAAATCTAACTCGTTTGAGCTATTTGGAACTTTTAAAATAAATTCTTTATTACCTAAAAGATCTAATCTTACTCTAGTGTGATCGCCATGGTAAATAACTTCTTCGATTTTTCCCGTTTGATTATTATCCATTTTATCTTTTGGATTTATCAATGCCCTCTCAGGTCTTATTGAAACTGTTGTTTTATCACCTTTGGAAGTTACCGAAACTGGATTAGCTAAAATTTCTCCATTTTGTAGTTTAACTTTACAAACATCTTTTGAAATGTCAGTTACTTCTCCTCCAAATGTATTATTTTCACCTATAAACTCTGCAACGAAAGAATTAACTGGTTCTTCGTACAATTTATCAGGACTTGATAATTGTTGAACTTTACCATCATTAAAAACTGCGATCCTATTTGACATTGTTAATGCTTCTCCTTGATCGTGTGTAACGTAAACTACAGTAACACCAATATTTTCATGAATATGTTTAATTTCGTATTGCATACTTTCTCTTAAGTTTTTATCTAAAGCTCCAAGAGGCTCATCCATTAGAACTACTGCTGGATCAAATACTAGAGCTCTTGCAACAGCTACCCTTTGTTGCTGACCACCAGATAATTGCGCTGGCATTCTACTTTCAAATCCTGATAAAGAAACCATTGATAAAGCTTTATCTACTTTTTTATCAATCTCATCTTTTTGAACTTTTCTAACTCTTAAAGGAAATGCTAGATTTTCATAAACTGTCATATGAGGAAACAATGCATAATTTTGAAAAACCATTCCAATTCCTCTTTTGTGTGGTGGAATATTTGAAATAGGATTAGAATCTAAATAGATTTCACCATTGGTTGGTGTTTCAAATCCAGCCAACATCATCAGACAAGTTGTTTTTCCTGAACCAGATGGACCAAGCATAGTAATGAACTCGCCCTCTGAGATATTAAGATTTAAATCTTTTACTACTAAGACTTTACCATCGTAACTTTTGTCAACTTTATCGAACTTAACGAATTCTGTATTTTTAGACATCTAGTGTTTAAAACATTTAAGAAGTTAATTATCAATAGCTAATAGTTCTTAATATGTAGCTCTTTTGGAAATTTACAGAATAATTCACAACCTTTGTCGGTAACTCGGATTGCTTCAGATGCTTCTACTCCCCAATCACCAAACTGCATTACTGCAATCATATGAAAACAAACATTTGGTTCAAGTACTGTCATATCGCCTTTATAAATATTTAAAGTATGCTCTCCCCAATCTGGTGGATATCCAATACCTATTGAGTAACCCGTTCTTGATTTCTTCTCGATACCATATTTATCTAAAATTTTCCAAAAGGCTTGGGCAACATCATTTGCTGTGTTTCCGGGTTTTGTAGCATTAATTCCAGCTTGTAAAGCTTCTATAGTTTTATTCATTGTATCTATTTTTAATTGATCAGGTTTACCTAATAGAATTGTTCGAGCCATAGGTGCGTGATATCTTTTATAAACACCTGAAAGTTCAATTATAGTTGCTTCACCTTCAATAAATTTATCTTGGGTTGCTGTTAAATGTGAAGCAGATGTACCTTTTCCAGTTGGAAGAAGCGTTGCGATACTAGAATATTCACCTCCAAATTCTTCTGTACCATAAAATAAAGACTTTTGAATTTCTCCAACAGCATCGCATTGTCTTGTACCAGGTTTAATTACTTCCATTGCAGTTTGCATTCCTTTTTGAGAAATTAAAGCAGCAGACTTCATATAATTTATCTCTGCATTAGATTTAATTAATCTAGCCCAATTAACTAGTCGATCAGAATCTATAATGTTTGCATTTGGTAACCCCTGTTTAATCTTTTCATAACAAAAAGCTGTGAAATAATGAGCATCCATTTCAACTCCAATAGACAGTTTATCCCATTTTTTTTCTTTAATTACTTTGGTCAAGTAATCATAGGGATGTTTTGGCCAAGTATGAATATAACTCTCATCATAAACAATAATATTGTCTTTATTTAAATAGGTCTTTATGTACGCCCCACCTGCATCCTGATCTCTAACAAAGCAAATTGGCTCTTTTGAATCAACGTGCACTAATACACATTGTGCATAATAAAAAGACCAAGCATCGTAGCCTGTAAGATAATTCATATTATTTGTGTCGTGAGAAATGATTAAATCAATTTTTTTCTCTCTCATCAGAGATTGAACTTTTAATAGTCTTTGTTTGTATTCTTCTTTTGAAAAGGACATAAATTAATCAAACAGTCTTCCAAATCCTTTTACAGATTTATTTTCACCTATGTTTTCTAAAGATTCCCAGATTAAAGCCTGATTGCTTGAAAGAACTGGTATTCCAAGTTTATCTTCTAATTTTTGTATTAAAGGAAGAACTGGTAAAGCGGTGCAAGATACAAATAAAGCATCTGCCTCACTTACATCTAAATTTATTAGCACATCAAACAGATAATTTTGATCTACTTTACCAATCTCCATGTCAGAATGAATATCAAAGTATGAATTTGAGGTGATTTCAAAACCAGATGATTTAAAATAATCAACAACATCATCGTTAACTTTTTTACTATAAGGTGTGAATATAGAAAGTTTTTTAATATTTAATTTTTTCAATGCTTTCAAAGCTGCTGTACTTGGTGTTGAAAGTTTTGCCTCAGGTTTTGCTGCTTGTATTTTATTTTTAATATTATCGTACCCTGCTGCAATAGTTCCTGATGTACAAGCATATACAACACAGTCTAATTTTTGCTCTGGCAAGATATCTCTTGTTACTTGAGTAATATTCTCTGACATTTTGATCAAATTCTCTTTGGTTAAGGGATTATAACATTCTATTCTATTTACAAAAAAATCTATTTTTTTATCTTTAATTACACTTATAAAATCTTTTTCAATCACTAGATCGGTTGCTAAAGCGATAAGTCCAATACGTGGATTTTGGTTATTTTCAAACTTTGGTTCTATTTTTTGTGATTTCATAAATACAATATACCACCACATATTGATTAATCATTAAAATTTAAAAACTGTATCTAATTTCTTGAATGGTTATAGTAAATAAACGTATAATAAGAAAAATTAATTTTGAAATATAAATGCTCGATAAAAAAAAATTTTATATCAATGGCGAATGGGTTGAGCCAGTAAACAAGAATGAATGTGAAGTTATTAATCCATCAACAGAAGAAGTTTGTGCAATTATAAGTCTTGGAAGTTCTGATGATACAAATGCTGCAGTCAAAGCAGCAAAATCTGCATTTGAGACTTGGAAAGAAACTTCAAAAGAAGAAAGGTTAAATTTATTAGAAAAATTATTAAAAATTTATAATTCTAGATGGGATGATATGACTGATGCTATTACTACAGAGCTTGGTTGTCCTAAAGATTGGTGTTCAGCTAATCAAACATCTTCTGGCGCAGGTCATATCGAAGACTTTATAAAAAGATTAAAAGAATTCGAATTCGAACCAGGTTTTGATAAAGGATCTACTAATCATATTGTATATGAGCCAATTGGAGTTTGTGGATTAATTACACCTTGGAATTGGCCTATAAATCAAATTGCTTTAAAAGTAATTCCAGCTTTTGCTACTGGGTGTACAATGGTACTTAAACCATCTGAAATTGCACCATTGTCAGGAATGCTATTTGCAGAGATGATAGATGAGGCTGGATTTCCAGCTGGAGTATTTAATTTGGTAAATGGTGATGGGCCTGGTGTTGGAACTGACCTGTCAGGACATCCTGATGTTGATATGGTCTCATTTACAGGATCTACTAGAGCTGGAAAATTAATTACAAAGAATGCTGCTGAAACTATAAAAAGAGTTTGTCTTGAACTTGGTGGTAAAGGTGGAAATATTGTTTTTGCTGATGCATATCCTGATGCAGTCAGAGATGGTATTAGAAACGTAATGAGTAATTCAGGTCAATCCTGTGATGCCCCAACTAGAATGCTTGTTGAAAAATCAATTTATAAAAGAGCTGTTGAAGAGGCTGCAGATGAAGCAAATAAAATTAAAGTTGATCTTGCTTCAAAAGCTGGTGACCATATTGGGCCTGTAATTTCAAAAACTCAATTTGATAAAATTCAAAGTTTAATAAATAGTGGAATTGAAGAAGGTGCTACTTTAGTAGCAGGTGGTCCTGACAAACCTGAAGATCTAAAGAAAGGTTATTTTATTAAACCAACAGTATTCACTGATGTTAATAATAATATGAGAATTGCTAAAGAGGAAATATTTGGACCAGTATTGTCGATTATTCCTTTTGAAAATGAAGAAGAAGCTATCCAAATTACAAATGATACAGAATATGGATTAGGAAACTATTTACAAACAGAGGATAATGAAAAGGCAAAAAGAGTCTCAAAAAAATTAAGGTCCGGAATTGTGTATGTAAATCATAAAGCAGCTGACTCTGGGACTCCTTTTGGTGGGTATAGACAATCTGGAAATGGACGTGAAGGTGGAACCTGGGGATTGCATGAATATCTAGAGGTAAAAACTATTACTGAATGGAAAAATTAAAATGCTTGGTTATGTAATGGTAGGAACCAATAACTTAGAAAAAGCAATAATTTTTTATGATGAAGTCTTAAAAGTTTTAAATCTAGAAAGAAATTATAAAGATGAAGTTTGCGCTGGTTACACAGAAAAAAATGGCGATGGAACTATAGAGTTTTATGTGACCAAACCTGTCAATATGAAAGAGGCAACTAATGGAAATGGAACGCAAGTTTCATTTATTACATCATCTAGAGATATAGTTGATAAGTTTCATGAGATTGGACTTAAGGCAGGTGGAAAAAGTGAAGGAGCTGGAGGTGAAAGACCAGAAGGTTCTGGAGTTTACTATTCTTATATTCGAGATCTTGATAATAATAAAATTTGTGCTTTCACAAACAATTAATGTCTTACAATTTAATTCAAGAAAAAATCAATGAAGGAAAAATTATTTTACTTGATGGAGGTATAGGTGCTGAGCTTGAAAAAAAAGGAGCTAAAATGGATCAAAACCTCTGGTGTGGAAAATGTTCAGTAGATAGCCCAGAATTTCTAAAAGAGGTTCATGAAAATTATATTGATGCAGGTGCTGATGTTATTACAACAAATACTTATGCTACAACTCCAATTTCTCTTAGAAAACACGGATATGAAGACTCAATTGAATTATTTAATAAACAAGCAGTTCAAATTGCAAAACAAGCAATTAATAATTCAAAAAAGAACATCTGTTTAGCAGGAAGTGTTTCGAGTTATGGAAGTTTTCTTAAACTTGGAACAAAGAACATGAAGCCATGTTTTAATGAACATATTAAAATTTTATCAAATGAGGGTGTTGATTTAATAATTTTAGAAGCAATGACATCTCAAGCAGAAATAGTGGAGACTATGCTTGAGTGTTCTTCAAATATAAAGTTACCTGTTTGGCTTTCTATTTCCTGTGTAATAGATCAGAATACAAAAAATATTACACTTGGTTATGATGATGTGAAGAATAAAACTGAAATTTATGAGGATTTAGAAGTATCGTTGAAAAATTTTAGTAAATTACATAAGGGGCCAATTTTAATTGCTCACTCAGATATTAAAACAACAAGTGCAGCTTTAGATACTGCATTAAAAAATTATAATGGAGTTATTGGTGCATACCCTAACAAAGGCTATTACGAAAAACCAAATTGGAAGTTTGTGGATGATTTTTCACCCAATGATTATTTGGAAGTTGCAAAAAAATGGTTTAGCAAAGGTGTAAAAATTGTTGGTGGTTGTTGTGGTATAGGAGTTGAAGAGATAAAAGCTGTTTCAATTTTGAAGTAATAATATATTGTAAAATTATGAAAACTTTTATTGGTGGTATTGGTTGTTTTTGGGACGAAACTAAATACGATGGTATAAAAGGAATATTATCTACCGAATGTGGTTATTGCGGAGGTGATGATCCTAATGTTACTTACAAAGCAGTTTGTGGTGGGGATACAGGTCACATAGAAGTAGTCAAAGTTCAATATGATGAAAATATTTTAAGTTATGAAGACATGGTCAGATTATTTTTTAAACTCCATGACTCAACTCAAAAGAATAGACAAGGAACTTATGTAGGAATTCAATATCGCTCTGAGATATTTTATAATAATGATAATGAAAAAAATACAGCAGAGAAAATTTTAAAAGAAATGAATGAGAAATTAGATGGAAAAGTTACTACAAAAGTTTCCAAAGAAAAAAACTATTGTAAAGCAGAAGGCTATCATCAAAAGTACGAGAAAAATAAATCTCTTAAGTTTGGATAAAAAGTACTAATTTGAAAAAAATTATTTCAGAAAAAAATCCAGAATTAGTTACAAGAAAAGATAATAAAGCTCAATGGAATCTCCCAAATAAAAGGAGGTTGGGTTTTAGAAATTTATATAAAATTAATAGATATGGAATATACCTTAGATCAGATTTTGTTTTAAAATTAAAAAAAAAAATTAATAAGAGAATTGGTAAATTATCTTTAGTAAAAAAGGTAACTAAAAATAAAGCTTTTTGCTCTTTAATAGTTGGTAAAGATCAGGATATTTTATTCGAGCAGTACGCAAAGGACTTTTCTACAAATCAGCCTCAAACAATTATGTCAATTACAAAAATGTTTATACATTTATTTGTGGGAGAGCTGATAGACAGAAAACTAATTAACTTAAATAAGAAAATTTCATTTTACTTGCCAAAAATTGGTAGTGGTTATGCAAATGCAAAGGTAAAAGACGTTTTAGACATGAACATTGTAAATCTATATAGCGAAGATTATACAAAAGCTTATTCGTCTTCATTTTTACATGAGCCTGTGGGGGGATGGAGACTGCCGATTAAAGGCAAAAACATTCAAAGCCAGGAACAATATTTAAATTCAATTAAATCTTTAAAAAGCAGAGATTTAAAAAATTATACCGATCTGGCGCATTATAAATCAGCTAATACCGATGTTATTGGACTAATTGTAGAAAAAGTAAGTAAAAAAAGTTTAAGACAATGGCTGTTGGAAACAGTTGAAGCAACAGGATTTGAAGAAGGATTGTATATAGGAACAGATAGATTTGGAACACCGTGGATGTCTGGAGGCGGAAGTTTAATTACAAGAGATTTTTTAAGAATGGGTTTACTTTTTTCTAGGTTTGGAAAAGGTATAAATGGAAAAAATATTGGTTCTAAAACTTTTTTGAGTAAAACTATTAATAGTGAGGGACCCAAATACATTCAATTATCTAAAGATAAATTTGTCTGTTATGTTAATTCATTAATGAAATGCGGTAACTGGATTGGTCACTCTGGGTATGGGGGCCAATTTTTAGGAATAAATTTGAAAACAAAAGTTGTTGCTGCATTTTTTTCTGTCTTAGAGACTAAATCTGCAACAAATGAAAAATATAAAAAAGATATGGTAAATATGATAGACCAAATAATTAGTAAAGATTACTAATTTAAGAAAATCTTGTTATCAAGGATTTTAAATGTTTATCTGTGACGCCACAACAACCCCCAATAATTTTTACCTGATCGTCTATTAACTCAGAACACTTATCAACAAATTCAATTTCATTTTCAGTTATTAATGCTTGCATAGTACTCGTGTCAAATTTATGAATTTCTGGATAGAACATAATTGGCCCATTCCAATTTGATTTTAAAACTTTCATTCCCTCCTTTGTATCAATAAACCAACTATGCATAATGCCATAAACATCTCCACCGATAGATTTGAGTGAATTAATTATTTCAGCGAAATTTATAATTTTATCTTCAGGAAGGAATTTTGGCACGTCAGGATATTTTAAAGGGTCATATATAATAGATCTCTCTTTTTCAGCTCTAAAATTTCTACCTACTACAGTTTCATCAAACTTACTTATGCAGCAACTTAATCCAACCCAGACAGGTAAACCTGTTTCCAAAGCTGCATTAAGCAAAATTTTAGCATGGTCAATATCTAAAAGCATTTCAAGAATAAGCACTTCGACTCCCTCTTCTTTTAATACCTTCGCTTGTTCTTTATAATTTTTTTCTTCTTTTGCAAATGATGGTACATATTTTGTGTCAGGTCTAAATTCATTTTCAGCCAAAGCTAAATATGTTGACATGCTTCCTGCAATTTTAATTTTTTTTCCAGAATTTTTGACCGCTTGTCTTGCTAACTTAACTGTATCAATGTTAATTTTTATAGTCTGATCTCCTAAATTTGAAGGCTCAAGACAATGCCTTGCAGTTCCAAAAGTATTGGTTGTTATCATATCACATCCGGCGTTTATATGACTTTCGTGTACTTTGATTACTATTTCTGGTGAGAAAACATTTGCTAAACCAGAAAAAGCTGGTCCCATAGTTCCGCCAAGTCTCTGAATTTCTGAGCCTGTTCCACCATCTAAGAAGACTTTTTTTTTTGATTTCAATAATTCATTAATATCCATTATGCTAATTTCTTCTCTGACTTTGGAACATATACAACTTCAATTACACCACCAAGAATTATTAGAATACTACCTATTGTTTCTCTCCAACCAAAAGGTTCATTTGTTAAAATACTAGCACTAACAACACCAACAATTATTTCAGCTAAAAATAAAATAGATGATAAGCCGGCTCCTAGTTTGCTTGGAGCCCAAAAGATTATTACTCCTGTAGGAATAAAATAAAATATCGAGATAAGTAATAAAAAAGTGGACATTGACATGATAACCTCCACTGATGGAACTGGTCCTAAATAATCTACTAAGAATAACCCAATAGGTATACTGGCTAAACCTCCATAAAAAAAGAATGTGAATATAATTGGAAAGACTCCATCTGTTTTAATTATTTCCATTCTAATTAAACCAGCACCAAATAGTGCACCTCCAGCAAGAGCCAACCAATCCCCTGCATTTTGAGGTAGTGGGATTATATTTTCTTGACTGAATACAATCCATAAACCTCCTAGTGCCAAACCTAATGTGATTACCCTCTTCCAACCAAATTTCTTTTTTAAAAATATAATTTCAAATATTGTTGTCCAAACAGGTATCATGTAAAACATGATTAATGCTTTAACTACATCAGTAAGAAGAAAGCTAAGAGCATAACAAACAAATCCGCTTCCAACAAAAAAACCAGTCAGAGGAAATTCCAATCCAATAGACTTTCCTTTTATAACTCTCCAAATTGCGACTGGTGATAATATTAATATTCCAACCACCATTTGGGATATTGTTCCCCAGCCACCAGTCAAACCTCCATCTTCTAGTATTCTTTGAGGTAACCAATAAATTCCCCATGAACCAGCAGCAATAGCTAATGCAAATGAAATTTTAAAATGATGAGGGTGTCTGGTCATTATTATTCCGTTAATTCTGGTTTAAATTTTGAAAAGTTAAAAATTTCTTCATAAGATTTGGCAAAGTTAATTAGTTTATTATCTTCTTTAACATTTGCTATAATCTGCATTCCCATTGGTAGCCTTTTATTATTAAAACCAACTGGAATAGATATAGTTGGCAAACCAAGCAAACTTGATAATGTATAGACTTCCATATATCTATGATAAGTGTCAATTTTATTATCATTGATAAATTCTGGATTGTTTAGGTTCTTTTCAAAAGGAAATAGTTGAGCCGAAGGTAATGCTAAAAAATCATAATGTTTAAATAGGTTTTGTATTTTATCCATATATTTATTTCTTATTTCTATTGCTTTTAAAACATCGTTTGTTTTGATGCTTTTCCCTTTTTCATATTCCCAATATGCTTGAGAAGGTAATTCATTTAAATTTTTTAAATTATATAACAAAAAGTTTTCATACAAAAATTTGGCTCTTAATATTGTCCAAGAATACCACAATTCTTCTGAATTAATTTCAGTTTTTAAATCTTCAATATTTAAATTATTTGATTGTAATTTTTTTAAAATATTTTCACATAAGTCGATGATTCCATCTTCATACTTATATTGTTCGTTTAGATCAATGCACCATCCAATTTTTAAATCTGAAAGTTTTTTAATATTTATATCTTCAAGATCGAAAGATAATTTATCCTTTACATTCTTCCCTTTTATATAGTTAAATAAAAATTCCATGTCATTGGGAGTCCTAGCAAAACATCCAGTTGTAGATATTAAAGGAAAATCTTTTAAATTTTTAATTTCAAATCTATCTTCTGCAATCGCACCAGGTGTTGGTCTTAATCCATAAATATTTGCAAATGCTGCTGGGTTTCTACAAGATCCCATCATATCTGTGCCATCTGCAAAAGGAATTAAATTTGCTGCAACAGCTGCTGCTGCACCACCAGAAGACCCTCCCGCTGACTTACTATGATCATAAACATTTGAAGTTGCTCCATAAACTCTGTTAGTAGTATGACAACCAACAGCAAATTCAGAGAGATTTGTTTTACCAATTAAAATTGTGTTTTTTCTATAATTATCTACTAATAAAGAGTCCTTTTTTGGTATATTTTTTAATAACTCTTTATACCCATAGCATGTTACCTCATTTTTAATATCAAATAATTCTTTAACAGCAATTGGAAGTCCATAAATATCATCTTTGTCATTATGACTATTAAAATTTTCATCTTTTAATTTTGCTTCTTCAGTAATTTTTGTTTCATCTATATGTGAAATAATAGCATTTAATTTTGGATTGAATTTTTTTATTCTATCTAAATAGAAATTTAGTACCTCTACTATTTTAATTTCTCTTTTTTTTATTTTTGAAATTATTTGATGGACAGAAAAATTCTCAAGCACTTAATTAAACCTATCTTGCTTGTCTAATACTCTCTAAAACTAAAGTCTTGACCTCATCTAATGATGCCTTTTTAGGATTTTGTCCATAAGCTTGGTCTAACATTGATTTCTTTGCTATTCTCTCTTGGCAATCTTCTGGCACTCCTAATTCATTTAATCCTTTAGGGATTTTTAATCTATCTAGAATTATATTTAAGTTGTCTTGAAAACTTTCAATTGAATGGTTTTCAAATTGCATGGCCTCTGACATTCTTTTTACTTTTTCTTCTAATCCAGGTAAATTATATTTCATGACTGCAGGAAGTATAATTGCATTAGTCAATCCATGATGAGTATTATATTCAGCACCAACCATGTGCGAAATTGCATGAACTAAACCTAGACCTTTTAAGAAAGCTATTCCACCCAAATAAGATCCTATAATCATTCCTCCTCTTGCTAAAAGATTATCAGGTTCTTCGACAGCTGCATAAAGTGATTTTGAAATTAAATTTAAACTTTCTAATGCAGAACCATCACAAAGTGGATGAAACATAGGAACACTATAACCTTCAATTGCATGTATCATTGCATCTATACCGGTCCAAGCAGTAAGATTAGCCGGTAATTTTAAAGTTAGCTCTGGATCTACTAAAGCTAAACATGGTCGGGCATCTGGATGCCATAAACAAAATTTCATTCCTTTTTCAAGATGAGTGACCATGGCAGTAACTTCAGTTTCAGCACCTGTTCCTGCTGTAGTTGGAATAGTAATTATTTTTGGAAAAGGATTTTCCATAGTTAGTTTTGGTGGCTCTTTTTCAAATTCAAAATCCCATAACGGCACACCGCTATCAACTGTAAGAGAAATTGCTTTTCCTCCATCCATTGCACTTCCACCGCCTATTGCAATTATTGCATCATGATTGCCTTCACGAAATTTTTTACATCCAGAATCTATTTCATCATCTCTAGGATTTGGCGATATATTTGAATAAATATCTGATTTGATTTTTGAGTCATTAAGTAAATTTTGTAAATCACTTATAAATGGTAAATTTACACTACCACTATCAGTAACGATTAATGCATTATTTATTTTAAAATTTTTACAAAACTTTCCAATTTCTTTAAATCTTCCAGGTCCATAAGCTGTAAAAGTTGGGAATGTCCAATCCTGATTATTTAATAAAAATTCTTCATTAAGCTTAAAATTTTGCATAATATTTTAAAAACTTATACTAATTTCAATATTATTAAATGAAAATTTCATCTGAAAAAACAGATCTAAAAAAAACATATTTAGCAATTGCTACAATGCTCTTAGCAATTTTATGTATAGATCTTTACATGGTTATTATTAAATTTTTAGGTGATGAATACTCAATAATTCAATTAACTTTATTTAGAAATGTAGCAGCAATTATACCTTTGTTATTATTGATCTTATTCACAAATGAATTTTCAACAATATTCAAAAACTTAGGAAATAAGTTTTTGATATTGAGTTGTTTGAGAGGAATATGTTTTCTCTCTATGAATGTATTCATTTTTATCTCAGTAGTAAATCTGGAATTTGCAACAGCAATGACGCTAACCTTTTCATCACCTTTCTTCATAGTAATACTATCAATAATTTTATTGAGTGAAAAAATTGGTATTTACAGATGGTCAGCAGTTATAATTGGTTTTGTTGGTGTAGTTATGATAATGAAACCAACAAGTGAAATTTTTAGTTTGTACTCAATTTTTCCAATTCTAACCGCTATAGCATGGGCTTTCACTGTCATAATTTTAAAATTCATTCAAGGCAATCATTCAACTGCAAAAATTCAGTTATACACATTAATATTTAATGTCATTGGTGGTTTACTTTTATTTTTTGTAACTACAGGACATGTTGAAATTAAAAATTTTAAAGATTTTATTTTGATGACAATGACTGGAGTTTTGGGTGGTACAGCAGCAATATTGTTTATTTATTCTTACCGTTTAATTTCAGCAAGTAAAATAGCTTCATTTGAGTATCTTGGGATACCGTCATCTTTTATTCTTGGTTGGATTTTTTTTAATGAAGCTCCATGGAGCCAACTATTTCCTGGAGTAATAGTAATTATTTTTGCTGGTATGATTATTATATGGAGAGATAATATTAAAAAGAAATCAATAGAAGGTAATAAGCAAATTTATTGATTTGATCTCATAGATTTCATGACTATTACTCTGTCTATTTCACCTAATAGCTTTCCACTTTCATTACAAACTACTGGATAAGTTTTATCATTATCAATTAGCCTATCTATCAAATTTTCAATTTTAGAATTATCTAAAATATTATCTTTTCCATTCTCAAATAAATTTTTTGTTTCATTGCAGCACTCAGTTCTCATAACTTTGCCTGCACTTAATACTTTATATTTAGGAACATCTTCACAAAAGTCTTTAACATATTGATCTTTCGGATTAGATACAATTTCTTCAGGTGTACCCACTTGAGAAACTTCTCCATCTTTCATGATTGCAATGTGGTCTCCCATTTTAATTGCCTCTAAAAAGTCGTGAGTTATAAATACCATAGTTTTTTGAAGCTTTTCTTGGATCTTTAAAAGCTCATCTTGCATCTCTCTTCTAATCAAAGGATCCAATGCTGAAAAAGGTTCATCAAAAATTAATATTTCAGGATCCACAGCTAGTGCTCTTGCAAGTCCTACCCTTTGCTGCATACCTCCAGATAATTCTCTTGGATAATTATTATGCCAACCATCTAAGCCAACCATTTTTAAAACTTCCATTGACTTTTCTGTTCTTATATCTTTTTTTGTTCCCCTTACTTCTAATCCATAACCAATATTTTCTAGGACTGTTCTATGAGGAAATAAACCAAAATGTTGGAAAACCATGCTCATTTTATTTCTTCTTAATTCTAATAATTCACTTGCACTCATTTTTGTAACTTCAACATCATCCATTTTCACTATGCCAGCTGTTGGTTCAATCAATCTCGAAATGCATCTCACTAGTGTTGATTTTCCACTACCAGATAATCCCATTACTACAAATGTTTCACCTTTTTGAATTGAGAAACTGACATCTTTTACAGCAACAACATGTCCTGTCTTTTCTTGAACTTCCTTAATACTTAAATTTTTATCAAGGTTTTTAATAATTCTTTTTTCGTCTGGTCCAAATAACTTCCATATATTTGTACAAGTGATTTTTTGTTCTACAGCCATTTTTAATAAATAATATTACCCCAAAAATAGACAATATTTTACTTTAAATGTAAAATTATTTATTTTAACTTGTAGACATGGCTACTAGAACTGATTTAATAGATAAATCAAATCAATCAAAAAACATAATAACTTATGTAATTATTGGAGTTGTTTTTTTGGTAGCACTCTGGCTATCTACTCAAAGTGAAGGGCCTTCAAAATTTCCTAAAGAAGTCACTGATAAATTTACATTTACAGCTTGGGTGAACGATGGAGAAGATTATTTAAAAAAAAATTACAGATGGGTCACTAAAATTATAGCAAGCTATATAAAAGAAACTTATTATTTTTTAGAAGACTTTTTGCTTGAGTCTCCTTGGATTTTGATAGCTGCAATAATTGTTATACCCTGCATAATTGCAGGTGGATTGCGATTGGGAATTTACTCTTCATTTGTAGTTTATTTTTGGGGAGCAACAGGAATGTGGGAACCATCCTTACAAACAGTTGCATTGATGGGTCTATCAGTTTTATTGTGTGTATTTTTTGGATTTATACTGGGTGTCTTGTGTTCACAAAGTAATAGATTTGAAAATTTCATGAAGCCAGTATTAGATACTATGCAAGTCATGCCAGCATTTGTGTATTTATTCCCAGCATTATTTTTTTTTGGGATTGGAGGTGCGCCAGCAATATTAGCTACCATGATATATGCGATGCCTCCAATAATAAGATTGACGAATACTGGCATAAGGCAAGTTCCAGCTCAAACTATAGAGTCTGCAACTTCATTTGGTTCAAGTAAACTTCAGCTGTTATTTAAAATTAAAATTCCATTATCTTTACCAAGTATAATGATGGGTATTAACCAAGTAATAATGATGGCATTGGCATTAGTAGTTCTTGCATGTTTTATAGGTGCCGAAGGTATTGGTGGTCAAGTTTGGCAAGCAATAAGAAGATTGGATGTTGGCTGGGCAATGGAAGGTGGGCTATGTATTTTATTTATGGCGATAATGTTTGATAGATTTAGTTTAGCGTTTAGCAAAGATAAAGAAAGACTTCCTTCAGATGTTCAAAGATTTTATTTACTTCCTCAAAGTTGGGAAAAATATCAAATCGCAAAAATTTTAGAAATGCCATTAAGTTTTGGAAATAAAATTTTAAAAATCATATGTCAAACAGTTACATCTGCTATAGCAACAGTATTTAAAGTCGTAGTTTCAATTTTTAATAAATCTACAGCAGAAAACATCGGTGAATTTATTAGCAAAAGATATTATGTTATTCCTTATTTTTTAGTTTTATTTCTAATTGCATTTATTGATCATTACTTTTTAGAAATAGGAACATTTCCAAAAGAATGGAAATTATCAATAAGACAACCAATTACTAATGCAGTGGAAAGCTTGACTGTAAATCCAGGATTTATTTCTTTTGCAAAAGGTTTAAGAGCTTTTGTTTATTTAAATTTGTTAAGACCTTTGGATGTTTTTCTAACTCAAATACCTTGGTGGTATACATTAGCAGTATTTTCGGCTTTAGGTTATGTAACTGTTGGAATAAGATTTGCAATAATTACTGCGGTCCTTCTTCTATTTATCGGTGCATGTGGAATATGGACACAATCAATGATAACTTTATCATCAGTACTTGTGTCTGTTGTGTTGTGTTTTGTTATAGGAGTTCCTCTTGGAATAATTGCATCTTACAATGAAAGATTTAGAAATATTCAGAACGTTGTGTTGGATGCAATGCAAACACTTCCTTATTTCTGTTATTTAATTCCTGTTCTAATGTTTTTTGGTGGTGGAACAGTGTCAGCTGTTCTTGCAACTGTAATATATTCAATTCCACCAATAATTCGATTAACATCACTAGGTTTAACACAGGTTTCTGGTACTTACTCTGAAGTATCGAGATCATTTGGCGGAACACTTATTCAAACATTAAATAAAGTTAAATTTCCTTTAGCTATTCCAAGTTTAGTTATTGGATTTAATCAGACTGTAATTATGGCTTTTGCTATGCAAATAGTTACACCACTTATTGGTGGTAAGGGTTTAGGTTTAGAAGTATTTAATGGTCTTGCGAGATCAGATACTGGAAGAGGATTAGCAGCTGGTATCGGAATAGTATTACTGGCTATTATTATTGATAGAATTACACTTGCGTGGACTAAGAAACAAAGAGAAGCTTTAGGCTTAATAAGCTAAGACAAATAGTACTATTTGTGTGGTTTACATACCAATACATTTTGATCTAAAATGTGTTTTTAATTAATTAAAAAGAGAGGAAATAAATGAAGTTATCAAAAAAGATATCAGCACTAATTCTTTCTGTAGCTCTGTTAATTGGAAGCTTTGGTCAAGCCAATGCAGCCAAAAGACTTCACGCAGCTATAGCAGATTGGACTGGTGGGATAATTACGTGCGAAGTTGCCGTAGCAATTCTTGAAAGAGAAATGGGATACAAAATTAAACAAACTGTATTTCCTTCAGGAACTGGTTTATGGGAAGCAATCGCTGCAGGTGAATTAGACTTCGCTTGCGAAAGTTGGCCAAGTTACGCTGAAGCTGACACTGTTATGTTAAAAGAGGACTTAATATACGAAGGTAAAGTCGTTGGAACATACAATGGTGATGGAAGTGTAGACTTACTTGGAACAGCAGGAATAATCGGTATGTCAGACTACTGGATACCAAGATATGCTGCTGAAGAACTAGGTATTAAAACTTGGAAAGACTTAAATAAACACAAAGCAAAATTTGCAACAATTGAAAGTGGTAAGAAAGGTAGACTTATTGGATGTCCGGTTGCAGGTTGGAACTGTCATGACCAAAAAAGACTTGATCTTTTAGGAATAGACTTCCAAGCTGATGAACTTGGAACAGAGGCTGCTGCAATCGCAGAAGCAAAAGCTGCTTACATGCGAAAAGAGCCATTCCTACTTTATCTATGGTCACCACATTGGTTCTTTGGTGAGTATGATATGGTTGGTGTACAACTTCCAGAACACAAAAATTGTGAAAGCTTCACTGAAGCAAATAACTGGAAAGATTGTGGAACTGCTGCATGGCCAGCAACTGGTTGGGCTAAAGATTATACGATGAACTACGGAAACCCAGCTACTTTTGCTAGCGCAGAACATGCTGATGCTAAAAAGTTCTTTGAAAAAATGTCTTTACAAAATATTGACCAAGCTAAAATGTTAGTTGAAGTTGATATTAAGAAAAGAGATGTAAAAGAAGTTGTTAATGAGTGGTTAGACAATAATCCAGATAAATGGAAAAGTTGGCTTCCATAATAACTCTAAAATAAATTAGATAAAAAGGGCTTTGATTTTCAAAGCCCTTTTTTTTATTTCTTAAGATAATTTAATCTACCCACAATTTCATCTCTATCCATGTAATAACCTTGTAAGTGTCTGTGTCCTGAATTTGGATCAAATTCAGTTCTTCCATGAAGCACTCTTCTATTATTGAAAGTATATATATCTCCTGGTCTTAGCCTAAATTTAATTTGAAATTTGTCATCGTGTAAAAGTTTTCCAAATTTATGATGAGATTTATAAACTTTATCCATTTGATCTGGGTGACAATCTAATGCATCCATGGTTGCAGTACTAAATCTAACATCATTATAATCACCATCTTTTGTTAGACTTATTGCAGTGCCATAAAAGCTTCTATGAGCTTCTTGTGTGTAATCTTTGTCTCTAAACTTTAAAGGTATTTTTGTTAGTGTATCAAACGTGTCTCTGTCGTTATTCTTTAAATATTCTGCAACAGCGAATGCATCTACTGCTGATGAGTCACCACCTTTTGCTGAATTAACTAAACAATGCAAAAATTGATATCCAGGAGGGTTTTCAAACCATGGTAAATCCATATGATTTTGAAGTGCATGAGCTGTATAAGCTGAGTTATTCGGTTTTGGTATATTTATAACTTCAAAAGGTGTTTTAAAAAATGTCTCTCTTGTGTGACTAATTCTGTTTAAAACAGGGAACGCTGAATTTTTTTCTACTGGAGCATTATAAACTATTGCTATTCCTTTATAATGAAGAAGCTCTAACCATTTAACTAATCCCTCTTCGGAAGATATAATTTCATTGTGATCTATATATATACTATGAATATTTTTTTCTAAACTGCCATCCCATAATTGATAAGGTGATTTGTATTCTTCGTTATTTTTAATTGTGTAACAATTTTCTCTAAGCCAACTAATATCATAATGGCTTACATGATTTCCCTCACTCCACTCTATTTCTAATTTACCATCGCTATTAAGATTATATTTTTTTGGGTTTATATTTTCTGATACATCTAAAATATTAAACATTCGATGCCTAGAATCTTTATCGTGTGCTGTAGGGCAATTATCTCTAAGCCACATATAATTAAATTTACTCTCTTTCCCGTCATCCCAAATTACTTGAAGATAAGTCCCGTTTTTTGAGATTTTTGAAATTGAGTTCATAATCAATATCAATATAAAATAATTTAATGCTCAATTCAATTATTAGTTGACATATTAATAGTTGGAAGATTTGACAGTTTGAATTATCTTTTAAAATTAAAAATGAGCATAACCTTAAAAAATAAAAAAATAATCATATCCGCAGGAGGTTCGGGTATTGGATGGAGTTCGGCAAAAATATTTTTAGATAAAGGTGCAATAGTATATCTTTGTGATATCAATCCAACTTTTCTGAATAAGTGCAAGAAACACAAGCTCAATAATAAAAAATTATTTGTATTTCAGTGCGATGCCTCAGATGAAAACCAAGTAAAAAATTTTTTTAACAAAATATTAAAAAAAACAAAAAAGATTGATGCTTTAATAAATAATGTTGGAATTGCTGGACCAACTGGGACACTTGAAAAATTAAAAAGTAAGGATTGGGAAAATACATTAAAAGTTAACGTTATTAGCCATTTTTATTTTTCAAAATATTCAATTCCATTGCTAAAAAAAAATAAAGGTGGAGCTATAATAAATTTATCATCAACCGCAGGAATATTTGGATTTCCATTAAGATCTCCTTACTGTGCAAGTAAGTGGGCAGTTGTTGGCATAACCAAAACACTGGCAATGGAACTAGGAAAATTTAAAATTAGAGTAAACGCTATTTGTCCTGGAACAATTAAGGGAGATAGAATGGGTAGAGTTATAAGGGATAAATCGAAGTTTTTAAATGTTTCAAAAAAATTAATAGAAAAAGAATTTGTTTCAATGACTTCAATGAATACCTGGGTTTATGAAGAGGATATTGGAAGGATTTGTAGCTTTTTAATTTCGAATGATGCGCCAAGGATATCGGGACAAGTAATTGCTGTAGACGGCAATACTTTAAGAATGCATTAGTATTTAAACTTTAATATTTTTTTCGCTTATTTCCATAAATGGAAAATGAGACTCTTTATAGTGTATGTTCTCTGCTTTATTTAAAAAACTAATATCGTCTAGTAAACCTGCATATAAATAGTATTTTTTATACTTTTCTACATAAGTTAAAATAGGAGCAGCACATTTCCCACAAAAATGTTTTTTAATTTTATTACCACTGCCACCTTCATGTTCATAAATTTTTAATTTAGACTTATCTATATCTATTGCTCCATCTCTAAGTAGTATAATTGTCATTATTCCTCCTATTTTTTTTCTGCAATCAATACAATGACAATTGAAAACTAAAGGGACTTCATCAAGCTTAACCTTAAATGTTATATTTCCACAGATACATCCACCAGTTTTATTTATAAAAATTTTTTCTTTCATCAATTTCTAATTTTATTCTCATATTTTTTTCTAATTTTTAATACATCAACTAAATATTGGTCCCTAATATTTGAAAGCATATTAATTGATTTACCTTTAGCTTGTTTTTTTGTGCCTGATATAAGTTTATAAGATAATTTATTTGTTAACTTTGGAGCTTTTAATTTTGTCCAAGGCAATTTTAAGGCTGGACCAAATTGCTTTAACATATGTTTCATTCCTGCATTACCTCCAGCAAGATGAAAGGTTAAAAAGGTGCCCATTATTGAGTATCTAAGACCTGGTCCATCTTCTATTGCACGATCTAATTCCTGTGTTGTCGCATAATTTTCATTAATAATATGTAGACCCTCTCTCCACAATGCCTCTTGAAGTCTATCCGATAAATAACCTGGTAATTCTTTTTTGAGCATGATTGGCCTCATTGAGATTGATTTGTAATATTTGTTTGCATCTGAAAGAAACTTTCTTGTAGTTTTTTTTCCAGGAACTATTTCAACTGCTGGCAATAAATACGCTGGATTAAATGGATGTCCAATTATGCCTCTTTGAGGATTTTTACACTTAGAAAAAATTTTAGAGGGCAAAAGTCCTGACGAACTTGAAGAAATAATTACATTTGATTTTACATATTTAGAGATTTTTTGGATTAAATCAGTTTTAACTTTATAATTCTCTAATACACTTTCTTGAACAAAATCCACATTTGAAAGAGCCTTTTCCAAAGAATTAAAGAATTTTAAATTTTTAATTAAAATTTTTTTTCCAAAAAGTTTTTTTATACTTTTTGAAGTTCTTTTTATTTCTTTTAAAACATAGTTTTTGAGATTTTTGTTTTGATCATATACATGAACAATCTTGTTGTGAGCTAAATTCCTTATTATCCATCCGGTTCCTATGACACCAGTTCCAACTATTCCTACAGTTTTAATTTTTGACATTACTTGTGTTTTACAAGCTTTAATTTTTCTCTTGTTTCTGAAGGTGACATAATCTCTACACCAAGATCTGTGACGATCCTTATAGCTTTCTCAACTAATTGAGGATTGGTTGCTAATTTACCTTTGGATAAATATAAATTATCCTCTAAACCAACTCTTGGGTTACCTCCCATCACTACAGTTTGAGCAACATATGGCATTTCGTTTTTAGATATTGCAAAACCTGACCATATACCTTCTTTAGGCATTATATCTTTCATCGCTTGCATAGCTAATGGTGTTGCCGGTGCTCCCCATGGAATTCCTAAACACATTTGAAAAAGAGGTGGATCACTTAATAATCCCTCTTTATATAATTGAGCACCAAACCACATATTTCCTAAATCAAAAGCTTCTATTTCAGGTTTAACTTTTATTTCTTGAAGTTTTTTTGCAGCTTTTCTTAAATCGTTAGGTGTGTTGACTGTGATAACTGAACTATCTCCAAAATTTAAGGTTCCACAATCAAGTGTGCATATTTCTGGAAGAAATTGTTCTGCATTAGCAATTCTTTCCATTACATTTGCCATGTCTGTCATTGGACCAAAGTCTAAAGGGTTCTTGCCTTGGCCGATATCTAAATCACCACCCATGCCTGTCGTGAGATTAAGAATTACATCAGTTTCAGATGATCTCACTCTGTCAACCACTTCTTTATAAAGCTCGAGTCTTCTACTTGGAGTTCCATCTTCCTCTCTGACATGGATATGGGCAATTGCAGCACCAGCTTTAGCAGACTCTATTGCTGCTTTTGCAATTTGCTCTGGAGTTTTAGGTAAATCAGGATGTTTACTTGCTGTATCACCAGATCCTGTAACTGCACATGAGATGAAGACCTTATTGTTCATTTTTATTTCTAGTAAAATATAATATCATATCATTAACAATTATAAGAAATAAAAATTTAATGGACTTAAATAAACTAAGGGTTAGACGTAGCTTTATATTTACACCAGGTCTTCAACCAGAGATGTTTCCAAAAGCCTTGGCTTCAGGAGCTGATATGGTTTGTATAGAATTAGAAGATGGAATTGCCATGAAAGATAAAGACGAGGCAAGGAAAAATACTATTGAAGCATTAAAGTCACTAGAAGTAAAAAATGATGTTGAACTAGTTGTTAGATTAAATTGTCAAAGAACTAAAAACGGTCTTTTAGACTTAGAAGCTATTGCTTCAAATAAACTAAAGGTTAAAGCCATCATGTTGCCGAAAGTTAAAACACCTGATGAAATTACATTTATTGATGATATGCTTACTGATTGTGGTTTAGATACTGATCTTCATGTTATAATGGAAACTAATCAAGCTCTTGAAAGTATTTATGATATTGCACATTCTAGCGATAGAATAGTTGCTTTATATTTTGGTGGAGAGGATATGGCAGCAGAATTGAGAGTGGAAAACAAATTAGAGAATTTAGTTTATGCAAGATCAAGGTTAGTTCATGCTGGTGCAAGTAAAGGAGTTGATGTTATTGATGTTCCTTATTTAAATTTAGAAGATATGGAAGGAATGAAAAAAGAAGCACAGTTTGTTAAAAACTTAGGTTTCACTGGGAAAGGATCTATTCATCCAAAGCAAATAAGTATTTTAAATAAAATTTTTACTCCAACAGAGGAAGAAATAAGTAAAGCTAAAAAAATTATGGATCAATTTAAAAAAGCAAACACAGGTTTAGTTGTAATAGATGGTAAATTGATAGAAAGACCTGTTTTAAGAGAGATGCAAAGAAAATTATTAGTAGCGGATAAAATAAATAAAAGCTAATAAAATGACATATCATTTAGCTTCGAGAAAAATAATAAAGGATTGGACAGATTATAATGAGCATATGAATATGGCTTACTATGTTTTAATTTTTGATGAAGCATGGGAAACCATGCTTAATAAATTTGAGATGGGTGGAGCTAAAGCACAAATAAATAAAAGAAGTACAATGGTGGTTGAAACAAGAACAACTTACGACAATGAAGTTAAAGAAAATGAAGAAGTTGATGTTTATTGCACTTTCTTTGATCATGATAAGAAAAGATTACATTTAAAATGTGAGATGATCGAAAAAAAAACAGGAAAACTTGCTGCAACTACAGAAAGTATATCTCTTTATATCGATCTTGAAAAAAGAAAAGTTACAGAATTTGAAGAAGATAAAATAAAAATTATGGATGATTTTATTAACGAAAATAAAAATAGTTTTAAATCAGATAAATTAGTACTTGCAGATAAACTTAAAAAGTAAATGAATTTTGACTACATAATTGTTGGAGCTGGTACAGCAGGATGTGTTCTTGCAAATAGATTAAGTGAAAATGGGAAATTTAATGTTGCCTTGTTTGAGGCAGGTGGATCGAGTGATATTTGGAAAGTTAATATGCCTCTGGCAATTCTATATGCAATGCACGATCCCAAATATAATTATAAATATTATTCAGAACCAGAACCTAATTTAAATAACAGAAGATTATTTTGTCCTAGAGGTAAAATGGTAGGTGGATGTTCCGCACATAATGGGATGGTTTATGTTCGAGGAAACAAAAACGACTATGAGAGATGGGCCTCATTTGGCTTGAAATCATGGTCTTATGAAAATGTTTTACCGTTTTTTAAAAAAATTGAGACATGGTCTGAAGGAGAGAATGAATTCAGAGGTGGAAAAGGAATTTTGCCGGTAAATCAATCCAAAAACAAAAATCCATTATTTAATGCTTTTATTAACGCTTCTGTTGAAGCGGGGTATAAACAAAATAATGACATGAACGGAGAAGATCAAGAAGGATTTGGAATGTATGATATTACAATTCATAAAGGTCAAAGGGCTAGCGCTTCTAAATATTATCTAGAGCCAGCAAAAAAAAGAAAAAATTTAAAAGTTTTTACTAATTCTTTTGCTGAAAGGATTATTTTTGAGGGAAAAAAAGCAGTTGGAATAGAAGTAAATATTAAAAATAAAGTCACAAAGGTTTACGCTAAGAAAGAAGTTGTTTTAAGCGGGGGTTCAATCAATTCACCACAACTATTGATGTTATCAGGTGTAGGACCTGAAAAAGATTTAAAAGATAAAGGAATTAATGTTGTACACTCGTTAGAGGGAGTAGGTCAAAATTTACAAGACCATTTAGAAACCTACATTCAGCAAGAATGTAAAACTAAAGATACGCTCTATTCTTATGTTAACAAAATAAATATGCTTAAAATTGGTATTCAATGGTTTCTTTCAAAAAGTGGTCCATGTTCTACTTCATTTTTAGAAGCAGGTGGTTTCTGCAAATCTTCAGAAGACAAAAGCTATCCGAATATTCAATTTCATTTTTTTCCAGCATTTGTAATCGATCATGGATTAGTTGATCCTGACAGACATGGTTATCAATTACATGCAAGTTTGAACCAACCTAAAAGTAGAGGACATATTAAATTAAATAGCTCAAATCCATACGATTACCCAAAAATTCAATTTAATTATTTAAAAGATGAATATGATTTAAAAGAAACAATTAAGTGTGTTCGTGTAGCTAGAAAGATTTTAAGTCAAGATTCAATGAAACCTTACGCTGGAAAAGAAATAGGTCCAGGTGAAAGTGCAACTGATGATGAACAAATAACCGAGTATATTAGATCAAAAGCCGAAACAGCTTATCATCCATCCTGTACATTAAAAATGGGAGTGGACAAAATGGCAGTAGTTGACGAAAAATTGAAAGTTCATGGTTTAGAAAATTTAAGAGTTGCAGATGCCTCGGTTATGCCAGAGATTACAAGTGGTAATTTAAATGCACCTACTTTAATGATAGGTGAAAGAGCAGCAGATTTTATCCTTAATTAGTCTCGAGATATTCTTTATATCTATCTAAACTTTCTTTAGGCCAAGCAATTTTTGGATCATACATTTCATCATAGCAAATATTTTTGTCTGCAATATCTATCCATGGATCCTTATCTTTTACAAATATATGTGCTTGAGGTGGAAAGTCTTTCGGTTTCAAAAGAGTCTTTGTTCTAACTGTTAATCTTCTAATTGCAAATTCATAATCGGCATAAATATAAACCCCACATTTTTTACAAAAGTAATGAGTACATTTTTTCCCACTACCTGCAATCAATTCAGCTTTTAAAAGTTTACCACTAATTTTAAAAGAATCTTCAAAAATGCTAGTATTAATTACATAAGATGATCCAGTTAATTTTTTACAATCTAAACAATGGCAGACCTGAGTAAAAAGAGGTTTACTATTTATTGAATACTTTACACTCCCACAAATACATCCACCATAAATTGGTTCAAAATCACTCATTTCTTTAAGAGTATCTTATTAATTATGAAGGTTAAAGTTTTTTTGATATAGGTGCGATATGCAAACAAACAATAATACAAAGGGTATTTTTTTTATTATGACTGGAATGGCCTTTTTTTCCATTCAAGACTCATTAATAAAGTTCATTTTTGAAGATATTGCATTATTTGAGTTATATTTGGGAAGAACTTTAATACAAGCGACTATTCTTATATCTTTTTTTTTAATAACAAAAAAAAAAATTACTCTTAAAACACATTATCCTTTTTTAACTTTAGTTAGAGTTGTTTGTTTCTTTTTTGGATTTGCTTTTTTTTATATTTCTTTAACCTTTATGTCTTTAGCGATGGTTAGTGCTTTGTTTTTCTCATGTCCTTTCTTTATGTCTATGTTTGCTAAATTTTTCTTAAAAGAACAAATTGGAATTAGAAGATGGAGTGCAATTGTTGTAGGTTTTATAGGAGTATTAATTGTTCTTAATCCAACACTTGAGGAATTTAATTTTTTCAAATTAGCACCTGTTGGATGTGCACTTTGTTATGCTTGCTCGATGACAATTACAAAATATACTTCCGATAAAGATAATATTTATACTCAAATGACTTTGCTTTATATTTTTGCGGTTATTGTAAGTTTAATTATTTATCTAGTTAGTGGAGATGGAAAATTTAATAATTTTTCTGATCCTACTTTACAGTTTATCGTGAGAGAATGGTTTACTAACCCTTCGGCTTCATGGCCTTATGTTTTTGTAATGGGAGTGGTTGCTTCTATATCTTTCTTTTGTGTCTTTTCAGCTTATAGTATTGCTTCACCGTCAATTGTATCTTTGTTTGAATACTCTTATATAATTTTTGCGATGATTGCAGGATATATATTATTTGAAACAATACCTGAACCAAGAACGTTTCTTGGAGCAGCTATTATTATTTCTGCTGGAGTATATATTTACTTTAGGGAAAAAGTGAGAGGTCAAATGATTGCGACAGACACTCCAAACAGATAATTGTTAAAATTATAAGTATTTGTTCGAAAATTGAGATAATTTTCTCATTGAAATAATAATTTAATAGGATTTAATTTTGATTGTATAAATTGTTAACAATTAAAGGGAAAATATGAAAAAATTACTAATAGGTATATTCGTGTTTATCTTAAGCTTTACTTCAAAAGCTTTTTCAGATGGGCATGGAATTAAAATGGGTATTATTTTAGGATTTACTGGTCCAATTGAAACCCTAACACCTGCAATGGCTGCTTCTGCTGAACTTGCTTTTAAAGAAGCTTCAGATTCTGGCTCATTACTTGGTGGAAAAAAAATATCTGTAGAAAGAGCTGACTCAACTTGTGTTGATTCTGCTGCTGCTACAACTGCTGCTGAAGGTTTAGTTTCAGGTGGTGTTGTTGCTATTATGGGTGCTGATTGTTCTGGTGTTACAGGTGCAATAGCAACTAATGTTGCCGTACCAAATGGTGTTGTTATGATTTCACCATCAGCTACATCTCCAGGATTAACTGATCTTAATGATAATGGTTATTTCTTTAGAACTGCTCCATCGGATGCTAGAGGAGGACAAGTCTTAGCGGATATTACAAAGGACAGAAAAGTTAAATCATTAGCTGTAACTCATACTAACAATGACTACGGAAAAGGTTTAGCTGATGTTTATGTAGCTGCAGTTAAAGCTCATGGTATTAAAGTAACAGCTGTTACAGCACACGAAGAAGGTAAAGGTGACTATGGTGCAGAAGTAGCGACACTTGCAGCAGCAGGTGGAGATGCTCTTGCTGTTTTAGGTTACTTAGATCAAGCTGGTGGTAGTATAATTCAAGGATCATTAGATTCTGGATCATTTGATACTTTTGTTCTTTCAGATGGAATGATTGGTGACTCTCTTACTGACAGATTTGGAAAAGATTTAAATAAATCATTTGGATCTTTGCCTGGATCAATGGGTAAAGGTGCTGGTATATTTAAAGACGTTGCTAATGCTGGTGGTATTGACTCATCAGGTCCTTACACAGGTGAAAGTTATGATGCAGCAGCTTTGATCACGCTTGCAATGCAAGCTGGTGGAAAAGCTGACAGAATGACTGTTCAAAAAAATGTAATGTCAGTAGCCAATGCTCCTGGAACAAAAATTTATCCAGGTGAATTAAAGAAAGCACTTGATTTATTAGCTAAAGGTAAAGCGGTAAACTATGAAGGTGCTACAGCTGTTGAATTTACAGATGTTGGTGAAGCTTTTGGATCTTTTATTGAAAAAGAAATAAAAGGTGGAAAGTTTAAAGACAAAAAGCAAAGATAATTAGAAATTAAAACCCCAGTTTCTTAACTGGGGTTTTAAAATAAATATTTGTCAGATAAATAAAATATTAATCCTAAAACAATACCTAATAAAATATAATACATTATTGTTTGATGATTTTTTCTGGAATAATTCCTTGTGGTCTATAACGCATTATTAAAAGTAAACCAATTCCAATAACCAAGAATCTAAAATATGGAGCACTTTCAATTAAGTGAACTCTAACTGCATTAGTTTCTGGTAGATGGGATGTAAACAAATTAATTAAAAATAATGCAATTGGAGCAGCTTCGACCCATAAAAACCAAACTACAAATCCCCCCAATATTGCTCCGAAATTATTTCCTGTTCCACCTACTATAACCATGACCCAAATTACAAAAGTATATCTCATAGGTCTGTAGCTACCTGGTGTAAACAAACCGTCATTTGTAACCATCATAGCTCCAGCTAAGCCAACAATTGCAGATCCCAAAATAAAAATAAGAAGATGTTCTTTAACAATATTTTTACCCATTGCACTTGCCGCCTCTTCATTATCTCTTATAGCTCTCATTTTTCTGCCCCAAGGTGAATAAAGGGCTTTCTGTGTCACAATTAACAAGATAATAACAACAGTAAGAAATAAACCTGTAAAACATAATTTTACATAGACCGATGAAGCATCAATAACCATTTGATTTAGAGCTTCTTGCTTATCAGAGATTGAATTAATCAAATTTAATTTTGATGAATTAAATTTTGTAACTAAATTTATAAACCATTCTGAAGTTTGTAGATCTATTTCGTATGGTGCTGGTCTTTTTAATCCTATTACATTTTTTACACCTCTTGCCAACCATTCCTCATGTTTAATAATTGAAACGATAATTTCTGCTATTAATAATGTTGCAATAGCTAAATAATCTGCACGAAGACCTAATGCGATCTTTCCTATGACAAATGCTAAACCGCCAGCCAAAAGCGCACCGAAAATCCAGGAAAATAAAACGGGTAATCCCATGCCACCGAGAAATCCTGTCTTTGCTGGATCAACTGACTCGATTGCCTCTATTCCTGGTGCAGCAGTTACTCTTAATAAAATTATTCCACCTAAAATTACAGAGGCTACTGAGTAATTTCTTAATTTAGATTTATCAAATCTGTTAAGTATAAATTTAACTACAAAGATAATTGCAACAATTATCCATATACAAGCTAAAATATTTAAACCACCAACTTGCCATGCTTTTTTGACTGGTTCAACCGAAACTAAAACTACAGCTAATCCTCCTAATGCTGTATATCCCATTATCCCAAAATTAATTAATCCAGCATAACCCCATTGTATATTTGCTCCAATTGTCATAACTGCAGAAATTAAACAATAATTTAAAATAGTTAATGCTATAGACCAGGATTGAAATATCCCAACTAAAATTATTAAAAATATCATGATTGAATATGCGGCGATGACATTTTTATAATTCCTCATATTACTTTTCCTTTAAAGATACCTGACGGCCTTATTAATAAAACAATTACTAAAATTGAGAATGAAACTGCAAACTTGTAATCTGTCGATAATAACTGGAGTAAAGAATCTGGCTCAAGATGTTCAGGTAATAGATATGAAATAAATCTTTTGTATGCGTAAGTTACAAATATTTCTGCAAAGGCTATAACGTATCCACCTAGGAAGGCTCCAAATGGATTTCCGATTCCCCCAACAATTGCTGCGGCGAATATTGGAAGCATATTATTAAAATAAACAAAAGGTCTATAACTTTTATCTAAACCGTATAATACTCCACCAATAGTGGCTAAAATTCCTGCGATGACCCATGTTATCAAAACAACTCTCTTAGGATCTATACCAGACAATAATGCTAAATCTTCATTGTCTGAATAAGCTCTCATACTTGTTCCAGTTTTAGTTTTATTTAAAAACCAAAACATTATTGAAACAACAATTAAGGTTACAATTATTGTTATTGCTTGTGTTGATTTTAAAGTTATACCTTCTGCAAGACCAGTCATTTCTTTAAATTCTGTTGCTTTAATTATAAATTTTTCACCATCTAAAAATCTTCTATCAGATGGTCCAATGATTATTCTAATTAAGGCTTGAGTGACAAACATTACCCCTACACTAACCATTGCAAACTGAACTGGAGGACTTTTTTTTATCCTGTAATAACTGAAAACAAATTTGTCTATGATTAACATATATAAAATCATCATTAGGATGGCGAAAGGAATTGTTAAAAGTGCTGTTGGTAAAACACCTAATCCAAAACCTAAGGACTGAAAATAATATGTTAGAATAACTGCAAACATTGTTCCAAAAGACATCATGTCTCCGGTTGCAAAATTAGCAAATCTTAAAACTGCATAAATTAAAGTAACAAAAATAGCACCTAAAGCTAATTGTGAACCATAAGCTAACGCTGGTATTACTGTAAAATTAAAAAGTACAATTATTGCATTTAAGAAATCCATTATGCTCCCAAAAATGATCTACGAACTTCGGGATCTTCAAGTAAATCATTACCGGATCCCTCAAATTTATTTTGACCTGTTACCAATACATAGCCTCGATCTGAAATACTTAATGCTTGCTTTGCATTTTGCTCAACCATAATAACGGCAACATTTGTTTTTTTAACTTTTATAATATGTTCAAACAATTCATCCATTACAATTGGAGAAACTCCAGCTGTGGGCTCATCTAACATAAGAACTGACGGATCACTCATTAAAGCTCTTCCAAGCGCGACTTGCTGACGTTGTCCGCCAGATAATTGTCCGACGACTTGGGATTTTTTTTCACTCAAGATTGGAAATAAGCTATAAATACTCTCAATTTTATTTTCTAAACTACCTTCTGTCAAAAAGCCACCAATCTCTAAATTTTCTCTTACAGTCAACTCAGCAAATACATTTCTTGTTTGTGGAACAAATGAAATACCCTTTTTTACTCGATCTTGAGGATTAATTTTTGAAATATCTTCACCATTCAAAGTTACAGAACCTGATTTTAATTTTAATAATCCAAGCATCGCTTTCATGGCTGTTGATTTGCCAGCACCATTGGGACCTAAAATAGCTACTATCTCTCCCCTATTGGCAGTTATAGAACATGAACTAATAATATCAGGGCCCTCCCCATAACCTGCAGTCATTTTTGCTCCTTCAAAGTATGCCATTAATTTTCTTTTTTTGTTAAGTTTGACTTTCCAAGATAGCTCTCAATTACTTTTTCATTTTTTTTGACTTCTTCAGATGTTCCTTCAAATAAAACTGAACCATCTGCCATTACTATTACCGGATCACACATTCTGCTTATAAAATCCATATCATGTTCAATCATACAAAAAGTGTAATTTTTTTCTTTATTCAATTTTAATATTGCAGTTCCTAGATCTTTTAAAAGTGTTCGATTAACTCCCGCTCCCACTTCATCAAGTAAAACCAATTTTGCATCAACCATCATAGTTCTTCCTAATTCTAATAATTTTTTTTGACCTCCTGAAAGATTTCCTGCCCTTTCATTTGCTAAATGTGTTAAATTAAGAAAATCTACAACTTCATAGGCTTTTTCTCTAATAACTTTTTCCTCTTTTTTAACTAGTCCTGGTTTAATAAGTGCATTTAATAAATTTTCTCCACTTTGATTTGAAGGCACCATCATTAAGTTTTCTAAAACTGTTAAGTTTGAAAATTCATGTGCAATCTGAAAGGTTCTTAATAATCCTCTGCCAAATAACTCATGTGATGGTACATCAGTAATATTTTCATCATTAAATATTACCTCTCCATCATTAGATTTTAAATTTCCAGCTATTAAATTAAATAATGTTGTTTTCCCTGAACCGTTTGGGCCAATTATTCCAGTTATTGAACCCGATCTAATATTTAATGAGCAATTTGATACTGCTGCTAGTCCTCCAAATAATTTTGTAAGATTATTTACCTGTAAGATATTGTCAGACATTTTACTTACTTTTTTTTAATCTATTCAAGACGCTATTTGCTGTTCTATTCAGAGATTTATAAAATCCAAGTTTTCTTAATTCTTTAACTGCTTGTTCATTTAAACCTTTTGGAGTTTGTGAATTTTTGACAAGGACTTTTAAATCTTTATTTGAATTAATTTTTGCATCTTCAGATAAAGCAATAAATAACGAGGTAATATACTTTTGAGAGTCTCTTCTATTAATTCCCTTTTTTACTAACCATTCACTCAGAGTTTGTAGTAATTCATAAAATGGTGCCATCATTGATGAAGTTGACCAAAAATTTAGTGATAGGTTTTCATTTTTTATTTCAACAGATGTGCCAAGCTTATTAAAAAAATTTCTAACTTGTTTATCTGGAGGAAAAATTGGTACCGGTCCTTTTCTAAGAGAAATTGGAGGTAAAGGAATTGCTCTAATAATCTTGGCTTTAACTTTAATATATTTTTTTAATTCAGTCATTTTTATAGTTGATATAAAACTTATTATCGTTTGACCTTTTTTAAATTTTAATTTTGGAAGAATAATTTTTCCAATCGTTGGTGTTACTGCTAAAAAAACCCAATTTGATTGATTTATAATGTCCTGATTATCAGCAGATATTTTTATCTTTTTACTTTTTCCTCTAAGTTCACTTGAAATTTTTGAATTTCTCTTTGAAACAATTATTTTATTAATTTTTAATTTTGACCCCAGTATTCCGTTGATTACTGATTTCGAGATATGTCCTGTACCAATAAATCCGATTTTCATGATAACTAAGTGATTATTATCACTAAAATTAATTAATTAGTAAAAAAAGAACCTCTAATTCTTAGTAATTCTCTTGATAATTTTTTATTTTCTACAAATGGTTTTCTACCATGAAGCCAGAAATAGTTATTTGCAACTACTGAAAAGCCAACTGGTAAAGGCATTACAATCTTTTTTTGACTTCCTTCTAAAGAGTCTGATAATTTTTGTAGAAATAATCCTTGTTCCATATTTTTGGGCTCAGGAAATTGGTCTATGTAAGAAATTTGTGGTTTTCCATTTTCGTCTTCTGAAAAAACAGGATGTTCCACCTTGTAATCAACATTTTTACTTTTAGGAGAACCCCATATAAAGTTTTGTTTTCCAACTTTATCATTAGTTAAGCTATCTAAATGTTCCCAATCATCAAGGTGTAACATTGCAGTTTCACCTCCTTGAACATTTTCTTCCTCCATTTTTAACATTAATAACCAATCAGTTTTTTCTTTGACGTAAGTTCCATCAGTATGAAGATCCATATTAGTATATGCTTTTCTAAGATATGAGTCGCTATTATCCTCATGTTTAACATGAAATCTCGCATAATATTTTCCAGCCATTGAATCAAAATTTGGATTACCTAGTAAGTGTGTTACAGCTGTTGATAGTTTAATAAGAAAATTGTTATCAATTTTTTTGGATTTATTTTTAGGTCCTATAACGAAACAACCTGTGTCTCTATCTCTTAATATAGAGTTTATAAATTTTCCCAGCTTTCCACCCGTTGAATCATCTAAAGATTTTGCAAGTGTAAATCTAGTAAAAGGTTTATATTCAAGAGCTGTAATATCAAATTTTTTAAAAGGAAATATTAGTTTATCTATAATTTCATCTTCAATTTTAATATTGATTATTCTTTTGGAATAATCACTAAATGAAATATCAAACCCTTGAATAGTATCTAAGCTATCCATTATAATTATTTGTTACAAACTCCAATTGAATTTGGTCCACATGTTTCACCATTAGTCCATGTTGCTCCAATTAAATTTGCTCCATCAAAATTAGCATTGGTCATATTTGATGAAGTAAAATTAGCTTCCATTAAATTTGCATTTTGAAAATTAGCTTCAATCAATGTTGAGCCCATAAAATCAACTCTTGTCATATTGGCTCCTGTAAAGTTAGCTTTTTCGAAATTTCCACCAACTAGAGTTGACTCATATAAGTTAGCTCTAACAAATGTTGACTCTGGAAAAGTTCCAAATGATAAATTTGAATTCATCATAATGCTTTTATCAAAATTTACTTGTATAAAACTTGCGAATGATAAGTTTGAGTTAGGCAAATAACTACCTTGCAAATCTTGTCCATCTGAAAATCTACAATTGGTATAATCGACACCATCAGTTAAAGGATCATCACATGCTGCTTGTGAAATACCTGGTATTAAAATTAAGAACAATAGTAAAATAATTTTTTTCATTTATATCGTAAAGCTACTTAATAAAAACATAATGATAGCAGAGAATAAAGTTGGGTAAACTAAATTATTTCTAGTTAATTTAAAAATTATTATTGCTAAAAGTACAACAATAAATCTGGAAAAGTAATTACTGTCAGAAAGTGCACCAGCTGGAAATATTATCATTCTAGAAATTAGAGCCGCCAATGTCGAATAGGCTAAATAATTAAACCACCTATATATTTTAGTATTTTCATCTATTATTTCAGAAGTAAAAGCTCCTAAAAACCTTGAGATATAAGTTGCTAAGGATGTAATAACTATTATTAAAACAATATTAGCTGACATTTTTCTCCCCTATTACAAAAGCAACAGTTCCAGCTACAAATCCACCAATCAAAACACACCAATCAGGACTAATAAAATAAAATAAAGGTCCTAAGATAGCTCCTAAAATTATTGAAACATTTAATTGTATAGACTTCATCACTCCTATCATTGTGCAAGTAAAATAAATTGGATTAATTATAGCTAATCCAATCATCATTTCTCTATTTAAGAAATCAGCAGAGTAATAACCTAAGATAGTTGAAAAAATTGCTATCAACCAAGTTGCAGTTCCAATTCCTATCCAAAAATCGACTCTATATTTTTTTTCAATATCTTTATAATTATTTTTAAGAATTAACCACGAAGATACCGCAACAAAATGACAGGATAAATAATACTTCCATCTTGGTTGACTTTGGTGCTTTAACAATGGCATTAAAGATACAGTCATCGGATACAATCTTGCATTAACTAACCAAACTGCAAAAAATAAATTAAGTAACGAAACGCCAATCAAAATTGATTCTGCCATCACAAGTGAGCCAGGTAATGCATAAGTTAAAAAAGTAGAAAAAATACTTTCTTGAATTGTAAAACCTAAATTTTTTAGTAATGCACCTATTGCTAAAAAGCTTAAACCTAAAGCAATTGCAGGGCTATCGAATTCTTTTGCACAAAGAATTCCTTTGAAAAAATATTTTGAATTAATCATCCGCCTAGAAATAGACGTCCAACATCATCATTTTTAAGTAAATCATCACCTCTTCCTGCTATAGCAGTTTGGCCAGATACTAATACATATCCAATATCAGAAAACTCTAAACCTTTTTTGGCGTTTTGCTCAACTAGAATAATTGTTTTTTTTTCATTTTTTTGTAAGTCTCCCAAAATTTCAAATACCATATCAATATATCTCGGCTCTAATCCAATAGAAGGTTCATCAACTAAAAGAACTGAAGGCTTCATTACTAAAGCTCTAGATATTTCTAATAATCTTCTTTCACCACCTGACAAAACTTTTGCTGGTTGATTTCTTCTGTTCCTTAATCTTTCATATTTATCTAAAATCTTTTCTGCTTCTTGATATGACTCTTCGGTTTTATCTTTGATAAAACCACCCATTAACAAATTTTCTTCAACAGTCATATCTGGAAAAACTGAATTATCTTGCAGAATATAAGCTATACCAACTGACTTTAATTTTTCAGCTGGAGTTAAATTTGTTATTTCTTTTCCATCAATTTCAATTTTACCAGAAAAAATATTTGTAAATCCATATATAGAATGAAGTATTGTTGATTTACCTGCTCCATTAGGACCAATTAAACATAATGATTGTGCTTTGCTTACAAATAAATCAAAATTATGTAAAATCTCCATTTTACCATATCCAGCATTCAAATTTTTTATTGTTAAATGAGTATCTTCAGAGGATAAGTTTTTTAGATCTTCTGCACCAGGTGCTTTTCCTAAAACTTCATATTGATTAGACATTATTGAGCCCCCAAATATGCATCTACTACTCTTTTGTCATTTTTAATCTCTTCTGGAGTGCCATTTGCAAGCATTTTGCCATGAGCAAGACAAAATATGTCTTCAGCTAATTGCATAATTACTCTCATATTATGCTCAATAACAAGTAATGTTATTCCAAAATCTTGATTAACTTTGATTAGTCTATCAATAATTCCATTAATTAAAGTAGGATTAATACCTGCTGTTGGCTCATCTAATAGTAGCATTTCTGGTTCATTCATTAATGCCATTGCAAGTTCTAATAACTTTTGCTGACCAAAAGATAAGTCTCCTGCCCTGAGTTTTCTTTTTTGATACAAGCCAACAAAATTAAGTAAATTTTCTGCCTTTTCCGTAAGTTCTTTAGGAATTTTTGAGAAAATTTTAAACAAACTCTCATCACTACCTTTGTGACTGATAAGCATATTGTCTACACAATTTAATTTTCCATATATCCTTGTTTGCTGAAATGTTCTTAATAAACCAAGTTTAGCTATTACTGGAACAGGTAACTCTGATACTTCTTTTCCATTAAACTTAATTGAACCATTATCTATTGGATAGGTACCAACTATTGAATTAAATAAAGTAGTTTTTCCTGATCCATTAGGTCCTATAAGTCCTACTATCTTTCCTTTTTCAACTGACATCGAAATATCAACATTAGCTTTAACACCACCAAATGATTTACTTACGTTGTTTACTTCTAAAATACTCATTTTAATTCTACCTGTGCTTTTCGATCTGCTTCATCAACAACTTCACCAAATCTTTCTGGATATTTTTCTCTTAACCATCCCATTAATCCCTCTGGGAAATAAATTACTATAACTACAATTAAAACTCCTAATGCAACATACTGCCAACCAAGGAAGAATGTCCAAAAACCTTCTTTAAAAAAATGGAATAAAGTTGCGCCAATTATTGGCCCCCATAAAGTTCCCTTACCACCAAGGATTGCCATTAAAACCATAAAAACACCCATCTCTCTTCCATCAAATGCTACATCTGTTGAGTCTATGTATCCAACTAGACCTCCCATTATTCCGCCAGCAAGACCACAAAAGAAAGCTGAGATCATCCATCCAGTTATTTTGTATTTCATAGTCTCGATTCCCATTGCTTCAGCTTTGTCTTCATTATCTCTGATAGCATTCAGAATTAATCTAAACCTTGTTGTATAAATTGCTCTTACAGCAATGAATGTAAGTACCAATGCACCAAAACTTAAAAAATAAAAAAACTCACCTCTTGCCTCAAGACCTCCTATGTTTGGAAAAGGAGGGGTGGTAAAGCCTTGTCCAGCTCCAATAATTTCGATACCACCAGAAATTTCTCCTGCCGCAACTCCTAAACCTAAGGTACAAATTGCAAAATAATGACCTCTTAATCCTAAAATTGCATAACCAATTAACCCTGCAACAATTGTTGGGACTACCGCAGCAACCACAAGTCCAGCTGCCATACCTTGAAAAAATTGTGAAGGAGTATGTACAAAAGTTTTTTCACCACCACTTTCAGTCCATTCAGCTAATGGAAAAAACATACCAACTTGAACAGATGCACAGAGATACATTCCCAAACCATAAAAAAGAATATTTCCAAATGTGTTGTAGCCCATTTCACCACCTTGGATATTCCAAGTGGTTGCAAGAACAATTAAAATACATAAAATTGATAATTGAACTTTAAAAGCTGGAAAAATAAATGGTGCAACTAAACCAAATACCAAAATTCCTATATACAAAATCCAACTATTTTTGTTCATATATGCTCTCTATTTTATCTCTAAAATCTTCATCAACTGTAAAATAATGTCCATTTTCCTCATGAAGACTAGATCCTGTTGAATGATATTCATCTAAATGTTTTTTAAATTTCTCAATATCTATTTCTATCAGTTTGCCATTATCGTCTTTAATTTTAACTTTTCTCACTTCAAGTACTCTCTTTTTCTTGAAAGTTTAAATCTTCTGTAAACTAAAATTAAAACTAATAATAAGAAGACTGAACCTATTCTAAATTCTGTACCAAGAATATAATCTGCAAATTCTTCAAATATTCCTAATCCCATACCTGACATTGCTACTCCAGGTAAATTTCCTAATCCTGCAACAATAACAATCATAAATGATCTTATAGTGTAAGGTAATCCCATATAAGGGTGGATCGTAAATGTTATTGAAATTAATGCTCCAGCTACACCGCATAATGCAGCATTTATTCCAAATGTTGCTGCGTAAACCTTTTCAGTATCAACACCTAATATCTTTGCAGCTCTAGCATTTTGAGCTGTTGCCCTAATTGCACGTCCAAGCTTCGATCTTTTCATATAAACTACTAAACAAATTGCAAAGATAATACTGATAAAAGCAGAAAATATTTTAGAGTTTGGTAAAACAACATTATTATCAAATAACATTGTGGTTCCATATCCTGAGTTAGCCAATACAACATCTGCACCAAATGCAAAGTTCATTAACTGCATAAAAAGAATGCTAATTCCAAAGGTTGCTAATATTGAGATGAAGAGATCTCTATCGACAACTTTATTTATAACTAGTTTGTAAATCGCAATTCCAACAAAATACATAATTATAGGAGAGACAATTACTCCCCAGGCTGGATGAATACCATAGAGATACATAAAATATGCAATGTAACCACCCAATATAACAAGGTCTCCTTGTGCAATGTTTATTATATTCATCACACCCCATTGCAGTGCCATTCCATAAGCAATTAACGCAAATAATATTCCGAGTAAAAGTCCATCAAGACATGCTTGAATGGTTATCATTGGATATTGGAATACTAAAAAATCCATAATTTAATTTTGATTTCTATAAAAAAAAGCCCCCTATTTCTAGGGGGCTTAATTATTTTTTTTTATCTTTCAGACCACTTTGGTACTGGGTGTATTAACTCAGCTGAAGCCCATTTTAATGGAGCAACAACTTTATTTTCACACTTACCAGCATCATCACACATTACTTGGAAAAGTACCATTGGTTTGTCAACATTTTGACCACCAGGTGCAAATTTAATATTTCCATAGAATGTTTGCATGTTAGTTGCAGCGAGAGCATCTCTTACTTTTTTCTGATCAAAAGTGTTTGCTCTTTCAAAAGCATCTTTAAATACTAACAATGCAGCTGAAGACTCTGCAGATTGATATGGCGGATCATAGCCAAATTCTTTCTCAAAATCTGCCGCATATGTCATACCATCTTTAAAGTAATCATCTTTATAAGTTAATGTTTTATGCCATTGAGAAGCACATAATGCATATTGAGAATTTTTACCATGTTGCTTTGATAATTTTGCAGCATCACAGTGTGTCATAGCCAACATAGGAACATCAACTTTCATTTCTGAAATTTGTCTTATAGCTGTTAAAGCTCCTTTTGTATGACCAGAAACAACCAATACGTCTGGCTTCATTTGTTTTACTTTAACTAATGTAGCAGCCATATCATTAAGCTCTTTTGGAAGTTTATCATCGATTATAATTTCAGATCCAGTTTCTTTAGCAGCATCTAAAATACCTAATCTTACGTCTTGTGAGAATGCATCTTGCTCGAAAGCTTGTGCAATTCTTACACCTTTACCACCATTTAACTCAACAGCTGTTCTTATTGCTACATCAAGATATAAGTTTGCTGGTGCTAATACCGCAAATAGATATTTGTAACCTTTTGTAAACAAAGATCTAGAAGCACCGTTAGCCTCAACCATTGGAACACCGTATTTTTCTGTTACTGGTGCGATCGCTTTTGTCAAACCTGAACTATATGGCCCAAGCATGAACTCTACTTTATCTTGTGAGATTAATCTTTCTGCAAGCTGAGCTGCTCTCTTAGGGTTTGATTCATCATCATAATAAATAATATCAAACTTATAAGTTTTTCCCCCAACTTTTACTCCACCCATGCTGTTAATTCTATCAACAGCCATGTTATAGCCGTTTTGAGTATGAACACCATTAGATGAATACTTGCCAGTTAAAGAGATTGCAGCACCTAAAATAATCTTATCTCCAACTACTTTTGCAAACGATACAACTGAAGTTGAAAATAATAATGCTATTGCAGAAACAAATGTAATTAAAATGTTTTTTATTTTCATTTATTCCCCTTTATTTAATTAATAAAGTTTAAATTAATAACAAAAATTATTTAATTGCAAGTGTGAGTAGTAACGCAATATAACCTAGTATTGTTGAGTAAATGCAATAATTATAGCTATCAAAATAATTACACAAGCTGAAATTGTATTTATAATTTTTGGATTTGCCTTAATCCAAATAATTAATTTATTAGCTAAGATAGCATAACCAACTAAAGATAGAAAATCTAATACAACATAAGTTATAATTAGAATAATAAATTGAACAACATAATTAGAATTAAAATCAATAAATTGTGGAAATATAAATGGGAAGAACATCCATGCTTTAGGACTTGTTCCTGCAACTAAAAAACCATCTTTATAAAATGAAAAAAAGCTTTTATCCGAAATATCTTTTGTATTTATATCTTTAGGTCTCGATTTATAAATATCATATGCAAGATACGTTAAATAAGCGATACCTAACCATTTTAAAGTATTTAATATTGTTGGATTGTCAGACAAAAAAGATCCAATAACAAATATCACAAGAGTTGCCTGTATTATATTTGCGGTTACATCTCCTAATGCAGTCCAAACACACTTTTGAACACCATAATTCATTGAGTAAGAAATAATTACAATTCTAGGTGTTCCTGGAGTTATAAACATAAAAATGATGATCTGCAAAAAAAGGATAAAATCTAAGGGAAGCATTTTAAGGATAGTCCTAAAAAACCGGGAGCTAAAGATGGCTAGATAGGACTATCTAATAATGATAATATCATAGCATTTAATATTTGCATTAAAATAATTTTAGCAATTTGTTGAATTTTGATGAAAAAAAGTCACAGACCTACAACCAGAGTTAAGAAGCCAGAGCCATCTCTTGATAGTCCAGATTGGGTCATCTGGGCAGCATGGGCAGATAGAATTACTTTTGAGGAAATTGAAAAAAAAACTGGAAAGACTGAAAGTGAAGTTATTAAAATTATGAGGAGATCATTGAAACCATCTTCATTTAGACTATGGAGAAAAAGGGCAAGCTCGCAAAGTATAAAACATAGAAAAAAATTTGAATATTCAAGAAAGCAGATTAAGTCAAAAATCAATAAAAATGATTACTTACTATAGTAATTTGTGAAATATAACTTATATATACTTCAATGAAAAATATAACAGTTTACTCTGGTCCAATGTGTAACTTTTGTGATGCAGCAAAAAGATTATTATCAAGAAATAATCTTAATTATAACGAGATAGACATATCAACAAAAGAAGGTCTAAGAGACGAAATGACAAAAAGAGCTAATGGACGAAGAACTATACCTCAAATTTTTTTTGATGACCATCATATTGGAGGCTATCAAGAATTAAGAGAATTAGAAAAAACTGGTAAACTTCTAAGTTTTTTAGAATAATTTTTAATCAGCGAATGATATTGTCATTCCAGGTTCATTTGCATACATAATTCTAATTTATTCAAGTTTTATTTACTAGGTTTAAATACCAAGCAAACACCATTGTTACAGTATCTTTTTCCTGTAGGTTGTGGACCATCATCAAATATATGTCCATGATGTCCTCCACACTTCTTACAATGGTACTCTGTCCTAGCATAACCAATATAATGATCAGTTTTAGTTTCAAAAACATCTGGAAGAGATTTATAAAAAGATGGCCATCCTGATCCACTTTCATATTTTGTTGATGAATTAAATAATTTAGTATCACAGTTGGCACAGTGATATGTGCCCTCTCTTTTTTCATTATTTAATTCACTTGAACCAGGAGGTTCAGTTGCTTCATTGAATAAAATATTTTCTTGTTCTAGACTTAAATTTGAATTTTTTTTCATTATAAAAATTTAGCACAGGTTTTATGTAAACTGGAATGTAATTCTACTAGTTTGTTAAAATCTTCATTGTATCCACCTCCCAATACTCCACATATAGGAATTTTATTTGAGAAGAAATTATCAATAACTAATTCATCTCTTTCAAATATACCATTATCAGAAATTTTTAGTTTACCCAACCTGTCATTATAGTGAATATCAACTCCAGCGATATAGAAAACAAAATCAAACTCCTCTTCATTCAAATATTTTAGATTATTTTTTAAAATGTCAATATATTCTCTATCCTCTAAATTTTCCTCTAATTCAATATCAAGATCACTTACTGATTTTTTTGCTGGATAATTAACTTTCGAATGCATGCTAAATGTAAAGACTTGATTATCATTTTTAAATATTTCAGAGTTGCCGTTACCCTGGTGAACATCTAAATCAACAATTAAAATTTTATTTGCCAATCCTCTTGAAGTTAAATATTTTGCTGCAACCGCAACATCATTAAAAACACAAAATCCAGCTCCTTCATTAGATGTTGCATGATGACTGCCGCCTGCAGTATTGCATGCTATACCATAATTTAGTGCTAACTTTGTAGCAAGCACAGTCCCTCCTGTTGCAATAAATGATCTTCTGACAACACTATCAACCAGAGGAAAACCAATTTTTCTTATTTCATTTTTATCTAAAGTCTTATTTTTTATTTTGTAAATGTACTCTTCTGAATGAGCTTGTTTAAGTGTTTCAATGGAGCAAGGTAATGGTATATAAAATTTATCTACAACTTTTTGATTTAATAGATATTTGGCTAGCTCTCCAAATTTTTTTATGGGGAATTTATTATCATCATTTAGTTTAGCCTCATAATCTTGATGATTAACAATAGGTAACTCCATATTTGTTTGAGTTCTATAAATCCCAAGGATTTATTTTGTTATTGTTAAGATTGTATTTTTTTATTGCTTTCTCTACTTTGTCTAAAGAAATTTTACCATCTTCGTATAATGTGTACAAAGAACTAACAACAATATGCTTGCTATCTACTTCAAAAAAATCTCTAAGATTTTTTCTTGTATCACTTCTTCCAAATCCATCTGTTCCTAGAGCTAAAAATTTATTATCAGTATAACTTGAAATTAATTGTGAATAAGCTCTCACATAATCAGAAGTCGCAACAATAGGATCATTATTTGATATTAGTTGTTGAAGATAATTTTGTTTTTTATTTGAAGGTGAAAGTGTGTTTTGTCTTTGTATTGACTTTGCATCTTTTTCCAATTCTGAATAGCTAGTTATGCTATATAATCTTGATCCAATACCATAATCTTCTTTAAGTATATTTGCCGCTTCAATACACTCTCTAAATATTGGTCCAGATCCTAATAAATTAATATTTAATTCTTTATTTGATAGATCTTTAAATAAATATCCACCTTTAATTATTCCCTCTTTATTTGATAAATCAATTTTTGGATGAGTATATTTTTCATTATTAACAGTAACATAATAAAATTCATCCTTACATTCAGTCATCATTCTTCTCATTCCTTCATCAAAAATTACTGCTAGCTCATTTGCAAAACATGGATCATAGGATTTTAAATTTGGAAAGGTTGAAGCGATTATCTGACTTTGTCCGTCTTGATGTTGCAAGCCCTCTCCTGCTAATGTTGTTCGTCCAGCAGTTGCACCAATTAAAAAACCTCTTGGCATTTGATCAGCTGCAGCCCATATCAAATCTCCAATTCTTTGAAAACCAAACATTGAATAAAATATATAAAAAGGCATCATTGGAAAATTATGATTACTGTAGGATGTGGCTGCGGCAAGCCAAGATGATATTGCTCCTGCTTCATTTATACCTTCCTCTAAAAGTTGACCAGATTTAGACTCTTGATATTTCAATATTGAAGTAGCATCCTCAGGTTCATATAATTGACCATCAGGAGAATATATTCCAATTTGTGAAAATAAATTTGCCATACCAAATGTTCTAGCTTCATCGGCAACAATAGGTACAACTCTTTTTCCAAATTCTTTATCTCTCATTATATTTCCTAATGATCTTACAAGACCTGTTGTTGTTGAAAATTCTCTATCACTTTCATTAAATAAAAAATTTGAGTGTTTTTCAATTTTTGGTGTAATTAACTCAACTTTTTTAAAAGTTCTTTTTGGAAGTGGCCCTCCTAATAATTCTCTTCTCTTTTTAAGATATTTTATCTCCTCTGAATTTTCATCTGGCTTATAAAACTCGAGCTTCTCCAATTTATTATCTGGGATATCTAATTGAAAACGATCTCTGAATTCTTTTAGTGCCTCTAGGTTTAGCTCCTTTTGCTGATGGTTAGTCATTTTTGACTCACCTGCTTTACCCATTCCATAACCTTTTTTAGTTTTTACTAAAATAACTGTTGGCTTGCCCTTGGTTTTAACAGCTGAATTAAAAGCTGCATATAATTTTTTAAAATCATGGCCTCCTCTCTTAAGCTTGTCAATTTCATCTTTGCTTAGCGAAGAAACCAATTTTAGAACTTCTGGGTCCTCTGCAAAAAAGTTTTTAAGGTTATACTCTCCGTCTCTTGCACCTAATGTTTGATATTTTCCATCTACAGTTTTAGCAAAACGCTTTAACAACAAATGATCTTTATCTTGTTGAAAAATTTTATCCCATTCAGATCCCCATAGAACTTTAATTACATTCCATCCATTAGCTTTAAAGATTGTCTCCAATTCCTGAATTATTTGTCCATTACCTCTTACAGGTCCATCTAATCTTTGAAGATTACAATTTATAATGAAAGTTAAATTATCTAATTTTTCTCTTGAAGCGATAGATAATCCTGCCAAACTTTCAGGTTCATCCATTTCACCATCTCCAAATAAACCCCAAACTCTTTTATTAGTTTTTAATAAATTTCTATTTTCTAGATATTTCATGAAACGAGCTTGATAAATAGCATTAACCAATCCAATTCCCATTGAGGCTGTGGTGAAAGTCCAATAATCTTTCATTAAATAAGGATGACAATATGAGGATAAACCTTGTTCATTTAATTCTTGTCTATAGTTTTCTAGATGGTTTTTGCTTAGCCTTCCTTCAAGAAAAGATCTAGCGTAAATTCCCGTAGTACATTGAGATTGATAAAAAATTAAATCTGCTTCTTCTCCACCTCTAAAGAAATGATTAAATCCAGTTTCAAAAACTTCAGCAAATGAGGCATAGCTTGCAATGTGTCCTCCAAGACCTCCATAATTTTTATTTGCCTTCATAACCATTGTTAATGCATTCCATCTTAAAATAGCTGTTATTTTTTCTTCGATTGCTAAGTCACCTGGATAGATCCCCTGATCATATTGGGATATGGTATTTCTATATGGAGAATATGGAACAGGAGAGTATAAAACTCTTAAATCTTTTGCACGTTGTTCAAGTTTTTCTAAAATTATTTTAGCACCATCTCTACCGTGATTTTCTACAACTGCGTCTAAAGAATCTAACCAATCATTTAACTCTTGACTATCTAATTTTTGATTTTGATTAGCTTTAAGTTCTTTGCTCATCATTAATATTATACACAAAAATATAAAATTTTATCTGGTAAAATTGTCTAAGATTTCTATTATTCTATAACTCTTTGAGGTTTGCCTGATGCAAAACTATCAAGATTTTCAATCATTTGATTGTAGAAAGTTGCATAATTTTCAGCAGTTACATAACCGATATGAGGAAGTAGAAGAGCATTCTGAACGAATCTAAGCTTATGACTTTCGGGTAAAGGTTCTTTTTCATAAACATCTATACCCGCACCTGCAATAATATTTGTTGATAATGCTATAATTAAATCATCTTCATTAACTATTTCACCTCTTGAGGTGTTTATTAAATAGGAGGTTTTTTTCATCTTCTCAAATTCTTTAATAGTAATGCAGTTTCTATATCTTTCTCCACCTTGAACATGAATTGACAGAAAGTCTGAATTTTGGATTAAGTCATCCTTGCTACACGGCAACACATCGAGCTCTTTACATTTATCTAAGTTTAAATTTTCACTCCAAGCCATAATTTGCATACCAAAAGCTTTGCCAATTTTTGCAACCTGAGATCCAACTCTTCCTAGTCCTAATAAGCCTAGAATTTTACCTTTTAGTTCCACACCAAGAGTTGATTGCCAGTATCCTTGATACATATTATCTATTTCAGCTTTAAAATTTCTAGCTAAACCTAAAATTAATGCCCAAGTTAACTCTGGTGTTGGATTGCTATTAATTTCAGTGCCGCAAACAACAACTTTATTTTTTTTAGCGGCTTCTAAATTTATTGATTTATTTCTCATGCCACTAGTAACAATTAATTTTAATTTTTTTAAACTCTCAATAAATTTTTTTGTTATTTTTGTTCTTTCTCTCATTATAAATAGAACTTCAAATTCTTTTAATTGTTCAATTGCATCATCCTCATTTTCAAATGTTTCATTAAATATCTGAAATTCATATGTTGAAGATAATTTTTTAAGATCAATAAAATCTTTTGCAATATTTTGATAATCGTCGAGTATGGCTACTTTAAGCATTTTTTTTGTTTGAAAGTAATATCCCTGAAATAATAAATATTCCACCGATATAATGATAAAATAGTAACACTTCATCAAATATTATCATTGCAAGAATTGCTGCAAGAATCGGCATTAAATGTAAATAAATTCCTGCCCTATTAGCGCCTATTAAAGCTACACCTTTTATCCAGAAAAAAAAAGATATGATCCCAGGCAACAAAACAACGTAAGATAAAACAAGAATGAAATTTGTATTAAGTATAATTCGATTGCCAATGTAAATATAATCTATTGCATACATTGGAATAAGAAATATTACCCCAAAACCAATTACAACTTGGAGTAAAGTTATTGGAGACAATCCATAATTTTTTTTCTTTAAAAGCGCTGAATAAAGTGACCAGGATATCATCGCAAATAATGCAAATAAATCTCCTCTTTCAAAAGCTAAATTTTTAAAAACTTCAAAGTCTGCTTTTGAAATTATAAATAATACACCTAATAAAGAAAATATAACTCCCAAAACCTGAAAGGTATTTGTTTTTTCTATTTTTAAAATTATAGAAAATAAAATGATCATAACTGGAACAGTTGAGATCATAAGTACGCCGGTAATTACTTGTGTAGTTTTCAAAGAATAAAAAAGTGCTGAATTAAAAATACTGACTGCTGTTATCCCTAAAAAACATAAGAGATAAATATTTTTAAAAATTAATTCTCTTTTTTCAAGCATCTCTTTGTAAGTGAAAGGTAGTAAAATTAGAAACGCCAATGACCATCTTAATATGTTTAAGGATATCGGAGGTATTTCATTTAAACCCGCTATCTTTCCAACAATAAAATTTCCGGACCAAAACAAAGCTGCTAAAAAAAGCAAAATAGATGCAATTATTATATTACTTTTATTTTCAAGCATTAAATAGAGTACTATAAAAGATTACTTTTAACTAAACCTTATTGAACTGTATGGTTGCAGATCTAAGTTAGTATTCTCACCTGATATCATTTTAGATATAATTTTTCCTGATATTGCACCAAGAGTCCAACCTAAATGATGATGACCAAAGGAATAAAAAACATTTTTATAGTTTTTTGAAGGCCCTAGAACTGGTAGAAAATCTGGTAATGTAGGTCTAAAACCAAGCCACTCATCTTTATGTTCTGGTAACCCATCTAACATATCTTTTGCATTTAATATCAAGTTTTTTATTCTCGATTTAGATGGAGAATTTTCTAAACCTCCAAATTCTACTGTTCCAACAACACGCAACCCCTGTTCCATTGGTGTCATTCCGAAACCTCTATTTGCATAAACAATGGGTCTTGAAATTAAATGATCATAATCTTTAAAGTGAACGTGATAGCCTCTTTCAGTATCTAAAGGAATATTTTCGTGTAATTTATCAGTTAATCTTTTTGAAAATGCTCCACATGCAATAACAAGTTTATCAAAAATAAATCTTTGCGTTTCTGTTCTTAAAACAGGTTTTTCTTCATCAAAATCTATATCTTGAATATTTAATTTTAAAAACTTTCCTCCATTATTTAGAAAATTTTCAAATAATTTTATTAAAATTTTTCTTGGGTTTCTTGCATGCCTTGCATAATCATAAAATACCCCAGCATGATAAAATGGTTTTAAGTTTGGTTCTAGATCGTGAATTTCTTTTTTATTAACTAACTGTTGTTTTACACCAAGCTGATCTCTAATTCTAATTTCTAATTCTCTACTTTTCATATTTTGATCATTCCAAACATAGAGAATGCCATTATTTTCAACTAATCCCTCTAAATCAATTTCGTCAAATAATTCATCGAATGCTGGTAATGATTGATCTAAAATTTGATGCATATTTTTAGCTGTATGCATCATTTTTTCTTCTCTACAATTTAATATAAATCTTGCAAACCAAGGAATCATCTTTGGGACATAGTTCCACTTTAAAGCTAATGGTCCTCTTGAACTAATTAACATTGATGGAACATCTGCTATGACATCTGGTCTGTTTAAAGGAACAGACGCATAAGGAGAAAAGTGACCAGCATTTCCATATGATGCCGCACTTCCAGGCTCCTCTCTATCAAAAAGTGTTACTTGAAAACCTTTTTTTTGAAGAAACAAAGCATTACAAACACCCTGAATACCCGCACCAATAATACCTATTTTTTGATTTTTTTCACGCACACTGGAAATATATTTTCAAAGAAATTTATAATATATATGATATTTGATCGCGGGTATATTTAGCTTAGTTTATTATTTGCCTATAGATATTAGGGTTAAGTAGTCACCTAGCTTTTTATCCCCATCAGTATGAACTAACGTTTTTGGTATATCTGATAATTATTTGCCAGAATATGCATTAAAATTTTGTTCTATGAATTTTAATGTCCGATTCCGATAATAGTTAAATCATCGTCTAGTATATCGTTATTTGCTTTTATACCAGTCTCTTTGTAATCTCTTTTTAAACTTTTAAGTCTTATTTCCTCTGTAGAATTTTCAAGTTCTTTTTGTAAAGAAGAATTTTGATGATTAAGTAAAAGTTTCTTAACTCCATCAATACCTATTTCGTTTTTATTTTCGTCCATACATTCTGAAAAACCATCAGTAAAACAATAAATTCTTCCTCCGTCTAATTTAAAAGTATCTAGCTTATAAACATTTTCATTTTTATGTTTGACTATTGCAAGAGGAGTAGAAGAAGATGAATATTCAACAAAATCCTTTCCTTTTCTCAACAAAGCTGGTTGGTGACCTGCATTTGCAATTTCAATAATATCTGTTTTAATATTATAACATCCAACAATTGAGGTTATAAAAGTACCTGGCGGATTAGTTTCGTTTAAATCATTGTTCATTTCAAGTAGGATTTCATTCGGCTTAAATTTTAATCTAGAAAAAATTTTAAATAAAGTAATTGCCTTTGCCATAACCATACCAGCATTAACTCCTTTGCCAGAAACATCTGATAATGTGAAATAAACAAGATCATCATGTAAATAAAAATCGTAAAAATCTCCTGAAATTTCTCTGGCTGGAATATTTAGTCCATAAATTGGATAATTAGACAAATCTCTATTTGGCATCAAACGTTTCTGCACATTCATTGCTAATTTGATTTCAGATGAAACTCTGTTTTTCCATTTATTTTTTTGTTTTTCACTTTGTTCTAATTTTTCCATCAAAAAATTGTATTGGGTACCAATAATACCGCTATCAGTGAATGGATCTTGAGGCGCTCTTAATGAGTAATCCTCAGTTTTTGCTTGATTGGTTAATACTTCAAGTAATTCGTGAGTATCTGTTGATGCGTTGTGTTCTGATATATTTAAACCAAGTTCCTCTTGAATTTTACCTACTCGAAGTGGATAAATATAATTTATAGATTTAAAAATTATGTATGAAGCAAAAAAACAAAATCCACCAATGCTAAATGTTCCTATGATTTGAATTGTTAATTGTTCTAATCTTGTTTTATCTAGTCCCATCATTTCGAAATCACCAAATATAGCAACTGATATAGTTCCCCACATACCTCCTACTAGGTGAACAGGTATAGCGCTAACAACATCGTCAATTCTTAATTTCTCTAATAAAATAATTGTTGAGCCTGATAAAATTCCTCCAATTGCTCCAATATATATTGCCTCCGATGGATTAACATAAGCACAACTTGCAGTAATTGAAACTAAACCAGCCAAAGGACCTGTAATCATAAATAACGGCTCTGGTTTTTTCATTACGATAATACCCATTGCACTTGAAAAGATTAAACCAAATGATGCTGACAAAAAGGTGTTAATTAATATCAATGGAATTTTTAAATCCATTGCTCCATTTGCGCCACCATTAAATCCAAACCAACCGAACCATAAAATTAAAGCGCCAAGGGCAGCAATTGGTGTATTACTTCCTTGAAACAATTTTTTATCTTTATCTTTTCTAAATCTACCTGTTCTACTTCCGATAATGAGTAATATTGCTAATGCCACCCAACCTCCAACCGAATGGACAACAGAAGCACCTGCAAAATCTAAATAACCCATCTTACCTAGCCAACCAAATTTTACTGTTGGATTCGTAAAATCAAAAGCCCATGCCCAATGACCTACTATTGGGTACAAAATTCCTGAAGTTATAAATGTTATTATTACATATGAGAAAAATCTAAGTCTTTCAGCAACAGCTCCTGATATGATAGTTGCTGCTGTTGCAACAAACATTGCCTGAAATACAAAATATGTTTGGTAACCAGCAACTTTGGTTGTGAAAAAATAAAATTTATTTCCGAACAAGCCCATCACACTAGTTCCATACATCAATGCAAAACCAAAAGCCCAAAAAGTAACAACGGCTATTCCAAAATCTGTAATATTTTTAAGAGCAACGTTAATACTATTCTTGCTTCTTGATAAACCAGATTCTAAACACATAAATCCAGCCTGCATCAAGAAAACTAAAATAGCGCAAATTAACAACCAAAATGTATCTAAATTCGCTTGTAGTACAGCTTCTAATCTAAACTCTGTTGCTTTGATTGCTCCTTTACTTGTGAGCTCTAACTGACTTATTTTAGACTGTAGCTTATCAACCAAAATTTGGAGTTCAGCTACAGTCATAAAATTTTTTTTAATCTATAAGTTTTCTTGCTTCTTCAGCGTCTGTAATTATGCCATCAACACTAATTACTTTAACTACTTCAAATCCGGTACCTAATATTGCATTTTTATATTCATCCTCAGATAAATTTGATTTATCTGCAAAAGTAGATACCGCAACTCCTTCTGGCCAAGAAACTGTAACTGTAGCATCAGGACAAGCCTTTTGTAACGCTTCAGTGACCATTTTTTGACACTTGATACATATCATACCATTTACTTGTGCTATTTGCGTTTGAGCTGCAAATAAATTAGTACTAAATAAAAGAAAACCTATAGTTAAGACTATTTTTTTTAACATAATTTCCTTATTGTTTTTTATAAATCGTATCATTTATACAGAAAACATACAAAATAAATTAGATCAAAATGGGGAAATGTTATTTACCAATTGAAATTAACGTTAAATCATCACTTAATTTATTTTCACCTGCAACTTTCACTACTTCTTTTGTAATTTCATTTAGTTGTTTTTTTACATCCTGATTGAAGTTTTTCTCAATTATTTGAATTGATCCTTCTATTCCTATTTCCTCACCTGAACTATTTAAGCTTTCGGATAAACCATCTGTGAAAGCACAAAACCTGTTATTTTCTAGCTTAACTTTGTGAGTTTTATAGACTGACTTATCCTTTTGAAGTATTACACCCATTGGTGGAGAATTACTTTCAAATTGCTCATAATTTCCAGAAGATGATCTAATTATAGCTGGCTGATGACCGCCATTTACCCATCTTAATTCATCCGTCCTCATATTATATTCTCCCAAAATACTAGTAACAAACATGCCACCTGTTTTAGTTAAAAACAGATCATTGTTCATATGAAACATCATTTCATCTGGATCTACTTGATCTCTAGACATTATTTCAAAAAGAGTTGATGCTTTTGCCATTACCATTCCAGCATGAATTCCTTTACCCGCAACATCTGCAATAATAAAGTAAACGCTATCATTGTGAGGATAAAAACTAAAGAAGTCTCCTGAAACTTCTCTAGCTGCAATATTTATTCCGTGTACAGGATAATTTTCCAAGTTTCTTTTTGGTAGGAAATTTTCTTGGACTTTTACTGCAAGTTTTACTTCATTTGAAATTCTGTCTCTCCATACCTTCTTTTCAGACTCACTGGTTTCTAGTTTGTTCATCAACCTATTATAATAAAGACCGATCACACCTCCAGCTGTAAATGGATCTTGAGGTCCTCTGATTGTTAAATCACCCGATTCAGATTGTTTTTCTAAAATTGTAATTAAATCATGTTCTACAGAAGTTGCATTATGTTCAGCAATATTAAGACCTAATTCTTCATGCAAAGGACTTACTCTTAAAGGATAAATATAATTTAAAATTTTTAATAAGATATATGAACCAAAAAATGAAAATACACCGATTGAAACAATTCCGATAAATTGAGCTTTGATTTGTTCTAGTCTTGTTAATCCTGTTCCAAGTATTTCAAGATCACTAAATAAACCTACAGCAATAGTTCCCCAAACCCCCGCTGCCAAATGAACAGGCACAGCACCAACAACATCGTCTATTTCAAATTTGTTTAAAAATTCATTTACAAAAATTGCTACTACCGCTCCTATAATTCCAACAAATATTGAAGTCACTGATGTCATTGAATTACATCCTGCTGTAATTGCAACTAATCCTGCAAGTGGTCCAAGTATTACATAATAAGGATCTGGTTTTTTAAATAATGCAAATGAAATTCCAAGACCCGTTAGTAATCCAAAAGAAGCAGCAAGAAATGTATTTATTAATATTAGAGGAACTGCTTGATCCATTGCGCCATTACTTCCACCATTAAAACCAAACCACCCGAACCATAAAATCAAAGTACCTAAAACTGCTAAAGGAAAACTTGAGCCTGTGAACTTTCCTTTATTTGCATCTGAATATTTTCCTATTCTCGGACCTAAAATTAAAACAGCTGATAAAGCGATCCATCCTCCAACTGAGTGAACTATTGTACTTCCAGCAAAATCTACAAATCCAATATCTGTTAGCCATCCAGTTGTTTTAACTTGGCCTGTAACAGCAAGTAATTGCCTCGTAGCATCAATATTATTTAAATAACTAGAAGACCATGCCCAATGACCAACAATTGGATAAATAATCCCTGTAGCTATAATTGTGATAATTAAGTATCCATTAAATTTCATTCTTTCAGCAACAGCACCTGAAACAATTGTAGCTGCGGTAGCAACAAACATTGCTTGAAAAACAAAGTAAGTCATGTATTCAGCCTGATCAGTTTTAAAAAAGAATAAGTCAGTACCAAAATACCCATTAAAACTTTTTCCAAACATTAAGCCGAAACCAAATAACCAGAAAATTACAACTGCAAGACCAAAGTCAGCAGCATTTTTAAGAGCAACGTTAATGCTATTTTTGTGCCTAGAAAGACCCGTTTCCATACACATAAAACCTGCTTGCATAATGAAAACAAGAATTGCACAATCTATAACCCAAAGGGTATCAACAAATGATTTTACAGACTCCAGATCAACACTCTCCATTATTTCCTCTAAATTATTATAAAAAATTATACATCATAGATCATTGATGCTCAAAATAGGTTATTATTCTTTTTTCTTCCAAATATAATAAAAAATGTAAGGGGATACAGCTGGAACTACCCCAAACCAAAACCATTCGTCCCATCTAAAGCTTTTATCTAACATTGGACTTTTTAAACCGTTCCACCATGTTAAATAACCAATAAAAATTATCCATCCTAAACTAATAGTTAAATAAATTTTAAATTTTTTTGAAATATTGCTTAAAAAGAACGACTTAAGATTTTCAATGGTCTCTTGAAGATTCATAAAGTTTTAACACTTAGCGGCGTCTTGAAAGCCCTTACCATTTAAACAAAATTTTTTAGGAGAAGAACTTGGTGTAATTTCTTTTGCAATTATTCTATATTTTTCATTATTCGTATTTATTACGACAGTGCAAATATTATAACCAAGGTCATCAGATATGCTGTCTGTCTCTCCTAAAAGTTCATCCTCAATACTTTTCGATGAAGTTGAATCAGGATCACATGTAGTCGATCCACTTTTTGTGCTATAGTATGTTTGTTCGCCTGAATAGTACTCGGTCTGACCAAGCGCTATTTGTTGCATGATATTTTCAACAGCTTTCTTTTTAGCAGATGCTACATAGCCATTGTAACTAATAATTCCTATTGCTGAAATAATTCCTAAGATTGCAACTACGACTAAGAGCTCTATTAAAGTAAAACCAGAACTCTTAGTCACAGAATTAATTTTTTATTCGGCTGTAACTGTACCCGTTACTATATTTGCTCCTGAGCATGGGTTACTTGTGGTACCATCCGTAAAACATGTTTTAATTGTAACTACCTGGGAAGCAACTGCTACTGCCGTTTGTCCACTTGTTGGGGTAGCGGCATCTACAACTGCTGCAGAACTAGTACTATACGGATTTTTGAAATCTGCTAAACCTGCAACAATAGCTGCTTTAAGTTTAGTGTCGTTTAATCTGTCCGTTGATGCACATGTGTGAGTACTATGACCCATTAATTTTGCAGTATCATCTCCGTTAACTACACATTTTTGTAGTTCACTTGCAACAAACTTAACAACCGCTGCATGATTAGATTTTGCAGCTGATTTTTTTGCACCTGACGTGTAACCTGAATAAGCCACAACACCAACTGCTGCTAATATTCCAATGATTGCTACAACAACCAATAATTCTATAAGTGTAAAACCTTTATTATTCTTTTTCATATCTAATAATCCTATATTTAATAAAAATAAGTATATACATATAAATTATATCTTTTAAAAGGCAATATCTACACTGTAATAGTAATCAAAATGGGTCATTTTTGTTGATTTAGTAAGGAAATTTAATAAATATTAATAATTATGTCATATAAAGTTATCGAGGAAGGCAATGTTGCAACAGTTCACCTAGATGGTGAAATAGACATGGATGTAACTGAAAAAGCAAAAGAAATTATTATGCCTCTAATTGAGGCAAAAAAAGAAGTTCATTTAAATTTAAAGGAAGTTCAGTACATGGACTCTTCAGGAATTTCAGTATTAATCGAAAGCCATCAAAAAGCAACTGAGCTTGGTACAAAAGTAATCCTGAAAGAAATTAGTAAATCAGTTCTTAAAGTAATTATGATGGCAAAACTAGAGCAAATTTTAAATTTGGATTAATTCATGAATGTGGCATTAAAATCAATTATAGAACAAAGAGATTTCGTAGTCAGTTCATCGAGTTTAAAAGAAGTAAGATCATTTTCAAGAGAAGTGTTTGAGAAAGTAAATATTGATCAAGATTTAAAAGACGAATTAGTTTTAGCAATTGCAGAGGCAGCACAAAATATCGTGAAACATGCTTACCAAGGAGAGGATACTGAAGATAAAATGGAGATCAAAATTTCATTAGAACAAGGTCACCTTGAAATAGGTTTTTTTGATAAAGGCAGACCAGTTGATGAAAAAAATGTCAGACACAGAAAAATTGATGATATCAAACCTGGAGGATTAGGAACTTTTTTTATTCAACAAATAATGGATGCAGTAGTATTTAAAGAAGGTGAAAAACCTTGGATCAATCACTTAGTTCTTACGAAAAATTTAAATTCTTAACCGCCAATAATTGCACCAACGTTAAAGATCGGTGAATACATCGCTATCATCAAACCACCGATCATTGTTCCCATAAATACAATCATAATTGGTTCAATCAAACTTGACATATTATCTACCGCTGTATCAAATTCTTCTTCATAATAAGCTGAGACTGATGTAAACATCTCATCCAAGTTTCCGGTTTGCTCTCCTACTGAAATTAATTGACTGAATGTTGGAGGAAAAACTGGTTCTTTTAAAAATAGTTTAGTTAAAGTATCGCCTGAGAAAACTCCTTTTTTAACATTTTCTAGTGCCTGAGTTACAACATCATTATTACTCACTTGTTTAGCAATCTCTATACTCTCTAATAAATTAACACCTGCAGAACTAAGATTTCCCATAATTAATGAAATTCTTGCAATTAAAGATTTTAAAATCATGTCTCCAAAAACTGGCATTTTTAAAACTCGTTGATGCCACTTATATCGAATTGCTGGAATTTTAGTTGTTGTATATTTAAATATAACAAAACTTACTATTGAAATTATTCCAAGTGTTAATCCACCAGCACCTCTCATAAAATTACTTGCATTTAAAATAACTGCTGTTGGTGTTGGTAAAGCAACACCCATTCCTTCATACATTTCAGCAAATACCGGGACAACTTTAATCAACATGAATACCATAACTGTTATAGCAACAGTAAACATTACTACTGGGTAAGTTAATGCACTTTTAATTTTCTTTTTAACTTTTTCTCTTTTTTCAAGTGAATCTACTAATTTTAATAAAAAAACATCTAATTTACCGCTGGCTTCTCCAGCTTTTATTAAATTTATGTATATATTATCAAATATTTTAGGGTATTTTTCAAAACACTTTGATAAGGTTATACCGCCTTCTAAACTCTTTCTAATATCTTCGATAATTTCTTTCAAAGTTGGGTGTTCAATCTGATCTCTAAGCATAGAAAGGACATTCAAAATTGGTAGACCGGCTTTAACCATTGTTGCAAACTGTTTTGAGAAAATCATTACATCTGCAGGAGTAACTTTTTTCTTCCCAAATGAAAAACTACTCTTTTTTCCCTTCTCTTTTTCTGCCTTTTTTTTCTTAACTTTTATTAAGTTAGTTATAATGATTTTTTGCTCTTTTAATTTATATGACGCTTCTTCTTGATTTAAAGCTTCTATTTCACCTTCGATATATTTTCCTGCTGATATTCCTTTATAGGAAAAAGTTTCGGCTGACATCTATTACTCCGCAGAGAGAACTCTATCGTATTCTCTAAAATTTAAATCTCCTGTAAGAATAAGTTCTCTACCCATATCTTGCATTGTCCTAAATCCTTCATTTGATGCGATTTCCTTTAACTCTGGTGTTGTTGCTTTTCTCAGGATAGCTTCTTTGATAGGTTTTGTTACGTTTAAAATTTCATAAATACCCATTCTACCTTTGTAACCTGTATCTTTACATTTCGGACACCCTTTACCTTTTTGTACCTTTGCTCTTGAAGCTTGTTCAACTGTAAAACCTAAATCTGCTAAAGCTTTAGGTGTAATGTCTTCATCAGGCTCTCTGCAATCTGCGCAGGTTTTTCTTGCTAATCTTTGTGCTAAAACTAAAGAAACTGCAGCACTTATCAAATAGTCTGGGGTTCCCATATTTTGCAATCTTGTTATTGTACTTGGAGCATCATTTGTGTGCAAAGTACTAAACACTAAGTGACCAGTTAAAGCTGCTTTTAGACCTATATCTACAGTTTCTTTATCTCTCATCTCTCCAACTAGAATTATCTCTGGGTCTTGTCTTAAAAAAGATCTCAGTGCTGTTGAAAAATTAAAACCAATATCATCTTTTATTTGTACTTGTCCTACTCCATCAAGTTCATACTCTACTGGATCTTCTGCGGTAAGAATATTTAAGTGAGGTTTAGAAACTTCTTTTAAAATACTATACAAAGTTGTTGTTTTACCTGATCCTGTTGGACCTGTAACTAAAACTAGTCCTTGTGTTCCGTGAATAGCTTTTCTTAAATTTTTTAAATCATTTTCTTCGAAATTAAGTTGTTCTAAACTGATGTCTCCTGCATCTTTGTTTAAAACCCTCATAACTATTCTTTCATTAGTAGCTGTAGGTAAAATTGATAAACGTAAGTCAACGACTTTTCCGTCAATTTTAAACGGTATCGCTCCATCTTGTGGCAATCTTCTTTCTGCAATATCAAGTTTACCCATAATCTTAAATCTTGTTACAACGGCACCATAGTTCGAATGTAAAAACTTTTTAAAATGTTCTTGTTCTTGTAAAATACCATCTAGCCTATACCTCACTCTTGATGTAAATCGATATGGCTCAATATGTATATCTGAAACACCTGATTTAATAGCTTCTGCAACAACGGCAGTGCTGAATTTTATCACTTCAGACTCGTTTTCTATAGCTTCGATATCTTCTTCGGGTGGTTTCTCTAGTACTTCAGCTTGCTCATCTACATCATAATCAAAAGTTTTAGTCTTTTCTGCATTTGTTTGTCTAATATCTGATATTGTTCTTTCACCATCTGCTAACAATTTATCTACAAAATTTGAAATATCTGAAACTTTAGCTGCATGTAGTTCAATATCCATTTTGGTAATAGTTCTGAGATTTCTCATCAAACTTAGTTTTGAAATATCAGAAATAGCAATATGTAAAACTTTGCCTTCAATTTTAAATGGAGCTATAAAATTCATATTAATATAATTGGATGGAAGAACAGCTTTCAATTCATCAGTTACAGAGATTGATGACAAATCTACTACATCTAAGGATTGATCTTTTACTAAAAGATCTAAAATTTTCTCTTCATCAGTTAGATTTAATTCAAATACTGCATCTAGTTGGGATTTTTCTCCTTCACCTGATATTTTTTTTATTTCAGCTAAATCTTTTCCTGAAATGATATCTTGATCGATTAAAATATTTATTAAATTAATCTCAGATTCTCTACTTATATTAATCATTATAAAATTCTTGGTGCTATAAACACTAATAATTCATCAAGATTATCAGAATTTGCTTTACCTTTAAAGAGATTACCTATCACAGGCACATTGCCAATTACTGGTGTCTGGCTTTTTGAGTCTGATAAAACATTCTTTTTAATACCACCAATCACAACAATATCGCCATCAGCTACCAACAATTTGGTTACTATTTCCATTTTATTAATTGGTGGTTCATCTGAGGAAGCAGTTCGGTTAGGTGTATCATTATTAACTTGAATAGTTAGTAAAACATTTCCATCACCTATTATGCTTGGTGTTACTTCTAATTTTAAAGCTGCTTCTTTAAATGATGTAGATGTTGTTCCATCAGAAGTAGTTTGATAAGGAATTTCTTCACCTTGTGTGACTGTTGCAACTTGGTTATCTAAAGTAAAAACTTTTGGATTTGATATGGTTCTTCCCATACCCATGCTTTCAAGAGCTGTAATTTCTGCTTTTAAAACACCGGAACCCGTTCTTCTTAAGATACCAATTCCACTAGTCGCCCCTGTTGCTGGAAAGTTTGCTATACTATCACTTGCAGTACCAAGAGCTGAAGAAGCTCCCACATCTGTTCCAGCTGCACTTCCGCTGCTTGACCCAGCAACACCACCTGTAACTTTTCCTGCTCTGTTATAATATCCTCCTAATCTACTTCCTAGCGCTCTTTCAAAATCAGAGTTTGCTTCTACTATAAAGGCTTCTATTAAAACTTGTTTAGTTCTGATATCAATTTCTTTTATTACCTTGTCTACAACATCAAGGTCTTTTTCTTTTCCTCTCACAATAATTGATCTGGTCGTTATCTCTTCTGTAATTTGAATTGGAGTATATGAGCTTTCTCCAGCTGTCGAAGTAAATAGTTCTTCTATTGTAGATTTTGCTTGAGCTGGAGTAATATAATACAATCTAAAAATTTCTGAGTAAATCGGCTCTACACTGTCTTCTAATTCAACTTTCTTTTTAACTGCTGAAGCTCTTTCTGATTTATAGGTCTCTTGTTGAGTTAAAGTTTCAGGAGAATGAACTCTAATTAAATTACTAGCTACATCAACATCTGATGCATAATTTTTCATATCCAGTAATGCCTGAAATGCCTTATCCCACGGCACATCTATTAATTCTGCTGATATTGCTCCAGCAACTTCATCACCTACCAGAACATTTATTTCTCCTATTTTACCCATTAGCTTCATTGTTTCTTTATAATCTAGGTTCTTAAATTTGAGAGTTACTCTTTGTTTTAATAGAGGATATTCATCAGGAATGATTAGATAATTTCGTTGAGCTTCAGAAGATATTTTTTTTCTTTTACCAAGTTTTTTTCCATCTCCCTCTATAGGTTTTGGACCCATTTCCAGAGTTTTTGAAACTTCTGATTTACCAGCATCAACTATTTTTTTATCTTTTATTAAAGGTGTATTATGCTTAAATGGTTTGTCATATTTTTTTAAATTCTGACAAGCACTTAAAATTAATATTAGAAATAACAATCCGATGTAATTTATAAATTTTTTAATAGTCATCGGTCTCCCTTACTTGATTATTGAAATCAATAATCATAAATTTTCCATCGTCTTTTTTAAATATTGCCTCTGTTAATCTAAGATCAACTAATTGAATTTCTCCTAAATATTGTCCTAAAGTTAATGTGAGGACTTCTCCTCCAGAGTTGACTAAAGATATATAACTGTAATCTTTTCCTGAAATTAATCCTGCAAGTTTAAAATTATATAAACTCATTTCATTATCTTGCTCTTCACTTGGAATATTAGACATAGAACTTGTGCCTTCGTTTCCTGCAAATGGGTCATTTAAAGGAACCTCTTCATCTTCCTCCATATCTTTTACAATTTCTTTTGCTTTTTCGAGGACTTCCTCTTTTTTATCATGACTATCTGCAAATGAATTACTGAAGGATAGTAATAAAACCAAAAGTATAATATTCAAAAGTTTAGAAAAATTCATTTGGTAGTCCTACAATAGTTAATTCTCCTTGAGCCACTATCGCTCCAGTTGAATCGTTTTGTACTATACTTATAGTCTCTTTGTCAAAATTTAACATTTTGTTTTGTCTAGATACTGCTCTTTTAAACTTTATGTACCCAAGAAAATTGCCTTTAATCTCATAATCTACAGGTATTTTGTAATATGAGACCATATCTTGTTTAATGTTTTCTTCCGATTGTGCTGCAACACCTTGTTTAAAAACAGGCTCAGGTTTTTTCTTTTCTATTTTTGAAATTACCAACCCATTGACATCTGCATATTTGCTTAAACTTTCATATAGACCTTCAACTTCTGCTTTAGAATGAAACAAAGTAGATGTTTTATCAAAATCAGGTTTCATTTTTTGTATTCGTTTTTTAAAAACTATTATCTCATTTTGAAATTGTTCTATTTCATTTTGTTTTAATATTTTATCTTCGTATTTTGCTTTTCTTTCTTTAACCATTGGATTTAAAACTACGTAATATATTATTAAAAATAAAATAATTGCTACAAAACCTGATCCAAATTTTATTAATGTTTTTTTATCTATGGTATTAAGTTTTTGTTTTAAATCATCCATAGTTATATTTTTAAGATCCATTAAGATACCTCCAATACACAAGCTACTTTAAAGCCTTTCATGTTTTGTGATCCTTGTTGACCTTGTGGTAAAGTCATACTTGCAAGTGAAGCTTGTGAAATAAGCTTTTTGTTATTTAAATTACTTATCAATTTAAGAATATCTTGATCACTAAATGCCGTTCCTTCTATAACAACTAAATTAGATCCATTATATTCTATTGATTTAAATTTAACTCTTTTTGGAACAGCAGATGCAATTTGAGCAAGCACTCTAAAACTTACAGTTTTGTTTGATTTTATAGATTTACTTAGATTTAAAGATTTAAGCATCACACCTATTTCTTTAGCAAATTTATTTTTTTCTAAAGTTTTTAGTTCGTGTTGTTGTACAATTTGATCATAACCATCAATTTTTTTGTTAAGATCTGTTATTTGCCAAAATGCTAAACCAAACAAGACTATATAAATTACTGCAACAACTCCAACCACCCCTTTAAATGCAAAATTTGAGAAGGCTTTTGCTTTTTTTTGAGCAATCATGTTTTCTCTATTTGGTAGAAGGTTGATATTTTTTACTGCGGTAACAAATTTATAGTAACCAAAAACATCTAGTTTCCTAAAAGCTAATCCCATAACCGTAGAAAAATAAGATCTATTTTCAATCTTAACATCGTTTTCTAATTGAGCCGGAATTTTTATTCCATCAAAAGGATCAAATAAATTATAACCCGTATTAACCATATTTTTTCTAAAGCTTGCCAAATAATCTTCTACGTTAGGTAAGTTTGAAGTAACTTTTAAATTTCTAATTCTTTTTTCATATTTCTGTTCGAAATCTTGAACAGCTTGCTTCACTTGTGTCATATATCTTCTTACAAGCGCTTCCATCTCCTCTTGATTGCTACTTTCCTGTAAGGTTTTTCTATCTTGGGATCTAATAAAGATGTCAGTTATAATTGGATTGTTATCATAAAGTATCATTACATAATTCTCATCTAATCCAAATTCCAGAACTGCAGTTAAATTAGAGTCCTCAATTGAACCAGCTATTTGATTTATTTGGTCTACTGCTGATTTTAATGCAAAACACTTAACATCTATTATTACAGCGTTTAGACCACCTTTTTTAATTATATCTGTGTAACTGTTTATGTCTGATAGTTTTGATGCAACAAACAATATATCCATTGTATTGCCAGTTTTATCTCTATTAATAACCTGATGAAAAATTGAATAATCGGCAAGATTATCAGTCAACTGCACTAGATTTTCCCAAAGTGAATCTGTATCTATGGCTTTTGCTAACTCTTCATCAGTCATTAAAGGTGCAGTTACAACTCTTATGATTGCGCTTGTAACTGGAATAGCAATTGCAGCATTTGTAGTTGATATTTTAGATTTTTGTAATGCAAGTTTTAATTCATCTGCAACCTTGTCAGGGTTTTCTAAAACTGTTCCATTCTCTGGAATGCCCTCAAACTTATGAACAAAAAATTTATCTAAAACCCATTGGTTTGCTTTATTGCTTGAAACTTGAGATAATCTAATTTCGGATGGAGTTAGCTCAACTCCCAAGATTTCTTCACCTTTTATAGATTGTTTTCCCAATCTATTCTTTAAAAACTTATCAAAAAATCCTTCTTTTTTTGGTTTGTCGCCTGTTGGGGTTGGCGGCTTATCTGCCTCGTCTTTTTTTTTCTTTTTAAAAAGGTTTGCAAATGGATTTTTCATAAATTTTTAACTGTAGATTTTAACTATATACTCAACTTTTACTAGAATAAAAACACCAGTTATTCAATTTGGGTTTTTTACAAAAATTAAATGGTAAAACAAGCTAAATATATAGTACATATATCAATATGTTTGAAAAACTTGAAGAGCTTGCAAAAAATAACAAAAAAATTTCTGATTTTCACATAAGATCTGGATCTCCTTTAGCATATAGACAAACTGGCGAAATTGTCAAAGTGCCAGAAGTAGTTGTGACGGCACAAGATTTAAAAGATTTACTTTCAATGAATTGTAATGAGGGTGAATTAAATAAATTTGATAAAACTCATGAACTAGATACATCGGTTACATTAAGTGGTTTAAGATTTAGAGCAAATTTTTATAAAACGATTAATGGACCTGCGTGCGTCTGTAGAAGAGTGGAAAGCAAAATTCCAGATATGGATCAATTTAATTTACCACAAGCACTTTATGACATTGTCGATTTCCACAAAGGACTTGTGTTGGTTACAGGACCAACTGGTTCTGGAAAATCAACAACGTTAGCTGCAATAGTAAATGAAATTAACAAAACAAGAACTGCAAATATTATTACAGTAGAGGATCCAGTAGAATTTATTCATACAGATAATAAGAGTATTGTCTCACATCGTGAAGTTGGAAAACAAACTGAAACATTTGCTGCTGCTTTAAAAGCAGCATTGAGAGAAGATCCAGATGTAATTTTAGTTGGAGAGATGAGAGATCTTGAAACTATTAGTTTGGCATTAACTGCAGCAGAAACAGGTCACTTAGTATTTGGAACTTTACATACAAGTGGTGCACCAAGTACTATCAATAGAATTATAGACGTTTTCCCTCCTGAACAACAAGAACAAATTAGAGCTCAGATATCTACTTCTCTTAAAATGGTAGTGACACAAAGATTATTAAAAACAAGAGATGGTTTAGGTAGAGTTGGTGCATTTGAGATTATGAAATGTACTGCGCCAATTCAGAACTTAATTCGAGAAGCTAAAATTCACCAAATACCTAGCATTATGCAAACTGCTGTGAGAGATGGTATGATTACAATGGAAAAATCTCTTGAAGAATTAGCAAAATCAGGGAAAATAGATCCCGGTGCCGCAAGATCAGAACATTAAAGGTTTTACATTACTTGAACTACTAGTTGTTGTTTCATTAATTGCAATTTTATCAGCTATTGGTTTTCCAAATTTTATGGATTGGAGGACAGACAGACTTGTAAGAGTGGCAATGGAAGATGCTGCAAGTTTAATCAGATCAGCAAATACACTTCAACAAAGAGGAAATTATCCTTATGTTCAATTTAAAGTATCCCCTTCAGGAAGTGGAGTAATTTTTTCAACTAATGCATTAAAGTTAAATACATTCGCACAAAGAAAAAGAGGCAACCAAATGGGTAAATTTAAAAATATTGAGTGCAATACTTCTGCATCAGATTATTGGGATTTAAATGGTTTAGATGAAAAATCTACTACAGATATTATAACACATTTATCTAAAAAAGATGGAGTTTGTTTTTCAAATGATCCATCAAAGTACGATGGCATGAGTAATATAAATACTAGAGTTGAGGGTCAATTAACAGACCAATATTTAATAATTTGTCTTAACAAAGACCATAAAAAGAAAGTTAGGACCAATTGTCCTCTTACTTTTAATAAAAAAGAAAAAGCATATCTCATTCAATGGACAAGATTTGGCACAATAGCAAAATTTAAATGGTCAAGAAATAGTTGGAATAGATTATAATAAAATGATGAAATCTGATAAAGGAATGACGTTATTAGAGGCTCTGGTTTCAACTGTTATTATTGGAATTGGCTTTGTTGCTGTTTTTCAAATGGTAAATTACTCTATACGTTCAATAGATGTATCTAGCGACAGAACTAAAGCAAATTATTTAGTTTCAATGGTTGCAGAAGACTTAATTTCAGAAAAAAATGCTGACTCTGGTGATTCAACAAACCCTAAATTAAAAGATTATTTAGCAGCAAGACAGTCTAAAAGTAATTCTTGGGATAGCACGCAAAATGTTGTCGATGAATGCAAACCTCAGGCAAAAACTGGTTTAACAAAAATCCCCGATAAAAAGTTTGAGAAATGGAGACAGTATTTTGCGAATAAAAGACTTAAATGTGAAAGTGGAAAGACAACGAAGGTTTTGAAAGTTTACGATATTTGCAGTTCTCTTGGTGGATCGTCATGCTCATATACAAGTAATTCACTTTACACCAACAGCACGAATAAAAATAAATACAGAATTTATGAAAAAAGAATTTATGGAAAAATGCAACTCAAAGTTAGAACAGGCGGAAAAAAGGATAAGACAAAGTATTTGTATTTTCAAATTGATTGATGAAAAAATTAAAAAATAATTCTGGTGTTACTTTAATTGAGATACTTATTGGTATTTTAATTTCTGTTATCATGATGGGTGCAATGTTTACATCATATACAGTAGTAAATAACTCTTATTCGCAAGTAACAGATAAAGCAGCTATTTCAACAGCGGGCAGGGATATGTTGGGTATGATCATAAGAGATATAAGGAACGCCGGATTTCAGTATTTTGGAGATACTATAAGAACTACTTCTAAACTTTCACCAATTCTTATTACTAAAGATACTTCTTATAATTCATGTGATAAGATTGAATTAGTAAGTGGTGATGTTAACATTACATATCCATCAGGTAAGGACCCAGTTTATGAGTATTCAAGGTATAAAATTACTTATGAATGTAAGGCATCAAATATAATTGATAAAGTTACTGGAAATAAAATAGATGCTTTTGCAATATATAAATCTAGAGAAAAATGGAGCCCTTCAAAATTAGATTGGTTGGATACTGCAACAGATAGTGATGATTCAACTTATGCAAATCAGCTTGTTACCGACTATATTGTTGATTTAGTTTTTATTCCTTATGATGATGAAGGGAAAATAATAAGCCCTCCACCAACTTCAACAAATTCTACAAAAGATTATTTATATAAAATTAAAACTATTGATATTGCTTTAACAGTAAGATCAAAAAAACAATTTTATAGGAAATCAAAACCAAGAGAAATTTTGGCTCTTTTGGACCCAAAAAGAAATAAAGGAAAATTAGCTGATAAATATTTAAGAGACATGATTATTGTAACAGCTCATGCCAGAAATTTAGGAATGCAATGATGAAAAAAAATGAAAAAGGTTTTGCTTTAGTGCTCTCACTTGTATTAATGCTAGCAATGTCTTTAATGGGTGGTGCACTGATAGTTATTTCAGCGAGTGATCACCGTAGCAATAATAGTAGTGACGAATATCAACAAACATTTTATGTTGCTGAAGCTGCACTTCTTGAAGGCGAAAGATACGTCATTGATCAATTCCTTGGTGCTTGGGATACTGGGACTCATAAAAGAAGTTCTAATCGTGGATTACCAGCAAATGGAACCTCGGCTTGGAATGGAACCATGCACACAATAAATTATAATAGAAGTGAATTTGATTCTAAAAAAATATGTTTTCAAAGTTTTTCTCAATTAGATCAAAAAAACACAAAAATAGTTGCATCAGAGAGTTGGAATTTTGGAAAACTTTTAAAAGATAACTTTCATGCAACTTCTGAAGAAAAAGCAGACGCAAAAAAACTAGAGAACTACTATTATGAATATTTTATTGTACGAGTTGGAGCGGCGCCATACAGAGGTTTTGGATCAAGCGTTAAAAAAGCTGCAACTGATAGCGGGAACGATGGAATGGCATATAGAATACATGGATGTGGCCTAAAAGATACAGGGGACGAAGATACTACTTTTATTGTTGCTCTAGAAAGTGTGCTAGTTTTACCAAAATAATATGAGTTTTATGTTAAATTTTATAAGGACAAAAAAAACAAGTTGTATTAATATTTAAGTGATTAATGAAAAATTTAATTAAATTGTTTGTAGTTTTTCTCTTAACCACAACATATGCAAATGCAGCTTGTGATTTCATTATTGATATTGGAGATAAAGGACAAAAATTATTTGATAAATTTATGCCACCATTGCCAATGTTTGAAGGTCAATATATGTTGCCAATACAATCGACTGAAGTTTGTCCAAACGAACAATCTTTAAATGAAATGATTGCGGTAGAATACGTTTTTTTAGGTGAAAATGAGGAAAGTTCAAATTTAGCAGCTATTAGAATGATTGCGCTAAATGATGGAAAAAATACTGAGGCTAATAAATTAACACTAATGAATTATGCAAAAAAAGTTTATGGAAATTTTGATACTGGTCAAAATCCAAAGATTTTTAATAGTTATAATGTTTGGGAAAAAGGAGACAAAATTATTGTTTACCAAAGATTAATTGATCCTGAAGAAATGATTAACGAAGAAATATATATTTCAAATAAAGAGTACGATGAGAAACTTGGAATATTTTATAGTAATATTGAGATGATGGAAGCTGAAAAAAATGATGAAAATTAAAATATTATTTTTAAAATTATTTTTATTCTTTATTATTTTAAGTGGAAATAGTTTTGCTAAAAATATTCCACCTGGTTCAGGGATAGCCGATGTTCCCGCTAATGTTTTAATTCTTCTTGATAAATCAGGAAGTATGAACGCAAGGATGATATCTGGAAGTGGTTTTTATTATCCTCAAGGTGTAGCTGCTGATAGCAATGGAAACGTTTATGCAGGTCAAATAAGCACTAGAGGAATTAAAAAAATTTTAGACTCAACAAAAAATGCAGATACAAATTGGGCAAACAGGGGTACTTATTCTGGAAGTGGACAATGTAGAGCTTATTATGTTTATAGTATGGAAGTTCACGGAGACTATCTTTATGCAGTATCTTACTATGGACACAGTGTATTTAGAGTGCATACAACAACTGGTGTTTGTGATTACTCAGAGCGAGTAAGATATGCTTACAATTTAGCAATTGGAAATAATAAATTATACGCTTTTGGTCGCTCTAGAAATTATACAACATGGAATTTAAGTGGTGCCAAACCTTCAAAAATTAGTTGCAGTTTAAGTGTGTACAGCTGGTTGTACTACGAGTCAGGAAGCGCTGTAGATCCATCTGGAAATTATTACTATGCTGCAAGGGGCACAAACCTCTATAGACACAAAATTAATAGTAATGGATGTATAACTAATTCATATTCTAGCTTATACATAAATAGTCGTTATTTTTATCGTGCAGCCATACGTTTTCATCCAACAAATGATAATATTTTATATGCCGCAAGCTTGTATAGACATAAAGTTACAAAAATTACATTAGACTCATCATCGTTTAGAGTTAATTCTTATAAATCTGCAGGAAGATGTTGCAGGGGAAAATCAAACGCAACTAGACAATATTTTTACTATCCATATGGAATTGCGATTGATAAGACGAACAATCGAGTCTGGGCAACTAGTTATTATACTGGTTCAGCTATAGGATATGATTTAGATTTGAATTTTTATAGAGAATATGGTGGAAGTTCTGGCACGAGAATGAGTGGTGCTCACGAAGCTATAAAAGCTGTTGTTACAGACTCATCACTAACAGCTGGAGTAAACTTTGGATTTGGGTATTGGGCTTGGAGTGGAAGAGCAGGTTTTAAAAATTGGATTGGTAATATTACAGATGGTAGAGCTGTACCATGTACTTATACAGACTGTATTAAAGTAAGAGCTCATAAGCAAGGTGCACAAAGAGTTAATAGAGAAGTTTCAAGAGTTAGTGCAGGCGGAGGAACAAATGCTCTTGATTGGGCAAAACAAGCTGAAGAGTATTATTTACATAATAGATTTTCTCCCGTCGATAAAGCTTTAACCTGTCAAAATAGTTATGTTCTTGTAATTGGTGATGGACAATGGGCTTATCATAACAATGCAAGACAAAAGGTTATTAATCTTTATAATAGACATAATATAAAAACTTTTACGGTAGCTTATGGAGGGGGACTTAGTGGCAGTGGAATAAATAATTTTAGGAACATGGCAATAGCAGGTGGAACGAAAGATGTAATAATTGCAAATACTACAGCATCCTTAAAATCACAATTAAAGGCAGCTATATCTCAAATAATAGCATCAAAGTTATCATTTACAGCTCCTGCAATTACTGCAACTGTTACAGAAGGTGGATCTTTATTCCAAGCTCAGTTTGATTATGAACAAAATAAAGAATGGAGAGGTACACTAACTAGAACTGCAATAGATAGTAATGGAAACTTAGATACAACAGATAGTAAAAATTGGAGTGCAATAGATAAATTGCCTGCGCCTGATAAAAGAAAAATTTGGAGTGCTATACCCGGTACAGACTACAAAACTGATTACAATAATTTCGTTGATACCAATTGGTCAGAAATTAATTCTATTTTTGGCTATACTGGTAATGAAGTGCCAGCTTACCACAACAAAACTTTTACTGCTGGAACTTCTTCTTATCCATCAAATACAACTAGGTGTGCAAGTACCAGTGGTGTTGAAAATGATGCAGATGATGATGTGAAAGGCCTTATAAATTTTATTAGAGGAACTGATTATTTTGATTACGATGGTGATTGTAATTTAACTGAGACAAGAGTTCACCCGTTAGGAGACATCTATCATTCGGAAATGATAGTCATAGGAAAACCAAGTGCTGAAACTGCATTTACCTCAAGCAATCAAGAATCTTATTACAGATCTTTAAAAAATTATGAATCATTTGCACAAACTAACTCTACAAGGAAAGAAGTAATTTATGTTGGAGCAAACGATGGAATGTTACATGCATTTGATGCTGAAAATGGAAAAGAATTATGGGGATTTGTTCCTCCGTTTGTAGCTACTTCTTTGGCAACTGTTGTGAATGTTAATTTAAATAGTACCACAGGTGGAGGTTCAAATGCCATTTATGGTGTAGATGGATCTGTAACGGCTCATGATATGTATTTCAAGAGTCCACTTGGAACAACTAAAGCTTGGCACACTATTTTAATGGTACCTTATGGAAGAGGTGGAAATGGATTTTCAGTCTTAGATGTTACTAAACCAGATAAACCACTCCATTTATATTCCGTATTGAATGATACAACTTTGAAAAGAGTTCATGTCATGGATCATAATCAAAATATTAGCTCGTTCGATTATATACCAACTTCTTATCCTCTTTCATCATTACCAGCTGCAATACAAGCTAAAGATAATGCTGAAGCTGGAACTGGAAGTCAAACTTGTGCAAACAATTCAGCAAACCAATGTTTTAAATCTAAGAGATGGGTTTTACCAACCGAACTTACAGGTATATCAGCATCAGATTTAGAAGTAATTATAGATAATAAGTCCGTATCATTTAGTGTTGGAAATTATTCATCTGGTTCTGGAACTTATATAGACCTTCCAAAAGATGTTACATACTATGGTTATGATCCAGGAGATATTAGTAAATCTAGTACCAATTTTGGACTTTATATTAAGCCTGGATCAAAATTAACAGGAGTTCAATCACAACCATTATATGATTACAGTACACTTGGAGAAACTTGGTCAGCACCTAGAATAATTAGAATACCAAACAATGGTGCTGGAGATGTAAATATAGAAGATGATAAGTATGTTGCAATTATGGGTGGAGGTTTTGGTGCTCAACACATGGGAACAGGATCAAATTTATTTCTTGTTGATTTAGAAAATACTACATTGCCAGGGGCTCTTTATAAAATCCTTCCAATCGAAGATCTTAGAACAAATGATATTGTAAATTCAACACCTGGATCAGCAGTTGTTATAACTCCTGATACTGCAAGAGGAGTTAATTATAGAGGTGCCTTAGTTTATCTAAATGATTTAGAGGGAAAAATTACTAAATTCAATTTGACTAATATGTCTGAGGATGGTTCTGGAAATAAAATTAAACAATTTGATAGCACAACACTATTTACAGCTGGGTCAACTGCAGCAAATGGAAGATATATGTATCACTCAATGGATGCAACAATTGGTCAAACTACAAATTCTTTATGGTTGTATGCAGGTACAGGAGACTATGAAAGAATTGGAGATACAACTTCAACAAATAACAATATGATGTTTGGAATTGCTGATCCTGATTATCCATTGTATAGAAATATTGCTACTGCAACTAAAGCTGCTGATCTTTCAAAATGTAAAAATACTACTAAAGATGCATCGGGTGCTAGTTGTCCACAATTACCAGGAGATGTGGGATGGTATATTTCATTAGAAAATTCTCAAAAAGTAACAGCTGAACCTACTGTATCAAGCGGATTGGTTTACTTCCCAATTTATCAACCGTCTTCATCTGTAAACAAATGTAGCTTAGGAGATGCATTTATTTGCGGTGTTGATGATGAATGTGGAACTAATTTTTCATATAAACTTGGTGGTCTAAGAAATAAAACAGATGTTTGTAAATATGTAGGTCAAGGTGTTTTATCTCGAATTGTTGTATTTGCTGATAAATTATTCGCAAACATTGCTGGACAATCAACTGGTAAGAAAAAAGATTTAGTCACATTAGATGCGGCAGCTGGTGGAACAACTGGATTTAGAAGTTCCTGGAGACAGAATTATTAATCACCAACATATATGAAAAAGATTTTACTAAGTATAATCTTTTACTTTTTATTTAGTTCAATAAGTTATGCGGGTCCGTGTTTAACTACCATTGCTGCTGCATCAACAAATCAATTAGCTTGTGCAGATGATGATATTTTAAATGTTACTTCTGCTGGTTCAATCACTTACAATGATCATAAAGCTGTTGATCTCGAAAGTACTAGTGGAGTTCAAATTACTAATGATGGAACAATTCAAACAGAGGATGGAACTAGCAAGCAAAAGGCAATTCATGCTTTATCTTCTCTTAACACTACAATAACAAATAATGGTACAATTAACTCAGATAATAATGAAGGTATAATCTTAGATTATGCTGAAAATGTTATAATTACTAATAACGCTGGGGCCACAATAAGTGCTGAAGGAAATAACGCAATCTCAGGAAAAAACGTTGGTAACTGTCATTTTAATGGTGCTAATTGCCATGCCGATTTATCTGGTCAATCAAATGGTGTTGGTCTTACCTTGTACAATTATGGGACTATTACTTCTGCTCATGAAACAATTTGGTTAGGTTCAGGAGCCTCAGGTAATCACAGGAGTAAAGGTCTTAAAATTTATAATTATGACGGTGGAATTATTAAAACAACAGATGTAGGCGATAGTCCAATTAAAGCATTTCATGTAGTTGATTTTGAATTCGTTAATTACAAAGGAGGAACAATTGAAGGTGCTGACAGACACGCAGTGAATATTGAACAATCTCAAGATATCAATTTTACTAATCATGGAACAATAACTGCAGCAGATAAAAGTGTACTTTACTGCAAAACGTGCTCGGATGTTACTTTCATTAATACAGGGACAATGTCAGGTGGAAATAACGCTGTAGTAATTTCACATGGAGATAATACCACTATAACAAATTCTGGAACAATAACTGCTACAGCTGCAAATTCAGGTATGTCAATAAATCAATCGGACGGCACCGTTGTTACTAATACAGGTACTATATCTGGGGTTGGTATGGGCATGCAATCTTCAAATGTAGATAATTCTACGATAACAAATCACGGAACCATTTCTGCAAGCAATAATACGGGATATGGAATATTGTATGAAAATGATGGAACCAACAGAGTAAATAATACTTTAAACAATTATGGCACGATTAGTGCAACATCAGGTTCTTTAGCAGATGGAATTGGTATTGGAAGAAATGCCAACCCAATGTTTAATATTACGATAAATAATCATGGTACAATTTCCGGATCTGATAATTCTATATTTATACTTAACTCTTCTAGTACAGGTATAAATATTGTTACAAAAGGTGAAGGTACTTATGAAGGTGAGATTGATTTAAAAGATTCAACTTCGACAATGACATTAGATTGTAGTATTTCAAAAGATCAAAAAATAGAAATCCATAGAAAAACAAATATGGTTGTAACAAATAATCTTTGTGGAAACGATACCTATGAAATATTAGATAGTAACAGTGATCCAGATGCTGATAATTCAGAAACTAATGGTTTTTTATATGTTTATGGTGAAGATTTAGATATTGATAGCCATAATAAAAAATATCGATCGGAAATATTTTTATCTAATTTAAATGATATTTTTAATTCAGTTTCAGAAGAAAAAAAGTCTAGTGTATATTTCTCTAAAAAAAAAAGAGACAATATTTATAAAAATGAAATAACAGGTGTTACTGGAGATTTTAAAATTGAAAATAATAATTTTACTCCGTTCTTAAGTTATTCTAGTCAGCAGGCAAAATTTAATAATGGTGAAGCTTTAGATAGTGAAAATTTGGCAATTGGTTTGAAAAAAGAAATAGATTACGAGAAATTTAAATTTTCAATTGTTTCAATATTTGGTTTAACTCAAAATAAATATTTAGATCTCGAAACTGAAACTCAACAAACAATTTTAAAAGAAGACTTTGGACAGTTTGCTGCTGCAAATTACAAAGCATCTAAAGAAATAAAAATTGATAATAGTCAAAGTTTGAAAATTGAAGTTGATGGAAAATATGGCCTAAAAAGACTCCCTACCTATTTGTCATCCTTTACAGATGGGGATCTTTCAGTAGATGATGCTGTAGATCAAGTATTATCAGGTGGATTTAATGTTGAGTATTCAAAATCATTAGAAAATGGTTTTGTGATTAAACCCTATTCTGGCTTAACTTTAAATCACACTTTAAATGATAAAATTGACATCGTTGCAGATAGTGAGAACAAAAATGCAACTCATTTTATGGACAAAGATTTAGCTATAAAAGCAGGTTTAAATATTAGCAAAAATACTGAAAATTTTGGATTAAACTTTAATTTAGAGTTTAGTGATCAAAATAAGCTTAAAGATAATCAAATAAATATTTCTTTATCAAAGAAAATTCAAAACAATATAAGCAAAAAAATAGAGGGATTGCCAATCGATCCTGAATTAGAAAAGTTGTTTGATCAATTGCAGCTAGCTAAAGAAAATGAAAGATTAGCTGAGATATCTGGTAGAGCCGTTGAAGAAAATAGAATAATGAAAGATATGATTATTAAATTGATTAAAGAAAATAATAAACTTAAAACCGAAAGAAATCTTTTGTTAAAAAACTAGTTTAAATATTTTTATAAAACCTAACTTATTATTAGAATAAACTTCCTCCTCAAAAACTTTGAAAAATAATTTATATTTTTGTTTATCGTTACTTGAAAGTTTATAATAAACTTGTTGAAGAGTATCAGATTTTAAAATATTTAAGTTTTTTCTTTTTCCAAATAGAATAATAAATAACCTAAATTTAAGTAAATTAATTGAATTAATACTCAAAATTAACCTTACTAAAATATAAATTAGTAGTGGAGCAAAAATCCAAATAAATATTTTTGAAAATTGTAAATTTAATACTCTTTCAATAAAATTTTTTCTTTGCTTGTCATCATAAGATAGTAAATGTTGTGTCCATACAAAATCTAAATAATTAAAATAAAAACCTAGAGTTTTAATAAATTTAGACGAAAATAATCCATTTGAAGAAAAGTCATTAGTAGTAAAAACGTTATTTAAACTATTAATTATATTTTCTTTTGGAATAGCTTTTGTAGGATCTATTCTCACCCATCCTTTATCATCAAGCCATACTTCTGCCCAAGCATGAGTATCCTTTTGCTTAAAAGAGTAAAAATTTCCAACTTCATTTAATTCGCCACCGTAGTAGCCTGTTACAACTCTACTTGGAACGCCAGCTAATCTTGCAAGTAAAACAAATGTGCCAGCATAATATTCGCAGTACCCTTCTCTGTCATTAAAAAAGAAATTTTCATAGTTATTTATCGATGTTTTTTTTGGACTTAAATTATAAAAATAAGATCCATTAGAAAATCTTTCATAAATTTTATTTATGAAATCTACTTTGGTAGAATTATTATTTTCACTTACCCATAATTTCAATTTATTAGAAACTGTTTTTGGCAATAAAGTGTAATATTTTAAAATCTCTTCATCTAAATTAAGGTTAGTTTTTATACTTTTAAATTTAATATTTTTTTTTCTATCTATAAGATCTTTGCTAATAAACGTCTCATTAAATAAATCTTTTGTAATTTTAATATTTTCATTTACTAATTGTGAATTTTTTAAACTAGGTATCCACTTTTTTTTATAAGGTTCCAAAATTATTTGATAAGAATTATTAAGATCAATCTTGTTAGAAATTTTAAAATCATCTTTAAATTTACTGAATAAATAATAACTAGAGGAGGGTCTCCAAGATTGATTTTCCTCCATATAATCAAATATTTTTACTCTAAAATATAGATCATCTTGACTGTAACCATTGTTTATTAACATAAATATCTCTTCATCGGAATTTGAGAACTGACTGAATGATCCTAAGCTTATTGTATCTGGAATACCTAAAGAACTTGCAGAATTATCAAATAATCTAAAGTTAATCTCTGCTCTTGGGAATATTAAATAAAATATAATTATAAATGGGAATATACTAAGTCCAAAACCCAAATATTTTAAAATATTTTTAAAACTAAATTCTAAGAGTTCTTTCTGTTGTATAAAATACATGTTTATAACTAACAAAATAATTATTGAAAAAGAAACAATCGAGCTAATAATACCTTGGTCTTTGATCAAACTTGCAACAGCAACAACCATACAAATTAAATTAAATGATAAATTATTATTCTTGTCAGACAACTCAGAAAACTTAATGATTAATAAAACCGCCAAAGAATTTAAAAAGAATTCTTCTGACATTACATACTGATCTATAACTAATTGAATATATAAAGCCGCGATTGCAAATAAACCTATGAATAAAGATTTATATTTAAAAATAATGTTAGAAAAGATGTAACTGATTACAAATAATATTCCCCAAAATATTATATTATTAAAGTTTAAGTTTTCAGATAAATTAAAAATACATAAAATTAATAAAACATATGTAATTAAAGATATATTCTTATTAATTTTTAGCATAAGCAAGATATTTATAAATTTGATTTAAAGATTTTTCGTTTTGATCAAGTAAGAAAGTATTTCCTTGATGTTTTATTATAAGATTTATTTTTTTTTTATAAAAGTATTGAATGATATATATAGAATAGCTAAGCAATAATTCGAAATCCAATTCATTATACCTATCTAAATCTAAAATTAATTTCTGTTTTTTTTGTTTATCTTTAAAAATTTTAATATATTTTTTTTGTATAGTCGATTTTTTCCAAGCAATTTTAGAAAAGCTATCTCCATTTTTAAATTCGTCTATCCCATCAAAATCATCAGCTTCAATATAATTATCGATATTAAACTCATTTAATAGTTCTTGGTTTGGCTTTATACTTTTTGGGTAAACAATAATATGACAATCAATTTTATAATTAATTTTTGTTTTGATAATACCAAATGGATATATTGAATTTAAAGATATCATATCTAATGGATATATCCCCCTTAATTTCTTATAATAATTTAATTTAAAGTAACTAATTTTTTTTAAAAAATTAAAATTTCCTAAATTTAGTTTTTGATAATTTATATTTATATTTAGTTTTTTTTCTTTTGATAAATTTTCTATTATAAATTTTAAATTTTTATTCTTATTTGCCTCTACATAATATTCATTTAAAGAAACTAACTTTAAATTATTAATATTTTGATGAGATATAAGTATAGATATAAAGAAAATAAAAAAAATAATAATTGATAAAAGTAATCCTGAATTACTTTCATAAAAGACTGAAATTAAGAAACAAAAAAAAACAAATAATGAAAGTCCAATACCATTGAAATTTGGATAGATATATATTTTTGAATTATTTCTTAATTTTAAGAAATTTCTAAAATTAAGCTGATTATATCTTTTTTGAGATTGGACCAACATTAATTGATATCAATCTTCTCAAGAATTTCTTTATTAACGAATTCTATTTTTTCATCTTGATTTAAAAACCTTATTCTATGCCTTAAAATATATGGGATTGTATCTTTGATATCCTGATGAGTAACATAATCTTTATTATTAATAATTGCCCAACCTTTAGCTAAATTAACTATTTGTTTCAAACATCTGGCAGAAACATATATTTTTTGATCAAGACTTTGAATTCTTTGTTCAACGCTTAAGACAAATTTGTAAATTTCATCTTTAATAGTGATAGTATTTTTTTTTTCTTTTAAATTTTGCCAGTCTATATTTTCAGGTTTTTGCTGATCTAAGTTAACTTCTTTCTTCAACATTTCTATTTTATCTTCATCATTTAAATCTGATAATGAATAAGAAATCATAAATCTATCTAGTTGAGAATCTGGAAGTGAACTTGTACCAGATGAGTCCATGGGATTTTGTGTTGCGATTACAAAAAATGGTTCTGGAAGACTGTGGCTTACTCCATCAATTGAAACATTTTTTTCCTCCATCGCTTCAAGAAAAGCACTTTGAGATTTTGGACTACCTCTATTTAATTCATCAGCCAAAACAATATTTGTAAAAATTGGACCTTTTTGAAAATTCAATTTACCATCTAAAAAAATATTAAATCCAAGTATATCACTTGGTAGAAGATCTGAGGTGAATTGAACTCTTTTAAAATTTAATCCTAAGCTTTGTGTAATTGCTTTTGCAAAAGTTGTTTTGCCTGATCCAGGGTGATCTTCTATAAGTATACTTCCTTCTGAAATAATTGCAGCTAAAGTTAATTTAATTTTCTCAGAGTTACCAACAACAACTGTAGAAGTATTACTTATTATTTTTTCAAACATAAATTTAAATGATTAATAAAAAATTATTAATCTAATTTTACTTTCAAATATTAAATATATCAATGTTGCAACAATAATATAAGGACCAAATGGAATTTGAGAAGAAAATTTTCTCGATTTATTTATCAAACTTGGAGCAACTGATAATAATGCAATTATTGATGATAAAAAAATAACAAAAGGTATCGAGAACCACCCAAACCAAAATCCAATTGCAGATAATAATTTTGCATCACCTAAACCCATTCCTTCTTTTTTTCTTACTTGTTTATAAAAAAAAATTATAGACCAAATAATTCCATATCCAAATATTCCTCCAATTAAAGAATTTAAATAATTTGGAAACATTGGATGTAAATCTGGTATAAAAGATTTTACAAAACCCAAAAACATCATAGAGAAGGTTAAAACGTTTGGAATTATGTAATGTTTGAAATCGATAAAAAAAATTATTAAAAAATTTAAACTTAAAATTAACAAAAGTAATGTTGTGACACTGATACCATAAAGAAAGTAAATAATTAAAAAAAATAAAATACTTATAGTTTCTACTAATAGATATTGTGAAGAAATTTTTTTTTTACATTTTCTACATTTCCCATTTAAAAGCAAAAATGAAATTACAGGAATATTATCTTTCCATGTAATTAAATTAGTACAATTTGGACAAAATGATCTTCCTGATACAACCCCTTTTTCTAAAGGTAAACGGTAAATACAGACATTTGCAAAACTTCCCCAAAGTGCTCCTAGAACAATTACAAAAACGAAGTCCACAAAAATGATTATATTTTTATATTTGATGTAATGTGAATTAACCCATCAATTACATACTGAACCAATAATACTGCATCCTGAAGATGGATGTATAAATTTGGGGTATTAATTATAATCTCCATTGTTGAAAAACTTACCAAAAATTGCTTAAAATACTAGTTAAATAAATGTTTCTATTTAAATCAAAAAAACCGATCGAACCAAAAAAAGAAGCTGAACAAATAAACGTTGATTTAGAGCTTGTAACAAAAATGAATCAAGACTTCGCTTTGTCTCTTGATTTAAACGATACTCTAATGAATGCATTAAGAGTTATAATTGCAAGACTAAATGCGGAAGCTGCAAACATTTTTTTAATAAATGAAGAAAAGAAAAAATTCGAGTGCATAGCCTCTTTGCACCAAGACTACTTAGATGAATATCAACTGGATCTAAAAGATGGAGTAATGGGTAAAGCAGTAGAACAAAGAAAATGTATTCGTGTTGGAAACGTTAGAAAAGATGTGAGACAAATAGCAGAATTTTATTTTGATTTAGATAACAAAACAAATTTTACAACTTACTCAGTACTCTGTTCACCATTGATAGCAGCAAACGAATGTATAGGAGTTATTCATTGTTTAAATAAAAAAACAGAGGATAAACTATTTATTGAAGATGATAGAAAACTTTTAGAGACACTATCAGCCCCTGCTGCTTTAGCAATTAGAAATGCAAAGATGGCTAAAGAAATGGTTGAAAAAAATAAAATACAAAAGGAAGTAGAAATTGTTGGTGAAATTCAAAGATCTTTATTATCGAAAAATATAGAAAAAGACTTTCCAATTTCAGGAATCAATATTCCTGCTAAAGTTGTTTCTGGAGATTTTTATAATTTTTCAGATTTGGGTGATGGAAAATATGGATTTGGGGTAGCAGATGTATCTGGTAAAGGTATTAAATCATCTCTGTTGATGTCAAAGGCATCTAGTTTATATAGATGCTTAAGTAAAACCAATTTTTCTGCCTCGGATCTATTATTTCAACTAAATAATGAAATATGTGAAACAATTTCTAGAGGAATGTTTGTTACGATGTTAATTGGAATATACGACTCAAACAAAAAAGAATTACTCTTATCGAGCGCAGGTCATGAACCACCATTAATATTATCAGCTGATGGAACTTTTTCTAATTTCTCTGAGGCTGGACCACCTTTAGGAATAATGCCAAAAACAAAATATCCTGAACATACTATACCATTTGAAAAGAGCTCAATGTATATTTTTACCGATGGAATTACTGAAATAAAAAATCCAAGTGGTGAAATGTTGGGATCTGAAGGTTTTGAAAATTATATTAAAAAATATCAACCAACACCAATTAACGAAAGACTTAAAACAATGATAGATGATATTCTGGGTGCAGGTCATATACAAAAGGATGATTTAACAATTGTTGCAATAGACGGAAAGTAGCTAGTAAACTGATATTTGTTCCTGATTATAAATTTTACAACTCATAACAATACTTAATCCTAACATAATAGATAATAAAGAAGATCCACCGTAAGACATTATCGGTAATGGTGCACCAACAATTGGTAGCATCCCTAAAACCATAGCTATATTAACAAATACGTACAAGAAAATTGCTGTGGCGAAACCAAAGCAATATAATTTTGCAAAGAAGCTCCTTGAGACTAAGCCAACATTTATTATTCTATAAATTAACAGTATATACAGTAGCAATAATATAATTGACCCAAGAAACCCAAACTCTTCTGAAAAAAGTGTAAATATAAAGTCAGTGTGTTTTTCTGGTAAAAATTCTAAATAACTTTGAGTCCCTTTTAAGTATCCTTTTCCAAAAAAACCACCAGATCCAATAGCTATCTTTGATTGAATTATTTGATATCCAGCACCTAAAGGATCTCTATCAGGATTAAAGAAAGTTAATATTCTGGATTTTTGATAAGGTTTTAAAATGGATATAACAAAAGGTAATGAGACCAATAACAATAATCCTGAATAAACAAAGTATTTAATATTTAATCCTGCCAACCAAATTATAGCAATACCACTTCCTGCAATTAAAATAGAAGTTCCTAAATCAGGTTGCTGTATTACAAGATAACAAGGAATTATTAAAAGTATAATTGGTTGAATTAAAAACTTATAGCTTTGAATATCTGAGCTTTGAATTCTATGATAATATCTTGCAAAACAAATTATTACAGCAATCTTCATTAATTCTGAAGGTTGTAAATTTAAAAAGTATAAGTTTATCCATCTTGTTGCTCCAGATGCTGAAATTCCGAAAAATAAAACTGTTATTAATAAAACTAATCCAACAAAATAAAATAAGTAAGCATTTTTATACCATGTTGAAACTCTCACAAAAGATAAAACTAAAAATAAGCTAAAAAAAACGGATAATCTAATGATATGATTTTTTGTGTAAAAAGAAAACTTCCCTCCCTCTGTAGAATAAATTGCAAAAACACTAATTGATCCTATGGCAATTATTAATAAGATTAATAAGTAATCAATAGATCTTAATTTATCTAAAAAGCTGTAATTACTTGCTTGTATTCTTTCCCTCAACATTATGCTAAACTAGTATTTCCATTATTAAATTGTTCTCGTAATTTATGTCTATCAATAATTCTTTTAATTAATTTACTTGCAAGCGGAGCTGCAGCTTTACTACCAGATCCTCCATGTTCAATAATTACACTTATTGCATATCTTGGATCCTTATATGGTGCGAAAGCTATATATAATGCATGATCTCTTTTTTTGTATTCAATTTGTTCAGTATCTAAATCTAATTCTCTATCGAGATCAGTAATTCTTCTAACCTGCGAGGTTCCAGTTTTTCCTGCAAATTGGTACTTGAGATCGTCGTAACGAGATTTGTATGAAGTTCCATATTGTTCATTTGTAGAACCAAACATTGCATCTAATACAAAGTTAATATTAGACTTTTTGTGATACATTCTTTGATAATATTCAACATTTATATCGTCTAGATAATTTCTTTCATGCAAGGGAAAATTGGATTGATCCAATTTAATTTTATTAATTACATTCTTATAATTAATAGAGTCATCTTTTATGATATGAGGTTTTATTTTATATCCTCCATTTGCAATTTGTGCAGTCATTAGACAAAGTTGAAGAGGTGTGGTCTGTATATAGCCTTGTCCTATGCCATTAATTACAGTTTCACCTAAATACCAACTTTGTTCCAACGCACGTCTCTTCCATTTAGTATCTGGAACCAATCCATTTTTTTCATCTTTATAAAGATCTCCGAGCACATTAGTCCCAAGCCCATATCTCTTTGCAATTATTGATAATTTATCAACACCAAGTAATCTTGCCATTTCGTAAAAGTATATATCGCAAGATTGTTTGATAGCATTTCTCAGTCTCATGTACCCATGCCCTTCTTTTTTCCAGCAATGATATTTTACTCCATATAGTTCATATGGATGCTTATGACCTTTACATCTTATTGTTTTATTCGGATCTAATATGCCATATTCTAAAGCTGCTAAAGCAACTAATGGCTTAAAAGTTGAACCAGGAGAATAAAGTCCTGCAATAGACTTATTTATCAAAGGTTTTAAAGGATTATTTCTGATTTCTTGCCAATCTTTCTGATTAATTCCGTGGGTAAATTTGTTTGGATCATATGTGGGTGATGATGCCATTGCAACTATCTCACCAGTATAAATATCCATTGCACATATTGAACCTGCCTTTCCTTTAAGTAGCTCTTGTGAATATTTTTGAATTTCAATGTCTATAGTTAAGTTTACTTTGTTACCTTGTTTTTCTTTAATGTAATCTATTTGACTTATTCTTTTTCCAGAAGCATTAACTTCATATCTTTTAATACCGTAGTTACCTATTAACATTTTCTCTTGTGAATTTTCTATTCCATATTTTCCAACTTTAAGACCTGGAACAAAATTTTCTTTTATCTCTGGTTTTTCAAGATCTTTTGGACTAGCATCACCAACATAACCAACAATATGTACTAAATCATTTGCATAAGGATAAAATCTAGATGTTGATAATACAGGTTTCGCACCTTCTAATTCATGTAAATATAAATTAATTTTTGAGAATTGTTCCCAAGTTAAATTGTCTGAGACCACCAAGGTATCCCACGGTTTTAGTCTTTCCTTTTTTTTGTAAAGTTTTTTTAGTTGAAATTTATCTAATCCTATTAAATTTTTGATCTTAAAAACTGTTAAATCGAAATCATTAATTTCGTCTAATATTAAATGCAACTGAAATACTCTGTCGTTGCTTGCTAGAACTTTATTAAAGTTATCTACAATTATGCCTCTCTGAGGAGGAGTTTTCCATTCTCGTATTCTATTTTTATCTGATAAAATTTCGTATTTTTCTCTATCAGAAATTTGTAAGTTGTATAGTCTTGATGAAATACCAGCAAAAAGTAAAACTTTTGCTGCCGCAAGTATAAACATCCTCCTAGTTATTACTCTGCCCTTTTCTATGTTTCTTCCTCTATTCAACATTTTCTTGTCTTAAACCTAATAAATAAATTTGATTAAATAATTTTGCTACTGCTGGATAAATTAAAAATGAAAAAAAAGCAGTCGACATTAAAGTTCCATAACTTATAATTCCATCAAAAAAAGTAGCTAAAACCGTAAAATGAATTGAGCTAATAATTAATATTGCAATAAAGAATAATATCCAATCATAAATTAAATTAGGAACTAAAGTTCTGGCTCTAAAAAAAGATGCTATTACACAAAGCAGAAGATAGTTAATTGATGAAACTCCAATCGGTAAGTTTTGTACTACATCATTGATAATACCTGCAAAAAAAATAAGTCCATAACCAAGCATTTCGGGTTTTCTTAAAACCCAATAAAAAATAATTAAGTGAATGAAATTAAAAGAAACATTAATAGCGAAAACTTTAAATGATAGTGAATAACCTGTCAGAGCAAAGAAAAATAACAGAATAAATGGAAAACCATTTAATAAAAATTGATAAAATTTTACATCTCCTCTAGCCATTCTACTTATTTACCTGCACATAATTTAGTTGATTTAAGTTACTAAAAAACTTTACATACTTTTTGCTATCCTGAATAATTATTTTTCCGACAGGAATCGAAGCTGGAATTGTTCCATCTGACCCAGAAGTATAGACTATTTCGTTTTCTTTTATTTCATTGTCTTTAGGTAAATATTCTAGCTCTGCATACTCGTCATTTCCATTTCCTGACAGTATTGCATTGATACCGCTTGGCTCAATAATGATGGGGATTTTACTATTAAGATCATTAGCAAGTAATACCCTTGAGCTCAAAAAGTTAACATTTACAACTTTTCCGATATAATATAATCGATCTTTTACAGCAGATCCTAGTTTTACACCATTTTTTTGACCTTTGTTAATTATTAAAGACTTCAAATAGGGACTTTGTTTATCCAATAAAATTTTAGTTAACATATATTCTTTAGAGTACAAATCTCTTTCTTCAATTAACTTTTTCAAAAGAGCATTCTCAGATTTATAAAAATCAACTTCTTTTCTAAGTGAATCTAAATCAAGATCTTTATCCCTTAAAACTGAAAACTCTTCATACATACTCATATGATCTTGAAAGAGATAATATTTTTCTTTCACATATTTGAATGGACTTGATACAACATGTGATCCTCTAAAAATTATATCTTTTGTGATAGACCTAAATTGGTTAACTGGACCAGTTTTAAAATACTCTAAAAATAAAACTAAAATAGATATAATTAATAATGTAAATAAAGAAAATTTTTGTCTATTTCCTTTTTTTAGAAATGCTGAACGAATAGCAATAATAAAATCATCTCTACTCGATTCTGTTGACATAATATTTAATACTCAGATAGTACAGTAGAAAATATTTCTTGATCGTCTAACGCCTTTCCTGTTCCTATTGCGACACATGACAATGGATCATCAGCAATATTAACTGGTAATCCAGTCTCTTTTGAAAATCTTTTGTCTATATTTTTCAAAAGCGATCCTCCTCCTGTCATAGTTAAGCCCATATCAACTAAGTCAGCTGATAATTCAGGGGGTGTATTTTCTAGTGCTTTTTTTATTCCAGATACGATCTCTTTAAGTATTGGGTTTAAAGCTTCTGAAGTATCTTGTTCTGAGATATTTACCTCTTTAGGAGTTCCTGATCTTAAGTCTCTACCTTTAACTGCATAAGTATTATTATTTGTTGGTATTGCTGTTCCAATATCTTTTTTAATTTTTTCAGCAGTACTATCTCCTATCATTAAGTTATATTCCTCTCTCATATAATCCTTCAATGCATTATCCATAGCATCTCCAGCCACTCTTAGTGATTCAGAATAAACAACTCCCCCTAATGACATAACTGCTATTTCTGTTGTTCCACCACCAATATCTACAACCATTGATCCAGTTGCTTCTTGAATTGGCAAACCTGCTCCAATTGCAGCTGCTATTGGTTCTTCAATTAACTGAACTCTTCTTGCTCCTGCTGCTAAAGCACTATCTTGGATTGCTTTTCTCTCTACAGGCGTTGATCCAGTTGGCACACAAATTAATATTCTTGGATTAGCTAAAGTTTTTTTATGAACCTTTTTAATAAAATGTTTAATCATTTCCTCTGTAACTATAAAGTCTGCTATTACACCATCCCTTAATGGTCTGATCGCCTGAATATTACCAGGAGTTCTTCCAAGCATTGTTTTTGCTTCATCTCCAACCGCTAAAACTGATTTTTTTCCCTTATTATCCACAACTGCTACAACAGAAGGTTCGTTTAGTACAACTCCCTTACTTTTTAAAACTACAAGTGTATTAGCTGTTCCTAAATCTATTGCCATATCTTGGCTCCAAAACTTTCTTAAATTGGCGAACATTGACATTTAACTATATTCCTTTCACTTTTTGATGTTTAATATTTTGAGATGGTGCTTTTTTTTCACGTTTTATAAGCATTTTATTCAATGCATTTAAATATGCATTTGCTGATGCAACTAAAGTGTCTGTATCAGCAGATTGGCCTACGGTGGTTCTATCATTTTCCTCAATTTTAACGCTCACAGTTGCCTGGGCATCTGTTCCCTCTGTTACTGCATGCACTTGGTATAGAGATAATTTTACATCATGAGGGTATAATTTTTTTATGCATTTAAATATTGCATCAACTGGTCCATCACCTGTTTCAACAGTTTTTTTAATATCACCGTAAACATCAAGAGTCATTTCTGCTCTTTGAGGCTCACCAGTCCCAGCAAAAACTTTTAAAGATTTTAAATTTATTGCATTGATTTTATTATCCACAATTAAGCTATCGTCAACTAAAGCAACTATATCTTCATCGAAAATATGTTTTTTTTTATCAGCCAAGACTTTAAATTTTCCAAAAGCAGCTTGAATTATATCATCTGTAATATCTGAATATCCTAAGTCTGATAATTTATCTTTGAAAGCATGTCTTCCAGAATGTTTACCCATTACTAAAGATGTTTTTTTTACACCAACACTTTCTGGTGTCATAATTTCATAAGTTTCTCTATTTTTTAACATTCCATCTTGATGAATTCCCGACTCATGGGCAAAAGCGTTTTTTCCAACAATTGCTTTATTAAACTGAACTGGGAAACCAGTTGCATTTGAAACAATTTTAGAAGCTTTACTTATTAATTCTGTTTTAATTCCAGTATTATAAGGCATTAAATCATTTCTAGTTTTAATTGCCATTACCACTTCTTCTAATGCAGCATTGCCTGCTCTTTCGCCTATTCCATTTATTGTACACTCTATTTGCCTTACACCTTCTGATACTCCAGCTAACGCATTGGCTACTGCTAGTCCAAGGTCGTTATGACAGTGTGCAGATAATATTGCTTTATCAATATTTGGAACATTATTCTTTAAATGTTTAATTGTTTTTGCAAATTCTTCAGGAATTGAATACCCAACCGTATCTGGAATATTAATAGTTTTAGCCCCACATTTAATTGCAAGCTCAACAGTTTTACACATAAAATCCATATCAGTTCTAGTTCCATCTTCACATGACCATTCAACATCATCGGTAAAGTTTCTTGCGTAGGTAACACTTTCTTTAATCGCATCTAAAACCTGCTCATTTGTCATTTCTAGTTTGTGTTTCATATGCAATGGGCTTGTAGAAATGAAAGTATGAATTCTAAATCTTGGAGCATGCTTCAATGACTCGTGACAAGCATCTATATCTTTTTTTAAAGCTCTTGAAAGACCACAAGGTATCGAGTTTTTCATTATTTTGCTAATTTCAGAGACTGCCTCAAAATCTCCTGGTGATGCAATTGGGAAGCCCGCTTCCACGATATCTATTCCCATTTCGTCAAATACTCTTGAAATCTGTATTTTTTCCTCAACACTCATAGACGCGCCTGGCGATTGTTCGCCGTCACGCATAGTGGTATCAAATATGTATAGTCTTTCTTTGTCTGACATTGTAATTTTTTAGCTCGAGCATAATACATGCTCCCGCTCAGATTGCAAAATAAATTGGAAAATTTAACCCAAATTTATCGTCAAATTATTTTTTATCACTATCTACTAGCTTCTTCTTAGCGATCCAAGGCATCATTTCTCTTAAAGTTGCTCCAACTTTTTCAACTGGATGCTCAGCTAGTTTTGCTCTTGTTGCAAGGAAGTTTTTTTGACCATTTTTGCATTCATCCATCCATTGTTTAGTAAATTTACCTGATTGGATATCAGCTAAAACTTCTTTCATTCTTTTTTTCGTCTCTTCTTTGTTAATGATTCTTGGACCCGACTCATATTCTCCGTATTCTGCTGTATTTGATATAGAATAATTCATGTTTGCTATTCCGCCCTCATAAATTAAATCCACAATAAGTTTAACTTCATGAACTGTTTCAAAATAAGCCATCTCAGGTTCATAACCTGCTTCAACTAAAGTTTCATATCCATTTTTTATTAATTCAACAAGGCCACCACATAAAACAGTTTGTTCACCAAATAAATCTGTCTCCACTTCATCTTTAAAAGTTGTTTCAATTATGCCAGATCTTCCACCACCAATTGCTGATGCATATGACATTGCCAAGTCTCTAGCTTTTCCTGATCCATTTTGATGAACAGCAAATAAACAAGGGACTCCTCCACCTTTTTGATATTCACTTCTTACTAAGTGTCCTGGCCCTTTTGGTGCTACCATAAAAACATCTAAATCTTTTCTAGCTTTTATCAAATCATAATGAACATTTAATCCATGAGCGAAAGCTATAGATGTTCCTTCTTTTACACGTTGCTCTATATGATTTTTGTAAATAGTAGCCTGTAATTCATCTGGAGTTAAAATCATAACGACATCAGCCCATTCTGCAGCATCTGATAGATTCATTACTTTTAATCCTTTAGATTCTGCTTTTTCAATGCTTGATGATCCCTCTCGAAGAGCTACAACAACCTCTTTTACCCCACTATCTTTTAGATTTAATGCGTGAGCATGTCCTTGGCTACCGTATCCGAAGATTGCAATTTTTTTATCTTTTATTAAATTTGCATCAGTATCTTTTTCATAAAACATTTTCATTTTTTTCTCCTAATTAATTATTTAAATATATCTGCTCCTCTTGTCATAGCTACAGCTCCAGTCCTTGAAACACTCACTAATCCAAATTTTTTTAAATCGTTTGACATTTTGTCTATTTCTCGTCTTAAAGCTGTTATTTGAATAACATTCGATTTTTTAGTTTTGTCCAGTAATATAGGATTATATTTTTTACAAGCCTTCATTGCGCCTTCTAATTTATTATTGGATCCAACTATCTTAAACAACGCCATTTCTTTAAAAATAACTGCTTTATCTTCTCTTTTAAAATCTGCAACTTTATGTACAGGAACAAGTTTTCTTAATTGAAGTTTGATTTGATTAACAACTTGTGGTGTTCCTGTAGTTACAATTGTTATTCTTGATATTTTTAACTTTTCATCAACTTGGGCAACTGCTAAAGACTCAATATTATAACCTCTGCCAGAAAATAAACCAACTACTCTCGCCAATACACCTGCTTCATTATCTACCCAAACAACTATTATATGAGTATCGAGTTTCTCTTTTTTATTTGAAAAACTATAAGCTGATTTTGATTTAGGCATTAAACTAGTGACTTGCCTTTTCCAGTAATTCTCTTATTTTCTTGATCTTTGGGCCCTAAAATCATCTGATTGTGAGGCTTTCCTGATGGTATCATTGGAAAGCAATTTTCAACTTTATCAACCATACAATCAAATATTACAGGTTTATCTGTATTTAACATTTCAATAATTTTATCATCTAACTCTTCTGGAGATTTTGCTCTTATACCAACACAATTATATGCCTCTGCTAATTTAACAAAATCTGGTAGAGCTGCAGTATAACTTTCTGAATAGTTTTTATCATGTAAAAGTTCTTGCCATTGTCTTACCATACCCATGTATTGATTATTCAATATAAATATTTTAATTGGAAGTTTATATTGCACAGCTGTGGACATTTCCTGAATTGTCATTAATACTGAAGCCTCTCCCGCAATATCAATAACTAATTTTTTTGGATGAGCGACTTGTACACCCACTGCTGCTGGTAATCCATATCCCATAGTACCTAAACCGCCAGATGTCATCCAACGATTTGGTTTATTAAATTTATAATGTTGCGCAGCCCACATCTGATGCTGTCCTACTTCAGTTGTGATATAAGAATCTTTATCTTTAGTTAATTCATATAATCTTTCAATTGCGTATTGCGGTTTTATAGTCTCTTCACTTCCAATATAATCTAAAGATCTAACCGACCTCCATTTTTGAATTTTTTCCCACCATTTGGAAGTTTTTTGTTTATTTGATTTTAAAAATTTTGATTTTTTTTGTTTTAAACTTTTTAAAGTAGATGAAAGAACAGTTTTTACATCTCCTACAATAGCTAAATCAACTTTAACATTTTTATTAATTGATGATGGATCTATATCAATATGAACTTTTTTTGATTTTGGTGAAAATTCATCTATTTTTCCAGTTATCCTATCATCGAAACGAGCTCCAATGTTAATCATTAAATCACAATCGTGCATTGCATTATTTGCCTCATAAGTTCCATGCATACCCAACATTCCTAAAAATTGATTATCATCACCTGGGAAAGATCCTAATCCCTGTAAAGTTGATGTAATAGGAAAACCAGTTGCATAAACAAGTTCTCTTAAAAGTTCACTAGCCTTAGGTCCAGAATTAATCACCCCACCACCTGTATAAAAAATAGGTTTTGAAGATTTGCTCATCAAATCAATTAATTCATCTATGCTATTTTGATTAAAATGATTATGAGATTTACCGTTTAATTTTTTTTCTTTTTTGGGTTTTTTATATTTTGTTTTTTGAAATTGTATATCTTTTGGTATATCCACTAAAACTGGTCCTGGTCTACCAGTAGTTGCTACCTCAAATGCCTTATGAATTGTTTCAGCTAAATCATTTATATCTTTGACTAACCAATTATGTTTAGTGCACGGTCTGGTTATTCCTGTTGTATCACATTCTTGAAATGCATCTGTTCCAATTAAATGGGTTGGAACTTGTCCAGAAATACAAACTAATGGAATTGAATCCATGTACGCATCGGTCAAAGCTGTAACCACATTTGTTGCACCTGGTCCTGAGGTTACTAAAATAACACCTGGTTTACCGGATGATCTTGCGTATCCCTCTGCTGCATGGCCAGCACCTTGTTCATGTCTAACTAAAATATGTTTTATTGATTTAAAATTTTGTAATTCGTCATAAATTGGAAGCACTGCACCACCCGGATAACCAAAAATGTGATCAACATTTTGATCCTCCATACACTTAAATACTATTTCAGCTCCAGAGTATAATTTTGACATTCAGACAATCTAGCTGAAGTTGTGCTTATAGGTCAAGCAATCTATGCTGATTTAGGAAATTTTTTTATAAATGATTTAATTCTATTAAATTTTATTTTTTGCCAATCAGACATTTGTCCTCTTGCCCAAGTAGACTGTCTTTTAGCATATTGTCTTGTTTTTATTGATATTTTTTCTTTCAGTTCATTAATATTTATTCTTTTGTCTAAGTATTCTTTAATTTCACTGAGACCGATAACTTTATTAGACGATAAATCTTTCTTTATTCGTAATTTATAATACCTTTTAGCCTCTTTTATTGCCCCATCTTTCAACATTTCATTAGTCCTTAAGGAAATTTTTTCCAATAACTTATCTCTGGGATAATCGATATGTAATTTTATGAAACTGTCTTGAGTAAAATCAGAATATGTTTCATTATACCAATCAAACAAAGATTTATTTGTAAACTTTTTTACTTCATAGGCTCTTATTGATCTTTGCGTATCATTTTTATTAATTTTTTTTTTGCAGAGCGGGTCTAGCTTAATAAGCTCAGAGTAAAATTTAATTTGTCCTATTTTTGATTGTTTTTTTCTTATTTTATTTCTAATATATTGAGGCACTTCGGGGATTTTAACTATTCCATCAATTAATGCTTTAAAATATAATCCGGTACCACCAACAAGAATTGGAATTTTATTCTTTTTCTTAATATTATTAATTTTTTTCTTGGCATCCTTAAGCCAATTTCCTGTAGAATAATTATCCTTTACGCTTTTAAATCCATATAAATGATGTTTTATATTTTTTAAATCATTTCGCTGAGGTCTTGCTGTAAGAATTTTTAATTCTTTAAATATTTGCATACTATCGGCATTTATTAACTCTCCATTTATTTTTTTTGCAAGCTGTATAGCAAATTTTGATTTTCCAGATGCTGTGGGTCCTGAAATAAGAATTATTTTGGACTTTAAGTCCATTAATTTAGTTTAACACCAATGTATCTTCTTTGGTTATTGTTATTATAAATTGCGATTAGTAAACTTTTATCTTTACCTTTAAGCGCTAGTTTTACAATGTTATCTAAATCTCCAATGGTGTTGATCTTTTTCTTTTGCGCTTCAACAATAATATTATTTACTTGAAGATAATTAACTGGGCTATCTTTATCGATTTCTGTGATAACTAATCCTGTTGTATTTTTTGGTAAATTTCTTTCTTTAATATCATCTTTATTTAGCAACCTCACTTTTATTTTCAAACCATCTATTTTATCTTCTTTAGGTTTTTCTGTTACCAAACCTTGAGATTTAAAATCTTCAGATGTTTCTAGTCTTCCAAGTATAATTTCTTTTGTTATTTCACGTTTATTTCTCCACACTTTAAGTTTTACTTTTTTTCCAACTTCAGTTTCTGCAACTATCCTCGGAAGCTCACTCATTTCATTAATTTTTTTACCATCAAATTCTAAAATTATATCTCCGGCTTTAATTCCTCCCTTGTCTGATGGACTATTTTCAGCAACACTTGCAACAAGTGCTCCTCTTGGTTCATCTAATTTTTCAACATCTGCAATGTCTTTTGTTACAGTTTGGATTCTTACACCTAGCCATCCTCTTTTAGTTTCTCCAAATTCAATTAATTGATTAATTACTTTTTGAGCACTATTAGAAGGAATTGCAAAACCAATTCCAATTGAACCTGATTGACCTAATATTGCAGTATTAATTCCAACTACATCACCATCCATGTTAAACAATGGACCTCCTGAATTACCTTGGTTTATAGATGCATCAGTTTGAATGTAATCTTCATATCTAGAAAGACCAATACTTCTGTTTCTTGCTGAGATTATTCCAGCAGTAACTGTTCCACCTAAGCCAAATGGATTCCCAATTGCAATAACCCAATCACCAATTCTTGCAGTATCAGAGTCTCCAAATTTAACCGGGGTAAATTTCTGATCTGATTCTATTTGGAGAACTGCCAAATCCATACCAGGATCAGCTCCAATTACTTTTGCCTTTATATTTTTTTCACCATTAACTCTAACAAAAACATCTTCCGCACCTTGTATGACGTGATTATTTGTAATTACAATTCCTTTTTCATCTATTATGAAGCCAGATCCAAGCGCACTTGTCTGTCTCTTTTGTGGAGTTCCATAATCTTTGAACATATCTTCAAAAGGAGACCCTGGGGGAAATTCGAACGGGAATGGATTAGACCTTGTGGTTACTGTTGTTGTAGTAGAGATATTTACTACTGACGGCATTAATTTTTCAGCTAGATCTGCAAAAGACGCAGGCATATTTGCTGCGTTACTAGTATTTTGAATATTAATTGAAAATAATATTACTAATAAAATCTTTATGAATCTCATCTTTTTAAATACCAAATAATAAAAAAACCAATTACTGCAAATATTAATCCACCAGTTCTTAGTTGATTATCAGTGGCTTCTTTCAATTTCATTATCATATTTTTCATTTTTGATGGAAATATGGCGTAAAGAATACCTTCAATAAAAAGAAATAGACCAAATGCAATGATCAATTCTCTCATTAAAATTACTCTACTTTTTGATCAATATTTCCGAAAAATTTAAAAAATTCACTGTCAGGTGAAAGTATCATTGAAGTTTCACCGCCAATTAAAGCTTTTTGGTATGCCTGCATAGCTCTGTAGAATGCAAAAAATTCAGGATCTTGTCCAAAGGCGTCAGCAAAAATCTTGTTTTTCAAACCATCACCTTCTCCTTTCATGATCTCAGATTTTTTCTGTGCATCAGCAAGTATTACGGTTACTTCTTTATCAGCAGTTGACGTAATTGTAACTGCCATCTCTGCACCTTTTGCTCTGAATTCTTTTGCTTCTCTTTCCCTTTCGGTTTGCATTCTTCTAAAAATTGCATCACTGTTTGCTTGAGGAAGATCTGCTCTTTTAATTCTTACATCTACAATACTAATACCAAAATTTTCTGCTTCATTATTTACACCTTCTTGAATCAGAGACATTTGTTTTGTTCTATCTTCAGATAAAAGTGTTTGAAGCTCTTGCTGACCAAGGACATTCCTTATTCTTGAATTTATAATTGTAGCTAATCTTGACCTTGCTACTCTTTCATTTCCAACCGATATATAGAATTTAAGAGGATCAATTATCTGAAATCTTGCAAAGGCATCGACAATAAGTCTTTTTTGATCTGATGCAATTACTTCTTCTGGTGGTGTATCGAGATTTAAAATTCTTTTATCTAAAAATACTACGTTTTGTATAAATGGAATTTTAAAATTAATACCAGGTTTTGATATTATTCTTTTAGGATCACCAAACTGAAGAACAATAGCTTGATTAACTTCTTTTACAATAAAAACTGAAAAGTATATTGTTGCTGCAATAAGAATTATTATTGGTAGTAAAAATTTTCCAGCTTTCATTTTAATTTGTCCCTGTTTTTAACTCTTGCAAAGGTAAATATGGTACTACTCCTTCACCTGAATTTTTGTCAATTATTATTTTATTAATATCAGCCAATACTTCTTCCATAGTCTCAAGATACATCCTTTCTTGAGTTACTTTTTTAGCTTTTGCATACTCATTATAAATTGATAAAAATCTACTTGCTTCTCCTTCTGCCTTAGCAACAACTTCTTTTTTATAAGCTTCTGCTGCTTGTAAAATTTTTGCGGCCTCTCCTCGTGCTCTTGGAATTACATCATTAGCATATGCTTCTGCTTCGTTCTTAGATCTTTCCATATCTGCCCTAGCTGCTTGGACATCTCTAAATGCATCAATAACTTGGTCTGGCGGATCGGCTTTTTGAGTTTGTACTTGTGTAATTTGAATTCCACTTGTGTATTCATCTAAAATTTCTTGAATTATTTCTTGAGTATCAGCTTCAATAAGAGATCTTCCTTCTGTAAGAATTGGCTGTATATCAGATCGAGCAATAACCTCTCTCATTGCTGTTTCTGCAGCAGCCTTCACAGTTCCTTCTGGATCTTGAATCTTAAATAAAAAATTGCCTGCATCTTTTATTACCCAAAATACTGAAAAATCTATATTAACGATGTTTTCATCACCTGTTAACATCAGACTTTCTTCTGGAACATCCGCAACCCCACCTGAAGAAAATCCACTATCTCTTTCTGACCTAAATCCAATATCCATTCGATTAACTTTTGTAACTTTGGGGGTTAATACACTTTCAATTGGAAAAGGAAGATGATAATTTAATCCAGGTTGTGTAGTTTTGACAAATTTTCCAAATCTTAAAACAACTCCTTGTTCATCCGGTAAAACTCTATAAAGACCACTTAAAGTCCAAACGATTAAAAGGATTATTAGACCAATTATTATTGGCTTAGCACCACCTTTACCGCCGCCTAAAAATCTATTTATTATTGATTGTAATTTACTTATAACTTCATCAATATTTGGTGGAGTAGGACCTTTTCTAAATCCACCATTTCCACTACCACCTCCACCTGGAGGTGTTCCCCATGGGCTTTGATTTCTAAAATCACTCATAATACGACACTCTATATAGTGTCTTTATTAGTAAAAACAAGATAATGGTAAATTATGGACGAAAAAAAAGTAGGTTTAAGTGACACAACAAAGGCAAAAACTGAGCCAAAAACCTTTAGACGGAACCCAATTGTTGGAACAAAGTTTACAATTGCGATATCAAGTGCAAAAGGAGGGGTAGGAAAGTCAACATTTGCTTCGAATCTTGCTTTGGCATTAAAAAAAATGGACTTAAGTGTAGGTTTGCTTGACGCAGATATATACGGACCATCATTGCCAAAATTATTTTCAATAAATGAAAAGCCTGAAAGTGACGGGCAAAAATTGAAGCCAATTTTAAAATATGGAATTCAATGTATGTCCATAGGATTTTTAACTGAAGAGCAAACACCAATGATTTGGAGGGGTCCAATGGTAATTTCTGCGATAAAAACTTTTACACAAAAAGTTTTGTGGAAAGATTTAGATTTTTTAATTGTTGATATGCCACCAGGGACAGGAGATACACAATTGACTTTTGCTCAAGAAATTAACATGGATGGAGTAATTATTATATCTACACCACAAGAAATAGCCTTACAAGATGTAAAACGTGGAATAAGGATGTTTGATAAACTTAAAGTAAAAATATTAGGACTTATAGATAATATGAGTCATTTCATTGGAGATGATGGAAAAAAATACGCAATATTTGGTGAGGGTGGCGTAAAAAAGACCGCAGAGGAATTTAAAAAAGATTTTATGGGAGAAATACCAATTGATCCTGAAGTTGGAAAGCAAGGAGATTTAGGTTCACCAATAGTAGAAAGCAAGCCAGACCACGAGATATCAAAAAAATATTTTAAGTTTGCCGAAAAAATTAAATCAATTTATCTTTTAGATTAAAAGCTTCCATAAGCTCGTTCCATTCTCTTTTCGATAAACCTGTGTCATTGATAGAAACATTTTCACCTTTTATAAGTTTTTGAATAATAACTTTTCCTTTTGCAGAAACTTCTGTTCCACCAACCCTATAATCCATAAACGCTTCATAAGTTATTGGTACCCATTTTTTAACAGTATCAAGCATAGCATCTGCGTAAGCTCTAATTTCGTACTGAGCATGATGATCTGCTCTGAGTCTCAAAAAATTCATCAGATTTAATAAATCTGTTTTCCAATACCATTGAGTGTAAGTATTTAGTGTTAAGTTCATTCTAGCAAGCTCTCTTGCTAAACCTACAGCATTTTCATCTATAGTTGATCCATCATATCTTTCATTAAGCATAGTTTCATAATTATTATAAGTTTGTTCAGCATCTCCTTTTAATAAATTCAAAACTTTTTTTGCTTTTTCTCCATCTAAAATATCACCTCTACCTTGTCTATTACTTTGTGATTGAGCAGCAAGATGTTGAGGCTCAGGTAGATAAAATTCTTTATCTAAAATCGAATATCTTGCTGAGTATTCATTTACATTCGCTGTTCTATGTCTAATCCATTGTCTTGCTATAAATATAGGTAGCTTTACATGATATTTTATTTCACACATTTCAAAAGGAGTACTATGCCAATGTCTCATTAAATATTTGATTAAACCGGAGTCAGTGGAAACTTTTTTTGTACCTTTTCCATAAGAAACTCTTGCTGATTGAACTACAGAGGTATCATCACCCATATAGTCAACAACTCTTATAAAACCATGGTCTAATATTGGAATTGCATCGTACAGAATTTTTTCAAGTTCTGGTGCTGTCACTCTTTTTGTTGAATTTTGCTGAGATTGTTGGTCTTTTATTTCTTTTATTTGTTCGTCGGTTAACTTCATGAATAATTTATTGAATCTATTGAATTTGGTTTTATATTATTAATGTTGGTTTTCCAACTATGACGATAAACGAATTTCGTAATAACCATTACGGACGTGGGGGCAGTACCCACCACCTCCACCATTTTCAACTTATGGGGGTGAATTAGGATCGACGGATGACTAAAAGTTATTCTTTCGTTCGGTATTGTTCCGCCGTGAAGGGCTAATTTATAAATGCTAACGAAAGTTACGCACTTGCAGCTTAATTAATTTATTAATTAAGTTACGGGGTTTGGGGCACCTGGCAACAGAACGCCCCTTAATAAATATTTGTTTTTGGTGCGGTCAGAGAGACTCGAACTCTCATGGGCTAGGCCCACACGGCCCTCAACCGTGCCTGTCTACCAGTTTCAGCATGACCGCATGTTATGCGGCAGATTAAATGAATGACAATTCTATTTCAAGTTGATAAGTTTTTTTTATGGAATTTACTAGTGAAATAAAAAAAGCAACAAGCTCAATTTATAACAAAGTATCAAAAAAAATTCCGGAGATAGAATGGGCTACACATGCACCTTACATTTATAAAATTAATAAATTAAAGAAAGAGAAGAACGCAGTAATTCTTGCCCACAATTATCAAACGCCAGAAATTTATCACGGTATTTCAGATTTTTCTGCGGACTCTTTGGCATTAGCTGTAGAGGCTGCAAAAACAAAAGCGGATATAATTGTCATGTGTGGGGTTCATTTTATGGCTGAAACTGCAAAATTAATGAGCCCTGAAAAAAAAGTTTTATTACCAGATATGAAGGCAGGCTGTTCACTGTCTTCGTCTATAACAGGCGATGATGTTAGAAATCTAAAAAAACAATATCCTGGTGTTCCAGTGGTCTCGTATGTAAATACATCTGCTGATGTTAAGGCTGAAACTGATGTTTGCTGTACATCTGCGAATGCAGTAAAAATTGTAGAATCATTGGGAGTAAAAAAAGTTATATTTTTACCTGATGATTTTTTAGCAAAATATGTAGCATCTCAAACTGATATAGAAATTATTTCTTGGAAGGGAACTTGTGAAGTGCATGAACAATTCAATGATCAAGAAATTAATGATATTAGAAAAGCTAATCCAGGTATAAAAATAATAGCCCATCCAGAATGTCCACCTGATGTGATACAAGCATCTGATTTTGCAGGTTCTACAAGTGGAATGATTAAATATGTAAGAGATAATCAACCAGAAAAAGTCATGATGGTTACAGAATGCTCAATGAGCGATAACGTACAAATTGATAACCCAAATGTTGAATTTATTAGACCATGTAATCTTTGTCCTCATATGAAGAGAATAACTTTGCCTAAAATATTAGATTGTTTGGAAAATGAAACTAACGAATTAATGATGGACAATGAGACAATCGAAAAAGCAAGAAAATCTGTAGAGAGAATGGCAGAAATAGGCAGATAAAATCTGTGTCTAAAATTCAATTAAGTAAAAATTTTATAAAATCATCATGTAAATTGGCTTTGAATGAGGACTTATATCCATCAGGAGATATTACTTCAGAACTAATTGACAAAAATATTAAAAAAAAAGTAAAAATTATATGTAACCAAAATGGAATTTTAGGTGGTATAGAGTTTGCCAAAGAGACCTTTAAATTACTAGATAAAAAAATAAATTTTAAAAATAAAAAAAAAGATGGATCTCGAATTAAAAAAGGTGAGGTAGTCGCTACTATTGATGGCAACCTAAGAAATATTTTAATTGGTGAAAGAGTGGCGTTAAATTTTGTTTCTCATATTTCTGGAATAGCAACAAAAACAAATATGTTTGTAAAAAAAGTTAGAAAAAAAACTAAAATATGCTGCACAAGAAAAACGATCCCAAATCTTAGAGTAATCCAAAAATATGCTATAAAATTAGGTGGTGGAACAAACCACAGATTTAACTTAAGTGATGAATACTTAATAAAGGATAACCATATAAGTTCTGAAAAAAATTTTGAAAATTTAATTCAAAGAGCCATTAAAAAGAAGGGAAGAAAAAAAATTACAGTTGAGGTTGATAATTTATCTCAGTTAAAGAGAATATTAGGTCTTAAATTTGATAGGATTTTATTAGATAATATGAGTTCAAAAAATTTAAAAAAAGCAGTCAAAATGTCTAGGAAATTTTATGAAACTGAAGCATCAGGAGGAATTAACTTACAGAATGTTAAAAATGTCTCATCTACTGGTGTAGATAGAATTTCCATAGGATCCTTAACTCACTCAATTGATGCATTAGACTTAAAATTGGAAATCTAAAATTTAATTTTATTTTTTTAATTGAGCTTGAGCAGCAGCCAGTCTTGCAATAGGTACTCTATAAGGTGAACAGGATACATAATCTAAACCTGCACGTGCACAAAAGTCGATGCTTTTCGGATCACCTCCATGTTCGCCACATATGCCGAGTTTGATTTTTTTGTTAATTTTTCTACCTTTTTTTGTTGCTATTTCTATCAAATCTCCAACTCCGTCGTCTATAGAAACAAATGGATCAATATCGAAAATTTTATTATCAATATAATCATTTAAAAACTTACCACTATCATCTCTGCTAATGCCAAAAGTTGTTTGTGTTAAGTCATTTGTTCCAAAACTAAAGAATTCTGCATGTCTAGATATATCATCTGCTTTGATTGCTGCTCTTGGGAGCTCAATCATTGTACCCACTAAAAAATTTAGTTTTGTTTTAGTTTTGTTTTCAACTTCTTTTGCAACTCTAATTACTAAATCTTTCATTATTTTTATTTCTGCTTCAGTAGATACCAAAGGTATCATGATCTCCGGAATAATAGATTTTATCTTGAGTTTTTTACATTCAACTAAAGCATGAAAAATCGCAGTGCACTGCATCTCATATATCTCTGGGAATGATATACCTAATCTACAACCTCTATGACCGAGCATTGGATTTTGTTCATGAAGTTCTGTTATTCTACCCTCTAATTCTGAACTTTTGATGTTTAAAGCATTTGCTACATCGCTAATTTCTTTTTGATTTTTCGGTAAAAATTCATGAAGCGGTGGATCTAATAATCTAACTGTAACAGGTAGTCCATTCATAATTTTAAAGATATCAATAAAATCCTTTTTTTGAAAAGGAAGTAGTTTGTTTAGAGCCCTAGCCCTATCTTCTTTTGATTTTGATAAAATCATTTCTCTTACAGATAAAATTCTCTCTTCATCAAAAAACATATGTTCCGTTCTACAAAGACCTATTCCTTCAGCTCCAAATTCTCTAGCAGTTTTACTATCAAGAGGTGTTTCAGAGTTAGTTCTAATTTTTAGTTTTCTAAATTTATCAGCCCAACTCATAAGTTTAGAAAAATCTCCCGAAATTTCAGGTTTAACAGTTTTAACTTCTCCTTTTATAATTCTACCAGTTGATCCATCAATTGTAATTAAATCGCCTTCTTTAACTTCATTATTTTTTGTTTTAAAAATTTTATTTTGGTAATCTATTTCTATTTCGCTTGAGCCAGATACACAAGGCCTACCCATTCCTCTTGCAACTACTGCGGCATGGCTAGTCATTCCCCCTCTTGCAGTAAGAATTCCTTTAGCTGCATGCATTCCATTTATATCCTCAGGTGATGTTTCTACTCTTACTAGGATTGTATTTTGCATCATTCCATTTAATCTTTCAGCCTCATCAGATGTAAAAACTACTTTTCCACTAGCTGCTCCGGGCGAAGCTGGAAGGCCTTTGGCTATTACTTCTAAATTCGCTGTTTCATCTAAAGTTGGGTGAAGCAATGTATCTAATGAATTTGGTTGTACTCTAAGTACAGCCTCTTTTTTTGTGATGAGTTTTTCTCTTTCCATGTCGACAGCAATTTTGACTGATGATTTTGCAGTTCTTTTTCCTGATCTAGTTTGCAACATCCACAACTTATTATTTTCGACCGTGAACTCCACATCCTGCATATCTTTATAATGTTTCTCCAGTTTTGTAAGAATATTTTTTAGATTTTTGTAAACTCTCGGCATAGACTCTTCCATCGAAAGAAATGTTTCTTTTGCATCTTTTCTAGCTTTTTTAGTTATATGTTGGGGCGTCCTTGTTCCTGCAACAACATCTTCTCCTTGAGCATTTATTAAGTATTCGCCATAGATTTCATTTATTCCATTGGATGGATTACGTGTAAATACAACACCTGTCGCACAATCATCACCCATATTGCCAAAAACCATAGACTGAATATTTACTGCAGTTCCCCACTCTGACGGAATATGATTTAATTTTCTATAGACCTTTGCTCTATTACTCTCCCATGACAAAAAGACTGCACTAATTGCACCTAGTAATTGTTCATTAATATTTTGAGGAAAATTTTTTTTTGTTTTTTCTTTTACAATATTTTTAAAATCTTTAATCAGTCCATCCCAATCATCTTCATTTAAATCAGTGTCTAGCAAAACACCTTTTGTAAGTTTGTAATTTTCAATTAATTCTTCAAAATTATAACTTTCAACACCCATAACAACATTTGCATACATTTGTATAAATCTTCTATAACTATCTTTTGCAAATCTAATATTTGATGTTTTATTTGCTAAAGCAATCACAGTTTTGTCATTTAGTCCAAGATTTAAAATAGTATCCATCATTCCTGGCATGGATACTCTTGCGCCAGATCTTACAGATAATAATAAAGGATTTTTCAAATCTCCAAATTTTTTACCAGAATCTTTTTCAATATTTTTTAATTCTTTATTTATTTCATTTATGATTTTAGGCTTTAATTTCTTTTTATTTTTATAAAATAAATCACAAACTTCAGTAGAAATCGTAAATCCAGGTGGGACAGGTAAACCCATCCTTCCCATTTCTGATAAATTTGCACCTTTGCCTCCTAAAATATATTTTGGGTTTTTTAATTTTTTTGTATCTTTAGATTTAAAATTAAATACTAATTTTGGCATTTATGCTTCTATTTTAGAAAAGTTAAAATAATTATCGAAGCTTTTACACAACATTTTTAAAAGTTCTAGCCTGTTTTTTTTAATTATTTCTTCTTGATCATTAACTATTACATTATCAAAAAACTCATTAACCTCTATTTTGGCACTTGAGAGCGTTTTAAGACTTTGATCATAATCCTCGTCTCTACCTATGCTTGAAAAATACTTTCTTATAATATGTATTTTTTTATAAAGATTTTTTTCATAATCATTTTTAAATAAACCAGGATCGGCAGAACCTACAATTTCTAGTTTTGATTTACTTTCGCTATTTAAAATGTTTGCAGATCTTTTATAAATTGCAATAACATCAAGACCAAAATCTTTTTTAATATTTTTATTCAAATTTAATGATTTATTAAAAATTTTTACTAAATCATCTATTCCATGTGAATTAGTGGAACACTCAATAATATCCGACCTAATATTTTTTTCTCTCAAATAATTTTTTAATCTTTCTAAAATAAAATCTCCCAATTCATCATTTATCAATTTTGAGTCAAAAGAGTAATTTTGATCTTTGTATAAATTTATTGAATAATTTATTAGGTCTCTTAATTTTATTTTTTTTTGATTTTCAATTATTAACCTTAATAAACTAATTGCCATTCTTCTTAAGGCATAAGGATCTTTTGAACTTGTTGGTTTAAGATTAATTCCAAAAAATCCAACTAAGGAGTCTATTTTGTCACTTAACGATAATGCTATGCTGTATGGTTTTTTTGGAACTATACTATCAATACCGCTGGGTAAGTAATGCTCTGAAATAGCTAAACTTATTTCTTCGTCAAAACCTTGCTCTTTTGCAAAGTATCCACCCATCACACCTTGTAATTCAGGAAACTCACCAACTAAATCTGACATCAAATCTACTTTGCAAATTGAGGAAGCAATTTCTATCTTTTCTTTACTTATTAAAAGTTCGTCTGATATTATTCCGCTTAGTTTTCTTACTCTTTGTATTTTATCAAAATAAGTTCCCAATCCTTTAAAATAATTAATTTGCTTCAATCTAGATACCTGTTTAACTAAATTTTGAGACTTATTTCTGTTCCAAAAAAATTCTGCATCTGCCAACCTTGCATCTACAACATTTTGATTTCCTAATTTAACTAATCCTTTTTTGTCCTTACAATCTGCTACAACTATGAAATTATTTGTTATTTTGTTTTTACTATCAAATGTAGGAAAATATTTCTGGTGATGTTGCATTGTTATAATAAGTATTTCTTGTGGAATTTCTAAAAATTTCTTATTAAACTCACATACTAAAATTTTTGGTTTTTCAACAATATTTATTATTTCGTCTATAAGTTTTTCATTCACGTTTATATGAATTTTTTTTTGATTAGTTGCCTTATTTATTTCTTTAATTATAAATTCTTTCCTTTTATTTTGGTCAATTGTTACTCCTTTTTGTTTAAAAAATTTTATATAAGATTTAAAATCAAAAAAACTTTTCACTTCATCCTCTAGATCTTTATCTGTAAAAGTTTTATTTGAACTCTGTAAATGGTTTAATTTAAATTCAATTATTTTTTTATCAAATAAAGCTAATATTGATTTTAACGGTCTTCCCCAATATAAATCATGATTGCCCCATTTCATTGATTTTTTCCATGAAATTTTTAAAAGCAAACTTGCAATATTTTCTTTTAATAAATCGTATATTTTTATTTTTTGTGATGGTTTTTTGTAGAAGTAGAATATGCCTTTTTCAGTGCTTTTTTTGAAAACTTTTTCTTTACTTATTTTATTGGATTTTAAAAATCCTTCTAAAGCCTTTTCTGGAGCATTTATATTAGGACCTCTAATTTCCTCTGCTTTTTTTATTATATCTTTAGGTATCTTATTTATATGAACAATGAGCCTATTTGGAGTTGAATAAGTATTAATTTTACCTTTAACTATAATTTCATTATCATCAAAAAATTTTTTAAAAATTTGTATTAAATCATTTCTAGCGTTGATTTGTAATCTGGAAGGTATTTCTTCACTAAATAATTCAAGGAAAAATTCAGACATTTTAATTTTGTGTTTCTACCCAAATTTTTCCAATTTCTCTTGTTAGATCTCTTATCCTTGCAATATATTCTGCTCTTTGAGCAACACTTATAACTCCTCTTGCATCTAAAATATTGAACACATGACTTGATTTTAAACATTGATCATATGCTGGAAGAGAAATTTTCTTTTCAATTAATGATTTTGCTTCTTCTTCGAGCATATCAAAAATCTTAAATAATTTATCTGTGTTTGCATAATCAAAATTATAGGCTGAAAATTCTTTTTCAGCTTGATGAAAAACATCTTTGTATAAAACTCCTTCATCATTCCAAATTAAATCAAAAACATTTTTTTTACCTTGAATAAACATACATAATCTCTCTAAACCATAAGTAATTTCAACAGATATTGGATTGCATTCCATCCCTGCCATTTGTTGAAAATAAGTAAATTGAGTAACTTCCATACCATCACACCATACTTCCCATCCAAGACCGGCAGCACCTAAGGTTGGACTTTCCCAATCATCCTCTACAAATCTGATATCGTGCTCATCGTATTTAATACCTACTGATGAAAGGCTATTAAGATACATTTTTTTAATATCTTTCGGTGAAGGTTTTATTAAAACTTGAAATTGATAGTAGTGTTGTAAACGATTAGGATTTTCTCCATACCTTCCATCTGTTGGTCTTCTTGAAGGTTGAACATAAGCTGTTTTCCATGGTTTAGAACCTAATGATCTTAGAGTTGTTGCTGGGTGAAATGTTCCTGCTCCAACTTCTAAATCATAAGGTTGTAAAATCACGCAACCTTTTTTTGACCAGAAGTTTTGAAGATTTAAAATTGTATCTTGAAAAGAGATAAATGATTTTGGATTTTTTGTTTTTTTTTTAGAAACCATATTTTTGCCAAATAGATCTTTCTTCTAAAACGCTTATCAATTTATCCGCATGGTCTTCTGAAGACGAAAGTTTTTTGGCAAGCCATCCTTTAGACTTTTCAAATTTTTTAATTTCAACATCTTCACCAAATTTTTCTCTCAATATCTGTTCTGCATTCCCTATTCCATCTATCAAACCAAGTTTTAAGGATGTTTTGCCAGACCAAAATTCTCCAGAAAAAAGTTCAACATCAGTTTTGTTTAGTTTTGTTGATCTACTTTCCTCAACAACATTAATAAATTCTTGGTGAAGTTCCAGTTGAATATTTTTTAATCTTTGAATGTCCTCTTCTTTCTCCTCTAAAAAAGGATCTAGAGTACTTTTATTTTTTCCGGCTGTATAAACTCTTCTTTGAACCCCAATTTTTTGAATTAAATCTTTAAAACCAAAAGAAGAATAAATCACTCCTATTGATCCGATTATAGAACTTGCATTAGCATAAATCTCATCACCCGCGCATGCAATTAGATAGCCTCCAGATGCAGCAACATCTTCCGCAAAAATTATTACTTTTTTTTTGCTTTTCTTGGATTGTTCTCTAATAAATTTATATATTAGATGTGATTGAACGGGTGAACCACCTGGTGAATTAATTGAAATTGCAACAGCCTCTGCTTTTTTTACTGAAAAAGCTTTTTTTATCATTTCTTCTTGAGAGGAATATTCTATTCCTTGTTTAAACTTTCCAACATTTCCAATGACGCCAGTAAGTCTTAAATGACTAACAATTTTTTTTTTTTTAAAAAATGAAAACATACAAATGATTATAAAAATTTTACTTAATTATAAAGCTACTTATAGTTGAAGAAATAGGTGCGTCAATTGATAAGTATATTAATAAACTTAATGTAATATTTTGAATTTATGGGTTCAGTAGTTCAATTAAAAAAGCAAATAACTAATGCATATACAGATTTAGTAAATTCTGTTGATGAAAAACTAAGTTTAGTTGAAGACAAAATTTCTTATAAATTAGATAGTAAAGTTGAGCTTGTTAAAGAAATGACAGCTTACCACATGACTAGTGGAGGTAAAAGATTAAGAGCATTGCTTACTTTGGAGTGTGCTAAATTGTGTGGATATACAAAAGGTAGTAGAGATGTGAATTTAGCTGCATGTGTTGAACTTATACACGCGGCAACTCTCATGCATGACGATGTAATTGACAGCGCAGATTTAAGAAGAGGCAAAAAAACTACAAATAAAATTTGGGGAAATCAGTCATCAATTCTTGTTGGAGACTATTTATTAAGTAGATGTTTTGAAATGATGGTTGAGGATGGAAGTATTGAAGTATTAAAACTTTTATCTTCTACATCATCAACTATTGCTCAAGGAGAAGTTTTGCAGTTACAACATAAAGGTGACACTGAAATGTTAGAAGAAACATATTTGAATATAATTTCCTCTAAAACAGCAGCTTTATTTTCAGCATCTTCAAAAGTTGGTTCGATAATAACCGATAAAGGCAATAAATTTAAAGATGCGCTAGAATTTTATGGAAAGAACCTTGGATTAACATTTCAGATTGCAGACGACACACTTGACTATAACTCAGAATTAAAAATGTTTGGTAAAGAGATAGGGAAAGATTTCTTTGAGGGCAAGGTAACTCTCCCGATCATTCTATTAAATCAAAAATTATCTTCAGATGAAAAATTAGTTTTAAAAAAAATATTTGAACCAAATATCAGATCTAAAGAACAATTTGATTATGTGCTTAAGTTAGTAAAAAAATATAATATAATTAAAGAGTGTTATAAAAAAGCGGAACACTATATCAGTTTAGCATCAAATTCATTAAGTATATTTCAAGATTGTGAAGAAAAAAACATACTTAAAAATTTAACTGCTTTTAGTATTAATAGAAAATTTTAAGGTGATAAGAGAATTTTTTTCCAAGCATTATCTTCTTTAATATATTTTAATCTTTCGTGAATTCTATTCTCACCATCTAACCAAAATTCAATTTCGTGGTGTTTTAACCTCCAGCCAGACCAATGATCAGGTCTTGGAACATTATTTTCATCTTTATAGAGATCTTTAAATTTTTTTATTGATTGGTTTAGTTCTTCTCTATCTTTTAAAATTGAGCTTTGATTTGAGGCCCAAGCACCAATTCTACTTCCATAACTTCTGGAATTATAATAACTATCCGCTTCATCATCTGAAACTTTTTCTGCGGTACCAACTATACGGATTTGTCTGAGTAAACTTTTCCAATGAAAGCACATTGAAATATTTGGATTCTGCTTTATAGAGTTTCCTTTATTGCTATTAAAGTTAGTGTAAAAGACAAACCCATCTTCTCCATAGTCTTTGAGTAATACCATTCTTACATTTGGATAGCCTCTTTTGTCAATAGTGCCTAGAGCTAATGCATTTGGATCATTAATTTCAGTTTTCTTTGCCTCTTTATACCATTCAGTGAATAATAATATTGGATTATCAAGTTCAAGAAAGCATTTATCTAATCCTAAAGAATTTTTTTCGTTCATAATTTAACCAAAATAATTTATATAATAATATAATGTCTTTTAATACATTTGGAAAATTTTTTCGATTTACTACATGGGGTGAGTCTCATGGTCCAGCAATAGGGTGTGTTGTTGATGGATGTCCTCCAAATATTGAGCTTAATATCAAAGACATTCAGTTAGAATTAAATAAAAGAAAGCCTGGTCAGTCTAAATTCACAACTCAAAGAAAAGAGGATGATAAAGTGGAAATTTTATCAGGAACATTTGAGGGCAAAACAACTGGTACGCCTATCTCAATGATTATTTTTAATAAAGATATGCGATCTAAGGATTATAAAAATATTAAAGATAAATTCAGACCTGGTCATGCTGATTACACATATTTTAAAAAATATGGAATTAGAGATTATAGAGGTGGAGGGAGACAGTCAGCAAGGGAGACTGCATCAAGAGTGGCAGCTGGGGCAATAGCTAAACAAGTTTTAAAAAAAATTATAGGAAAAAAATACAGTGTAATTGGAGCAGTAACACAATTAGGAATACTAGGATGTGACACAGAAAAATGGGATGACAAATTCATTACAAAAAATCCTTTATTTTGTCCTGATAAAACAGTTTTAAAATTATGGGAAAAATATTTACTTGGAATTAGGAAAGATGGCTCATCATGTGGGGCTGTTATTGAAGTAAGAGCAAGAGGTGTGCCTGTCGGATTGGGAGCTCCAATTTATTCTAAATTAGATATGGATTTGGCATCAGCTATGATGAGTATTAACGCTGTAAAAGGTGTAAATATAGGATCAGGAATGAACTCTGCTCAACTTTCTGGCGAACAAAATTCTGATGAAATGTCTCAAGCAGGAAAGAAAACAAAATTTAAATCAAATAATGCGGGAGGAATTCTTGGAGGAATTTCTAGTGGTCAAGAAATAATGGTTTCATTTGCAGTAAAACCGACTTCATCAATTCTTTCTCAAAGAAAAACAATTAATAAATTTGGAAAAAATACTTCAATTTCAGTCACAGGTAGACATGATCCATGCGTAGGTATTAGAGCAGTACCTATAGGTGAAGCAATGATGCATTGCGTAATCCTTGATCACTACTTAATGAATAAAGCTCAATGTGGAAATTAATTTGTTTTTTTTATAACAACTTTCGAATTTAAAGTTTCCAAAACCTTCGCTTCAATAGATTTAGCATCTAAACCAGCCTCTTTATACATCTCTTCTGGTTTATCTTGGTCCAAAAATTTATCAGGCAAAATCATTGATCTAAATTTTAAATTATTATCCAATAAATTCTTTTCATTTAAAAAATGATTTACATGGGCTCCAAAACCTCCAATAGAGCCTTCTTCCAATGTAATTAGTACTTCATGATTTGTTGCAACTTGCCACATAAGATTTTCATCCAGAGGTTTTGCAAATCTAGCATCTATAATTGTGGGATTAATTCCCATTTTTTTTAAACTTTCTTCAGCCAATAAACATTCTTTTAATCTGTTTCCAAAACTTACTAGGGCAACTTTCTTTCCTTCTCTTATAACTCTTCCTTTTCCAATATTAATTTTTTCATTGATATTGGGTAATTCTAAACCCACTCCATTTCCTCTTGGATATCTAAATGCGCACGGTTGATTATTAATATCCACTGACGTGTTAACCATTCTTACTAATTCTGCTTCATCACTTGCTGCCATGACAATAAAATTTGGTAAAGTTGATAAATATGTAATATCAAAAGAACCTGCATGAGTAGCTCCATCGGCTCCGACTAAACCAGCTCTATCAATTGCAAACCTTACCGGTAAACTTTGAATTGCAACGTCATGAACTACCTGGTCATAAGCTCTTTGTAAAAATGTTGAATAAATTGCTGCATAAGGCTTATAACCTTCTGTAGCTAAACCTGCAGCAAAAGTGACAGCATGCTGCTCAGCGATTCCAACATCAAAAGTTCTATCCGGGAAAGCTTTACTAAATGCATCCATTCCTGTACCTGATGGCATAGCAGCAGTTATACCTACAATTTTACTGTCTTTCTTTGCATGTTCTATTAATGTATTTGCAAATACCTTTGTAAAAGCAGGAGCTTTAGTAGTTGATTTTTGTTGAACTCCAGTTTGAACATCAAATTTTGTAACTCCGTGATACTTGTCATCAGATTTTTCAGCAAAACTATATCCTTTGCCTTTTTGAGTTTTTATATGAATTAGTATTGGACCATTATGATTACTTTCTTTTGCGTTTTTTAAAATTGGCAATAGAACATCTAAATCATGACCATCAATTGGACCAACATAATAAAAACCTAATGAATTAAATAATGTACCACCTGTGACAGCCGATCTCAAGAAATCTTCAGCCTTTCCAGCCTTTTTGCTAAATCTTTTTGAAAAGGATGAAATAATCATTTTAACTGTTTCTCTGAGACTAAAATAAATCTTACCTGAAAAAATTTTAGCAAGATAAGATTTCATTGCGCCAACTGGTTTTGCAATTGACATATCATTGTCATTCAAAATTACGATCATTTTTGTTTTTGAGTCTCCAGCATTATTCATAGCTTCATATGCCATTCCTGCACTCATTGCACCGTCACCAATAACTGCTATAACCTGATCTGATTTGTTTGATAATTTATTTGCTGTTGCAATGCCAAGTCCAGCAGAAATAGAAGTAGAACTATGAGCTGCACCAAAGGGATCAAATTCACTTTCTGATCGCTTTGTAAAACCAGATAATCCACTTCCTTGTCGTAAAGTTCGTATTTTATCTTTTCTTCCTGTTAAAATTTTATGAGGATATGATTGATGACCAACATCCCATATCAATTTGTCTTTTGGGGTGTCAAAAATATGGTGAAGTGCTACTGTTAGTTCCACAACACCTAAACCCGCACCTAAATGACCACCTGTTTTTGAGACAGCATCAATCATTTCGCTTCTTACTTCATCTGATAGAATTTTTAATTCTTCATTATTCAATTTTTTAATATCTGAAGGAAAATTAATATTATTTAAATATTTATAATTCTGCATTTATTTATTTCTACTTAATATAAATTCAATTGTCTCTTTTAAATCTCTAGCATTATTTCCATACCCAACTAGGCTATTAAATATATCTTTTTTTAATTTGTATGCATATTTAATAGCATTTTTATATCCTAGTAAACTTATTAATGTTGCTTTTCCCATTTTAGAATCTTTATTTGTTTTTTTTCCTGCAGTTTTAGATGTACTGATATAATCAATTAAATCATCTGCAATTTGAAAAAGTAAACCAATTTTTTCACCAATAACTGAGAATTTTTTTATTTGATCTTTTTTATTTGTCAAAATAACTGGAGACAAACAGCTAAATGAAAATAATTTTCCAGTCTTTTTAATCTCCATATCTATAACTTTTAGTTTAGAAACTTTTTTTCTTTCATAATTCAAATCCAAAAATTGACCGCCAGCTATTCCTTGGTGTCCTGATGATTGAGATATTAGATTTATTAGAGTTATTTTTTTATTGTTATTTATATTGAACTTTGGATCAGATAAAATTTCAAAAGCTAATGTTAAAAGGGAGTTTCCAGCTAGAACGGCAGTTGATTCTCCAAATTTTTTATGAGTAGTCAGTTTACCTCTTCTAATATCATCATCATCCATACAAGGTAAATCGTCGTGTATTAGTGAATAAGCGTGTATACATTCAACAGCTGAACTTAAATATAAAAGATATTTTTTTTCTACATTAAAAATTTTTCCAACATCAAAAATAAGCTTAGATCTTATTTTTTTCCCTCCAGGAAATAAACCATACTTCATAGGTATAATTAGATCTGTTTTTTTTTGTTTTGCTATGTAGTTTTTTAAAAATTTATTTACTTCATTAACAGTTTTAACTAGTTTTTTTTTCATTTTTTTTTGAGGTTAATTCTTCTATTTTTAGCTTGGTGCTTTCAGATATATTCTTTGAGTCCTTTTGAAATTTTTTCTCTATTAAATTATTTAACTTTATTAAATATTGATAATCTTCAATAGATTCTTCCAAATTTTTTTTATTTTCTAACTCTTGAATTAAACGATCTGCTATATCTGTGAGTTCACTCAAAGATTTTGACTCAATATCATCTGGCAAAATTTTTTCATTCATATAATAGTTTGTAATATTATATGAAAATTAATGATGCAAATATTAAAAAAGCAGTAAAATATTTAAATAATAACGAATGTATTGGGATACCTACAGAAACTGTCTATGGATTAGCTGCTAATGCCTATTCTGATAGAAGCACTAAGAAAATATTTAAATTAAAAGGAAGACCTGCTGATAATCCCTTAATAGTTCATTATTATAATATTAAAGATTTGAAAAAGGATTGTGAGACTAATACTTTGTTTTATAAACTTTATAATTCATTTTGTCCTGGGCCAATTACATTTATATTAAAACTAAAAAATGAAAGCAAAATTTCAAAAAACGTTACTAATAACAAAAAAACTTTAGGTGTAAGATTTCCAAGTCATCGAACCGCTAGAAAATTATTAAAATGTTTAAAATATCCGTTAGCAGCACCAAGCGCAAATATCTCTGAAGGTATAAGTCCAGTGACAAAAGATGATGTTTATGATGAATTTGGAGAAAAAATTAAATTTATTCTAGAAGGTGGAAGGTCAAAAGTTGGTGTTGAATCTACGATAATAAGTTTAGTAAAAAAACCACAAATTTTAAGATTGGGTGGTTTAGATATTTCTATATTAAGTAAAAAATTAAAAACAAATTTAAAAACTAAATTACATACTAAAAGCAATATAAATTCTCCAGGAAGAGGAAGAATTCACTATTCACCAGGTATACCCATTAGATTAAATGCAGTTAAAATAAAAAAAGATGAGGCTTTTATTCTAATTAAGAAGAAAAGAGAGAATAATAAGAATTATTTTTACTTAAGTAAGACAAATAATCTAATGGAGAGTGTTAAAAATTTATATAAAACATTAAGAAAAGTTAAGAAGTTAGGCTACAAAAAAATAGCTATACAAAGAATTCCAAACCGAAACTTTGGATTAGTAATTAACGATAGACTTCTTAGAGCATCAAAAAAATGAAAAATTTAGTAGAAGTAAAAAATATAAAAAAAAACTATGGAAAGAATGAGGCTGTTAAAGGTATAAGCTTTAGCATAGAAGAAGACGAAATTTTAGGCCTATTAGGTCCAAATGGTTCAGGCAAAACCACTACTATTGGTATGTTATTAGGACTTTTAAAACCAACTAGTGGAGAAATTTTTATAAATGGTCAAAAATTGGAGGGGAATAGAATTGAAATCTTAGAACAGATTAACTTTATATCTCCATACATTGAATTACCCAAAAAACTTACAGTTAAACAAAATCTGACTGTTTACGGAAAATTATACAAAATAAATAATATTAATGAGAGGATCGAATTTTTATCAGAGAAATTAAGATTAGAAAGATTGCTTAATAACATTACAGGTGAATTATCATCTGGACAAAAAAATAGAGTGAGTTTGGCAAAAGCATTGATCAACGAGCCGAAAGTATTACTATTAGATGAACCAACTGCATCTTTGGATCCAGAAGTGGGTGATTTTGTTAGATCTTTTTTGGAAGAATATAAAAAAGAAAAAAAAATATCTATACTTCTTGCTTCTCATAATATGAATGAAGTCACTAGGCTTTGTAAATCAATTCTAATGATGAAAGATGGAATTATAATCGATAAAGGAAATCCTGAAGAATTAATAAATAAACACGGCAGAAAAAACCTTGAGGAAGTTTTTTTAAAATTATCTAGGAGTAAAAATGAGCTTAACTAGAATGTACGGTCTTTTTTTAAGACATTTTTATTTAATAACTAGATCTTTCCCAAGAGTTTTAGATCTTGTTTATTGGCCAACTATTCAAATTACATTGTGGGGATTTATCTCGAATTTTTTTGCTACACATACAACATATTATAATAATGCGGTAGGAGTTATATTAACATGCGCAATCCTTTATGATTTTCTTTTCAGAACCAGTATTGGATTTAATATGCTCTTTCTTGAAGAAATTTGGAGCAGAAACTTTACAAATTTATTTATTGCACCAATGAAAATTGGTGAAATATTAACTTCACTTGTTGCTACAGCATTAATTAGAGCTCTTATAGGTTTAATTCCAGCAGTGCTGTTAACTTCTCCATTATTCGGTATTTCTATTTTAGATTTAGGAATATTTTTATTCTTTTTATTTTTGAGCCTATATTTATTTGGAATAACACTTGGCATCTTGGTATCGGCTGGTCTATTGAGATATGGGCCCTCTTTTGAAAATATAGCGTGGTCTACAATGTTTTTATTAGCTCCATTTGGATGCATTTATTATCCAATTGAAATATTACCAGAAGTGTTCCAGAAAATAGCTTACTTATTACCGTTGGTATATATTTTTGAAGAAGCAAGAAATATTTTGATTAATCAAACTGTAGATATTCAAAATATCTATTATGCATTCTTATGGAATGGGGTTTACTTTGTATTATCGATTGTATTATTCTATTATTCATTCAATGTTGCAAAAAATAAAGGGACGCTCATTAATATGGGTGAATAGTGGTGCGCCCGCAAGGAGTCGAACCCTGAACCTCCAGAGCCGAAATCTGGCGCTCTATCCAGTTGAGCTACGAACGCATGATTATTTAATATAATAATTTATGAAAAATATCATTAATTTTATTGTTAAAGATGACGATAATAACAAGAGAGTAGACATGATATTAGCAAATCACGATAAAAGCTTAAGCAGAACTAGAATAAAAAATTTAATACTAGATAGTAAATTAAAAATTAATGAGAGAATTATCCAGGACCCTTCAATTAAAACTAGATTAAATGACAAAATTGAACTTGAAATTGTTGAACCTAAGAAACAAAGCTTAAAACCTTATGAGTTTAAATTAAATATAATTTATGAAGATGAAGACTTAATCGTAATTGACAAACCTTCTGGAATTTCGATGCATCCTGGTGCTGGTAATTATGATAATACAATAGTTAACGCATTGATGAATTATGATAGTAAAAATTTATCTAATATAGGAGATGAGCTTAGACCTGGTATAGTTCACAGAATTGATAAAGATACGTCAGGATTGATTGTAATTGCAAAAAATAATTCAACTCATGAAAAATTATCAATTCAGTTTTCTGAACACACTATAACAAGAGTTTATCAAACTTTAATATGGGGAAAATTAAGACCTCAAAAAGGAACAATTGAAACATTCATAACCAGAAGTTCAAAAAACAGACAAATGATGGAAGTGTCATCTAGCAAAGGTAAAAAAGCAATTACACATTACGAAACTTTAGAGCTTTTTGAGAATGATAAAGTTCCTACTTTTAGTTTTATACAATGTAAATTAGAAACTGGAAGAACTCATCAAATAAGAGTTCATATGTCATATAAAGGAAATAATATTCTTGGAGATAAAAAATATAAAAAGAAATTTAAAAAATTTAAAAACATTGACGAAGATCTTAATAATAAAATTTTAAATCTAGATAGACAATTTTTGCATGCAAAACAATTGGGATTTGACCATCCTAGGACAGAGGAAAGATTAGAATTTTCGTCAAATATCCCAAACGAGTTAAGTGATATCTTAAAAAAACTAAGAAAATTAAGTAAATAAAATGATTGTAAAAAAAAAATTCTCTATTACATAAATACTTCCTATGAGCAATAACACATACAATTTGCCCACTCTTTCAAATGAAGGTGGTTTAGCAGCATATCTAGCTCAGATTAAAAAATTTCCTATGCTAGATGCAGAAGAAGAATACATGCTTGCTAAAAACTGGCAAACAACAGGAAATGTTAAATCAGCTGAAAAACTTGTTACTAGTCATTTAAGATTGGTTGCCAAAATAGCAATGGGTTACAAAGGCTATGGTTTGCCTCTTAATGAAATGATTTCAGAAGGTAACGTAGGTTTAATGCAAGCTGTTAAAAAATTTGAACCGGAAAAAGGTTTTAGACTTGCAACATACGCAATGTGGTGGATTAAAGCTTCTATTCAAGAATATATTCTAAGATCATGGAGCTTAGTCAAAATTGGAACTACAACAGCTCAGAAAAAGCTTTTTTTCAACTTGAAGAAGTTAAAAAATCAAATTGCACCTAGAACTGAGGGTGACTTACGTGATGAACACGTAAGGGATATAGCAAACAGATTAGATGTTAGTGAACAAGAAGTAGTATCTATGAATAGAAGACTTTCAGGAAAAGAGCAGTCATTAAATGCACCAATTGGAGAAGACGGTGATGAATGGCAAGATTGGGTTGTGGACAATGATATGGATCAGGAACTTAAATTTGCCCAAAATGAAGAAATGGAGCAACGAAAAGATCTCCTTCAAGATTCTATTAAAATTTTAAATGAAAGAGAAAAAGAAATCCTTTACTCAAGAAGGTTAACTGATGACCCAATAACATTGGAAGATTTAAGCAAAAAATTTAAAATAAGCAGAGAAAGGATAAGACAAATAGAAAATAAAGCATTTGAAAAACTTCAAAAGCATATGCTCAATTCCGCGAAATCAAAAAATTTGCTTCCAGCAAATTAAAACTTTTTCTTAAAACTAAATGATAAAAGAGAAGAATTCATAGAGTTAGTAGTATTTTGAGACTGATAAAAACTTAAGTTTAGCTCTGTATCATTTGGTCTATGCAAGTAATTATAGCCTAACCCTAAAGACATAAATTGCTCATCATTATTATCGTCAAATATATTATATGTTGACCCAGTATCTTTAATGGTTGCCAAAGAGGTTCTTCCAGATAATTTACTTTCTAGACTGGTAAAGATTGATAATCCTAAACTTTGAGAAGTGTTTTGGTTTTCTATAAAACTTTTATCAAAATTAAAGCCTATTTCTGGTTTAAACATCAATAAGTCTTCTGTATTTACCTCTAATGCAAGATCTCCACCTGTCTCATTTATATCATCTTGCAATATTAAAGAAGCATTTAAACTAATTGTTGGGCTAAATCTAAAGCCGTTCTTAAAATCTATGAATTTTGTGAAATCAAATGCTGCGTCGAAACCAATATCTATATTTTCACTAGATAGTATCTGATCTATTCCTTCGGTTACTTTTCTTTTAAGTTGTCCTTTTGAAATATAACTACCAATGTTTAATCCCAATGCATATTTTTCAAATACTTGATTTTGAAAGAACGAAGCATGTAAAGTATGTGTATCGTTACTTCCATAATTTTCATCAAAATTTGTCTCGGTTGTGGACAAACCGGCTGCCCAACCTTGTTTTGTTCTCTCATCGATATTTACTAAATTCCCTAAAACAATTCCAGCCGTATCAGCTCCATAACCTACATCGGTCCCTACTTTATTCTGATCAAGAATATCTACATACGACCTAACAAATAGAGTTGAGTTTTCACTTTTTAAAGAAAATAAGTTTTTATTTTTTAGAAGATTTGCCCATGCCTTCACATCAAATGCAGTTTTTTCATCAAAAGTGAATAAGTTATAGCTATCATGATCTGTGTCATTTAAAACACTTAAATCCTTGTGAGTTAATGAGGCAAAATTATTTCTTGTGTTTAAAGATATTGAAGGAGCTGATATGGCATTTGTTACTGCTCTTTTAAACGATTTATTAGTTTTAACTGAAGACCCAGAAATTCTTTTAATCGCATCCCCCTTTATCATTTTTGCAACTTTTTCAAGTTGTTTGTCTGATAATTCGTCTAACTTTGAAGTTAGTGTAGTATTTTTGCTATTAGTATTTATATCTTCAAGTATTTCCAAAATTTTATTGACATCTTTTTTTACAATTCTGAGAGTATATCCTGTTCTAGATATATATGTAATTGTAATAGATCCATTGCCAGTAGCATTTGTGTGACCTTGGGTATTGGTAAGTATAGTTCCACTTGAGTAAGATGAGCCACCTCCGCCACCTCCTCCATGACCTGCAGCTCCACCTTCGCCACCGCCACCGCCGTAATAACCGCCGCCGCCGCCGCCGCCAGCTTGATATACACTTCCACCATTTCCTCCAGAACCAGATGAACCTGCAGTTCCGTCGCCATTACTTGGTGATCCACTTGAGCAAAAATTGCAATAATTTCCTGACAGTCCACTACCTGCTGTTCCCCCGGCTGATTGTGAACCTCCTGTTCCACCTTTTCCTCTATAGTTGCCACTATTGACAGTTTTAGATCCTGTATGACTACAAGTTTCTGTGCTACCCATGTGATAACCAATGCCGCCAGTCTCTCCAGTAGTTCCACCGCCATCACCGCCATCTCCACTACAATAGTTTTGCACATTTATATATCCCTTGTTATAATATTGACCTGCTGCACCACCACCAGCGCCTACTACAAAAACCCTATTTGAGAGTGCAGTGCCACCTTGTCTTATATCAGTAGATCCACCGCCACCTCCGCCATTTTCGTTCGGATAACTACTGTGACTGCCTCCACCATATCCACCTTTAGAGTCGTTATTGCCACCATATGCATTATCCGTAGTTGTCGAGTGAGCGGCATAATCTTTTCCATCTGAGCCTTTTTTTCCAACGTATATGTATAATGTTTCGCCAGCTGTAACTGTAATTTTAGATTTTAAATATCCACCTTTACCTGGAGTTCCAATATTATTACCATTATTTTCACCATAGCCTCCCCCTGCACCATAGCCTTCAATCGTGATTGTTTTATTTCCTTTTGGTACTATCCATGTTTGGACACCTCCAGTAAATGAGAAAGTTTTAGTATCTGAAAAAGACATATTTGGAATAAACAGAAATCCAAAAAGCCAAGAAAATCTGATAATGTTATTAATAATATGTCTCATTTTTTAGAATATTTCTAATGTTAGTTTATTTTAATCTAAAGAGCTAACTATTTTTAACAAATAGATCTTCTATCAGAATGGCATCATGTCGCTAAGTATTCTTTTATATAATCGGCATTTTTACCTCTATAAATGGTCATTTTGGAAATGTATCTTTTTCATTTTGAGTGAGAATGTTGAAACTGGTTTTAAGAAACTTCAAAAAAATATGTTGAAATCTGATAAATCAAAAAACCCGCTACCCACAAATTAATATCGCTATTTTTTAATCATTAAACGGGTCTACTAAAAGAATTGTATCTTTTCTCTCTGGGCTTGTTGAAATACTGGATATTTTCGTCTCAATGAACTCTTCAATAGCTTTTACATAAATTTTTGCATTATTAGGTAAATCATCAAATTTTTTTACACCTTGGGTTTTAGATTTCCACCCTTCAAGTTTTTTATAAATTGGTTTAACATTTAATTGATCTTCAACGGCTGCAGGAAAATAATCTATTTTTTTTCCATTTAACTCATAAGCTACACAAAGATTTATTTCATCAAGTTCATCTAATACATCTAATTTTGTTAATGCTATACCGTTGATGCCTGAAATCTTTATAGTTTGTCTCACTAGAACTCCATCAAACCAGCCACATCTTCTTTTTCTACTAGTTACAGTTCCAAATTCATGTCCCTTTTCACCTAAATGATTACCAATATCATCTGTCAATTCTGTTGGGAAGGGTCCTTCGCCTACTCTAGTTGTGTAAGCTTTTGTAATTCCTAATACATAATTTATTGAGTTTGGACCACATCCAGATCCTGTTGCTGCTGAAGCTGCAACCGTATTGGATGAAGTTACATATGGATATGTTCCGTGATCAACATCAAGTAATATTCCTTGAGCTCCCTCAAATAATATTTTTTTATTTTCTGATTTAAATTGATCTATCTTTTTCCAAACTGGAGCTGAATATTTTAAAATATTAGGTGCTATTTTCAATAAATCCTCGACTAGTTTATCTTTTTCATATAATGGCTTCCCCAATCCTTTTCGGATAGCGTTATGGTGCTCAAGAACAAGTGATAATCGATTTTCAAGATTTTGTTTTGATGCAAGATCCATTACTCTTATTGATCTTCGTCCTACTTTATCTTCATATGCTGGACCAATTCCTCTTCTGGTAGTTCCAATTTTTGATTTACCAGCAGAATCCTCTCTAATTTCATCCATCTCTCTATGAAATGGTAAAATTAATGTAGCAGCCTCTGATAATATGAGATTATTTTCATTAATTTCTACACCTTTAGATTTAGCTTCTTCAATTTCATCTAGTAGCGCCCAAGGATCTACAACAACTCCATTTCCTATAATAGAAATTTTATTTTTTCTTACAATTCCAGAAGGTAATAATCTTAATTTATAAGTAACACCGTCTATTACCAGGGTATGACCAGCATTATGTCCTCCTTGGAATCTTATAACAACTTCAGCTTCGCTGGATAACCAATCAACTATTTTACCTTTTCCTTCATCTCCCCACTGAGATCCAACAACGACTACATTTTTCATCTAAATTTTTTTTCTATTATAAAACTATTTAAATGGTTAATTGGTCCATTTCCTTTTCCAAAGTTTGGCCTTGTCTTAATGGCATTGTTTACATATCTAATACCTAACTCACAAGATTTCTTTAGAGTTTTTCCACACCCATAATATGTTGCAATTGCACTGGATAACGTACATCCAGTACCATGAGTATTTTTTGTTTTAATTTTTTTATTTGTAAATATTGTGATTTCTTTTTTATTTACGAAAATATCTTTCAAAGTCTTATAACGTAAATGACCACCTTTAATTAAAACATTCTTAGCGCCTAAATCTAATAGTATTTTAGCAGCATTTATCATATCCAAGATAGATTTAATTTTTATTTTGGTTAGTATTTCTGCTTCAGGAATATTTGGTGTTATTAAATCGACCTTTTTTATTAGTTTTTTTTTTAAAACTAAAATAGCCCTATTATCAATAAGCTTGGCTCCACCTTTGGCCACCATAACAGGATCTAATATTATTTTATTTAAATTTGACTTTTTTATTGATTTTAACACTGAATTTATAACTTGAGTAGAATGCAGCATTCCTATCTTTACTGCGTCTGGCTTAATATCTTTTGAAGTAAATTCGATTTGATTTGAAATTTCTTTATTAGGTATTGGTATTATAGACTTAACACCCGTTGTGTTTTGAGATGTTACTGCTGTGATTGCTGTCATAGCGAAAGATCCAAGAGAGGTAACTGATTTAATATCTGCTTGAATGCCAGCTCCTCCGGAAGAGTCTGATCCTGCAATTATTAATATTTTAGATTGGATTTTCAATTTACTGAATTGATTTTTTGATTATTTTAACACACAATTTATTTAAATTTGAGTCATCTGACTCGCACATAATTCTAATTTTTGGTTCAGTACCAGATTTTCTAACTAATATTCTACCTTTATTTTTAATTATTTTATTTGCTTCATTAATTGCTTTTTTGCATTTTGGAGTATTAATTATTGATTTATCATTAACTTCTATATTTTCCAATATTTGTGGAGTGGGTTTGAATTTATTAAAAAGTTCACTGGCTTTCTTTCTTTTTCTTAATGAAAAAAGAATTTCTAAGGCAACCAGTAATCCGTCTCCTGTAGTTGCAAACTTACCAAGAATTATGTGACCTGATTGTTCTCCACCTAAATTAAACTTATTTTTTTTCATTTTTTCTTTTACATATCTATCTCCTACATCTGATCTTAAAAATTTAATTCCGTTATTTTTAAAAAAATTTTCTAAACCATAATTCGACATTAGTGTCCCAATCACTCCACCTTTTAAAATTTTTTTTCTTTTCCATCTCTCTCCCAACATTGCAAGAATTTTATCTCCATCAATAATGCTACCTTTTTCGTCACAGACTATGATTCTGTCTGCATCTCCATCTAATGCAATTCCTATATGGGCTTTGTTTTTTTTTGTCATTTTACAAATTTTACTTGGATAAGTTGATCCAGATTTAAGATTAATATTTAATCCGTTAGGAGAAGTGCCGGTTTTGAATACTTTGGCGCCTAATGATTTAAATAAATCTGGACCAGCTTTGTAGCCAGCTCCGTTGGCACAATCTAAAGCAATTTTAATACCTTTTAAACTAAATGAGGATGGGAAATTTTGTTTTAATATTTTAATATAACTATCGTTAGCATCCTCTAATCTTTTAACCCTCCCCAATTCTATAGGTTTTGATAGATTTTTAGTAATCTTTGAGTCAATAAGCTTTTCAATTTTCTTCTCAATTCTATCAGATAATTTAAGTCCGTCAGGCCCAAATAACTTTAATCCATTATCGTGATATGGATTATGAGATGCAGTAATCATTATACCCATATTAGCTCTCATTTTTTTTGTTAGCATCGCTAAACCATTTGTTGGTAGAGGTCCCAAAGTATAAATATGCATTCCTGCTGATGCCAATCCAGACACTAAAGCTGGTTCAAGCGTATATCCTGATAATCTAGTGTCTTTTGCAATAATTGCTATTTGTTTACTTTTTTTTAGATTTTTAAAATATATTCCCGCTGCTAAGCCAAATTTGAAAAACATTTCTCCATTTATTTTAGATCCATTAACTTTTCCTCTAATTCCATCTGTTCCAAAATATTTTTTAATCATTTTTAGTTTTGTAATTCTTTAAATACTTTAAAGGCTTGGCTGATTTCTTTAACATCATGAACCCTTAGGATTTGAACTCCTTGAAGGTATGCTTGAATGCATGAAGATACAGTTCCACCAATCCTTTCTTTAGTATCATTTTCTTTTGAAATATCCTTAATAAATCTTTTTCTAGATAATCCCAACATTACAGGAAGGCCTAATGAATGAAAAATAGAAATACTCTTTAAAAGAGTAATATTATGTTTCAAATTTTTTCCAAATCCGATACCTGGATCTAATATAATATTATTATGCTTAATACCTTCGTTTCTTAAGTATTTTAATTTATTTTCAAAGAAATCATAAATATCAAGCAATACATTATTATACGATGGTTTTGATTGCATATTTTTGGGTGTTCCTTTCATATGATGAATGACAAAAGGTTTTTTTGTTTTTTTTAAATAATTTATAGTCTCAGGATCATAACTTAGTCCAGACACATCATTTATAAGATCTACTTTTATTTTGGAAGCTTTATCCATAACAAAACTTTTTCTAGTATCTAATGAAACAAAACTTTTTTTATTTTTTAAAATTTTTAAGATAAACTTTATTCTATCCCATTCTTTTCTTGGATTAATATCTTTTGCACCTGGTCTTGTAGACTCTCCACCAACATCTATTATCTTTGCGCCATTTGATAATAAGTTATTTACATGTTTTAACGCTAAATTTTTTTTATTATATTTGCCACCATCTGAGAAACTATCTGGAGTTAAATTAACTATGCCCATCAAAATAGGGATATCCGATAAATTTATTTGTTTAAAAATTTTCTTTTTTTTTATATTTTTTAAATCTCTATAAACTTTTTTTTTTAATTTAGTTGAAAGTTTACTAATATCTTTAATATTGATTATTTTGTTTTTTTTTCTGTCAATGATTTCTAATTTATCAAAAGAAATATGATTGTATCCATTGAGAGGAATAGATTTTTTTTTTTTAATGTATGTTTTTGATGTTGTTCCGTAATAAAAATTACACGCTCTAGTGTAATATTTATTCATTAGTGCTTAGTGCACTATCTTAGGCTTTAAGCCCATTGAACCAAGTGCTGAGCTTTGATCATCATCTTCAACTTTAAGATCTTCTTTATTCTTAGGATATATATTTTTATTTATTAAATCTTCAATTTCTGCACCTGTTAAAGTTTCGTAAGTAAGCAAAGCTTTTGCTAGTTTATGCAGATCATCAATTTTTTCAGTCAATACCTTTCTTGCTCTTTCGTAACCCATATCAACAAATTTTCTAATCTCACTATCTACTTTTCTAGCAGTTTCCTCTGACATATTTTGTTGTCTTGCAACAGACCTTCCTAAAAATACTTCTTCTTCGTTTTCACCATAAGCAACTGGTCCCATTTCTTTACTTAACCCAGCTCTCATAACCATTGCTCTTGCTCTTTTAGTTGCTTGTTCAATATCGCTTGCTGCTCCTGTAGTTACTTTGTCATCTCCAAAAATTATTTCTTCAGCAACTCTTCCCCCCATAGCGATGGCCATTTGGGCATGAAGTTGTTCTCTTGTTTGAGAGACTTCATCTCTTTCAGGTAATTGCATAACCATACCTAAAGCTCTTCCTCTTGGTATTATTGTTGCTTTATGTATAGGATAAGCGGCTTTTTCATTTATTGTTACAATTGCATGTCCAGCCTCATGGTAAGCAGTTAGTTTTTTCTCTTCCTCTGACATTACCATAGATCTTCTTTCAGACCCCATCATTACTTTATCTTTAGCTTCTTCAAATTCTTGATACGTCACAATTCTTTTGTTTTTTCTAGCAGCTAGCAATGCTGCCTCGTTTACTAGATTTGCTAAATCTGCACCAGAAAATCCAGGTGTTCCTCTAGCCACTGTTCTTAGATTAACATCAGGTGCCATTGATATTTTCTTTGCATGTACTTTTAAAATTTTCTCTCTACCGATTAGATCTGGATTGGAGACAACAACCTGTCTGTCAAATCTTCCTGGTCTTAAAAGAGCTGGATCTAATACATCTGGTCTATTAGTTGCAGCAATAATAATTACACCTTCATTTGTATCAAAACCATCCATCTCAACTAATAACTGATTGAGCGTTTGCTCTCTTTCATCATTTCCTCCACCAAGACCTGCTCCTCTGCTTCTTCCTACTGCATCAATCTCATCAATGAATATTATACACGGAGAATGTTTTTTACCTTGTTCAAACATATCTCTAACTCTCGAAGCTCCGACACCAACAAACATTTCGACGAAATCTGATCCAGATATAGTGAAGAATGGAACTCCAGCTTCACCAGCAATTGCTCTTGCCAATAAAGTCTTACCAGTTCCTGGGGGACCTACCAGTAAACAACCTCTTGGTATCTTACCACCTAATCTGCTAAACTTTCTTGGATCTTTTAAAAATTCAACTACTTCTTCTACTTCCTCTTTAGCTTCCTCAACACCAGCAACGTCATTAAAAGTAACTTTTCCTTTTACTTCATTCATCATTTTTGCTTTCGATCTTCCAAATCCCATTGCACCACCTTTTCCACCTTGCATTTGTCTCATAAAGAAGATCCAAACAGCAATTAATAACAGCATTGGAAACCAAGAAAGAAGTATTCCTAATAATGATGGCATTTTTTCCTCTAATGGACTTGCTGAGATGCTTACACCTTTATCGCTTAGTTTCTGGATTAAGTTCGGGTCTTCAGGAGCATAAGTGGTGAATTGATCTCCATTTGATAATACTCCTTTTATATTTTTTCCTTGTATCTCTACTCTAACTACTCTTCCATTATCGACTTCAGTTAAGAATTCTGAGAAAATAATTTTATTTTTTTGAGAAATCGAACCTTGTGGGTTTTTAAACATATTATAAAGACCGATCGTTAAAATAACGATTATTCCCCACATGGCTAAGTTTTTAAAATTCATAAAGCACTAAATTAAGAATTATTAATAAATTAACAAGTGTCAATTTGATCATTTAACAAAAAAATTATCGTTTTTCTGGGTAAATAATCACTGAATCTTGAATTTTTTCGATAATACATCCAGAAAGTGTCAATTTCACGTTTTTGTTTGAAAACTTTATAGAATCTATAAGACTATTCACCTTTTTGCCTCTTGGATAATTTTTTTTCCAACTAATGCGTTTAATTACTTGTATTATGCTTCTCAAAATAATTTCCTCAGGATTATTAAAAAAAGATTGGTTTAATATTATTTTTTTATCTTTCTCAAAATACTTTGAGTTTTCTAAAATATTTTTATCAACATAAAATTCGATTACTTGATCACTTTTTGACAAATTTTTTAGAGTTAAATAGAATTTATTAAACTTTAGACCTTCTTTATCTAAATTTATTAGAAGTTTTCTAATTCTGCTCCTTAAAAATTTATCATCATTATTTGTGGGATCATCTACAAAAAATCCAAAAGTTTTTTTATTTATTTTAAGTAGATCTTTTTTTGAAGTAGATAGAAATGGTCTAATAACATTAATTCCATTATAAATTATTACGTTTTTGTTAAAAGAAACAAGTCCTTTTAAACCAGAGCCTCTAAGAAATCTTATAAAAAAATTTTCAATTAGATCATCTTTATGATGGCCCAATATAAGATAGTCTATTTTTTGTTTATGGCACTCTTCAAAAAATAAATCATATCTTAAGTCTCTTGCATAAGACTGTATATTCTTATTAATTTTAACAATTTTTTTTGAAAGAATTTTACAATTAATTCCAAAGTTTTGTTTCAGTTTATACTTCAAGTTTTTAGCTTCGATTGTAGATTCTTTTCTTAGTTTATGATCTATTATTACAGGGTACAATTTAGTATAATGTTTTAAAGCATAGCACTGAGAGAAAAATAAAACAGCTAAGCTGTCAGCACCACCAGATACCCCAATCATAATCTTTTTATTGGTCAAATCCATAGATGCGAGATTATTTGAAAATAGGTTATATAATTTTCTTACCTGGGGATCCTTTAATTTTGTTATATAAAAATTAGGAGTTTTCTTTGTTACACTCAAACTTTTTCTCTTCATATTTTGCTTTTTGAAGAACTGATTGAGTGGCATTTGGATACTGTTTTTTAACACCAGCAATCATTAAGCAACCCTGATCTTTCTCTCCTATTTGAACTAAAGATACACCAAGCTTCAAAAGGTTAATGGGTGCTTTTTCACTCTTGGGATATTTTTGGTAACCCTCTAAATAAGCAGATGCTGCATCTGTATAAAGCTGTCTTATTCTAAAAGTTTCTGCATACCAATACTGTGCGTTTCCAGAAAGATCATTATCTGGATTTGTATCAACAAATTCTCTGAATGCTCTTTCTGCCATATTATAATCTCCCACCTTTAAAAAACTAGTTGCGAATTCATATTGCTCTAAAGGAGAAGTGTCAGGTAAAATTTTTTCTTCGTTTATAAAATTTTCTGTCAAAATTGTCTGAGTCGTTTCGACAGACTGTATTGCTTGTGTATCATTTTTATCTGTCATATCTTTATATGATATTGTACCTAAATCTTGAGGCTGAGATGTGCCTGGCATTATTTTCTTACTTGTTAAGTTCGTATCTATGTTTTCATTTTTTGTATTATTTTCATTTGTTAATAAATTCTGTTCATTAATTTCATTTTTTTGAGCAAGGTTAGAATTATTTTCTAATTCTTGAAATCTTAATTGATTATCAGCCTGAGTCTTCGATAATCTTGAAGATAATTTATCAATTTTAAAGTTAACTTCTTCAAATTTGTTGGTTAAATTTTGAAATTGTTTTTCTATTTCAGACAATTTTAATAAATGTCTTGTCAGCACATCCTCTGTTGCCTTATCTGTTAAAGCGTTTTCTCCACCAGATTTTTTTTGAAAAGATTCTGAATAAACTGCTCTCTCCAATGTTCTAAGGTCCTTTTGAATAATTTCTAGTATTTCTCTCATATTCAATTCTTCTGAATTTGCATTTATAGTTAAAAATAAGATAGAGAGCGTGTAAGAAAAAATTTTAATATACTTTTTGATCATCAATTATTTTTTTATTATAATAATGGCAAAAAAAAGACCCTAAAATTATTTATAATAATCTTAGGGTCTTTAAAATATTTAAAATAGCTTTAATTAGCTTTTACTGTTACAGATCTTCTATTTTTCGACCAAGAAAGGGGGTTAGAACCTGAATCAACTGGTCTCTCTTTTCCGTAACTTATCACTGATATTCTATCAGCAGATATACCGTAAGTGATTAGATAATCTTTAGCTGCATTAGCTCTTCTTTCACCTAACGCCAAGTTATATTCTCTAGTACCTCTTTCATCGGCATGACCTTCAACCACAACATTGATACTAGAATTTGCTCTTAACCAATTTGCTTGTTTTCTTAAAGTGTCTCTTGATTTAGTCGTTAAAATAGACTCGTTTGTAGCAAAAAATACTCTGTCCGGAACACCGTCAGCTAAATATTTAACAGTATCAGTGCCTGTATAAACATCACCTTGCATCTGACCTTCTACTTTTGTAGAAGTGGTTTTTGTTGCACAAGCTGATACGATTAAACTTAATAATATAACTAGAAAAGTGTTTCTAAATGATTTGCTAAAATTCATTAATGCTCCTTAATAATTTATTAGAACTTTTTCACAACTAATTAGATGTTTCAAGCATAAAAATCAACTTAATTTGTATTAAAAATTAATAAAAAAGCCCTAATTGCTCAATAAAGACGACCAAGATGGGTCAGAGGCATCAGTCTCTGTTTGAACCTGCCTTTCATTATATCCTGTAAGATCTATAGACCAGAGCTTGGCGCTAAATCCCTCTCCTTTATCGTTAGATTTTGTTTCTCTATAGAAAATTAATACCCTTCCATTAGGAGACCAAGAAGGGGCTTCTTGATAATAATTTTCAGTTAACAATCTCTCACCAGAACCATCGGTTCGCATAACACCAATATAAAATTTTCCTTTGTGTAATTTTGTAAACGCAATTAAATCGCCTCTTGGAGACCATACTGGCGTTCCATACAAACCTTTACCAAAAGAGATTCTTTTTACATTCGATCCATCAGATTTCATTACATAGATTTGTTGAAACCCACTTCTATCAGAATTAAATGTAATAAATTTATTATCCGGGGAATATGATGGCGAGGTATCAATTGATGGATGATTGGTTATTCTCTCTACAATTCGATTTTCTAAATCCATAGTATAGATATCTGAATTGCCATCTTTAGCAAAGCTCATTATAATTTTTTTTCCATCTGGTGAAAATCTTGGAGCAAATGTCATTCCTGGAAAATCACCAACTACTTCTTGAGTTCCTGTTTCGATATCTAATAAATATACCCGAGGAAGATTTTTGAAATATGATAAATAAGTTACCATCTGACTTGATGGATTAAATCTTGGAGTTAAAACTAATTCATTTCCTAAGGTTAAATACTTTGTATTAAACCCATCTTGATCCATAATTGCTAATTTCTTAACTCTTGCTGTCTTTGGACCTTCTTCAGAAACATAAATAATTCTTGTGTCAAAATATCCTTTTTCTCCAGTTAATCTCTCATAAACTTTATCAGAAATTATATGTCCAACTCTTCTCCAATTAGTAGGGACTGTTGTAAATGCTAAAGCCATCATTTCTCTCCCAGCTAAAATATCCCAAAGTCTAAATTCAACTTTTAATTTTTTATTCTCAATTGTTACTTTTCCTGTAATTAAAGCTTGAGCTTTAATCAATGCCCAATCTTCAAATCTTGGTTTTAAATGTGCAATATCTGGCTTTTGTAAAAATGCTTCTTTGCTTAGTGGATTAAACAAACCTGAGGTTTTTAGATTGTTCTCTACCACAGATGAAATTTCAGAACCAACATTTTCTACTTTTATTTCATTGATTGAATTTTTTTTTGAGTTATCGTCTTGAAATAATGGTGAAACTGCAATTGGCAAAGGATCTAGATTACCTCTTGTTATATCAATTTCTATTAAAGAATTTGCTTTCGTTATTAAAAACAAAAATACTAAAAGGGTTAAGTTAAATATTCTAATCATTATCCTCCAAGCATATCACGAGCATCAAAATTTAAAATCATATTTTTCCATCTTTCATAACCACTAGTAGGAACTTTTAATGGGTTACACAGCTGGATAGCTCTTCTCACACTATCTGCTAGTGTTCTAAATTTTTCTTTACCAGGAGTATTCATTTTTATATGATCTAACATTTCAAGCTTTTCAATTGTTCCATCTGGTTTTAATTGGAGCTTAACTCTAACTAATAAATCTTCACTAAATGGCAAACCTATAGGCACACTCCAACATGTAAATATTTGAGCCTTTAAAGCATCTTCCTCACTTAATGTTAGCTTTGAATAGTCCATAGTTTCATCAGTTGATTGAGAAATCTTATCAACTTCTTTTTTTGTTTCTGCTAAATTTTCTTTTTTTTTATCAATTAAAGCTGCAATTTCATTTAAATCCAATTTTTCTTTTTTTTCAAATTCTGACACTTGTTTAACTTTTTTTTCATCCAAAATAGGTTTTTTAGTTTGAACTATTTTTTTTATATTCTCATCATTGATTTCTTTTGAGGGTTTCTGTTTTTTTTCTTCCTTAGGTTGAATTTTCTGTTTTTCTTTTTCTGGCAAGGGCACTGCATTTAATTTTTCTTTTTTTAACTTTTCTATTTTATTTTCATTTGTTGGTGTTTTTTTTGATACAATCTTAGAAATTTCATTTTTTTTTTTATCTGTCTGAACCTCTTTTTTTTTGTCTTTTTTTACTTTCTTTGGAGGTGCTTGTTCAGACAAAAGTTTTTCATTTTCTTTTTTTGCCTTCTCGATTATTTTTGATGCTTTTGGTGCAAAAGGAATATTTGTCTTATCAGCTATTTGAATAAGTTCAACAGAAATAAGAGGTGGAATATCAAGAGGTTTTTTAGCAACAAATGGTAAAGCCAAAATACTTACCATAACAATAGCAAAATGAAATCCAGATGAGATTAAAAGACCTCGATACATAATCTTTATCTCTCTTTATTTGGTTCAGATATTAAGGCAACTTTTGTAAATCCCGATCCTGAAAGCATTCCCATAATTTCAAGAACCCTTCCATAATTAATTGCTTTGTCTCCCCTAACATATATTCTTGTGTCAGTTCTGTTATTTGACACTGCCAATATTTTTACAATTAAATTATTAAATTCAACTTTTGTTTCCTGAATAAAAATTTCACCTTTAGAATTAATTGTTAAAGTTAAAGGTTCATTTTCCTCTGGAAGTGTATCAGCAGAAGTTTCTGGCAAATCTACCTGAACTCCAACAGTGAGTAATGGTGCAGTTACCATGAATATAATTAGTAAAACTAACATTACATCAACAAATGGTGTAACATTAATTTCACTCATTGGATCGTTTTTTGAACTTTTGAGCTTAAATCCCATTTAGATAATTGATAAAAATCTTTTTGAAAAATTTTCTAATTTTTGTGAGTATTTTCTAGAGTCTGAATTAAATTTATTGTATGCAATTACAGCAGGGATTGCAGCCAATAATCCAAGTGCAGTTGCAAATAAGGCTTCTGCAATACCTGGAGCAACTATTGCAAGACTTGTATTTCTTGAAATTGCAATCGATTGAAATGAATTCATAATTCCCCAAACAGTTCCGAATAATCCTATAAAAGGAGCTGTCGATCCAACTGTTGCTAAAAAACTATTATACTTTTCAACTGCCACCATTTGTTTTTCAATATTCACTTCTAAAACACTAGATAACCTCTCAGATAAATTTGATTTTGATCTAGTTTTCATAACTGTTTGCATAGAACTTTTAAATAATTTTGCCATAGGATCCTCCATGTTTGAAGGCAGGCTGTTATAAAATGTTTCAGCAGACTTTGATTTCCAGAATTTCTCTTCAAATTCCTCTGCGCTTTTATTAATTTTTCTAAACATTCTTATTTTTTCAAATATTATTGCCCATGAATAGATAGAACTTAGTATTAATATTATGATTACTGACTTGACAATTATATCCGCGCGTAAAAATAAACTAATTAAAGAAAAATCTGTGTTACTTGCTAGACCTAAGCTTTGTGTTGCAATATCTGCTTCCATTCAATCGTTTCTCATTAAAATATGTCATTAATTTGACTTTAAAAAAAACCCTAATAGGCTAGTTATCGTTGTTTTCCCTTGTGTTTTCAAAATATTGAGCAATTAAAATAGCATCTGCTTTATTATTATCTTTTTTTCTTGATAACTTATTAGAAATTCTAGGAAACATCTCTATTACTTTAGTTCTGCTGGCATCTTTTTCAGAATTAATCAAATTAAAATGTTTTTTCCATTTTGCTGGTCTAACATAAAAAATTGGGAGTTCCATTGCAGAACATATGCCTTTAATAACTCCAAATGATTGTCCAAAATTAAACATGCTTGTTACACCTTGTCCTGGCATAGCAGAAACTTGTTCGACGATTACACTAATGTTTTCATTCATAAATTTATTTTTTATTAGAGTTATTTCGTTATATATTTGCCTACCATTAACTTGTTTTTTATTTTTTTTTCCTTCAGACATTGTAGGCATGTCAATTACATCAATTACTTTCCCATCAGAAAAAAAGCAAATAGCGCCTGCTATTCCTGGATCAATTCCAACAATTATCATTTAACCTTCAAAGTTAACATTTGTATAAACATTTTGTACATCATCCTCATCCTCAAGAGTTTCTAGAAATTTTGCCATATTTTGATTTTCTTCGCCTTTTAGAGATACTTTGTTTATAGGAAGCCACTCAATTTCAGTAGAGAGAAAATTTACAATAACTTTTTCAAATTTTTTTTTTATCTCATATATTTCATCAATATCAGTATGTACTTCATGAAATTCATCACGAGAAATGCAGTCATTTGCACCCGACTCGATTGCTAATTCAAAAATTTTATCTTTTTCAATTTCATTTTTGTCAATTTTAATTACACCCAATCTTTGAAAATTATGTGATGCGGACCCCTGCGTTCCCAAAGAACCGTTATTTTTTGAAAATATTGTTCTTATATTTGAAGCAGTTCTATTTTTGTTATCAGTCAATGCTTCAACTATTACAGCTGATTTACTCGGTCCAAAACCTTCATATCTAATATTTTCAAAATTTGATTGATCATTGTTAGAAGATTTCTCAATTGCTCTCTCAATATTTTCTTTTGGCATGTTAGCTGATCTGGCTGATTGTATTGCCGATCTTAGTCTCGAATTCATATCCGGGTTCTTATCTCCTAGTTTTGCAGCTACCGTAATTTCTCTAGATAGTTTAGAAAAAATTTTTGATCTCTGTTTGTCAGCTTTGCCTTTTTTATGTTTAATACCCGCCCAATGTGAATGTCCAGCCATAATTAATTTGAGTTTTTTAAACTTCCACCATAAATGAAGCTTTCTATATTTTTTGCAAGTCCATTTCTTGCATCGCAATCTACAACTACACCACTCAGAGATGCTTCTCCGTTGGCAGGAAAATGTTTTACAGCTTCTTTTTTTAGAAATCTGTTAATTGAATTTTGTGCATTCATACCAATGACCGAGTCATAATCACCACACATTCCAGCATCAGTAATATAGCTAGTTCCATTTTTTAGAACTCTTGCATCATTTGTTGGCACGTGTGTATGGGTACCTACAACTAAAGTTGCATATCCATCAAATAGATTACCCATAGCCATTTTTTCACTTGTTATTTCACCATGAAAATCCACTATTAAAAAATCATAATCTTTTGAAATTTTTTTTTGTGCAATAAATTCAGTGGCAATTTTAAAAACATCATCACACTTTTTCATAAAAACATTACCCATAAGATTCAGTACACCAACTTTCAGATTTTTTTTTGAATTGAATATGGAAAAACCTTTACCAGGTAAATTTCCACTCATATTTATTGGTCTTAATAATTTTTTTTCAGTTTTTATATATTCATAGATTTCTTTTTGATCCCATACATGATTGCCTGTTGTAATTACATCTACACCTACATTAAAAAGTTCATTAGCAATATTTTCAGTTAGACCAACACCTTCACTAGCTGCATTTTCACCGTTAACACAAACAAAATCTATACCTTTTTTTGAGACTATATTTGGCAAGTTTTTTTTTACTGATTTAAAGCCTGCGTCTCCAACTATATCACCTAAAAATAAAATCTTCATTTTTACATTAATTTTTCTGTCAAAATTAAATCTAATTTTTTATCAAAATTTTCAACATTAATTTTATTAACTTTTTGATGTGAAAAAGCCAGTCCAATTGTTGTACATTTTTTAATTTGAGAAATTTTTTCTAAATATCTATCATAAAATCCACCACCATAGCCAATTCTGTTCCTGAATTTATCAAAAGCAACTATTGGTACAAAAATTATATCTGGGTATACTTTTTTCAATTTTTGTGGCTGAGGAATTCCTAAAGAGCTTATTGTTAAAGGATCATTTGGACTCCATTTATAAAAATCCATTTGATGATTTCTTTTTATAATTGGCAACGAAATACTATAACCATTAGAATAAAATTTTTTTAGTATTTGCAAACAATCAAATTCGAAATTTATTGGAAAATAACCTCCAATAATTTTATTTTTTGATAGATTAATTTTATTATGAAAACTATCTATAATATTATTGCCTATCTTGATTTCAAAATATTTTTTTTTTCTTAAATTAATAATTTTTTTTCTTATTTTAAATTTTGACACTGATATTTTATGAAACAGAAGTATTTGTGCTGTTTTTTTTAACAAAGTCTTCTATTTCTAAAGTTACTTTATCTATTAAATTTTCATAACTTGTTTTGTAGTTTTCAATATCATTCTCAAGTTCTTCTTGTGTTGAGCTTAAATTTTTAATTTCATTTTCTTTATTATCTTTATACTGATAAACTAGGGATTTTAATTCTTTAAATTTTTCTTTTAATTCTTGAAGCTCTTTTTTTTGTGCATCTACTTTTTTTTTGGTTTCAAAATACTCATCCATGACTTTTATAGAAGATATTAGTAATAATTTATTCTCTCCAATATTTCCAAGATCAAATTTTAGATCATTAAATTTTTTATTTAAACTCATGGATAATTCTTCTAAATGTTCCTCTTGACCATCTTCACAAGATAATAAATATTCTTTACCATTAAATTTTATATTTACATTTGCCATTTATCTATTTCTTCCAGTAAATTATCTGTTTCTTGATTTAATTCATCAATTTTTTCATTAAATTGATTTTCTTTTCTTTTTGAAGTTTCATAATCCTTTTTTAATTCATTTATTTGACTTCTAAGTTTTAAGTTTTCTTCTTCTAAGCTTTGGAGAGATGTGGTTATCTGTTTTTTTTCAATTTCTAATTGATTTTTTTGATCTTTTAAAATTGCAACATTATCTAATTCTTCATTATGTTGAATATTTATCTCTCCTAATTTTTTTAAAGTATCCTTTAATTTTTTTTCTTTTTCATCAATGTTTTTCATATATATATCTATATTAATAAATTGAATCACCTAAGTCTAGATAGGATACTTTTTGAAAAATATAGAAAAAAATTTATCAAATGCTATTCGTTTTTTGTCAATGGATGCGGTTCAAAACGCTAATTCTGGTCACCCAGGTATGCCAATGGGTATGGCTGACGTTGCAACAATTTTATTTAAATATTTTCTAAAATTTAATCCAAAAAATCCAAACTGGCTTAATAGAGATAGATTTATTTTATCAGCTGGACATGGATCAATGTTGCTTTACTCGCTTTTGTACTTAACTGGGTATAAAAGTGTATCGCTTAACGACATCAAGAAATTTAGACAACTAAATTCAATTTGTGCTGGACACCCAGAGTATCACCCAAACTCTGGGATTGAAACAACAACTGGTCCTTTGGGTCAAGGAATTGCAAATTCTGTGGGTTTTGCAATTGCAGAAGAAATTTTAAAGAAAAAATTAGGAAGTAATTTAATAAATCACAAGACCTATGTCTTGGCTGGTGATGGGTGTCTTATGGAAGGGATTAGTCACGAAGCAATGAGTCTAGCTGGTCACCTTAGACTTAGTAATCTTATAATGCTTTTTGATAATAATTCTATTTCAATAGATGGTCCGACTAGTTTAGCGGTCTCAGATGATTATAAAAACAGATTTAAAAGTTATGGATGGAATTATATTTTAATCAATGGGCATAATTACAGAGAAATTTATAATGCATTAAAAAAAGCTCAAAAATCAAAAAAACCAACTGTAATTTCATGCAAAACGAAAATAGGATTTGGATCTCCAAATAAAGGTGGAAAGGCCTCTTCTCATGGAAGTCCTCTTGGAATAGATGAAATAAAGTTAGTTAGAAAAAAATTAGATTGGGATTATAAACCATTTAAAATACCTCAAAGAGTTATAACTGATTGGAGAAAAATTGGAGAAAAAGGTGTTAAAAAAGAAAAAATATGGAATAAAACTTTTAGCAAACACAAACAAAAATTTAAAATTATTATAAAAAATAAATTCTCGAGTTCAATTATAAAACAAAAAAAAGATGCAATAAAAAATTTTAAGACTATAGCTACGAGGAAATCCTCAGAAGAATTTTTATCAACTATATTAAAAGAGAGAAATACTTTAATTGGTGGCTCTGCTGATTTAGCGGGATCAAACAATACAAAAACTAAGTTACATAAAATTATTAATTCAAGTAACTTTGGTGGTAATTATATTCACTATGGTGTTAGAGAACACGCAATGAGTGGAATAATGAATGGATTAGCTCTTCATAGTAATTTTATTCCTTATGGAGGTACTTTTTTAATATTTTCAGACTATTGCAAACCTTCAATAAGACTGTCTGCTATAATGAAACAGAAGGTAATTTATATAATGACACATGACTCAATAGGACTTGGAGAAGATGGGCCTACGCATCAACCAGTAGAGCAACTTGCTGCTTTAAGATCTATTCCTAATTTAAACGTTTTAAGGCCAGCAGATCAAACTGAAACAATTGAATGTTGGGATATTGCTTTAAACAGCAACAAAACACCTAGCATATTAGCTTTAACTAGACAAAACTTAAAACCCATAAGAAAGAATTTTAGCAAAAAAAATCAATGCTCTATGGGAGCTTACGAGGTTTTGAGGACTGGAAAAAATATAGATTTAACTATTTTAGCCTCAGGATCAGAGGTTAATCTTGCAATTGAGACTAGTCATAAATTGGCCAAACAAAAAATTTATTCAAAAGTAATATCAATGCCTTGCCAAGAAATTTTTGACAAACAAAACAAGAGCTATAAAAATAAAATCTTAAAAGAAAGCATAAACACTTTTTCAATTGAGGCAGGATCAAAAATGTCTTGGGAAAAGTATATTGAGAAGGGCTTGTCTTTTTCAATAGAAGACTTTGGCAAAAGCGCTCCTTATAAAAAAGTCTATGATCATTTTGGTTTAAGTAGTGAAAAAATTAGTAAAAAAATTAAATTTTATATAAAAAAATGACAATAAAAGTTGGCATTAACGGTATGGGAAGAATTGGCAGAATGATTGTGAGGTCAATTTATGAAAATTATAAAGGTAAAATAATTATCAAACATATTAATAATAGATCGAGCTCTGAAATTTGTGCAAATTTATTAAAATATGATTCAATTCATGGTAATTTTAGTTCTCTAGTAAAGTCTGGAGGAAATTACATAAAAATAAATAAAGAAAAAATATCATACACGCAACACTCTATGATTAAAGATATAAAGTGGAAAAAATATGGTGTAGATTACGTTTTTGAGTGCACGGGTAAGTTTAATTCTAAAGATCAATTATTACCTCATATAGAAAATGGGGTAAAAAAAGTTATTGTATCGGCCCCATGTAAAATGGCAGATAAAACTATAGTTTTTGGCGTAAATCATAAGAAGATAAATAAGAATGATAGAATTATTTCAGCAGCTTCTTGCACAACAAATTGCTTAGCTCCTGTTGCAGACGTAATTAATAAAAATTTTATAATTCTTAATGGTTTTATGACAACTATACATTCTTTTACAAGTGATCAAAGAATATTAGATAATTCTCACAAAGATCCAAGAAGAGCGAGATCTGCAAGTCAATCAATTGTACCCACATCTACTGGCGCATCAAAAGCTATTGGTGAGATTATACCCTCATTAAAAGGCAAGCTAGAGGGGATAGCAATGAGAGTGCCAACACCAAATGTTTCACTAATAGAATTTATATTCAATGTAAAAAAAAATATTACCTTAAATAAATTAAATAACTCATTATTTTCAGCTTCTAAAACGAAACTTAAAAATATTCTAAATGTTACAGATGAGAAGCTAGTTTCAGTTGATTTTAATCACAATAGTGCATCTGCAATCATAGACTCTTCACTTACTAATGTAGTTGGTAATAAAATGGGTAAAATTTCAGCTTGGTATGATAATGAATGGGGTTTCTCGAATAGAATGTGTGATATTGCTGAGCATGTAAGCAAGATCAAATAATGAAATCCATTGAAAATATAGAAAATATTAAAAATAAAAGAGTAATTCTTAGACTTGATTTAAATGTTCCAATAAAAAATGGAAAAATTACAGACTCTAACCGGATTGATAAGGTTATGCCTACACTAGAATTTCTATTAAAAAAAAAAGCAAAGATTATTATAATTTCTCATGTTGGAAGGCCAAAAGGTAAAATAGTTAAGGAACTTTCTCTAGAATTGATATCGTTGTATATTAAAAGTAAAATTAAAAAAGAAGTATCATTGCTCAAAGAAAACATTTTTAATTTAAATAAAGAAGAAATTTTTAAGAATACAAATAATGAGTTGGTAATACTTGAAAATATCAGATTTTATCCCGAAGAAGAGGCCAACGATGATAAATTTTCAAAGAAATTAGCGAGCTTAGGTGAAATATACGTTAATGATGCATTTTCGTGTTCGCACAGAGATCATGCCTCCGTATCAAAAATAACAAAGTATATCCCATCATATAGCGGAATTCAAATTAATGCAGAGGTAAATGCTCTCAATAAGATAACTTCTGAAATAAAAAAGCCCATAACATGTATAATTGGTGGATCTAAAATATCTTCTAAAATAAATATAATAAAAAATTTAATACCAAAATTTAATAGCATTATAATAGCTGGTGCAATGGCAAACAATATATTGAAATACAAAGGTTTAAAAATTGGTAACTCTGTTTATGAAAAAAATATTGATTACATAATTCAAGAAATTTTCACATATGCTGAAAAAAATAAATGTAAAATATATTTTCCCAAAGATGTTAAAATTGGAAAAAAATTGAACGATAAATCTTTTGAAAAAGATTTTAAAGATATTGAAGACGATGATATGATACTTGATGTAGGATCAAAAACATTAGTTGAAATAAAAAGAGTTATTGATGATTCCTCAACAATATTATGGAACGGACCATTAGGTTACTTTGAAAATGCGAACTTTTCATTAGGAAGCTCAGAAGTTGCAAAATATATAGCTAACAGAGGGAACAAAATATTTTCAGTAGTTGGTGGAGGCGATACGGTGGCAGTAATTAATTCACTAAATATGAAAAATAAATTTAATTTTGTTTCAACTGCAGGTGGAGCATTTTTAGAATATCTTGAAGGCAAAGTTCTCCCTGGTATAAAAGCATTAAATTAAATGTCTGAACTAAACAAAATTGCTCTTCAAATATTATCGAATGGCAAAGGTATACTTGCAGCAGATGAAAGTACAGCTACAATGACAAAAAGATTAGATTCAGTAAATGTAAATTCTAACGAAAAAAATAGACTACTGTTTAGACAAACTCTTTTTTCATCTTTATCAATGAAAGAATGCATAGGTGGAGTAATACTATACGACGAAACAATAAGACAAAAAACTTCCGATGGAAAAACAATACCTGAATTAATAAACTCAAGTGGTTCATTAACTGGTATTAAAGTTGATACAGGGGCCAAAACATTAGCGGGATCTAAAGAAGAAAAAATTACTGAAGGTTTAGACGGTTTGAGGGAAAGACTAAAAGATTATTATAAACTTGGAGCCAGATTTACAAAGTGGAGGGGGGTCTATTCAATATCAGATCAATATCCAAGTAAATTATCTATTTCAGTAAATGCTCATGCATTAGCAAGATATGCCTCCTTAGTTCAAGAAGCAGGGATGGTTCCAATAGTTGAGCCAGAAGTTTTAATGGATGGAAACCATTCAGCTAAAGATTGTCTGAATAAAACCTCTGAAGTAATCAGAAAATGTTATGAAGAATTAGAATTGCACAATGTTAATTTAAAAGGAACAATATTAAAACCAAATATGATTTTACCCGGAAATAAATCTGGTGAAAAATTATCTAGTGAGGAAATAGCAGAACTTACATTAGAATGTTTGAATAATAATGTTCCTTCATCAGTACCTGGTATAGCTTTTCTCTCAGGAGGTCAAACTGAGATAGAAGCAACAGCTAACCTCAACGAAATAAATATTAAGAACAATACAGATTTTATAATGACTTATTCTTATGGAAGAGCTCTACAACAAAGTGCACTTAAATTTTGGTCTAAAGATACAAATAATATAACTGGAACACAGGAAATATTTGATCATAGAGCTAAAATGTGTACTTTAGCTGCACAGGGAAAATGGTCAAAAAATCTTGAAAATAAGAAATAAGAAATTCATATATTTAATATCTCCAAATAAAATTAAAAATAAATCATTTTATTATAGTTTAAATTTAGTTTTAAAATCTAAAAAAATAAATTTTTTTCAATTAAGGTTAAAAAAAGAAAGTATTAAAAAAAAACTCATTATTGCAAAAAAAATATTAAAAATTTGTAAAAAAAATAAAGTAAAATTTATTGTTAATGATGACCCTTATCTTGCTTTGAAAGTAAATGCAGATGGTTGTCACTTAGGCCAGAAAGATATGAATGTTATAGAAGCAAAAAAAATTTTAAAAAACAAAATAATTGGTGTAACTTGTCATAATTCAATCAAACTTGCCAAAAAAGCTTTAATAAATGGTGCGAACTATATTGCTTTAGGGGCATTCTATAAAACTAAAACAAAAAAAGTGAGATTTAATGCAGATATTAATACTTTAATCAAAATTAAGAAATCAGTAAATTTGCCTGTCGTTGCTATAGGAGGAATACATGATAAGAATTATAAAAAACTTCTATTAAATAAAGCAGATTTTTTAGCTATTTCAAGCTACATTTGGAATAATAAAAAATTTAAACCACATCAAGCAATAAAAAGTTTAACATGAAAATTAATGCAACTGAAATAAGAGTAGGGATGATATTAGAATATAAGAATGATTTATGGGAAGTATTGAAAACTAATCATGTCAAACCTGGGAAAGGTGGGGCGTTTGCACAAGTTGAAATGAAAAGTCTTATGAAAAATACAAAAATAAATGAAAGATTTAGATCAAGTGAAACTATAGAAAAGGCATCGCTCGACGAGATAAAATATAATTTTTTATACAGTGATGAAAATGACTTTTATTTTATGAATCCAAATAGCTTTGAACAAATTAATATAAACAAAAATATTATGGGGGAAAAAGGTAAAATGTTAGTAGAAAATTTGGAAGTTCTGATTAATTTTTATAATGACAAACCATTAAATATTATTCTTCCAAATCAAATTACTTGTAAAGTAGAATCAACAGAGGTAGCTTTAAAAGGACAAACTGTTTCTTCCTCTTATAAGCCAGCAAAACTTGATAATGGAGTTAATATTCAAGTACCTCCATTTATAGAAAATGGGGATACAATTGTATTTGACACTAGAACAATGGAATATATAAAAAAAATTTAAATGAATTCAATTTCACCTAATTTAAATTTAATGATCAAAGCATGTGAAAAAGTTTCAAAGGTAATTATCAGAGATTTTGGTGAAATAGAAAATTTACAAGTATCAAAAAAAGGACCAAAAGATTTTGTTACTAAAACAGATAAAAGAGTAGAAAAAATTCTTATAGAGGAATTAAGTAAATCAAAAAAAAACTATTCATTTATTACTGAAGAAACTGGTAAAATTTCAAATAAAAACAAAGATATTTTTTGGATAATTGATCCTATAGATGGTACTATTAATTTTTTACATGGTGTTCCTCATTTTGCAATTTCTGTTGCATTACAAATAAACGACGAAATTGTTATAGGTCTAATATTTGACCCGATAAAGAATGAAATTTTTTACGCTGAAAAAAATAATGGTTCATATATGAATAATAACAGGATTAGAGTATCAAAAAAAACAAATTTAGATGAATGTTTGTTTGCGTCAAATAACGATGGTGTAAAATCAATTTACCCTAAACTTAATACTCGAAACACAGGATGTGCAGCTTTAGATTTAGCTTACGTAGGATGTGGAAGATTTGACGGATATTTCCATAATAATATAAACATATGGGATGTAGCAGCAGGAAAAATTATAATTGAAGAAGCTGGAGGAAAAGTTAACGAAATAAATGAATTCAATATTAATAAAATAAATATAAGAGCAGGAAATCCAAGTATTTATGATAAAATGCTAAAAAAATTAAATAACTTTTAATTGTTTTTAGAATATTTTTTGTTATAAGGCAGCTCATGAAAAAAAATACACATCCGAAATATCATACTATAAAAGTAGAAATGACTGATGGTTCTCAGTTTGAAACGCGATCAACTTGGGGCAGCGAAAATGAAGTTTTAAAGTTAGAAATTGACCCAAAATCTCACTCGGCTTGGACTGGGGGTAAACAAAAAATTTTGGATAAAGGTAGAATAAGTAAATTTAATAAAAAATTTCAAAACTTTAGATCTGAAAATAAAAATTAATGTCAAAAGCACCCTTAATGCCAATGGCCACAGCTGTGTGGCTTGTAGAAAATACATCACTGACTTTCAATCAGATAGCTGATTTTTGTAATCTTCACGAAGTTGAGGTTCAAGGGATTGCAGATGGAGAAGTTGCAAAAGGTATTGTAGGTTATAATCCTATAATTTCAGGACAACTAACTAGAGAAGAAATCAATAAATCATCAGCTGATGAAAATAGACCACTAAATATTATTGACATTGAAGTAGAAGTAAAAAGTAACGATACTAAAGTAAAAAAATACGTACCTCTATCAAAACGTCAAGATAAGCCTGACTCCGCTATGTGGTTATTAAAAAATCACTCAATATTAAAAGATTCGCAAATAGCAAAATTGGTAGGCATAACTAAAAATTCTGTGACTTCAATAAGAAATAAAAGTTATTGGAATTATAATAATTTAAATCCAAAAGATCCTGTGGCTATGGGATTATTTGCACAAAAAGACTTACTCATTGCTATAGAAAAAGCTGAAAGAAGGATAGTTAAAGAAAAAAAAATTAAAGAGAAAATGGGTCTTTCAAGTAAAAGCTAAATTTAAAAACATGGACAAATATTATTTAAAATGCTAACTAATCGCATTTTTTGGAGGTTGTTATTAAAATAGAAGTTAAAGATAATAATGTAGAGCAAGCACTGAGAGTTTTAAAAAGAAAACTTCAGAGAGATGGTTTTTTTAAAATAATTAAACTAAAAAATAATTACGAAAAACCATCAGAAAAAAAGAAAAGAATTCTTCAAGAGAATATTAAAAGAGTAAAAAAACTTAACAAGCTCAAAAATAGGATTTAATTATCGCGGGGTGGAGCAGCCTGGTAGCTCGCAAGGCTCATAACCTTGAGGTCGGCGGTTCAAATCCGTCCCCCGCAACCAATTCTATAGATAAAATTTAGACTTTTTAGTATCAATTAAAAAACCTTTAACTGTATCAATTGTTAACTTTTGAAACGTTTTTCCAAATTTTTGAATTTTTTCAATAATAGATGGTGGGACAGTTATTATATGGCAACCTAATTTTTTTGCCTGTAGATAATTATATGGCTCTCTAGTGCTTGCCCATAGAATATTCACATTTTTAAAATTTTTTGAAAGTTTAATACTTTCTTTGATCTGAGGTATTGGATCTTTTCCAGCATCGCCCATTCTTCCAGCAAATATAGAGATAATCACTTTAGTTTTTTTATCAATATTTCTTAAAATCTGATTTGTTTGTTTCGAAGTATAGACTGCAGTTATATTTAATTTTATTTTTTGTTTATTTAGTTTTTTAATCACTTTACCCATGAATTTTCCCTTTGAATTTGTTACAGGAACTTTAACATATACATTTTTTCCCCATTTATTTATTTTCATGCCTTGTGAAATCATTTCTTCAACTTCATCAGCAAAAACTTCACAGGAAACTGGTTTTTTAGTTATTGCAAGTATTTTTTGTGAATAATTTAAATAATTCTTGGCTCCAGCTTTCCTCATCAAGCTTGGATTTGTGGTGAATCCTTTTACAATTTTTTTTTTATTGTAAATTTTAATCTGATTAATATCAGCAATATCACAAAAAATTTTAGTCAATTATAAACTCTTAACAATCTCTTCGGTCATTTTTTTTGCATCTGCAAATAGCATTAAAGTATTATCTCTATAAAATAAGTCATTATCAATACCTGCATATCCTGGGGATAAACTTCTTTTAACAAATAAAACTGATTTACTTTTCTCAACATCTAAAACTGGCATTCCATAAATTGGGCTTTGAGGATCTGACTTTGCAACTGGGTTAGTTACATCATTTGCTCCAATCACATAGGCAACATCACAATTAGCAAAATCATTATTTATTTCTTCTAATTCGAAAACTTCATCATATGGAACATTAGCTTCTGCTAGTAAAACATTCATGTGTCCGGGCATTCTTCCTGCAACAGGGTGAATTGCATAAGAAACTTTTACTCCATTTTTCTTTAACGCATCTACCATTTCTCTTAAAGCGTGTTGAGCTTGAGCTACAGCCATTCCATATCCTGGTACAATTATTACTGAAGATGCATTTTTCATTAAGAATGCTGCATCATCAGCATTTCCACTTTTTACAGGTTTTTGCTCTTTGACCACTGATCCATTTGTTTGATCTGTTGCACCCCATCCACCTAAAATAACATTGAAGAATGACCTATTCATTCCTTTACACATTATATATGAGAGGATTGCACCAGATGATCCTACTAATGCGCCAGTGATTATCAAAGCTGTATTTTCTAAAGTAAATCCAATTCCAGCTGCTGCCCATCCTGAATAAGAATTTAACATTGAGATCACAACTGGCATATCAGCTCCGCCAATTGGTATAATTAATAAAACTCCAACTAAAAACGATATAAGAACTATTGTCCAGAATGAATTAGCTGACTGTGAAACACATAAATAATAAATTAAGAGAATTATTGTTAATCCTAATATAAGATTTATTATATGTTGTCCTTTAAATGTAATTGGCGCACCAGACATTATTCCCCGAAGTTTTAAGAAAGCAATGATTGAGCCAGAGAAAGTTATTGCACCAATAGCTGCACCAAGAGACATTTCGATCAAACTTGCAAGTTTAATGTTGCCTACCACGCCTAGATTAAATGCTTCAGGTTTCAAAAAAGCAGAAATTGCTACAAAAACTGCCGCAAGACCAACTAGACTATGGAAACCAGCAACTAATTCTGGCATTGCAGTCATTGGTATCCTAAAAGCTATTATTGCACCAATGGTTCCACCAATTAAAAGGAAAATCAATACATAAATGAATCCCGGTCCAAAATTTCCAACAGACAAAAAAGTCACAATTATTGATATTACCATTCCAGCAATTCCAAAATAATTTCCTTGTCTTGAAGTTTCGGGAGATGATAAACCCCTTAAAGCTAATATAAATAATATTCCAGAAATTAAATAAAAAGATGCTGATAAATTAGCTGACATATTTATTTTTTCTTCTTTTTATACATTTGCAACATTCTTTGGGTTACAAGAAAACCCCCAAAAATATTGACTGCAGCCAATATTATTGCAAGGAAACCAAAAATATTTGAAGTTTCGAAAATGTTTTCAGACGCTCCTGCCAAAGCAGCAATAATGGCTCCAACTATTATTACCGAAGAAATTGCATTAGTTACAGACATCAATGGCGTATGTAGTGATGGTGTAACGCTCCAGACAACATAATATCCTACAAATATTGATAGTATGAATATGCTTAATCTGAATATAAAAGGATCTATTTCCATTATTTTATTTGTGTCTTTTCAATTATTTCATCTTCTGTATTTATTTCAAAAGCTTTTTTGTCTTTATCAAATAAATTATTTATAAAATTAAACATGTTTTTTGCATAAAGATTTGATGCTGAAACGGGTAATTTATTCAAGATATTTGACTCACCCATTATATTTACTCCATTGCTATTTATAATTTCATTTACTTTTGTTAATTCTGAATTTCCACCTTGTATAGCTGCAAGATCATATATAACAGATCCACTTGGCATTACATCTATCATATCTTTTTTTATTATTATTGGAGCTTTTTTTCCAGGAATTAAGGCTGTACAAATTACAATATCAATTTTTTTTAACGTCTCCTTTAATAGCTCTTCTTGTTTTTTTTTAAAATCTTCTGAGGCCTCTTTGGCATAACCTCCCTCGGTTTCAAGATTTTCTGCCCCTTCAACTGTTAAAAACTTACCTCCCAGACTTTCAACTTGCTCTTTAGAGGCTAATCTTACATCAGTAGCAAAAACTATTGCGCCTAATCTTTTTGCTGTCGCAATAGCTTGTAAACCAGCAACACCCGCACCAACAACTAAAACTTTGGCTGCTGAAATTGTACCTGCGGCTGTCATCATCATTGGTATTGCTTTTTGAAAAAATGCGAAAGAGTCAACAACTGCTTTGTACCCTGCCAAATTTGCTTGGGATGATAGTATATCCATAGATTGTGCTCTAGTAATTCTTGGCAAAAGTTCTAATGAAAAACAATTTATATTTTTTGAAGTTATTTCTTTTAATTTTTTTTCATTTGAATAAGGATTTAATACTCCAACTAAAATTTGGTCTTTTTTTAGTTTATTTAAACTTTCATCGTTTAAAATGTTCATTTGCAAAATTGCATTTGAATTGGAAAGTACTTCATCAATACTTTTAATGTTAGCTCCTTCTGTTTCATATTCCTCATCTTTTATGCCTATGTGTGATGCATAATCTTTGGTTAAATAAATTTCAAATCCTAATGACTTATATTTTTTTATAATATCTGGAGTTATAGCAACCCTTTTTTCTAAATTTATATTTTCTGAGACTGATCCGATTATCATTTATAGTAGAAAAAGAGCCATTAAAATTAGAATAACTACAACAGCTATTGATCCCCAAAGAACAAATTTTGTGAAGTTATTCCAGGTATTTTTATGACTTTCATTATCCATAATTTATTTTTGCCTTGCTTTAAATTTAGGATTTTTTTTATTAATTATATAGACTCTTCCTCTTCTCCTGACTAATTTTGAGTTTAGATCTCTTTTTTTTAAAGATTTTAATGAACTTGCAATTTTCATAATTTTTTATAACCTGCTTTTAATAAACGAAGTTATGTAATCTTTCAAATTTATTTTTCCATAATGTCTAATAATATTATTATTATAAGCTTTATTGGTTAGAGCTGATGCATATCTTTCTCCTGATCTTTTAGGTATAAACTTAATTTTATGTTTAAACATTTTTGCCACATCTAAAATTGTGTATGATTTTCTGTGGCTTATACTGTAATGCCTGCATTTTTTTGCTTTCCATGCTTCAAAACACACTCTAATAGTATCAGATATATGAGTAAATCTTCTAGATTGTGTTCCAGGCTTAACAACAGTAAGGGGTATATTTTTTCTAAATTGATTTTGAAAGATGCCAATCACTGTAGCCATATATCCCTCTGAAATTTGTCTTTCACCATATACATTATAAAAATAAATTATCTCATATTTTAAATTAAACCACTTTTTTAAATTCTCTAATAACTCTAAATTATTAGATTTTGTAAAAGCATAAGGTGACAAATTTTTATCATATCCTTTCCTACCCAATGTTGCTGATGTTGCGGAGTATATGATCTTAATGTTATTTTCTAAACAAAATTTAAATACCTCTTTGCTACCAATAGAGTTAGAGTCAAAACACTTTGAAAAATTTTTAAAACTTTGGTAAATTCTCGAAAATTCTCCAAAATGAAAAATGCAATTTATATTTTTTTTATATCTGTACAATATTTTTGAAATGTTGATGGTGTTTCCTTTTATATATTTAACTCGATTTGATTTTATATGATTGCTAATTTTACCTGTTGAGTAGTTATCAATACTTATTAATTTGTATCTCGTATTTTGCAAAAAATAATCGATTAAATTTGAACCTACAAATCCAGCTCCACCTGTTACGACGATTATTTTTTTCATGAATTAGCCTGGCAATGTCCTACTCTTCCAAGTCTTAAGACTAAGTACCATCGGCGCTGAAAGGCTTGACTTCCGAGTTCGGTATGGGATCGGGTATTACACTTTCGCAATAATCACCAGGCGCATACTTATACAATTTTGAATGATGTATTCAAGTATTTAATATTTTATTTATTAAAATATTTATAATAAATAAGTGTAATTATTGCATCAATACCGTCTTTAAAGTTAATTTTTTTTCCTTCACCATAAGATCTACCTTTATAGCGTATTGATACTTCAAAAATTTCCTCATTAATTAGACCAATTTTTGTAGTTAGTTCTGGACAAAAACTAAAGCCATTTTCTTCTAATTTAATTTTTTTCAAAATATCTTTTTTGAAAACCTTGTAACAAGTATGAGCATCTGTAAGTTTTTGATTGTTTAAAATATTAGAAAAAATTGTCAAAATATGGTTAGCGGCTACCCTAAAGATTGAACTAAAATTATGATCTGAGTATCTATTTTTATTTAAGACTCTTGATCCATATACTACATTAGTTTTTTTTGATAAAATTGGTTTAATTAGTTTTTTGTAATCTGAAGGAGAATATTCTAAATCTGCATCCTGTATCAAAATGATTTGACCCTTTGCATGTTTAATCCCAGATTTTATACATGCTCCCTTACCTAAATTTTTTTTATGGTAAATAACCTTATCTACTTTTCTATAAATTATTTTTCTTATTATTTGCTTTGTTCCATCGGTTGACAAATCGTCAATTAGAATAATTTGTTTTCTAATTTTTTGTTTTTTAATTTTATTGACTATTTTATCTATAGTTTTTATTTCATTAAAACATGGAATTATAATTGTTAAAACTATATCTGATGACATAAATTTATTTTATTAAATATATTTATCAATAAACAAATAAGATTAAACAAATAGTTTTTTATGTATTTATAAAATAATATAAAACTCAAAAATTAATTATATAAATGGAGAAATTAAAAATATCAATAATAACGGTTGTAAAGAATGGTATGCCTTATCTTTCAGAAGCAATATCATCTTTTGACAGTCAAACGTATATAAATAAGGAACATATTATAGTATATTCTAAATCAGAAGATCAAACCGAAAATTTTCTTTTGTCTTTAAAAAACAAAAAAATTATTAAAGATGAAAAATCTAATAATAAGTTTGGATCTTTAAATTTAGCAATAAAAAATTGTTCAGGAGAGTATATAGGAGTTTTACATGCAGATGATTTTTTTTATGACAAAGAAACACTAAGTGAAATTGCAGATTTTATAATTAAAGAAAAATCGGATGTGATTTATGGAAATATAAAATTTTGTTCAAAAATAAACAAAAATAAAATTAAAAGAGTTTGGAAAAGCTCAAGTTATAAAAAATCAAAATTAAAATATGGATGGATGCCACCTCACACTTCAATTTTTGCAAAAAGGGAAGTGTTATTTAATAATAATTATTCAGAAAATTTTCCTATATCTGGGGACTATGATTTTATTTTAAAAATTTTTTTGAATGAAAAATATAAATTTAGTTTTTTTGACAAATATATAATTATAATGAGAACTGGTGGCGATAGTACAAAACTAAGTTTATTTTTTAGAAAACTAAAACAAGATTTAGTTATATCAAAAAAATACTTTAATAATTATATTCTTTGTATAATTTTAAAAATCTTAAGAAAAATTAATCAATTTTTTTAATTTATAACTATTCATTGAGACGCAACAAAAGTATAAGTATATTTTTTGTAAAATTTTAAGTTATTACCTTGCGAAACACTACAAATATAAGGAGTTGACCAACATAATTTTTTTTTTGGATTATCTGCCTTCTGATCTGGAAAATTTATTTTAAAACCATCCATCTCTTTTGTAAGAAAATTAACTGATAAAATCTCAGGCCAATAAGTTTCAGATTCACTTTTGATTATTCTATTGAAATTTTTTGATAAGTTGAAAAATAAACATAAAATTATCAATATATTTATACTTTTAGTAAATTCTATTTTAACTAAATCAACAATAATGATTAATAATAAAAAAAATAATAAGAATATATATGGAATACCAAAACGAATAACGGGTGATTTAGTGAACCAAATAATTAATCCAAAAATAGTAAGAAAGCTTAAAGTTAAAAGTATAAATCTTTTATGATTATTTAATATCGAAATATTTGTTTTATTACTTAATAAAAATTTTAAGTTTAAAATTAGTAAAATTATAATCGGTAATATAATTGCTGATATATGTTCTAAAATTTCTATTTTATTTCTTTGAAACCAAGTGTTCACCCAATTAAAGTTTTTTGAGTAATCACTGGGTGATAAATCTCCTGTATATAAATTGTAAGATTTATTAACACTGCCGGTTAGACCAGAAATCATATTTGATATATCTTTAGTGTGCCATTCTAAACCTTGCATGCAAGTAATTTTAAAATATGGCATCATACATCCTGTATAAATAAATTGTTGAGTTATCCAAAAAGCAAAAAAAATAGTACAAAAAATGAGAGGGACTTTAAAAATATCCAATTTTATCTTTTTTTTTATAATTAAAATTAATGAAAAAATGACAAGTAAAGGAGCTATAAATGTAGATACTTTAATAGTAAATGCAAAGAGAGAAAAGCAACAAATTATTATAAAATATTTCTTAATGTTTGTAAGATTCTGTTCCTCTGAAATTTTTAAAAAATAATATATGGCTAGAAGTAAAAAAATATTTGCTGGAAAATCAAAGCCGTGTTCAGAAATTCTAGAAAATTTAATTACTGTATAACTTGTTAAGAATAAAATATATAAAAAAGAATAACAATTTTTATTTTTAAAAGAATTTAACTCTTTTAAAAACATATAGATAATGAAAAAAAATAAAATAGAGTTACTTAGTTGAGTCCCTCTAATCTCAAAATAAGGCAAATAAAACATTGATGAAAAATTTAACCAAGTTGAATTCCAACCAAATTGCGGTTGCAAATTTGACAATCCAAAGATTACTTTTTCAGACACAAGGTTAATGATGTAAGGTAAATGATAATATCCATAGTCTTCATTAGGATTATATTTCAAAGTCATAATGAAAACTAAAGTTAAGCTTATGAATATATATTTATAATCTTTTATAAAATTTAACTGATTTTTTTTTTTAATTTTAAAAATAAAAATTAAAAATAATAAAAAAATAATGAGAGAATTAGTTATTTCATTTAAAGGAAAGAGAAGATGTAATATAAATGATAAAAAAACTAGAAAAATAATTCCAAAAAAACCTATTTCATAAATTTCTAAGTGTTCAAGTTTGAGTTTTAAAAATATATTTACAAAAATGAACCCTGATAAAAATACAGCAAATATAAGAAAAATAAGGATTATAAAAATCTCAATCATAAAAAATATTTTTACTAAATTTCATAAATGAATATTGAAAATTTACCATTTTATCTAATATTATTTTAAGGATATTTTTTTATAGTATAAATCTATAATATAAACTAGGATAAACTCTTATTTAAATTTTATATTTAATTTTCTAAAAAAATTCATGAAAAAAAAAACAGCACTTATAACTGGAATTTCAGGGCAGGACGGAGCATATCTTGCTGATTTACTTCTAAAAAAAAAATACAAAGTTATTGGAACTGATAGAAGATCCGCGAGAATGAATAATTGGAGATTAGAAAGATTGGGAATTGAAAAAAAAATAATCTTCGAAGAAATGGAGCTAGGTGAGACTTTTGAGATAGAAAGAGTTTTTAAAAAATACAATATTGACGAAGTTTATAATTTAGCGGCTCAATCATTTGTTGGAAGTTCATTTGGTAGTCCACTTAATACATCTAATATTACTGGTTTAGGCGTATTGAGAATTTTAGAGACAATAAGAAATAGGAATCCAAAAATCAAGTTTTATCAAGCATCTTCCTCAGAAATGTTTGGAGATGTTCTGCATAAAACTCAAAATGAAAAAACTCCTTTCAATCCTCAAAGTCCTTATGCCATATCTAAATTGTTTGGGCATTATATTACGATCAATTATAGAAATTCTTATAACCTTTTTACAGTTTCAGGAATATTATTTAATCATGAGTCTCCATTAAGGGGTGAAGAATTTGTCACAAGAAAAATAGTTAAAGGATTAGTGGAAATAATTAACAATAAAAGAAATTTTTTAGAACTTGGCAATCTTGATGCAAAAAGAGACTGGGGATTTGCAAAAGAATATGTTGAAGCAATGTGGAAAATGATGCAACAAAAAATTCCAGAAGATTATATTATTTGTACTGGTAGAACATATTCTATAAAAGAGTTTATAAACTATTGTATTGATTATTTAAAAATTGATTCAAAATGGATTGGCAAGGGATTAAATACAAAATTAATTAATAAAAAAACAAATAAAGTAATTATAAAAATAAATCCAAAATATTTCAGACCATCGGAAGTAAATTATTTAAAGGGTGATTTTACAAAAGCAAAGAAAGAAATTAATTGGAAACCTAAAATATCTCTAAAAGAATTAGTTGAAATAATGCTTAAAGATGAAATCAAGTATTATAATAAATAATGACTTAATTATAATTTTTTAAGTTTTTTTGTTTAAAAGAATTATTTTACCATCTTCAATTTCGTAACTTTTGTCACAAACAGATAGATTAGATTTATTGTGGGATACAATAATAATAGTTTTACCATTTTTTTTATTTATTATATTTTGTAGAATTTTTTTTTCAGTTTCTTCATCAAGTGCATTAGTAGCTTCATCTAATACCAAAATCTCTCTAGAATCATAAAAAGATCTTGCAATTACAATTCTTTGTTTTTGACCTGATGAAATTTTCCTACCATGTGTACCCACCATATAGTTCAAATTATCAGGAAGTTCATTGATAAACTTTTCAGCGCAAGCTAATTTTATTGCATTATTTAATTTTTTTTCATCAATTTGATTCTGAGTTGTAAAGGTAATATTATTTTTTATTGTATCCTCAATTAAAAATGTATCCTGCGAAATAAAAGTAATTAAGTTTTGAAATTTTCTTCTTTCGTATTCATTTGATATCTCTTTATCATCTATTTGAATTTTTCCTGATCTAGGTTTTATCAAAAATGTAAGAAGGTTTAGAAGAGTACTTTTGCCAGAACCGCTTTGGCCATATATCCCAATAACTTTACCTTTTTCAATTGTAATGTTTTCATTTCTTATAAATTCTTTCTTATCAGAGTAAGAAAAGTTTATATTAGAAAATTTAAGAGACTTATTAAATTCAATCTTGTCATTATTTGGTATATCTAAAATTCTTTTATCTTCTAGCATAAGAGTATTTTTTATGATTTTAACTGAGTTTTCAGAATATTTAATTCTTTGTCTTTGCACTAGTATTCTGCTGAATGAAGGTAACACTCTATAGGCTACTACAAAGTAAAAAGTTATTTTAGTAATTATTTCATTATTAGATATCCCTTCTTTGTAAAGGTATAATAATGTAATTAGTAAAATCATTAATCCCATTAATTCTAGTAATGCCCTTGGTATAATACTTATTGTCTGTGTCTTAGCATCAAGTAAGCTTTGGTTTTTATTTAAGAGATAAAAATTATTTATCAGTTGATCCAAATTTTTTAAAAAATAAATATCCCTTACTCCTATAAATATTCTTTGACTTACAGTTACCATTTTCTCAGCTAACTCAACTCTTGAAGCAGCCCAATTTTTTATTTTTTTTTTTAATAAGGTAAGAATTAGCATTGTTAATATTGCTATTGGCACAATTGCAAAGAAAATCACACTATTCCCAGTAAATATTATTAAAATAAATATTGCAGCCAATAATATGCATTCACTTAAAAATATCATTAAAGCATCTAAAAATTCTGAGGAAAAAACAGATGTTTCAGAACTCATTGTTGCTGATAGCTTGCCTTGTGTATTATTTATAAAATACAAATAATCTTGATTAAAAAATTTTTTTAATAATTTAGTAGATACTTCGGCTCTTATTTCGCTATTGTAATTAAAAATATATTTGTATGTAATGATAGAAAATAAATTTTTAAGTAAAAATAGAAAAAAGAAGCATATACAAAATAGTGGAATAAGAAAATTCTGATATTGGTTTAATAAATAACTAAAATTTTTTAAAAGCGGGAAAGTCGATAATTTTTCTGGAGAAAATAGAGCTGCAACAAATGGAATTACTGCTGCTATGCTAACAATTTCTAGTATAGATAAAATAAGAAATAGAATTATAATGAAAAAAAATTTTTTTTGATTTTTAGTAGATATTATTGACCAAGCAGAAGTATATAAGTTCACAATTCGTTAATTATTAAGGTTTTTCTTTGTAAATCTCACATATTCATCATTTTTTTTATTTATATAAATCTGTTCTATCCATTCATAAGTTTTTTTTATACCATCTTTTAAAGAATATTTATAATCCCAACCCAATTCTTTTTTTATTAAGTCGTTATTGCTAGACCTACCTTTGACGCCCTGAGGTTTATCAAGTTGATAATTTTTTTTGAATTTTTTTTTTGAGCACTCCTCTGCAATAGATATTAATTGATTTATTGTAACTTTTTCATCGCTACCAATATTTATCGGATGAGAAAAATCCGAATAAAAAAGTTTCATAACGGCATCAATACAGTCATCTATAAAAAGGAAACTTCTTGTTTGTGTTCCATCGCCCCATACGTCTATCTTTTCCTTATTATTTATTTTCGCTTCTATAACTTTTCTACATATTGCAGCAGGTGCTTTTTCTCTACCACCATCAAACGTACCCATTGGTCCATATATATTGTGAAATCTTGCTACTCTTGTCTCTAATCCATAGTCTTCTTTAAAATGTCTACACATTCTCTCACTAAACAACTTTTCCCAACCATAACCATCCTCTGGCATAGCTGGGTAAGCGTCTTGCTCTCTTAATCCTTCTATGTTTGGATCGTTCTGTAAATCTTTATTATAGGCACATGCACTTGAAGAAAAAAAATATCTTTTAACATTATTTTTCTGGCATGCCTTTAATAAATTGGTGTTTATCAATACAGACAACATGCATTCTGCTTTATTATTTTCTATAAAGCCAATACCACCCATATTACATGCTAGATTCATTACATAATCAACATCTTTTGACATTTTCAAACAATTTTCAAACTCTTGCATATCTAAAGAAAAATTTTCAACATTTTCAAATTTCTGAAACCACATATCAATAGGTTTCAAGTCTACCGCTCTGACACTATTTCCCTCTCCAATTAATCTATTAATTAGATGGCCTCCTATAAAACCACCGGCTCCAACGATTAAGAATTTATTCATTAAGTTTTTGTAATTTAGTTGATTAAAGATAACTTTAACTTTACTCAATATATTCACCTTTTAAATAAATGCAAATAAATGTATTGGCTTGTTATGCTATAAAATCAATATTAATGTATCGAATAACAAACTTTTATTAATATTAATAAATTGATGATAAATAAAAAAGTCGTATTTTGTATTCCAGTAAGAAATGAGTCATCTAATCTAAAGAGTTTATTTAAGACTCTTGATAAATTAAATCTAAAATTTGAGGATTATTTTATAATTTTTGTTGAATCTGACTCATCTGATAATTCAAGTGATTTAATTAAAAAATATCTAGAAAGAAGAAAAGGAGTATTAATAAATAAAAATTTAAAAGGTATAGAAAATAGGGTTATGAGATTGGCTATAAGCAGAAATGAATATTTAAATTTTATTAAAAATGACCAAAGTTTGAAAACTTATGATTTGATGATTGTTTTAGATTGTGGAGGGGTTAATGGAAGTCTTACAGCAAAAAAGATCAAAAATGCAATATTAGAAAATGAAAATTCAATTGGAATTTTTCCCACTCAAAAATTTTTATATTATGATATTTGGACCCTCAGAATCGATAATATTATTAATTATGATTGTTTTGAAGAATTATTTAAATCTTACAAAAAAAACAGCAAAATTAGAAAAATTTTTTTTAATTTAATAGGTAAATTCTTATTTATAAATTTTATTATTAAGACAAAAAAAATAAATGTAATTTCAGCGTATGGAGGGATGGGAATTTATAAGCTGAATAAAGTAATAGATTTTACTTATGATAGTAACAATGGAAAGAATTGTGAACATGTAGAGTTCAACAAACAAATATACAAAAAATATGGAAATTGTTTAGTATTAGATAAAAACTTAACAAATTCTTTTGGAATAAATATACATACAATAAACATTTTGCTTTGTAGTGCTTCAAATTATTTTGCGAATAGATTTATAAAGAAAATTATATGAAATTTTTTTTTGCAAACTTAATAGCTGTATTTTTCTTATATATTTTGTGTATTAATAGAAAACGTATATGTTCCAAATTTAATTTAATAGATACTCCAGGTAGACTAAGTATACATAAATCTAAGGCTCTTTTATTTGGTGGTATATTTTTATTTAGCAGCTTGGTTATTAATTTAGTTATAATCTATTTAAATGAACATGTTTTAGATAAATACATAAGTATTTATCTAATATTGTCTTTTTTTCTAATCGCTATTATTGATGATATTAAAAATTTAGATGCAAAATTAAGATTATTTTTAACACTTATAGCCTGTTTAATAGTTTTTTATTTCGAGCCAAGTTTAAGAATAAATAGTCTAAGTTTTTTTTTTAACAGTTCTGTTTTTATTAACGATAACATAATATTTAGCTACACTTTCTCTGCATTATGCATATTACTTTTTGTTAATGCATTTAATTTTATTGATGGTATTGATGGATTAGCATCCTCAATAGGTCTAAGTTTCTTTTTATATTTAATATTTAAAAATTTTGAAATATTTGAATATTATTATGTATTTATAATTTCGATAATTATTTTTTTATTTTTAAACTTGAAATATAAAGTTTTTTTAGGAGATTCTGGCAATTACCTTATATCAGTAAGCATAGCGGCAATACTAATCAAAGAAAATTATTATAATCCAACTTTGTATTTCGCAGAAGAAATATTTCTTTTATTTATAATTCCCGGTATAGACATGCTTCGTTTATTTTTTATCAGAATTTTAAAAAATCAGAACCCGCTCGAGGGAGATAAAAATCATCTTCATCATAAAATTTTAAAAAAATACGGAAAATCTAGAACTGTCTTATTATACCTATTAGTTGTAAATGTCCCAATTTATACATATATGGTTACAGAAAAGTTTCTAATATTATTAATTTTTATAACTATTTCAGTATATATTATCTTGTTAAAATATATGTCTTAATCAATGTATAAGGCAGTAAGATTAAAGATAATATATTTCTAACATACCTAAAACTATAAAAGGGAATTTTTTTCATTCCAATACTTTTAAAAGTAATATGCCTATTTACTTTTGAGTCTTGACCTTCCCATGATCTAAAAAAACCAATATTAATATACACAGAATGCAAAGTTGTGATAGTTGAAAATTTTTTCCATAATCCAAAGTCACAAGAATTCTTATACTTATAATCAAATCCACCAGACTTCTTGTAAAGTTTCTTCCTGAATGAAATACTTTCTTGCTGTACAAAGCCCCAGTGCGCATGATTTGCATAACCTTTGGAGAGAATAAATTTTGGATAAATATATGGAATACCACTGAATTTTATATTTTTTTTTATGTAACCATTAATTCCAGAGATCCAATCAATTTCTGGATTTTTTTTAAATATTTTAGATACATTTTGAACTGCTTTTTTATGTAACAAATCATCTGAATTAATCCAAATGATTACTTCACCGTTTGCTTTTGAAATACCTTTATCAATTGCATGGTACATACTTTCATCTTTTTCAGAAATAAATATGTTAATTTTTTTTAGATATTTTTTTATAATATTTATAGAATTGTCAGTGGATTTTCCATCTACTAAAATAAATTCATAATCATGAGAAGTTTGGTTGATAATAGATTTGATTGTTTCTTCTAAATATTTTTCACCATTGTAATTAGGTGTTACTATACTTACAAAAGGGTATTTATTTTTTTTTATCATCTTCTAAGTAATATAAATTTATAGAGTATAAAAACCATAAAAGTGTAGCAAATGATGTGGTGAAAAGACTTCCATGAGGTTTGAATGGAAAAATATACACTAAAAATAAAGCAAAAAATATTTTTGTTGAAATATTTATATTATTAAAGTTTTTTAAGAAAAGAAGGATTGGGTAAATAAATATTAAAATAAAAATTAATAAACCGATAATGCCGGTATCAGATAAAAGCTCAAAATAAATATTGTGAGGTTGACTTGCGCATAAATATTTTTTGCTATTTTCATTTTTTGGACAAGCTGTTCTAAAAGTTTTAAATCCAGATCCAATAATTGGATTTTCTTTAAATATTTCAAATGCTGACTTATAATGTAGTATCCAATGACTATTTAATGCAGTATTAGATAATTTTTCAAATTTTGAAAAATCCTCAGTGTCCCTCTCTTTACTCAAACTTTTTATTTGATTAATATTGCTTAAATCATATTTATTGCCCACAACATTAAATTTGTTACTAAAGTAAAAAAGCACTGCTATTGTTACAAGAGCAAAAAAAGTAATTTTTCTAATTTTTGCTTCTATAAGAATTATCAAAATAAGGAAAATCAATGAACTATAGAAGGCGTTTCTTTCTCCAGTAAGATAAATTGTATAAATAATTGTAACTGTAAATAAATAAAAAACAAATTTATTATTAAATTTATGATATCTTATAAATAGTCCCAATGATATAAAGCTAAAATAAAATAGAAAAAAACCAACTATCAATTCATCGCCAAAAGGCCCTGATATTCTGTTGTAATTTGCGCCATAATTATTACCAAATATGTCTCTTCCGAAAAAAAATTCGAAAAAAATATCTGCTACCAAGAATATAGAAATTAAAATAAATATTTTGGAAACGATTTTTTTTAAATTACCACCAGAATTATATAAAATATAATAAAGACCCAGTACAAAAAGAAAGTATCTTAAATATGCAAGTGATTTATAAAAAGAATAAGATCTACTTTCTGAAAAAATTGAATTAATAACAAAAAAAATTACAATAAAAAAAAAAAATATTAATAAATTTTTGTCATATTTAATTTTTGAATAATTAACCACAAATACTAAGCTAATCAAAGCTATTATTATGTTTAAGAATAAGCTTCCTACAATATAAAATATTGGAAAAAATATTAATAATGTAAAATAAAACTTATTTTTAATCTCAAAGTCTAATTTAAACATCAAATAATTTACTTTTTATACTATCTATCTTTGTTAGTTTCTTCTTATCTAAATCGTAAATATTGTAATTTTCAATTTTTTTTAAAAGATTTTTAATTTGGTTTTCGCTTGGATTATTTGTTTTCAATTCTCTAAACTTATAATCGATATATTTATTATTTTTTTCTACTTCAATATCTAAAAAAAGATCTTTTCTTTTATTATTCACAAAAAACGCGTTGTTACATGCTCTGTTAGAACCTATAAAAAAAAAATTTTTTGAATTCATTAGATTTATCATTGCTAATAATGATGATCCGTAAAAAATTTTATTATAATTATCTCTACTAAAATGATCTTCATCAGGAACTGTTAATGACAAATTTGCTCCAAATATTGGATTATATTCAGCAATTACAATGTCACAATTTGATATATCAATTTTTTCTAGTATCCAATAATCGTTTCCATCGACATCTATTGAGAGTAGATTAAAATTATTAATGAAACCATATTGCTCTAGTATATTATTAATATTTTTAGAAGTTATACTTTTTTGACAATAATATATTTCGTTTTTCCAAAAAAAATCCCGTTTTTCAATAAACTTTAATTCATGAATTTTATCAATAAGAAGTCCTCTAGAAATCATAGTTTCGCATAGAAACCTTGTATTTGCTTCCTCATAATCACCAGTACCAATTTCTACAAAACTAATATTATTTTTAAAATTCAGTTTATGCAGTAAAAAATTTATTATACCATCCTCTCCAAATTGAGAAAAAATTTTTATTTCGGCGTCTCTTATATTTTTTATTTTATTATAATTTGTTTTAGATTGAGCAATATGTATTTCACCTAACCGTTTCTTATTATTATTTAGTAAATTTTTGAACCTATATTTTAAATAGTCTATCATTTAATTTTTTTTTTATATTTCTGTATTAATTTTTTAAAAACACTAATTATATAAGATTGTTCAATATACTTTAAATCAGGATACATGGGTATGGACATCGCCTGTTCGTAATACTTTTCAGAATTTTTAAAATTTATTTTTGGTAAATTATTTTTTATTATTTTTAACTTATTTAATGGAATATAATGACAATTGACAACAATATTTTTTTTCTTCAGTTTTTTTATAAATTGAAATTTATTTATTTTAAGTTTTCTGAAATCAATTCTAATTATGAATAAGTGTAGTGAAGATAGTTTTAATATTTTTTTGCAAGGTAGAGTGATCTCTGGAAGTTTCATCTCATTGAAGTACCTTTTTGCGATAAATTTCTTTTTTTTTATAAATTTATTTGTCTTCTCTATCTGAGATAATCCTAATGATGAATTAATTTCATTAATTCTAAAATTAAAACCTAATGTTGTAACATCATATTTTGTTGGAAAATTTACCCTATTAATCCCAGAAAAATCTTGTCCATTTTCTCGTATTAATAAGAGTTTTCTATAAATTTGTAAGCTATTTGTTGTAATAGCACTACCTTCAGCAGTAGTTATATTTTTAACAGGGTGAAAACTAAAAATTGTTAAATCTGAAAACTTACATGATCCAATTTTTGAATTGCCATACACAGAACCAAACGCATGGGAAGCATCTTCAATTATTTTAAACCTATAAATTTTTGAAAGTTCTTTTATTTTTTTAAGATTGCAAGGTAAACCAGATAAATGAACTGCAACTAAAATTTTAGGTAATTTTTTCTCTTTTTTTGCTAATATTAATTTTTTTTCTAAATTGTCTACACATATGTTATTTGTATCATCAATATCTACCAAATCTATTTTTGCTCCTAAGTGTAATCCACAATTTATACTTGCTATATAAGTTACATTACTCGTCCAAATTATATCATTGTTGCTCAAACCAATAGCTTTGCAAGCCATTAATAAGGAAGAGCTTGCATTGATTGTGGCGCAAACATATCTTGACTTACAATATTTTTTTATTTTATTTTCAAATAAAATAGTTTTTTTTCCCTTTGTAAGAAATTTTGATTTTAGAGTTTTAATTACTTCATTAATATCGTTTTGATCTATTGTTTGTTTAGAATAATTTGTAATTTTCATTTATTTTGTTATTTTTTTAAGTTTTGTAATGCTACCCCAAAATCTGTCAGCCTCTTTTTTTGAATTTCTGTAATAACCATACTTAATATTTAACTTAGATTTCCTTTTTTTTAACCACTTTTTAATTAAATTTTTTAAACTTATTGGTTTCCCAGAGCAAATATTAATAATTGTTGTCTTTTTTGTACTTTCCAAAACTCTAAAAAGTAATTTTGCGACGTCCTTTACATCTAAATAATCTCTAATTTGATTACCTTTAGACATATTAAAATATTTCTTTTTCATTGTAATTGCATTATTTATCTGTCCAAACAATGTTCTTTCATTTTGACCTTCACCAAATACATAGAAAAGTCTACCCCATAAAATTACTATTTTGTCTTTTGAAAAATATTTTAATAATGAATTCCTTAATCTATCTTTAGATTTAGCATAATTATTAAGTGGCTTAGATTTAAAACTTTCTCTAAGTTCGCCATTTCTTTTTCCATACTCTGAGCATGTTCCTAAAATAAATATTTTTTTAATGTTGGTATTTTTAAATTTTTTTAAAAAATTTAAATGATTCCTGTAAGTTTTAAAATGAGTTTTGCTATCATAATTATCTAATTCAGACCAAGCTAAGTGAATTAAATATTCAGGTCTTCCTAATTTAATAAATATATTTTTATCTATTTTTTTATTTAAATCTAGTTTTATGTTTTTAACTCTTGGATGTTTTAAATTGTTTTTGTTATATACGTTTACAATATCAACATTTTTTTTTTTTTGAATATAATTAATAAAATTTCTTCCTATAAAACCACTTCCTCCAGTGACTGCTATTTTCATAAAATTTAAAAATTAATTCTATCTTCTTCAATTACTAAAGGTAAGTTTCTTGAGTGTGTTAATATTAAAATCACATATTCACCCAATATACCTAACATTAATATTTGTAATGATGCCAAACCAAATATTCCAATAATTAAAGGGGCCAAACCTAAAGAAAATTTACTCCAAAAAATAATTTTTAAAAAAAAGTATAATACAGATATAAATAAACATATTAAACTAGATATAAAACCAAATATTATCATCACTCTCACGGGAATTTTGGAATGCTTTATTATACCTAAAATTGCTAAATCATATAAACTATAGAAGTTGTTTTTTGTCTTACCGTATTTTCTTAAAGGTTGATGAAATTCAATTACACTTATTGAGTCAGTGAGTTCAGTTATTAATCCTCTAAAATACGGGTAAGGATCATTTATTTTTTTAAGATTCGTTATAATATCTTTATCGTATATTCCTGACCCTGTAGTATTTTCTACCAAATTTGTTTCCCCTATTTTTGAAATAAATTTATAAAAACTATTTCTTACAAAAGTCATAAAGAAATTTTCTGAGGATGATTTCCTTTTTAACATTACAACTTTATTTCCATTCTTCCATTTATCAATCAAATCAGGTATTAACTCTATTGGATCCTGAAAATCAGCACTTAGTAGAATTACCGCATCTCCACTTGACTGAAGCATCGCGTAATATGGTGACCTAATGTGACCAAAATTTTTACTATTGAGAATAACTTTTAAATTTTTATTTTTTTGGACTAACGATTTAAGGATATTTCTTGTTTTATCAGTCGATTTGTTGTCAATGACAATATGCTCATATTTATATTTTAAATTCTTAAAAATTTTTTCAACCTCTAAACAAAGTTTTTCAATATTTTGTTCTTCATTAAAACATGGAGTGACAATACTAATCAATTTATCAGACATTTTTTAAAGTTTTAATTGTTTTAAGAATAGAATCTAAACTACTTTGATTATTTTTAAACTGAAAATTTTTTTTTAATCTTGATATGTTCGGAACATAAAAATCTGCTTCTTTCTTAATTATTTTTTTATCAACAAATTGAAGTTTATATTTTTTTGCAAGAATTTTACCAAGCTGGTTTAAATCCACTTTATCCTCAGAACCAACATTAAAAATACGTGATCTTAGATTTTCTTTTAATAAGATTTTTATTAAATATTTACTCATAATGTCCTCGTGCATATAAGATCTATATACTTTAAAATTTGATTTCATTATTATTGGTTTATTGTTCAAAATTGATAATATAAATTCACGTACAGCATATTTGTCTGAAATAAGATTTTTACCAACAAATGTAAAACATCTTGCTATTTTTACATCATATATATTTGCGTCTAGTCTAAGAAAAATTTTTTCACACTTCATTTTTGACAAAGCATAATCGTTTTTTTTACTATCTTTAAATTTGACTCTTTTATTATTTTCTAAATAATTTTCAGTTAAATTTTTTTTTTTTTTTAAATATCCATAGACTGCACCAGAACTTACATATAGAAATTTTGTTTTTGATTTTTTTTTTGATAATATTTTGTATATATTCTGCGCAGCAAATGTATCTTCTTTAGAATTTTTCAACTTTGCAAGATAAATAATTAAGTTTGCATCTGGTAAATTTTTAGTTTTAGTAATATCAGTTTTTATTTTTATTGTTTGGAAATAATTGCTTTTTTTTAAAAAATTTGACTTATTTTTTTTAGATACTATATAAATTTTTTTAAATTTTTTTCCTTCAGGGTTATTTATTAAATAATTATGTATTGATCTACCAATAAAGCCAGTGCCACCTACTATTAAAAGGTTAAACATTTATTTTAATCTTAAATTAGATATATCTTTTTTTGTTAAATTTGGATACATGTCGTCTAATTGTCTACCATAAATTAGTTTAGGTATAATCTTTTCATTTGGAAAAATGTTTATCTCAACTATTGTTGTTTTTTTATTTTTGAAAATTTTTCCTAATTTTGAATAAATCTCTTTATCATTTTTAATACTAACGTAATCTAAATCAAATGATTTAGCTAAATATTTGAAATTAGGATTCGTAACCCCTGAACTTTTATTTGAAGCTTCATATCTACTATTTAAATATGCATCTTGAAATTGTTTAATAATCCCATATCCAGAATTATTTAATATAAATATTTTTAGTTTTAATTTATAATTTTTGATTGTTTGGAGTTCTTGAAGATTTAATTGTAAACTAGCATCTCCATTAATTGAAATTACAGTTGCGTTTTTTCTAGAAAAGCAAGCACCAATAGATGCAGGTAAAGCATAACCCATTGGAGAATTTCCAAAAGATGAAATTAGTTTGTTATTTTTTCCTATTTTTAATCCTTGAACAGCCCAAGTAAGATGAGCACCAGTATCTCCGACTATTATATCATTTTTTTTTATTTTTTCTGATAATAGATGAAAAAAACGATAAGGATTTACAAAACTTTTATTTAATTTTTTTTTGATTTGAATATCTTCATATTTTAGTTGTAGACTCTTTACTTCGCTTATCCAATTTAATTTGGTTTGTATTTTTAAGTTCTTTAATGATAAGAATTTTTTAAAAAATAAACTTAAGTCTGTCTTAATCTTATATTTTATTTTAAGTCCATGAGTTTTATTCAACTCATTTTTATCAATATCAACAGAAGCAATTTCAGCATTTGGAGCAAAATTATATCTTTTGCCGCCAATTACTCTTGTATCCAATCTACATCCTAAATTAATAATAAAATCAGACTTTTGCAAACATATATTGGCTACCCTTGATCCATAAACGCCTATGGTTCCAATGAAATTTTTTATTTTATTGTCAATAGAGCCAAATCCAGCCCATGAGGCAACTACTGGTAAATTTGTTTTTTTACAAAATTGTAACAACTCTTTTTTTGTATTTGATATTTCTATACCCCCACCAACAATTAATAGTGGTCTTTTTGAATTTATTATTTTTGATTTTAATTTCAAAATTTGGTTATTATTGAAACTTTTAAGATTAATTTTTTCTGAATTAAAAAATTTCTTTTTAGGAACAATTTTTTGATTTTGGAAATTCATGGGTATATCAAGCAATACAGGTCCAGGTCTTCCAGAAATTGACATATAATAGGCTTTATTTAATATTTCTTCAATTTCATCTGCTCTTTTTAATCTATAAGCAAATTTTGTTATTGGTTTTGAAATTGATACTATATCTGTTTCCTGGAAACCCCTTTGTCTTACAGGATACTTTTGTTTTGAAATAAGAAAATCATTAGAGTTAATTTGACCACAGATATGAATAGTTGGAATTGAATCAAACCAAGATGAAGCAATTCCAGTAATTAAGTTTTGGGCTCCAGGCCCCGAAGTTACCATAGTGACCCCAGGTTTTTTTTTTGTTCTTGCATAGCCATCAGCCATCATCGCTGCACCTTGCTCATGAACAGCACATACGTAATTTATATTTTTAACCTTTCTAAAAGCATCTATTAAGAAAGCGATTGATCCACCATTTACCAAAAAGACTTTATCTATTCCTTTTGACTTAAAAAAATTTAAAACATATTCCGAAAGTTTCATTTGTTTTTAAAAAAACTTATTATTTTTTCGGAGCTATGTTCTAAATGTTTATTTGTCAAACCTGGAAATAATCCAATCCAAAAAGTATTACTCATAACTATTTCAGTGTTTTCTAACTTAGAACCAACTCTATATTTAACATCTTTCATATATGGTTGTTTGATTACATTACCTCCAAAAAGTAATCTTGTCCCAATATTATTTTCATTTAAATATTGCATGAGTTTTGTCCTATCAAATTTATTGACATCTCTAATTGTTAGTGGGAAACCAAACCAAGAAGGATCAGAATTTTTTTCTTTTTCAGGTAGAATTAAATATTCATCAAGTTTTTTAAGTCTTTCATACAAAAAAGCAAAATTATTTTTTCTTGCTTGAATAAAATTTTCTAATCTATCTAACTGAGCCAAACCACAAGCTGCTTGCATATCTGTAATTTTTAAATTAAATCCTAAATGAGAGTAAGTGTATTTGTGATCATAACCATAAGGTAAGTCTCCTAGTTGCCATTTAAATCGCTTTCCACAAGTATTATCTTTCCCAGGTTCACAATAACAATCTCTCCCCCAATCACGAAAAGATTCAGCAATTTTTTTCAATCTTATATTATTAGTGAAAACTGCACCCCCTTCACCCATTGTAATATGATGAGCAGGATAAAAACTTAATGAGGCTAGATCTCCAAATGTTCCCAGAAATTTATCTTTGTATTTTGATCCCAAAGCATCGCATGTATCTTCGACTAACCACAAATTATATTTCTTACATATTTCCAATATTTTATCCAAGTTGAAAGGATTTCCAAAAGTGTGTGCAATCATAATACATTTAGTTTTTTTGGTGATAGCATTTTCTATTAATTCCTCATTAATATTATAAGTAGGGAATTTCACATCAATAAAAACTGGTATTGCACCAAACTGGATGCTCGGATTTATAGTTGTCGGAAATCCAGCAGCAACAGTAATAACTTCATCACCTTTTTTAATTGCTCTTTCTCCTAATTTTGGCGAGGTTAGTGTATTAAATGCCACTAAATTTGCAGATGAACCTGAATTTGTGGTTATTAAGTTTTTTACATTTAGAAAATTTGAGAGTTTTTTTTCAAATTTTTCATTGAATCTTCCTGTAGTAAGCCATCCATCCAATGATGCCTCAATCATATTTCTTGCTTCTTCTTTACCTATTACTTTTCCAGTGATCGGGACAACATTGAAATCAGTTTTTTTTTCTTTATTTTCAATAAACTGGTCAGCAAGATTTAAAATCTGTTTTAAAATTTCTGTGTTTTTTGACATTTTAATTAATTAACGATTTTATAGTAATATATTATGTTTGAAATTAATAAAGTAGACTTGTATCCACATAAAATCAAGAAAAGATGTGTAAAATTACATTTAGTATCAGTCATTTTATAAAAAATTAAAATTAATATAAATATCATAGGATCAAAATATTCTTGAAAGATAATGTTTGCACTAGAAAAAATTATTAAAAATATTAAGAAAAAAATAGTTAAGTTTAGAGATTTACTTGCATAATATAATATTGATAAAAATCCCAACCAAGATATTAAAATAAACAATATTTTTTGATGATTAAAATCTTGTATTATAATATTTAAGTGAAAGGTTAGCTTATATATTATTCCACCACCTAACTTGATATCATAATATACATCGCTTGTTCGGATACTTTCGTAAAACAAAAAAAATAAGCAAAATAAAGAAATTACTATTATAATTTTTTTTATTTTAATAAAGTTTAAAATTCTTATTTTATCCTCTAAAATTATAAAAGGAATTAAGTAGAATAAGAAGATTGAGAAAATAATAGGTAGGTTGACTAATTGAAATTTTATAATTCTATCTAAAGCTGCATAAGGAGGTATTAATCCATTCCATTGATAAAAAAAATATAAAGATGGTATAAGAAAAATTGAGAATAGAATTATTAAGATGAAATTTCTGAATGCAAATATATTATTGAAATTATAATAATAAAAAAAAACTATTAAAATAACAAAAGCATAGCTCTGTCTTGAGTAAAAAGCTAGGCATGCGAAAAATATAGAAGATATAAAATTTATTTTACTTTGACTTTTTAATGCAAAGTAAATGCTCAAAAGCATAAATAAATATCCAATATTTTCTTCTAGTATCCAAAATGTGGAGGTTCTAAAATAAGGACTTAAAAGCACCAAAGACGAAATAGAAAATAAAATATAATTTTCAACATTCAATTTATTTTTTTTTTTTAAAAGAACTAAAATATTGTAGAAAATAAAAATAACAGAAAAAGATATAATTAAATTAAATATTTCTAAATATTTTAAATTATAAATTCCTAAATATTTAATTATTAAATAATAGATTGGAAGAGAGGAAGATTCATACTTTAACCAATTAA
>CACJNI010000003.1 GCA_902594705.1 uncultured Pelagibacteraceae bacterium
AACTTTGTCTTCCCACCATAATACAGAGGCATTATTGGCAATCTACTTAACAACGTCATAAAATTGGTAGTGAATTTATCATCAACAGAGTAAACAATTGATGGTTTTACTATTATCGAATTTTTAAAGTTTTTTTTAATTTTTATTTCGCCTTCAAGCTTACTAGAAGCATACTTGCTATCTGAAGATTTTTCGATTCCTAAAGATGATAAATGTAAAAATTTTTCAATTTTGTATTTATTTGCTACGCTTGATAACATATTTGGTAAATTCGTATGAATTGTCTTAAAACTTATTTTTTTACTTTCGTACAAAATGCCGATAAGATTTACACATATTGAACAGTTTTTTATTAGTTCTTCAATTTTTTCTAATTGGAAATTTTTTAGCTCAACAAGTGTCAAATATCCTGGGTTAGCCTGAGTTTTTAAGATGTAGCCTGCACGATGAATATTTCTAGTTACCGCTGTTATTTTATAGTTATTTTTTGATAATTTTCTTATCAAATTTCTTCCAATTTGACCTGTTGCACCGAAAAGTAGAATTTCTTTTGATTTCATATATATAGTTCCACAATGACTATAGATATTAAATTACATAAAGATGATTTACCAGATGATTTATCGTTTAGTGACAAAATTGCAGTCGACTGCGAGTTTATGGGACTTAATGTAGAAAGAGATAGATTGTGTCTTGTTCAAATCTCAAGTGGGAATAATGATGCTCATATTATTCAACTTAACAAAAACAATTATAATGCCCCAAACTTAAAAAAAATTCTTTGTAATAAACAAATAAATAAGATTTTCCATTTTGCAAGAAGTGACTTAATGTTCATAAAAAAATATTTGGAGATTGAAGTTGAGAATGTCGATTGTTCAAAAATTGCTTCAAAAATTGCAAGAACTTTTTCAGATAAACATGGTCTAAAAGACCTCATTAAAGAATTTATAGGTGTAGATGTGAGCAAACAATTACAAACCTCTGATTTTGGTGGTTTATTAACAGAAAAGCAACTTAAGTATTGTGCAAATGATGTAATATATTTGCACAAAATTTTTGAGGGTTTAGAAAAAATTCTGATAAGAGAAGACAGACTAAATATTTATAAAGAAGTAGTAAAGTTTGTGCCAACAAGAGTAAAACTAGATCTTGCATCATTTAGAGATGATATTTGGTCTCACTAGATGAAAAAAAATAATTATCAAAAAGTAGCGAAAGACGTAATTCAAAAAGAAATTGATGGTTTGAAAAAACTTAAATTATACATTGGAAGGTCGTTTGATCAAATAATCAGAACGATTATGAGTTGCAAAAATGGAAAAATAATTGTGTCAGGAGTCGGAAAAAGTGGAATAATTAGTAAAAAATGGGCTGCAACATTTTCATCTACTGGTACTCCCTCATTTTTTATGGATGCTTCAAATGCTTCTCATGGAGATATGGGTCAAATAAACTCAAATGACATCGTAATATTAATAAGCTTAAGTGGTGCTTCAGAAGAATTAAAGAATATCATACAGTATTGCTCAAGAAATAAAAATATAAAATTAATAGGAATTACTTCAAATAAAAAATCATTACTTTATAAAAATTCAGATATTAAAGTTTTTATACCAAATGTTAAAGAGGCAGGACCAGGAAATTTTGTTCCAACATCAAGCACCACAAACCAGTTAGCTTTAGGGGACGCAATAGCTATTTCGTGTATGCAAGCGAGAAAATTTGGGAAACTTGAATTTTCAAAAGTTCACCCTTCTGGTAGTTTGGGTATCAAACTAAGAACTGTTAATGACATAATGCGAACTGGTAAGAAAATTCCCTTTGTAAAGGATAATATTACAATGAAAAAGGCATTGAAAATTATAAATGATAAAAAATTGGGTGTGTTAATAATAAAAAATAATAAAGGCAGCACTATCGGTATAATAACTGATGGAGACTTCAAAAGGATTGCTCAAAAGCATAATAAGTTTGAAAATTTATTATTGAAAAAAGTAATGAAAAAAAATCCTTTTAGTGTTGAAAGAGACACCTTGGCAGCTTCAGCACTTTCAATAATGAACTCAAAAAAGATTACTTCACTTTGTGTTCATATAAATAAAAATAAAAAAAAGACAATTGGAATAATACATATGCACGACATATTAAAATCGAATATAAGTTAATGTCTTTGAAATCTTTGCTACAGTTAATTCTACTTTTAATGATTATAGTAATAATCGGGGGTATATATTATATATACTTTTTATCTAAACCATCTAGTAACTTAATTAAAAATGAAGATGGTTTGTATCAAATTGATAATAAATTATCTAATCAAGATTTATCAATGGATGATGAAGTTTTAGATGAAGTAAAATTTTCAAACAATAAAACAAACAATAATAGAGATAAAACAATTAAATCGGAAATTACTTCTTCAGAGAAAAAAATAAAAGAAAAATCTAATCAAAGTAAAGAAATAGAATATATAGCAACTAGAGAAAATGGTGATATTTTTAAAATATTAGCAAAGTATGGCAGAACAAATTTAAAAAATAGTAAAATGCTAGACCTAGAAGATGTCAGTGGAACTATTTCATCAAAAGACAAATCAGATATTTATATATCATCAGATTTCGCAAATTATAACTATACAAATCAAGACTCTAAATTTTATAGTAACGTTAAAATAAAATATGATGATAAGGAAATTACTTGTGATAACTTTGAATTAAGTGTAAGTGAAAATCTTGCAGTTGCTTATGAAAATGTAATATTTAAAAATTCTGGTTCAATTATGAAAGCAAAAAATATTATAGTGAATATAAGCACGAAAGATATAAAGATAAATTCTAATGATAAAATAGAAGTTTTTAAAAAATAATGGCATTAATAAAAAAGTTTATAATTAAGGATCATCAAAAAACAGAACCTTTAGTCCAACTAGAAAATATCTCAGTTTTTTATAATAAAAGACAAATAATTAATAATTTGAACTTAAGTATTAATAGAAATGAAATTTTGGGAATGCTTGGGCCAAATGGTGTTGGAAAATCAACAATTTTTAATTTAATCACTGGTTTAAAAGAAGTTGATCATGGTGAGATAATAATTGATGGAATAAATGCTACAAATCTACCCATAAATGAAAGGTTTACTAAATTTAATTTAGGTTTAGTCCCTCAATATGGCGGGGTCATACATGATTTAACACTCAAAGATAACTTAAAACTGGTAGCAGAAATCCACATTAAAGAAAAATATTTAATTGAGCAAAAAATAAATAAATTAATTTCTCAATTTGAATTTGAATCATTATTAAACATAAAGGCTAAACATTTATCTGGAGGTCAGAGAAAAAAACTAGTTATAGCTATGGCTTTAATAAATGATCCAAAAATCTTATTATTAGATGAGCCATTCGCTGCGTTAGATATTTTAACAATTAAAATGTTACAAGAAATTATACTTAATTTGCAATCTGCAGAAGAAATAACAGTTGTAGTATGTGACCACCAAGCTAGAGACTTATTAAGTTGCGTCAATAGAGCAATTATTTTATCTAATGGAAAAATTATTGCATCGGGAAGTCCCGATGAAGTTATAAGTGACAAAATAGCAAAAAATGAATATTTTGGGGATGAATTTAATATAAGTTAATTCATCAATGAATAATCATATTGAAATCAGAGAAAAAATTTCCCCATTTGATAAATCATTAACTGTAAGTGGGGACAAAAGTATTTCTATTAGATGTGTTTTACTAGCATCACAGGCAATAGGTAAATCCAAAATTTATAACTTACTAGAATCTGAGGATGTTATTAGCACATTAAAATCTATAAAAAAATTAGGTATTAAATACAAGAAATTTAAAAATTTTTACGAGATTTATGGATATGGTCTAAATGGCTTTAATACTAATAAAAAAATAAATATTAATGCTGGGAATTCTGGAACTTTTGCAAGGTTAATATTGGGCTTGCTAGTCAACTCAAAAAAAAAAATTAAATTAATTGGTGACAGAAGTCTTTCAAAAAGAGATTTTTCTAGAGTTACAGAACCTTTAAGAATGTTTGGTGCAAATATTTATTCAAATAATAAATTTTTACCAGTTAGTATAATTGGGTCAAAATTTCTTAGACCAATAAAATATTTTGAAAATTTAGGAAGCGCCCAATGTAAAAGTGCAGTGATGTTTGCTGCCCTTAAAACTCCTGGGAAAACAAAAATAATTGCGAAAAAATCTAGAGATCACTCAGAATTATTATTTAAAAATTTAAAAATCCCAATTAAAGTTACTAAAAACAGGAATTATGATCATATAGAAATAAATGGACTAAAAAACTTTAGAGGATTTGATTATAAAGTACCAGGCGATATTAGCTCTTGTTCGTTTTTTATAGTACTAACACTTTTATCATACAATTCTAAAATTTGTTTAAAAAATATTAATATAAATAACACTAGAATAGGTATAGTGAAAATTCTGAAAAAAATGAATGCTAGTATATATTTTAAAAATAAAAGAAATTACAAAGGTGAATTGATAGGCGACATTATTGTTAAAAGCACAAAAAATTTAAAAAATATAAATTGTCCAGAAAATTTAAATTCATCCGCGATAGACGAATTTTTAGTAATATTTTTACTTGCTGCAAAAGCAAATGGTATTTCTTCATTTAAAAAATTATCTGAATTAAATAAAAAAGAAAGTCCAAGACTAGATATAGCTATTCAATTTTTAAGAAAAATTGGAATAAAAGTATTAAGAAAAAATGATGATATTAAAATATATGGAAATCCAAGCTTAAACTTGAGCGGTAATTATAAAATTAAGAATTTTTGTAAAGATCACAGAGTTTTTATGATGTCATGTATTGCAGCTTTGACCCTAGGAGGTAGGTGGAAAATATACGATAAAAATTCTGTAAATACTTCTTTTCCAGATTTTTTTAAAATATTAAAAAAGTTAGGTGCGAAAATAAATTGAAAAAGAGAGAAAATATTATAACTGTTGCTATCGATTCTCCAGCAGCAGCTGGAGCTGGAACACAGGCTAAGTATATTGCAAAAGAATATAACCTTTTGTACCTTGATACAGGGAAAGTTTATAGATTAATTGGAAAAATAAGACTTCAGGATAAGAAAAATTTTAGTATTAAAAATATAAAAAAAAAAATCAGTAGAATAAGTTTAAAAGAATTAAATGATAAAAGTCTTCTTTCTGACGAAGTTGCTGTTTCAGCATCTATAATTGCAAAAGATAAGAAAATAAGAGAGGTAATTAAAAATTTCCAACTAAATTGTGCTTATAATCCTCCTAAAAATTTTGCGGGATCAGTGTTAGATGGAAGAGATATAACATCTGTTATAATGAAAAAAGCAAAATTTAAATTTTATATTACAGCTAACATAAGAGTAAGAGCTAAAAGAAGATTTGATGAATTAGTTGCATTAGGAAAAAATACTTCTTATATAAATGTATTAAAAAGCCTAAAAAATAGAGACTATTTAGATAAAAATAGAAAATATAGTCCTCTAAAAAAAACTAAAGATTCGATCTTGATTAATACATCTAAATTAAGTAAGAAAGCGTGCTTTAAAAAAATTAAAGCTATAATAGACAATAAATTGAAAAATGGAAATATATAAAGATCTAAACTCACCAGAAAACAAACAATTTGAAAAACTATTAAACTCTCAATTATCTAAGAATAAAATAGAAGAAGGTAAAATAATCGACGGTAAGATTACTAAAATCACAGATAAATTTGTTTTTATATTTATTCCAGGGCTAAAAAGTGAACCAATTGTCGATATCAATGAATTAAATATGATAGGTTTAAAAGAAAAAATAAAAATTGGTGAGAACATACCAGTACTTCTTGAAAAAATTGAGGATAAAAACGGCGAGATTATTGTATCAGCAATAAAAGCTCAAAAGATAAAAGGTTGGTATAAATTGGAACAAGCTTATGAAGATAACCAATCGATAATTGGAAAAATTACTTCAAAATGTAAGGGTGGAGTTATTGTTGAACATATTGATACTGGTTCACTTATGTTTTGTCCAGGATCCCAAATAAGTGATAAACCCTTAAAGAACATAGATCATCTAATTGGTGTAGAACAAAAATTTGCTATAATTAAACTTGATAAACTTAGGGGAAATGCATGCGTCTCAAGAAGACAAATCGTTTCAACAAATAAAAGAGAAGATAAAGCTAAAATAATTGAAAAATTTAAAGTTGGAGATATTATAAAAGATGCAATTGTGAAAGGTTACTCATCTTTTGGTTGTTTTTTTGAAGTTAATAATGAAATAGATGTTTTAGTACACTTGCAAGAAATTTCCTATTCGAGAGTAAATCATCCAGATGAAATATTTAATATTGGTGAAAAACATGATTTAAAAGTTATTTCTATTGATAAAGAAAAATTACAAATAGGCTGTTCTATTAAGCAACTCTCCCCAGATCCTTTTGAACATATTTCAAATTACGAAATAGGAAAAGAATATAAGGTTAAAGTAGACAAAATAACAGACTACGGATGTTTTTGTTCATTAGAACCAGGTTTAAGCACCTTACTTCACAGCAGTGAAATGAGCTGGACAAAAAGAAATATTGCTCCAAAAAAATTATTTAAAGTTGGAGATATGATAGATTGTGTAATTACAGAAATAGACAAAGATAAGAGACGTGTTGCAATTTCTCATAAACTTACATTAGAAAATCCATATGATGCATTATTAAATAAATATCCAGAAGGTAGTGAAATTGATGGTGTAATTTCGAGTTCAAACGAATATGCTTTATATGTAAAATTAAACAGTTTTGATATAGACGGTTTTTTACATGCTAATGATTTAAGTTACACGAATGATCCTGAGGAAGAATTAAAGAAATATAAGAAAGGAGATAAAATAAAAGTTAAGATCCTTGAGATAAAAAAAGAAGACCAAAAAATTAGAGTTGGTTTAAAACAATTGAGCAATGATCCTTTTGATTGGTTTAAGGAAAAAAAAGTAAACGATATAATTACAGTTCAAGTAATATCAACCGACAATAAAGGATTGATGGTAAAACCTGAAAATTGCGAATTGAATTTTTTAATAAAAAAATCAAATATTGCTATCAATACATCAGACGCCAGACCATCTAGATTTGTTGGGGGTGAAAGGATTGATGCAGCAATATCTGAATTAAATATGGAAAAAAGAAAAGTTAGTTTAAGCATTAAACTCCTTGAGGAATTACAAAATAAAGAAGCCGTAACAAAATTTTCTAGCCCTTTAAGTGGTAAAAATCTTCCATTCTCATCATTATCTGAAAAACTTGTTGATAAAAAAAAAAAAGATGATGAGTAAGTAATTGTCCGTAAAGAAATCAGATTTAATCAACAAACTGTCAAACTATTACCCAAATTTTCTAAAAAAAGACCTTAAGAAACTTGTAGACATAACACTTAAAGAAATGAAAAATTCTTTAAAAAGAGGTGAAAGAGTTGAATTAAGAGATGTCTTTAGTATAGAGCCTAAATTAAGAAAGGCGAGATTTGCAAGAAATCCAAAAACTAACGAAAAAATATATGTTAAAGAGAAATATTACTTGCTTTTCAAGTCTTCAAAAATGTGGTCAAACAAGATAAATGAGGAAAAATAAAGTATTTATAGCTTGCGATACTACAAATATTAAAAAAGTAAAAAAAATAATAAAAGAAACTAAAAATAATAAACTTATCGTTGGGTATAAGTTTGGATTAGAATTTTTAAATTCAAAATATGGTAGACAATATATTTCTAAATTAAAAAATAAAATTATATTCGGCGATTACAAAATATCAGACATTCCAAATACTTGTGTATCAACAATAAGAGCAATTAAAGATTTAAAATTTAATTATATAACCATACATATTAACTCAGGGTTTGATGCTCTAAAAAAAACAAAAGAAAGTGTTGGTAAAACAAAATTAATTGGTGTTACAATACTAACTTCATTGGATAATAAAGCTATTAAAGAAATTGGATTTAGCAAAAATGTAAAAGAATTAGTTCTTCATCAAGCGAAATTGGCAACTAAAGCAAAATTGGATGCTATAGTATGTAGTGCTCAAGAAGTTAAAATAGTAAAAAAAGTATTCAAAAAGGAGATTATAACTCCGGGTATAAGATTAAATTCTAAAAGAGATGATCAAAAACGAGTTTTAACACCTAGTGAAGCATTCAAAAATGGTGCTGACTGGATTGTAATTGGAAGAGATATTACTAGAGGTAGCATTAAAAATAATATTCAAAAATTAATTAATCATTTATATAAATGATAAAAGGTTTAAAAATTTGTGGGATTTCAGATCCTAAAACATTAAACTATATCTTAAACCATCCTAATCCACCGAACTTTATTGGCTTCATAACAAATTATAGAAAAAGTAAAAGATTTGTCGAATTTGAAAAACTCAAAGAGCTAGTTAACGTCAATAAAAAAGATGTAAAATTTATTTCAGTTCTTGTAAATCCAAATGATAAACTTTTGGAAAAGATAAAAAATTTAAATTTTGATTACTATCAATTATATGATGTAGGGCCTGAAAGAACAAAAGAAATTAAAATAAAGTATGATATAAAAATAATAACTGCGCTTACAGTTTCTGAAGAAAATGATGTAATTAAATATAAAAATTATCTAAAAATATCAGATATAATTTTGTTTGATTCAAAAGGATATCATAAATCTGAAAGTTTTGATCACAACCTGCTAGATATTGTGCCAAATGAATTAAATAAAATGATTGCAGGTAATATACAAATAGACGATATTTCTAATTTTAAAAATAAAGATTTCATTATAGACCTAAGTGGATCACTAGAAGATACTAATGGAAAAAAAGATATCAATAAAATTGATAAATTGTTAAGTTTGTTTGCAAAAATATGAAAATTAAAAAAAAAATTCCACTAATTGATCAGGCAAGTAAACTTGGTTTTTGGGGTGGAAAGTTTGGAGGCAACTACGTTCCTGAAACATTGAAAAAACCAATAGAAGATCTAGAAATTTTATTCAATAAATTGAAAAATGATAAAAGGTTCATAGCTGAAAGAGATAAATATTTTAAAAATTGGGTTGGTACCCCTACTCGTTTTATAAAACTAAAAAATCTAACAAATCATGTTGGTGGTGCTCAAATTTGGTCTAAAGTCGTATCAGACGCCAATGGAGGAGCACATAAAATATACAATGCTACTGTGCATTGTCTGCTTGCCAAACGATCTGGTAAAAAATTTATAATCGGTGATACTGGCGCAGGTTATGCAGGTAAAATGTTGAGTATGGCTGCCAAAAAATTTGGCTTAAAATGCAAGATTTTCATGGGCGCTAAAGATATTGCGAGGCAACAGCCAAATGTAAAAGCTATGAAAAAAAATGGAGCGGAAGTAATTCCTGTTTACTCAGGAAGTCAAACACTGGTTGATGCTGTTTCTGAATGTATGAGATTCTGGGTTGCTAATTGTGACACGACAGCAATGTGTGTTGGAAGTACAGTAGGACCAGCGGTTTTTGTTCGTATTTGTGGATGGAGCACTAGTCAAATTTCAAGAGAGCTCAAAGTTCAATTAATTGATGAGTTTGGATCAATCCCGAAAAAACTAAAACTTTATAATTGCGTTGGTGGTGGAAGCTCAAGTTTCGGTTTTTGGAACGAATTTATGGATTATGATAAAAAACAGTGCGAATTTATCGGTGTAGAAGCAGGTGGACCAGCAAGAAGCAAAAAACATGCAGCACCTTTAACTTATGGTTCAAAAATTGGAATTCTTCATGGTGCAGCTCAATATGTTAATCAAGATTTGGAAGGGCAGATAGAAGAAACTGAGTCAATTTCTGCTGGGCTTGATTATCCTGGAATTTCTCCACTTCACTGTTTTTTAAAAGATACAAGACGAGCAAGATATACTGCTGCAAGTGATGAAGATGCTTTAAGTGCATATAAAACTGTTACAAAGTTTGAAAAATTGAGACCTTCCTTAGAACCAAGTCATGCTTTTTCAGTTGCAATAAAAGAATCAAAAAAATTAAGTAAAGATACTATAGTTGTAGTTAATAGTTGTGGTGATGCATACAAAGATCGAGAAATTTTAAAAAAAAGATTAGGAAAAAAATATGTTGAACCCAATTAGTCTTGCTTTCAAAAAAGCAAAACAAGAAAATAGAGCTGCCTTATTAACTTACACTGTTGCAGGGGATAGCTCAAAAAAACAATCATTAGATATATTAAATTCAATTTCAGAAAATGCTGATATTTTAGAATTAGGCGTACCTCACAACACTCCAGTAGCAGATGGTAGCCAAATCCAAACAAGCGCATATAGAGCTATTAGAAATGGGATCAAAATGAATGATATTTTTAAAATCGTGAAAGAATTTAAAAAATCGAATAAAAATAAACCGATTATATTGATGGGTTATTTTAATATGATTTTTCAATATGGAGAAAATAAATTTTTAAATAAATGTAATTCTACAGGTGTAAATGGATTAATAGTTGTTGACTTACCCTGGCCAGAAAATAAGAATTTCGCTAAAAAATGTAAAAAAAAATCTATTTATTTTATTCAGCTTTTATCACCAACAACTACAAAACAGAGGCTTAAAAAAATAATAAGAGACTCTCATCCTATGAATTATTTTATTTCAATGTTGAGTACAACAGGTGGTAAACTAAAAGTTTCGCCTAATGATATATTGAAAAATTATACCAAAATAAAAAAAATCGATCCAAAAAAAGAAATTGTTATTGGTTTTGGAATCACAGAAAAAACAATTGGCAAACTCAAATCTGCAGATGGATTAGTTGTTGGTAGTGCAATTTGTAAGGAAATTAGCAAGAGTTTAAAGGATAGACAAAATCCTGTCACAAATGTAAGTAAGCTAGTAAAAAAATTAAAAAGTAAAATTCTATGAACTGGATTACAAAAGCTTTAAGTTTTGGTGAAAAAATTAAAAGAGTTTTAAAAAAAAGACCATCAAAAGAGGATATAGCAAATTCAGACTGGACTAGTTGTTGCAAAGGCCCAATATTAAAAAAAGATCTTGAGGAAAATTTATGGGTTTGCAATTCGTGTGGAAAACATCATAGGATTAATTGCCGACAAAGATTTGACATTATTTTTGGAAAAAACTCTTACGAAATACTTGATACACCAATTCCTGCAGAAGACCCCCTTGAATGGGTAGATACCAAATCTTATAAAGATAGATTAAAATCTGCACGGAAAAAAACTAATCAAAACACAGCTGTGATGATAGCTAAGGGTCGAATAAATGGCTTAGAAGTAACAGCCGGAGCGATAAATTTTGAATTTATTGGTGGCTCTGTTGGAGCTGCAGAAGGAGAAGCAATTATTTATGGTGTCCAACACGCTATTGATAATCAAACACCATTTGTTTTCTTTCCTTGTGGTGGTGGGCAAAGAATGTTCGAATCTCCTATAGCACTTGCAAATATGACAAGAACCACTCTTGCTATTAATGAACTTAAAAAAAATAATCTACCATATTTAGTTTGTTTTACCGATCCTACTGCTGGTGGGATCACAGCATCTTTTGCGATGTTAGGTGATATTCATTTTGCTGAACCAGGCTGTTTAATAGCGTTTGCTGGAAAAAGAGTTATTCAGGCAACAGTGAAAGAGGAGTTGAGCTCAGATTTTCAAACATCTGAATTTGTTGAAAAGCATGGATTTGTAGACAGAATTGTTGAACGAAAAGATTTAAAAACAGAAATAAGCTTACTATTATCAATATTGTTAAAAAAAGATAACGCGGTAAATGAAAAGCAAATAAATGAAACTTCAGACAATATTGAACCGCTTGCAAAAGCTGCATCCTAAAGAAATTGATCTTAGTCTAGATAGAGTTAAGAACCTTTGTAAAAAATTAGGTGATCCACAAAAAACGTTAAAATATATATCAGTTGTTGGCACGAATGGTAAGTATTCAACTATACAAGCAGTAAGATCAATTTTGAAAACTGCAAATATAAATTGTAATATTTATACAAGCCCACATATTCAAAAAATTAATGAAAGATTTATTTTTAACGATGTAGAAATATCTGACGATGACTTATCTAATTTATTAATAGAAGTTGAAAATGTTAATAATGGTGAACAAATAACTTATTTCGAAATATTAACTGCAGCATATTTTCATAATGCGAGTAAATTTAAAGACAAAATAAACATTATAGAAAGTGGTCTATTTCATAGATTTGATGCAACAAATATTATTCATACTAATTTATCTAGTATTGTTACTTCAATAGGATTAGATCATTTAGATTGGTTACCAAAAAATGAGCGAAATATTGAAAAAATTGTTTATGAAAAAACCTCATCCTTACCAAATTCTACTATTGTAGTTAGCAAACAAAGCTCAGACGAAACATTAAATTTAATAAAAAAAACAATTAATAATAATCAATCAAAAAAAATAATTTATAAAGATCATTTTAATTATTCGTTAAGTGAGAATGGTTTTATTTATTATGAAGATGAATATGGTGGTTTAAAATTACCAAAACCAAATCTTTTAGGCAATTTTCAAATTGATAATTGTGCAACTGCTATTGCTACAGTAAGAAATTTACAAATGGGTGTAAAAGATGAAAATATTAAAAAAGGTATTACTAAGATAAAAAGTATTGCAAGACTTCAAGAAATTAAATCTGGAAAGCTTAAAAATATTTGTAAGAATAATAAATTATACTTAGATGGCTCACATAATCCTTTAGGAGCAAAAGCTCTTAATGAATATTTAAATACTATTGATTGTAAAAAGCATTTAATTATTGGAATGATGTCTAATAAAGATCACGAGGAATATTTAAGCAATTTTAATAATATATCTTCCATAACAACAATTGATATTCCTAACCAACGGAATGCTATTAAAGGAAAAGAATTAAAAGAAAAATTAAATAAATATCATAATGTTAGTTATAAAAAATCTATTGAAGAGGCTCTTAAAACTCTTAATCCTGAGAAAGATGATTTGATAATGATAACTGGATCTTTATATCTTGCTGGTGAGCTACTTAATTTGAATTAAATATTTTCTTTTATAAAAGCAACTATGTCGCTCTTTGGTGTGGCTCCAACTTTAGTTGCTTTTAATTCTCCACCTTTAAATAAAAGCATTGTAGGAATTCCTCGAACACCATACTTAGTAGGCATGTTAGGTTCTGAGTCTATGTCATGTTTTGCAATGACAATATCATTTGCCATTTCTTCGGAAATTTCCTCTAAGATTGGTCCAACCATTTTACAAGGTCCACACCATTCGGCCCAAAAATCTACTAAAACGGGTTTCTCATTTTTTAGAACTTGTTCTTCAAATTTTTCGTCTGTAACTTTCAATGTTGCCATAGGCTTTATATATAAATTAAAATTTTTTTATCAATAGTTAAAAGAGGAATGTTAAAATTATCCACATTATACATTTTCATACTTTTTCTGTATTGACATTGCGTATTCATTAAACTCATCTAGTAGCGCAAGCTTTTCGTTGTCATTCTCATTGGTATATTTTTCTCTAAGAGTATCAATTTCTGTATAAAGTGTTGGAATTGTCCACCATTTTTCTTTTTTTTCACTCAAAATTCGCTTTGCAATTTCTCGTTTTATTGATTTAAGCATACTCTCAGGCAGAACTTCAGGGGCTTCTTGAAAGATGATTTTTTTTCCAAACCCAACCAATCGATCATCATCAAATTTATCTAATAATTTAAGTTTGTCTTTCCACGATGCTGCATGCCAAGCAGGAAATAAGGAAGTATCTTTGTTTGATGTAAATTTAGTATAAATGCTTTCTTCAGCATATATATCTTCTTGTGTTTTAGATTGCTCTTTCTCTTCAGCTACTTCTCTTAATGCATTAATTATGTTTTGAGAAAATTTCTCATTATTTTTAACAATATCTGCCCTTTTACTAATTAAAGACTTATCCATAGCACTATAAGGTTCAGCTTTCATACCGTATTTTGCATCAACAATAATTGGGGCCTTATTAGATCTAATAGTTCTTAAGAACTTAGGAGATTTTTTCATTTCAACTTTCAGCTCATTTATAGATAAATTTAATAAAGGTTCTATATCAATCCTTAAGTCGAACGCATAGTACCAACCAGCATATATTGGATGCATACAATATTTTTGATGAAGAGGTGCAACTAGATGAAGTCTAGATTTGCCATAATAATACTCATTTAAAGTAATAATTTCCCCTTTCTTAATAATAGTTTCAGTGTCAGATTTGTTAGCGGTTTTAAAAAAAGACTCCCAAGTATCTGGTTGTTTTTTTTTGACAATATTTAAAACTTTAGCTGTCATTATACTATCACTTAATGCGCTATGAGCGTCAGTTGAATCAATACCTTGCATTCTAGCTAAGGACTCTAATTTGAATACTGCATTATTTTTTTCATTAAATTCTACTTCTAAAATTGAAGGGTCTATTGCATAGGCTGCACGAGCAATATTAATACCATCATGTCTTTTATTGGGAGCAGCATTTGTAAGATATGGATATCTAATCCCTTTAAAAAACTCTTTTCTTATCATTTCATCATCAAATCCAATATTAGACCAACCAAGAAATACTGCGGGGCTCCACTTTTTAAATATTTTTTCAACTTCTGCTAACATTTGATAATGAGAAAGATTAGTTTGAGTTAATTGCTTTATAGATGTTTTATTTACAATAAGTGCCATGGCCTGAAAGATTTCTCCTTCAGGTAAACTGCATCTTAAATTAAATCTGTCTTTCTCTTTAAAATTCTCATCAACTAAAACTCCGCCAATTTCAATGATGCTCCCAAAGTCAGTGCTTGCGCTCGATGATTCTATGTCCCAAATTGCTAAATTCATAATTTTATCCTCAAATTAGCTAATATTATATGGATTTTTGGAAAGTTTTTTTAAGACTTAACCATTAGCATATAAACGATTAGCTCAGGTATTAATGACTCTTTTATGGATTGGTTATTTAAAGTCAAGATATATTATTCAATTCGTAAAATTTTTTAACCCTACCTAAAAATAAATTTTGATACATTTCTAATTCAGCTCCCTCAATTTTAAATTCTTGGAATAAAATATCTTTAGTACATAATAATATTATACCTGCTTTCATCTTAGTTCCATAGACAGTATCATGAGCCAAAGTGTATGCTCCTAATTGTAAAAAATAATCTTGAATATAATCTACTTTTTTCGGTTTATTAGACTGTTTAAAATCTACAATGACATCTATACCTTCGTATACTGCTATCATGTCAGCTGTTCCAGCATATTGATCTGGATAATATAAAGTTTCTTCCATTCCATATACTTCGTTAAGTCTTCCAGTAATTCCTTTTTGAATTATTTCTTTAGCCATGTTTTTATATTGTTCATTACTCTCAAAAAAACTCTCATTAATTCTTCCTCTTAAATATTCCTCAATATAAGAGTGCATAGAAGTACCCCTCGATGAAGCCTCTGTTTTAATTCTATTTGCTTCCTTAACTCCTACTCTCTCTTTCCAATTTGCAAGAGCTGCCTTCTCTTCTTCAGACTTTGTAGTACTTAGAATAGTAGTAACACTTGGTAGTTTGTTCTCTCCTAATAAATATTTTCTGTATCCATCTTCAATTGATCTTGAAGAATTGGGATAATTAAATTTATTATTCCACTTCATTAAATTTTTTGTATTAGAATTAATTTAATTTTTTGCTTGTCTTGGAATATCCTCAAATTTCTCGACATTTTCTGTTTCAATAGCTTTTTCAATTTGCTCGGGATCTTTTATGTTTTCTAATGTTCTTTTAATAGATCTTGCATCTGTTCCAAATTTATCAACAACTGTCATTGCCTCTTCTAATTTTTTTCTGAGATTAACAATTCCATCAAAGTGTTTTGTAAATCTAGTACTTATTGTTTTTAAATGACCATATATTTCTGTTGCGTGTTTTTGAACTTTTAATGTTTGAAAACCCATGTGTAATGATTGTAGATACCCAGATAAATTATTTGGTCCCATAACAGTCACTTTATATTTTTTCATTAATTCTTGGCTCAATAATTCTTTAGTATTTGGATCTTGATAATTAGCTAACTCTAAAAACAAACTCTCTGTTGGCGCATACACAATTGCAAAATCAGTGGTTTTAGGTGGGACAATATATTTTTCATTTATACTCTTGGCTTTTTCTTTGAAAGCTTTTGCAAGTTTAGTTCTTGCATCCGCAATAGCTTTTTTATCGTCTTCTTGATGAGCATCTTGAATAGCTTTAAATCTCTCAACAGGAAAATGGCTATCAACCGGAACCAATACACCCTCTTGAAGTTTAATAGCAAATTCAACGTTTTCGCTAGTTTCCTCCTTCATTTTAACATTTGAAAGGTACTGTGAAGAAGGTAGTAAATCCTTAATAAGTGAACCCAGGCTGAACTCAGCTAAAGTTCCATACTTTTTCACTCCAGCTAAAATTTTATTAATGCCTTTCTGACTTTCGTTTAAATTTTCAACTTGGGAATTAAAAGCTGCAACTTTCTCATCAACTTTTGTCAGAGCTGCTGTCATATCTTTCGTAACACCAGTTGAAAGATTGTTAAAAGATGAAGACATCGAACTTAAAGATGTATTTATGGTAGTATTTAAACTATCTTTTAATTTAATTATTTCAGCATTTAGATTAGCTATCTCATCAGCTTTGTTTTCATCCTCTTTTTTTATATTTGATTTAATATTTAAATAAAGGATAGATAAAGTTGCTATTAATATTGAAGCTAAAATAATTATTAAAATTATATCCATGATTCGTATGTTACACTTACTTAATAATATTTAAAGTTTATTTAAAACACTTTTAAGTTCTACCTCTTTATTTTTTTTTGGGGTCATTAAACACGCTTGGGATTTAAGAATTATTCCATCTTTTAATATCCTTAATTTATTAGCTTTTAAGGTTGCTCCTGTTGAAGTTATATCAGTTATAATTTCTGATGATCCAGTAAATGGATATATCTCTGTTGCGCCGAGACTCTTTACTAATTTAAATTGTGTAACTCCTCTTGAGAACATGAATTCTCTAGTTAGATTAGGATATTTTGTAGCTATACGTAATCTATTTCTTTTTTTATCTTTAAATTCAAAAGCTATTTCTTCAAGATCAGGCATTGTTTGTACATCTATCCAATCATCTGGAATTGCAACTACCAATGTAGCCTCTCCAAAATTGTACTTTTTTTTTACAATCACCTTTTTTTGAATATTAATTTCGCTTTCCATTAATAAATCATATCCAGAAAAACCAATATCTAAAGATCCATCTGCAAGACGTTCTACTATCTCTCTAGCATGAAGATAATAAATAACTATATTTTTTTTTCCTTTGATAAATCCAAATAAGTCTCTCTCACCTCTTTCAGATAGAATTTTTAATTTCTTTTTTTTAAAAATATTTAATACTCCAGACCGTAAACGACCTTTACTTGGAATTCCAATTTTAATGATGTTTTTACTCATATTTATACTTTACTAATTCTTCCTGAAATAAATTGTTCATTTTGTTTATTAAATTCTCATTAAGTAATTTCCTATAATCATTATCTTTTCCTAAATTAAAAAATTTTATTTTTTCGTCAGAACCTTTTTTTGTAATTGCTTCTGCAAAACCTTTTTCGTCCTCTAGTTTTTTTAAATTATTAAAATTGCAATTTCTTATACATTTTAATGCTTTTTCTTTATTAAATTTTTCATCTGATTTAGAAGCTTTATGAATAAAGTTAATAACTTGTTTAAAAGTATTTAGTGCATCATTTTGTAGATCTTCATACCTTACAGTTAAAACTGGATATAATTTATTATCTATCCATGATTTCTGATTTAACTTCCATGAAAAAAGTGCTTGAAATCCTAAAAATCTCTCTTTTTCTTTAGAAACAATTCCTCTTTTTTCATCTGTCATAAATTGAAAGGCTTCATCGACAGAAATTTGATAATGGTTTGATAATGAAGTGATTACATTTCTTGGATCTCTTATTATATAAATAACGCCCAACGTATTTTCTTTATTAGTAAATTGATTACCATCTATTTTGCAAAGTGCATTATGGGTTTTAAAAAATTTCAAACCTTTGTATTGATTAATTTTTTCTTGCTCCTTTATCCAATACTTTGAAGTATCGTGAGGCTGGTTAAATTTATCTAAATACTTTCTAAAATATTTGTTGCTTGGAAAAGAGTCTATTTTTTCTAAAAGTTCAAAATTAAAATCACCTGTTTCTGAAAAATAATAATTTGCTATTAAAGATCTCAACCAAGTATTTCCACTTTTGGGATATGAAGCTAACCAAATTATCATATTTTTTCTAAGTTAATAGCAGCTCCAACAGCTGGTATATTTTTTTTAAAGCCAAGATCTTTAATTAAAGAATCGTATCTACCACCTCTAATATTTAATTTCTCAGACTTTGATTTAATATCAATCTTAAATACCAAACCAGTATAATATTCGAGATGTCTTCCAAAAGATGAATTAAATCTTACATTTAATTTATTAACTTTATTTTTAGTTATTGGAAAATAATCATTCTGAACTCTAAGATTAATTTTGTTTTTTTTAAAAAATAAATTTAACTTTTTAGATGCTTGATTAATTGGACACTCAATTTTTAAGTACTCTTTTAAAATTTTTACAACATTACTTCCTTTTTTTGTTCTTCTTGGATCTTTAATCTTTGAGTCAAATCTCAATAATATTTCTTCTATTGATCTTCCGGCAACTTCTTTTTTTTGGTTTCCATTTATCATCCTAGAATATTTTTTTTTATCTATTTCAACAATTGTTGGATCAATGTCAGAGTTGGTCTCCAGTCGTTTAAGTAAATCATTAAAATATTTTTCTCTCCAAAAATGACGTTGTAATCTCAATTTCCATCTTGCCGGACAATCCAATTTATCTAATAAAAGCCTAAAAATTTCTATGTTACCTATTACTAAATTTCCGCTTTTATATTTAATTTTTGATAATGCTTTTAGTGAAGTTTCTATTATTTTTTTATCATCTTTTTTTTCAGTAAAAGATCCCAATATTTCAAAACCAATTTGATTTCTGATTACAGAATCTTTTTTATTTAGTCCTTTTCTAAATGCTTGACCACTATAGAAAATTTTTTCACTAGTTTTCTTATTATGATTTAAATATCTAACGCAAGATGCAATTGTTAAATCAGGTCTTAAACAAAGTTCATTTCCTAATTGATCATTGAAAGAAAATATAAATCTTTTGAAACTTTCTCCTGACCTTTCCAATATTAAATTGGTGTCAATAACAGTATCAAGATCAATATATTTATATCCATTTGACTTAATAATTTTTAAAATATTCTCAGATAAGTTTTTTGATTTCATCAATCAGGTTCTCCTTATCAAATGTAATTTGAGTATTTTCAGATTTTTTCCACTCTTCTCTAGATAAATTTTTTGATGTTTCGTCTAAGTTTGAGTTTAATTTTTTTATAGTAATTTTATTATCTTTAAATTCATCTTCCCCACAAAGAATTACAGCTGGTGAGCTCCTTTTATCAGCATATTTTAATTGAGATTTCAAACCTGAGTCTCCTAGATAAATTTCAGATCTTATATTTTGATTTCTAAGTTGTAATAACAATTCATAATAATTCGAGAGATATTTTTCATCTAAAACACATATTATTATTGGTGAATAATTTTTAACCTCGATTTTGTTTAATTGAACTAAAGCGTATAACAAACGATCAAGACCTATAGATACACCTGTTGCAGATAAGTCTACTTTTTTAAATCTTGAAACTAAAGAATTATATCTTCCACCTCCACCAACTGATCCAAACTCAACTTCTTGTTTTTTTTGATTTTTAACTTTGAATGTTAAATTTGCCTCAAATATTGGGCCATCATAATATTCAAGTCCTCTGATAACTTCAGGAGAAAAAATTATTTGATCAAAATTAGATGAATAACTTATTCCATCTAAAACTTTATTTAATTCATCAACACCATCTTCAACTAATTTGTTTGGTATAGCTGACTTAATTTCATCTAAAGATTTCATATTTATAAAACTGACTATCGCTTCAGCTTGATTATCAGAGAGTTTTGCTCCAATAGTTTTATCACCAGATTTGTCTTCACGTCCTGTTGTAAGCAATTGTTTAACACCATCAGTTCCAACTCTATCAAGTTTATCTATAGCTCTCAAAACAGTAAGTTGTTGTTTGCTTTCTAAAATTTTTAAATTTTCAATAAGTCCTTGAATTAGTTTTCTATTACTTAATTTGATTTGATATTGATTTTTTTCTAAGCCACAGAAATTTAATGTGTCAGCTAAAAGATTGCACATCTCAGCATCTGCTAAAGGATTACTAGATCCAATAATATCACAATCGGCTTGTGTAAACTCTCTAAATCTACCAGGACCAGGTTTCTCATTTCGCCATACATTACCAATCTGATATCTTTTAAAAGGATTTGAGATATTTAAATAATTTTGAGATACGTATCTTGCTAATGGCGCAGTTAAATCATAACGTAATGATATCCAACTATTATTTTCCTCTTGAAAACCAAATACACCAGAACTTGGCCTATCTTCATCTGGTAAAAATTTTCCTATATTTTCTGATATTTCAAAACTTGGGGTTTCTAGCTTAGAAAAACCAAATTTTAAAAAATTTTCCTCAATCTTAGCAATTAAATTTTCTTTTAACGCTAATTCTTTTCCGTATCTATCAACAAAACCCGAAGGGGTATTTGCAGACAATTTTTTTTCTTTATTCATTTTTTGGTACACGGGGACAGATTCGAACTGTCGACCTTCGGTTCCACAAACCGCTGCTCTAACCGACTGAGCTACCCGTGCTCCTTCTACTGTTTTATACTAAATGTGGATAAAATTAAATTTATAAATAATTAAAAAGCTAGCTTGCAGCCAGCATGAAAATGATGTCTGTGAGTTTCTCTGTTAATAATAACGAATTTATTCATTGCTGTGTAATTAGCATTTTTTTTTTTAAATGCAAGCAAGAAAAGGTTTTGCACAGGAATAGCTATGCTTTTTAACATATACTATTCCTATACAAATGTTTTTGATGAATTAAATTTTATTAACCTAATTTTTTCAAATTTACAGCGCTTGGACCTTTTTCGCCGTCTTGAATTTCGAATTCTATAGCATCGTTTTCATTCAAAAATCTTAAACCTGCTTCTCTTACTGCTGATGCATGAACGAAACAATCTTTTTCTCCGTCTTCTCTTTCAATAAAACCATAGCCCTTCTTACCGTTGAACCACTTTACTTTACCTTTTAATGTACTCATACTTTAGTTACTCTTTCTTTGTTATTATATAATTAGCTATAAATAGCTGATGGATAGGTATTAGATTTTAATTTTGAATGCAAGCATAATGATGGATATTAATACCACATGGAGTGGTGGCTTCGGCGGGACTCGAACCAGCGACACAAGCCTTTTCAGGGCTCTGCTCTACCAACTGAGCTACGAAGCCATATTAAGATCTAAAAATTATACGACCCTTTGATAAATCGTATGGAGATACTTCCAATTTTACTCTATCACCTTGTAAAACACGAATACGATTTTTTCTGAGTTTTCCTGCTGTGTGAGCCGTAACATTATGACCATTGTCTAGTTTAACTCTAAACATAGCATTAGGAAGAAGATCTGTTACTACACCCTCAAACTCCAACGTATCCTGTTTACTCAAATTATTATCTCCTCATTCTTGATTTAATACTTTGAGCATGATTATCTAGTTCTTCATACTCAGCGAGATGTGTAGCGGATTCTCCTAATTTCTCAATACCTTTTTTTGTAAGTGTTATATGGCTAATTTTTTTATAAAATTCACTAAGATTTAGTCCAGATGAAAATTTTGCAGATCCTAAAGTTGGTAATACATGGTTAGAACCAACATTATAATCTGAGACAGCCATTGGAGAATACTTTCCAATCATAATACTTCCTGCATTATGAATTTGATTTAAATACTTTTTATAATTAGACACATTAATTTCTAAGTGCTCTGGAGCAACTTCATTAATTGCTTCTATTATTTGCTTATCATTTTGGGCTAACACAATTAATCCATTGTTTTTTAAACTTTTTAAAACAACTCTTTTCCTTTGAACTTTTTTGATACTTTCTTTTATTTCTATATTAAATTTATTTGCTAATTTTTTATCTTTCGTAATTAAAATACACTGGGAGTTTACATCATGCTCTGCTTGTCCAATCATAGATGTTATAACTTGATTTAGATCAGTTTTACCATCTGCTAAAACACAAATTTCACTAGGCCCAGCAACCATACCTTCTGTTCCAACATCACCAAAGACTTCACGTTTGCTTCTTGCAACATAAATATTTCCAGGCCCTACAATTTTATTCACTTTTTGAATGTATGCTAAACTTGCTATAGCTTGAGCACCACCCATTGAGTAAATTTCATTAATTCCAACTTTTTTAGCTGCATAAAGAACAGCAGGATTTAGTTTTCCATTAAGTTTTGGATTGGCCAAGACAATTCTTTTTACACCAGAAATTTTTGCAGGTACTGCGTTCATTAATAACGTGGATGGTAAATTAGCTGGTACATAAATCCCTACAGACCGTAGTGGCACATGCTTATATTCAAGTTTATTTTTAAAATTATCTACATACTTAATATTTTTTGGTTTTTGTAGTGAATGAAACTTAAAAATTCTATTATAGGCTAAATCGATACTTTTTTTAATCTTAGGTTCTAATGTATTAATTGCTTTGTTTACTTTATCTTTTGAAGGAACTATCTCTGTATTTTTACTAAATTTTTTCTCATACTTTAAAAGTGCTTTTCTTCCATTAATTTTGATGTCTTTTAAAATTTTTGGAACTATCGAAGTGTCTACTGCTTTTCCAGATCTTCTTTTATCCAAAAAAGATGCTAATTCTCTTTTATAACTTTTTTTCTTACAATTAATTACTTTTATCATTTTCAATTTTTTGGTCTTCTAACGTTACATCAATAACTTCTGTGGACAGTGTTATAATTCCATTTTTTGAAAATAACAGAACTATTTCAAAATTTTCTCTTTTTTTAAAAATATCAATTGCAAATAATTCTAAAGTTAAATCTGCATTGGACTGGTTAATGTTTTTAGACTTGGAACTTTCAATGAATTCAAATTTTATAACACTATTAATAGGTTTGCTACTATCTGTTTCCTTATCTATTCTTAAAACAGAAAGTAAAAAAATTTTTGTAGATGGCAAATATTTTATATCAGAAATTTTGACTTTAGACTCTGCGCATATAGCTGATATAATTTGTAAGTCGTCTGGAGATTGAGCGATTACTTTCTTTAAAAAATTATTCACTAAGATATTCTTTTTATTTTTACTCCAATTTTTTTTAATTTATTTTCGATTTTTTCATAACCTCGATCTAAATGATATACTCTATTTATAATAGATGTTCCTCTTGAAATAAAAGCTGCTAAAACTAAAGCTACTGATGCCCTTAAATCACTAGACATTAACTCAGCTCCCTCTAAATTATTAGTTCCTTCAATAATTGCCTTATTACCTTTAATATTTATTTTTGCACCTAATCTTTTTAATTCTGGAACATGCATAAATCTGTTTTCAAATATGTTTTCTTCAATTGTACTTTTCCCATTTGCTCTGGTTAATAATACCATAATTTGAGCTTGCAAATCAGTGGGGAAGTTTGGATATTCACCAGTTTTTAAAAAATCCAAACTTTTAATCTTTTTTGGTCCCTTAATTTGAATTGTATTTTTTGTAGTTTTTATCTTTGCACCAATTTTCTTAAGTAAATTTATCTCTGTATTGATAACTTTTGGCTCGAAATTTTTAATTTTTAAATTTCCACTGTTCAAACATGCGGCAACACAAAAAGTACCTGCTTCAATTCTATCATTCATGATTGAGTAAGTTATACTTTTTAATGTTTTTACTCCCTCTATTTTTAAAGTTCTTTTACCAATCCATTTGATCTTAGCGCCAGCTGTTTTAAGAAAATTTGTCAAATCCTTGATCTCAGGCTCAATAGCACAATTCTTTATTGTTGTTGTTCCTTTTGCAAGACAAGCAGCGAGAATCAAATTTTCAGTAGCTCCAACAGATATTTTTGAAAATCTTATTTCTGAGCCAACTAATCCTCCTTCAGCTTTTGCATTAACATATCCTTTTTCAATTTGTGTTTTAACACCTAACTTTGATATAGCTTTTAAATGTATATCTATTGGTCTTACTCCTATGCTGCAACCACCTGGGCTACTTACTTTTGCTTTTTTATTTTTTGCCAATAAAGGACCAAGAACTAAAATTCCTGCTCTCATTGTTTTTACTAGAGAGTAAGGTGCAAAAAAATTATTTTTTTTCCCTTTTGAGATTATCGCGATTTTTTTATTATTTTTAAAGCTAATTTTTCTTCCTAGTGATTTTAGCAAGTTAAGCATTGTATCTATATCTTTAACTCGTGGAAGATTTTTAATTGTTACATTTTTATCAAAGAGTAAAGTTGCAGCAAGTATTGGTAGAGCAGCATTTTTACTTCCAGAAATTGATACCTCTCCTCTGATCTTAGAGGGACCATTAATTTTAAATTTATCCATTTTAAATTTTGGGAAGCGTTACCCCTTTTTGGCCCATATATTTTCCATTTCTGTCAGCATATGAAACATCTGGCTTCTCATTCCCTTTTAAAAATATAAATTGAGCTACGCCCTCATTTGCATATATTTTGGCTGGTAATGGAGTTGTGTTAGAAAATTCAAGAGTCACATGACCTTCCCATCCCGGTTCCAAAGGTGTTACGTTAACAATTATTCCACATCTGGCATACGTGGACTTACCTAAACAAATAACTAAAACATCACTAGGAATTTTAAAATATTCGACTGTTCTTGCTAAAACAAAAGAATTTGGCGGAATAATACATTCATTAGATTCTTTTGTTACAAAATTTGTTGGTTTAAAATTTTTTGGATCTACTATTTCGGAGTTAACATTGGTAAATATTTTAAATTCATTAGATACTCTTGCATCATACCCGTATGAGGAAACACCAAATGAAATTTTTCCTTCCCTTATTTGTTTATCTTCAAATGGTGAAATCATTGCATGATCTTTTGCCATTTTGATTATCCATTTATCTGATTGTACCGACATTTATTTTTTTTTTTTATTTTTTCTTTGGAAAATTTTTCTTTTTCTTAAATTTTTACGCAAAGCTTCTTCGAGTTTAGCTTTTTTATCCTTCTTCCTGTCCATCTTGATTATTTTTTATCTGGATTGGTAAGGTGATCCAAAGTTATTATTTGATCGATTGGTATTGTTTTATCTTCTGGAGTTTTGGGTTCACCTTGTTTAGCTATTTTCTTTGCTCTTTTCTCAGCAAGCTTTTTTTCTCTCTTAGCCTGCTTCTCCATAGCTTTAGCTCCTCTTGTCGATTTATAGTCGTAGTGAATTCCCATATCATTTACCTAATTTAGATATACCCGATTTTCTCAAAAAATTAAGGCATTTATTTGAAAAAAACAATTTTATACACTAATTATAATTAAAAAGCCCTCATAGTTAAATGGTATAACACGTCCATGGTAAGGATGAGTTTCCAGTTCAATTCTGGGTGAGGGCACCAGTTATTTGAAGAATCTTTTTCTTATTATAAGTCCAATTAAAACCAAAATTATCATACCAATTATTGGCGCATAAATATCTGGAGTTAAAATTATATCAAAAATGCTTGGAAGTTCTTGATTGTTTTCAATTACTTTATTTAGTCCTGCACCAAGTGAAGCACCAACAAATAGCTGAGGGGTCATTCCAATAACAGATCCTAAAAAGAAATTTTTAATTTTAACATTAAATAATGTTGGCAAAATGTTTGAAAGAAAGAAAGGTATCCCGCCAACAAATCTATATATCAGAAAAAAAGTAAATTCATTTTCTTTAAATTTTTCAGTAAGATTAGAAAACTTTAATGAAAATTTTTTTTTTATTAAATCTTTAAAAAAATAATTTGCGCTGATGTATAAAAGAGTTGCTCCAATTGATAAACCAAACACAATAAGTATTGTTCCAATCCATTTACCAAATATAAATCCTCCAACTAAGAAAACTGGTGAACCAAACCCTAAGAGCATAACCCAAATAATCACTCCAATAAAAAATAATATGCTAGCAATTAAAAGATTAGAATTTTTGATATCATTTAATTTGTCTCTATTATTTTTTATAAGTTCAAAACTTGAAAAGTCATCAAATGAGAAATAGCTAAAAAAAAGCAACAAAAAGCCAGTAACTATGGAAAGATATATAATACCGAGAATAATTTTTAATTTATTTTCATTTTCCATTTTGTTCTAATTTATTAAAAATCGCTGTACTTATATACATTAAATTGTATAACTACCGAAATTTAACAAAAAAGAAGCCTTTATATGAAACGAACATACCAACCTAGTAAAAAAGTGAGAAAAAGAAGGCATGGTTTTAGGTCTAAAATGAAGACTAAAGGTGGAAGAAAACTAATTAGAAGAAGAAGAAGTAAAGGCAGAAAAAAACTCACTGTTTAATGCGAGTTAAATTAAAAAGTTTATCCAAAAATGAAGATTTTAAATTTATTTTAAATGGTAAAAAAATTTCAAATAGATATTCAACAATTTTTTATAGGAGATTAGAAAATAAAAGTAATAGATATTTTAATATAAGTTTTATCACAAAAAAAAAAATTGGTACAGCTGTTATAAGAAACAAAATTAAAAGAAGATTAAGAAATATGATGAATGAGGCTTTAAAAAAAATTAAAATAAATCTTAACTATAGTTACTTATTAATTGCTAGAAAATCTGTTTTAGATGATAAGTACAATTTTATTAAAATAAAACTTTTTAATGAGTTAAAAAAAATTAGATAGTTATGATTAAAAAAGGATTAATATATTTAATTAAATCTTATAAATATTTCATTTCACCTGTTCTAGGTAATAATTGTAGATATCTTCCAACCTGTTCAGAGTATTTTATTGAAAGTTTAAATGAATATGGTGTTTTAAAAGGTTGTTACAAAGGCATTAAAAGAATTTTATCTTGTCATCCTGTAAAATTTTTGGGAGGAGGACATGGGTATGATCCTGTAAAGAAAAAGAATATTAAATAATGGACACAAGAAACGTAATAGCAGCAATTTCATTAAGTGCAGCAGTAATAATTCTCTATGGATTATTTTTTGCTCCACCAAGTCCTGATCCAAACCAGATAACTAATAATGATCAAAATAAAAACAATCTTCAACTAAACGAAGCACCAAAAATAGAGCAAAATATTGAGAATAATAAAATTTCTAGATCGGAAGCAATTAACAAAGTTGAAAGGATACTTTTTGAAAATGAAAATATTAAAGGTTCTATTTCTCTAGAGGGATCATTAATCGATGACTTAATCTTTAAGAAATACACTGAAACTTTAGATTCTGATGAAAATGTAGTTTTGCTTAATCCTAAAGAGTCTGAAAATGGTTATTATATAGAAACAGGTTGGGCTATAAATAATAAGGATATCGAAGTTCCTAATTCAAATACAAAATGGGAAGTTGTAGGCAATAAATTACTAACACCGAACAGTCCAATTAAATTAGTATGGAATAACGAGCAGAATATAACTTTTGAGAAAGAAATAAGTATAGATGATAAATTTTTATTTACTGTTAATCAAAAAATTACGAATAATACTCAAAATACTTATAACTTTTATCCCTACGGGCAGATTATTAGAAACCTAGCTCCTGATGTAACAGATTTTTATATATTACATGAAGGTTTATTGGGTGTTTTTGATGATAATCTTGTTGAAGAAGATTACGATGACATCAGAGACAAGAAGTACTCTGTAAATGCTAACAAAGGATGGATGGGTATTACAGATAAATATTGGATAACAAGTTTAATCCCAGAAAATAATAAAAGTTTTAGATCGGATTTCGATTATAAAGATAAATTTAAAGCTAACTTCATAGAGACTGCTGCAACAGAAGTCAGAGCTAATGAAAGTAGAACTAATCAGGTAAAAGTGATTATTGCAGCAAAAGAAGTGGATGTTGTTGATGGTTATGCGGAAAAACTAAATATTAATAAATTTGATTTAGCAATTGATTGGGGTTTCCTTTATTTTTTAACAAAACCAATATTTTTGATATCAGATTATTTCTTTAAATTGACAGGTAACTATGGAATTGCAATTATACTAATTACCGCTTGTATAAGAATATTATTTTTTCCTCTTGCTAACTACTCATTTAGATCAATGGCAAAAATGAAAGTTCTTCAACCCGAAATGGTTAGGCTTAAAGAGCTTCATAAGGAAGATAAAATGAAGCTACAGCAAGAAATGATGGCTCTTTACAAAAGAGAGAAAGTGAATCCTGTAAGTGGATGTTTGCCTATATTAATTCAAATACCATTCTTTTTTGCAATTTATAAAATGTTGTTTGTTACAATTGAAATGAGACATCAGCCTTTTTTTGGTTGGATACATGATCTAAGTGAAAGAGATCCAACAAGTTTATTTAATCTATTTGGTTTGTTACCATATGATGTGCCGTCATTTTTAATTATAGGAGCTTGGCCAGTAGCAATGGGTGTAACAATGTGGATGCAACAAAAACTTAATCCAACACCACCAGATCCAATTCAGCAAAAAATATTTATGTTTTTTCCTGTATTCCTAACAGTGATACTAGCACCTTTTCCATCAGGATTAGTTATATATTGGACAATTAATAACGTGCTTACAATGGCACAACAATATGTAATAATGAAGAGAACTTCAGTTAAAACAGTTTAATTGATGGAATTAGATAAGATTATTCCAGCAGATGGGCCAAATATTAATGAGGTTGAAAAATATATAAACAAATATCAATCCGAGGTAATAGTAATTAAATGTGGTGGATCTGTTTTATTAGATAAAAAACTATTTAATCAGTTCATAGAAGATATTTCAGTAATAAACAAAATCGGTTTATCAGCAATAGTCGTTCATGGTGGAGGTAAAAATATTAAAAAAAAGTTAGATGAAAATAATATTGAAACAAGATTTATTAAAGGGCTTAGAGTTTCAGACGAAAAAACAATAAGATATATAGAAGAGGCTTTACTAGAGCTTAATTTAGAGATTTTAAATGAATTAAAATCTAAAAACACTAATGTATGTTCAATATCACCTAAAGAAAATAATGTAATTAATATTATTCCTGAAAGTAAAGAATTGGGATATGTCGGGAAACCAAAAAAAATTAGCAAAGAGAAAATATTAAATTTTATTAATAATAAACAAATTCCAATTGTTGTCCCTTTAGGATTGGGTGATGACGGCAGAATTTATAATATTAATGCAGATGTTGCAGCAGGTTCAATTGCAAAAGAGATCGATGCCAGACGTCTTCTTTTGATGACAGATGTTGAAGGAGTTCTTGATGAAAATCAAAAACTTATATCTGAAATAAATCTCAATAGAGCCAATGAAATGTTAAAAAATAATATTATTTCTGGAGGAATGATACCAAAAATAAACACTTGTTTAGATGCAATATCTAATGGTGTTAGAGGTGTAGTTATTGTTGATGGGAGAAAACCACATTCAATACTATTTGAGTTATTTTCTGACAAGGGTGCGGGAACATTGATAAGAAAATGAATAATTTAAAAAATATAAAGAATATTTTGTTCGACTGTGATGGAGTTTTATATAATGATTTAGAAGCAGTTTTTGGCCAAGTTAGTAAGAGGATGACAAAATATATTTCAAATAAGCTCAACTTAGATCTTTTAAAAGCTAAAGAATTACAAAGAGATTATTTTCACAAATACAACACTAGCTTAAATGGATTGATGATACATCATGATATACCACCTGAAGAATTCTTGGAGTATGTTCATGACATTGATCTTTCATTTATGGAAAAAGATCTTATCTTAAGAAATGAGCTAGAAAAAATTGATTTAAATAAATTTGTATTCACAAACGGAAGTAGAGCTCACGTAAAAAATATAGTGAAAACTCTTGGCATTGAAGACCAATTTAAAGATATATTTGATATCGTAGACGCAAAATATCACCCTAAGCCTGAAGCTAAAGCTTTTGATCTTATGGTTGATAAATTTAAGATTAATCCAAAAGAGACTCTTTATATCGAGGATATAGCTAAAAATTTATCAATAGGTAAAGAGCGAGGGACAATAACTGCTTGGCTTATCAATAATGAATACTGGGGTAAAAAAGAGTCTGATAAAGATTACATCGACTATAAAATCGAAAATCTCTCTTTATTTTTAAAAGAAATAAGGTTATTAAAAAGTTCTTAAATTTATGAGCATAGAAAATATAATCAATGATGCCTGGGAAAATAGAGACCAAGTAAGTCCTAACTCAGATGAAAGTTTAAAAAATACTGTTAATCAAATTATTGATGACTTAGATAGTGGCAAAGTCAGAGTAGCAGAAAAAATTAATGGTGAGTGGGTAACACATCAACATATAAAAAAAGCAATTATGTTAAGTTTTAGAATGTACCCAATGGAAAATTTAAATGGTCCTTACAGTAGTTGGTATGACAAAGCGCATCTTTTAAAAGGTAAGACGGCAGGTTGGTCTAAAGAGGACCATGAAAAAGCTGGTTTCAGAATGGTTCCTAATTCTCCAGTGAGAAAAGGATCTTTTGTTGGCAAGAATGCTGTTTTAATGCCATGCTATGTGAATATAGGAGCATACATTGATGAGGGAACAATGATAGATACTTTTGCAAGAGCAGGTAGCTGTTCTCAAATTGGAAAAAATTGCCATATCTCTGCAGGTAGCGGCGTTGGAGGAGTTTTAGAGCCTGCACAAGCATTACCAACAATCATTGAGGACAATGTCTTTTTAGGGGCAATGTCCGAGGTTGTAGAGGGAGTGATAGTTGGCGAAGGTTCTGTTTTAAGTATGGGAATGTATATTGGACAATCAACAAAAATTGTTAACAGGAAAACAGGTGAAATAAGCTACGGTAAAATTCCACCATATTCTGTTGTTGTTCCAGGTTCTCTACCAGATAAAAATAATTCAAGTGCTCCATCGTTATATTGCGCGGTGATAATCAAACAAGTAGACGAAAAAACAAGATCAAAGACTTCAATAAACGATCTTTTAAGAGAATAAATTAATGAAAACTTATAATGAACTAAAGTTAGCTCAAGAGCTAATAAAATTTCAAACTATTAAAACAGAAGATAAAGGGATTATGAAGTTTCTTTCAAAGAAACTTTCCTCATTAGGTTTTAAATGTCAGATAATAAAATCAAAAGGTGCAGGTGCTAAACCTGCATTAAATTTATATGCAAAATTTGGTAAATCAAAACCTAACATTAATTATTTGGGTCATACAGATGTTGTTGCTAACCTAAATAATTGGGAGTTTCCGCCATTTAAAGCAGTAGTAAAAAAAGGATATTTATATGGCAGAGGATCTCAAGACATGAAGGGTAGTGTAGCATGTTGGATAAGTGCTGTAAGTAATTTTATTAAAAATAAAAAATTTAAAGGTTCTATATCAATAATAATTACAGCTGATGAAGAAACTACGGGTCATGGTTGTCCAGCTGTTATGAAATATTTAAAGAAAAAAAGAGAAAAAATTGACTTTTCAATAGTAGGCGAACCGTCATCAAATAAATCAGTTGGGGATGAAATCAGGATTGGAAGAAGAGGTTCTATGAATGCAACAGTTACAGTGTATGGAAAAAGTGGACACTCTGCATTTTATGGGACATATATAAATCCATGTACTGCTCTTGCTAAATTAATATCTAAACTCAAAAGTGTTCCACTAGACAAAGGAACAAAGTATATGCCACCATCAAATTTAGAATTTACAAAAATGAATGTGGATAATATATCTGAAAATGTAGTCCCGCAATCTGCAAGTGCTAAATTTAATGTTAGGTTTAATTCATCTTATAAATCAACATCTTTGAAAAAAAAACTTAGTAAAATTATTAATACAGTTGCAAAAAAAGAAAATTGCAAAACAAAAATAGAATATAAAGTAAGTGGAGAAGCATTTTACACAGTACCAAATAAAGAAATTTATATGGTAAAAAAAGTTGTAAAAAAAGTTACAGGGAACAATGCAAAATTAAATTGTAGAGGTGGTACAAGTGACAGCAGATTTTTAGGTTCGATACCACGTCTTGAGCTGGGGTTAAGAAATAATACTATTCATATGGTTAACGAGAGAACATCGATCTCAGATTTAAAAAAGTTAACTAAAATTTATAAGAATATCTTACACAATTATTTTACTTGAAAACTGCAATTATAACATCTGAATCTTCAGAAAAACATATAACAGGCGATGGTCATCCAGAGCAACCGAAGAGAGTGGTTTCAATAATTGATACTTTAAAAAAAAATAAAGAACTGCTTTGGGATAAGCCAGATGTTGTTCCTAATGATATTCTTAATATGACTCATTCTGAAGATTATATTAATAATTTAAATAACTCATTTCCTAAAAGTGGCTATAATTTTTTAGATGGTGATACAGTTGTATCGCCTGGAAGTAAGGATGCAGTATTTCAAGCTGCAGGATCAGCTATAAGTGCAATAGATGGAATTGAGAGCAAAAAATATAAAAATGCTTTTTGTGTTGTAAGACCACCAGGACACCATGCTGAAAAAAACAAATCAATGGGCTTTTGCTGTATTTCTAATGCAGGTGTTGCAGTTAATTATTTAATTAAAAAATATAATTATAAAAGAATTGCATGTGTAGATTTTGATGTTCATTGGGGAAATGGAAATTATGATGTTATGTATGACAACAAAAATTCACTTTATATATCAACACATCAATATCCATTTTATCCAGGTGGTGGCTCAGAAAAAGATAAGGGAAAGTATAATAATTCTCTTAATATACCTCTTCCTGCTGGCACAAATTCTGAGGAGTATTTTAATGCTTATGATAGAGTTTTAGATAGGTTAATTGAATATAAGCCTGATTACCTAATCTTTTCTGCTGGCTTTGATGCTCACAAGAACGATCCATTAGCTCAATTTGAACTTTCATCCAAAGATTTTTATGAAATAACAAGAAGAACACTAAAAGCCACTAATAAATTTACTAATGGGAAAGTGGTATCTTTATTAGAAGGTGGATACGACCTAAAAGCACTTGCTGAAAGCGCTAATTATCATGTAAATGCATTAATCGAGTCGGAAAATACATAATCATGAAACTATATAAACAAAAATCATCAAATATTGATAACAGGGGACTGTTTGCATCTAAAAATATAAAAAAAGGAACTAAGATTATTTACTACACAGGCAAAATAATTACAAAAAAACAGACCGAAAATAATCCAAAATTTGATAATGATAAAGCGATTTATCTTTTTAACTTAAATAATAGATATGATTTAGACGGTGATTTTGCTTACAATACTGCAAGACTTATTAATCACTCTTGTGATCCTAACTGTGAAGTTGAAGGCAAAGGTTTAAAATTATGGATTAGTTCTATTAAAGATATAAATAAAAATGAGGAACTAACTTATGATTATGGGTTTAGTTTTGATGAAAACTATAAGGATTTTCCTTGTAAGTGTGGCTCCAAAAATTGTTGTGGTTACATAGTTAGAGAGGGATCAAGATGGAGAATAAAAAAGAAAAAAAAGAAATCTAATAAATAATTTTCTCAAGATATAAACCATGTGCAGGGGCAATGGGAGCACAATTTTTTCTAGATTTTGATTTAAATATACTGGTAAATCTTTTTAAGTTCCATTTTTTTTCACCAAGGTATTTAAGTGAACCAACCATGGATCTAACTTGACTCTTAAGAAATGATTTTGACACAAATTGAATTTTTATAACATTTTTAACTTTGGTTATTTTTACTTTTTTCATGGTTCTTACCGGACTTTTTGCAGCACAATTAGATGCTCTAAAAGTTGAAAAATCATGAGTTCCAATTAATTTTTTTGCTCCCTTTTTCATCAATTCAACATCAATTTTTTTTTTAATATGCCACTCTCTGTTAAAATTGATAACTGAAGGAGAAGCATCATTTCTAATTAAGTACGTGTACCGTCTTTCTTTTGCAGAATATCTTGAATGAAAAAGTTTATTTTTTTTCTTTATTTTTAAAATAGATATTTTTTTTTTATTTAAAAAGAAGTTTAGTGAATTCAATAATTTATCTTTTTGAATAATTTTGTTTGTAGTATCAAAGTGAGCTGATTGCTCTTTAGCATGAACTCCTGTGTCTGTTCGTCCAGACCCATAAATTTTTATTTTTTCTTTTAATAGTTTAGATAAGACAATCTCAATATTTTCCTGGATTGACTTACCTTTTTTTTGAATTTGCCAACCATTGTATAAAGTGCCTTCGTATTCTACTAGAATCTGATATCTATTCACTTGTAATTATTGTTCCTTTTCTAACCTTATTCCCTAATAAAAATTCCTTTATTAATTGAGGATTCTTGCCCTCTTTTTGTATCTCAATAATATCTATTGAATTTTCACCACATGCTATTGTCATTTGTTCATCGATTACTTCACCGATTTTTGCTGACTGCTTGTTTATTTTGGCTTTTAATATTTTATGTCTTTTGTTGTTAAGCTCAAACCATGCACCAGGTTTTGGATACAATCCATTTATTTGAGCAATTATTTTACGAGCATTATTATGCCAATCTATCTTTCCCTCTATTTTTTGAATTTTCTTTGCGTATGTAGCTTTTGTATGATCTTGCTCTTTAAATATTGCTTCTCCTTCTAAAACATTTTGCACATTTTCTAAAATTTTTTCTTTACTCAAATAAGATAGTTTATCAGACAAAGTTTCTGCATTATCTTGGTCAAGAATATCTACTGAATATTTATTACATACTGGTCCAGAATCTAATTTTTCATTAATTTTCATAAATGATATGCCAGTTTTTTTTTCAATGTTTAAAATCGATCTTTGGATCGGTGCCGCCCCTCTCCATTTTGGTAATAATGAAGCATGAATATTCAAAAAACCTTTTTTACTCAAATCAAGAATTTTTTTTGAAATTAACTGTCCGTATGCAACAACAATTACAAGATCTAAATTTAATTCTTTAAGGTATTCAAATTCTTCATCAATTTTTTTTGGGGTTTTAATTTTTAGATTAAGTTCCTCTGCACATTTATGAATTGGTGATTTCGTAAACTTTTGACCTCTATTTGATTTACTTGGAGGCTGAGTAAAAACACAGTTAATTTTATATTTTTGATTAATTTTTTTTAGAATAGGCACAGCAAACTGCGGTGTGCCCATGAATACAATATTTGACATTTAAACAATAACTCTATTAGAAGTTTTTTGTTTAGACAATTTTTTTATTATTAAATCTTTTTTTATTTTAGATAAATAATCAATGATTAGTTTTCCATCGAGGTGATTTATTTCATGTTGTAAACATGTTGAGAGTAGTCCATCGCATTCCATTTCTTTCTTATCACCATTTTCATCTATATACGATACTATACAAATTTCTGGTCTCTCTATCTCAATAAAGGTATTAGGTATTGATAAACAGCCTTCTTCATAAGTAGACATTTTTTCACTTAAAGTTTTTATTTGTGGATTAATAAAGCATAAAGGTTTTTTTTCATTTTCATCTTTTGAGACGTCTAAAACAACTACTCTTTTAAGAATTCCTACTTGAACAGCTGCCAAACCTATACCATTGTGATGGTACATAGTTTCAAATAAATCTTTTATGAGTTTTTTTTCATTAACATCAACTTTATTTAATGGCTCAGATTTTTTTCTAAGAATATCATCAGGTACTGTGATTAGTTCTTTTACTGACATAGTTTTTTTATTATTTAGACTTTTAAAGGCAAGACTTCTATTAGAATTTCATTCCTTAAATCCACATTTTTTAGCTCATTCATAGTTGAAACTAATAAATTCACTGTATTTATATCAAGATCTTCAAGGTTACTTTCACCAACAATATCTACTATTTTAATTAATAATAAACCTAACTCTCCATTCGATAGCATTTGTTTTATATCGGAGGAAAATTTAAAGTTGTATTCATAAAGGTTTGAATATTTTTTATCTATTTTTACACCATCTGATTTAAGCGATTCAATAAGAATCATATCTTTTGTAGAAAAAACATATTTTTTATTTCTTTTAATTTTTTTCAAAATATCATTTGTTTCCTTTTCAGCTTTAGGCAAACTAGTTTTATTTAAAAAGTAATTTAATAATTTTGACTGATGTATTTTTTTATTATTAAATTTTATCTTTCTCTCTTTTTTTAACTTATTTTCGGTATGATTTTCATAAAAGGTGGTAAAATTTGAGGGAACATCATCTTTTTTTATTTTTTTTAAAATTACTTTGATTTCATTATCAAACGCATTATCTAATTTTTTTTTTTGGAAAGATTTATATAATTCAGAAGCCATACTTAATCTTTGCTCAACATCAACAGATAAAAGTAATCTTTGATATAATAAAGCTCTGCCCTCATAATCTGGAAGTAACTTATAAGCATCTTTGGCATTTAATAGTTGCGTTATGTTAAATTGAAATTTTTTATATGTATCTAATAGTTCTCTCTCATCAAATACATTTTCATGAGTTGCCCTTTCTAATAATCTTAAATCTTCTGGATTTTCAATATCAAAGGAATTTGCATTCTTAAGAATATTTGATGACGACAAATAACTCCAGATATATCTAGGTGAGTCCATTTTTGGCTCATAATTAAAATCATTATTTGTTTTATGAGATAAGTGAAAATATAAAATATTTTCGTCTGAAATTATTTCATCTTTGCTTGCGTAACCCATTAATATATTAAATTTATTTTCAAAAAAAATGTCAATCTCATCCAACTCTTTTGACAAATCAAAAAGTAGTTGCGCTTGTTCTTTTTTATCTTCTAGAATTAAACAATAAATTTTAAAATTATTTAAATACTTATCAGTGATAGTACCACTAATATTAAATATCTCACATGCTTTTTTTACTTCAGAGTTTGAAAGAAAATATTCTGAATAAAATTTAATCAATTTATTTTTATTAGAAACTTCAGAATTATTGATTAAAAATTCTTTAATTAATTCAAAATCTTTTTTATTTATTAAATGATTAAATTTAAACTCTAAAAATTCCTCTTCAGTAATATTATTTGTAGGAATGTATGAGTTTGTTAATAAAGCTATGTCTAATATTTTTTTTGAAAATTCTGATAAGTTTCTATTTAAATTTTTATTTAATATACTTTTAATTAACTCACCATCGCTGTTCGACCACATGTCGATTTTTAAGCCATTCTGTGCAGGGTCATATAATCCTGCTAATTTTATTGTGGAAGACTCAATTTCTTTATTTATCTCTATCTCAGAACTAGATTGAACTGATAGTGTTGTATTAGTATTTAGATTATTACTTGCATTTATATTTGAAGTAGAATTTTCTTTGTTAATGATGTCTTTTTTTTCAATTTTCCAGATATCGATTGGTTCATTTGCAAAAGAACAATTAGAAAAAAATAAAATTAAGGTTATTTTGAGAGTTATTTTACTTAATTGTTTTAAAGTTTTCATTAGGCAAAATCACTTCAATTTTTTTGTTAGGAGATGGGAAATCAATCTGACTTAAAACAACAATAGATAAAATTAATATAAAAAAAATAATTCCTGCTTTAATTGCAAATTTCATATTATGTTATATTCCTTTGTAGTATAATGTTTTAAAAGCATATAATTTTGTAAAATCAAAATAAGACATATTTGTGTTTTTTCAACTTAGAAATATATGGAATCAAATAAAAATCTAGTTTTAGTTGGTATGATGGGCTCGGGAAAGACATTAATAGGAAAATTGATTTCTAAAAAAACCAAACTTAAATTTATTGATATAGATAATAAAATTGAAGAAAAAGAAAAAATGAAAATTGCAGAAATTTTCAAAAATAAGGGAGAAAAATTTTTCCGTGAATGTGAGGAAGATATAACATTATCATGTTTAAAAGGTGAGAAACAAATTTTATCACTAGGTGGAGGTGGATATATTAATACTAATATTAGGAGAGAATGTAAGAAGAGTTCTTTTAGTTTTTGGTTGAATTGGAAAAAAGATATAATAATTAAAAGAATAAATGGTAGCAAAAAAAGACCTCTGGCTATGACATTAAGTGAAACAGATCTAGTGAGACTAATAAATGAAAGAGATAAAATATATAGTTTGGCAGACTTCACAATTAATTGTGATCAGCTAAATAAAAATGAAATAGCAAATAAAATTATAAAAAAATATGAAATCAAAAATAATAAAGGTTAAAACTAAAAGTAAAAATTACGAAGTTCATATTGGCACCAATCTAATCCCAAAGTTAAAAAATATTTTACAAAAAAATAAATTATTATTTTCAAAATGTTTGATCGTAATTGACAATAAGATACCAAAAAAATTTAAAAAATTACTTTTAAAAAATTTAAAAAATCAAAAAATTTACACTTTAAATTTTAATGCAAATGAAAAAAATAAAAGTTACTTAAGTATAGATAAAATACATAATGTTTTATTTAAAAATAATTTTTATAGAGAGGACTGCATAATTTCATTTGGTGGAGGAATTACAGGAGATGTAGTTGGATATGCAGCCAGCACATATAAAAGAGGAATAAAATTTATTAATATACCCTCCACTTTATTAGCTCAAGTCGACTCTTCAATAGGTGGCAAAACAGGTATTAATAATAAATTTGGAAAAAATCTTGTAGGAAGTTTTTATCAGCCAGATTTAGTAATTTCAGATATTAATTTACTACGTACCCTCCCCAAAAGAGAAATCATATGTGGATATGCTGAAATACTAAAAAGTAGTTTAATTGATAGCAAAAAAAATTTTGTTTTTTTAGATAAAAATTTTAACAACATTTTAAACCTAAAAGGAAATTTGATAATTAATGCAATTTTAAATAGCTGTTTATTAAAAAAAAAAATTATTGAAAAGGATGAAAAAGAAAAAAATTTAAGAAAATCTTTAAATCTCGGACATACTTTTGCTCACGCATATGAGGCTACTCTTGGTTACTCAAAAAAATTAAATCATGGAGAAGCTGTTATATTTGGTTTAATGAATGCTGTAAATTTTAGTAAAGAAAAAAAAATTATTTCAAATTCAAATTCAGAATTAATAAATAATCATATTAAAAAGATCGAAATTAAAAATAAATATAAAGACCTTTTTAATAAAAGAAAAATTACATCAATTCTTAATTTTATGAAAAGTGATAAAAAAAATAAGTCTGATAGTATAAACTTAATATTAATTAGGAATTTTGGAAAATTAAACCTAAATTATCAAGCCAAATCTGGCGAATTGAATAAGTTTTTATTTAAAGAATTAAATAAAGCTTATTTGTAAAGAATGAATATCAGTTTTCAATTCTTCGCTTAAAATTTTGTAAATTACTTTATTAGACTGAACTCTATTCGTTTTTTTTAATATGTCAGAATTTATTTCTAATTTAATATGAAATTTACCTTTCTGATGTGAATTGTGTTTTAAATGCTTATAAGTGTTGTCAATTATCTTTACGTCTTTTATAGAACTATCTTTTAAAAGTTTATTTTCAATTTTTTTTGAAAGTTGATTAATATCCATTAAAATTGATATTATATAATATGAAAAATATTTGTGAATGGAATAATTGTAACGAAGAAGGACTTTACAAAGCTCCAAAAGAAAAGGATAACAGCAAAGAATATAGGCTTCTCTGTCTTGAGCATGTAAGAGAGTTTAATAAAAGCTGGAATTATTTTTCAGGAATGAGCGATGAACAAGTAATCAATTTTTTAAAGTCTGACATTACATGGCATAAGCCAACACAGAGTTTCAGTTCTTCAGATAATTTTTTCAAAATATTGTGGAATAACACTTTAAAAGATGAAAATGGAAAATTTAAAGATTTTAGTAACTTGAATCATATGAATAAGTTTAAGTTTAATAGCAATGACCTTAAAGCTTTTGAAATTTTGGGTGTTGGAGTTGGTTTAAAATGGGCTAAAATACAAGAAAAATTCAAAAGACTTGTGAAAAAATTTCACCCTGATATGAATGCTGGCAATAAAAAATTTGAAGATAAGCTTAAAGTGATAACTTTAGCTTATACCCAATTAAAAAATACTTATAAGGACAAAATTGACAACAAATATTGAACAAACGCCAGATATTAAATTATCGATTAAACAAACATTCGGTCTTGACTCTGATATGGAAGTAGATGCATTTTCAAAAAAAACTGATTATGTGCCAGACATAGATAAAACTTATAAATTTGATAAAGATACAACCTTAGCAATTCTCTCTGGATTTTCATTTAATAAAAGAGTCTTAGTACAAGGTTATCACGGTACAGGTAAATCAACACATATAGAACAAATTGCAGCAAGATTGAACTGGCCATGTATCAGAATTAACTTAGATAGCCATGTTAGTAGAATAGATTTAATTGGAAAAGACTCAATTGTAATAAAAGATGGCAAACAAGTTACAGAATTCAAGGAGGGAATACTTCCTTGGTCGATTCAAAATCCAGTAGCTTTAGTGTTTGATGAATATGATGCTGGTAGACCAGATGTGATGTTTGTAATTCAAAGAGTCTTGGAAGCTGAGGGAAATTTTACTTTATTAGATAAGAATAAGGTTATTAAACAAAATAAATATTTTAGATTATTTGCAACTTCAAATACTGTTGGTTTAGGAGATACAACTGGCCTCTATCACGGAACACAACAAATAAACCAGGGGCAAATGGATAGATGGAACATTGTTACAACACTAAATTATTTAGCTTTGGAAAAAGAAATGGAAATTATTTTAGGAAAAAACAAGTCTCTAGATAATAACAAAGGTAAAGAGAGAGTTGCAAACATGATAAAAGTAGCGACATTAACAAGAAAAGGCTTTATGGCTGGAGATATTTCAACTGTTATGAGTCCAAGGACAGTACTACATTGGGCAGAAAATTCTGAGATATTTAAAGACGTGGGCTATGCATTCAGGGTAACTTTTTTAAATAAATGTGATGATGTAGAAAAGAATACAATCGCAGAATACTATCAAAGATGTTTTGGTGAAGAATTGCCAGAGTCGATGATAAATATTCAGGTTTGATGAATAAAGATGATCTTATAAAAGAGCAATTTAAACAAGCTTTAAACTCAACGATTAAAGCCATTTCAGGTGAAACACCCTCATTAAATGACAAAAAAAATTTAAAAGAATTTAATATTTCTAAATTTGATAATTTAAAAGATAAGGAAAACTTTGTTAAATTAAGAGCTGAGGCAGATTCGGAGGCATTAAAAAGAAAATTTTCTGATAATTCTACTTTGGAGCAAAATATTCCAAAAACACCTACTTGCCATACACTGTATAAAATTTCTGAGAAAATAAGATATGAACTTTTAGGATCACAAATGATGAGGGGAATTTCTAAAAATTTAATGACCAAATATAATAATAAGATTGGTATGGCAAAATCTGAAAATATAAAAAAGAAAGAAGAGTCTAATGTTTCTGAAGCATTTGAATATTACATGCTTAATAAAATAATGAACGTAAGTTTATCTGAAAGCGCTAAAAAAATTTTATCATACTGGAAAGATGATTTTGAAAAATCTTTAGATAAACACATAGACTTTTTAAAAGAAAATGCAGAGAATCAAGACATATACAATTCCAAAATATCAGAAATTCTACAGAATATGGAAATCTTTGAGTCCGAGGAAGAAAACAAAAGGGAAGAGCAAAAAGAAGAAGAACAAGATAATAACAATTCAAAAGATGATCAAAAAACAGATAGTGGAGAATCTCAGGAAAGAGAAGAGGAAGACAGTATCAATGAAGGTGTTGATAGTTCTGAGGAAATGAATGAATTTCGACTTGATGAACAACTTGGAAATGATGATGCTGAAAACAATGAAATAGAAAATATTATTCAGAAAAAAAATTTAGGAATAAGTAATAAAGAATATAAAATATATACTTCAGAATTTGATGAGACGGCAAAAGCAGAAACATTAGAAAACTCAGAGGAAATTTCTAAATTAAGAAAAAATTTAGATCAACAGCTAACTAGTTTCCAAGACATAATTACAAAACTCGCAAATAAATTACAAAGACAGTTACTTGCAAAACAAAATAGATCTTGGGAATTTGATCTTGAGGAGGGATTATTAGATAGTTCAAAATTACCAAGAATAATAATTGATCCATATAATTCTCTTTCCTTTAAAAAAGAGAAAGATTTGGAGTTTAAAGATACAGTTGTGACTTTACTCATAGATAATTCTGGATCAATGAGAGGAAGGCCAATTACTATTGCAGCCCTTTGTGCTGATATATTATCTAGAACATTAGAAAGATGTTCGGTTAAAGTAGAAATTCTTGGTTTCACAACAAAAAATTGGAAGGGCGGTAAGAGTAGAGAAAAGTGGAATAAACTCGGAAAATTAAAAAATCCAGGGCGTTTGAATGATTTAAGACATATAATTTATAAATCTGCTGATACCCACTGGAGACAATCAAAAAAAAATTTAGGTTTAATGCTAAAAGAGGGTTTGCTTAAAGAAAATATTGATGGTGAAGCTATTACTTGGGCTTTCAATAGGCTTAAGAAAAGAAAAGAAGAAAGAAAAATTCTTATGGTTATATCAGATGGAGCTCCGGTTGATGATTCAACATTATCTGTTAACTCGGGTGATTTTTTAGAAAAACATCTAAAGCAAACTGTAAAATCAATTGAAAACAAAAGTGATATCGAAATTCTTGCCATAGGTATAGGCCACGATGTTTCGAGATATTACAAAAAAGCGATAAAAATTGCTGACGTTCAAGAGTTAGGTGATGTAATGATTGGTCAGCTTAGTGGATTGTTTGAAAATAATAAAAAATTACACTAATTTTTTTAAATTTTTATTTTCCCACTCTATTTTTACTTCAGCTCCGCCTCTAGTTTCTGAATTTCTAATTGTTATTCTGGCTGAATTTTTTTCTAACAACGTTTTGCCTATAAAAATCCCTAAACCTAGTCCAGTTTTTTTATTATCTTTCGGTTTAAGTGTTTTGATATAAGGCTCTCCAATCTTATTAAGTATATCTTTTGGTATACCAGGGCCATCATCCTCTATTGTTATTTCTGTCTTTTGACTGTCACTCTTGATAGCAATATATATATTTTCATTTGAAAATTTGTTAGCATTTCCAATAAAATTCCTCAAACCGTAAACAATTTCAACAGATTTTAATATTTCAAATGAGTTAGAATCTTGCTCTTTATCAATATTGAAATTCTTATTAGAAATTTTCTTAAATGAGTTAACTATCTCATTGATATAATCATAAAGTGTTTTATTTTTGTCAATAAAATCATCTTCTATATTAGGATTTAATGTTAATTTTTTTAAAATATCATTACACCTATTAACCTGACTAATTAATAGTTCGAGATCTTTTTTTACATCATTATTATCTTTAAATTGATCAAATAAATCATGAGAAATAATTTTAATTGTAGACAAAGGAGTACCGAATGAATGAGCTGCAGCTGCAGCCTGTCCCCCAAGTGAAACCAGCTCATGTTCTTTAGAAATTACTTCCTGGATTTTATCTAATGCATCTTTCCTAAGATTTGTTTCTTGTCCAAAAATAAATGCAAAATAATTTAAAAAAAATAATGCAATTATCAATGCTAGAGGAATTGCATAGTAATAATAAATACTAATACTATATTCATCTAGTGGTTTTGGCAATTCATAATGATAAAAAGTTAAAATTATAATCGATGCTAGAGTAATTAAAATTAAAGCAATGTTTGTTTTAATATTTAAATTGGATGCAGCAAATATGCTTGGTATCAAGAGAAATATTGAAAATGGATTTAAAATACCACCAGATAAATAAAGTAAAGCGCTCAATTGAAGTATATCTAAAGATAAAAAATTAAAAGAAGTTACGTTTGAAAGTATTGGTTTTTTATAAAAAAACATTAAGTAAAAGTTACTTAAAGCTCCAACAAAAATTATAAGATTAGATAAAATAAAGTTGAACTCAAAACCAAAAATAAATTTGACTGTGTTTATTGTTATAAATTGGCCTAAAATCCCAATCCATCTTAAATTGATATAAGTAGACTTATTTAATGACGCTGTTTTGACAGATTGTTTTAAATCCATCTAAATATCTAAGTTTGAAACATTTATTGCATTTTCAACAATAAAATCTTTTCTTGAAGAAACATCGTTACCCATTAAGGTTTGTATCAAATCTTGATCTTTTTTACTATTCTTTGAATATTGAACCTGTAACAAATTTCTTGTTTCAGGATTTAAAGTTGTATTCCATAATTCATCAGGGTTCATTTCACCAAGTCCTTTAAATCTTTGAATGTTTAGTTTAGACTTTTCAATTTGAAGAATATTATTAAATTCTTTAGAATTCTTTTTATATTTTTTAATATCCTTAGAATTTTTTACTAAATAATTTTCAAGCTCATTTTCATCTTTGATATATATGCTTTTGGTTCCTTTATTAATTTTAAACAAAGGGGGTTGAGCGAGGTAAACATGTCCAAACTCAATTAATTTATCGAATGGTTTATTATTAAAAAACGTCAATAATAATGCTCTTATATGTGAGCCATCAACATCGGCATCCGTCATAATTATTATTTTTCCATACCTTAAATCTTTGAGATCTATATCCTCATTTTTTGGATCAAGACCAAGTGCATTTATCAATGTAACTATTTCATTTGATGAAATCATCTTTGATAAGCTTTTAGTTCTTAAATCATTGGCATTTCCATTCTTTTTAGATCCATTAAGATCTGTAAAAGTATTTAATATTTTTCCTCTAAGCGGCAAAACTGCTTGATTTTCACGGTTTCTGCCTTGTTTGGCTGAACCACCAGCTGAGTCACCCTCTACGATAAATAGTTCGGTACCATCTTGCTTTGAATTTTGACAATCGGCTAATTTTCCAGGCAAACCCGTTAATTCTAAAGCTCCTTTTCTTCTTACATTTTCTCTTGCTTTTCTAGCAACATCTCTTGCTACTGCGGCCTGGATAATTTTAGTTAAGATAATTTTTGAAATTGATGGATTTTGATCAAACCAAATTGACAGCTTCTCATTAATGATAGTTTCAACAATATTTCTAACTTCTGATGAGACTAATTTATCTTTTGTTTGAGACGAAAATTTAGGGTCAGGAATTTTGATAGAAAGAACTGAAGTTAATCCTTCTTTAACGTCATCTCCTGATAAAGAAACTTTATTTTTTTTTAACAAGTTTTGTTCATTTGCATATTTATTTACTACTCTTGTTAATGCACTTCGAAATCCAAGAAGATGTGTTCCTCCGTCTTTTTGATAAATGTTATTAGTATAAGGTAATACATCTTCACTATACCCTGCATTCCACTTAAGGGAGCATTGAACATCAATATTATTTTTTAAACCTTCAATGTAAATTGGTTTTTTAAAAAGATCATTTTCATTTTTGTTTTTTAAACTGTCTTTTTTTTCATCAATGAATTGCACAAATTCGCTGATACCTCCTTCAAATTTGAACTCTAATGTTTTTGGTTTTTTTTGTCTTAAATCGCTTAAAACTATTTTTATGCCCTTATTTAAAAAAGCTAGCTCTCTCATTCTTTTTTCTAAAATAGAAAAACTAAATTTAATGGATGAAAATATATTTTTGGATGGAACAAAATTAATTTCAGTTCCACTCGTTTTTGATTTTCCAACTTGTTTTAAAGAAGTTTTAGCATCTCCATCTTTAAATTCTATGTAATATTTTTTATTATCTCTATGAATTGTAAGTTTTAATCTCTCAGAAAGAGCATTCACAACTGAAACACCTACTCCGTGTAGTCCTCCAGAAACTTTATAAGAATTATGATCAAATTTACCACCAGCATGAAGTTGGGTCATTATAACTTCAGCAGCTGATTTTTTTTCGCCCTTATGCATATCTACAGGAATTCCTCTGCCGTCATCAATCACTGTTACAGAGTTATCATCGTTTATACTTATTTCAATTTTTTTACAAAAACCTGCTAGAGCCTCATCAATGGAATTATCTACAACTTCGTAAACCATATGATGTAATCCCGTCCCATCATCGGTGTCACCGATATACATACCTGGTCTTTTTCTTACAGCTTCTAAACCTTTTAGAACTTTTATTGAGTCAGCTTGGTAATTGTTTGAATTATTTTTTGTCATTAATTTATAATATGGAAAAATTTTTTATAACATTTTTACAAAAAATTTAAAAATGGTAGAGACGCAAATGCTTAAATTAGTGTTGGATACCAACGTTTTTTTGATGTTTTTTAGATTTTTTTTCTATTTCTATAAAACCCGTTAAAAAGATCATTTTTCTAACAAAAATATGGCGGAGAGAATGGGATTCGAACCCATGATAGAGTTTCCCCTATACACGCTTTCCAAGCGTGCGCCTTCAACCGCTCGGCCACCTCTCCTTTAATCTCTATTTCTGAATATACATAATGATGTGTCTCTGATGTTTAAGATATTTTTCTCTTTAGAAATTTCATTTAAGTAATTTACAACATTTTTTGCAGACTGTTTGCCAGGAACGTAATCGTGCCATAAAATTATTCCGTTTTTATTTATCATTTTAAAGGATTTTTCAGAATCATTTTTTACAACAGAATAAGTATGTCCTCCATCTATAAATATTAAATCAAATTTATTTATATATTTGCTCTCATCAAACTTGGTTGAATCTTCAAAAATAATATTAATTTTATTTTCAACATCAGTGCCTGAAAATAGAAATTTTTCGTATATACTCTCATTTATAATATTTCTAAATGAAATTTTATTATCTGTACTTTCCTTATTTAAATTTTTTACCTGATTTGGTCCAAGAGTTAAGGATGTTATTTTGGCATCTTTGTTTGAATTAAGTGCCATTAAATAAGTAGTTTTTCCACTACAAGTACCAAATTCAAATATTTTATTACTTTTTTTACTTAATGCGGATATTATCCATGCTTCATAATCAGAAGTCATACCTACAATTTTATTTTGCGGAGAAATATTAAAACTTTTAATAATAGCGTCTTCTTTTGGACCTTTTAAATTTTTACTTATGATTTTCTCATCAAAAATTTGATCAAAATCGGATATATTTATTTTTTTTATTTTACTTTTATAAATTATTTTCTTAACTTTTTTTTTATTTATTAGATATGTTAGAAATAAAACTATTAAAAGTAATATTAAGATTATTATATCTTTTGTCATTCTTTATTAATTCTTAAAACCCCAATAAACGCTTCTTGTGGTATTTCAACTTTTCCAAATTGCTTAGCTCTAGCTTTACCTTTTTTCTGTTTTTCAAGCAGTTTTCTTTTTCTATCTGTCGCCCCACCTCCATGAATTTTCGTTAATACATCTTTTTTAAAACCTTTAATAGTTTCTCTAGCAATAATTTTACCTCCAATAGCTGCTTGAATTGGTATCATAAAGTTGTGTCTTGGAATTAAGTCTTTCAATTTTTCACAAACCTCTCTGCCAGTAGTTTGAGCAAAATCTTTATGTATCATCATTGCAAGAGCGTCAACGGGTTCTGAGTTTACAAGTATATTCATTTTTACAAGGTCTCCTTCTTTGTGATCAATAATTTCATAATCAAAACTAGCATAACCACTTGTCATAGATTTAAGACGATCATTAAAGTCAAAAACAACTTCATTTAAAGGTATCTCATAATTAATTACTGCTCGATTTCCTGAATAACTTAAATTAGATTGAATACCTCTTTTATTTTGACATAACTTTATAATTGATCCCAAGTACTGGTCTGGGGTAATAATTGTAGCTTTAATCCATGGTTCTTCAATAGATTTTATATAAGTAGGATCTGGTAAATTTGATGGATTTTGGAGTTCGACAATTTCACCATTATTTAGGTGAACTTTATAAACAACACCAGGTGTTGTAGTTAATAAATTAATATCAAACTCTCTTTCAAGCCTTTCTGTGATTATTTCAAGGTGTAAAAGACCTAAAAATCCACATCTAAAACCAAGCCCTAAAGCAGACGATGATTCTGCTTCATAAGAAAAACTTGCATCATTTAATTGTAATTTAGCAAGTCCATCTTTTAATTTTTGATATTCAGAACTATCTACAGGAAATAAACCACAAAAAACTACTGGCTTACTTGGTTTGAAACCTGGTAATGCATCTTTGAGAGGATTTTCTGCATCGCATATAGTGTCTCCAACTTTGGTTTCAGATAAGATTTTAATACCAGTTGTAATAAAACCTATTTCACCAGCATTAAGCTCACTCACATCTTTTGCCTTAGGAGTAAACACACCAACTTTTTCTACAATATATTCTTGATTTGTAGACATCATTTTTATTTTCATATTTTTTTTTAGTTTTCCATCTATAATTCTCACTAATATAACTACTCCAAGATACGTGTCATACCAGCTATCAACTAATAAACATTTTAATTTGCTATTTTTTTCACCTCTAGGTCCAGGCAAAGAGTTAATAATTTGCTCAAGAATTTCATCTATTCCTTGTCCAGTTTTTCCAGAGCACGGAACAGAATTAGATGTATCTATGCCAATCACATCTTCAATTTGATTATTTGTTCTCTCAAGATCAGATGCTGGTAAATCAATTTTATTTAATACTGGAATAATCTCATGATTTATATCAAGTGCTTGGTATACATTTGCGAGTGTTTGAGCTTCAACCCCTTGAGTGCTATCTACAATTAATATTGAACCTTCGCACGCATAAAGGCTTCTACTAACTTCATAACTAAAATCTACATGTCCAGGGGTGTCTATAATATTTAAAATATAATTTTTGCCATTTTTAGCTTTATAATTTAATTTAACTGTTTGTGCTTTAATTGTTATACCTCTCTCTCTTTCTATATCCATAGAGTCAAGTACTTGAGATTTCATTTCTCTATCACTCAAACCACCGCATTTATGAATTATTCTGTCAGCTATAGTTGATTTCCCATGATCTATATGAGCTATAATTGCAAAATTCCTAATGTTGTCTATTGTATCACCCATTTTTAGGATCTAATTTTTGCGCCAGATTTTGACTCAACGGAAGAGATAATTAGTTTATTAATGTTGTCCAGGTCATTTTCATTTAGTGTTTTTTCTTCTGACTGAATTGTTACATTAACAGCTATAGATTTTTTTCCCTCTGGTATATTTTCTCCCTCAAATACATCAAATACCCTTACTGACTTAATTAATTTGTTATCAACCGATTTAATTATATTAACCAATTCTTGAGATTTAAAATTTTTATTAATAATAAATGCAAAATCTCTCTCTGATTTTTGGAAATCAGAAAATTTATATTCAGATTTTGAATCTTTTATCTTTTGTTTTGTTTCCTTTATGTAGTCAAGACGAATTTCAAATATTACCAAACCTTCCGTTTTTATGTCTAATTTTTTTATTATGTTTGGATGAATCTCGCCAAAGTATGCTAGAGCATTTTTTTCGTTATTATTTTGGTACACCCCTCCAGATTTTCCTGGGTGATAGTAAGAAGGAGTTTTATCATCAATAACAATATCATCTTTATCAATCCCCGCTTCACAAAGACTTTGAATTACATCTTTTTTTACATCGAATGTGTCTACAATTCTTTCTTTATCATTCCAAGATAATCTTGAAACTTTTCCTGCCCTCACGGCGCCTATAACAGTCAGTTGATCTCCAGGATTTTTCCCTTTAAACGCTGGACCAATTTCAAATAAAGAAATATCTTTAAATCCTCTATCTAAATTTTTCTTCAAATAAAATAATAAATTTGGAAAAATAGAATTTCTTAAAACATTTAGATCTGAACTAATCGGATTTACAATTGGTATTTCTTCATCATTTTCTTTAAATAATTGATTAATTTTAGAGTCAGTAAATGACCAAGTCACAGTTTCTAAATAACCTTTTGATGCAACAGATCTTTGTAAAAAATGAAATAATTTCTGATAATAATTTAGTGTAGGCTTTAATCTTGTCTTAATTGGTTCTGAAATATTAATATGCTCGTAGCCTTTTATTCTTACTATTTCTTCAACAATATCAATTGATTGAGTTATGTCTGGTCTCCAAGAAGGTACCACTAACTTTAAAATTTTTTTATTTTTTTTTACGTTAAAACCTAATTTTTCAAGTATTTTAATTAATTCTTTAATTTCAACGTTAAATCCTGTCGTTTTTTCAAAAAGAAATGGGTCAAAATTAATTATTGTTTTTTTATAATTATCAATTTTTTTTACATCCAAGTTACTTATTTCGCCTCCACAAATTTGTTTTATTAGCTCAGAAGCTTTTATTAATCCTTCTTCAATTGAAAGGGGATCTACACCTCTTTCGAATCTGAATTTTGCATCTGTATCTATATTTAATTGTTTAGAGGTTTTTCTTATTGAACGTGGCAAAAAATAAGCAGACTCTAATAATATATTTTTAGTCGAATATTCTGTTCCAGATCTTGTCCCACCAATTATGCCGCCAAGACCAAGGACCCCAGATCTGTCAGAAATAACGCACATATCATTTTCTAAAATATATTTTTTATTATCTAGGGCTTCGAAGCTTTCTCCTTTAGATGAACTTCTAACAATAATTTCATTATCTATTTTATCTGCATCATAAGCGTGTAATGGTCTATTTAAATCAAACATTACATAATTAGTAATATCGACTATGGCAGATATTGGTTTTTGGCCTAAAGATTTAATTTTATCTTTTAGCCATTTTGGACTTTCTTTATTTGTTACACCTTTTATTAAACAACTTCCAAATATTGTGCATCCTTGGGCTTTTTCTTTTTTTATTTTTACTTTTATATTTTGATTACCTCTATATTTTAAATTGGATTTTTTATTAATTTTTAATTTACCAGCACCAGCAGCAGATAAATCTCTAGCAATTCCTCTTACTCCTAAACAATCTGGTCTATTGGGCGTAATTGATAAATCTATTACTTTTTCAGAGTTGTTTTTAAAATATTTATCTCCAATTTTATTTGCATATTTATTGTTTTTTAATTCTATAATTCCATCACTTTCTTTGGATAATAGTAATTCTGACTCAGAGCAGAGCATTCCATATGATGTTACACCTCTTATTTTACTTACAGATAATTTCATCTGATTTTTAGGAATAATCGATCCTGGAGGTGCATAAACAGTCAAAAGACCATTTTTTGCATTTGGGGCTCCACATACTACTTCAATTGTTTTGTCGCTACCTATATCAACATCACATAACTTCAATCTGTCAGCATTTGGATGAGTTTTAGCATTTATAATTTTTGCAACAATAAATGTGTCTAATTCAGATGTAGAACTCTCAAAACTTTCTACTTCTAGACCAATATTAGTTAATTTATCTATTATTTGATTATTGTTAAATTTTGTATCAAGATGGTTTTTTAACCAGTCAACTGTGAACTTCATCTGCTTAGTCCTCTATAATTTGAAGGGACGTCCAATGGATCAAAGCCAAAGTGACTTAACCATCTATAATCAGTCTCAAAAAAGGCTCTTAAATCATTAATTCCATATTTTAACATTCCAAGTCTGTCTATGCCAATTCCAAAGGCATATCCTTGATATTTACTTGGATTAACATTTACATTTTTTAAAACATTTGGATGAACCATTCCGCAGCCTAGAATCTCTAACCATTTATTACCTTCACCAATTACTATCTTTCCATTTTTAATTTCATATCCTATATCTACTTCTGCTGAAGGTTCCGTAAATGGAAAATGACTTGGTCTGAATCTCATTTTAATTTTATCAACTTCAAAAAACTCCTTAATAAAATAATTTAAACATCCTTTTAAATGTCCCATATTTATATTCTTATCTATATGAAGTCCCTCAACTTGATGAAACATCGGAGCATGGGTTTGATCACTATCTGATCTGTAGGTTCGTCCTGGAGCAATAATTTTAAAAGGAGGTTTACCTTTTAGCATAGTTCTTACCTGAACTGGAGATGTGTGGGTTCTCAAAAGTAATTCCTTATTATTATCAAGATAAAAAGTATCATGCATATCTCTAGCAGGATGGTTATCCGGTGTATTTAATGCTGTAAAATTATTATATTCATTTTCTACATCTGGGCCTTCCTCAACACTAAATCCTATTTCAGAAAATATAGATGAAATTTCATCTATTACCTGGGAGACTGGATGAATTTTACCAATTTCAATATTTCTTTCTGGAAGAGTTACATCAATTTTTTCTTTCTCAAGCTTTAAATTAATTTCTTTAGTTTCAATTTCTTGAATTTTGATTGATATTTTATTTTGAAGTTCGTCTTTAATATTATTTAAATCTGAGGCTAATTTTTTTCTTTCCTCTGCAGAAATCAAACCTAATTTTTTAAATTCGTTCGATATAATTCCATTTTTTCCAAATAGTTCGGATTTGATGTTATTTACTTTTTCAATGTTAGTTTCTGTATTAAGCTTATCGATATAATCATCTTTTATTTTTTTAATATCAGACATTTTAATAGAATATTTGTTAAAGGAAGAAAAACAATAGTCTTGATTAATTTAATGCTGCTTGAGCCCTTTTAACTATAGTTTTAAATGCTTCGGGGTTATCGTAAGCAATTTCTGCAAGAATTTTTCTATCTAATTTAATTCCAGATTTGCTTAAACCATTAATAAACTTTGAGTATGTTATACCTTCGGATCTAACACCAGCATTAATTCTTTGTATCCACAGTGATTTGAAATCTCTTTTTTTATTTCTTCTATCTCTATAAGCATACTGCATGGCTTTCTCCATTGCTTGTCTTGCAACTCTTATAGTATTTTTTCTTCTTCCCCACTGACCTTTAACAGCTTTTAAAACTTTTTTATGTTTAGCTCTACTTGTAACTCCTCTTTTAACTCTTGCCATTTTATCCTCTTAAGCTGTAAGGCATATAAGATTTTACTATCTTACCATCTTGTTTGGATAAAACAGTTGTGCCTCTTTGTTTTCTAATTTGTGAATTTGTTCTTTTAATCATGCCGTGTCTTTTTCCAGCCTGTGGGGTAATAACCTTACCTTTAGCTGAGATTTTAAATCTTTTTTTAGCTGAACTTTTTGTTTTTAACTTAGGCATAATTTTCGGGGTTATACAAATATTAAATTAAATTTACAACTAGAAATATGGCTTATAAAGGCTGGATTACCATAATCATTTGCTTTCCATCAAATTTTGGCTGAAGCTCTACTCTTCCAATAGTCTCCATGTCTGCCTTAATTTTATCCATTAATTCATTGCCAAGGTTTGAATGTTGTAATTCTCTCCCTTTAAACCTTATTGTAAATTTGACTTTATCGCCTTTTGCCAAAAATTTTTGAGCATTTTTAATTTTGAAAGTGTAGTCATGAACTTCTGTAACTGGCCTTAATTTTATTTCTTTTAATTCAATTTTCTTTTGTTTTTTTTTTGCCTTGTTAGCTTTTTTTTGTGCATCGTATTTATATTTACCCATGTCCATAATTTTACAGACAGGCGGTTTTGCATTTGGAGCAATTTCAATTAAATCTAAACCTTCATTTTTTGCTTTATTGATAGCTTCATTTAAATTTAAAATTCCTAAATTTTCTCCATCACTTGCAATAACTTGAACTTCATTTGATGTAATCCTGTTGTTAGACCTTGGGCCTCTTGCTTTAGTTCTTTTTTGAAAATAATTTTGTTTAAAATCTGCCACTTAAATTGAAGGGGCTTTATTTAGATCGGAGTATTTTTTTATAAATTCTTTCAAAGCCATATTTTCTTGTTTATTAGAGTCCAATCTTCTAATAGTTACACTGTTGGAGTCAACTTCTTTTTTTCCACAAATCAATAACATTGGTACTTTTGTTAAAGAATGATCTCTTATTTTATAATTTAAATTGTGATTTTTAAGATCCACCTCGACAATCAAACCAACCCGTTTTAATTCCTTAGCTACACTTTTAGCATATTCATCAAAATCACTAGAGATTGGAATAACTACTGCCTGTAAAGGTGATATCCAAAATGGTAGCTTGCCTGCATAATTCTCTATAAGGATACCTATGAACCTTTCTAAAGATCCAAATAATGCTCTGTGTAACATTACAGGTACTTTTTTAGTTCCATCTTTATCAACAAAAGAAGCTCCTAATCTACCTGGTAAATTTAAATCTACTTGCAAGGTTCCACACTGCCAATCTCTACCGATTGCATCTCTTAAAACAAATTCAATTTTTGGTCCATAAAATGCGCCCTCACCTTTATTAATTGAGTACTCTAGCTTTGTCGCTTTGATTGCCTCTAACAACGCAGCCTCTGATTTATCCCAAACTTTATCGTCACCAACTCTTAAATCTGGTCTATCTGAATATTTTAAAATAACATCTTCAAAACCAAGATCTTTATAAATTTCTAAAATTAAATTTGTAACACTCAAACATTCTTCAGTAATTTGTTCTTCTGTACAAAAAATATGTGCATCATCTTGAGTAAAGGCTCTTACACGTAATAATCCATGCAATGCACCTGAAGGTTCATATCTATGAACTTTTCCAAATTCTGACATCTTTAAAGGTAAGTCTCTATAACTTTTAAGTCCTTGATTAAATACTTGAACACACCCAGGACAATTCATGGGTTTAATTGCAAATACTTTTTCATCTGGTGTAGTTGAAGTATACATATTAGCTCCAAATTTTTCCCAGTGGCCAGATTTTTCCCATAAAGATCTATCAAGTATTTCTGGTGTATTTATCTCTTTGTAACCATCGTGATCTTGTTTCATTCTCATATATGAAACTAATTTTTGGAACAAATTCCATCCTTTCTGGTGCCAAAATACAGATCCAGGACTTTCTTCTCTAAAATGAAATAAATCCATCTCTTTTCCAATTTTTCTATGATCTCTTTTTTCTGCTTCTTCAATTCTCTGAAGATAAAGGTCTAATTCTTTTTGAGTTGCCCAACCAGTACCATATATTCTTTGAAGCATTTCATTTTTAGAGTCACCACGCCAATAAGCTCCAGATACTTTTGTCAGTTTAAAAGCTTTACCTATTTTACCAGAAGATACTAAATGTGGACCTCTACATAAATCATGCCATGTTTCGCCATGATGATAAACAGTTAGTTCTTCGTTTTTAGGAATACTCTCAATTATCTCAGCTTTGTATTTTTCTCCAATTTTTTTAAAATGACTTATTGCTTTATCTCTCTCCCAAACTTCTTTTCTTGTTTTTACATCTTTATCTATTATCTCTGACATTTTTTTTTCAATCTTTTTTAGATCATCGCTAGTAAAAGGCTCTTTTCTTGCAAAATCATAATAAAATCCATTTTCTATAACTGGCCCAATTGTTACCTGTGTGCCTGGGTATAGTTCTTGAACGGCCATAGCCATTATATGTGCAGTGTCATGTCTAATGACTTCTAAACCCTCAGGATCTTTAGCTGTAAATATTTTAATAGAACAATCTTGATCAATAAGAGTATATAAATCTTTAAGTTCACCGTTTATGCTCATCACCAAAGCTTGCTTACCTAAAGACTTGCTAATTTTTTCAGCAACCTCTGTGCCTGTTATACTTTTTTCAAAGTTTAATTTTTTTCCATCAGGTAATGTAATATTTGGCATTAGTTTATTAATTTTTTATACTCTGAATAAGTAGAAAAACACATTTTTTCAACATTAAATTTTGAAACGACATTTTTTCTACCTTCTATGCCCATTTGATTGATAGTCTGTTCATCTAAATTCATAATTTCTATTAATTTTTTTGAAAGATCGTCAGAGTTATTTGCTTCAAATAAAAATCCTGTTTTATTTTCATTTATAGTCTCTCTTGATCCCCCAATATTACTTGCAACAATTGGTTTTTTCATTGCCTGAGCCTCAACGGATATTCTTCCAAAAGCTTCTGGTTCTATTGATGAAGAAACTATGATGTCTGAAACTTTGTAAGCTAGAGGCATATTTTTACAATGATCTATAAATTTTACTTGGTTAGTTAATCTATACTGTTCAACTAACCTAATAAGTTTCTTTTTGTAAAGTTCTCTTCCTTGATCGCTCCCAAGAATAATTACATTAAATACCTCGTGTCCTAAATTAATATTTACTTTATTAATAGCATCTAAAAACATTTCTTGGCCTTTCCATTCTGTTAATCTTCCGGGTAATAGAACAGTTTTTCTCTCAATTTTAAGTCCCCATGATTTAAATAATTCATCTTCCTCTGTTTCTATAGTAGTTGATGGATCAAAATAGTCAGTATTAATGCCTCTAAATATCACCAAGAATTTTTTTTTATCATTAAGGTATTCAGAGTAGTTTTCTTTAATATGTGAAAATATAAAATTAGACCCAGCAATAATTAAATCTGATCTCAACATTACAGAGTTATATAATTTTTTTAATTTACTTTTAAAATTATATGTTCCATGAAATGTAGTTACAAATTTACGTCGTGTGATTTTGGTAGCTAGTAAACAAGACCATGCAGGTGCTCTACTTCTCGCGTGGACAATATTAATTCCATAAAATAAAATTATTAAAGTAATAATTATTGAATTAAAAAAAACCAAAATGGGGTTTTTGGAATTAACAGGTAACCTTATATATTTAACTTTTTTTTTATCTATAAACTTTGTTAATTCACCACCGTTGCAAATTAAAAAAGATTTACAATCATTTTCATGTAGATAGTGTGCGATATCATAACAACCTGTTTCTGCGCCACCGTATCCAAGTTTTGGTATAACTTGCAGAACTTTCAATTTTGGATGCATATGGTAGAGTTATAATATTTCAAATCAATTTTAATACTTTATATGAAAAAATTTAAATTTCTAAAAATTTCTAAAACAAAAAAACTAAGATATATAAGCAATTATTATAAGAAAAATCTTTATATTATATTTTTACCAGGTTTTGCATCCGATATAGAAGGAGATAAACCTAAAAGATTTTTAAACTATGCTAAGAAAAATAAATTGGGTTTTTTGGCACTAGAATATTCTGGATACGGAAAATCTTCAGGTGAATTTACTAAAGGGAATATTTCCACTTGGGCAAATGATGCAAAACAGACTATTAAGAATATAGTTAAAAAAAATGATATAATTTTAATAGGTTCTAGTATGGGTGCTTGGATTTCTTTATTATTATTTAAATCAATTAAGAAACAGATTAAAGGCTTTATGGGAATTGGCTCTGCTCCAGAATTTTTAACAAGAATAATGTGGAAAAAATTTTCAAAAAAGACGAAGAGTGAAATTATCAAAAAAGGTATTAGCAAAATTAAAAATGGTGGTTATGAGTATCTCATAACTAATCAATTAATTAAAGATGGAAGAAAAAAACAAAATAAAGTTTTGAATGTTAAAATTCCAATGAAAATATCTGTTACTATGGTCCATGGTCAAAAAGATGAAGTTGTACCAATTAAATACTCAAGAGAAGTTTTAAAAATCTTCAGCAAAGCAAAAAAAAAATTAAATATAATTAAGAAGGGTGACCATAGTCTCTCTTCAAAAAAAAATCTAAATATTATTTGTAAAGAGTTAGATAATATTATTAAAAATACTAACTAGCTTGACCGACTAATTTTTTATTTGATATAGGATTTTCTAACTTATCTAACATTTCTTTTGGACAAACTTGGACGAAATTATTTATTTCATTTTCAAAATTCTCAACAATTTTTTTCGAGATTATTGAATTTGTTTCTATCGCATGCTCTTGAATTAATTTCCTTAGATGCTCAATCCAAAATTTAGTTTCTGGAGTTTGCCAAACTACACTTTCAGGATTTACTTTTTTATCAAATTGATTTTCAGGGTCATAAATAAATGCCATACCTCCTGTCATGCCAGCCCCAAAATTATCACCAATATCTCCTAATATAATAATGTTTCCGCCTGTCATGTATTCACAACCATTTGAATCACAACCTTCTACTACTGCAGTTGCACCTGAATTTCTAACAGCAAATCTCTCTCCTGCTTGTCCTGCAGCTAATAATTTTCCAGAAGTAGCTCCATACAAAACAGTGTTTCCAATAATAGTATTTTCATTTGAAACAAGGTTGCTTTCATCTTGTAATTTAATCACAATAGTTCCACCTGATAATCCTTTGGCAACATAATCATTTGCATCCCCTTTTAAAATTAGTTTTAATCCTTTAATAGCAAAAGCACCAAAGGATTGGCCTGCTGAACCTTTAAAATTTAATTCGATCGAATTTTCATCAAGTTTGTTATTTCCAAATTTTTTGTACAAATGATAAGAAATTCTAGTACCAACTGCTCTATCAGTATTTTGAATTTCAAATTCTTGATTTATTTTTTCTTTTTTATCTATTTTGTCTTCTATTTCTGGCCATAATTTTTGATCTAAAGTATCTGGAACAGAATTAATTTCAGGTTTCTCACAATATCTTTTATTTTTTCCAGGATCTGCCTGAACAAAAAGAGGATTTAAGTCTAGATCATCCAAGTTTGGTGATCCTTTGCTTACTTGCCTTAGCAAGTCAGTTCTTCCAATTACTTCATTTAAAGATTTGAAACCAAGATCAGCAAGTATTTCTCTTACTTCCTCTGCTATAAATGTAAAAAGGTTCACTACTTTTTCAGGAGTTCCTGTAAATTTCTCTCTTAATTTATCATCTTGTGTGCAAACACCCACTGGACATGTATTTGAATGACATTGTCTGACCATTATACATCCCATTGCGACTAAAGCAGTTGTTGCTACGCCAAATTCTTCTGCTCCCATCATGGCTGCAATTACAACATCTCTTCCAGTTTTTATTCCACCGTCAGTTCTAAGCGTCACTTGATGTCTCAAGTTATTTAATGTCAATACCTGATTTGCTTCTGTTAATCCCATCTCCCAAGGAACTCCAACATATTTAACGCTTGTCTGTGGAGTAGCTCCTGTACCTCCTGAGTGCCCCGAGATTAAAATTATGTCTGCTTTAGCTTTTGCAACTCCAGCAGCTATCGTTCCAATTCCTGATGATGCAACTAATTTAACTCCAACCCTAGCCTTAGGATTTATTTGTTTTAAATCATAAATTAATTGAGCTAGATCTTCTATTGAGTAAATATCATGATGTGGTGGAGGGGATATTAAAGTAACTCCTGGCGTTGAGTGTCTCAATCTCGCAATTTCATCCGTAACTTTAAAACCTGGTAATTGTCCACCTTCACCTGGTTTAGCACCCTGTGCAATTTTGATTTCAATCTCATTACAATTATTTAAGTAATTAATGGTTACTCCAAATCTAGCTGATGCAATTTGTTTAACCCTTGAATTTGCATTATCTCCATTCTCCATAATCTTAAATCTATTTTCATCTTCTCCACCTTCACCACTACAAGATGCGCCTTTAATTCTGTTCATACCAACAGCAAGAGTTTCATGTGCTTCTTTAGATAAAGCTCCATGAGACATACTTCCACTTCCAAATCTTTTTAATATATTAGATACAGGCTCAACATTAGATATATCGATGGGATTTTTAGATTTAAAATCTACTAAATCTCTTAAACTTATTGGATTTAGATTATAAATACCTTTTATGTATTTTTTATATATTTCATAAGATCCTTGTCCAACCGCAGTTTGCAGTAAATGAATAAGTTTGCCTTGATACTGATGTGTTTCACCATTTTTTCTATATCTGTAAATACCTCCAATAGGTAAAATATTTGAATTATTGAAAAATGCTTCTTTGTGTATAGTTCTGATTTTCTTTTCTATTCCTTTTAAACCAATTCCAGAAATCTTTGATAACATCCCAGGAAAGTAATCTTTCACAATTGTTCTGCTTAGTCCCACAGTTTCAAAATTACATCCGCCTCTATAAGAACTTAAAACAGAAATTCCCATTTTAGACATTATTTTAAGAAGACCGAGATTGACTGATTTAATATATCTTGAAACACATTCATCAAAAGTGAAATTTCCAAATAATTTCTTAGAATGTCTTTGATATAAGCTATCAAAAGCTAAATAAGGGTTCACTGTAGTAGCACCAACACCAATTAATGTTGCAAAAGAGTGAGTATCTAAAGCATCTCCAGTTTGAACATTAATAGAAACATAACCTCTCAAACCTAATTTAACTAAATGTGTATTTATTGCCCCTATACATAAAAGCATTGGCATTGGCATTCTATTTTCTGAAATATTTTTATCTGATAATATTATTTGTTTAATTCCCTCTCTAACAGCTTGTTCAGATTTAACTTTGAGTAAATTTATTGATGTCTCTAAATCATCATCTTTGCTGAATGTACAATCTAAAACTTTATTATTATTTCCAAAGAATTTTAAAAATTTTTCAAATTGTGCATTTGATAATATCGGACTATTTAAGACATAAATATTGTCTTTAGTTAATTTACTAAAATCTAAAATATTACCAAGATTTCCAAATCTTGTCTTTAAACTCATAACTTTGTTTTCTCTTAGAGAGTCAATTGGTGGATTTGTAACCTGACTAAAGTTTTGTCTAAAGTAATGATATAGTGGTCTATATTTATCAGATAAAACTGCTAAAGGCGTGTCATCACCCATTGAGCCTGTTGCTTCTTTAGCATCTTCTGCCATTGGATGAAGAATTAATTCTAAATCTTCTATGCTATATCCAAAACAATGTTGAAAATTCCTCAAACTTTGGCCTTCTATCTCTACTTTTTCAGTTTCTGCTTCTAATTTTTTATCAAGATCAATAATCTGATTGTTGTAATGTTTATATTCTTTTGAAAGGTAGTTTTTTATTTCATCGTTTGAATATACTTTGCCTTTTTCTATTCTTACTCCTAATATTTCTCCAGGTCCTAATCTTCCTTTAGATACAATTTTTTTCTCATTTAAATCTATCATTCCTGTTTCACTTCCTGCAAAAAGAAGTTTGTCTCTTGTCACTGTATATCTAAGTGGTCTTAATCCATTTCTGTCAGTTGCAACAATTACCCATTCATTATCAGTTGCAGCTATAGCAGCTGGCCCATCCCAAGGCTCCATGGTACTATTTAAAAAATTGAATAGTTGTTGATGATCTTTTTTTAATACCTTATTTTTTTTTGACCAAGCGTCTGGTATTAACATTAATTTTGCTAGAGGAGCAGGCTGTCCAGAAATATTTAATAACTCAAAAACATTATCTAATGATGCAGAGTCAGAATTGCCAGCTGGTATTACAGGCTTAAGATTCTCTATATCTTCGAAAACTGGACTAAACATCTCTTCTTCGTGAACCTTCATCCAATTAACATTTCCTTTAAGAGTATTTATTTCACCATTATGCGCTATAGATCTAAATGGTTGAGCTAAGTCCCAACTTGGCGCAGTATTAGTTGAAAATCTTTGGTGAAATATTGCATACCTAGATATAAATCTTTCATCTTTCAAGTCAGTATAAAAATCTGACAAAGCTTCTGCTAAAAACATTCCTTTGTAAATGATAGATTTAGAACTAAATGAACATATATAAAAATTATTTAATTGATTATTTAAAGCTTCTTTTTCAATTACTCTTCTAGTTTCATACAATTTTTGTTCCAGAGATTTATTGACAACTTTTTTGTCATTATATGTGAACAATACTTGAGTAATTTCAGGTCTTGTTTGTTCAGCTTTTTCTCCTAAGACAGAGGGATCAACAGGAACTTGTCTCCAACCATAGATACTAAAATTTCTCTTTGTTAGTTCACTTTCAACAATAGTTCTACATTGCTCTTGAGCGCTATAATCATTTCTTGGTAAGAAAATCATACCCACACATAGTTCAGAATTATCATGTTTATGACCAGTGACTTCAATTTTTTCCTCAAAGAAATCTTTAGGAATTTCAATATGGATTCCAGCACCATCTCCAGTTTTTCCGTCTGCATCGATTGCACCCCTATGCCAAACAGCTTTTAAGGCATCGATTCCATATTCTACGACTTTTCTTGATTTTAGGCCTTCGGTGGATGCTACTAAACCTACACCACATGCATCATGTTCCATTTCTTCTGAGTAAACATGATTACTTTTTAAAATTTTTAAATTTTTATTTCTTAACTTCATTAAGCAACTCTAAGTTTTTGTTTGCTTTCTAAATAATTATCAATTGATGTTGCAGCATCTCTTCCGTCTTTTATGCCCCAAACCACTAAAGATGCTCCACGAACTATATCTCCAGCTGCAAAAACTCCCTCTATACTAGTTTCCATTGTATCAAAATCCGCTTTTATTGTTCCCCATCTTGATACTTGTAATTTTTCTTCATTAAATAATTTTGGAAGATCTTCTGGATCAAATCCGAGTGCTTTGATTACAAGATCAGCTTTAATTTCAAAATCTGAATTTTCTTCAACAACTGGTTTTCTTCTACCACTATCATCTGGCTCACCCAATTTCATTTTATTAACAACTACACTTTCAATTTTATTTGTTCCCTTAAACTCTTTAGGGCTTGTTAACCAAATGAATTCAACACCTTCTTCCTCTGCATTGCCAACTTCTCTTGCTGATCCTGGCATATTTTCTCTATCTCTTCTATATAAACATTTTACAGATTTAGCATTCTGTCTTACCGAAGTCCTTAAGCAGTCCATTGCTGTATCGCCACCTCCAATTACTACAACATCTTTGCCTTCAGCATTTAAAGTTCCGTTATCAAACAACTCAACTTTATCACCTAGTCCTTTTTTATTTGATGCTGTCAAAAATTCCATGGCAGGGAAAATATTACTCAAATCGTTACCAGGTAGATTAACTTCTCTAGCTTTATAAACTCCTGTAGCTATTAAAATTGCATCATGTTTTTCTCTTAACTCCGTTAAGCTGGAATCTTTTCCAACTTCAAAGTTTAAGACAAATTTTATTCCGCTTTCTTCCAAAAGTTTTATTCTTCTTTGAACAACATGCTTTTCTAATTTAAATCCTGGGATACCATATATTAGTAGCCCTCCAGCTCTGTCGTAACGATCATATATGGTTACCTTGTATCCTTTTTTTCTGAGTTGTTCTCCACAAGCAATTCCGGCAGGACCAGAACCTATAATTCCTACACTCTCGTTTTTTTCACTATTTATTTCTATTGGTTTAACCCAACCATTTTCCCAAGCTTTCTCTGTGATATATTTTTCTATTGATCCAATAGTTACTGTTCCATGACCCGATTGCTCTATTACACAATTTCCTTCACACAGCCTATCCTGGGGGCAAATTCTTCCACAAACTTCTGGCATGTTGTTTGTGCTTTGTGATAATTGATAAGCTTCCTCATATCTTCCCTCAGCAGTTAGTTTAAGCCAATCTGGTATATTGTTACTTAATGGACAATGAACTTGGCAAAATGGTACTCCACATTGGGAACATCTGCTTGACTGCTGAACAGCTCTATCTTTTAGAAATTCTTGATATATTTCATCAAAATCCTCTTTTCGCTCGGATATATCTCTTTTAGGTGGATTTTGTTGACCTATATCAACAAACTTAAGCATTTTTTCTGACATGGTGGACGCTGTATATACGATAAAAATTTAATAATAAACAATTACAAGGTCATAAATATTGACTAATATTTCACAAAAATTAAGTAAATCAGAGGTTTTTTCTTATTATGCATAGATGATATGCAAATATGTAATTGCTTTAATTTGGTTACAATTTCATTATGAAGTATTGGATCTAATGATTTCAAAATATGTAGAGACACTAATTTTATCAATTATTCAAGGAATATCTGAATTTATTCCTGTTAGCTCGTCTGCACATCTTTTAATTATATCAAGATTGAGTGACTTCAATGTTAGCAACCTACAATTAGATATTAGTCTGCATTTAGGTTCCTTGTTAGCAATTATTTTATTTTTTAGAAAAGAATTAATAAATATCATTAATAATAAAAATATATTTCTACTAATAATTCTTGGGTCTATACCATTAGTAATTGTTGGTTATATTTTTTACTCCACAAATTTAATTGATCAATTTAGAAACTTAAAAGTTGTCGCTTGGACAACTTTGATTTTTGGAATTTTATTATACTTTTCAGATAAGTTTGAATTGAAAAATAAAATTTCTTCAGAATTAAATATTAAAAGTATTATTATAATAGGGTTATTTCAGATTTTATCTATTATTCCAGGAGTCAGTAGATCAGGTATAGTAATTACAGCTTCAAGATTTTTAAAATTTGACAGAGTTGAATCATCAAAGATAGCTTTTTATTTGTCTATTCCAGCTTTAGCCGGTGCAAGTGTTTTGGGATTTAAAGATGTTATTTATGATCAAATAAATTTTGATGCTATATTTATTTTTTCTACTTCAGCTTCATTTTTATTTTCTTATTTTACAATTAAATATTTTCTTATTTATGTTAAAATGTTTAGTTTGAGTTTTTTTGTTATTTATAGAATAGTTTTAAGTATTATTCTTTTTTCAATTATTTACTTGTGATTTTTTGGACGTTGGAGCAATTTGAGAAAATATTACAGCAATAAGAATTAATACACATCCTATAATATTATTTATGTTAAGAACTTGACTTAAAATAATCCATCCAGCAATTGTTGCAAAGACACCTTCAAGAGAGTAAATTATTGCTGCTGGAGCTTCTTCAATATTTTTTTGTGCAAACATTTGTAAAGTAAAAGCAATTCCTCCAGATAAGACACCTGCATATAATATTGAACTATACTCAGTTAAAATTTTTGTAATAACTACTTCCTCTAAAATAAAAGCAAATATAAGAGATAAACCAAAAACAAGAGCTGCTTGTAATGCTGCATAAAAAATTGGTATATTAAATTTCTCCATAAATTTTCCAGCGAAAATTATATGTAAAGCCCAAAATAGTGAGCATAGAATAACCAAAGCATCACCTATCATAATTTCTGAGTTTGAAAAATCACTTAATAGGTAAACACCTATTATACATAAACCTATTGAAGGCCAAAGACTCCAATGGACTTTAATAGAATAAATAAAAAATAATAAAATTGGAACTAATGGAACATAAAAAACTGTGAAAAAAGCTGCATTAGCTATATTCGTGTATTGTAATGCGGCTTGCTGCAAGTAAGTGCCTAAAAATAATGATATACCCATTAAAAATAAATATTTTAAAAATAATTTTTTATTAGTATTGATTTCATAATTAATTTTTTTTCTTTCTAAAATTAAAGCAATGGGTAGGACTGTAAGAAAACCAACAAAAAATCTAGATGCATTGAATGTTAATGGACCAATATTGTCCATGCCTGTGTCTTGAGCAATGAAAGCAGTGCCCCAAATAAATGTTGTCATCAAAGCGCATATTAGCGATGTAGTTTTGGACATTAATTTAATTAAATTTAGATAATATTATTCATTCTACAGCAGCTATCAAAATCTTCTTTATTGATATAGCAACCAGCCATTTTTCTTATACCTGAAAATGCGCCTCTACCGTGCATTACTCTCCAATTATTAAAAATTAGTAATTCACCAGGTTTTAAAATATGCCTCCACTGATATTGCTTTTGGTTTGCCATCGTATCAAATACTTTAATTGCTTTATAAAAATTAATTGTTTTCTGATTATTTTCTCTAAAAGGTGCTCTATCGTAATTGTTAAAACTAATTTGATCAAAATTATTTTTTTCATTTAATTTTATTATTGGTCTTTTTGCTTCAAGGCGAACACCATCACCAATATAAGAACCTTTAACTTTTGTATTTGTTAAAGTTTTAAAATGTTTTTTATATTTTTGTTTGATTTCATTTGCCAATTTAAAACCATCTACCATTATAGAATCTCCACCTTTAGCATCATACTTACAACAAAGCAGTAATTGTAAACCCGGAGCATCATTACTATATGTAGAGTCTGTATGTGGTCTCAGTTCTTGGTTTGAATATGCACTGTCTGCTTTTTTATTATTTGATTCAAAAGTCCACAATCCTCCAAAAATTGAATTTCTGACATAACCAATTTTTTTAGCTATATATTCAACAGAGTTTAAGTTCTTTGAACAATTTCTTACGACTGCAAAACCATATATGTGGATTTTTTTTAATAAATTTTTAAATCCAACTTTAGTTCGTAATTGCTTATAATTAATGAAAATTTGATTTTTTATGTCTTTATCTTTCCAAAATTGAGTATCACTTTTAGTTTCTTCTTTTTTTAAAGAATTTTTTTTTAAAAATTCATATGAATATTTGGTTGGTTTATTTTCATCAGACCATAATATTTCAATAAATTTCCCTTTTTTTAATAATTTTGCTTTTTTAACTTTGATATTAATATCTAAATTTGCGGTATAAGTTATTCTTTGATTGGTTTTAAAATCCCAGTTTTCTTTATTTTTAATATGATCCCTTAACCAAATGTTAGGAAATGTTTCAAACTTATTGTCATTAAAATAAAATACAGTTTTATTATTTAAAAGTTTAAAATTTTTAATCATTGCTTAGCTAATTTGTAGGCAAAGTTTTTACCAAGGTTATTTTTTAATTCATTATTAAATCTTGAACCCTCAGCACCGTCAATAATTCTATGATCGTAAGAGAGTGATAAAGGCAACATTGTTCTAGGTTTAAATTGTCCATCAATATAAACAGGTTTAATATAAGTCCTTCCAATTCCTAAAATAGCAACTTCAGGATAATTTATTATAGGAGTAAAATAAGTTCCTCCAATGCCGCCTAGGCTTGTTATAGTTATGGATCCTCCATAAAACTCTTTTTTATCTATCTTCAAATTTCGGCAATCATCACTAACTTTTTTTAGATCCTTGCTGATTTGATCTATATTCTTTTGATTAGCATTTCTTATTTTTGGCACCATTAAACCATTGGGAGTATCAACTGCAATTCCTACATGGAAGTATTTTTTTAATGTTATTTTTCCATTTTCAATATTGTCAATAGAACTATTAAATCTTGGAAAAACTTTCAAAGCTTCCACAACTGCCTTTATAATAAATGCCAATGGAGTAATTTTCTTTTTTTCTCCAGTAAAAGTATCAGTCAAATTTTGTCTAAATTCTTCTAACTCAGTGATATCTGCTTCATCACAACTAGTAACATGCGGTATTGTTTGCCAAGAATTTGATAAATGTGGAGCAGCAATTCTTTTAATTCTTGGTATATCTTGAATTTCTACATCTCCAAAATCAGCGTGATCATATTCTGAGGGCTTTATAGATGGAGCCTTCTTTTCTTCTTGAGGTTTATTAAAATTAGAAGATACGAATTTTTTTATATCCTCCTCTATAATTCTTCCTGATCTTTGTGATCCAGTAATATTATTAATATCGACACCAAGTTCTCTTGCAAATTTTCTAGTTTTTGGACTAGCAAGTGCTTTGCTTGATTTGAATACACTAACTCTATTATTTTTTATTATTTCTTTTGGTTTTGAAATTACTTTTTCGGGTGGTTTTTGTATAATAGTTTCTTCTTTAATCTCTTTGACCTCTTCCTCAATTTGCTCATCTGGTTTTTCTTCTTCTGAACCAATTATTAGTATTGATGAACCCTCTGAAACCTTATCACCAACTTTTAAATTAACTTTTTTAACACTACCTGAGTATGGGCTTGGGATCTCAACACTTGATTTATCGCTTTCTATTGTAATTATCGGGTCATCTTTATTAATATTTGATCCTGCCTCTATTAATACCTCAATTACTTCAACATCTTTAAAATCACCAATGTTTGGAACTAATACTTCTTTCTCGCTCATTATAATTTTGTGGGCATAGGCTTATCTTTATCAATTTTATATTTTTTAATTGCATCTACCGCATGTTTAGAAGCAATTAATTGTTCATTAGATAAAATACTTAAGCCATATGCAACTATATGCTCTTTATCGACTTCAAAAAATTTTCTTAGATTTTTTCTTGTATCACTTCTACCAAATCCATCTGTGCCCAATGAATAAAAACTTTTATTTATATAAGGTCTAATTTGGTCAGAATTCATTCTCATGTAATCTGAAGCTGCTAAAATAGGACCTTCGGTTTTTCCAAGGCATTTTTCAACGTAAGAGATTTTTTTCTCTCCTCCTGGATTAAGCAAATTATACCTTTCTGTTTCAAGTCCATCTCTTCTTAATTCATTAAAACTGGTAACACTCCATACTTCACTATCAACTTGATATTCATTTTGTAAAATTTCTGCTGCTTCAATCATCTCTCTTAAAATTGTTCCTGAACCTAATAATTGAATCTTATTTTTTTTATTCTTGCTGAAATCTTTTATTTTATACATCCCTTTTAATATGCCTTCTTCACAATCTTTGGGCATCTCTGGATGAGGATAATTTTCATTCATTGTTGTAATGTAGTAAAAAATATTTTCATGTTTTTCATGCATTCTTCTTAAACCTTCTTTAAAAATTGTAGCTAATTCATAATGAAAGGTTGGATCATAAGAAACACAATTTGGAATTGTTGATGCTAATAAATGACTGTGACCATCTTGGTGTTGAAGACCTTCTCCAGCCAAAGTTGTTCTTCCAGCTGTAGCTCCAATTAGAAATCCTCTTGTTTGACTATCTCCAGCCGCCCAAGCAAAATCGCCAGTTCTTTGAAAACCAAACATAGAATAAAAAAGATAAATTGGTATCATTTCTATATCATGATTTGAATACGATGTTCCTGCTGCTATCCATGATGCCATGGATCCAGCCTCATTTATTCCTTCCTCTAAAACTTGACCACTTTTCTCTTCCTTGTAAGAGCTTAATTGAGCTGAGTCCTCTGGCTCATATTTTTGACCTTCATGCGCATATATACCTATTTTTTGGAAAAAACCTTCCATACCAAATGTTCTTGCTTCATCAGGGATTATTGGAACAAGTCTTGGAGCAACATTTTTATCTCTTAGCAAATTCGTCAACATCCTAACAAGTGCCATTGTAGTTGACATTTCTTTTTCACCGGTTGATTTTTTCATAAAGTCAAAAATATCATTACTTGGTGTTTTGATTGGTTTCGAAAAAGACGATCTCTCAGGAATATATCCTCCTAAAGCCAATCTTCTTTTTTTTAAGTATTTTATTTCCTCTGAATTTTCATCAGGTCTAAAGTATTCTATATTTTTGACTTGTTCATCTGTTAATGGAACATCAAATCTATCTCTATAATATAGCAAATCATCTACACCTAATTTTTTTTGCTGATGGGTTGTATTTATACTTTCACCAGATTTTCCCATACCGTATCCTTTAATTGTTTTAGCTAATATGACTGTTGGTCTGTCTTTTGTGTTAATAGCTCTATGATAAGCAGCATAAACTTTATGCGGGTCGTGACCGCCTCTATTTAATTTCCAAATATCGCTATCCGTATAACTTGCAACTAGATTTTTAAGTTCAGGGTATTTCCCAAAGAAGTTATCTCTAACATATAAACCGCCTTTTGCTTTAAAGGCTTGGTATTCTCCATCAACTGCTTCGTTCATTCTTTTTACAAGTAAACCTGATTTATCATTTGCGAGTAAAGGATCCCAATATGATCCCCAAATAACTTTTATTACATTCCATCCAGCTCCTCTAAAAATTCCTTCTAATTCTTGAATAATTTTACCATTGCCTCTTACTGGACCATCTAATCTTTGTAGGTTGCAGTTCACAACATAAATCAAGTTATCTAACTTTTCTCTTGCTGCTAAACCAATAGATCCTAGAGCTTCTGGCTCATCTATTTCACCATCTCCTAAGAAAGACCAAACTTTTCTATTCTCATCTTTTATTAATTTTCTATTAATAAGATATTTCATAAATCTTGCCTGATAGGTTGCCATCATTGGTCCAAGACCCATGGAAACAGTTGGAAACTGCCAAAACTTAGGCATCAGCCATGGATGAGGATAAGATGATAAACCTCCTGGGTAAACTTCCTGTCTGAATCTATCTAATTGCTTCTCGTCAAGTCTTCCTTCCAAAAAAGCTCTAGCGTAAATACCTGGCGCTGAATGTCCTTGGAAATAAATTAAATCTCCACCAAATTTATTGCTTTTAGCTCTCCAAAAATGATTCATTCCTATATCATAAAGAGTTGCTGCTGAAGCAAATGTCCCAATGTGACCTCCTAATGAAGGATCTCTCATGTTTGCTCTGACAACCATCACTGCTGAATTCCATCGAATTAGTGCTCTGATTTTTCTTTCGATATTTTGATCGCCTGGAGATTTTATCTCTTCATCTGCTGGTATAGTGTTTATGTATGGTGTATTTTGGGTGTAGGGTATATTTGATCCCTCTTTATATGCCTGATCAATTAATTGTTTAATTAAAAAATGAGCTCTCTCAGGTCCTTCGGAATGTACTACGGCAGACAAAGATTCTAACCATTCTTTCGTCTCTTGAGGATCAATATCATTATTATTTTCAACTATTTCTAATCTTTCATTATGTTCTTCTACTTGTGTATTTTCTACTTTGATCTCTTTATGTACACTCGTATCTAATTCAGAATTATTATATCCGTTAGAATTTTCCGCTTCCGCAATTATTTTTTCCGTTGCAGGTGGTATCTTTTCAATAGTTTCTTGTTTTTGCTGAGTTCCATTCTCAGAAGATAATGTTAGTATCAAATCTCCTTTAGAAACTTTATCACCAATCTTTATGTTAATACTATCTACAACACCCTCAAAAGCAGATGGTACTTCAACACTTGATTTATCACTTTCTAAAGTTATTACAGGGTCATTTTTAGAGATTTTATCTCCTTCTTTTACAAGAATTTCTATGATTTCTACTTCTTCAAAATCTCCAATATCTGGAACTAGTAATTTTTCACTCATTTCGCTATTTGTATATATATATATTATTTACTTTTAATAGATGTATATTTTTGACCATTATTAAAATTTAGTAAAATTAATAATAAATGTTAAAAGAATAGATTAAATTTAGCGCCTGTAGCTCAATTGGATAGAGCGCTTGGCTACGGACCAGGAGGTTCTGGGTTCGACTCCTAGCAGGCGCACCAAAAGGAAGGAAAAATGAAAATATCTTTGCAAAAATCTGTAATTTATTTTTTTGTAATAGTGATAATAATATTATTTTTAATAACTTTAATAATTTAATGAAAAAATTTAAACAAATAAGCGTTAAAAAAGGTTTCATGAGACACAATGGTGGTTTGCTACTAAGAGATATCTCAAAAACTAAATATGAATTTAAAACCAAAATAAAAAAAAACCATCTTAACAGAGCTGGCATAACTCATGGTGGGTATATAGCATCGATTATAGATACTGGGTGCGGATCTGGAGCCCATAGAATTTCGGGTAATCAGCCTTGTGTAACTATAACACTTAATATTGATTTTATTGGGCCTTCAACTATTGGTGATGAAATTTTTGGATATGTAAAAATTAAAAAAAAAACAAAAAGCATGGTTTTTTTAGAGTGCTATTTAGAATGTAAAGGTAAAATAATTGCATCTGCTACAGGTATTTGGAAAATACTTCAACGTAAGTTACCCCATGCAGGTCTAAGCTAGGTTCTTCTTCTTATATTTAAATAACCAAAGATTGATAAAAGAATAAGAGCGATAGGATAAATTATTTCTTTTTTTGGTCTATTCTGATTTTCAATTTTAAATTCATTAATAATATCTCCCATATCTAAACCAGATTTTTTTGCAATTCCATTCCATTTTAAAGTATCAATTATGGTTTTATTATCTTCTACAACTAAGCTCATTCCATAATCATCTAAACTGAAATTTTGATCAAAACTATTTTTTTCAATTACAAATAATTTATATCTTTCGCCGTACTCTGTAAGTCTAGTAATTTTAATTCTTATCTCTTTATTATAATCAAACTGTTTTTTGTTTATTTCTTCAATACTTAAATAGTTATATTTTGGGTAAAATTTATTTAGAATAAATTCTGGAGATAATAATGATATTGAAATTATTAAAAAAATAATAATCTCATACCATCTCAGTTTATTTATAAACCATCCCTGAGTAGCAGATGTAAATACTAAAATCCCAATCAATGAGGTTGCTATGACCAATAGACCATGCCATATACTTTCAATACCAATTAATAATAACTCACTGTTAAATAAGAATACAATAGGAAGTATTCCTGTTCTCAGACTATACCAAAATGCCTGGGCTCCTGTTCTTAATGGGTCTCCACCAGAAATAGCAGCAGCTGCGTAAGATGCTAAGCCAACTGGAGGTGTTACGTCTGCCATTAGGCCAAAATAGAACACGAATAAATGAACCGCAATTAAAGGAAAAATAAATCCTGATGCATTTCCAACATCCACAAGAACAGTTGCCATTAGAGATGCTACAACAACGTAGTTTGCCGTAGTTGGTAAACCCATACCCAATAGTAAACACAAAATAATAGTTAAAAATAAGAGAATAATAACATTATCTTTTGCAATTGACTCGATTACAATTATTAAATTAGTACTTAAACCTGTAGATCCAACAGCACCAACTATAATACCTGCTGTTGCAATTGCTATTCCGACACTAACCATATTCAAGGCGCCCTTTTCGAAACCTACAACAGTTTGGTTATACCAATATATTAAAGCATTCTTAAAGTTCTTTTCTTTGAAAAATTTATTTAAAAGATTGACTATAATTAATGTTATTGTTGCAAAAAAAATAGAGTAAGAAGCTGTAAGCCTCATGTAAACTAGTAGATATATGAGAACGAATATTGGAACTAAAAAATGTATTCCTTCAAAAAATGTTTTTTTTAATTTTGGAATATCGTTTTCATCCATACCTTTTAAATTTAATTTAAGCGCTTCAAGGTGAGATATATAAAATAGTGCAATGTAAGAAATTATAGCTGGTAAAAAAGCATGTTTGACAACCTCAAAATAAGTAACTCCAATAAAACTTGCCATCACAAAAGCTGCTGCTCCCATAACTGGAGGCATTATTTGACCATTAACTGATGAAGAAACTTCGATTGCACCCGCTTTTTCTTTTGAAAAACCAGTCTTTTTCATAATTGGAATTGTAAATGTTCCAGTTGTAACTGTATTAGCAATTGATGATCCTGAGATTAATCCTGTCATACCAGATCCAAGAATAGCTGCTTTGGCAGGACCACCTCGCATTTTTCCAACCATTGCAAAGGCTAAATCTAAAAAATATTTGCCTCCTCCAGCAGTTTCTAAAAGTGCTCCAAAAAGTACAAAGAGAAAAATGAAATCAACAGAAACACCTATTGGGATTCCAAAAATTGCTTCTTGATCAAACCATTGAAAACCAACTAAACGTTTTAATGATAATCCACCATGTGAAATTATATCTGGTGCATATTGACCAAAATAAGAAAATAACAAAAAACAAACCGCAATAACAACTAATGGGACACCTATTACTCTACGGGTGGCTTCAAGAAGAATTAATATTCCAACTATTCCAAGTATAAGTTCTACAGGGATAGTAAAATCATCGGAAAGATTTATTTTAAGTAATATTCCACCCCTATCTACTAATTGATCATAAAAAAAATAAATATATAAACAACAAACCGCACCTGTTATCGCAATTAGTATATCTATAAAATTTACTTTTTTAGCCCGTGCATATGGAAATATTAAAAAAGCTAACAAAAGTGCGAAACCAAGATGAATTGCTCTAGCAGGTAAACCTTTAAACATTCCAAAATTAAGCCAAAATGGAAATGGGGAAGCATACCAAAGCTGAAATAAAGACCAAGTTATTGCAATAACTGCAACTAACTTTAAATGAAATCCTGATAGATTTCTTGTAGGAGAAAGATCTTCTTTAATCTTATTTTCAATTTTTTTTTCTATGTCTGCTGACATTCAGCTTAATATATAAAAAAAAAGGCCCAATAGATATATTGGGCCTCAATTTTTTTATATAGATTTAATTACATTAAACCAGCTTCTTTATAATATTTAACAGCTCCAGGATGAAGTGGTGCTGATAAACCATCAGCTATCATATTTTTTTTCTCTAAAGGAGCGAAAGCTGGATGTTGTTTTCTAAAATCATCAAAATTTTCAAAAACAGCTTTTGTAACCTGATAAACTAAATCCTCAGAAACATCCATGCTTGTTACTACAGTAGCTTTAACACCAAATGTAGTTACATCTTTTTTCTGTTTAGTATAAGTACCTTTTGGAATTGTTGCAGATGCATAATAATCAGCTCCACTAATAATTCCATCAATTACATCTCCTGTTAAATTGATTGGCATTGCTTTAGCCGCACATGTTGCCGCTTGTTCCATTGCCCCATTTGGAAAACCTACTGAATATCCAAACGCATCAATTTTACCATCGCATAGAGCTTTAACTTGCTCTGAAGATGTCAGCTCAGTAACTGATTTAAAGAAGCTGTTGTCAACTCCCATAGCTTTCATTAATTCTTCCATAGTTCCTCTTTGACCAGAACCTGGATTTCCAATGTTTACTACTTTTCCTTTGAGACCCATAAAATCTTTGACTTTTGCTTTTTTTCTAGCCCAGATTTGAAATGGCTCATTATGTACTGAGAAAACAGCTCTTAAATTTTTGAATTGTTTCCCTTCCCATTTGCTTGATCCATTGTAAGCATGATATTGCCAGTCAGATTGTGCTACACCAAATTGAAACTCGCCATCTTTTATTTGTCCGATGTTATAATTTGAGCCTCCAGTTGAAGGAGCGGTACATCTGTAAGCTTTATCTTTCATACCTTTTTTTCTACCATGTTCAGCACTAATTGCTGATTTGTGTAACATTTTACAAATAGCGTTTCCTGTCTGAAAATAAACTCCAGTTGGTCCTCCTGTGCCTATTGTAAAAAACTCTGCTGATTTTGCTATTGATCCGAATGAAAATATAGCAGCAAAAATAATCAGAAAGCTTGATATTGTTGATAATATTTTTTTCATATACCCTCTCTAAAGTTTTAAAATCGAATCTAACTATTTATTACTACGAGTGTCTAGTAAATTCAGTTAATATAAGTATTGTTAATTAAGGAATTTTTTAACTGATTATTATTTTTCAACCCAAGATTTTAATTTATTTACTCCTTCTACAACCTTAGGGGCGTACAATTTTATTAACTCATCATTAATATCAGTTTTTACATTAATATTTTTCATAAATGTATCGCCGTCAAAATCTGTAAAACTTAGACGAACAATCATCCTTTTTTCATCAAATCCAAAGTCACTTCCTGGAAGTAATGCAATATTTAAATTAGTTAAAATTTCATCACACATGATTGAAGAATTATTAAATTTCTTGTTCAAAAATTCAGGCATCAAATAAAAGCCACCCATGGATTTGTTCATAATAATATTATCAGATTTTAAATTTCTATATACGTATTCTCCAACAGCTTTAAGAATTTTTTTTGATTTCAAGATATATTCATCATGGTTAGCATTAAAAGCAGATATTGCAGCAAACTGAATTGGTGAACTCACGGCGGAAAATGTTTCACTTGCTAAAACTTTCATAGATTTAAGTAATTCAATTTTTTTCTTTGGTATTATGGAGTACCCAAGTCTCCATCCTCCAGCGCCACACCATTTACTAAGTCCGTTACTTATTACGACATTATCAGGGCAGTGTTCGAAAATAGAAATATAATTTTCATCAAATGTTAATTCAGAATAAATTTCATCTGATAAAACTAAAATATTATATTTTTTTACTATTAAAGAAATTTCTTCTAAATTTTCGCATACTTGTCCTGATGGATTATTTGGAGAATTAAGAAATAAAAAATATTTTTTATCTGGTTTTTTCAAAATAATTTCTTCTATTTCTTGAGCTTTAGGAAACCAATTATTTTCAGCAGATGTTTGTATCCAAATATAGTTATTTTTAGCTATTATTGATTGTGGCTTATAAGATACCCAACTTGGAGCTGGCAATAAAACTTTGCCTTCAAATGCTAAATGCATCAAGAACATAAGCTCTTTGCTACCAGGACCTATTATGACTTGATCTGAGTCAAAATTATAATTTTTCTTTTTTGACTCATATTTTGCGATTGAACCTCTTAATTTATCTAATCCTTGGATAGGTAAATAACTTTTCTGATGTGCATTTTTTTTTAATTCTTCAACAATCGTAATTGGAACTGGGAATGGTGATTGTCCAAATCCAAACTTAATAATATTTTTTCCCTCATTTTCAATAACTTTTGATTTTTCATTTATTTTTAGTGTTGCCGATAAACTTAAGTTTTTAATAGTATCTTTAATCATTACGATTTTAACTCAATAATATTTTTATATTCATTTAAGACAGAGGGATTTGATAGTGCTTCAATATTATTTATTTTGTTGCCATCTATTATATTTTTAACAGCAACTTCTACAATTTTACCATTCTTAGTTCTTGGAATATCGTTTACTGCAATTATTTTAGCAGGTACATGCCTAGGAGAAGCCTCATATCTAATTGTTGTTTTTAGCTTCAAAATTAATTTTTCATCTAATTCATTTTTTTTTGATAAGACTACAAAAAGTATTATTCTTACATCGTTATCCCAGGATTGACCTATTACGATAGACTCTTTTATTTCTTTAAATTTTTCAACAACAGAATAAATTTCAGATGTACCAAGTCTAACACCACCAGGGTTTAATGTTGCATCTGATCTTCCATAGATCACATAAGAGCCATTATTCTTTCTCTCAGCATAATCTCCATGATGCCAAATATTTTTAAATTTCGAAAAATAGGCTTTTTTATATTTAACTTTTCCAGGATCATTCCAAAATTTTAAAGGCATCGATGGAAAAGGATTTCTGCATACTAATTCTCCTTTTTTATTTAAAATTGATTTACCTTTTTCAGAGAATACAGCTGTATCCATGCCAAGACCATTGTTTTGTATTTCACCACTATTTACAGTTGAATAAATGTTTCCATTTACAAAACAGGAAACAATATCTGTTCCTCCAGAAATAGAAGCTAAATGAACATTGTTTTTTATATTTCTATAAACAAATTCAAAACCATCTTTAGAAAGTGGAGATCCTGTAGAACAAATTGTTTTTAAAGACTTGAGTTTTATTTTTTCTTTTACCTTAACTTTCTGTTTAATAAGTTGATCAATATACTTTGCACTTATACCAAATAGAGTAACTTTCTCTTTATTTGCAATTTTTAACAATAAATCTGGAGATTTATGCATAGGAAAGCCATCGAATAATAATATTGATGCTTTAGATGCTAGGGCTGTAACAAGCCAATTCCACATCATCCATCCACAAGTTGTAAAGTAAAATACATTATCATTTGGTTTTATATTGCAATGTAATTGATGTTCTTTCAAATGTTGCAATAAAACCCCCCCAGATCTATGGCAAATACATTTTGGTTTTCCTGTTGTTCCACTTGAGTATAAGATTGCTAATTCATGATCAAAATCAAATTTTTTAAATTTATTTCTGCTTATTTCAAGTTTTTTAATTTCAGTAAAATAATAAATTTTTATATTTTTAATTTTTTTTAATTTTCTAAATTTTTTTCCAGGATAATTCAAAATTAACACTGATTTTATGCTTTTTATTTTTTTTAATATTTTAGGCAATCTTTCAATAATATTTATTTCCTTTCCGTTATAGTAATATTTATCAGTTATAATTAATAATTTCGGTTTAATTTGAGAAAAACGTTCAATAACTCCTGGCACACCAAAATCAGGTGAGCACGAGCTCCAGATTGATCCTATGGCGCTAGCACTTAAGAAACACTCCACTGTTTCTATCTGATTTGGAGTATAGGCTGCTATCCTATCCTTCTCAGAAATATTAATTTTTTTATAAAATGTAATTATTTTTTTTACTTCAATGTTAAGTTCTTTCCAGGACTTTTGTTCTCTGTACCCATTTTCACTAACAAAGGTAATAGCTTTTTGATTTGAATTTTTAATTAAAAGATTTTCAGAAAAGTTTAATTTTGAATTAACAAAAAACTTACTATTAATAAGATCCTTACTTAGTTTGAATTTATCAGTTTTTATTCCTATAACTTCAAAGTATTTCCAAATAGAATTCCAAAAATCTTCAGGATTTTTTAAACTCCAGTTTAGTAACTTTTTATAATTTCCAGAAAAATTGTACTTATAATTCTTTGAAACAAACTTCTCATATTTAAATAAATTCGAATCTCGTATAAGTGCTTTTGACGGTTCCCAAAGTTTTTTTGGCATTAAAAATTTATATTTATATTGTAAAATTTATGCTAACCTTAGATGATAAAAATTGAAAATGAGAACTTTTTCCTATCTGATTCGGACTAGTTTTAGTCTATTTTTGTTCTTTTTGAGTAACAAAATATAGTAGGCCAAAAAAAGATCATACTAAAAGTTGATATGTCAAAAAATAAGATAACTGCAGTTCTTGGGCCTACAAATACTGGTAAGACTTTTTTAGCAATAGAGACAATGCTTTCTTTTGATTCTGGCATGATTGGATTTCCCCTGAGACTCTTAGCTAGAGAAGTTTACGACAAAATAGTCCAAAAAGTAGATGCTTCTATGGTGGCTCTTATTACAGGGGAAGAGAAGATTATTCCTCTTAATGCTAAATATTTTTTATGTACTGTAGAGTCAATGCCCGTAGATAAAGTTTTAGATTTTGTAGGCATTGATGAAATCCAAATGTGCGCAGATCATGAGCGAGGTCATATTTTTACAGATAGATTATTAAATCTAAGAGGTGAAAAATTAACAATGTTAATGGGTTCAAATACTATCAAAAATATTATTCAAAAACTTGATGAAGATGTTGAATTTATAAATAAACAAAGATTATCAAAGCTTTCATTTGGAGGGCATAAAAAAATTTCAAGAATTGAGAGAAAAAGCGCAATAATAGCTTTTTCAACTGAAGAAGTTTATGCGATTGCAGAATTATTAAGAAGACAAAAAGGTGGCGCAGCAATTGTGATGGGATCTCTCAGTCCTAAAACTAGAAATGCTCAAGTAAATTTATATCAATCAGGGGATGTCGATTATCTAGTTGCTACTGATGCTATTGGAATGGGAATAAATATGGATTTAGATAATGTTTACTTCTCAAACTTGAAAAAGTTTGATGGAAAAAAAATAAGAAGGCTAAAAATATCAGAAATTGGACAAATTTCAGGAAGGGCTGGTCGATATTTAAATGATGGGAGTTTTGGTATTACAGGAGACTGTGGTGAAATTAACCCAGAAGAGATTGAATTTTTAGAAAATCACAATTTTCCAGAAATACAAAATATATTTTGGAGAAATTCCAATTTAAAATTCAATAATAAAGAAAATCTGCTGAAATCATTAGAAGAAAAACCTGATAAAGATTGGTTAAGAAGAGTTGGAGAATGCGAAGACGAGAAAGTTTTAAAATATTTTTTAAAAGAAAATAATAGCTCCATAGAAAATAATTCAAACATTTTAACAATTCTCTGGGAATGCTGTCAAATACCTGATTTTGTCAAGAAAACTTATGGTCATCATTTGGAAGTTGTTGGCAAGGTATTTAATTTTTTAATAAGTAAAGAAAAAAAAGTACCAAATTATTATATGAAAAAACAGCTTTCTATGCTTGATAAACTTGAAGGAAATGTGGACTCAATTTCAAATAGAATATCTAATGTTAGAACTTGGTCATATGTTTCAAACAAATCTAATTGGGTTGAGAACCAGGATTATTGGATTGAAAGAACTAAAAACTTAGAAGATAAATTGTCTGATAGACTTCACGACGAATTAACAAAAACATTTATCGATAAAAGAGCCAGCGTTTTAGCAAAAGGCTTAAAGCAAGATATTGAATTAAAAACTGAGATTATTGAGGAAGATAAAGTATTAATTAATGGTCAATATATTGGAGTTTTAAAAGGTTTAAAGTTAAAATTAGATTTAAAAGTAGATGCCTTAGATGCAGATATTAAATCATTAAAAAAAGCTGCTAGGCACAATGTAAGTCCAGAAATAATTAATAGAATACAACAAATAATGGATACTGGACTTATTGAGTTAAAAAATGATTTTAAAATTTATTGGAGAAATGATCCTATAGCGAAATTAATACCTGGATCTGATTACCTTAATCCAAAAATAGATTTAATAATTGATGAAATGATTGAGAATAACGAGAGAAATAATTTAAACGATTATCTAAATCAATGGATTATAAAAAAAATTGAAACTGAACTAAATAGCTTAATTGAGTTAAAAAGTATTAAGGAGAAAAACACAGAACTTAGAGCTTTAGCTTACAGACTTTACGAAAATAACGGTGTTATAAAAAGATCAAATATCAATGAGTACTTAAAAAAAATTAATCAGGATGATAGAAAAAAATTAAGAAAACTGGGAGTAAAGTTTGGAAGATACCATATATTTCTATTTAAGTTATTCAAACCAAATTCAGTGTCTTTAAGAATATTATTATGGAAAAATTATAATAATAAATATTTAAATTTATCACCACCAACTTTCGGGTTAAATTTTTTGAGTAATATGAAATCTGCAAATAAAGATTTTATGTTACTCTGTGGCTTTGAAAAATTTGATGATATATATGTTAGAATAGATATACTTGAAAGATTATTCTTATTAATATTTAATTCAGAAAAAGATTACAAAAAAGAGATAAAAGTTATACCTGAGATGTTAAACTTGCTTGGCTGTTCAAAGGAAAATTTCAATAAGCTTCTAAAAAAAATGGATTATAAAATTTATGAGAAAGATAAGGAATTCTTTATAAAATATCTACCAACAAAAGAGAAGGTGATAAAAAAACAGGACAAAAAGGACTATTCAAATAATCCATTCAATATATTAAATCAATTAAACTTAAAATGATTTTTAGTTTATTCAGTAAAGAAAAAGAAAATAAAAATGATAAAAATCATTTGTCTTTAACCAGTATTGCTGCTCTTCTGATACATTCAGCTAGGATTGATGAAAATTTTACTGAAAAGGAAAGATCTATAATTAAAAGAGCACTAAAGGAAATGGGTGCTGACGAGAATAGTTTAGAAGAAATAATAAAAGATGCAGAATTAAAAGAACGTGATTCAAATCAAATTTTAGAATTTACTAGAGAGGTAAAAAATAAAAGCCTCGAAGAAAAGAAAATAGTTATAGAAGCACTATGGAATATTATATATTCAGATGAAAAAGCTGACTTATACGAAAGTAATTTAATGAGAAGATTGTCTGGATTGCTCTATCTTGATACAAAAACAGTGGGTGATATAAAAGAAAAAGTTAAATCAAATCAATGACATATCTGGTCAATGATAAATGCATAAAATGTAAGCATACAACTTGCGTTGATGTCTGCCCTGTTGATTGTTTCTACGAGGGAAAAAATATGCTTGTAATTAAACCTGATGAGTGTATAGATTGTGGCGTTTGCGAGCCTGAGTGTCCGATAGACGCTATAATAACGGATTCTGAAAAAGGTAGTGAAAAATGGTTAGAAGTTAATAAAAAGTATTCAGAGATATGGCCAAATATCTCTGAAGCAAAAGAACCTCTGCCAGATCATGAAAAATATAAAAATGAAGAAAATAAGTTTGATAAATACTTTAAAGAAAACATTTAAAAAAAAAAATCCTGTAAAAAAAAAAAATATAAAACTAAGTGTTAAAACAAAAAAAATAAAATCTACTGTTAAAAAAAAAAATAAATCATTACCAAAAGAAAAAAAAATAAAAATTCCAAAAAAAGTTGTTAAATCAATTATTAAACCAAAACAGCTAAGAAAAGAAAAAAAAGATAATGCGGAGTCAAACACAAATTTACTTCGTATTTCAAAAAATAACGAGCAAAAGCCGGAAATTAAAAAAGTAAAAAAACAGGGTACAGAAAAAAAGGAATACAAAGTTAAAGATTATGTCGTATACCCAAAACATGGTGTGGGTCAAATAACAGAATTTAAAAAAATGAGTATCGGTGGGATCGATATTGAAGCATATATTCTTAAATTTGAAAAAGATAAAGCTAACGGGATGGTGCCTGTAAATAAACAATCGCACTTAAGACCATTGGCAACAATAAATCAGGTTAATAAATGTATTAGTATTCTCAAGAGTAAACCAAAGATTAAAAGAAGTATGTGGAGTAGAAGGGCTCAAGAGTATGAAGCAAAGATTTCTTCAGGTAAAATATACGAGCTTGCAGAGGTAGTAAGGGATCTTAATAAGGGAGATGATCTAATGGTTGACCAATCTTATAGTGAAAGACAACTTTTCGAAAAAGCATATGATAGAATACTTAGTGAATTTCAGATTGTCTTAAATTTAAGTTTTGAGGATACGCAAAAGAAACTTGATAAAGCTTTAAAAAGGAATCTTGAAAAACAAGTTCAAAAGATTGAGGCAAAACCTGCTGAAGAAGGTATCACAGAAGAAATAGCAAAATAAAAAAAACGCTTCCCACGCAAGCGCCATGAGAAGCGTTTGTTAAAAAGAATACTAAACTATTTTCTTCTTTTCTTTTTAGCTTTTTTCTTAGCTTTTTTCTTAGTTTTCTTTTTAGCAGCTTTTTTTCTTCTTTTAGCCATCTTTAGCTCCCTTTTTTTAATTACGAATCTTTTTGATTCGTTTAGTTACCTTTTTGTAATTTTTTTGAATAGTTATGTCAATTACATAATTTTTTGTATTTTATTATTTTTTTTTTTTAAAAATAAAAAAATTAATAATTAAAAAAAAGTTAAGTAAAATAAGGATTATTAAACAAATTTTTTCAATTAATTATAAAGATTTTCAAAATTGTTTTTATATTTATTTATAATTTTGTATCTTTTTAACTTTAGTGTTGGTGTTAACATTCCATTCTCAATTGAAAACTTTTCTTTTATTAAAAAAAACTTTTTAATATTTTCTATTTTTGAAAAATTATTGTTTAAATTATTTATTGCATTATTAATTTCTTCATTTTTAATATTACTAAATTCATCATTTAATACTAATAACGCTACCAAATAAGGTTTGTTGTCTCCATATACTACTGCTTGATCAATAAATTCTAAATTTACTAATTCATTTTCAATTTTTAGTGGAGAAATATTATCCCCGCCAGGAGTAATAAGAATATCTTTTTTTCTATCAGTAATTTTTAAATAATTATTTTCAAATACTCCAATATCTCCAGTGTGTAGCCACCCATCTTTCAAAACTTTATCGGTCTCTTCTTTATTGTTCCAATAACCCAACATTACATTTTCACCTTTTACTAAAATTTCACCATCTTCAGCTATTTTTACTGTATTTCCCTTAAATGGTGGGCCAACAGTATCTATTCTAATATCATCTATTGGATTACAGCTTACCACTGGAGAAGTTTCGGTTAAGCCATAACCTTGCAGAGTTGGTAAGCCAATAGCATTAAGAAAATATCCAACTTCTTTATCTAGAGCACCTCCTCCTGAAACGAATGTTTTAAGAGATCCACCAAATTGAGATTTTATTTTTTTTCTAACTAATTTCTCTAAGATGCTGTCTAGCGTCTTTTCAAAAAAAGTTAAATTTTCTTTTTTTATTTTTTTTAGACCTAGTTCTAACATTTTAAATATTAATTTTTTTTTTAATCCTGTAGATTTTTTAAAACTTGCATTAATTTTTTGATAAAGATTTTGATAGAATCTTGGCACAGCAGTCATAATTTCTGGCGAACAGTCACCCATATTTTTTACTAATTTATCAATGCTCTCTGCATAAAAAATTCTAGCTGCGACAGTAATTTGTACAAATTGAACGGTGTGCTCGTAAGAATGAGAAAGTGGAAGCCATGTAAGAAACCTGGGTTGTTGTTTAGTTAATAATGGTTTTAGAATATCTATTGCACCCTCGCAATTATTTAAGATGCCTCCATGGCTTAAAATCACTCCCTTGGGATTTCCTTGCGTACCTGAAGTATAAATTATGCAAGAAGGATCTTTTCTTAAGGCTAAAGATTTGTGAATTGGTAAGTTATCTTTATTATTTTTTTTTTTTAAGTCTTCTAAATTAACATACTCAAATTCAACATTAGGTAATTTTTCAAAGGAAAATATTTTTTTTATAAATTTTTTGTCCTTAATAATGTTTTTTAACTTATTAAATTGTCCAATGTTTGAAACAAAAATTATACTCGGAGTACAATCATTGATAATATAATTATAGTCATTTTCTGCATAAGTTGTGTAAGCAGGAACAGTTATCCCATCTGATAGCATAATAGACAAGTCTGAAATAAACCATTCTGGTCTATTTTCTGAAATTAATAAACATCTATCACCTTTTGATATTACTTTTCTTAATTCATTGGAAACTAAATTAATAAAATCGTAGGTTTCTTGCCAAGAGTAATTTTTTCTTTTATCACCTAAAGTTGATAATAAAATTTTATTTTTATCAATTTGTTTATTAAATTGATCAAAAAATAATTCAGTTAAATTATTAATTTGTTTTAAGTTCATATATTTTTTGGTGGGCAAAGAGAGAATCGAACTCTCACAGTATTGCTACTATTGGATTTTGAGTCCAACGCGTCTACCAGTTCCGCCATTCGCCCATTTATTTTTGGTTTCATAGAATATAAATAATAGTATTAAAACACTATTTATATTAAAAGAAAATATGTTTAAGGAACTATTTATTAAAACAATTAAACTAGCAGGACATAAAAATTCAAAAAAAATTTTAGGATTTATATCTTTTATTGAGAGTTTCATATTTCCTATTCCACCAGATGTTCTTATTATTCCAATGACTATTGCTGACAGACAAAGATGGATGAAGATAGCAATTATTGCTACGACAGGATCCGTCTTAGGTGCATGTTTGGGGTATTTAATAGGATATGTTTTTTTCAATGAAATTGGGATTAAGATTTTTGAACTTTACGGTGTAGATAATACTTCATTTTTAAAAGATAAAATTTCATCAGATGGAGGGGTTTTTGCATGGGCAACGTTGCTGGCTATAGCAGGTTTTACACCCATCCCATTTAAATTACTAACAATAACTAGTGGTTTTGTTCAATTTAATATTGTTTATTTTATAATTGTCTCTTTGCTAACAAGAGGATCTAGATTTTTTATTATAGCTTTTTTGGTTGGAAATTTTGGTCCAGCTATGAAAACAATAATTGAAAAAAAACTGCTTAAATTTTCAATTGTAATCTCAATTGTATTAATAGTTTTTGCTTTTTTAATTTATAAATTTTTCCAAAACTTTATGAACTAAAATGAATTTTATTTTAAAAAGAAAAAATATTTATTTATTAATTTTTATATACTCAATTTTTGCCATATTATCTGCAATCTATATTGAAAAAGTTTTAGGGTATTTGCCGTGTAAATTATGTATTTATCAAAGAATTCCTTTTTTAATAGCGATCTTCATTTGTTTTTTGGGATATAACTATTTTAAATCTGATAGAATATTAATTGCTTTAATCATTACATTCACACTAAGCACTGTTATTGCGGGATATCATTTTGGTATAGAAAATGACATTTTTGAGGAATATGCTGGTTGTACAAATACAAATATAGATATCACGAATAAAGAAAAAATAATCGAAAGTCTTGGAATGATTAAAAATTGTAAAGATGTAGAGTTTACTATTTTAGGCATATCTTTATCTGGATTGAATTTTTTTACATCTTTACTAATTGTATTATTTTCGCTAAGAGCACTTGTTTATGAAAAAGACTAACAAGAAAAAATTAGAAGAATTTATTAGAGTTGATCACGCAGGTGAAAGAGGTGCAATTAAAATATATGAAGGTCAACTTTTAGCACTGAAAACATTTAAAAAAGATCCTGAACTATTAAAATTAGTTGAAGAAATGAGAGAACATGAGCAAGAACATAGTGATTTTTTTGAAAATGAAATTAGAGAAAGAAATATAAAACCAACTAAATTTTTACCACTATGGGATTTATTAGGAGTAGGTTTAGGTTTCGGCTCAACAATATTAGGAAAAAAGGCAGCAATGCTGTGTACAGCCTCAGTTGAGGAAGTAATTGATAAACATTACCAAAGTCAAATAGATCAATTACAAGATGACGAGAAAAAACTTAGAGAAAAAATTAAAAAATTTAGAGCTGATGAATTGGAACATAAAGATATTGCATATGAGCACGGCGCAACAAAAAAAGGATTATATTCAGTAATGGATAAAATTATTAAAACTGGCTCAAAAATTGCTATAAATATCTCTGAAAAAATTTAACTAGGATCTAATTCCACATCCCAATATAAATAATCCATCCAACTGCTGTGTAGAAAATTAGGAGGAAAATTCTTCCCATTTCTATGAAGATCTTCTGTTGTTGGTTGAAATGGCCATTGATTTAACTTCATTCCAGAATTTTTTAACAACCTCCCACCTTTTTTTACATTACATGCTGAGCAAGCAGTAACAACGTTTTCCCAATCAGTTTTACCACCTTTTGATCTTGGAAGAAGGTGGTCAAAAGTTAGTTCATCATTGCTTCCACAATATTGACAACTAAACTTATCCCGTAAAAAAACATTAAATCTTGTGAAATTTGGATTTGAACGAGGCTTTATAAAAGATTTTAATGCAATAACACTCGGTAACTGCATAGAAAATGACGGGCTTCTTATCATCCTATCATAATGACTTACAATTGAGACTCTATCCAAAAATACAGATTTAATAGCATCTTGCCATGACCATAATGATAAAGGATAATAACTTAATGGTCTATAATCTGCGTTAAGAACTAGAGCTGGACATTTTTCGAGTGAAAGGTTTTCATTGATCATTAAAGTCATAATTATTTAATATATTATATATTATTATTAATCAATGTAACAAAAAAGTTGATTCTCTTTAAATATCAAAATTATCTTTGATAAATTTTAATGCATTACTTGAAGCTTCAATTGGTATATGATGGTCGCAGTCTTTGATCATTAAAGTTTCTATACTAATATTATTGCGTGTAAAAAAATCTTTTGCTTCCAATAAATTATAAGGTGGAACTATTTCATCTGATTCACCATGAATTAATAAAGTTTTTGTTTTAGAAATTAATCTTAAACTAAGATCCTCTTTATCTATAATCTTTCCAGAAAATCCAACAATACAATTAAAAGGATCCTTAGAAGTTAAGCCCAAGTTTATTGACATCATGCAACCCTGACTAAATCCAGATAAACAAATCTTTGAATTTTCCAAATTATATTCTGCTTTAACTTCATCTATGTATTTTCTTAATTTATCTTCAGCTTTTTTCACTTCATTTAAAATATAATTTTTATCATTTGTTTCTAAATCAAACCATTGATAACCAATTGGATTAATTTTACATGGTTCATGTCCATTTGGACATAAGAATACTGTATTAGTTAAAAACCTTTTCCAATTCAGAGTTAACATGCTTATATCTTTTCCATCTCCACCATATCCATGAAGTAAAATTACCGCATTTTTGATGTCAGACCCATTTTCAGGTTTTATAATTGTTGATTCAAGGCAAAATGTCATAGATAAGTAATTATGTTTTTTTATTTTAAAAAGAAACTAAAATCAAAGTATGATTTCTGAAATATTTGTTAAAATTGCAGCAATTGTTTTGCTTGCAGCTGTGGCTGTAGTCTTAATTCTTGGGATTAGAACTCTTTTTAAAGGAGACGGAGATAAAAAAACATCTAACAAATTAATGCAGCTTAGAGTTTTATTACAATTTGTTGCTATAATTGTGCTCGTAGCATTAGCTTACTTTTATAAGAATTAATTTAATTCATCTAACCACTTTAAAAATTCATCGCTGTTAAAATCTATTGAACCAACTATTCTTGCAAACTCATAACCGTCTTTATCGACAAATAGTGTTGTAGGTATTCCTCTTAATTTTAAATTTTTTGCAATTCCAGCACCATCACCAACAAAAACTTGTAATTCTTGTATGAGCAGGTCGTCGAAAAACTTCTTAGATTTACTAATATTTTCTCCACCTATATTTATTGGGATAATCTTTATTTTTTTTTCATCATTATTTATTTGAAGGTTATTTAAAGATGGCATTTCCTCTTTACAAGGAGCACACCATGTTGCCCAAAAATTCAAAATAATTAATTCAGATTTAAAATCTTTCAAATTAACTTTATTTCCAGCCTCATTTAAAAAGTCAAAAAACTTAATTTTTTGTTTTTCCTCATAAATTATTAGATTTTTTATATTTGGCGCTTCTATTGAATATGAAGAGCTAAATGGTATGAAGTAAATAAATATTATTTTAATGGATATAAATATAAATTTCATAGATTTGTAATTGAATAACATGAGTAAAAATAAAAACAATAAACCAATTTGGGGTACAAGAATTAAGAAAAATGCCTCAACTTTATTTAAAAAAGTTGGTGGTTCATTAACAGTAGATAAAAGACTATTTAAAGAAGATATCGAAGGATCAATTGCTCATGTAGAAATGCTTCACAAACAGAAAATTATAAATTTCAGAATAAAGAATAAAATAATCTGGGGATTAAAAAGAATTAAAAATGAAATTGTAAAAAAAAAGTTCAATTTTGATTATGATTTAGAGGATATTCATATGAATATAGAAAACAGATTATTTGAATTAATTGGTGATGATGCTGGATATGTTCATACTGCCAGATCTAGAAATGACCAGGTAATTACCGACCTTAAATTATGGTTAAAAGAAGAAACAAAAAAAATAGTAATTTTATTAGATAATACAAATTCAAATATTCTAAATCTTGCACAAAAAAATATCAGAACAATTATGCCAGGATTTACACATTTAAAAAATGCACAACCACTATCTTTAGCACATTATCTACTAGCATATGTTGAAATGTTTAAGAGAGATAAGAAAAAATTTAAGAATAATTTAGAATTTTTAGATGAAAATCCTTTAGGTGTGGGGGCTTTATCTGGCACCTCTTTTAAAATTGATAGAAATTACACCACAAAAAAACTTAAATTTAAAAAACCAACAAACAATTCTGTAGATACTGTATCTGATAGAGATTTTGTTTTAGACTTCTTGTATTCTTGTCTAGCTTGCTCTTTACACATTTCTAGAATTGCTGAAGAGCTCATAATTTGGAATTCTGATGCATTTAACATGATAACTTTAAATGATAAATTAGTAACCGGTTCGTCTATAATGCCACAAAAAAAGAATCCTGATCCATTGGAATATTTGAGAGGTAAAACTGGAATATTTATTGGAAATATGAATTTTATGATTTCAATATTAAAGGGCTTACCCTTATCATATTTTAAAGATTTGCAGGATGACAAAGAAATTGTTTTTAAAACAAATGATCAATTAAAAATATCACTATCATTATTGAATGATGTATTTAAAAATTTAATAATAAATAAAAAAAGTATGCTATCCCTTGCGGAAAAAGGATTTACTACAGCTACAGATTTATCTGATTACATTGTAAGAGAACTTGGATATCCATTTAGAAAGGCATACATACAAACAGCAAAAATAATTAATCTAGCTGAAAAAAAAAACAAAAAACTTCACGAACTAGAATTGAAAGAAATAAATCAAATTGAGCCAAAACTTACATTAAATGTTTATAAAATACTAAATCTAGAAAATTCAATTAATTCAAAAAAATCTTATGGCGGAACTTCTTTTGAGAACGTTAAGAAAATGATAAAAAAAGCAAAAAATGAGTAAAAAAATTTTAATTATTATACTTTGTTTATATTTTGTGGTTGCTTGTGGGCGTAAAGGCGATCCAGAGTATAAATCTGAATTAAGTAAGAATATTCAAAAAGTATTATGAGATATATAAACAATAAATTTTTTATTGAAGGAAAAAACGTTGAGAGTCTGACAAAAAAATTTAATACACCTCTATACTGCTACTCTTATAAAAATTTAAGAGAAAATGCAGAGAATTTTAAAAAAGCTTTTGAGGAAATTAAACCTTTAATTTGTTTTTCTGTAAAATCTAATTCAAATATTTCACTATTAAAAGAAATAAAAAAACTTGGCCTTGGGGCAGATGTAGTTTCGAAGGGTGAATTATATGCATCACTTAGAGCTGGTATTGATAAAAATAAGATAGTTTTCTCTGGAGTTGGTAAAACAAGAGATGAAATTGAGTACGCAATTAAGCAAAAAATATTATTAATAAATTCTGAGTCATTGAGTGAAGTTTTGGCGATTGAAGCGGCTGCAAAAAAACTAAATAAAGTTGTTGATATAGGACTAAGATTAAATCCAGATACAGATGCTGAAACATTGAAACAAATTTCAACTGGTAAAAGTGAAAATAAATTTGGTGTAGATAAAAAGACTTTTGTAAAAATTATTAATTTGATGAAACAATCAAAATTTATAAATATTAAATGCTTAAGCGTTCATATCGGTAGTCAAATCTTAAACCACAAACCCTACGAAAAAATGCTAAATGTTCTTGATAAACTTTTAAAAAATTTAGATTATAAATTTGAGATCATTGATTTAGGTGGTGGGATGGGGATTAACTATGATAATAAAACAAAAAAACTTAATTATACAAAATATAAAAAATCAATAATTAAATTTAAAAATAAATACAATTGTAAAATAATTTTTGAACCTGGAAGATCTATAATTGGAAATGTTGGTATACTTGCATCTAAAGTAATTTATTTAAAAAATAACAAAACAAAAACATTTGTAATATTAGATGCGGCAATGAATGATTTGATAAGACCAGCTTTGTATAATGCAAAACATAGGATAATTCCATCACTAAGAAATATGTCACGATCAAAGAAAATATTAGAATTTGTAGGCCCAGTATGTGAAACAACTGATAAATTTTTAACAGAAAGGAAATTTCAGAATATAAAAGAAAATGATATTATGATTATTTGCGATACAGGTGCCTATGGTTATTCATTATCATCTAATTATAATCTTAGATTAAGGCCTGCTGAAATTTTGATTAAAGGAAATAAAGTAAAGATTATAAGAAAAAGACAAAAAATAACAGATATTATCTAACTTAAAACTTATAATGAGAAATATCCTCTTTAAAAGTATATTTTTTTCTGGATTAATTTTAATATGTATTATTTTTCTTCCATCTTTATTACTACCTAAGAAAATCACTCTTTTTGGAGGTAAACTTTTTGGATACTGGTCCTCATTCTGTTTAAAAATTTTTTACTCAACCAGCATAGTAATAAAAGGTAAAGAAAACATAATTAGTAACGAAAATTTCTTTATCGCATGCTCTCATCAATCGATGTTTGAAACTTTTTTTTTACAAACAATATTTAATTCACCAATTTTTATTCTTAAAAAAGAACTATTAAATATTCCGATATTTGGTTGGTATTTAAGAAAGATAGATTCTATTTCTGTGAATAGAAATAAAGTTTCTAGAGAAAACCTTAATTTTACTGAAAAAATTAAAGAAGTTATGGAAAAAACAAAAAGACCTATAATAATTTTTCCACAAGCTACTCGAGTTCTACCAGATGAAATTATTCCTTTTAAAAAGGGAGTTGGAAGAATTTACAGAGAATTAAATGTAAAATGTCAACCCGTCGCTATTGACTCTGGAAGAGTATGGCCAAAAACTGGAAAGATGATGCCCAATAAAACGATTACTATTTCTATTTTAAAACCAATTAATACAGGTATCGAAGAAACAGAATTTGTAAAATTATTGCAAAAAGAAATTTATTCCGAGCTTGGTCTTGCTAACTAACCTTTCATAGGCATTACAACATAAATACTGTCAAAGTCTGCAGGATCTTTTATTAACGCAGGAGATCCAGTATCTTTCAAATATATTTCAATATTATCACCATTTAGTTGGGATGCTATATCAAGCAAATATCTAGAGTTAAAACTTATATCTAAATCTGTCTCAAATTTTACAGATAGACTTTCTTTACCATCACCACTGTTGGTGTTATTGACAGATAAATCTAAATTATCTTTAGTCAAATTAAATTTTACACCATCTTTTTTATCTAGAGAAACTGATGCTACTCTGTCGACGGAATTTAGAAAAGATTTGAGATCTATTTCAAGTTTTTTTTGATTCTCTCTAGGGATAACTTGAATATAATTAGGGAATTTTCCATCGATTAATTTAGATATCAAAATACTATTATTAAGTTCAAATTTAATTTTAGATTTAATATTTGAGACTTTAACTTCGCCATCATAATCTTCTAGAAGAGAACATAATTGAAATATAGTTTTTTTTGGAAGTATTATTGGTTCAAATTCAATTTTGTTTTTTAGTCTTATTTTTGAGATAGACATTCTATGGCTATCTGTTGCGGCTGCAGTTAAAAAATTCTTATCATCTGTTTGGGTCTGATGGAAAAAAATACCACTAAGATAATGTCTTGTTTCATCATTCGAAATCGAGAATTTACATTTATTTAAAAGTTTTAATAAATCTTTTGAATTTACAGTAAATTCATTTTCATTAAAATTTTCATCTGTAATTGGAAATTCAGATGCATGAATTGAATTTAAATTGAATAGAGATTTATTTGATTCTAATTGTAATTTACTATCTCCAGTGTTTTCAAAATTTATCTGACTACCAGAGGGTATTTTTCTTACAATATCAAACATAATTGATGAAGAAGTGGTTGTTTTGCCTTCATCAAAAATTTTAATATTTGAAATTTCATTTACAAATATTAAATCTAAATCTGTTGCTGTAATTTTTAACTTAGAATTTGCTGCCTCTATCAAAATATTTGAAAGTATAGGTAAAGTGCTTCTTTTTTCTATTACACCCTGACAATAACCTAAAGATTTTTGCAAATCCTGTTGATTAACACTAAATTTCATTTTCTTGTTTGTATAATATTTTATTCTTTAGGCTATCAATGCTTAAATTTAATTCATTATCGTCTTTTCTTAATTTTTCTATTGTTTTAACTGAATGAATAACTGTTGTGTGATCTCTATTAGCAAATGATCGACCTATCTCTGGTAAAGATTTAGATGTCAGCATTTTTGCTAAATAAATAGCAGTTTGTCTTGGTCTTACAAGGTATCTTGACCTTCTTGGTGACAACATTTCGTTTTTACTTATTTTAAAATATTTACAGACTATTGTTTGAATATTGTCTATATCAACTTTATTTTCTGTTAAATTTAATAGATCTTTTAATATTACTTTTACCTCTGACATTGAAGGTATTTTTCCATAAATTCTTGAGAAAGATACTATTCTATTAAATGCACCTACAAGTTCTCTGATACTAGTGTTAACTTCAGTACTAATAAATTTTATTATCTCATCACTGATTTTAATATTATTTGGATCATGAATTCCAAGATCTTCATTTTTGGATTTTATTATATTGTATCTTAATTCAAAATCAGCATTTTGAATATCAACTACTAGTCCTCCTGAAAATCTAGATTTAATTCTCTCTTGTATTCTAGTTAATTTGTTTGGTGGTCTATCTGCTGATACTATAATTTGTGATCCTTTCTCTAACAAAACATTAAACGTGTGGAAAAACTCTTCTTGCATAGCTTCTTTTCCATTCATAAATTGAATATCATCAATCAAAAATATGTCAGTATTTCTAAAATACTCTTTAAACTTTACCATATCATTAGATTTTATCGATTTTACAAATTGATACATAAATCTTTCAGCTGAAATAAACATTACTTTATTTTTTTCTTTCAAACTTAATCCAATTGCATTTAACAAATGTGTCTTACCCATTCCAACTCCACCATAAATATATAGAGGATTATAATGAGCTATTTGTTCTGAGACTTTTTTTGCAGCTTCAAAAGCTAGTTTATTACTTTTCCCTAGCAAGAAATTCTCAAAATTTTTATTTGGATCAATTCGATTATATTGAAGATATGAATCTTTAATAAATGAAACCTTTTCATTGTCAGGTGAATTATCTGGTTTTATTTCATCAGTATTTTTGTTCTTTATATTCTCGTTAATCACAAATTCTATTCTGGAAATATCTTTTTTATATAATTTAATTATTTGTAATATTTGATCTAAATATCTTGAGGTTATCCAGTCTCTGATAAATCTTGTCGAAACGGATAATAAAATATAATTTTTAAACTCATCAACCAAATCAATTTTTTTTAACCAACTATCATAAATCTCAGAACCAAACTTATTTTTCATTTCATTTTGTAATAATTTCCAATCAATCTTATTTATATTGTCTGATTTAATGTTAGTGAGATTATTTTTCATGAGAGTCTGTTAAACTCCTATTCATAATTCAATGCAATAAATTTATTTTTATTCTCAAAAAAAAATAAAATTTACAATTGTATAAATTAATAATTGAATCTATTTTTAGGGACTTAAAATTAGTAATCTTAAATTTACTTTTTTTATTTTTTTTTTTATCTTGGGACTAAAAGATTAAAAGATTCTTTTTTTAATTGAAAAAATAATCTCTAGGGTTGTAATTTCTTTAAGTAAACTAAAAGTTGTTATAAGGAATTTATTTTTTTTGTTATTCTAGAAATATTTCTTGACGCGTTTTGCTTTTTTATCACTCCTGTCTTTGCTATTTTCATCAATTCAGAGTTTAATTTTGGCAAGAATGCTAAAGCTTCTTTTTTGTCCTTTTTATCAAGAATTAAATTCATTTTTTTTATTGCAGATCTAAACCTGCTTTTTCTAGACTTATTTACCGTTGTTTGACGTGATATACGTCTTATTCGTTTAATAGCTGATTTAGTGTTTGCCATAAGCGCGATTGTATATAACGAGAAATTTATACGGTCAATATAATAATTTTTTATTTTTGACAAATATTACAAAAAAATGTTGATCTATTAGTGATAAATTTTTTTTTTATTGTCCCTTTGCATCCTGGTGAAAGACAACTCTTATTTTCTCTATTGTATACTTTAAAGTTATCTTGAAAAGATCCATTTTTACCAACTATATTTTTAAAATCTCTAATACTAGACCCACCTTTTTTTATCGCTAAATTTAAAATTTTTCTTGAATATTTAATAATATTAATACAATCGTTTTCACTTAAAGATTTTGCTTTTTTTTTTGGACTAATTTTAGAGCTGAATAAAATTTCACTTGCATAAATATTCCCCAAACCTGAAACAAACTTTTGATCTAAGAGAAAATTTTTTATATTCTTTTTCTTTTTATAAAAATATTTTTTTAAGTAGTTTAGATTAAATTTTGAAGAAAAAGGCTCAGGACCGTAGTTATTTATAAAATTTTCTAAATTATTCTTATTTTCAAATAATTTGAAATAACCAAATCTTCTGGGATCATTATATATAATTTTTATGTTATCAAATTCCAAAAACACATGATTATGTTTTTTTGGTAAATAAGGACTATGATAAAAACTTGCATTTGTTTTTTGATTTAAAATATTTTTTCTTAAGAGATGTATAGTGCCAGACATTCCAAGATGAATTAAGCAAAATTTTTCATCATTTAAAACTAGTATGATATATTTTGAAAACCTCTTAACTTTTTTTATTGATTTTGATTGAAGTCTTGTTTCAAAACCTTTTTTTATTTTGTACCTTAAATTCCTATTCTTTATACTTACTTTTTTTATTTTTTTTCCTGTTATTGTTCTACTTAGTGACTCTTTAACAACTTCTACTTCTGGCAATTCTGGCATTTATTATTATATTAATTAATATTATTTATTTTATGCAACAATATCTTCAAAATAAAAAAGGTCTAGTCCAAGGTGTCTTTGATAAAGTTTATGACAAATACGACATCATGAATGATTTGATGTCACTTGGAGTTCATAGAATCTGGAAAAGAAATTTAATAAATTGGATGAGCCCAGGTAAAAATAAAATTCTAGCAGATGTTGCATGTGGCACAGGTGATATAGCTAAACTTTTTATCGATAATAGTTCAAATAAAAATATAGAATTATTTTGTATTGATCCCAATGAAGGAATGATGAAAAGGGGAAAAAATAGACTATCAAATTACAAAAATATCAAGTGGATTAAGGGGTCGGCAGAGAAGTTGCCTTTAAAATCTAATTCGTGTGATTATTATACAATCAGTTTTGGTTTAAGAAATACAAAAAATATTAATAAATCCTTAAGTGAAGCGTACAGAGTTTTAAAGTCAGGAGGAAGATTTTTTTGTTTAGAATTTTCAAAAATTCAAAATTTAAACTTAGATTTAGTCTATAAAAGATACTCTAAATTAATTCCAGAAATAGGAAAATTTGTGGTTGGTGAAAAAGAGCCTTATGAATATCTAATAAAAAGTATCCAAGAATTTGTTAATCAAGAGGAATTAAAGGGTTTAATGGAGAAAAATAATTTTATTAAATGTGAGTATAGAAACTATTCTGGTGGAATAGTAGCTATTCATTCAGGTTGGAAAATATGATTAAAAAATTATACATACTTTTTAAGCTTGGAAGGAAATTAGCAAAATCTGACGCTTTAAGTATATTCACAAAGTTTCATAATCCGCCGATTGGAATAAAAATTTTATTCTATTTGTTGTCTTTATCGTTTTCAAAAAAAGATAATTCTTTTGTAAATGAAACTGAAGGTGAAAGATTATCAAACTCCTTGCAATCTATGGGCACAACATTTATTAAATTAGGTCAATTTCTAGCAACTAGACCAGATATAATTGGAGAAAAGTTATCAAAGCAACTAGAGAGTTTACAAGATCGTTTGCCTCCCTTTGAATTATTTAAAGCTAAAGAAATAATCAAAAAAGATCTAGGAGAAGATAATTTTAATTCAATTATAAATCTATCTGAACCAGTTGCAGCTGCATCTATAGCTCAAGTTCATAAAGCGCAGATAAATGACAATGGCATAATTAAAGATGTAGCTATAAAAATTTTACGACCAAATATAAAAAAAATATTCAACGAAGAAATTGATGCTTTGATGCTTTTTGCTTTTTTAACTGAGTCAATTGTCAAAAAGACAAGAAGACTTAAATTAGTTGAGGTTGTTTATTTGCTAAAAGAAATAACCAATTTAGAAATGGATTTAAGATTTGAAGCCGCTGCAGCTAATGAGTATTCTGAAAATACTAAGAATGACAGTGGATTTCAAGTTCCTAAAATTTATTGGAATTTTACAAGTGAAAATGTAATGACTTTAGACTGGGTTGAAGGTGTCTCGATAAGAGAAACACAAGAGTTAGAAAAAAGAAATATAGATACCAAAAAAATTGCATCAGATATTATTCAACATTTTCTAAGACATGCTGTTAGAGATGGTTTTTTTCATGCAGATATGCATCAAGGTAACATTTTTGTAAACAATAGTGGTCAAATAGTTCCTATCGATTTTGGTATAATGGGAAGGCTCGATGATTTGAGTAAAAAATTCCTTGCTGAGATTTTATATGGATTTATTAGACGAGATTATAAAAAAGTGGCTGAAGTTCATTTGGCTGCAGGGTTAGTTCCAAAAGAAGTGCCTGTTGATGATCTAGCCCAAGCACTAAGATCAATAGGAGAGCCAATATTTGGTCAGTCAATTAAAGATATATCTGGTGGTAAATTACTCAAACAACTTTTTGATGTGACAGAAAAATTTAATATGCAAACTCAACCACAGTTGCTTATGCTACAGAAAACCATGGTAGTAGTTGAAGGTGTTGCAAGAAGATTAAATCCAGAGACAAACATTTGGGAAACGTCAAGACCTGTTCTTGAAAAATGGCTTAAAGAAACAAAAGATCCTATAACAACATTAAATGAAACTTTAAAAAATTCTGCAGAAGTTATAAAAAGATTACCAGAAATGCCACAAATAATGGACAAAGCAAACCAAGCATTAACATTTCTTGCAAGTGGACAAATTCCACAAAATACTAATACGTATAATGATCTAAATACAAAAAAAAATGAAATGGTAGCTTTCAGAAATCAATCAATCATTGGTTTATTATTACTTGTAATTTTAGGATTAGTAGTATTTTAATCTCGACGATGAATTATTTTGAGAATAAAAAAATACTGTTAATTATATGTGGTGGAATTTCTGCTTACAAAAGTCTTGAGTTAATAAGATTATTTAAGAAAAATGGTTCTCGTGTAAAAACTATAATAACAAAAAATGCAAAAGAATTTGTAACTCCATTATCTGTATCGTCTCTTTCCCAAGAAAAAGTTTATGACGATATATTTAGTGCAGAAAACGAAGCTGAGATGGACCATATATCTTTATCAAGATGGGCTGATGCAGTATTAGTAGCACCAATTACAGCTAATACCATATCTAAAGTAGCCTCGGGAAATGCAGAAGATTTGGCGTCTACTGTTTTATTAGCTTCTAACAAACAAATATTTTTAGCACCGGCAATGAATGTAAGAATGTGGGAGCATCCTTCTACTAAAGAAAACATATTAAAATTAAAAAGCTTTGGATACAAAATTATTGGGCCAGAGATAGGAGATATGGCATGTGGTGAATACGGTGAAGGAAAAATGACAGAACCAAATGAAATAGTCAATACGCTTAAAAATTATTTTTCTAATTTAGATAAAAATAAAAAATTAAAAGCTTTAGTTACTGCAGGACCAACTAATGAATATATCGATCCTGTAAGATTTATTACAAATAAATCCAGTGGCAAACAAGGATATGAAATAGCCAAATGTCTTAGAGACAATGGATTTGATACGACACTAATTTCTGGAAAGACAAGCATTAAACCTTTGGACGGTGTTAATTTTGTGAGTGTTGAAACGGCTGAAGAGATGTTCAAAGAAAGTTTAAATAATCTACCAACAGATGTAGCTATTTTTTCTGCAGCTGTCTCTGATTTTAAAGTGAAAAATTATAAAAGTACAAAAATTAAAAAGAATGAAGAATTTAACTTAGAGCTAGAAAAAAATATCGATATTTTAAATCATATATCTAATCATAATTCATTAAGACCAAAAATAACAATTGGTTTTGCGGCAGAAACAAACAATCTCTCGACAAATGCAAGGGAGAAGTTGAATGAAAAAAATTGTGACTGGGTAATTGCAAATGATGTCTCAGATCAAACTATAGGATTTGGATCAGATTTTAATAAAATTTCTATATTTTACAAAGATAAACCTGAAGAAAATTTTGAAAAGATGAGTAAATCATTGGTCGCTGAAGAAATAGTCAAAAGAGTAATTCAACAGATTAATTAACTTAATGGTGAAAGTCTTAATTAAAAAATTAGACAAGAAAGTTAAACTACCAGAATATAAAACAACAGGTTCATCTGGACTAGATTTGACTGCATTCATTGAAAAGAAAATATTAATTAAACCAGGCGAAAACGCTTTAGTGCCAACAGGTATATCAATTGCAATACCTGAGGATACCGAAGTTCAGATCAGGCCGCGATCAGGTTTGGCAGCCAAAAATAATATAAGTATATTAAATACTCCTGGAACAATTGATAGTGACTATAGAGGAGAAATAAAAGTAATTTTATTTAATCATGGAGATAAAGACTTTACAGTAAATAACGATGATAGGATTGCACAAATGATATTAATGCCAATTCTAAAAGTAGATTTTGAAACTGTAGAAACTTTGCCTGAGACAATTAGAGGTTCAGGTGGATTTGGATCAACGGGTAAGTGAAAAATTCATTATCTAAACGAAAGCTTGAGAGATACTCTAGACAAATAATACTTAAGGATATTGGTATATTAGGACAAAAGAAAATAATTAATTCAAAAGTTTTAATTGTAGGAATTGGTGGATTAGGTAGTCCAGTTGCAGATTTGTTGGCTAGATGTGGTGTAGGGTATATAGGTGCAATTGATCACGATAAAGTAGATATTTCAAATCTTCAAAGACAAATTTTGTATACTTCAAAAGATGTTGGAAAATTTAAGGTTGATATCTTTAAAAGGAGAATAAAATTAATTAACAGAGATGTAAAAGTCAAAATTTTAAAAGAAAAAGCATCAGAAAAAAATTTAAATAAAATTATAAAAGATTTCGATATAATTGTAGATGGAACAGATAATTTTAAAACTAAATTTTTAATAAATAAATTTTCATTAAAATATAAAAGAAAATTAATAGTTGGTGCTATTAGCAAATTTGATGGACATATTTTTTCATTCGATTTTAATAATAAATCAAGTCCATGTTTAAAATGTTTTTACCAGTCAGAACCTTCTGATCAAGTTTTAAATTGTGAAAGTGAAGGAATATTAGGAACTACATCAAATATAATTGGGAGTATGCAAGCAAATGAAGTTTTAAAAAACATAATTTCGTCAGATAAAAGTCTTCACTCATCAATTCTAATTATTAATCTGAAAAAACTTGAATTTAGAAAAATAAAATTTACTAAAAAAAAAGGTTGTTTATGCAATTAATCTTCAAGATTTTAATCATAATATTTTTTACTTCTTATGCCATTTCTGAAAATAATGAAAAATTTTTAATGCTTAAAAATGATAAGGTGAACGTAAGATATGGCCCAAGTTTTGATTATCCAATAAAGTATATTTACAAGAAAATAAACTTGCCGGTAAAAGTGATTGATAAAAAAGAAAATTTTAGAAGAATAATTGACAATAAAAAAAATGGTGGGTGGATACACATTTCTCAATTGAAGCAATCAAAATCCTTTATAACTGTATCAAATAAAATTCTATTCAAAAAACCAACTAAATTTTCTAAACCCTTGGCTAAAATAGAAACAGGAAGATTATTGATAGTGAAAAAATGCGAAAGGGATTGGTGCTTAGTAGAAACTAAAAGTTTTAAAGGGTGGGTTGATGAAGAAAATCTTTGGGGAAAAATCAACTAACCCTCTAAGTTATATATATTAACTAATCATTTTTGTTGGACACAAACGTCTTTGATAACTGGAGCATTTGCACAATCAACACATTTAGTCTTTTGAACTATACATCCATCATCAAGGACTTCAACATCAACTATTTTATCACACTTGGAACAAGTTGAAGAAATTGTTAATCCACATTTTTTACAATTATAATTTTCTATTTGCATATATTAAAAATTAAATATGTAAAAATTATTTTCAACAAATATCCTTGCGAATAATTATTATTTACGCATTTTTTTTGCGAATAATTATTATTACTACAAATTATCCTTATTAAATTTTTCTTAAATACTTATTGATAATGATTATTATTTACTTTTTGATCTACTTGCCCACCACTTATCTAAAATGAAATACCAAATAGAATTAGCAATTGGCTCTACAATTGCATCGGTTAATGCTATCATAAATGATACATCCGCGACCAACATCAAAACAGTTATAGCAATTACAAAATGACCAACTGTATAAACAATTGTTCTTAAAATAGAGCCTTTGTTATTGGAATAAATCTGACCGGCAGCTTTAAAAATACCGTTGGTAACTTCCATTATTCTTTAAACGGGCTTTCAAGAACACAAGCAACTAAGTGAACTCTAGCCTGTTCTCCTCCATTAAAAAAGTTATGATATTTTGTATTGTTAGTAATCCATACATGTCCATCTGCAGGTAAATGTTTTGCAACATTTTCAATGACCATTGAACAACCTGCATTAGTTACTATCGGAATATGCAATCTACACTCTGGATCTTTATGCCAGCTTAGCGTTGATCTTGGCTCTTTTAGTAAAAGCCTTACTCTTCCTAGTTTAAATTTTTTACTAAGAATTTCATAAACCTCTTTAAAATAAGTTTTCTCGAACTCTGGTAGCAACTGAGTATATTTTGATTCATCAATATCAATATCTCTTGAGACTTCTTTACCTGTCTCATCTGCTATAGTCCAATATCTACCTCTGATGTTGTTCCCTTCTATAGAGTCTTTGTTATTTGGAACTTGATTTAGAGGAATTGCACCAAAATGTGTAACACCTGGCGAATTAAATTTCTTTTTCTCTAAAATTAGATTTAAGTCATTTCGCAATCTATTTATATCAAACTTAATTTCAGGAACTTTATAAAAGTCTTCGAACGATAGTGATGTCATTTTTCCGCTTTCCTTAATACTAGTTTAATCTTAAATCAAATCTATCTGCATTCATCACTTTGACCCATGCAGATACAAAGTCTTTAACAAATTTGTCAGATGAGTCTTTGCAGGCATAGACCTCGGCTAATGCTCTTAATTGAGAATTTGAACCAAAAATAAGGTCAACTCTTGAACCTTTCCACTTAGTTTTTTTTGACTTTCTATCTTTACCAACAAAATATTGTTCAGATTTATCAGTTTCTTTCCAAGTGGTACTCATATCAAGAAGATTTACAAAATAATCTGTTGATAGAGTTCCAGGTTTTTTTGTAAAAACTCCATTTTTAGAACTATCATAGTTTGTATCTAAAACTCTCATTCCTCCTACAAGAACTGTCATCTCAGGTGCCGTTAATCCCATTAATTGTGCCTTATCAATTAATTTTTCCTCAGCTGAAACATTAGATTTACCTTTTTTCATGTAGTTTCTAAAACCATCAGCTTGCGGCTCAAGTAATCCAAATGAATTTACATCTGTTTGGTCTTGTCTTGCATCTCCTCTTCCAGGAGTAAATGGAACCTGAGTTTTATGACCAGCTTTTTTTGCTGCCATCTCTATTCCTACATTTCCACCTAATACTATAAGATCCGCCATTGAGACTGATTTTTTATTTGTATCAAATTTTTTCTTAATTTTTTGTAAACCTTTAATAACCTTTGAAAGTTTTTTAGGGTTATTGACTTTCCAACTTCTTTGAGGCTCAAGCATAATTCTTGCTCCGTTTGCTCCACCTCTTTTGTCAGAACCTCTGTATGTAGAAGCAGAAGCCCAAGCCGTAGAAACTAAATCAGAAACAGAGATTTTTGATTTTGAAAGCTTTGATTTTAAATCTCTTATATCTTTTGATTTAAGTTTATATTTTGGTTTATCTATAGGATCTTGCCAAATTAATTGTTCTTTTGGTACTTCGCTACCCAAATAACATGCTCTTGGTCCCATGTCTCTATGAGTAAGCTTAAACCAAGCTCTTGCAAATGCATCAGCAAATTCATCTGGATTTTGATAAAAATGTTTTGAAATTGGTCCATAACTTTTATCCATTCTCAAAGATAAATCAGTTGTTTGCATCATTGGAGGATGCATTTTACTTTTATCATGAGCATCAGGAACCATTTTAATTCTCTGACCATTCTTTTTTGGAGTCCATTGAAATGCTCCAGCAGGTCCTTTTGTCAATTCCCATTCATGGTTAAATAAACAATCGAAGTAACCCATATCCCATTGTGTTGGTGTTTGTGTCCATGCCCCTTCTATACCACTACTTATTGCGTGTACACCTTTTCCTGATTTGTAATTACTATTCCAACCAGTTGCTTGATCTTGAATTCTTGATGCTTCTGGATCAGGTCCCTTATGTGATTCAGGTGCAGCACCATGAGATTTTCCAAAAGTATGACCACCAGCAACTAGTGCAACTGTTTCATAATCATTCATTGCCATTCGTCCAAATGTTTCCCTAATATCATGAGCTGCTTTCAATGGGTCTGGATTAAAATCTGGACCTTGTGGATTTACATAAATTAATCCCATGTGAGAAGCCCCCAATGGTTGTTCAAGATCTCTTTTTCCGCTGTATCTCTTAACACCTAACATTTCTTTTTCTGAACCCCAGTAAATATCATCTTCTGGTTCCCAGATATCAGTTCTTCCCGCTCCAAAACCGAACGTTTTAAAGCCCATTGACTCTAATGCTACATTTCCAACTAGTATAAATAAATCCGCCCAAGAAATTCTTTTTCCATATTTCTGTTTTATTGGCCACAAAAGTAATCTAGCTTTATCTAGATTAACATTATCAGGCCAAGCATTTAACGGTGCAAACCTTTGATTACCTGTTCCAGCTCCCCCTCTACCATCACCTGTTCTGTATGTACCTGCTGCGTGCCATGCTAATCTAATAAATAAAGGACCATAATGACCGTAATCTGCTGGCCACCAATCTTGTGAGTCTGTCATTAATTTGTTTAAATCTTTTTTGAGTGCTTTGTAATTCAGTTTTTTAAATTCTTTAGAATAATTAAATTTTTTCTCCATTGGATTTGATAAATTCGAGTGCTGACTTAAAATTTTCAAATTCAAACTATTTGGCCAAAAATCTCTATTTGTTTGTCCTCTTCCAGCACTAAATTTTGCTGGTGTTCCTGCACCTGTAAACGGGCACTTGCTTAATTCTGTTGATTTAAATGTTTTACTCTTATGAAGTTCCGCACTCATTATTATTTATCTCCTTTAATATTATAATTATTCTAATTCCTTGTTTATAATTATTCTAAAGAAGATTGTCAATAAGTCAGAATATTTATGATGTAATTTTGAAAACCTAGTCTTCTAATTTAACTAAAACTTCGACTGATTTAATTTTTTTTCCAGGTATAGATTTTTGAATTTCTATTGGTCCTACATCCTCATTTTTAAGATCAATAAGCTTTTCTTCTTTAACATCGAAGAAGTGGTGATGATCTGTGACATTTGTATCAAAATAAGTTTGATTAGAATTAATAGGTATTTCTTTTAAATATCCTTTTTTATGAAATGCATGAACTGTATTGTAAACAGTTGCTAAAGAAACTTTCTCTCCAGTTTTATCTTTTATCAAATTGAATAAGTCGTTTATTGTGAAATGGAAAGTTTTATCCCTATTAAATAAAACCTCGCATATATTTATTCTTTGTTTAGTTGGTCTTAAGCTAGAGTTTCTTAGTTTTTCAATAAATTCTTGTTTACTAGTCATTAGCAATTTAAAACTATTCTAAACTATTTGTATATTATAATGTACCTAAATCAAGTAATAAGATTACAAAATTATGAAAAAAAGTTCCTTTAATTACAACGAACTAATTGATTGCGCTAATGGTAAGTTATTTGGTCCAGGTAATGCAAAATTACCTTCTCCACCAATGCTAATGTTTGATAGAATTACAGAAATAACTGAGAGTGAAGGTTTTTATAAAAAAGGATCTATGAAAGCCGAACTTGATATTAAGGATAATTTGTGGTTTTTTGATTGTCATTTTAGAGAAGATCCAGTTATGCCAGGTTGTCTTGGTTTAGATGCAATGTGGCAGCTGGTTGGCTTTTTTCTTGGTTGGCTTGGAAAACCAGGAAGAGGTAGAGCATTGGGTGTAAGCACTGTAAAATTTACTGGTGAAGTTCTTAAAAATGTCAAAATGGCAACATACGAAATAGATATGAAAAGAATTCTTGTTAAAGGAGAAACAACTGTGGGACTTGCAAATGGAATATTGCTTGCTGATGGAAAAAAGATTTATAGTGCAGAAAATCTTAAGGTAGGATTATTTAAATAATGAAAAGAGTAGTTGTAACAGGACTTGGTGTAGTTTCATGTTTGGGAAATAACCAAGATGAAGTTTATCAATCGTTAGTTAATACAAAATCAGGAATAACATTTTCTGACGAATACAAAGAGCATAATTTAAAAAGCCATGTTCATGGTAAACCAAATATCAAATTGGAAGATTATATAGATAGAAAAGTTATTAGGTTTATGGGTGCTGGATCAGCATATAATTATGTTGCAATGAGTGAAGCAGTTAAAGATTCTGGATTAGAAGAAAATGAGGTTAGTAATATTTCAACAGGTATGGTCATGGGATCTGGAGGACCATCAATTGAAAATGTGATTTTAGCATCAGATAAAACAAGAGAAAAAAATCCAAAAAAAATGGGTCCATTTATAGTCCCAAGAACTATGGCAAGTACTGCTTCTGCCACTCTTGCAGTACCGTTTAAAATAAAAGGCACTAATTACACAATAAGTTCTGCATGCGCAACGAGTGGTCATTGTATTGGTAATGCAATGGAGCTCATTCAATTAGGAAAACAAAATATTATTTTTGCAGGTGGTAGTGATGAGGTTCATTTTGCAATGACTGCGATGTTTGATGCGATGACTGCACTATCATCAAAATATAACGATACCCCTGAAAAAGCCTCAAGACCGTATGATAAAACAAGAGATGGTTTTGTAATTGCTGGTGGAGGTGGAGTTCTTGTTTTGGAAGAATACGAACATGCCAAAGCAAGAGGTGCTAAAATATATGCAGAATTAACAGGATATGGAGCAACATCAGATGGCTATGATATGGTTGCACCATCTGGTGAGGGAGCGGTGAGATGTATGAAAATGGCTCTAGCAACTTCAAAAAATAAAATTGACTATATTAATACCCACGGAACATCAACACCTGTAGGAGATATTACAGAATTAAAAGCAGTTGGAGAGGCTTTTCCAGACTATAAACCTAAGATAAGTTCTACAAAATCTTTATCAGGTCATTCATTAGGTGCAACTTCGGTTCATGAAGCAATTTATAGTTTGATAATGATGAAAAACAATTTTATTTCAGCTTCAGCAAATATTTCAGAAATGGATGATGAAGCAAAAAACTATCCGATTGTTACACAAGTTGAAAAAGACGTAAATTTAAATGCAATTATGTCTAACAGCTTTGGTTTTGGTGGAACTAATGCAACATTAGTGTTTGAGAAAGTTTAGATCTATGAGTTTAATGAAGGGAAAAAAAGGTCTTATCATGGGCGTTGCCAATGAAAGGTCAATTGCATGGGGTATATCGCAAAAACTAGCTGAAGCTGGAGCAGAGTTAGCTTTTACATATTTGGGTGATGCTTTAAAAAAAAGAGTTGTTCCACTTGCAGAAAAACTAAATTCAAATGTAACATTTAGCTGTGATGTAGAAAAAAAAGAAGAAGTTGTAAAACTATTTGAGGATGTAAAAAGTCAATGGGGAGAAATTGATTTTGTAGTGCATGCAATTGCATTTTCAGATAAGTCTGAGTTGTCAGGAGAATATTTAAATACTACTCGCGAAAATTTTTTGAGGAGCATGTTAATATCTTGTTTTTCATTTACTGAAGTTGCTAGAGAGGCATCTAAAATAATGAATCAAGGCGGCAGTATGATCACTTTGAGTTATGAGGCAAATAAAGCCATTCCTAATTATAATGTAATGGGAGTTTGTAAAGCTGCATTAGAATCAAGTGTTAAATATTTAGCAAGAGATCTTGGAGAAAAGAATATTAGAGTTAATGCGATAAGTGCTGGACCTATAAAAACACTTGCCGCATCTGCTATTGGAGATGCAAAATTTCTTTACAAGTGGAATGCCGATCATTCGTTCTTGAAAAGAAATGTTGATAATCTTGATGTTGGAAATTCAGCATTATATCTATTAAGTGATATGGCAAGTGGTGTTACTGGTGAAATACATTATGTAGATGCTGGCTATAATAAAGTAGGTATGCCAGATCCAAAAAATATTATATAAAATCTTAGTAAATTAAATAATTTTAGTTTTAATAATTTGATTTAAAATGAGAATAATTGTTGTTTTTATATCTATTTTCTTTTTTTTTAATAATTTTTCTTTTGCAAAAAGTTATAAAGTAGGCGACAAAATATCAGACAGAATCGAATTGTATAAAAAATATACTTTTGAATTGCCAGATGGAGATTGGACCATAGCAGACAAATTTTCGTACAGTTATTATGGTATTATTTCAAAAGGTTATACATTACTGAGAATAAAAAATAATAAAGCAATAGAAAGTTTTGAAATTGCTGAATTAAAAGCTCCAGGACGTTTTCAAGATATTATAAACATTGCTTTAGTTGAAATCATGTTTAAAAATAAATACGATGGTTGTTATGAAAGACCTGAGTACTATAAACTCGAATTTTTTGCAAAAGGATCAACGCATAATTGCTTCTGGATTTTGCATTCAGATGTTTACAAAGAACTAAATGATCCAGATGATCCTGAATTAAGAGGAGCTAATACACAATTAAAAGCATGGATAAGAGAAAATAATATAGAACTGCCCCAAGTAGGCGTTGGAAGTTTACATAGCTACTTTTCAAGATTAACTGGTGGAAAATGGTTTGTAATTTCACATGGCATTGATCCTGAAATATTAGGGGCCCCTAAAAGTAAATTTGTTAAGGAAGATAGATCGGAGTATCATAAACATAATATATCTGAATATCCTGAACATAAGAAAATTATGGATAAAGTCCTATCTATGGGCGCTGAGAGACATAAAAAATTTGAAATAGAAGTAAGAGCAAAAGAACATCATAAACTTAATTTAGATAATTACATTGCCAATTTAAGTGACAAAAAAGATAATGATGATGATGTAATATCCCAAATAAAAAAGCTTGATGAATTATTTAAATCTGGAGTTATAAACGAAAAAGAGTTTAAAAAAGCGAAAGAAAAAGTGCTAAATTAATTTCTAATTTGTAAAAATGATAAGTCAAATAAGTATTTACCTTACTAGTATGATATTAGGAATTATGCTCTTTTTCTCATTCATTGTTGCACCAGTTACTTTTACTGCAATAAATGAGGAAAATGCCAGAATATTTATAAGAAAAATATTTCCTTATTACTACACTGTTAATTTAGCTATTAGTGTTTTAATTTTAATTTTATTTATAATTCTTAAAATTTTTTCTTTAGATTTTTATTTAATATTAATCGTAGCATTATTATTTGCTGTATCAAATTTTGTACTAATGCCACTGATAAATAAGTTTAGAGATGAAAAGCAGGATAAAAAATTTAAACTATCACACTTTATTTCTGTAGCGATAAATTTTGTTCAAATAATTATGTTGGTTATTGTTTTAATTTAAAAAGAATTAGTAATACCTAATCCAACAGCAATAAAAATACCTAACCAGATTAAACCTTTAATAAAAAAAAATGCAAAACTACCAAGTAATAAATATCTTCCATATTTATTTTTCTGTATTTCTAACTTAAAGTTTTTTAAAAGCTTCATTCTATTATAATTTATTACAATTATTTTTTACTTGATCTTTTCCCACTCTTTTATACCACCAGTGATATTTTTGACATTTTTAACACCCATGTCCTTCATAGTTTTGGTTGCTAATGTTCCTTGTCCACCAACACCACAAAAAACTACATATTCTTTATCTGGATTATTTTTAAACATATCATTTTCTAGAGGACTGCCTTCTGCTAAATAAAATTCTAATAAACCTCTATCTAAGTGAATTGCATTACCGATTGTGCCTTTTGAAAAGCTTTCTTTATCCCTAACATCAATAAATTGAACATTTGGGTCGTTTAGCTTTTCTTTTGCATCACTAGCGCTAATATTTTCAATTTCATTTCTTACACTCATCAAATCATCAAATTTTTTCACGTTTCTCCTATAATTTTATATTGCAGCTTGTTTAATTGATAACTTAACTTTTCCTCTATCAAAGCCGATTACCTTAACTTTAACTTCATCACCTTCTTTTACTACATCAGTTACCTTACCGACTCTCTTATCAGCAAGCTCTGATATGTGAACAAGGCCATCTTGTTTTCCTAGGAAATTAACAAATGCGCCAAACTCCATAATTTTCATTACTTTTCCATTATAAATTTTATTGAGTTCTGCTTTAGCAGTTAAGTCTTTAATCATCTGCATAGCTTTATTTCTAGATTCCTCATCTGGAGCAGCTACTGTAACTTCACCCTCATCATTGATGTCAACTTTTGCGCCTGAAACCTCAACTATTTCTCTTATAGTTGCTCCACCTTTTCCAATAACTGTAGCTATATCTTTTTTATCTACAGTTATTTTTTCCATTTTAGGTGTATGTTTTCCAACATCTTCTCTTGATTTTGACAATGCTTTGTTCATTTCACCCAAAATATGAATTCTTCCATCTTTTGCCTGTTTTAGAGCTTGCTCCATAATTTCAAATGTTATTCCTGTAATTTTAATATCCATTTGAAGAGATGTTATTCCGTCTTTAGTTCCAGCAACTTTAAAGTCCATATCTCCTAAGTGATCTTCATCTCCAAGAATATCTGAAAGTACGCTAAAGTCATCTCCTTCTTTAATTAACCCCATTGCAATACCAGCAACTGGTTCTTTAATTGGTACACCTGCATCCATCAAAGCTAAAGATGAACCACATACAGTTGCCATAGATGAAGAACCATTTGACTCGGTTATTTCTGATACAATTCTAAATGTATACGGAAAACTTTCCTTTGAGGGCAAAGAAGAATTAATTGCTCTCCACGCTAATTTTCCATGACCAATTTCTCTTCTTCCAGTGCCTATTCTACCAGTCTCTCCAACTGAGAAAGGCGGAAAATTGTAATGAAGCATAAATCTCTCTTTTTGTAATCCTTCAAGACTTTCTATTTTTTGTTCGTCATCAGAAGTACCAAGTGTTGTCGTTACTATTGCTTGTGTTTCTCCCCTTGTGAACAAAGCTGATCCATGTACTCTAGGAAGAATACCAACTTCACACATTATTGGTCTAACGTCTGCAAGTCCTCTGCCGTCAATCCTATTTTTATTTTTAAGAATATCAGTTCTTACAATTCTTTTTTCTAAATTTTTAAGCTCAGAATTTACATCAAGATCTGTATAATTTTCATCTTCTTCATATAGCTTTTTTGCTTTATCAGTGATCTCAGAAATTAAGTTTGATCTTTCTTGTTTATCTTTTATTGAAAATGCTTTTTTGAGCTCTTCTGTAAATTCACTTTCCAATTTATTTTTTACTTCTGAAAGATCTTTTTTCTCAATAATCCAATCGGGTTTTTTACATTCTTTAGCTAGTTCCTCTATCATTTCAATTACAGGAACAAATCCTTCGTGACCAAACTTGACAGCATTTAACATTTCTTCTTCAGTTAATCCACTTGCCTCTGACTCAACCATTAAAACTGCATCTTTAGTTCCTGCTACCACAAGATCAAGTTTTGAGTCCTTGAGTTCTGCTTTGGTAGGATTAAGTACGTATTCTCCTTTAATAAAGCCAACTCTAGAAGCTCCGACAGGACCCAAGAATGGCATTCCTGAAATTGCTAGCGCAGCTGATGAAGCAATAATTGATAAAATATCTGCTTCATTTTCTTTATCGTATGAAATTACAGTTGGTAATACCTGAACTTCGTTTTTAAATTCATCTGGAAAAAGTGGTCTGATAGGTCTATCAATCAATCTTGAAATTAATGTTTCACTATCTGTTGGTCTTGCCTCTCTTTTAAAATATCCACCTGGAATTTTACCAGCCGCATAATATTTTTCTTGATAATTTACTGACAAAGGAAAATAATCCATATCTGGATTAACTTTTTTAGCTCCGACTGCTGTTGCTAAAACAACTGTTTCTCCACATTGAGCTATAATTGCGCCATCTGCTTGTCTTGCTATTTTACCTGTTTCTAAACTAATCTTTTTCCCTGCTACTTCTATTTCTTTCTTTACAACTTTAAACATTTACTTCCTTAAATTTAATTTTGATATTACTTCTTTATAAGACTCCATTTTATTTTTCTTTAAATAGTCTAATAATTTTTTCCTTCTATTTACTGCTCTTAAAAGTCCAACAGATGAGTGTTTATCCTTTTTGAACTGTTTAATATGTTTTGACAAGTTCTCAATTTTGTCTGTTAATTGAGCAACTTGAACTTCTGAAGAACCTGTATCCTTATCATGAATTGCGAGTTCTTTTGCTTTATTTACCATTTTTTCCCTTATTTATTTGTTTGTTTTATTAAATTTTCAATTTTTTCTGCATAATCAAAGGAATCATCTTTTACAAAAAATAGTTTTGGTAAAAATTTCATTACTATCTTTTTTGATAACACTTTTCTTATGATAAATGAAAATTCTTTTAGTTTAGCAACGACTTCTTCGGCATCTTTTCCTCCTAAAGGCATTACAAAAATTTTTGCTGTTTTTAAATCTGGAGACATTCGTACTTCGGTCACAGTTATCTCTTTAGTAGAGAGATTTGGTAATTTTGCTTCATCTCTAATAAATAACATCCCTAAAGCTTGTTTTATCATTTCACCTACCCTTAACTGTCTTTGCGTAACTGGTTTTCCTAAATTAGTCATTAAATTGTTCTCTCTGTTATTGTAGAATTATATACCTCAATTACGTCATTTTTCTGAAAATCTACAAAATCCCTTAAAGTTATTCCACATTCTAATCCAGCAGATACCTGTTTGGTTTGATTTTTCTCTCTGAATATTGAGCCTATTTTTCCATTAAAAATTATAGCACCATCTCTAATAACTCTCGCATTTGAATCCTGTGTAATCTCTCCATCTGTTACTTTTGAACCAGCTACTTTTCCAACCTTTGAAACTTTAAATATCTCAAGTATTTCGGCTGTTCCTATAATTTTTTCATCTACTTCTGGAGTTAAAAGACCAGACATTTTACTTTTTATAAAATCTAAAACTTCATAAATGATATTAAAATTAGATATGGAAATTTTTTCCTGTTCAGCTCTTTTTTTAGCTTCTTTGCTAGGCTTTACATTAAATGCGATAATTACAGCATTAGATGCTTTGGCTAAAGTAACATCGGTTTCCGTAACCATTCCAATATCTGATAATAGTATTTTTGGCTTCACCTCATCATGTTTAATTTGATTTATTGCGTTCTTTATTGCTTCAGACGATCCATGCACATCTGATTTTATAATAATATTTAATTCTTCAGATGATTTATCATTAAATGCAGAGTCTTGAGTAACAAAAGATAAAGAATTTTTACTTTCTTTGGCTTCTTGTATTCTTCCAATACAAAGAGATTTGGCCTCTTTTTCACTTTTTAATACTATAAAATCATCTCCAGATTTTGCTGCTCCATTAATACCTAATATTTCAATTGGTGTTGCAGGTTCGGCTTTATCAATTTGTTTTCCTTGATCATTTATTATGGCTCTCACTTTTCCCCATTTTAAACCACTTACAAAATAATCTCCTTTTTTTAGAGTTCCAGCGGTGACGATTACATTTGCAATTGGCCCTCTTCCGATATCAATTTTGGATTCTAAAACTATGCCTTTTGCATCAGTGTCAAAGTCAGTCTTCAAGTCTAATATTTCAGCTTGTAAAATAATGCTCTCAACTAACTTGTCTAGGTTTTTTTTTGTTTTTGTTGATATCTCAACCATCAAAGTATCTCCTGATAAATCTTCAGCAATTAGCTCGTACTCTAAAAGCTGATTCTTAATTTTTTGAGGATCTGCTTCAGGAAGATCACATTTATTAATTGCTACAACAATTGGTACTTTTGCAGCTTTTGCATGTTTAATTGACTCTATTGTTTGCGGTTTAACTCCATCATCTGCAGCAACAACAAGAATAACTATATCTGTCAATTTTGAACCTCTTGCTCTCATCTCAGTAAATGCTGCGTGACCAGGAGTATCAATAAAAGTAATTTTATTTTTTTCATGTATGATCTGATATGCGCCGATATGTTGTGTAATACCACCGAATTCACCAGAAACAACATTTGCTTTTCTTAACACATCTAAAACAGATGTCTTGCCATGATCTACGTGACCCATAACTGTTACTATAGGAGCTCTACTCTTTAAATTTTGTGTCTTAATTTCTTTAATTTTTTCTAAGATTTCTTCTGCCTTTTCTCCTTTAACAGGATTATGTCCAAATTCTTTTACTAAATACTCTGCAGTATCTGCATCTATTGTATGATTAATCGTAACAGTTACTCCCATGCCCATTAAATGTTTGATTATACTACTTGATTGTTCAGCCATTCTATTTGCTAATTCTCTAATTGTAATTACCTCAGGTATGTTAATATCTCTCTTAACTGGTTTAAAGCTATCTTTAGTCTCCTCTTTATTTAATAATCTATTTTCTTTTTGCTTTGCCCTTTTTAACGAAGCTAAACTTCTAGATCTTATTCCAATATCGTCTTCACTCAATGCTCGTGAAACTGTTAATTTTAATTCTCTTCTTTTGCCAGTTTGTTTACTGGTTTTGTTTTCCTTCAAAACATTTTCACCTTTTAACCTTCTAGTTGCTCTTTGCTCTGCTAATTTTCTTTTTTCAAAATCGGAAGTTATGGGAGAAGGCGGTTTAGAGAAATTTGTTTTTTTTGGTACAAATGTACTATTTGATTTATTTTCAGTTAATTTGTTACCCCTAGAAAAATTTGGTTTTCCTCCGAACTTTGGAGATCTTTTTTCTATTACAACGGTATTTTTAGATTGAGATTTAGCTTGTTCAATACTATTAATAGTCTTCTTGGAAGCTCCAGAAATTGATAACTTTAGTTTTTTCTTTTCCATTTTTCATCTCTCAATCTTCATATGCAATATCTCTAGCAGACATAATTAAATCATCAGCTTCTTTTTTTGAAAGAGCAAAATCTTCTAAATAGCCTTTAATTCTTACCCTTTCACCTTTCACAACATCATATCCGCCTGTCAGTTCATCAGATGCTAAATCTGCAAAATCATTTAATGTTAATATTTTTTGTTCCCCAAGTGTTACTAGCATCCCAGGTGTTAAACCCTTATGATTAATTAAATCATTATCTAATCCTAAATCTTTAATTCGTTTTGCTATTTCCTCTTGGTCTTTTTGATAAAATTCTTTAGCTCTTTCAATTAATTCTTTAGCGGTATCTTCCTCTATGCCTTCTATTTTTAATAAAGCTTCAGGATCGCTGTCTTTAATATCATCAATTGACGAGAAACCTTCTGCAACAAGTAACTGACCTAATGTTTCATCAAGCTCTAAATTCTTAACAAAATTATCTGTTTTCTCTTTAAATTCAATTTGTCTTCTCTCTGAATCTTCTTGGTCAGTCATGATATTTATTTCATAATTCATCAACTTAGTAGCTAATCTAACATTTTGACCCCTTCTACCAATTGCTTTACTTAAATTTTCCTCTGTTAAAATAACATCAAGTTTTTTACCCTCTTCATCTACGTTAACTCTTTGAACTTCTGCAGGAGAAAGTGCATTAGCAACTACAACTGCTGGATCCTCTGACCAATTAACGATATCAATTTTTTCACCTTGAAGTTCATTTACCACCGCTTGTACTCTACTTCCTCTCATTCCTACACATGCTCCCACTGGATCTAGTGAAGTGTCAATTGCTTTTACACATATTTTAGCTCTGCTACCCGGATCTCTTGAAGATGATTTTATCTCAATTAGTCCATCATAAATTTCTGGAACTTCTTGAATAAAAAGTTTTTCCATAAATTTAGGGTGTGCTCTTGAGAGAAATATTTGTTGTCCCCTGGGTTCCCTTCTTACATCAAGGCAATATGCTTTTATTCTATCACCAGCTTTTATATTTTCCCTTGGGATCATCTCATTTTTTTGAATTATTGCTTCAGTTCTTCCTAGATCAACAATTACATTTCCAAACTCTAATCTTTTAACTATACCGCTTAAAATTGTGTCAATTTTATCTTTAAAGTCGTTATATTGCCTTTCTCGTTCAGCTTCTCTTACATTGTAACTTATTACTTGTTTAGCAGTTTGAGCTGCTATTCTTCCAAAATCAAAAGATGGCAAAGGTTGAAGCACCTCATCCCCAATTTGTTTTCCTTGATTAATTTCGTTAAGCTTTATAGCGTCGTTGAGAGTTATTTCTAAATTTGAATTTTCAGGTTTTTCAACAATTACTAGTTTCCTAAATATTCCAATTTCACCATTTTCTCTATCAATTTCAACTTTGATTTCATTTTCAGATCCAAATTTAGATTTAGCTGCTTTTGCAATACCGTTTTCCATTGATCCTATAATTAGCTCTTTATCAATAGATTTTTCTAAAGCTACTGCCTCGGCAATTCTTAACAATTCTAATTTGTCTGCTCTTCTATTTAACATAATTAATTTTCATAAAAAAAAATGGGCCGAAGCCCATTTTGAAATTTCAATAATGTGATTGGAATATATTTATTTTTTTTTAATATTCAACTTTATTTAGTTACTAAATAAGTTAGATTTATCTGTTTTTTCCCATGAAAATGATCCTTTGTCATCAGGTATCCTTCCAAAGTGTCCGTAAGCAGCTGTTTTTTCATAAATTGGTTTATTTAAACCTAGCATTTCCCTTATACCTCTTGGACTTAAATCAAAGTTTTCGCGTATAAGCTTTTCCACAAATATACTTTTTTCATCATCGTTATCATATAAATCTACATAAATAGATAAGGGTTTTGATACACCAATTGCATAAGCAAGTTGTATCAAACATTTATCTGCTATTTTAGATGCAACAACATTTTTTGCTAAATATCTAGCTGCATAAGCAGCTGATCTATCTACTTTGGTTGGATCTTTGCCTGAAAATGCTCCTCCTCCATGTGGAGCTGCTCCACCATATGTATCAACAATAATTTTTCTTCCAGTCAAACCACTATCACCATCTGGACCTCCAATAACAAAATTTCCTGTCGGGTTTACATAAATTTCTTTTTCATCTAACGAACTTAATAATTCTTTGGGTATCGATTTTTCAATATAGGGTTTAACTAAATCTCTTACTTGAGCTTGATTTACATCAGGCGAGTGTTGAGTAGATATGACTACTGATTTAACAGATGACGGCTTTCCATCCTTATATTCAATTGTTATTTGGCTTTTTGAATCTGGCTCAATATTTTTCAGCTTTCCAGATTTCCTATCCTCTGCCATTAGTCTTAAAATTTTATGAGAATAATGTATTGGTGCCGGCATAAGAACATCAGTTTCATTGCAAGCATACCCAAACATAATTCCTTGGTCACCTGCACCTTCATCTTTATTTACAGAAGAGTCTACACCCATGGCAATATCAGCAGATTGAGCATGTAAATGACTTTCAACGGACGTTGCTTCTCTCCACGTAAAACCATCTTGATCATAACCAATATCTTTGATGCAATTTCTTACCTTTTGAATTAAATCATCTTTTTTAATTTCTGGACCCCTTACTTCACCAGCTAAGACAACTTTGTTAGTTGTTGTTAACGTTTCACAAGCAACCCTCGAGTGAGGCTCAGCTGCCAAATAAGTATCCACAACCATGTCTGAAATTCTATCACAAACTTTATCTGGATGACCTTCAGATACAGACTCGCTAGTAAATAAGTAATCTTTTTTCATTTATTCTCCCTAATTTTTAAAATCAAAATGAAGGTAGTATAAATTAATACAAAATAAAAGAAGATCTTATTGCCTTGTTTAGCAAAATAGGTTTTATCAACACGTTTGATTTTATTAACATCAAAATATCCTTTTTCTCTATTCTGTTTAATTATTTGACCTTTAGGATTAACAAAAGCAGATATTCCATTGTTAGTTGACCTTATTACATTTTTACCTTCTTCAATAGATCTAAATATTGAGTGAGACAAATGTTGTTTTGGACCTATGGATTTGCCGAACCAGCCATCTTCAGAAATATTTAATATAAAATCGTAATATTTTTTATTTGGATTAATTTTTCCAGAATAGATAATTTCATAACAAATAAGTGGAATAAATTTTAATTGATTAATGTCCAAAATTTCTCTTTTATTATCAGCAGAAAATGATTGATATCCTTGAGTTATTTTTTTTAAACCAATGTTTCTGAAATAATTTTCAAAAGGTAAAAATTCTCCAAATGGAACGAGTTTGTTCTTGTTGTATTTGTATAATAATTCTGAATGGATATTAAACGCTATAAGAGAATTATAAATTTTATTTTCATTCATGCTATTGATTCCTAATATAACTGTATGATTTATATTATAGTTCTCTTTAAAGATTTTTTTGAAGAATTTTAAATCATTAAAATATATACTGGTAACAATTCCTTCTGGAAAAATAAATATTGTTTTTTTAGAACTATTTGGATTGCTTAAATTAATTAATTCAATAATACTTTTTTCAGTATCTCGGTTTGTTAAAAAACGTTCAATTGGTATATTTGGTGAGACAACTCGTATAACGGAATTTAAATTATCATAGTTTATTTTTTCAAAATTTTTAATATTCAAATTTCCATAAAAAAGATTTGTTAAAACTAAAATTAAACCAAAACTTAAAATGAAAATCTTTATTAAGTTTTTATAATGAAAAAAAAATATAATTGGTAATAAAAATATAGTTATTGACAATAAATTTAATGAATAAGTACCTATGTAAGATAGAATTTGCAAAGATTGTAAATTTACTGAAAGACTGAAAACTACTAAATTCCAAGGAAAACCACCAAAAATAAAACTTCTCAGAAACTCAATTCCACCAAAAATAACTGAGAAAATTAGAATTGATGAGATTTTATTTTTTAAATAAAATAAATTGCTTAAAAAAGTAACTAAACCATAAAATATTCCCAAAAATAGAGGAATTAATATTAACGCAAATGGAATTATAAATTTAAAATTTACATCGAATGTCAAAGAATTTGTAATCCAATAAAGGTTTGAAATAAAATAACCAAATCCGAAGACCCAACCAACAAAAAATGAAATAGTTTTTTTATCTACATAATTAATTAAAATGTAAAGTAATGCTGGAAGTGTTAAAAAATTAATAAAAACTAAATTGTAAGGAGGTAAACTAAATGACGTTAGTATACCTAAAAGTAAGCATATTAAAAATAAGCACGCTTTATTTTCCAGAATAGAGTTCAATTTATTTTATTCAATTTTTTAAAAATTAAATTTTCTTTTTTTTTCATTAAATAATAATCCTTATTTTTTTTATGATCATAACCTAGGAGATGTAAATAGCCATGTATCCACATTTTATCTAATTCATGATCAAAACTAGATGATTTAGATCTTCTATAAATTATTTCAAAAGAAATTGCTATATCTCCTAAATATAATTTATTTTTTAATTTAACTTTTAAAGGAAAAGAAAGCACATCTGTTGAAACATTTTTATTTCTAAATTTTAAATTTAAATCTTTCATTTTTTTATTATTAGTAAGCATCACAGTAAATTCTTGGTTTTTACTTTTAAAGTTACTGAATCTAGATAATTTGTTTAATTTCTTTTTGAAATAATTTTCTGGTTTTTTTAATTTTTTTTTCCAAATTTTTTTATCTAAAACTATGTTGGCTTTAATCATTAATCTGAATTTTTTTCAGAATAAGCCTTGACTATCTTGGAAACTAACGGGTGTCTTACTACATCATTATAATCAAAATCCACTACAGATATCTCCTTTAAATGACCAAGTAATTTTTTTGATCTATTTAAACCTGACATTGTTTTATTAGGTAAGTCTATTTGTGATGGATCACCGTTAATAACTATTTTTGAATTTTCACCTATTCTTGTTAAGAACATTTTTATTTGAGTATCAGTGGCATTTTGTGCTTCATCAAGTATTGCAAAAGAATTTTTTAGAGTTCTTCCTCGCATAAAAGCTAAAGGTGCAATTTCAATATCGCCTACTTCTATTTTTTTTTGAATCTTTTCAAAATCTAATAAATCATACAATGAGTCGTAAAGCGGTCTTAAATATGGATCAACTTTTTCTCTCATATCCCCTGGCAAAAATCCTAATCTTTCTCCTGCTTCCACTGCTGGTCTTGATAAAATAATTCGCTCTATTTTTTTATCCAATAACATTGTCAAACCTACTGCAACTGCTAGAAAAGTTTTACCAGTTCCAGCTGGTCCTGCAGAGATAACAATATCTGATTCTTTTAAAGCCCTTATATAATTTTTTTGTTTCTCTGATCTTGGTATTACAGATTTTTTTGGAGTTTTTATAATATATTCAACATTTCCAATTTTATTTGAAACTTTTTCATCAATCATAAATTTGTTTACTGATGACTCTATATCCTTTTTTTCTAATGTTCCATTATTTAAAAATTGATCTACAAGAAATTGAATTGCATTCTTTATTATTTCATTTTTTTCAGGAGTATTTTTTAATAAAATTGAGTTTCCTCTAGAGTAAATGCTCGTATTTGTAATTTTTTCTAATTCTTTTAAGTTATTATTAAATTCTCCTAAAACACCTAAAAGTAATTCATTGCTTTGAAATACAATACTTAAGGCATTATTTTCTGAATATACGTATTTTAAATCAGGATTAATTTTTGATTTTGCAGAATTTTTCAAATTATGCTGCCTTCATTTTATCTGTTACTTTGCCAAATAAAGAATTTTGATTACTTTTTTCGATATTAACTCTAATTAATTTGCCAATATGACTTTCATTACCATCAAAAATTACTGAATTTAAATATTTATTTCTTCCAAAAAATTTATTTTGGTTTTTAAGTTTATTTTCTACAAGTACTTCTAAAGTTTTGCCTTCTAAAGATTTATTCAATTCTATCTGATTACTAAATAATTTTTCTTGAATAGTTATCAGTCTGTTCTTGATCTTATCTTTGTCAGTAATCTCTAATTCTGCAGCCTTTGTTCCTGGCCTCGGACTAAAAATAAAAGAGAATGAATTTATAAATTTAATTTTATTAACTAAATCGATGGTTTCTTTAAAATCATTCTCTGTTTCTCCAGGGTATCCAATAATAAAGTCACTAGAAAATTTTATATCAGGATTAATTTTTATTAATTTTTCATAAATATTTAAATAATAATTTACAGTATGCTTTCTGTTCATAATTTTTAATATTCTGTCAGAACCACTTTGAATTGGTAAATGAACAAAAGGCATTAATTTTTTTGAATTTTTGTAACATTCAATAAGATCATCTGTCATATCTCTTGGATGAGATGTGGTATATCTAATTCTATTTATTTCGGAATATTTGCTGATTGTGTTTATAAGATCTGACAGTCGATACTCCCTAGATCCATCTTTATAAGAATATGCATTTACGTTTTGACCAAGAAAAGTTATTTCTCTAGATCCGTTCTTAATCAATCTCTCAGCTTCATCAATAATGCTTTTGAATGGTCTAGAATATTCTGGTCCTCTAGTATAAGGAACAACACAGAAGTGACAGAACTTGTCACAACCTTCTTGAATTGTTAAAAAAGATGAAACGTTAGTATTATTATTTTTAATATTATCGAAGTACCTGAACTTTGAAACTGAGTCGAATTCAGTTTCTTCAACTTTATTTTCTTCTTCAAAGTTTTTTAAAAGATTATTTATTTTTTGATAGGATTGAGGACCTATAACTAAATCTATATATTTCTCTCTATTAAGCATCTCAACATTTTCGGCTTGTGCAACGCAACCTGCAACAACCATAATTGGTTTTTTTTTATCTTTGTATAATTTTTTTACCCTCCCAATCTCATGATAAACTTTATCCTTGGCTTTGTCTCGAATATGACAAGTATTTAAAATGTAACAATCAGCATCATCTTGATTTTCTGTTTTATTATATCCTATTGCTTTAACAGCATCATATATCCTGTTAGAGTCATATTCATTCATTTGACAACCAAATGTCTTTATAAAAACCTTTTTATGCATGAATTATTTTTTTTTGATTCCGTATAATTCTAATTTATGATCAACCAGCTTATAACCATATTTGTCAGCAATTTTTTTTTGTAACTCCTCTATGTCTTCATCAACAAATTCTATAATTTCTCCTGTCTTAATATCTATTAAATGATTATGATCATCATTTAATTCATACCTTGCCTTACCAGACTTAAAATCGTGTTTTGTTAAGATGCCTGCTTCTTCAAAAAGTTTGACTGTCCTATAGACTGTCGCAATACTAATTTTCGAATCTATTTGAGAAACTCTGTTATATAACTCATCTACATCTGGATGGTCAGATTCTCCGTATGTTTTTTTCGATTCGGATATTACTCTTGCGATTATTCTTCTTTGATCAGTGAGCTTAACTCCATTTTTTTGGCATTTTTCTTCAATAGTTTCTAACATAATATATTTTAACTCGAGTAATGGGGTTTAATCAAATTAATATTTGTAAAATTTTTTTTATCAATTTTTACTAATTGATCTAAGCTTTTATCAGTTAAATGTTCGTTAAAAAATCCAAATAAATCAATATTTTTTGCAAAAGCAATACCCTTAGCAATTGCTATCGAATTTCTAATGCTTGAAACTTTGCCTGGGCCCTGATTAACAAATATTTGAGTTATTTCATCTAAATTTGAATTATGTTTTTTTAGGAAATTCAAAATTAATGTCATTATTCTATCAAAATTTTCTCTACTGTTTATATGAGCGTTAGTATAAGATTCTATGTTAGTTATGAGAGTAAATAAAATTTTATCGTCTGCAGCATTAATAATTAAAGTATTCATTTTTTTTAATATTTTTTTAAACGTTAAAGCTGAAGTAGTAAATAAAAAATATTTTAAAGATGAGCAGGGCATTTTGGCGATTATGTATCACAGATTTGAAGAAAATAAGTATCCATCTACAAATATAAGATTAGATATATTTAAAAAACACATTAATTTAATAAAAGATAATAATCTAAATTTTTATAATCCTGGCGAATTTTCAAAAAATTTTAATGATGTAAAGAAACAAAAAAAAATTTTATTAACTGTTGATGATGCATTTACTTCGTTTTATGAAAATGCTTGGCCAGTCTTAAAAAAAGAGGAAATTCCATTTATTTTATTTGTATCGACAGAAGCAGTTGGAAACAAAGGTTATATGAATTGGACCCAAATAAAAGAGGTAGAAAAAGAGAAATTCGCATACATTGGTAATCATTCACATTCACACGATTATTTAACTAAATTTTCTTTTCAAAAATTTGTAGAAGATATTGAGAAATCAATTAGAATTTTTAATGATAAATTAGGCTATAATCCAGGTTTTTTTTCATATCCTTTTGGTGAATATAACTTAGAGCAGAAAAATTATATTTCAGAAAATTTTGAATTTGCATTTGGCCAGCATTCAGGTGTAATTGATTTAAACAAAGATAGATATGAGCTACCAAGGTTCCCTATAAACGAAAAATATGGTGAAATAAAAAGATTTAAAGAGGTAATATCATATCTACCACTTCAGTATAAAATTATTAAACCGGAAAATAAATTTATGGAGGATGGAAAAAATCCTCCCAAAATGACAATAGAATTTTTTGAAGATCAAAAAAATTTAGAAAATATTAATTGTTTTTCAAATGAGGGGTCAAATTGGAGAAAAACAAAAATTGTTTTAATTGATAATATTTTAAACATTGATTTTGCTGAAAAATTTATTGAAAGAAGAGGAAGAATAAATTGTTCTTTAAAAGATGAAAAAGGTTGGAGATTTTCAGGTTTCCAATTTGTTCAAAATTAAATTAATTTTTTAGTCTTATTGCTTGTAGGCATCACGTTTACATCATCAAAATCAGTTAAAGAATTTTGATTTATAATTTTTTTTAATACATCGATATATTGTTTTCCTGTCTCAGCATATTTATCCAGATAATTTACTAACTTTAAACTATCTAATTTTTCATCATTGTCTCTTTGAATTGCTCTTTCTTTTCTAAATTCAATATAACTACTGTGAGTATTTAAATTTCTCTGATATGCTCTAACAGATGCTTTAAGCACTGCAAATTTTGCAACTTTATGTTTTGCATCTTTATCTACACCTGCGGGTCTAATGCCCTCTCCACTCCATGTCCATTGTCCAAATAATGCATTACCTTCTTGAGCAAATCTTGATGTTCCCCATCCAGTTTCTTTAGCAGCTTGAGCAATTGCTAAAGAGACAGGTATTTCATCCATTCTAACTTTCAAAGAATAAAAATCTCCATCTTTTAAACCATATTGTTTAAATTTTTCTTTTAACCAATTCTTTTCTTTTTGCGTGTTGATATTCTTTGCCAATATTCTAAATAATTCTTTCCTATCAAGTCGAATTTTAGCATTTTCTTCTACAATTAATGGTAAAACTATTTGAATAAACAGTCTCTTTCTCTTTTTTGAACTCTCAATACTTTTAATCTCTTTTGGAAGATGGTCAATTTTATTACCTATGTTTACTAACTTAGTCTCTCTAACCCTTTCAAGATTATAATTTGTATCTTTAAACAATTGCTCAATTGTCCTTGCATCAAATCTTATTGAATTCTGTCCCTCGTCATCTGTATTGAAAAAATCAATATCAGCAAAAATATTTTTTAGGCTCAGTTTATTTGTTTTTGTTTCTCTCTCTCCATCAAGAATTTTTTTTTTTTTGTTTAGTTCTTGGTCAAAATTTATACCAGCATTTGAGATTACAGATTTTTTGAAATTTAAATGTTTATCAAAAAAAATACTTACAGTTGGCAAAACAAAGAATGAGAATATTACAAAAATACTAATTGCAGAAAATCTAAATAGATTATTTGTCTTTTGCTTTAATTTAAAACTTTTATTTTTTGTCTGTCTAACCATTAATTTCAATATAATTATTATTAGTTAATTATACAGCTAAAACTTCTTTAACTTCAGGAATGTAATGACAAAGTAAGTTTTCTACACCTTTTTTTAGAGTGAGAGTTGAAGATGGACAGCCTGAACAACTGCCTTTTAACAAAACTTTAACTTTTCCATCCTTGAATTCTTGGAACTTTATATCTCCTCCATCTCTAGCAACAGCAGGTCTAATTTTGGAATCTAGAATGCTTATTATTTTTTTTTCTATCTCCGAATAATTTTTGTCTTGCTCTTCTTCATTTGTTTTATCTATAATGCAAGTATTACCATTTGCATAATGCTCATTAACATAAGATATAACAATATGCTGAATATCTTCCCATTTTTTTTTCTCTTCTTTATTTATTGAAAAAAAATCTTCACCTAAAAATATTCCAGTTACTCCATCTATTTGTAATAAGTTCTTTATCAATAAATTATTTGTATCTTCTTGATTTAAAATCTCTAAAGGACCATTATTAGATACCTTTCTTCCTGGTAGAAATTTTAATGAATTTGGATTTGGTGTATTTTCAGTTTGTATAAACATGAGTTTTATATAATGTTTATTTCAAAATATTAAATGATTAAAAACCGACTATTTCTTTTATCTTTTTAACTTTTTTAGATGAAATATCCTCTGCTTTTGCTGCACCATCTTCTAAAATTTGATCTATATAATTTTTGTCTAACAGCAATTTTTGTATTTCTTTTGATATAGGCGATAGTTTAGTCACAATTATTTCAGATAGTTTATTTTTTAGATCGGAAAAATTTTTTCCTTCAAATTCATTTAATGTATCAGTAATATTTTGATTTCTTAAGCTAGAGTAAATGCCCATCAAATTTTCTGCTTCAGGTCTTCCCTTAAATCCAGTTTCATTTCCAGGTAAAGTATCATTATCTGTTTTTGCTTTTTTTATTTTGTTAATAATTTGGTCATCGGTATCTGTTAAATTAATCCTGCTTCCTTCAGAAGTATCTGACTTGCTCATTTTTTTTGTGCCATCTTTCAAACTCATTATTCTTGAAAAATTTTTTTGTATCAGGGGCTCAGGAGGTCTTAAAAAATTCGGACATTTATATTCATTATTAAATTTTTGAGCTATATCTCTGCAGAGTTCTAGATGCTGTTTTTGATCATTTCCAACTGGTACATGAGTAGCATCATATAATAGAATATCAGATGCCATTAGAATTGGATAAATATATAAACCAACACTAGCTTTTTCCTTGTCTTTTCCAGCTTTCTCTTTGAATTGTGTCATTCTATTTAGCCAGCCCATTCTAGCAATACATCCCAAAATCCACGAACCCTCGGAATGTGCGGGAACTAAAGATTGATTGAATATTATACTATTTTTTGGATCAATACCGCTTGCGATAAATGCTGCTGCTGTCTCTCTAATATTATTTTTTAACTCTGTTGGATCTTGCATTACTGTAATGGCATGAAGATCAACAACGCAAAAAATACAGCTATTATCTTTATTATTTTGTAAATCTACAAAATTTTTTATTGCACCTATATAGTTGCCAAGATGTAAATTTCCTGTTGGTTGAACTCCTGAGAAAATTTTTTTAGACATAATTTAATAGTTTAATTTAATATCAGATATTTTAAAGGCCTTAATGAGTATTGAAATTAGCAAATAAGAAGCAAAAGTTAAAAGAACTAATAATATAATTGCTAAAAATTTATAACTGTTTGTAAATATAAAATAATTACTAAAATAATTTATTAAAATTTTAAAAAATCCCAAACAAATTAAATTTACAATAAATATTTTTAATAGCTGTATGAAAAATGTATCGTTGAAATTAAAGTAATTTTTATTCAGGACAAATACCATCAGTAAGAATCCATTCAACCAAGAGGAAATACTTGTTGCTATAGGAATTATAATAAACCCAAATTTACTAAATAAAGATAAACTAATAACAATATTTAAAATTACAGAGATCAATGAAAAATAAAAAGGTGTTTTAGTATCATTTCTTGCAAATATAAAACTTGAAAATATTTTTATCATTGAGAACGCGGGTAGACCTAATGCAAAATAAAATAATGCACGAGCTGAATTTTTAACACTTTCTTCGTTAAAAGACCCATATCCAAAAAGTGCAGAAACAATTTCTTCGGAGGCGAAAATTAATGCAAGTGTAGCAGGAAGACTTAAAAATAAACTCAACTCTAAAGACTTATTTTGTAAAATTTCCAATTTTATTTTGTTTTTACTCTTAACATATCTACTTAAGTTGGGCAGAATAATTATACCAATTACAATCCCTGCTATGGCTAAGTTAATCTGATAGATTCTGTCTGCATAATACAAATATGAAACTGCACTTGCTTGAAATGAGGCAATGATAGTCCCAACTAATATATTTATTTGTGTAACCCCAGATGAAAATATACTTGGTAAAAGTTTCCTAAAAAAAAATTTTATTTTGTTATTTATTTGGAAATTAAAGTTGAGATCAGGATAAAAATATTTTCTAGTGAAAATAATTAAAAATATAAATTGTATAATTCCAGCAAATGTTACAGCATAACTTAGATAGTAAACTAAATCTGTATCATTTTTTATAATAAGGAAACATATTATTAATATTATATTTAAAAAAAGAGGAGCAGCGGCAGCGGCTGCAAATTTGTTATGTGAATTTAAAATTGCTGAAAAAAAAGATGCTATACTTATGAAAAATAAAAATGGAAAAGTAATTCTGGTTAAATCAACAGCTAATTTGAACTTTTCATCTAAATCTGAGAAGCCAGGTGCGATCAGTTTTATGAAGCTTGGCATGAAAATCTCGACTATTATTGTTAAACTTAAAAGTGCTAAGACCAATAAATTAAATACTGAGTTTGCAAATTTCTGAGCTTTTTTTTTACTAGAGAAAAGTTCTGATGTATAAGATGGAACAAATGCTGCATTAAAAGTACCTTCCGCGAATAATCTTCTAAAGGTATTTGGTATTCTAAATGCTACGAAGAATGCATCAGCAGTTGGCCCAGAACCAAGATAAATAGCTATAAAGAAGTCTCTAATGTATCCTAGAATTCTGCTTAGAATAACGAACAGACTAAATGTGCCTGTTGACTTAATTAAATTCATAAATCATATTAGTAGCTTAATCCTTTTGTATATCTAACAAATAATGAAAAAAAACAAAATTGAACATTATTCTGATAAAGAGGCTCTAGATTTTCATACTAATGATAAATCTGGCAAAATAGAGATTGTTTCATCAAAGCCAGTAACTACAAAAAGAGACTTAGCCCTGGCTTATTCTCCTGGTGTTGCAGCTCCTGTAAAAGCAATAGCAGAAAATCCTGAGTTAGCATATGAATATACTACTAAAGGGAACCTAGTTGCAGTAATTAGTAATGGATCAGCAATATTAGGGCTAGGAAATTTGGGTGCGATAGCATCAAAACCAGTGATGGAAGGAAAAGCAGTTCTATTTAAAAGATTTGCAGATATTGATTCGATAGATTTAGAAATAGACACAGAAGATACTAAAGAAATAATAAATTCAATAAAGCATATCGCAAAAAGTTTTGGTGGTATAAATCTCGAAGACATTGCAGCTCCAAACTGTTTCATAATTGAAGAAGAATTAAAAAAAATTCTAGATATTCCTGTGTTTCATGATGATCAACATGGGACTGCGATCATAACAACAGCTGCATTAATTAACGCTGTGGATATTGCAAAAAAGGACTTAAAAAAAATTAAAATTGTTATTAATGGTGCAGGTGCTGCAGCTATGGCATGTGCAAAATTATTTAGAAGCACAGGTATCCCAAAAAGTAATATCAAAATGTTGGATACAAAAGGCGTAATAAATAAAAAGAGAAAAGATATTAACAGTTGGAAGAAAGAATTTGCAGTAGAAACAAATGATAAAAGTTTGGATGATGCGATGAAAAATGCAGATGTATTTTTGGGCTTATCTGCAGCAGGTGTTGTAAAAAAAAGTATGGTTAAAAAAATGGCAAAAAATCCAATTATATTTGCTTGCGCAAATCCAGATCCTGAAATTAAACCAGAAGACATAGAAGAAGTGAGAAATGATGCAATTATAGCAACGGGTAGATCAGATTATCCAAATCAAGTAAATAATTTAATTGGGTTTCCTTACATTTTTAGGGGAGCTTTAGATGTTAGAGCAAAAACTATTAATCAAGAAATGAAAGTAGCGGCAGCTAATGCTATTGCCTCACTTGCAAGGGAATTTGTTCCTGATGAGGTTGCGGCCGCAATGGGTGGTGAAAGACCTAATTATGGAAAAGAGTATATCATTCCATCTACTTTTGACCCACGGTTAATAAGTGTAATACCAGTAGCAGTAGCAAAAGCTGCTATAAAATCTGGTGTTGCTAGAAAAAAAATAGAAAATTTTGATCAATATTCTGAACAACTAAAACAAAGGCTTGATCCATCAGTAACAATTATGCAAGGCATAAATAACCAAATTAAAAAAACAAACAAAAAAGTTGTCTTCGCAGATGGTGAAGATGAAAATACTTTGAAGGCAGCAATAGCATTTAAAAATAGTGGATTAGGTACACCTATATTAGTTGCTAAAGAAAAAGTGGTTAAAGAAAAACTGAGAGAGATTGGTTACGGAGAAAACTTTGATATTGAAATTGTAAATTCTACTTTGAGCGACAAACGAAAAAAATATGTGAATTACTTATTTAAAAAACTTCAAAGAACAGAGGGATTGCTTGAAAGAGATTGTGATAAAATGGTTAGGAATGACAGAGTTATATGGGGTTCTTGCATGGTTGCATGTGGTGATGCTGATGCAATGGTAACTGGAAATTCAAGAAGATATGGACAATCTCTCGATAAAGTTAAAAAAGTCATAGATGCTAGACCGGGAGAAATTATGTTTGGATTGAACATGATTGTAAATAAGGGTAAAACAGTTTTTATTGCAGATACTAGTGTTCATGAATATCCAACATCTGAACAACTTTCTGAAATAGCTATTTCTGCATCTAGGGTAGCAAAATTATTCGGTTTCGAACCAAAAGTCGCTTTTCTTTCACACTCAACCTTTGGCCAACCAATTACAGCTAGAACTAAACATATAAGAGATGCAGTAGAAATATTAAAAAGTAAAAAGGTTAATTTTAAGTTTGATGGAGATATGCAACCTGATGTAGCTTTAAGTGACGAATATAAAGACCTTTATCCATTCTCTGAGATTGTTGGTAATGCAAATATACTGATTATGCCTGGACAACATAGCGCTGCCATAACTTATAAAATAATGAAAACATTAGGTGGCGCTAAAGTTATTGGACCACTATTAATCGGTTTAGGTCAGGCAATTGAAATTGCACCCTTAAGATCATCGACATCTGACATATTAAATTTAGCATCTGTTGCAGCATATTCGGCAGGTGTAATCAACTATAAAAAACCAAATTAATTTTTTACTACTCTAAGGTCTTCTACTAAAAAAATACTCGTAACAACATCTTCCACATCTAGAACTTGCTTAGCTTCGTTTATAACTTCAGCTCTTTCTTCCTCATTTTGGGATATCCCATAAATATAAATAATTTTTTTATAAGTATCGATATCATAGTTTGAAGACTTAATTTTTTTATTTGTTATGAGAGCAGTTCTTAATTGAGAAGTTATCAGTACATCCTTTGCGGTTTGTTTGAAGTTAAACTCTTCTTTAATTTTTAAATCATTTTTAACTGATCTTGCTCCTTTTATTTCCCAGCCTAATTTTGTTATTTTTAGTTTTTCTTCTACAGTGTCCACTTTACCTGTTATAAATATTCTTCCATCTAAAACTTTGGTTTTTACATTTAGTAAATAACCTTTATCCATTAATATCAATTTTGCTCTTAAATTTTTTTGCATTAATGAGTCATCTATTTGTGTTCCAATAGTTCTTGGATCCATTGCAATCGAAACACCTGTGCCTAAAACACCAGTTGAAGAATAACCAACACATCCGGAAATTGAAATAAGGATTATAATTAATAATAGGTTTCTAAATTTCATTTTTTTTCTTCAAACAAAAATTATAAACAATTTTTTTTGATATATTATTTTCGTTACTAATTTTTGAGGTTACATCTTTAATTGACATTTTTTTTAAAAGTTTGATGATTTTTTTTTTAACAGATTCTTCAATTACTTGTAACCTGTTTTGTAAATTTAAATTTTCTGATATTACTACAGTCATCTCACCTTTTTCAGATATGTTAATATTATTGAGGTTTTTAACCTTGTCTCTAATGTATTCTTCGTGCAATTTAGTCATTTCTCTAGTAATTAAAATATCTCTATCATTAAAATATTTTTGGATTTGAGTTCTTATTTTTTTTATTTTTTTAGGTGAAATAAAAAAAACAATTGAATAATTTAAATTAGAAATTTTTTTAAAAAGTTGATCAATTTTCAACTTTTTATCAGGCAAAAAACCACAAAAAAAGAAATTGTTTGAAAAGCCACTTACAGAAACAGCTGCTGTAGCAGCAGAGGATCCTGGAACTGGAAATATATTAATTTTATTCTTGATGCATTCATTTATCAAAATTCCTCCTGGATCTGAAATTGTAGGAGTACCTGCATCTGAGATTATAGAAATTATTTTGTTTTCTTTTAATAAATTTAAAACATTTTTAATGTTTTTTTTTTCATTAAATTTGTGATTAGACAATAGTTTTGTATTTATATTGAACTTAGATAATAGTTTACTTGAAACTCTTGTATCTTCTGACAAAATCACGTCTGATTTATTAAGAATGTATATGGCTCTTAAAGTAATATCACCCAGGTTTCCTATTGGTGTTGAAACACAATATAGCCCAGGTTTTAAATTATCATTTAATTCAAAATTATACATTTAATGACGATGAAAAAATTATATATCATAGTTTTAAAAGTTTTACTTATAATCGTTTTATTTCAACTAAAAGCAATATCGGAGGAGAAAATTAAGATAGGTTTAATAGTGCCTCTATCAGGTGAATATTCATATATTGGTAAATCAATTCTTAAATCTACAAGAATGGCGTTAAATAAAATTAATGATGACAGAATAACAGTAATACCTAAAGATACCAAAGCAAACCCGATAGATACACTTAAAGTATCAAATGAACTTTACAACAATGGTGTAAAAACAATTATTGGACCAGTATTCAATGAGAGTAATAAATATTTAGATGAATTAAATGAAGTAACATTCTTATCTTTTACAAACAAAATTAGAAATAATCCAAAAAATGTGATTTCTGCAGGAGTAAATGCAATATCACAAATAAATACAATTAAAAAATATTTAAGTGAAAATAATTTAAAAAATACAATATTTTTAATACCAGAAACAGATTATAAAAGAGAAATTGAAGAAGCTATTGAGAAATCTAATTTAATATTAAAAGAAAAATTTATATATAGCAAAGATCCAACATTACTAACAAAGCAAATAGAAGATTTAACAAGGTATCAACAAAGAAAACGAAATTTAGAAAACGAAATTAAAAGAGTAGAAAACTCAAACACATTAAATAAAAAGAAAAAAATAGATCAATTAAAAAAAAAAGATACTTTAGGCTTTATTAATTTTGACTCAGTAATAATTGCTGATTTTAGTGAAAGTCTAAAAAGTGTTGCCACATCATTATTATATACAGATGTCTCATCAGAGAGAATAAAATACATTACATTGAATCAATGGTTTGATGAAAGTCTTTTAAAGGAAACTTCATTGCATCCAATATATTTTCCATCAATAAATAAAAATAATTTTGAAATATTTCAAAAAGAATACATTCGAAACTTCAAAAATACTCCAAATCAAATTTCTTTTTTAAGTTATGACCTAATAGGTTTGGTATATTATTTATTAATAAATAATGATTTTAAAACTAATGAAAATTTATTTATTAAGCAAAATAAGTTTAAAGGGAAAATAGGAATTTTTGAAATTAATAAAAAAACAATCACGCATCAATTAAACTTTTATGAAATACAAAATAAAAGTTTTAAAGAAATTTTTTAATTTTTTTAAAAGCTTTTGCTCGGTGATCGCTTTTAAATTTTAACTTTTGACTCATTTGACCGAATGTAAATCTTTTATTTTCAGGAATAAAAATTGGATCATAACCAAAACCTTTATTACCAACTTTTTTTTTAGAAATTCTACCACTAATAATCCCTAAAGATTGTATCGGTTTTTTTTTTAATCCATAAATAGTTAATGCACAAATAAATCTCGCTTTAATCTTTTTTGACTTCCAATTTTTATCTACCTTCGATAACTTTTGATATACTTTGGATATTGCCAAATTGAAATCTCCCCCTTTCCCTCCCCATCTTGCTGAATAAATACCTGGCTGATTATTTAGTAAGTCAATTTCAAGCCCAGAATCATCCGCGATACAAATTTTTTTTGTTTTTTTTGAGAAATGCTTTGCTTTAATTAAAGAATTTTTTAGAAAAGTATGTCCATTTTCTTTAGGGCTTTTTAGACCATAGTCTTTTGGAGAAGTAATAATGTAGTATTTGGGCAGTAAATCTTTAATTTCTTTTATTTTTCCATCATTATTTGACCCTACTACGATTTCTTTAATTTTTTTTTTTAACATCTAGAATTTTATGAATTTCTTACCATATAGACTCTAATGGAAAAAGAAGAATCACAAAATAAAGAAAATCAAAATTTAAAAGACGAAAACTCAGAGCTAAGTAAAGATAAACAGGCCTCAGAGGAAACCGAAAAAAAAGAAGAAGAGGAACAACTTTCACCCGAAGATGAAATTGCAAGTCTTAAAGATAAAGTTGCTAGAACATTTGCCGAAATGGAAAATCAAAGAAGAAGATTTGAAAAAGAAAAAAACGAAGCTTTTGAATATGGTGGATTTTCATTTGCGAGGGAAACTCTTAATCTTCTAGATAATTTAGAGAGATCAAAACAAACACTGGAAAGTGATGCAACTATAAAAGATAAAGACACACTAAAAAAATTGATAGAACATATTAATATTATTAATAAAGATATGATTTCTATTTTCAAAAAAAATAATATTGAGCCAATTAAAGCAATTAACGAAAAACTGGATCCAAATTTACATCAGGCTATGATGGAAGTTGAAGATGATACAAAAGATCAAGGGACAATAGTTCAAGAAATTCAAAAAGGTTTTATGATGAAGGATAGGCTGCTAAGACCTTCGTTAGTAGCTGTATCTAAAAAAAAAGTTGAAAAGGAACAAAATAACCAAAAAGACAAGGAAATTGAGGAAAAAGAGGCAAAAAATTAATTATTTATTATGGTTGTAGTTGTGAAATTAGCACTTATATGAGGAACAATTAGGGTAAATTATGAGTAAAGTTATAGGAATAGATTTAGGAACAACAAATTCTTGTGTAGCCGTTATGGAGGGAACACAAGCTAAAGTTTTAGAGAATGCTGAAGGAGCAAGAACAACACCTTCTGTTGTTGCATTTACAGATGAAGGTGAAAAGTTAATAGGTCAACCAGCAAAAAGACAAGCTGTTACAAATCCTGAAAATACAATATTTGCAGTTAAAAGATTAATTGGAAGAAATTTTGATGATCCAACAGTAAAAAAAGATGTAGAGACTGCACCTTTTAAAATAGTTAATTCAGATAAAGGTGACGCATGGATTGAAGCAAAAGGCCAAAAATATTCGCCATCACAAATATCAGCTTTCACACTGCAAAAAATGAAAGAGACAGCTGAAAAATATTTAGGTTCAGAAGTAAAACAAGCTGTTATAACCGTTCCAGCATACTTCAATGATGCTCAAAGACAAGCTACTAAAGATGCAGGTAAAATAGCTGGCCTTGAAGTTTTAAGAATTATAAATGAGCCAACAGCAGCATCTCTTGCATATGGTTTAGATAAAAAAGCAAATAAAAAAATTGCAGTCTATGATCTAGGTGGAGGAACATTTGATGTTTCGATACTTGAATTAGGTGATGGTGTATTCGAGGTTAAGTCAACCAATGGTGATACATTTTTAGGTGGAGAAGACTTTGATAATGCAATAGTTGATTACTTACTTTCAGAATTCAAAAAAGAAAATGGTATCGATTTAAAATCGGATAAATTAGCTTTACAAAGATTAAAAGAAGCTGCGGAAAAAGCAAAAATAGAGCTTTCATCAGCTACCCAAACTGAGATAAATTTACCATTTATCACAGCTGACAAAACTGGACCTAAACATATTAACTTGAAAATGACTAGAGCCAAGTTAGAAGCATTAGTCGAAGATCTAATTTCAAGAACGATTCCGCCATGTAAAACAGCCTTGAAAGATGCTGGATTATCAGCAAGTGAGGTAGACGAAATTGTACTTGTTGGTGGTATGACCAGAATGCCAAAAGTTATAGAGGAAGTTAAAAATTTTTTTGGGAAAGATCCTAACAAATCTGTAAATCCTGATGAAGTTGTTGCTATGGGAGCAGCAATTCAAGCAGGGGTATTACAAGGTGATGTTAAAGATGTATTACTTCTAGATGTAACTCCATTGTCTTTAGGAATAGAAACATTGGGTGGTGTATCAACAAAATTAATTGATAAAAATACAACGATTCCAACAAAAAAGAGCCAAGTATTTTCAACAGCTGAAGACAATCAACCCGCTGTATCAATCAGAGTTCTTCAGGGTGAAAGAGAAATGGCATCAGATAACAAAGTTTTAGGAAATTTTGAATTAGTTGGCATAGCTCCAGCACCAAGGGGTGTTCCACAAATTGAGGTAACATTTGATATTGATGCAAACGGTATTGTGAATGTATCAGCTAAAGACAAAGGAACTGGTAAAGAACAAAAAATTCAAATCCAAGCATCAGGTGGATTAAGCGATGAAGAAATTAATCAAATGGTAAAAGATGCAGAGTCTAATAAAGAAGAAGATAAAAAGAAAAGAGAAGCAGTTGATGCAAGAAATCAAGCAGATACATTGATTCACTCAACTGAAAAGAATTTAAAAGAGCACGGAAGTAAAGTTTCAGATGCAGATAAAAAAGCTATTGAGGATGCATCGGCAAACCTAAGAAATGCTCTTAAAGGAACTGATGTTGAGGAAATCAAAAAGAAAACACAAGATTTAGTTCAGGCATCTATGAAATTAGGTGAGGCAATTTATAAATCTCAACAAGGTGCAAAACCTGAAGATGCTCCAAAAGACGCAAAGAAAGAAGATACGAAAGACGATAACGTTGTTGATGCAGATTTTGAAGAAGTAAAAGACGAGAATAAAGAAAAAAGCGCCTAACAAAACAACTGTTTGTCTATAACATGTTATGGCAAAAAGAGATTATTACGAAGTTTTGGGTGTAAATAAAAGTGCTTCTGCAGACCAGATAAAATCAGCTTATAGAAAACTCGCTGTAAAATATCATCCAGATAAAAATAAAGATGATAAAGGTGCTGAAGAAAAGTTTAAAGAAGCATCTGAAGCTTATCATGTTCTTTCCAATTCTGAGAGAAAGCAAAATTACGATAATTTTGGTCACGCAGCTTTCGAAAATGGAGGCGGTGGAAGAGGTGGTTTTGGAAATTTTGATTTTTCAAATCATTTCTCTGATATTTTTGAAGACTTTTTTGGAGAAGGTTTTGGTGGCGGTCGTAGGTCAAGAAGATCAAATAATAGAGGATCAGATTTAAGATATGATTTAACTATTTCATTGGAAGAGGCATTTTCAGGTAAGAAGCAAGATATAAAATTTTCTACCTCTGAGAAATGTGATACTTGTAGTGGTACAGGATCAAGTCCTGGACATCAAGCGGGTACATGTTCTATGTGTGGAGGCCATGGACAAGTAAGGTCTAGTCAAGGTTTTTTTACAGTTCAACAAACTTGCCCACAGTGTGCTGGTGCAGGAGAGGAAATTACTCATCCATGTTCAAGTTGTAATGGACAAGGTAAAAAACAGGCATCAAAAAGATTATCGGTTACGATTCCAAAGGGTGTTGATGATGGAACAAGAATAAGACTTTCTGGCAAAGGTGAGGCTGGGTCAAGAGGTGGTGGTAGTGGCGATTTATATTTGTTTATTAATGTTCACTCTCATGATTTATTTAAAAGATCGGATGAGAATTTGTTTTTTGAATGTCCAGTTTCTATCGCAGATGCTGCTCTTGGTACCTCAATTGAAATTCCAACAATTGATGGAGGCAAAGCTAAAATTAAAATTCCTGCAGGTACTCAAAGTGGAAAACAATTTAGACTGAGAGGAAAAGGGATGCCTTACATGAGGGGTAATGATTTTGGAGACCTTTATGTGCAGGTAAACACCGAAGTTCCAATATCCCTAAATAAAGAACAAAAAGAATTACTAGAAAAATTTAGAGAAATTGAAAATGAAAAATCTAATCCAAGTATTAAAAAGTTCTTTCAAAAAGCTAAAACTTTCTGGAAAAATTAATCAAAATTATAACGAACCTGCTAATTTTGGATTGCCACTAATATCCTTAATTAAATAAGGTTTAACACCACCTTCTTGATCTAATAAATTTTTGCATTTATAACCAAGTCGCTTTAATTTAAGACCTTTACAAGATCTTTTAATCCAAATTTCATCGAAATATAATTTAAAGGCCATTTTTGAAGTTGTGTAAATTCCGAATTTAAAATCCCAACGATTTTTTCCAAAATACTTTTCTACATCTCCATGAGTTTTCCAAATTGTTTGTCCTTTATGATCTACTTTAAGATCACCATTAATCCAAATTTTAAAGTAACCTTTCTCTGGATCAGAATTAAAATTGATGTTGTGTATAATGTCTATCCATTTTCCTTTAAAGCTCAATAATTCGTCCCAATTTAATAATTTAAACTCTTGATATGATTTTATACAGAAATTGGCTCCAGTAGAACCATCTCCTGATCCTGCAGAACAATTCTTATTTGGCTTATCTAGTACAAAATAGCCCTTTCTGGTTCCATTTTTCATTGTCAGTCCAACAAAATTTTTTATATCAGTCTCAAACATTGGTTCATAAACTTCTATATCGTTATGCCATTGCTGTATTGTTAATCTTCCTCCCCATTTAAAGTCCTTTGGTATCAAAAGTGACATCGACATCCATACATTATCGTCCTTTTTTCCGTTTTTTCTTCCACTCACCTCGACTCTTTTTTTAGACTCAAAGTTAGATCTTTTACAATCTGCCTTTGAACCAATACACCCTGTCCCTACAGTTAACTTAAGGGCGGTATCTCCATGTCTAGGATTTTTTTTTGTAACTTCTAAAAAGTTATAATCCAAATTATTTTCTTTTTTAAAATTTTTGTAAAATTGTTCTCTTATAATTTTAAATCCACCTTTAACATTTACAGTGGTATCATCTTTTTTAATTTTTAAATTTTTATGAAATATTGCTTCTTCAGCAACAACCGAAGTACAAATGCTAAGTAAAAAAATAATTTTTATAATATAATTCATTTAAATTAATTTAAGTTATGTATATTATATTAAATAAATATTAATGAAAAAAATTAATTTAGCTATAACTGGTTGCATGGGAAGAATGGGCCAACAGCTCATAAAATCTGCTATTAAAGACAAGTCAACTAAGTTGGTTGCTCTTACTGAAAATAGATCCATTAATAAAAAAATTAGTGGGATCAGACCTGAATTAAATACTGAAAAAGCTCTTGGCAAAGCAAATGTAATTATAGATTTCACAATACCAAAATGTACATTCGAAGTTTTAAAAATAGCTTCAAAACTAAAGAAAAAAGTAGTAATTGGTACAACAGGTTTTACAAAAAAAGAAGAGAATTTAATAAAGAAGTTTTCGAAAAAAATTCCAATTTTAAAAGCTGGAAATATGAGTCTTGGTATTAATTTGCTTATGTACCTGACCGAAATCACATCTGCATCACTGGGAAGTAATTATTTAAGTAAGGTTTTTGAAGTTCATCACAAACACAAGAAAGATCATCCTTCTGGAACTGCTTTGATGCTTGGAAAGGGAATTGCTGTTGGAAAAAATAAAGACTTTTACAAAATGATGGGTAAAAAATACTTAAATAAGAAAAAATTTCCTTACGGAAAAAAAATTAATTTCAATTCAATTAGAAAAGGTGAGATTATAGGTGAACACGAAGTAACTTTTTCAAATGGAAAAGAAATTATATCTCTAAACCATGAAGCTTTCGACAGAGCTTTATATTCAGAAGGAGCAATAACTGCTGCTAAATGGCTAGTAAATAAGAAACCAGGTCTCTACTCAATGAGAAATCTTCTGAATTTTAAATAATGAATGAAGTACAAAGAGCCAAAATAGTATTAAAAATACTAAATAAAATTTACCCAACAACACCTATACCATTAAAACACAGAAATATATTTACACTCTTAATATCCGTACTGCTGTCAGCTCAATGCACAGATGTAAATGTAAATAATGTTACTAAAAATATTTACCCAAAATACAATAAACCAGAGCATTTCGTTAAGCTTGGAAGAAAAAAAATCGAAAAATTAATTAGAAGTATAGGTATTTTTAGAATTAAAGCTAAAAGCGTTTACAATCTTTCTAAAACTTTAGTTGATAAATATAACGGCAAAGTTCCAAGAACATTTGAAGAGTTAGAGGAATTACCTGGAGTAGGACATAAAACAGCAAGTGTAGTTATGTCTCAAGGATTTGGTTATCCTGCTTTTCCAATAGATACACATATTCATCGACTTGCTCAACGATGGGGATTAACCAGTGGAAAAAATGTAATTAAAACTGAAGAAGATTTAAAGCGATTATTCCCAAAGAAATATTGGAACAAGCTGCATCTTCAAATAATTTATTATGGAAGAGAATTTTGCAAAGCAAGGGAATGTTACGGTATTTCTTGTAAAATTTGTACTTCTTGTTATCCTAAAAGAAAAAAACCAATAAAAACAAAAAAAGCTTGAGATGAAAATTCTAGGGATAGGTAATGCAATAGTAGATGTTATTTGTAAAGTTGATGAAAACTTTATTAAAGAAAATAGTTTAACAAAAGGAACAATGAAACTTATTTTTGATGATAAAGAATTTAAATCACTTTTGTCAAATCTAAAGATTGAAAAAACAATATCTGGTGGATCGGTAGCAAATTCCATAGTTGGCTTGTCACAATTGGGTAATGAAGTCGGTTTTATTGGTAAAGTTAGTGATGACGAATTGGGTAATAAATATGAGGAAGGATTAAAATCTGAAAATGTAAAATATTTCTACGAAAAAAAAAGTGAAGAGTTGCCAACTGGAACCTGTCTGATTTTAGTGACGCCCGATTCAGAGAGAACAATGTGTACTTTTTTAGGTACAGCTGGAAAAATTACTGAAGATGATGTCGATGCAAATATAGTAAATAATTCAGAAATAATTCTTCTTGAAGGTTATTTATGGGATGAAGGTGAACCAAAAAAAGCATTTGATAAAGCAATTAACAATGCAACAAAGACAGCCATGTCTTTGTCTGATCAATTCTGTGTTGATCGTCATAAACCTCATTTTCTTGATTTAGTAAAAAATAAATTAGATATTATTTTTGCGAATGAACAAGAAATGCTCTCTTTGATTGATGCGAAAAGATTTGATGATGTTTTAGATTTTACTAAAAGCTTAGATAAATTATTTGTAATTACTCGAGGTGAGAAAGGAGCAGTTTTAGTATTTGAGAACAAAATAACTGAAAATGGAATAGAAAATAATCTGAATATTAAAGATCTTACAGGTGCAGGTGATTTATTTGCTTCAGGATTTCTGCATGGACATTTGAATAATTTAAGTCCTTTAGAATGCTTAAATAAAGGTAGAGAGATGTCATCAAGAGTAATTCAACAAATTGGTGCTAGACTTTAGTTTTTTTTCTACTAAAACTTCCTTTGCCTTTTTTTGGTCTTACTATTTTAACTTTATATTTACTCGTAAAAAGTTGTTTAGCATGAAAATTTTTTTTTTTACGCATCTATTTTGTAACCACCATTCAAACTTGATATAAAATTTTTATCATAAAATTTTTTTTCTATTTTTTTTCTCAATCTATAAATATGTGTTTCAACTGTATGAGTATCTAATTGCGACCTATGTCCCCAGACTTCTTTTTGCAATTTTGTTATTGTGATAGATTTTTTAGATTTATTTAAGAAAAAAATGATTTTTGCCTCTTTTTCAGTAAGGTTTAAATTTCCTTTTTTGTCAGACAAAATTTTTGAATTCAGATTTAAATAATAGTTACCTATTTGGATTTTGTTTTGTTGATTAAATTTTATTTTTAAAAAATTTATATTAATAATTTCAAATAATTTTATAATATTAATAGGGTATTGATTTATGATGACTTGATTTTCAAAATTTTTCAATTTTTTATTAGAAATAATTAGACAGTTATTTTTTGTGAATATATCTTGAATATTGTTGGAGTTGACTGCTTTAATTTCAAAATTTAGATAAGATTTAGCTTCATTTAAAATATTAAATAATTCATTAAATTTGTATATAATTAATGTTTGTTGGTCAGTCATTTTATTACAATATGTTAATTATATTAAAAAATAAAGATACTCTTATTTTTGATGAGTTTAAATTTAGGTGTTGTATTGGAAAAAATGGCTTTTCAAAAAAAAAGGTTGAAGGTGACAAAAAAACTCCTACCGGATTATTTTCTCTAGGTCATTTATATTATAGAGCCGATAAAAAAGAAAAGCCTGATACAAAAATAAAAACAATAAAAATTTTGAAAAATATGGGATGGTGTAACGACTCAAGTTCAAGAGAGTTTTATAACAAAATTATTAATACTAGATTGAAAGTTAAACATGAAAAACTAAGAAGAAACGACTTCAAATATGATTATTTTTTACACATAAAATATAATTGGAAAAAAATAAAATTGGGTATTGGCAGTGCAATATTTATTCATTTAACAAAAGATTACTCTCCAACAGCAGGATGTATTGGAATTTCAGAAAAAGACTTTTTGATATTGATAAAATTAATAAATAAGAAAACAAAAATCAAAATTCTTTAAGTTCTTTTTCCAAATATCTCTGTACCAATCCTAATATAAGTAGAACCATAATTTATAGCATTCATATAATCAGATGACATACCCATACTCAACTCTTCAAAATTATACTTTCGATTTAATTCAGACATTTTTTTAAAGTATTCAGTGCTGTCCTCATCAAATGGCGGAATGCACATTAATCCTATTATTTTGAGATTTAAACTCATGCAATAGTCATAAAACTCATTTAAATTGTTTTCATCTACACCTGATTTTTGTTTTTCTTTTCCAATATTTACTTGGATAAACAATTTGGGATGTAAATTATTTTCTTTAACTTGTGCTGCTATTTTATCTGCAAGCTTTTTACTATCTAAAGAGTGAATATAATCAAATAATCTTAGAGCGAATTTAACTTTATTTGTTTGTAAACGTCCAATTAAATGTAATTTTATATTTTGGTTGTTTTTTTTTATATCTGACCATTTATCCATTGCTTCTTGGACTTTATTTTCACCATAATCTTCATGCCCGTGTTCTATTAGGGGCATAATATGATCGATTTTGAATGTTTTTGATACAGCAACAATTTTTGGAGACTTTAAATTTGAAGTATTTTTAGTCTTAACATTTTGTTCAATTTTAAGTAAATTTTTTATTGTTTCATGCATAACAAAATTCCAGCCAAATTTTATTTTATAAATAGTTTTAAAAAAAATAATATTGATAATTTAGATAATAATACAGCAATAATATATAGAAATTATAATAAAAAACTGAATATTAAAGAAATTATTAAAATTAAAGAATACTGTTCCAAAAAAAAAATAAAATTTATCTTATCAAATAATTTAAAAATTGCATTATCGCTAAACCTGGATGGAGGTTATATACCATCTTTTAAAAAAGATTTTAGTCATCTTAATTATAATTTTAAGTCTAATTTTTTAATTCTTGGATCTGCACATAATTTAAAAGAAGTGAGAATAAAAGAAAGACAAAGAGTTAAAATAATTTTTATATCTTCATTATTTAAAAAAAATAAGAACTATCTTGGGATTTACAAATTTAAAAATCTAATATCCTTAACAAAAAAAAAAATAATCGCTCTTGGCGGAATTTCTACGTTGAATGAAAAAAAGTTAAAAATTTTAAATTGTTATGGATTTGGTGGTATTTCATATTTTGAGTAAAAAAAAGGCCCCTAAAAGGGGCCTTTTTAATTAAGATATTTCGCTTAAATTAGAATGCGAAAGATACTCCAAGTTCGTAACTTTGTAAGTCAGTAGCGTTTACGTTACTTACGTTATCTACACTATTGAAAGTTCCACTTAGACCAATTGATCCCATAGTGTATGATACACCAATTGCATAAGCTTCTTGGTCATCATTTGTAGCGTAGTCGATTTCATGGTTACCGTAAGATACAGCTAAGTCATCAGATACTTGGTAAGATATACCAAAACCAGTCGACTCTAAGTCTCCGTTAACTGCAGTACTATCAGCTTCTGAAACCTGTATACCAACTGTCATACCACCCATTGCGTATGTAGCAAACATAGTGTCTTCATCAATTTCAGTACCTGTATTTACTTCTGAAGTACCAGCTGCATAACCTAATCTTAGGCCATCAATACCAGTATATTCAATAGCAAAGTCAGTGTAAGAAACATCAGACTCAGTACCTTGTGCATTAATGTATGCTGCAACAAATGTGAAACCTGAATCATGAGAATATGTATATGTAAACATATCTTCTTGAGTATTTCCGTTGATGATATCATCATCAGCATTTGTTACTACATCCCATGGCTCTTCTTTAGCTGTTGGCATTACGTCGTCTCTAGCGCTTAATGCACTTGCTCCGCCGTGACCAGCAAATACTAAAGTACCTGCATCACCAAAATCTAAAGTAATTGAGTGATCGTCAACGTT
>CACJNI010000004.1 GCA_902594705.1 uncultured Pelagibacteraceae bacterium
TGGGATACCTTGCAAACCAAGTTTTGTCGAAATTATTCCATCATTTATCATGCCATTTTCAGCTAATTCTTGATCTTCCGCATGTTGCATTATTAAAGATCCCAAATCTTTTGCTGAATTCATTATTCTGGACATAACTCTTGTATTCTGAATTGTTCTAATTCCATCTGTAAATGCTATTATCCCTTTACTTTGTAGAAGACCAAACTCTGTCATATTTGTACCTTCAGCACACTTTGTTAGAGATGCTGTGGGAAATATATTTATTTTTGATTTATCTCTACCTCTTCTTTTTAAGAAATCTACTATTGAAACGTTGTCTATTATTGGATCTGTATTAGGCATTGTTACAACTGAGGTTACTCCCCCAGACAATGCAGCATTGCTCAAAGTTCTAAAATTTTCTTTATATTCGTAACCTGGCTCACCGACAAATACTCTCATATCAACTATACCTGGGAAAATATAATTCTCTTTTAAATCAACAACTTTTTCTCTACTAGGTATGTTGTTTTTATTCACCTTTTTGCCAACACCTTCAATTTTTCCATCTTCACCTATTATTAATCCTCCTATTTCACTTATGTGGTTGTGAGGATCAATTATATTTGCGTTAATAAAGTATTTTTTTTTCATCATTCACAAAAAATTTTTAAACATGCCATTCTTATTGCAACACCTAATTCAACTTGTTCTTTTACAACACTCATATTTGTGTCATCAGCTAGTTTTGTGTCAATTTCTATACCGCGGTTCATTGGTCCAGGATGCATAATTATTGAATCTGATTTTGCATATTCTAATTTATCCTGTGTTAGTCCATAGTATTCATAATACTCTCTATTAGAAGATAAGAATGAACTACTCATTCTTTCATTTTGAAGTCTAAGCATCATTACTATGTCGCAATCTTTTACACCTTTCTTCATATTTGAAAAAATACTAACTCCAAATTTTTCTATATCTTTTGGTAAAAGGTTTGAAGGAGCTACAATATTAACTTCGGCACCCAACATGTTTAGCAAGTAAATATTAGATCTTGCTACTCTTGAATGTAGAATATCTCCACAAATTGCAACTTTTAATCCTTGAATTTTTTTTTTCCTATTCAATATAGTTAATGCATCAAGTAATGCTTGGGTAGGGTGCTCTCTTCTTCCATCACCAGCATTTAAAACAGCACAATTAACTTTTTGAGATAAAAGATTACAAGCTCCTGAATCTTGATGTCTAATAACTATTATATCAGGATGCATTGCATTTAATGTCATCGCAGTGTCTATTAGCGTTTCACCTTTTTTAATTGCTGAGTTTGTTATATTCATTGACATAACATCTGCACCTAATCTTTTTCCTGCTAGTTCAAATGAACTTTGTGTTCTTGTTGATGGTTCAAAAAAAAGGTTAATTTGTGTTTTTCCCTTAAGTAAATCTAATTTTTTATTTTTACTTTTGTTTAATTCAATAAATTTTTCAGCTTCTTTTAAAATTAAATTAACATCATTTATTGATAAATCTTGAATACCTAGTAGATGTTTTTGAGAAATTTTAATAGCTTTGGTTTTAGTTGCCATTAAAACCAACTCTATAGCCACAAAGGTTGATTAATGCAAGTATTAATTATTAATAAAATCTATGGCACCCTGTAAGATAAATGCAGCAGCATTTTTATCTATATTTTTTTCTCTTTTAGTTACGTTAATACCTAAATTTTTAGTTAATTTAAACGCCCCAACTGTTGATAATCTTTCATCCCAAAGACTTATTGGAAGATCAATTTCTTTTGATATTGCTTTTGACACATCATTGACTGATTGAGAAGATTTACCAAAGGTTCCATCCATATTTATTGGATTACCAATGATTATTCCCTTAATATTATTTTCTTTAATAATATCCTCTAATTCATTGATAAGATCCTCAAATTTGGATTTGTTTAATGTTTTAAGCGGTGTGGCAATTTTTTGATTTTCATCACATATAGCTACACCAATTCTTTTTGAACCTAAATCAAGACCAATTAATCTAGATGTATTTAGCTGTTTCTTTTTAAATTCCTCAATTGTGATCATATTGTATATTATTTACTTAAGTGATAGTTTGCGGCAATATTTTTACCATATGAGTATAGATCTTAAAACAGTAAAGCATATTTCGAAATTAGCAAGAATCTCTATTGATGATGAAAAAGCTAACAAATTAAAGGGCGACTTAAATAATATATTTGAATTTATAGAAAAATTAAATGAATTAAATACTGATAATGTTCAAGCTTTAACATCAATTGCTGAGACCACTCTAAGATTTAGAAAAGATGAAATTAAATCAGAAAATATCAGAGAAAAAATTTTAAAAAATTCACCTGAAGAAAATAAAGATTTTTTTGTTGTACCAAAGGTTGTTGAATAATGTCAGATATTACAAGTCAGAGTTTATTCGAATTAACATCGAATATAAAAGAAAAAAAACTATCTTCAGAGGAAATTACAAAAGCTTTTATAAACCGCGCTGAAAAATCAAAAAAATTAAATGTTTATGTTACAGATAATTTTGAAAAAGCAATAGATCAATCAAAGAAATTTGATTCTAATCCTAATTTAGATTTTAAACTACCAGGTATTCCTATTGCTGTTAAAGATTTATTTTGTACAAATGGAGTTAGAACAACAGCAGGCAGCAAAATATTAAATAACTTTGTTCCCACATATGAGTCTACAGTTACTCAAAATTTGTGGAGTCAAGGAGCAATACTTCTTGGTAAACTTAATTGTGATGAATTTGCTATGGGCTCTTCAAATGAAACTAGTTTTTTTGGAAATGTTCAAAATCCAGTAGGAGAAAATTTAGTCCCTGGTGGATCTTCAGGAGGTTCTTCTGCAGCTGTTGCTGCTAATTTAACTCCAGTTACCATTGGAACGGATACAGGTGGATCTATTCGTCAACCAGCATCATTTACAGGGACTGTTGGACTTAAACCTACATATGGAAGTTGTTCTCGTTATGGAATTGTAGCATTTGCCTCATCTTTAGACCAAGCAGGACCTATGACTAAAAATGTAAGAGACTGTTCTATTCTTTTAGAGGTGATCTCTTCATTTGATCAAAAAGATTCAACTTCAATTGATTATAAAAGAAATTCTTATTCAAAAGAATTATCAAAAGATATTAAAGGAAAGAAAATTGGTATTCCTAAAGAATATAGAGTTGACAATATGCCTGACGAAATCGAACAGCTATGGAAAAATGGTATCTCATATGCAAAAGATTGCGGAGCAGAAATTATCGATATTTCGCTTCCACATACTAATTACGCATTACCAACTTATTATATTGTTGCACCAGCTGAAGCATCTTCAAATCTAGCTAGATATGATGGAGTTAAATATGGATTTAGATCTCCTGGTCAAAATTTAATAGAAATGTACGAAAAAACTAGATCTGAAGGTTTTGGTGATGAAGTTAAAAGAAGAATTATGATTGGAACTTATGTTTTATCTTCTGGTTACTATGATGCCTATTATCTAAAAGCGCAGAAAGTAAGACAATTAATAAAAAAAGATTTTGATGATGCCTTTTCTAAAGTTGATGCAATTTTAACTCCATCTACTCCAAGCTCAGCATTTAAAATTGGTGAAAAAACAAATGATCCAGTATCAATGTATTTAAATGATATATTTACAGTTCCAATAAATCTAGCAGGCTTACCAGGTATTTCTATACCAGCTGGTAAAGATAAAAATAATTATCCTTTAGGCCTTCAAGTAATTGGAAAACCTTTTGATGAGCAAAATATACTTAATATTTCTTATGCATTAGAAGATAAGATTAATTTTAAAAATGATATTTCAGACTGGTGGTTAAGTGAGTAAAAATAGTGAATATCTTGTTGAAAGAGAAAATAAACAATATGAAGTGATAATTGGTTTAGAAGTGCACGCTCAAGTTACTTCAGAGTCAAAACTTTTCTCTCAATCATCAACAAAATTTGGTGCAGAACCAAACACACAAGTTAGTCTCGTAGATGCAGCATTTCCTGGAATGTTACCAGTTATAAATGAATTTTGTATTGAACAAGCAATAAAAACTGGAATAGGACTTAAAGCCAAAATAAATAAAAAATCTGTCTTTGATAGAAAAAATTATTTTTATGCAGATTTACCTCAAGGATATCAAATTTCTCAATACAAATATCCAATTGTCGGTGAAGGAAAAGTAATTTTGGATATGCCGAATGGTCAAAAAGAAATTGGAATTGAAAGATTACACTTAGAGCAAGATGCAGGTAAAAGTATTCATGATATTGATCCAAATAATACATTAGTCGATTTAAATAGATCTGGAGTTGCTTTAATGGAAATAGTAAGTAAGCCTGATTTGAGATCCCCAGATGAAGTCAACGTTTATATAAAAAAATTAAGATCAATAATGAGATATTTAGGAACATGTGATGGCAATATGCAAGAAGGTTCTTTGAGAGCAGATGTTAATGTATCAGTAAGATTAAAAGGGGAGACCGAGCTCGGCACCAGGTGTGAAATTAAAAATGTTAATTCAATAAAATTTATGCAAATGGCAATAATATCCGAAGCAAATAGACAAATAGATTTGTTAGAGGAGGGGAAAGAAATAGATCAAGAGACAAGACTTTTTGACACTAAAAGAAATGAGACAAGATCTATGAGATCAAAAGAAGACGCGCATGATTACAGATATTTTCCTGACCCAGATCTATTACCGCTTGAAATAAGCCAAGAGTTAATTGAAAAAATAAAATCAGATATACCTGAATTACCAGATGAAAAGAAAAAAAGATTTATAGATAAATTTAATCTTTCGCCGTATGAAGCAACAATTTTAGTATCTGACATTGAAACATCAAATTTCTTTGAAGAAGTTATAAAAAATTCTGATGTTAAATTAGCAACAAACTGGATTACAGGTGAATTATTTGCAGTTTTAAATGAAAAAAATTTAGAAATATCTCAAAGCCCAGTTAGTGCTAAAAATCTATCAAAACTTATTAACCTTATAAAAGATGGAACCATATCGGGAAAAATAGCTAAAACGGTTTTTGAGCAAATGATAGATGGAGATCAAGATCCATTAATAATAGTAAAAGAAAAAGGTTTAAAACAAGAAAGCGATCCAAAAGCGATAGAGGAATTGATAAATAAAGTTATTGAAAATAATTCAGATAAGGTCGCTGAATATAAATCTGGTAAAGATAAATTATTTGGCTTTTTTGTTGGTCAAGCCATGAAAGAAAGTAAAGGAAAAGGCAATCCTCAATTAATAAACAAAATATTAAAAGAAAAGTTGAATGGATAAAAATTTCATAATTGATCAAAATATGATCAATTATATTTTTTCACATACAAATAATCTTCACAAAGTACAAAAAAAATTATTAAAATATAACGAAAAACTTGGTCATATTAAAAAATTACAAATTTCAATTCTACAAGCTAACTTCATACAATTTATCATAAAAATTAATAACTATAAATCATATTTAGAAATTGGGACTTTTACAGGTTACAGCATTTTATCTGCTGCACTTGTTTTACCTAAGAATTGCAAATTAATTGGCATAGATAAAAATTTAAAAACAAACAATGACGCAATTAAGTTTTTTAAAGAAGCAAAGCAAGATAAAAAAATTAATCTTATTTGTAACAATGGAAAAATTGCTCTTGAAAATTTGATTAAGAAAAAGGAAAAATATGATGTGATATTAATTGATGCAGATAAAGAAAATTATATAAATTATTTTAAACAGTCTCTTAAGTTAAAAAGCAAAAAGGGAATAATTTTAATTGATAATACACTTTGGAAAGGAGATGTTGCAAACCCAAAGATAAAAGACAAATTAACTTTAAAATTAAGAGAATTTAATAAATACATAAAAAAATCATCTATTAATAAGTATATTTTACCAATTGGTGATGGTTTTACAGTTTGTTGGTAATTATGTTTGAAATCGTATCTTTTTATAAAATATCAAAACTTAATAAATTAAAAATTATTAAAAAAAATATTTTAAAAGAAACTAATAAACTTGATATTAAAGGTCTTATAATATTATCTCCTGAAGGAATTAATGGCACAATATCAGGTAGTCAAAAAAAAATTAAACTTATAATTACAAAAATAAAAAATATCTTGTCAATTGATAAGTTTGATATTCAAAATAAAATTAATTCAAAAGTATTACCATACTCAAAAAATAAAGTTAAAATAAAAAATGAAGTGGTTCCAATTAATGAAAAAATTAATTTTAAAAATTTTTTTAATAAAAAGTATTTATCACCTAAAAAATGGGACGAATTTATATCTAAAAAAAATATTAAACTGATTGATGCCAGAAAACCTTTTGAATATAAGATTGGTACATTTAAAAATGCGCTTAATCCAGAAACTAAAAATTTTAGAGACTTTAAAAATTATTTATCAAAATTTAATAAAGATCAATCAATAGGGATGTTTTGCACTGGTGGTATAAGGTGTGAAAAAGCGTCTAATTATCTTAATAATAAAGGTTTTAAAAATGTTTATATGCTTAAGGGTGGTATCTTAAATTATTTTAAAAAAACTAATCCAAAAAAAAATAAATGGAATGGTGAATGTTTTGTTTTTGATAAAAGAGTTACAATTAAAAAAAACCTAGAAATTGGAAATTATACTGTTTGTGGTGGTTGTAGAATGCCATTGCATAAAAAACTAACTAAATCAAAAAAGTATAAAATAGGCCTATCATGTCCAAATTGCTTTGATAAATTGACAAATGATCAAATAAAACGTTTCACAATGAGGCATAATCAAATGATAAATTCAAAAAAATAATATCATGAATATATTAAGTGATGACATCAAAGAATTAATTAAAAAATTAGCAATACCTGCATCGGTAGGTACACTCTTTCAAACGTTATATAATATTGCTGATACATATTTTGCAGGAAAAATATCACCTGAAGCTTTGTCAGCTTTAACAAAATCTTTTCCAATTTATTTTATTATTATTGCATCATCTATTGGTATCACAGTAGCAGGTACATCACTGATAGGTAATAGTATTGGAGAAAAAAATAATAAAAATGCTTCAATTTATTTCTGCCAATTAATTTTCTTTTCTTTTTTGATAATTCTGTTGATTACTTTTATTGGTTTAAATTATGCATCAGACCTTTTTTCAATTATGGGTTCAACTAACGAGGTAATAAATCTTGGCTTACAATATACAGATATCATTTTCCTTGGATCGTTTATTTTTATTTTAGTTGTTGCATTAAATTCATTACTTCATGCAGAAGGCGATACGAAAACTTATAGAAATGCTTTAATATTATCTTTTTTTTTAAACATATTATTAAATCCAATTTTAATATTTGGATTTTATTTCATACCAGCTTTGGGTATGAAGGGTATTGCAATAGCAACTCTAATTGCTCAAACTGTCGCTTTTTTAATAATATTTAAAAAAATTTTAAAAAGTAATTTATTTAAAAACATACTTATTTCTTATTTTACTCCTAAATTTTTTTTTTTAAAAAATATTTTTTTTCAATCTATGCCAATAATAATTTCAATTTGTGGTTATTCTATTGCTTCTGCTATTGTATTCAAATATGCAGGTTTATCAGGAGAATATGCAGCAGCTGGTTATGGGGCTGGTACCAAAATAGAACAAGTGGTTTTATTACCAATCTTGGGAATAAATACAGCAATTATAACAATTATTGCTCAAAATTTTGGTGCACAAAATATTTTAAGAATTAAAGAAACGTACTTCCAAGCTATAAAATATGCTTTCATTATAATGATTATTTCTTCTTTTATTATTTATTTTGGTGCTGAAATGATAACAAAATTATTTTCAAAAGATTTAGAGGTCGTTGAATTTGGAAAATTATATTTAGAGATTTCAGCCTTTGTGCTGCCAGCTTATCCAATATTTTTTTTATCAAATGGTTTTTTTATGGCTTTAAAAAAAGCTGAAAACGCATTAATTGCTAATATTTGCCGAAATGGAATTTTTCCATTTGTCGTATTTTATACTGCAATTTATTTTAATTCTGACTTTTCTGAATTTTTTTGGTTATGGGTAATATTCAATTGGATTTTCTCTCTGATGTATCTTGGTTATACTTATTTTTATTTGAATTATAAATTAGACAAAATTAGAGCTATCAACTAACCATTCATAAAGGTGTTCTGAAAACGATCTTCTTACAAATAAATTAACATTATTCTTTGACTTGTGGTGAAGAATTACATCAATATGATTTACTATTGTTTGTGTTGATGAACCAACATTATTTTTAAATTTTTCAAAATTAAAAGGTGATCCAGATGATAATAATTCAAATATATTTTCTCCTTTTATATTTATGCAAATTAATTGTGAAGAGATATCAGTAATTGATCCAAAATTTAAAGACGAAATATCTTTATAAAGTTGATCAAAAATATTTATATTTTTATTTTCATCAAAATATATCATCCATTCATCTGGACTTAGCCACAAAACATCATAGTTTTCATTTGATGAACTGGTATTTGACTCAGAAGGTAAAATAATAGATAGAATTTTACCCACTTTGGTAAAAAATTCTTTATTTTTTCCCCTGATATTAATTTTAATTTTTTCCTCAGATAAATTAATATTGATGTTGTTTTTATTATTATTTGAAATATTTGGATGTAAGATGTTAAGCATTTAGTCTTTTATTCTCCTTATCTAAAAAAATTGTGTCAGAAACGGTCACATTAATATTTTTGTTTTCCATTGGAATAATTAACTTTTGACCTTTCATTGTTTTACCACTTCTAACTACAGCCAAGGCAATTGATTTATTTAGGTTTGGACTAAAATAGCTGGAAGTTACATGTCCTAGCATATCTATAGGCTTTGATTTAACGTTTGAAACAATTTGAGCACCTTCTTCCAAAATTTCTTTTGGATCATCTGTTAGTAGTCCTACCAATTGCTTTCTATCTTCTCTAACAGTATCACTTCTATATAATGATCTTTTACCAATAAAATCAAATTTCTTTTTACTTACAATCCAATCCATCTGTAGGTCAGAGGGAGTCATTGTGCCATCTGTATCTTGTCCAACAATAATGAAACCTTTTTCAGCTCTAAGTAAGTGCATTGTTTCGGTACCATAAGGTGTCAAATTAAACTCTTTCCCAGCTTCTATACACATTTTCCATAATGAATGTCCATATTTTGACTCTATGTTAATTTCATAGCTCTGTTCACCCGTAAAACTTATTCTCATTATTCTACAATTTATATTTTCAAGTTTATCTTCTTTAAATGACATATGAGGAAAGTTTTCATCACTTAAATCCAAATTTGGAAAAAGTTTGTTAAGAATTTTTTTTGAATTTGGACCACAAATACTTGCTGTAGAATAATGATCTGTCACTGATGTTAAATAAACATCTAACTCTGGCCACTCCGTTTGTAAATAATCCTCAAGTTTGCTTAATACATTTGCAGCTCCCCCAGTGGTGGTTGTCATTAGGTAATGATTTTCAGATATTCTTGTAGTAACACCGTCGTCATAAACCATACCATCCTCGTTTAGCATAAGCCCGTATCTACATTTTCCGATTGCAAGTTTTGACCAAGCATTTGTGTAAACTCGATTTAAAAATTCTGATGCATCTGATCCTTGGATATCAATTTTTCCGAGAGTTGATGCATCTAAGATACCCGCACTATCACGTGCGGCTTTACTTTCTCTTTGAACAGCATCATGCATATTTTCTCCATTTTTTGGATAGTACCAAGGTCTTTTCCACTGACCAACATTTTCAAATTCTGCATTATTTTTTACATGCCATTCATGCATAGATGTTTTTCTTACTACTTCAAAAAATTTTCCAACATTTCTCCCAACTAGTGTTCCGAAGGTTAAAGGTGTGAATGGTGGTCTAAATGTAGTTGTTCCTAATGTACCCATTTTTACACCAGCTGTATCAGCTATAATCCCAAGTGCGTGCATATTAGATAATTTTCCCTGATCTGTTGCCATACCAGTCGTTGTATATCTTTTTACATGTTCAATTGATCTAAAGCCTTCTTTTAAGGCTAATTTAATATCTTTTGCAGTTGAGTCATTTTGAAAATCTATAAAGCATTTTGTTTTACCTAAAGGTATTTTATTTGGTAAAAGCCATATATTTCTTTTATCATTTTCTTTAGAGCAAATAATATTTGTATCCTGGTAATCTTGATTATCTATATCTAAGAATTTATTAATTTTATTGACTGTTTTATCTATAATATTTTCTAAATCAAAATCTCCATTGCATGAACCAACGGAAATTTGATCTTCACTATTTTCTTTTGGTAAAAATACTTGGTCTTCATCTCTAAAATCTAATTTACCTCCAGATTGAGTATGCATATGCACCATAGGTGTCCATCCACCACTCATTCCTAAACAGTCACAACTTAATTTAATTTTATTACCTACAGTTGTATTTCCATCTTCCGATAGTTTCATGATTTCTAATGAATTTATTTTTCTGTATCCAAAAGTATTTGTTACAACATGATTGAAGTAGATTTTTATTCCTAGACTTTCAGCTTGTTTGATTAATTCAGAACTAGCAGATTTTCTTAGATCAACAATTATATTCTTTATACCTTTTTTATGAAGTGAAATTGAAGTTTCGTATGCACTATCATTATTTGTAAATAATATTATATTTTCTCCACAGGTAACGCCGTAATAATCCAAATATTTGTTTATAGAATTAGATAATAATATTCCTGGTCTATCATTATTATTGAATACAAGTGGTCTTTCAATTGATCCAGTTGCAATTACAACTTTTTTTGCTCTTATTTTCCATAATCGTTGTCTAATCTTATTTTCCTTTTTTTCCTCTGGTAAATGATCTGTTAAATTTTCTTTAGCTAAAAGAAAATTGTATCCATGATAAGCTGCAATACTTGTTCTTGTCTTAATTGATAAATTACTTAATTTTTTAATTTCTTGAATTTCATTTTTTAACCATTCGCTTGATAATTTATCATCAATCTTAATAGACTCATTATTTTGATAAATTGTAGAACCACCTAGTATTTTTTTGTCATCTACTAATAAAGTTTTAAAATTATTTTTTGCAGCCATTTTTGCAGCAATAATACCTGAAACTCCACCACCAATAACCAATACATCGTAGTGAACATATTTGTGATCATAGATATCAGGATCTGGTTCTGTAGGAGATTTTCCCAAACCTGCAGATAATCGTATTAATGGTTCATATACTTTTTTCCAAAAACTCTTTGGCCACATAAATGTTTTATAATAAAAGCCTGCAGGAATTAACGGTGATATAAAATTATTAATACCCCCAATGTCAAATTTTACGTTAGGCCAGCAATTTTGAGAACTTGCTTCTAATCCTTCATACAATTCTAACTCAGTTGCTCTTACATTTGGTTCTGTTAGGTCTTTTTTACTACCAATTTGACAAATTGCATTAGGCTCTTCTGCTCCACAAGAAACTATACCCCTTGGTCTGTGATATTTAAAACTTCTACCGACTAAATGAATACCATTTGCCAAAAGTGCAGATGCCAAGGTATCACCCTCATATCCAAAGTAAGTCTTGCCATCATATTTAAATGAAACTCTCTTAGTTTCATCAATATATTCGGTTTTATGAATTCTATAATTGGGCATTACTTATAATTAACAGGAGGTTTTTCACCCATTTTATAAACAGATAATATTTTATCATTCGATGTGTCTCTAACGACGTTGAACCATTTTCTGCATCCGTGAACATGATTCCATCTTTCAAATTGAATACCTTTAATATTTTTTCTCATAAATAGATATTCCGCCCATTCATCATCGCTAAGTTCAGTTGGTTGTTTTGGTCTAACTATATGAGCTTCGCCACCTGAGGAAAATTCACTTTGATCTCTCTCTCCACAAAATGGACAATTAATTAAAAACATTACTAATGTGCAACTGCTGCAGCACCATGTTCATCAACAAGATCACCGCTTACAAATCTATTTAAATTAAATGCTGCATTTAATTTATGTGGCTCATCATTTGCGATTGTATGCGCAAATAAATCTCCCGATCCAGGAGTAGCTTTAAAACCACCGGTACCCCAACCACAATTAAAATATAAACCTTTTATATTAGTTTTACTTATAATAGGACTTGCATCTGGACATATATCAACAATTCCTCCCCATTGTCTTAACATTTTCATTCTACTAAAAATAGGGTAGAGCTCTAAAATAGCTTTTAAAGTTTCCTCTACAATATTATGACTACCTCTTTGTGTATATGAAACATATGAATCTGTTCCTGCACCTATAACTAATTCGCCTTTATCCGATTGACTTACATAAGCATGAACCGCATTTGACATTACAACGGTATCAATAATTGGTTTTACTGGCTCTGAAACTAACGCTTGTAATGGTTTACTCTCAAGAGGAAGTTTTAATCCAGCCATATTTGCAATTACACTTGAGTGGCCTGCTGCAACAACTCCAATTTTATTAGTTTTTATAAATCCTTTAGTGGTTTCTAATCCTTCTACTCTATCTCCATTTCTCTTTATTCCTTTAACTTCACAGTTTTGAATTATATCAACACCCATTTCGCTTGCGCCTCTTGCATAACCCCAGGCAACAGCATCATGCCTTGCAGTTCCTGCTCTTCTTTGTAACGTTCCACCTAAAACAGGGTATCTGATATCAGGTGATGTATTTATAATTGGGCAAAATTTTTTAACTTCCTCAGTATTTAACCAAACAGCATCAATTCCGTTTAGTCTATTGGCATGTGTTCTTCTTTTTAAATCTCTTACATCTTGAAGATTGTGAGCTAAATTCATTACACCTCTTTGACTGAACATCACATTGTAGTTTAGCTCTTGAGATAAATTTTCCCATAGTTTAAGCGCATGATCATATAAACCAGCACTAGCATCCCATAAATAATTTGATCTAATGATTGTAGTGTTACGCCCTGTATTTCCACCACCAATCCAACCTTTTTCTAAGACAGCAATATTTTTTAAATTATGTTTCTTTGCTAAATAATAAGCAGTAGCTAAACCGTGTCCGCCACCACCCACAATAATAGCATCGTATTCTTTTTTTGGCTCTGGATTTCCCCAAGCTTGTTGCCAATTCTCATGCTGTGATAAAGCATTTTTTATTAGAGAGAATACTGAATATTTGTTTTTCATATTTTGGAGAAATTACTTGAATATGATTGAATATTCAATGATTTCAAGTTACACATATTATTGTGGAAGGATGGGTGAGCTGGTTTAAACCAGCGGTTTGCTAAACCGCCGTACGCTTGAAAAGGTGTACCGAGGGTTCGAATCCCTCTCCTTCCGCCACTAATAAAGCGGATTATTTCTAAAAAAATCCTTTAATAATATTGGTTTTTGAGACAAAATGTATCTATATACATTGTAATTCTCCATAACTCTCTGAACATAGTTTCTGGTCTCTTTAAACTTAATAAGTTCTACCCAATCAACATAATCGATTTGTTTCTTTTGAGGATCTTTATTTATTTTTTTCCAATACTTCACTCTTTTTGGTCCTGCATTATATGCTGCTACAGCAAAAGGGTAGGATCCATCATAATCAAGAATTAAACCTGCAATATAAAAAGATCCTAAATTTATATTATATTCAGGACTTGTTGTTAAACGTGATTTTGAATAAGAAACTTTTGCCTGCTTAGCAACTGTCTTCGCAGTATAAGGCATCAACTGCATTAAGCCTTGTGCTCCAACTCTACTTCTTGCAGATATATCAAACTCACTTTCTTGTCTTATAATAGATAATATCAAAGCTTGTTCTGGTATTTTTCTTGATCCAACTTTATTCGGTGTACTTATTACTGGATAATTATATTTGTTATGAAACCTTTTTTGATAAGATGCTATTTTAGAAACCTGAATAGCAAAATCAAATCTAGAGATGTCAGTTGCTAGTTTTGCTGCCAATATTTCACTCCCTGCTGAAACATTGTCATTTGCTAGAAATCTTAAAATATGTTTTGTATATTTATCTTTTTTTACTTCATCTAATAAATGTACTATTGCGACTAATTTATTTTTGTAAAAACTTTCAGCATAATTTTTATCAACTTGAGTACTTTCTGTAAGTTCAAAAGTTTTATTTGGATATATTTTCATATGAGATAATTGACCATAATACGTTGTTAGATATTTTGAACCTTCTTTAAACCATTTATCTGCTTCTTCCTTATTATTAAGTGCTAAATTCGCTCTTCCAAGCCAATAAGCACCTCTTGATAAACTAATTGGATATCCAACATTATTATAAAATTTAGTAAAATGACTTTTTGCTAAAATTGGGTCTTTTAAGAAACTTAAAGCAATCCATCCACTCATCCATTCAGCCTCAGCTAATTCGGCACCCTCTGATAGTCCATGTTTACTTGTAATTTTATAGGCTTGCTCATATCTTTTCTTATAAATAAGTGATCTCGCAATTATTGATCTTTCAACCCACCATTTATCTGGGCGAACCATATAGTCTTTATTATTTTTGATACTTAGTAAAATTTCTAAAGAACTATCAACTCTTCCTCTTTTCCTTCTCCATTTGAGTCTATCATAATTTAAACCTGCATCTTTTTTTAAACTTGCAGGGACATTCGAAATAGCGCTATCAACACCATAAGATCTGCTCATTAATAATTGTCTTGCTGTATATAAAAGTTGATAATCTTTAGGTAGATATCTTAACATTCTTTTAAGGTCCCAATATTTATTCTCCCAAGCTAAATAATCGGCTCTTTTAATATAATCACTACTGTTCAAATATTTTTTAAATTTCTTTCTAAAAAAAATAAGATCATTTTTACTTAAATCTGCTGTTATAAATCCTTCTTTTATTAAATTTATGGCTGTCTCTTTATTTTCTGATAACAAAGCATCACCTAACATCATTTTTCCAAATCCACTTAAAGGAGGGTGTTTATCGAACCACTTTATAATTTCATTTTTAGTATGATTTTTAGAATTTATTTTATGCTCTCCTAAGTAACGAACTCTATCTATTCTTGGATAATCTTTTACTCTTTCGATAAACTGTTTATATTCTGTAAAAGTAGCCCTGTTACCGGTTGTAAGTAGATGTCTCCATTGAATAAAATCATAAATTGATTTTGCTCTTGCTTTACTTGCGGCTTTTTTTGCATCCTTCCAATTACTTTTCTCCATAAATGAAATAGCTTGTTTTGCATATTTCAAATCTCTATCGCTATAAAATTTTTGTTTTTTAATCTTTCTTAATTTTTCTTTAACTATAAGAGGCTTATTTTTTGGAATTATTACACCATCAATTTTTTTAAATATCTCCGTTGTAGTAATTTTAATTTCATTTTGAATTTCATCTTCTTTTTCAGATGGTTTTGGTAGAGGAATGATTTCAGCTATTTTTTTTGTTGTATTTTTTTCATTTAAATCTGGTTTTTTAATAGGAAGTATAGTTTCATTTGAAAAAGCAGATTGAAACGATAAGAAATAAAGGATAATTGTTGTTAATAATTTTAAATACATTTTATTAAATCAAACAACTTATGTTATAAATAATTATGTTTAAAGGATCAAATGTAGCATTAATTACACCGTTTAAAGACAACAAGCTTGACGAAGAAAGTTATTTAAAAATAATAAATCATCATCTGGAAAATGGAACAAATGGGTTAGTTCCAGTTGGAACAACTGGTGAGTCACCAACATTATCACATGATGAACATGAGAGAACAATTGAATTATGCATAAAAGAAGCTACCGGTAAACTTCCCATTATAGCTGGCACTGGATCTAATTCTACAGAAGAAGCCGTATCATTAACTAAACACGCTGAAAAAGCTGGAGCGGATGGTGCTTTAGTTGTTACACCATATTATAATAAACCTACTCAAGAGGGATTATATCAACACTATAAATCAATAAACGATAACTGTGGAATTCCAATTATAATTTATAATATTCCAAGTCGTTCAGTAATCGATATGAGCGTTGAAACAATGGCAAGATTATATGAACTAAAAAATATAGTTGGAGTTAAAGATGCAACTGGTGATCTAAATCGTGTTGATCAACAAAAAGAAAAAATGGGTAATGATTTCATTCAACTTACTGGAAACGATGATAATGCTTTTGAATTTAATAAACGAGGAGGAGTTGGAACAATTAGTGTTACAGCAAACGTAGCTCCTAAATTATGTTCTGAATTTCAAAAATTATCAAAATCGTCAAATGAGGATGATTTAAAAAAAGCTCAACAACTTGATGATATGTTGCAACCATTGCATAAAAATTTATTTATAGAAAGCAATCCTTCACCAGTTAAGTATGCTGCTAAATTACTTGGTCTATGCGATGATGCTGTGAGATTACCTTTGGTAAAAATAACTGAAAATACAAAAAAGGAAGTCGAGAAAGCATTGAAAGTAGCAAAACTTATTGATGAGTGATAAATCTACATCTGGCATCAAGATCATTACAATAAATCGAAAAGCGTCTTTTAATTTTTTCTTTAAAGAAATCTTAGAAGCAGGAATTGTACTAAAAGGTTCTGAAATAAAATCTGTAAGAGACGGAAAAGTAAATATTGCAGAGTCATACGCAGTAGAAAAAGAAGGAGAAATTTATTTAATTAATTCACATATACCCATATATAAACAAGCAAGTTATTCAAATCACAATCCTTACTCAGAAAGAAAATTATTATTTAACAAAAAGGAAATTAACAAACTAATTGGTAAAATGAATGAGGAAGGTCTGACTTTAGTTCCAACTAAAATGTATTTCAAAAAAGGTAAAGCTAAAGTTGAAATAGCAGTTGCAAAGGGCAAAAAACAATACGATAAGCGACAAACCAAAAAAACTAAAGATTGGAACCGTGAAAAAGCGAGATATTTCAGACGCTCAAGTTAATCATGTATATCTATCAATAGGTTCTAATTTAGGAAATAGAATACATTTTTTAGAAAAATCTAAATATTTATTGGAAACTCATGATATTAAAATTTTAAAAAAATCTAGTTATTATGAGACTGAGTCATGGCCAGATCCTAGTTTTCCAAAATTTATTAATGCTGTATTACTGATAAAAACAAAATTAAATCAATTTGAGCTGTTTAAAATAATTAAGTCTATAGAAAAAAAATTAGGCAGAAAAATATCTCCTCAAAATCATCCAAGAAATTGTGATATTGATATATTAGACTTTAATGGAAAGATAACTAAATCAAATAAAAAATTGATCAATTTAAAGATACCGCATCCAAGAATGCATAATAGAAACTTTGTACTTTTGCCACTGTTTGAAATATGTAAGAATTGGTCTCACCCAAAATCAAAAAAAAATATAGTAAAACTCTTATCTTCTTTAAAAAAAAATAATTTAAGTAGTATTAAAGTTATCTAAATAAGTGATATAATAAATTAATGCTAAATTCTGACGAATTAATAAATAAAGTTAAATCATATAATAAGTTTCTTAACCCGGAAACTTTAAGTAAAGCATATGATTTTGCAGTAAAAGTTCATAAAGATCAAAAACGACAATCAGGAGATCCCTACGTCATTCATCCTGTTGCTGTTGCAAATATTTTAACCGAACTTAAGTTGGATAGTGCAACGATAGCAACTGGTTTACTTCACGATACTATAGAAGATACTTATGCAACTTACAAAACTATAGAAGAACAATTTGGAAAAGAAGTTGCTGATTTGGTTGATGGAGTTACAAAAATTTCAGTTTTTGAAAATCAAGCTATTTCTAATTCAAAAGCTGAAAATTTTAGAAAACTTATCCTGGCAACCTCTAAAGATATCAGAGTCCTTCTTGTGAAACTTGCAGACCGTTTGCACAATATGCGAACTTTGAAGGCTATTGATAAAGAGGAAAAAAGAAAAAGAATTGCTAAAGAAACTATGGAAATTTATGCTCCTTTAGCTGATAGAATGGGAATGAATAGAATAAGAGATGAACTTGAAGATCTTTCATTCGATATTTTAAATCCTGAAGCAAGAAAAATGATCAAAGATAGATTAGACACAATAAAAGATAATAATTTGATTAATTACAATTCAGTTCTCAGTGAATTTGAAAATCTATTAAATGAAAATAATATTGATTTTAAAATTTTTTCTAGAGAAAAAACACCTTTTTCTATTTGGAGAAAAATACAAAAAAAAAGAACCTCACTAGAGCAAATTACAGATATTATTGGTTTTAGAATAATTTTAGACAAAGTTCAAAATTGTTACAAAACTTTAGGCGTAATTCATAATAAATGGAATTGCATACCTGGTAGATTTAAAGATTACATTTCATCTCCGAAAATAAATAATTATAAATCTCTTCATACAGCAGTGATCGGTCCAAATAAAAGACCTATTGAAATACAACTAAGAACACAACAAATGCATGAATTTGCTCAAAGAGGTATAGCCTCTCATTGGAAATATAAATCTTCAGAAAAGTTTAACTCTTTAACTTGGAAGGAATATGATTGGCTAGCAGATCTAGTCGAAATTATAGATAAAAATGAAAATCCCGAACATTATTTTGAGTATACAAAACTCCAAATGTTTCAAGAAAATGTTTTTTGTTTTACACCAAAAGGGTCAGTCATAAAATTACCCAAAGAAGCAAGTCCAATTGATTTTGCTTATGCTGTACACACTAAAGTAGGTGATACTGCGATTGGATGTGAAATAAATGGAAAGGAGAGTCCTTTACAATCAATATTGCGAAATGGAGATGTAGTTAAAATATTAACATCAAAAAAAGATTCACCATCTTTGCATTGGATAACAAGTGCTAAAACTGGCAAAGCTAGAGCTGCTATAAGAAGATACTGGCAATATAAAGAGGACAGCAAGCCTACAGAAAAAAAATACAACACTACCCTTTGGATGTCTTTACCTGACAGACCTGGAATATTAGGTGACGTTACAACAATGATTGGAACAAATAATGTAAACATTTCAAGTGTTGAAATGGTAGAAAAGACTAAAAGAACTATAAATTTTAGGTTCAACCTAATTATTCAAGATTTGAAAAACTTTACAAAACTTATTAGTGAGCTAAAACAGAAAGAATATAACTTCAAAATAATTAGACATAAAAACAAAAAATATGCTTTCTTTAAAAGATTCTTTAGCGGTTTTAAGAAAAACTAAGGCACTTTTAGAGGGACATTTTGTTTTATCTTCAGGATTACATTCTCCTCAATATGTACAGTGTGCTAAATTATTAAGTTATCCAAAAAAATCAGAAAAATTTTGTAAATCCCTAAGCTCCAAAATAAATAAAAAATTCAAAAAAATTGATTTAATTTTATCACCAGCTATGGGTGGTATTGTAATAGGTTATATCGTTGGAAATTTATTGAACAAGGAGACAATTTTTTGTGAAAGAGTAAATGGTAAATTTACTTTAAGAAGAGGTTTTTCAATAAAAAAAAATTCTAAAGTTTTGATTGTAGAAGATGTAATTACTACAGGAAAGTCAAGTTTAGAATGTGCCAGACTTGTAAAAAAATTTAAATCAAAAGTAGTTGGATATGCGTGTTTGATTAATAGATCTAGTAAACTAAGTTTAAAAATTAAAGATAAAAATATTGTGTCCCAAATAAAATTAGAAATACCAACTTATAAAAAAAATGATTTACCAATTGGGTTGAAAAAAATTCCAATAACAAAACCTGGAAGTAGATACTTAAAATGAAGTTTAGACTAGGAGTTAACGTGGATCATATTGCAACATTAAGAAACGCCAGAGGCGAGGGACATCCTGATCCTATTTCATATGCAAGACAAGTTATGAATTTTGGTGCAAATTCTATTACTATTCATTTAAGAGAGGATCGTAGACATATTCGAGACGAAGACTTAGCCATGTTTTCAAAAATTAAAAGAGTTCCAATAAATTTAGAAATGGCTGCTAACAATGAAATGCTTTTAATTGCATTAAAATATAAACCTAATTTTGTTTGTATAGTTCCTGAAAAAAGGAATGAAATAACCACAGAGGGAGGTTTAAATATCACAAAAAACAAAAAAATTATTAAAAGAGTAATTAGTAAATTAAATTCAAAAAAAATTAGAACAAGTCTTTTCATCAATCCAAATATTAAAGATGTTTTTGCATCAAAAGAATTAAATGCGAAATGTGTTGAACTTCATACAGGAAAATTTGCTTTAAAAGTTAAAAATAACAAAAATTATTTAGTAGAGTTCAAAAAAATAAAAAATTGTGCCACTTTAGCAAAAAAACTAGGAATGGAAGTTCATGCAGGTCATGGTCTAGATTATAAATCAACTAAAATTTTAAGAAAAATTAAATCTATAGAGGAATTTAATATTGGACATTTTATAATTGGAGAGGCCATCATGTTTGGTATGAAAAAAGTAATTACTAATTTTAGAAAAATATTAAACTAATGATAATTGGTAACGGTGTTGATATTATTGATAATAAAAGAATAGAAAAATCCCTAAAAATTAAAGGTTTTAAAAAAAGACTCTTTACATTGAATGAAATTAACCATTCAAAAAAATACAGAAACAAAACGAATTACTTTGCAAAAAGGTTTGCTGCCAAAGAAGCTTTCGTTAAATCAATAGGCACCGGCTTTAGAGATAATATTAATTTTAATGATATTGAAATATACAATAATAAGAAAGGATCTCCTAAAATTAAAATTTCACAGAAAATAAAAAATATATTAAAAAAAAAATTTAAATTAGAGAATTACGATATACATCTTTCACTTTCTGATGAAAAAAATCACTCAATTGCATTTGTTATTTTAAATAGAAAAAAATGAAAAATTTCATAATTGATAATACTAAAACATTATTTTATGCATTAATAATTGCAGTATTTATAAGATCAATATTAATCCAGCCATTTTATATACCATCATCATCAATGGAAACTAACTTGCTTGTGGGTGACAGATTATTTGTTACAAAATTTTCTTATGGATATAGTAAACATTCATTTCCTTTTAGTCCTCCTATTTTTAAAGGACGTATATTAAATAAAAACCCTAAAAGAGGAGATGTTATAGTTTTTAAAACACCTGCCGATAATCGTACAGATTATATTAAAAGATTGATTGGTTTACCAGGTGATACAATACAATTTATTGATGGTGATTTATATATAAATTCTAATCAAGTATTAAAAACAATTAAAAGCAAAAATGATAAGTTATATTGTGGATCATCCCAAATTGATGTCAATATATTTGAGGAAAAACTTCCAAATGGAAAAAGTTATTTAGCTGCATATAGAACCGATATAACTTTTTCTAATTCAGATAAATACATTGTTCCTGAAAATCACTTTTTTTTCTTAGGTGACAATAGGGATTGCTCTAAAGACAGCAGATTTCTATCTGAAGTTGGTTATGTTAATCAAAATAATTTAGTTGGAAAAGCACAAATTTTATTTTTTTCATCTAATCCAAGGAAAGGAAGCATCTTTAACATTTTCAAATGGAATGAAATAGTTCGATTTGAAAGATTTTTTAATAAAATAATTTAAATAAATGAAATTAAACAAACTACAAAAGAAAATAGGTATTAGTTTTAAAGATTATAAACTATTAATACAAGCTCTAACACACAAAAGTTTCGATACAAAAAATAATTATGAAAAACTGGAATTTTTAGGTGATAGAGTTTTAGGGTTTGTTATATCAAAGAAACTTTTAGAGTTATATCCAAATGAAAAAGTAGGTATGATTGACAAAAAACTTGCAAACTTAGTTAATAAAAATAAGTGTTTTGAAATTGGCAAGGAATTAGAATTAGATAATTATATTTTAACAGGAAACACAGAAAAGAAAAAAAAAGTCAATATTGAAAAAAAAATTATATCTGATTGTTGTGAGTCTTTGATAGGAGCAATTTATATAGATAAAGGTTTTGAGGTTTCGTCAAAATTTATATTAAAATATTGGAAAAATTACTTAAATTTATCAGATATTACTGTAATCGACTCCAAAACAAGATTACAAGAATATTCATTAAAGAAATTTAAATCATTGCCAATATATAAACTTATTTCTAATACAGGACCAAGACATAAACCAAATTTTAAAATTAGTGTAAAAATTAAGGATAGCAAAACAGTTATCGCTGATGGTAGCTCAAAAAAAAATGCAGAACAAGCCGCAGCTATGCAACTCTTAGAGACAATTAAAATATAATGAATTGGCAAGATAAAGGTTACTTACTTTCAAAAAATAAATATAATGAAAATTCTGTAATATCTGAATTTTATACTGAAAATCATGGAAAAATTTCAGGAATTATTTTTGGAGGAACCTCAAAAAAAATAAAAAACTACCTATTTGAGGGTAATAAATTGCATATAAATTATAATTCAAAATCTCAATCAAAAATTGGTTCTTTAAAAGTTGAAATTGATGAATTTAAGACTCCTTACTTTTTAGAAGATAAGCAAAAACTCCTTTGTATAATTTATACAATGAATTTGATTAAAATTTTAACAGTAGAGAACGAAAAAAATAGAGAGATTTATTACTTAATTGATAATTATTTTGAGATATTAAAAGATGAAGAGTGGCTTCCAAAATTTGTAAATTGGGAGTTAAACTTTTATAAATTAATTGGATATGACATAGACTTTAATGATTATGTAGAAAAAGTTTCTGAAGGTAATAAAATTAATTTTAAATTAAAAAATTCTGGCAAAATCATTCCAAATTTTTTAGTTAATAAAGATGAAGAAGATATAAGCTTTGAAGATACTTTTGATGCTTTAAAAATTGTAGGAGATTTTTTAGATAAAACAATAGTTAAACCGAACAATCTTAATTTTCCCAAAACAAGATTTAATTTTCAAAACTCTTTAAAATTAATCTAGTTTTATTTGATCAGCAAAATAGGTTATAATTGCACTTGCTCCAGCTCTTTTAAAGGAAACTAGACTTTCATATATCGATTTTTTATCTAATATATTCTTTGAAATTGCATTTTGTATGAGACTATATTCTCCTGATACTTGGTATGCAATAACTGGAATTTTAAAATTATTCTTAACTTCCCTAATTATATCAAGATAAGGCATCCCTGGTTTTACTATAATCATGTCTGCTCCTTCTTTTATATCTAATGCAACTTCTCTTAATGATTCATAATTGTTTTTAAAATCCATTTGATAAGTTTTTTTGTCTCCTTTTAAGAGACTTCTTGATCCAACAGCATTTCTGAATGGACCATAAAAACTTGATGCATACTTAACAGCATATGATAAAATTTGAACATCTTTAAGATGATTTTTATCTAAAGCTTTACGAATTTTTAAAACTCTACCATCCATCATATCCGATGGGGCAATCACATCACAACCCATTTTTGCCTGCAATATTGATTGTTTAATCAATATTTCTAATGTTTCATCATTTAAAATTTCATTTTTTTTAATTATTCCATCATGACCATGTGATGTATATGGATCTAATGCAACATCACACATTATTCCAATTTCGTTCTTATAATTTTTTTTGATGAATTTTATTGCTTGGCAAACTAAATTATTTTCATTTAATGCTTCATTTCCATATTCATCTCTTTTTCTTGGATTTGTGTAAGGGAATAAAGCTACCATTGGTATTCCCAGTTTTAGTGCTTTATCAACTACACTTTTTAATTTATCAATAGAGTACCTAAAAACATTTGGCATTGAATTAATTGGAACTTTTTTTGCTTTTCCTTCAGTAAGAAAGATAGGTAAAATAAAATCATTGTAAGATAGATCATTATCTTGAACTAATCTTCTAGACCAACTGAATTTTCTTGATCTTCTCAATCTTAAATTAGGATAGCTACCTGTGATAATCATTATCAATTAATTTTTTTGATGCGACAATAGTAATATTTAATATAATAGTCTATAAGATAGTAGAGCACCGATGTCACAATTATTCAATGATTTCCAAAAACAAGATGTAAAATTTGATATCATAAAATTAAAACATGCTTGTGACGAAGTATTAAAAATAAAAGGTTTTGATACAAGTCTTGGAATACCTCACTTCGCCGGTATACCTTTAAATCAAATTCCAGGTGATCCAGATTCTGTTAAAGGAAATAATGTAAGAGGCATTTATTGGACTAAACCAGATAGTACAGGTGTTGAGGTACAAAGGGAAAGTAAAATTGATGAACATAAATATACAGAATTTGTTGACGACTTTAAAAATACTTATTTCAAAGAAGTTTATGACCAATTAACAAAAAAGTATAAATTAGGTAGGATGAGACTTCTTCTTAAAGAGCCAAGATCAACATTGAGTTGGCATAGAGATCCTGAGCCAAGGCTTCATATACCTATATACACAAATCCTGGAGCAATAATGGTCGTTGATAACGTTGCAAAACATATGCCAGCAGATGGCTCTGTTTGGATTACTAATAATACTAAATATCACAATGCATTTAATGGGGGTGAAGAAAATAGAGTTCACCTTGTTGCTTGTGTTTTAAATTATAAATTTAATTAAATTGAAAAAAATTTTTATTGCCTCAGATCATGGTGGTTTCAATTTAAAAAAGAATATTTTAAAATACTTAAATAAATATTATCCAATAAAAGATCTGGGACCAAAACAAAATAGGAAGTCTGTAGATTACCCCGATTTTGCTCATAAACTTTGTAAACAAGTTGCGAAAAATAAGAATCATGTAGGAATACTTGTTTGTGGTTCAGGAGTAGGAATGTCTATTGCTGCAAACAAAAATAAGGGAATACGCGCAGCTTTATGCTATTCAGTGAAAAATGCCAAATTATCGCGATTGCATAATGATGCAAATGTTATAACATTAGGTGAAAGGCTTATTAAAAAAACAGTTGCCTTAAAATGTGTTGAGAGCTTTCTAAAAACTGAGTTTGAAGGCGGTAGACATATAAAAAGAATTAAAAAAATATAGGTAAATAAATGTCTAGTGAAAAAAAATATTTAAATACTCAATATGAAAACTTCTTTGAAAAAAAATTGTCTGAAGCTGATCCAGAAATATTTGATGCAGTAAATAAAGAATTAATCAGACAACAAAATCATATCGAATTAATCGCATCAGAAAACATCGTTTCACAAGCTGTTTTAGAAGCACAAGGTTCTGTACTAACAAATAAGTATGCTGAAGGTTACCCAGGTAAAAGATATTATAACGGTTGTGAACATGTTGATGTTGCCGAGTCGCTTGCTAACGATAGGTTAAAAAAACTCTTTAATTGTAAATTTGCGAATTCTCAACCTCATTCCGGTGCTCAGGCTAATGGAGCGGTTTTTTTAGCTTTATTAAAGCCAGGTGACACATTTATGGGAATGAGTTTAAATTCTGGAGGCCACATTACTCATGGTCTTAAAATTGCAATGTCAGGCAAATGGTTTAATGCAATAAGTTACGATGTGGACAAAACATCTGAATTAATCGATTATGACGAAGTTGAAAGATTAGCAATTGAAAATAATCCTAAACTTATAATTGCTGGAGGTAGTGCATATTCTAGGGTGATTGATTTTAAAAGATTTAGAGAAATTGCTGATAAGGTTGGAGCATTCTTTATGGTAGATATGGCTCACTTTTCAGGTCTTGTTGCTGGTAAAGGTTATCCAAATCCTGTTGATCATGCTCATGTCGTTACATCAACAACTCATAAAGTTTTTAGAAGCGCCAGAGGTGGAATTATTTTAACAAATCACGAAGATATTTATAAAAAAATTAATACAGCTGTATTTCCTGGTTATCAGGGTGGCCCTCTGATGCATATAATAGCAGCAAAAGCAGTTGGATTTAAAGAGGCATTAGAACCTTCTTTCAAAGAATATATATCTAATGTTTTAGCTAATGCAAAAATACTTGCAGAAACATTAAAAACAAATGGATTTAAGATTTATTCTGGAGGAACTGATACTCATTTAATGTTGGTAGATTTAAGACCTTTTGGTGTTAAAGGTAATGCTGCAGCTGAAAGTTTATCACGTGCTAATATAACGTGTAATAAAAATGGAATTCCATTTGATACAGAAAGTCCAATGGTAACGTCAGGTATAAGACTAGGTTCTCAGGCAGCAACTACTCGAGGATTTGGTTTAAATGAATTTAAAATAGTTGGTGAGTTAATTACTAAAGTAATTAAAGGTTTGTCATCCAACCCTGATGATAATACTAAAATAGAAGACGAAGTAAGAAAAGAAGTTGTTGATTTATGTTCAAATTTCCCAATTTATAAAAATTTGGGATAATGAATTATGATTTGTCCCTGTGATAAAAAAGGTGAAACTTCAGTTGTAGATTCTAGACCTACTGAAGATGGAACAGCTATAAGAAGAAGGAGGCTTTGTAGCTGTGGTCAAAGATTTACTACATTTGAAAGAGTTCAATTTCGTGAGCTAACAATTGTAAAAAAAAATGGAAGAAAATCTCCATTTGATAGAGATAAATTGTCTAAATCCATTTATGTAGCTCTAAAAAAAAGACCTCTTGATACTGAAACAGTAGAAAAATTTATTTCTAAAATTTCTCGATCATTAGAAGAATTTGGTCAAAGTGAAATTTCTTCGAACACAATAGGCACAATGGTAATGGACGGATTAAAAGAATTGGACCCAGTTGCTTATGTAAGATTTGCATCAGTATATAGAAATTTTAGAGAAGAAAAAGACTTCGTTCAATTTGTTGATAAAATCGATGTCTTTAAGAAAAGATAAATCATCAGAAAAAAATAAAGCATTCATGAGATTGGCACTAGAACTTGCCAATCAAAATAAAGGGTTAACAGGACTAAATCCATCGGTTGGATGTGTAGTAACCCATAAAGACGAAATCATTTCTTACGGAAAGACAGATATTAATGGCAGACCTCATGCTGAAGTAGCTGCCTTAAAAAATAATAAAATAAATTTCAAAAATTCAAATATGTATGTAACATTAGAACCCTGTATTCATTATGGAAAAACACCACCTTGTACAAACATTATTATAAAAAAAAAAATTAAATTAGTTAATTATTCCATTGAAGATTTTGATAAACGAACAGCAAAAAAAACAAAAGGTGTTTTAAAAAAAAATAATATTATGGCTAAAATTGGTTTAATTAAAAATGAGGCAAATCAATTTTATAAAGATTATAAATTTTCAAAATTTAATGATATTCCATACGTTACTGGAAAATTAGCTGTTTCTAAGAATAATAAAATTTATTTATTTAAAAAAAAAATTACAAATGAACATTCTCATAAAGTGTCTCATTTATTAAGATATAGAAATCAAGCAATTTTAACATCTTATAAAACTATTAACTCTGACAATCCTAATTTAAATTGTAGAATTCAAGGTTTAGAAAAGTTTTCACCAGTAAAATTTATCATCGATAAAGATTTAAAGACTAAAATAAATTCTAAAGTATTAAAACCTAGCTCAAATAAAACTTATATTTTTCATAATAAAAAAGATAAAAATATTATTAATAAATTTAAGAATAAAAATGCAAAACTTATTTTTATGAAAATAGAAAATAATAGTTTTGATTTAAATACAATTTTAAAAAAAATATACTCATTAGGTTATGCAAATTTATTACTTGAGTCGGGTCCAAATCTTTTAAAATCTTTTTTAAGCAACAATTTAATAAATGATTTTTATTTATTCAAAGCTGATTGTAAAATTAATTTAAAAAATTCAGTTGCTTTGAATTCTTTTATTGATTTATTGTCTAAAAAATTTAAAAAAAGATCGCAAATTAATACTTTTTTAGATAAAGAAAAACTTTTTAGGTATCATTAAATGTTTAATGGAATCATTTTTAATAAAGGTAAAATTACAAATATTACCAAAAGAGCCAAAGGAATAAACGTCTTTATCAAGTCAAAATTAAAATTATCTAATAAGCAATTAGGAATATCTATTTCTTGTGATGGTGTCTGCTTAACATTAATATCATATAAAAAAGGTATATCTGAATTTTATTTATCAAATGAAACTATTAGAAAATCGAAATTTAAGAAATCTAATGTTGGTGATTATGTTAATTTAGAACTACCTTTAAAGTATGGACAAAATATTTCAGGTCATATTTGTCAAGGTCATGTTGATACAGTAAGCAAAGTTACAAATTTAACAAATGTAGATAAATCTACAATTTACGAATTTAGTATTGATAAAAAATTTTATAAATTTTTAGTTGAGAAAGCATCAATTCTGATAAATGGTGTATCTTTAACCATAGCCAAGATAAAGAGGAATAAATTTGAAATTTGGGTTATTCCACATACACTAAAACTTACAAATTTAGCAAACATTAAAAAAAATGATTTAGTTAATATTGAAATTGATATTTTGTCTAAATATGTAAAAAAATTTATTAATGATAAAAAATAAATTTAGCCCAATAGAAAAGATTATTTCTATCTCAAAAAAAGGTGGAATGTATATTCTTGTTGACGATGAAAATCGAGAAAATGAGGGGGATTTAGTATTTAATGCCAGTGATGTTAATTCTAAAAAAATTAACTTTATGGCAAAAAACGGCAGAGGTCTAATTTGTCTAACACTAAATAAAAATCAAGCAAATAAACTTGGGCTAACATTTATGGCTCCTGTTAATCAATCGAGAAATCAAACAGCCTTTACCATTTCAATAGAGGCCAAGAAGGGTATAACTACTGGTATTTCAGCTAAAGACCGATCACGAACAATAAAAGTTGCTACAAAAAAAAATGTATTAAAAAATGAAATAGTTTCTCCTGGTCACGTATTTCCAATTATTTCTCGAGAAGGAGGAGTTCTTGTTAGAGCCGGTCATACAGAAGCATCTGTGGACATAGCTAGACTTGGTAACAAAATTCCAGCTGCCGTAATATGTGAGATTATGAATGAAGACGGTTCGATGGCAAAAGGTGATGACTTATTAAAATTTGCAAGTAAACATAAACTTCATATTGCTAAAATTGAAGATTTAATTTCATACAGACTAAGAAAAGAAAATCTTATTAAATTAAAAAAAACATCTACAATTAATTTAAATAATCAAAAATTTAAAATTTATGTTTTTGAAAACTCAATTGATGGTTCTGAGCATTTTGCATTAGTTAAGGGTAAAGTTAACAAAAGTAAGTCACCAAGAGTAAGAGTCATTTCATCTAATGTAGTTCAAAATTATCTAGTTAATCAAAAACTTCCTAACTCATTTGAAAAAACTTTAAAATATTTTAAAAAATATAGCAATTGCGTTATGATTTTTATAAGAGATCCAAATTTAAAATCTGTTACTCAAACACTTAAAGAATTTAAAGATAAAAAGACTAAAACTAAGGAAAAGGATCAATTAATAAAAAGTTATGGTATTGGAGCTCAAATAATTAAATCTTTAAAAATAAAGAAAATGATATTAGTTACTAGAACTCTAAAAAAGGTTGTTGGGTTGGATGGTTATGGTATCAAGATTATTAAACAAGAAATTATAAAATGAAAAATAAAGTATTAATTATACAAGCAAACTATTATAAAGATATTTCAACAGCTCTTCTTAAAAGTGCCAAGAATGAACTAAAAAATTTTGCAAAGATTAATGTAATCTCTGTTCCAGGTGTATTTGAGATACCAGTAGTTATTTCTAAAAATTTAAAAAAATATGATGGTTTTGTAGCACTTGGATGTGTAATTAAAGGTCAAACGCCTCATTTTGATTTTATATCTAAATCAACGACTGATGCAATTATGAATATATCTGTAGAGTCAAAAAAACCTGTTGGTAATGGAATAATTACTTGTTTAAATAAAAATCAAGCTATAGCACGAGGCAAAAAGGGTAGAGAGGCAGCCAACGCAGTAAAAACAATATTATTGTTATAAAATGACGCTTCATTTTAGCAAAAAAAATAACCCAAGAGTTATTATAATTCAGAAGCTTTACAGCAAATATTATAATAATGAAGTAGAATTAAATTTTCCAAAACATCGTTTTAAAAAATTCATAAAAGATGTAGTCAATGGCACAATTGAAAGAGAAGATGTAATTCACGAAGAAATTACAAATCATTTAAATGAAGATTTAAAAATGTCAAACTTAGATAAAGTTTTTCAAGTAATAATTAAAAGTGCAATTTTTGAATTAATGTATAAACCAAAAATATCTTCAAAAATAATTATTAAAGAATACCTAAATGCCTCTAATTTCTTTATTGATTTATCACAAACAAAATATTTGAATGCTTTGCTTGATAAAATTTCAAAGAAATTAAGAAACTAATGAATGAAGAATTCTTAATAAATAGTTATTTAAAAAAATTATCTAAAAATAATCCATCTTCACTTAATTTAAATGATGATGTTTTTTTTGACAAACACAAAAAACTAGTTATTTCTATTGATACTTATAATGAGGGTGTACACTTTTTAAATTTTAATAAACCTGATCTTGTTATAAGAAAAATAATAAGATCGTCTATATCAGACATTTATTCTAAAGGGGTAAAGCCAAATTATTTCTTTTTAGCTGGCTCAGGTAACAAAAAACATTTTACAAAAAAAAATATGTCATTAATTAACAAATCTTTATCAAATGAACAAAATAGATTTAATATAAAATTATCAGGTGGTGATACTACATACTCAAAAAATCTAAGTTTTACAATTATGTCTTTAGGATATTCAAATAAAATTGTTTATAGAAACAAAGCTAAAAATGGAGATGATATTTATGTAACAGGCAATATAGGTGATAGTTATATTGGATTAAAAGCTTTACAGAACAAAATCAAATTAAATTCAAATCAAAAAAAATATTTTATTGATAAATATTATTCACCTAATCTACCTATAAAGTTTAGTTTACATCTTTTTAAAATTGCAAACTGCTCTATGGATGTATCTGATGGATTGGTAATTGATCTGAATAAATTAATAAATAAACAAAAACTTGGCTATTTAATCGATATAGATAAAATCCCAATATCAAATCATTTAAAACGATTAATTAAACATAAAAAATTGAAGACATTAGACTGTTTATTCAATGGTGATGATTATCAAATTTTATTTACAGCTTCCAAGTCAAAGAGAAAATATATAAAAACTTTATCCTCTAAAATGAATCAAAAAATTTCTATTATTGGGCAAATTAATACTAAATCAAAAAGTTACCTATTAGATAATAGGAGAATTCCAATAAAATACCTCAAATACCAAGGTTATTCTCACATATTCTAAGAAGTTAAATATTGCCTTTTATAATCTTTTTTGTAATGTCCGCATTTTAAAAAATAACTAAAACACTTATTTAAGGAATTATATGTCTGTTGATACAATTTTATTATACACAATTTTTGCTGGGATCTTATCCATTGTTTATGGATTTGTAACAGGATCTTCAATTTTGAATGCTAGTGCAGGAAATGCAAGGATGCAGGAAATTGCTTCTGCTATTCAAATAGGTGCAAAAGCCTATTTGAACAGACAGTACAAAACAATAGCTATAGTTGGCGTTGTTGTTTTAGTTATTATTAGTTTTGCATTTTCATTATTAGTTGGAATTGGATATTTAATTGGTGCAGCTTTATCGGGTATAGCTGGTTACGTTGGAATGTTGGTGTCTGTCCAAGCAAATGTACGTACAGCAGAAGCTTCAAGAAAAGGTTTATCTCAAGGTCTTTCAATAGCATTTAAATCTGGAGCAATTACAGGAATGCTTGTTGCCGGTTTAGCTTTATTAGCTATAGCAGTTTATTATTACATTTTATTATCAGCTGGTGTTGATGAAAGGGAAATTGTAAATGCATTAGTGGCTTTAGGTTTTGGTGCTTCTTTAATATCTATTTTTGCAAGATTAGGTGGTGGAATTTTTACAAAAGGTGCTGACGTAGGTGCAGATTTAGTAGGAAAAGTAGAAGCAGGTATTCCAGAGGATGATCCTAGAAATCCAGCTGTTATTGCAGATAATGTTGGTGATAATGTTGGTGATTGCGCAGGTATGGCGGCAGATTTGTTTGAAACTTATGCTGTGACTATAGTTGCAACTATGGTTCTTTCATCAATATTCTTTGTTTCTGATTTAAATATGATGGTATACCCATTAAGTATTGGGGCAGCTTGTATTTTAACATCAATTGTAGGAACTTTTTTTGTCAAACTCGGACAATCAAAAAATATTATGAATGCATTGTACAAAGGCTTTGTTGCTACAGCTATTTTATCTTTAATAATCTTGTATCCTATAACAGATTACGTAATTGGATTAGAAACTAATTATTCTGTAAATGGAGTTTCTTTCAATGGTATGAGCTTATATTATTGTGGTGTTATTGGCTTACTTATTACAGGGTTATTAATATGGATTACAGAATATTATACTGGTACAGATTACAGGCCTGTTAAAAGTGTTGCAGAGTCTTCTACTACAGGTCACGGTACGAATGTAATTCAAGGTTTAGCTATATCAATGGAAGCAACAGCTATTCCTGCAATAATAATTGTAGCAGGAATTTTATTAACTAATTCTATTGCTGGATTATTTGGTATTGCTATTGCGGTGACTACAATGCTTGCATTGGCTGGTATGGTTGTGGCGCTTGATGCATATGGTCCTGTAACAGATAATGCTGGTGGAATTGCAGAAATGTCAAATCTACCAAAAAATGTTAGAAAAACCACAGATGCATTAGATGCTGTTGGGAATACAACAAAAGCAGTAACAAAAGGCTATGCAATTGGATCAGCTGGATTAGGAGCACTAGTTCTATTTGCTGCATATACAGAGGACATTAAACATTTTTCAAAAGAAGCTGGATCAAAATTGGAAGGAATAGTTGTAACATTTGATTTATCAGATCCTTTTGTTGTAGTTGGTTTATTAATTGGAGGAATGTTGCCATACCTTTTTGGTTCTATGGGAATGCAAGCCGTTGGTAGAGCTGGAGGCGCTGTTGTAATAGAAGTTAGAAGACAGTTTAAGAAGATTCCTGGTATTATGAAAAGAAAAGCCAAGCCAGATTATGGAAAACTTGTGGATCTATTAACAAAAGCTGCCATTAAGGAAATGGTTATCCCATCATTATTACCTGTATTATCACCAATAGTTTTATATTTAATTATTCTTCCAATAGGTGGTCAGGTTGCAGCATTATCATCAGTTGGTGCCATGTTATTGGGTGTTATAATTACAGGATTATTTGTTGCTGTTTCAATGACAGCTGGAGGCGGAGCTTGGGATAACGCAAAAAAATATATCGAGGATGGTAAATTTGGTGGAAAAGGTTCTGAAGCTCATAAAGCAGCCGTAACTGGTGATACAGTTGGTGACCCTTATAAAGATACAGCTGGACCAGCAGTTAATCCAATGATTAAAATCACAAATATAGTTGCATTATTGTTATTAGCTGTAATAGCTGGATAAACTATTTGCTTCTGTTTTTTGATGGTGCATTAATTTTTTCTCTTAAGCTGCTAAATATATTGTAAAGTATACTTTCATTTTTAAAGTCTTTTTCTGTCGTAGTATTTAGGTATTTAATATCTTTCATATTTTCTAAATCTAATAATTTTTTTTCCCTTACAATTCCAGAGTTATCCAGCTGTACAATAAGAACATTATTTTTCTCTATTTTTTGGTTTCCAAGTTTTATAAGTGATTGATTTGTTTTTAATCTTTCAATATAAAACCACTTATTATTATCAAAGTCACTTACACTAGATGGTGGACCTATTAATTTAACTAAATCATTTTTATTAGTTTTATTTACTTTTATTATGTTAAATTTTGTTTCTAATTGTTTTGATCCGTGAAAATTTGATACTTTATTTCCTGAACAGTTAACTATAAAAAGAAATATAATAATTAATATAAACTTCATGAATGATTTATATCTTAATATTTACAATAATTTGATAAAACTAACCAGAAATAAAAATTTATATAATACAAATAAACAAGACATTTTTTATGATAGAATGATTATTTTTTTCTTTCATTTAGCATTTCTCTTAAAGACATACAAAAATATTGAACCAAAAAATAAATTACAAAGTTTTTTTGATTATTGTATTAGACAAATAGAATTATCTATAAGGGAAATTGGTTATGGAGATGCAACTATTAATAAAAAAATGAAAGAATATGTAAATCTTTTATTCTCTATTATTGATAAAATTGATAATTGGGAGTTTAAAAATAATGAACAAAAAATAGAAATTATAAAAAATTATACCGATCAAATGGTAAATCTTGAATATTTCTTAGATTATTATGAAAAATATAGGAAATTTTTACTAAAAAATACTTTCAATAATCTTACAAAAGATATAATAAACATCTAATTTATTATGGCTGTACCTAAAAGAAAAACTACTAAATCCAGAGCTGGTAAAAGAAGATCACACATCAAGATTACTGCAAAAAATATTATTGAAGATAAAAAATCTGGTGAGTACAGATTATCTCATCATATGGATCTAAAAACTGGATTTTATAAAGGTAGACAAGTATTAGACCCAAAAGAATAAATCTATATGGACAACCCAATTAAAATTGCAATTGATGCAATGGGTGGTGAGAATTCTCCCGAAAAAGTCATAAAAGGTATTGAAATCCACAGTTTAGTTTCAAAAAATATTTTTTACAATATTTTTGGTAACCAACAACTCATCTCGCCTTTAATTAAAAAAACAAAATTAAGTAACATTAATTACAAAATTATACACACTGATAATCTAATTAAAGATACTGACAGCCCATTATCAGCTGCAAAAAAAGGTAAAAATACAAGTATGTGGCTATCAATTGAAAGTTTAAAAAATATGGAGTCTGATGCAACTGTTTCAGCTGGCAATACCGGTGCATTATTTGTTATTGCTAAATTAAATTTAAAAATGATAGAGAAAATAGATAAACCCGCTCTCTCTGCCTTGTGGCCAAATAAAAACGGCATGAATATTGTTTTAGATTTAGGAGCTAATATTGAATGTAATGAAAAAAATTTAATTGATTTCAGTTTCATGGGTTCCGCACTACATAAATCTTTATTCGAAAATGAGGAACCCAAAGTGGCATTATTAAATATTGGATCTGAAGAATTGAAAGGTAATAATATAATTAAAAATACTTATCAAATTCTGAATGAAAAAAAAAACTCATTGTTTGAATTTAAAGGCTATATTGAGGGTAATCAAATTATGAATGGTGAGGTTAATGTAATCGTTACAGATGGTTTTACTGGCAATATTGCTCTTAAAACTGCAGAAGGAACTGCTAATTTTATAACTTCTGAATTAAAGAATGCATTGAGTTCATCATTGATCGGAAAAATTTCAGGTTTATTAAATATAAAAAATCTAAAAAAATTTAAAAAAAAATTAGATCCTCGTCTTTATAATGGTGCAATATTATTAGGTTTAGATAAACCAGTAATAAAAAGCCATGGATCCACAGATGAGGTAGGTTTTGCAAACTCCCTTAAAGTATGTGAAAAAATTATCAGAAGTAAATTAATAGATAAAATAAAGAAAAATATAAACTAAATGAGAATTAATTTAACAAAAAAAGAAATAATTAATTCTATTTATATGCAACTAGGATTTTCAAAAAAAGTATCAGAAAATATACTTGAAGACTTTTTGTCAATAATACTAGATGAACTTATTCAAAATAAAAAAGTAAAAATACCAAAATTTGGGTCTTTCATATTAAGAAATAAAAAAAGCAGAGTTGGAAGAAATCCAAAAACACTTGAAAAAAAAATAATAACTGAGAGAAATGTTGTGTTATTTAGACCATCTAAAGAATTAAAAAAAAAATTAAATAATAATGGGTGAGGATAACAAATTATATAAATCAATAGGTGACGTTGCAAAAATTCTAAATTTAGTAGATAAAAAATCTGGTAAATTATCAACTCACACTATAAGATTTTGGGAAAAAGAGTTTAAACAAATTAAACCAAAAATTTTTTCTGGAAGAAGACGATATTACGATGATAAAACAATTAAAATTATAAAAGATATTCACTTTTTCTTGAAAAATAAGGGAATGACCATAAAAGGTGTGAAAAAATTGTTACAAAATGAATATTCTGATCTTGACGATATAAATAATAAAATTATAAAGACGAATAATGTTAAATCTAGATTAAATAAAATATCTAATCTAATTAAGGAAATAAAAAATAATGGCTAAAAAAACACACATAAAAGTAAGATTAGTTCCAGAAGAAAAACCTGATAGCCCTTTTTTTTATTATGTGAAAAAACCAGCTGGCGGTGAAAAAGCAAAAGTTAAATTAAAAGCTAAAAAGTATAATCCTGCTACAAGAAAACATGAAATTTTTGTGGAAAAAAAGCTTCCTCCACACAGTAAGTAACTATTTTTTTTTAAAATTTCTTCTTTCAAAATCAATATAAGACATAATCATATTTTTCCAAATTCGATTAGTAATCTTTGGATCAATTTTATTTTTAATTGATTTTTTTTTTATATTTTTAAGGATTAACGATATTCTTTTTTTGTCTACGATTTCGTTTTTGTATGTTTTAAGTTTAAGAACTTCTTTAACAATATTAGTTCTTATTTTTATCAATTTAATCAGTTTATTATCAAGAAGATCTAATTTTTTTCTTAATATGTTTAATTTTTTTTTCTTATCAGGCGACATTTGATCAATTGGAATTATAAATAAATATTATATTTAAACAATTATGTACACCGAAATTAATACAAAAATGAAAATTTACATATCAAATTGGTTGTTATTTATGTTTTTTTTGGTTGCAGCAATGATCGTTATAGGTGGTTTAACAAGGCTTACTGACTCTGGTTTATCAATTACTGAATGGGAATTTTTTAAAGGTTTTTTTCCTCCAATGAATAAAGATTCATGGTTATCGTACTTTGAATTATATAAACAAATTCCAGAATTTAAACTTCAGAATTATTCAATGACCTTGAGTGAATTCAAAGTGATTTTTTGGTGGGAGTGGGCACATAGATTTTTTGGACGTGTTATTGGCTTAGTCTTTCTTGTACCTTTAATTTTTTTTACTATTAAAATAGGTCTGAAAAAACTTTATAATTTTTACTTAATATTTTTTTTAATTTGTTTTCAAGGCTTTATTGGTTGGTACATGGTACAGAGCGGTCTTGTGAATAATGTAGATGTAAGTCACTTTAGGTTATCTATACATTTACTTTTTGCATTTATAATTTTATCTCTAATTTTTTGGAATTATTTAAATTTGGTAAATTTGAATAAAAAAGATAAAAAAATTAGTAATTATATACCTGAATTATTTTTATTATTAATTTTCTTACAAATTATTATTGGTGCATTTGTCTCAGGTATGGATGCAGGAAAAATATATAACACTTGGCCATTAATGGGTGATTCTTATTTTCCAGATGATAATAAATTTATAAGTTTATTTAAATTATCTGCTTTTAGTGATCCATCATTAGTTCAATATTTACATCGAAATTTAGCTTATTTGATATTTATTGTATACATAGTAATTTTATACATAACTTTTAAAAATAAAATTTTTCATTTGTTTAAATCTGTAATTATTTTAGGTTTAATTATTTTATTACAAATTATATTGGGGATTCTTACTGTTTTGTCTGGTGCAAGTATTTTAACTGCTTCGTTACATCAATTTAGTTCAATATTATTAATTACTTCAGCGCTTTATTTTTTATATAAGAATAAGTTTAGTTGATTATTTTTTTTCAATTACAAATAATTCATTGTTAAAATATAATCCTTTGTTTTGATTTACTATATCTTTTACAACTTTTTGGTAATAATTTTTTCTTTCGGCATTCATTATTTGTTCATCTGATATTTGATTAACATATACCGCAGCATTCCATGCTGAAAATATCAATGATGTAGCAATTCCTCCGCTAATTTCATTCGGTAATGCTCTTAAAACATATTTAATATTTTGTTTTTTATTAAATTTTAATTTTTTCAAAATTTCAGTATCAGTATTGTTTTTTATATATTTAATTATTGACTTGTATAGTGAGGGAAACGGTTTTTCTTTTGGCCAGATTTTCTTTATAATTTTGTTTCCAGGATCTTTTCCACATGCATGAACTACTACTAATTTACCTTTCTTATCTAATGATTTTATCATCGGATCAATAACATATTTTACTTTTTTTTCAGCGGATATTCGCGATCTATATGGTTGTGATGCAATGATTAAGTCATAATAATTCTTTCCATTATTTTTTTTGGGAATAACGTTTTTTAATGAAAATTCTTGATCTTTTCTATAAATTACGATTACAGATGGCTCCTTATACGTCGGATTTCCGTTTTTAGGATTTCTTTCAATTTGCCATTTTTTATTTAAAAATTCTTGATTTAGTCTCCTTAATTGATTTGAAAAATCGAGTGAGGAATTTCCTTTAAGTTTAACTATTTTCCAATTCATTTTTTTTTGTTTATTTTTGTCATTCGATTTAAGTGTAGTTGACTCTACGTAATTTAAATTAGAAATAACAAATACTGTGTTTTTATGTTCGACAAACCGATCTGGAAGTTTTTCAAGTCCTAATCTAACATCTTCCATACTTATTTCTTTTGTGCTTACCAAGAGAGGAATATGGGGCATTTTTTGATGACATTGTCTCATTACACTCATTAATAATGATCCGTCACCCATACCTGCATCAAATATTTTTAGTGCTGGAAATTTTGGTTTTAATTTTTGAACAATAGGTTTTAATGCATCAGCAATTTTGTTCTTTTCGTTAGTTGTTGTAACGAAAAGTAAATATTTTTGTCTATTATCAAAAAATCTAAAATTTTTTTTCATAAATGCAAATTTGCAATTACTAGTTTGCTGGATAATTTGTTGTTATGAATTTTTTCAAAACATTTAATACTCGATCTGCTTCCTCTAATAACATCATATGTCCACAATTATCTATTATATCTATTTGACTTCCTTCAATTAAATTAGCTAGTTTTTTACCTTCTTTTACTGGACACATTTTATCGTCTGTGGCAAGTATAGAAAGGGTAGGTATCTTAATTTGTTTTGCAGCCTCAAAACCATTTTTATAATTATCACATGCTCTAAAATCTACACCGAGGGTATTTTTTATTGTTCTAGTTTTAGCTAACATTGAACCAGTATTAATATGATATAATCCCGGTACAGGATGACCACCAAAATGGCCAGCTGGCCCATGTGCCCAGTCCATCATTAGTTCAACGGCCTTAGGATCATTATTTTCCGCTAAAGATAATAATTCAGGATTCATCGGTATTGCACCAGCTCCACCCATTAAACTTAAAGTTTTTATTTTATCAGGATTTCTTGCTGTACATTCCACAGTAACTAAACAACCTTGAGAATGACCAACTAAAGAAGCTTCCTTGTATCCAACTGCATCAATAACATCACTAACCCAATCGGCCATATCCTCAATTGATTTTAAACTTTCACCTCCAGATAAACCATGACCTGGCATATCTAAAGCTAAAACGCTATATCCATGGAATGCAAAATATCTTGTTTGCAAAACCCACGTCATATGAGTTAGTCCACTACCATGCACAAATATTATTAATGGCTTATTCTTATCGAAAGGTCTACCTCCCGTAGAAGCATAAACCTCGTTATTATTTACCTGAAACTTCATTGATTGGATACGAGTCTAGGTTTCCTAGCAGCTCTAAATCCATTTTCAAAGTCATTTTTGATATCATCTATATCCTCAATACCGACTGATAGTCTGATCATATCATGAGATAAACCCGCAAATTTTAATGTAGCTTCATCCATTTGAGAATGAGTTGCTGATGCTGGATGAATTACCAATGTTCGTGTATCTCCAACATTTGCTAAATGAGAAGCAAGTTTAACGTTATTAATAAATGCTTCACCTGCAGCTTTTCCTCCTTTAATACCAAACGCAATCATTGATCCTTTGCCATTCGGTAACAATTTGCTTGCTAAATCATGATCGGGATGATCTGGTACACTCGGATGTGAAACCCAAGCAACACTTTCATGACCCAATAAATACTCGACCATTTTTTCAGCATTCTCACAATGTTTTTTCATTCTGACAGAAAGTGTCTCTATACCTTGTAACACATTCCATGCATTTTGAGGGCTTAGACAAGGACCAAAATCTCTCATACCTTCTGCCCTTGCTTTCATCGTAAATGCTGTTGGTCCAAATTCTTCAGCAAAAGATAATCCATGATAACCTTCATAAGGTTGAGTCATTGTTGGAAATTTATCATTTTGCATCCAGTCAAACTTACCACCTTCAACAATTATACCAGCCATTGAAGATCCATGTCCTGCCATCCATTTAGTAAGTGAATGAACTACGATATCAGCACCGTGTTCTATAGGTTTGCATAAATAAGGTGTTTGATAAGTTGCATCTACCATTAAAGGAATACCTGCGTCATGAGCTATTTTAGCAATCTCAGGCATATTCATTATTTCATTTCCTGGATTACCTACAAGCTCTCCAAAAATACCTTTTGTATTTTTTTGAATTGCTTTTTTAAATCCTTCTGTGTCTCTTGGTTTTACAAAAGTTGTTTTAATTCCAAATTTTGGAAGTGTTAACCTAAATAAATTTACAGTTCCTCCATAAAGCTGGGATGATACAACTAAATGGTCACCTGCCTCACAAAGAGTCATAACTGCAAGAAATATTGCACTCATACCAGACGATGTAGCAAGTGCAGCTGTTCCACCCTCTAATGAAGCAACTCTCTCTTCTAAAACGGCAACTGTTGGATTTGATATCCTGCTATAAATATGTCCACCTCTTTCTAAATTAAATAATGCTGCCGCATGATCTACATCATCAAATAGATATGAAGTTGTTTGGTATATTGGTACCTGTCTTGATCCAGCATTTTTGTGAGGTTGATAACCTGCATGTAAACTAAGGGTATCGAATTTATATGTTTTAGGATCCATTCCTTTTTTGTCTGACATTTAGTTGCTCCTATTTTAAATTTAAGAATTTATTATAAACTAATATTATCGCTTATTAATAGCTTATTTATTACTTAAAACTATCAAAAATGACTATTGTTCTAACCGTATATCGTTTGACAATATATCGATTTATAAGTATTAATCCCGCAATTATGACTAAATTTCTTAAAAAAGACGACCTAAATAGCAAATGGTTTGAAATTGACGCAACTGGAGCTGTGGTAGGAAGACTAGCAACTGTTGTATCAAAAATCCTTAGAGGAAAAAATAAAGCAACATTTACTCCTCATATGGATAGTGGAGATTTTGTTGTTGTTAAAAACGTAGATCGATTAAAATTTACAGGAAATAAATTTTCAAATAAAAAATATTATAGACATACAGGTCATCCAGGTGGAATAAAAGAAACAACACCTGAAATATTACAATCTTCAAAACCAGGTGAGGTTTTAAAAATGGCTGTAAAAAGAATGTTACCAGGTGGTCCTTTAGCAAAAAAACAATTAACTAAGCTTAAGGTTTATCCGGGATCAGATCATCCTCATTCTGCCCAAAACCCTGAAATAATAGAGATTGGAAAACTAAATTCGAAAAATATAGTTAGAAATTAAAATGGAAACAAATCAATCTACATCTTCAAAACTAAAGTTAGATTTTAAAGATGCTAAATATGCAACAGGAAGAAGAAAAACTTCAGTTGCAAAAGTTTGGTTAAAAAAAGGAACTGGTAAATTTTACGTTAATGGTAAAAATCTAGATGATTATTTCACAAGAGCTACTCACAAAATGCAAATACTAAGACCTTTTGAAATTATCAATCAATCTACAGAATACGATGTTAGATCCCAAGTTGTTGGTGGTGGACACACAGGTCAAGCAGGAGCATTAGTACATGGTATATCAAGAGCACTATTACAATTTGATGAAAATCTAAAACCAACACTTAGAAAAGAAAAACTTACCACGAGAGATTCTAGATCAGTTGAGAGAAAAAAACCTGGTCGTGCAAAAGCTAGAAGAAGTTATCAATTCTCTAAAAGATAATATCATTTTATTAAACAACTGTTATATTACAATATGTCTAAGATTAATGCATTAGTTGCTGGAGCTACTGGATACATAGGTATTCAATTGGTCAAATTATTAACTAAACATAAAAGAGTTAAAATTAAATATCTTTGTGGTGATACCTCTGTAGGTAAGAAAATTAGCTCTTATGATAAATACTTCAATAAATATAAACTACCAAATATTGTTAAATTTAATAAAGAGTTATTAAAAAATGTTGATGTTATATTTACTGCATTACCTAATGGAGAGGCTCAAAAAATTTCAAAAAATTTAAATAATAAAAATATTTTAATCGATTTAGCGGCAGATTTTAGACTTAAATCAGCCAATGATTATTTGAAATGGTATAAAATAAAACACAATGCTCCTAAATTAATCAAAAAAAGTATTTATTCTTTACCTGAGTTAAATAATCAGAACATTAAAAAATACAAAATAATTTCTTGTCCAGGCTGTTATCCAACATCAATTTTATTACCATTAGTACCGTTAATTAATAAAAATATTGTTAAATCAAACAATATAATAATTGATTCTAAATCTGGTTATTCAGGTGCAGGCAGAAATATTCACAAAAAATATAACAACAAATTTTTAAATGAGACATTGAGCGCTTATGGTTTAGCGTTTCACAGACACAATTCAGAAATTGATCAGGAACTAAAAATAAAAACTGGCAAAAAGGTAAAATTTCAATTTACACCTCATCTTTCACCAATGTTTAGAGGAATATTAACTACCATGTATTTAGATCTTAAAAGAGATGATTCTCTTGAAAAAATTTACTCTTTTCTAAAAAAATATTACAAAAATAATAAATTTATTAAAATTTTGAAACCAAATACATTTTTAGGAACTAATGAAGTAATAAACACAAATAACTGTCATATTTCTGTGTGTGAGAGCAAATATAAGAATAAAATTATTATATTGTCAGCAATAGATAATTTGATTAAGGGTGGTAGTGGACAAGCTGTTCAAAATATGAATATTTTATTTGGATATAAGTCTGACGAAGGATTAAATTGATGAGAATACTGATAATTTTATTAATTTTTCTATTTTTAAATAATTGTTCTAATCAAAATTTTGGTTCTTTTTTAAAGAAAAAAAATGATGATATAGTTCAAAAGCCAAATTTAGGCAATGATAAAAATATTTCTTTTAAAGATTTTAAAAATAAAATTATTAATTATGGAAAAAATAGTAGTTTTCCAAGTTTAGATGATTGATATGATAAAAAAACTTAATATAGCAATTGTTGGATTAGGGCAGATTGGAAATTATCTTTATAATGAATTAAATACAAAAAAAAAAGATATTCTAAAAAAAACTGGAAAAATTATTTCCGTTTCAGCAATTTCAGCTAAAAATATTAATAAAAAAAGAAAATTCAGAATTAATAAGAAAATATTTTATAAAGATCCCTTTAAAATTTTTAAAAATAATAAAATTGATATTTTAATTGAAGCCATTGGTCAATCTGATGGTATATCAAAAAAAATTGTTGAATTTGCACTTAAGAATAAAATTCATGTTGTAACTCCTAATAAGGCATTAATTTCTAAACACGGTAATAATCTTTCTAAACTCGCAGAAAAAAATAAAGTTAATTTAGAATTTGAAGCGTCAGTAGGAGGTGGAATCCCTGTATTAAGGACCATTAAAGAAGGGCTAGCAACTAATAAGATAAGTAAAGTATATGGAATATTAAATGGTACTTGTAATTATATATTATCTGAAATGGAAGAAACTAAGTCTGGCTTTTCAACTGTATTAAAAAAAGCTCAACAATTAGGTTATGCTGAACCAGGTAATCCAAAATTAGATTTAAATGGTTACGATGCTTTAGCTAAAGTTAAAATTCTTTCAGCTTTAGCATTTAATAATAAAGTATCAAATTCAAAATGTTTAATGGAGGGTATTGAAAATATAGAATACAAGGATTTAGAAATTGCAAATCAATTAAATTATAAAATTAAATTATTGGGAATAACAGAAATTGTTAATAATAAATTATTTGAAAGAGTTCATCCGTGTTTAATTAAAAAAAATACTTACATCGCAAATGTTAATGGTGTTATGAATGCTGTTATAATTGAAGGTAATCCAGTAGGGGAGAGTGTTTTGCAAGGAGAAGGTGCTGGACCTGGTCCAACATCATCTGCTTTAATGTCTGATCTATTGTCAATTTTGCGTGGAAATATCAAATATCCTTTTGGGATTTCTGATAATAAAAGAAAATCACCTTCACTATATAATTTAGATAATTATTCTAATGCATTATATATTAGACTTGAAGTTAAAGACAAATCTGGTGTTCTATCTGAAATCACTAATAAATTTGCTAAACATAAAATATCCGTTCAAAGATTAATACAAATACCAAATAATAAAAACAAAACAGCTTCTATTGTAATTATAACTCACAAATCTTTGGAAAGGGATTACCAGAAATGTATTAAATCTTTTAAATTAAATTCAAATATTATTAAAAACCCTGTATTATTAAGACTTTTTTAATGGAACTTTATTTAAAGCTCTTTGAGGTTCTATTCCCTGTATTTTTTATTGTTGGAATTGGTTTTTTATTAGGGAAAAAAAATCCAAATTTCGATACTTCGTTTATAACATCTTACGCTGGAAATTTTGGAACTCCAGCTTTAGTAATTTTTTCTCTTACATCTACAGGTGTCACATTTGATATATTTGCAGAATATTTTATTTATGCATTAATATTACTCTCATCATTTGCTTTAATCGGTCTTGTTTTTTTAATTCTTATGAAAAAAGATTATATCAGAGAATTACCTACTTTTTTTTTACCTAATACAGGCAATATGGGTATACCAATATGTCTTTTTGCATATGGTAAATTAGGAATGGGTGTAGCTGCAGCTATATCATCTTTGGTAATTCTCTTACATTTTACTGCTAATATTTTTCTCGCAAAGCGAAAATTTGATTTTTCAATAATCGCAAAAAGTCCCTCCTTCTATACAATTATTTTGACCGTTATCTTTTTATACTACGGCAAAGAAATGCCAGTTTTTGTGATTAATACAACAATGCTTTTATCTTATGCTATGATTGTTATGATTTTAATGTCTTTAGGTATTGCCTTAACTCAAATGAAAGTATTTTCTTTGAGAGACTCAATTATAACATCAATTGGTAGAGTAATTCTTGGACCAATTGTAGGTTTTTTTATTATAAAATTTTTTAATTTATCTGGTTTTGCAGCTGGAGTTTTACTAATTCAATCCTCTATGCCTAGTGCAATACTTTGTTATTTGGTTGCTTCAATGTATTCACCAAAAAAAAATGTAGATAATATTTCCAGTACTATTGTTGTTTCTACTTTAATGTCATTGGTTACAGTGCCAATTACAGTATTTATCGCCCTTAAATATTTTGCTTAAATGAAAGCAATATTTTTAAATTTATCCGCATGGATGGTTTTGCCCTTTATGGATGCAATTGCAAAATACTTATCTTCAGATTTGTCTTTTTTTCAAATAACTTGGGCTAGATATTTTTTTACAGTTGTATTCACAACTTTTTTTATGTTTTTATTTTATAGGGAACAATTGAAGTTTTCTCAAAATATCAAATTACAAATAATTAGAGGTTTGTCTTTATTTTTTGCAAATATATGTTTTTTTTACTCCATTTCTGTGATCTCTATGGCTAAAGCATTAACATTGGCGTTCGTTGCTCCATTGGTCACAACTGCTCTTTCTCCATTTTTACTTAACGAAAAAGTCGGATATAGACGGTGGACTGCTGTATTAGTCGGTTTTTTTGGTATTTTAGTTGTCATAAGACCTGGAATTATAGAGATTAATCTTGCTAGTATAGCAGCTGTTGGAACAGGCTGTTTTTACGGCTTTTATCTAATAATAACTCGAAAATTACACTCAACAGATAGTCCTTTACTCACATTGCTGATTACAGGCGTAGTAGGGGTCATTATCGCATCTTTTTTTGTTCCTATTGTTTGGATTAATCCTACTCCAATACAATGGTCTTGGATGGCTCAAATGGGTATATTTGCCTGTTTAGGCCATATATTAATCATTTTGTCTCTTCGTCACGCTGATGCTTCAAAATTAGCACCATTTGGTTATTTTGAGATAGTTACTAACCTTATTTTAGGATACTATGTGTTTTCGGATTTTCCAGATAAATATACTTTTATTGGTCTTTTCATAATTGTTTCATCTGGATTATATGTTTTTAAAAGAGAATATTATCATAAATATAAGTAAATTAATATGTACTATATATTAATATAATACTTTAATTAATGTATGTAAACTATTGTATTTATTATATTTTATATAATATCTAAACTTAAGCTAAACTAGTATAAAATACAAAATAATGAAAAAAAATTATAAAATTTGTCAATTAGACATGTCCTGGTAATTAAAAATAATCAATAAATATGGGGTTATTTGAATTATAAAAATATATATTGAAATTGGATTATGAGATAGGGGACAATATTCAATAAAATCAACAATTATAATGAAATTTTAGAAAAAATCTATTGCTAATAAAAACCTAGTTTTATTTTGATATGGGAATTTCTTAATATTAATCGATATAAATATACTAAAAAATAATAATTTTCTAAATAATTACCAAAGTAATGCAATTTATGAATATAGCGTTTAATGCCCCAAATATAGGCCTAATTTAAAGATTTCATTTTATAAGCTGCAACCAATAGGGGAATTTAAAATTGTAATACTAAATGTTGTTAAATTTTAAAAAAACGTTGGTATTGCTAACTTTTAGAGCAAAATTCCCTCAGATTTGAGCAGTTTTTTCTTGGTTTTTATACCACCTTTTCCAGAATATCCTCCAAGGGATCCATCAGACCTGATTACTCTATGGCATGGTATTTTAGGAGCATATGGATTTTTTCCAATAGCATTCGCTACAGCTCTAACAGCTTTAGGCTTATTAATACCTTTTGCGACGTCAGAATAGGTTAAAACACTACCTTTTTTGATAGTTTTTAAATATTTCCAAACTTTAATTTGAAATTTAGTACCTTTTAGGATCATATAAAGAAAAACCCTGTATCTCTGCACCTTTTCAGGTACAAAGATCAGTAGTTTTTTGGCACGTCGTTGTATGCGCTACCGCCATGCCTTCCACCCCGCAATTTTAGCGCTACTCTGCGTGGTTTTCTGCCCTCTGGGCTTGAATCTCTCGATTTTTCCCCAGATGGTCAGTTAAGAGTTGCCTCTTAATTCATTAAAGAGATTATCATAGTGCAAATATGATTAGTATCACTTTATAGTTGATTATTAAGGGTTTTTTAACAGCTGTGAATAGCGTTAACAAACTATCTAGGTCCAACGAAAATTAGAATAAAATAAGATAAATAGAAAATTATTGTTAAAACAGACAAGAAATATACTTCTAATGATTTTCCATTCTTTTTGTAAACTAAATAACTCAATATAGTTAAACCTAAAGATATAATTAAAAAATAGCTTGTAGGAATTTCACCATCTATAGTCATGAAATTTTTGTTTTAATTCATTTGACATTTAAAATCACTTAATATATTACTAATGATAATTAATTGTTATCAATAGTAATAATATGAATGAATTGACAACAGATCTAAAATCGCTTCATGAGGCAACTTTAAATAACCTGAAAAGCTCAAAAGCAAATAATACTCTAAGAGCTTATAAATCTGACTTTAAAGACTTTGGAGCTTTTTGCGCAAAGCATGGATTAAATCCATTACCAACAGAGCCAAAAATAGTTTCCTTATACCTTACGCATATTTCAAAAAACTCAAAGATAAGCACTCTAAGACGAAGATTAGTATCAATAGGTATGGTTCATAGGCTTAAAGGGCATTATCTAGACACAAAACACCCAATCATTGTTGAAAATTTAATGGGTATAAGAAGGGTGAAAGGAAGTTTTCAGAAAGGTAAAAAACCATTATTAATCAATCATTTAAAATTAATTATTAATGTAATAAATGAACAAAAAACTGAGGAAATAAAAAAACTTAGAGACAAATCAATAATCTTAATTGGCTTTGGAGGAGGCTTTAGAAGAACCGAGCTCATTTCAATTGACCATGAGGATTTAGAATTTGTTACTGAGGGCCTAAAAATTACTATTAAAAGATCAAAAACTGACCAATTCGGAGAAGGAATGATTAAAGGACTACCCTACTTCGATAATGAAATTTACTGTCCTGTTGCAAATCTAAAAAAATGGTTAGAAATTTCTAAAATTAAGTCAGGACCTATTTTTAGAAGATTTTCTAAAGGTTTATCATTAACAGACAAAAGATTAACCGACCAATCTGTGGTTTTATTGATGAAAGAATATTTAAAGTTAGCAGGTATTGAAAACAAAAATTTTGCAGGTCATAGTTTAAGGTCGGGTTTTGCAACAGTCGCTGCTGGTTCAGGTGCTGATGAGCGAAGCATAATGGCAATGACTGGTCACAAAACAACACAAATGGTTAGAAGATATATTAGAGAGGCAAACGTATTTAAAAATAATGCTTTAAATAAAATTAAAATATAAAAGTCTTAAATTAGCTTATCTCTATATCTATCAATTTTTTTTGAAATATAATTATTTGTTAAGTAAAAATGTTTATAAATCCTTTTTTGTAACGACTTTTTGAAAGACACATTTTTAATTAGTATTTTGATAGATTTTTCAATATTTTTAACTGTTAATGTCTTTATCTTCATAGCTTTTGGAGATGCCTCCCTGAGGCCGCCTTTGTCAATAATAATTAAAGCACATCCTGCACTTGATGCTTCAAGAGCCGTTCTACCAAAAGGTTCGCTCTTTCTAGGACAAACAACAGAAATATCTGATTTTATAAACCATTTTGTAACTGTATTGTTTTTTTGAAAACCTAAATTTTTCAAATTTTTATGTTTAAAAATATGTTTTTCTCTAGGCTCATCACCTATAACTACAGCCTTCCAATCTGGATAATTATTTAAAACTCTAATAATGGCTTCTCCAAATAAATCGTAACCTTTGGAAATATTTAATCTACCAACAAATAAAATTATTTTTTTCTTATTTTTAAAATTAATTATTTTTTTACTAGTTGATTGATTAATAACCTCGAGTTTGTTTGTGTTATACTTTTTATTCATACCTTTCATAAATTGATTAAGAGTCCAATTACTATTAAAAATTATTTTTTTTGTTTTTTTGTATATGTTAATCCTTTCACTGACAGTTTTAGTTAGTCTCATCTCAAGAGGGTTATTATGAAAATATAAAACAATATTTTTATTTTTCTTGTAAATATAATTTATATATTCAGGTCTATTATGAATTTCTATTAAATTTGATTTTTTTATCTTTTCTTCATCAAGAAATTTTTTTACATAAGTTTTACTGCTACTTCTAAAAAAAAATTTTGTAAAATTTAGATTAGTATAATTAGATAATAATTTTTTTTTAAATGATGTATTTCCATATACCTTTATATTTTTTTTATATTTACTTAGTTTTATTGTATCACTTAAAAAAAGTGAAACTGCACCTGCATAATCTGGAGTAAAATTTTCTTTATATGGAAGTAGAATTGAAATTTTCATTTATAAAAATTAGATTTTATTTTATTTCTAAGCTTAAAGTTTTTTTTAAGTTTATATTCTTCACTCATAGCTTTAGATTTTGAATTATAACCTGCACTATAGACCAATATCCATTTTCTTCCTCTGGTAAATTTTGCTCCTCTTGAAGTATTATGTTTGTTCAATCTTTTCTTTAAATTATTAGTATATCCAACGTAGCTAAAACATTTTTGTTTATATTTAGATATGATTAAATAAACGAAATATTTCATTATGGCGGTCCCTAGGGGAATCGAACCCCTCTTTCATGGATGAAAACCATGTGTCCTAACCGATAGACGAAGGGACCAGAGATGGAGTTTCTATTGCAATTATTAAAAATAATCAAGCTATAGGTTCCTCGCTTTTTATAATTTCTATTGATGATTCTTTATGTGTGACAAGAGTTTCTGTAATAAATTTTGTATTTTCTTTTTTCACGGCTGCAACCATTTCGGTAGTAGTAATACCTGTCGCACAAAAAATACTATCTCCTTTTACTATTTCATTTAATTCATATTTTTTATTTAGGTCAGATATACCCATTTTTTTTGCTCTACCTTTATCTTGATCAGTTTCAAACAAAAATCTTCCCTGAAATTTACATCCGTAAGCATCTAAAGCTGCTGCAGATATAACTCCTTCAGGGCCACCACCAATTCCTAAAAATAAGTCTATATTATACTTTTTATCAGTAACTAAAAGAGCTCCACAAATATCACCATCTGAAATTAATTTTAAATTTACTTTTAAAGATTTTAATTCTTCAATAATCTTTTTATGTCTTGGTCTATCGAGAATACATACTGTAAGTTCATTAATATTTTTATTTTTTGATTCTGCAATATTGGAAATATTTTTTTTTATAGAATAATCTAAATCTGTAGCATCGTATGGTACATCTTTACCCACTGCAATTTTATTCATATAAGTTTCTGGAGCATTAAATAGATTACCTTTTTCAGAAATTGCTAAAACTGATATTGCTCCAGGAATATTTTTTGCAGCAAAATTTGTTCCTTCAAGAGGATCAACTGCTATATCTATATCTGGACCCTTACCTTTTCCGAGTTTTTCCCCTATATATAACATTGGTGCTTCATCAAGTTCACCCTCACCTATCACTACTTCTCCGTTTATTTCTAGATTATTTAAATCATTTCTCATCGAGTCTGTTGCCGCCTTATCGGCTATTTTTTTATTTCCTTTACCAAGAAATTGATAACAATTAATTGCAGCTCTGGAGGTAACTTTTACAAGTTTGTTAATCAGATCTTTATCTAAAGACATTAAATATTTTCAACAGTGGATTCTTCTGAATTATATTTCAATCTTGCTTCGAATTCACTTAATCTTTTCCACACTGAAATCAATTCTACTATTGTAGACCAGCTTCTAACTAAATATTGTAATGAATTTTCAACTCTTCCAAATGCTCTAGTTATTTGCTGAACGAAACCTAGTGTAATCGCACCTGATACTATAGTTGGTGCTAATGCCAAATATGGAACTATCACCATACCTTGGAAATAACTCCATTTGACAGCATTAAAATATAAGTAGTGAAAATACGATTTATAGTGAATACCTCTTACTCTATCATATAATTGACCTATAGTTGGCGGAGCTGCCCTTATAGGATCATCTTCTCCATGAACTAATTCTTTTCTATAACCAGCCTCTTCTTTCTGAATATCATATTCAATACCAGGTAATTTTATTCCTACAGCTGCTAATAAAACTGTTCCACCAAGTGCAGATATTATTGCAACCCAAACTAAAGCATGATCAACCTCTCCAATCCATGGAAGTACATCGACTTGTTTAGATAATCCCCATAAAATTGGTAGGAAGGCTACTAGTGTCATTATACTATCTAAAAGTCCAACACCTAGACCTTCCATTATTCTTGCAAATTTTAAAGTGTCTTCTTGAACTCTCTGTGAAGCTCCTTCCGTTAAACGAGCTTTTAGCCATTGAGAGTGATAATATTCAGCCATTGAAGTTCTCCACCTAAAAACCCAATGAGATACAAAAAATCCTGTTATAATTGCAATTATAATCCAAAGTCCCGCAACTTTTGCAAATGTAAACAAATATCCAATAAATTCAGTTTCTGTGACTGAACCAGGTTCTGTTAAAGCTTTTTGAAGAGTATCGTAAAATTCACCAAACCATTCATTAATTTTTACATCTAATTGTACTTGATACCAAGTTGATACTAATATGAAGATTGATCCAAATATACTCCAACCGTACCATCTTCTTTCTGTAAAAAATTTAAACATTATTTTGTAAAATTATCAGCGTAAGATTTTAAAGTAACTTTTCTTTTATTTGGTTCTATTAATTCAAAATCAATATTATTTTTTTTTGCATACTCAATTGCTAATTCTTTAGTAGAAAACTCTAACTTTAATTCACCATAAGTATCAGTAGAACTCTCCCACCCCATCAAAGGATTGGTACCAGGATCATCAGTAATGTATTCAATAATCCATTTATCAAATTTCTTTAATCCTGACTGCATGGCAGTTTTAGATGGCTTATAAATTTTTGCTTTTTTCATATAATGGTCGGGGTGGTAGGATTCGAACCTACGGCCCCTTGGTCCCAAACCAAGTGCGCTACCAGGCTGCGCTACACCCCGAATGCAGTACTAATACAGTAGATAAAAAAAATATCAAAGTATATTAATCACTATTTAAAAGGAAATTTTATAAAATTTGCTATATATAAGTATCTATGATCATTGTATGTCCAGCTTGTTCAAAGAAGTTCAATATTGATGAAAAGTTAATTCCTGATGAAGGTAGACTTTTAAAGTGCGGCAATTGCGAACATACATGGTTTTTTAAAAAGGAAGAAAATATAAAAAAAGAGGCTAAAACTACAAAAATAAGTGAAACTGAAGAAAATAAATCCGAGACTAATATAGAGCCTGTTAAAGAACCTATAAAACAAACAATAAAAATAAAAAAAAAAGTTTCAAAAAAATCCTCAAAAAGTGTGAGTACATCGAAAGAATTAATATCTATTGATAAAAGTTCAGTTCCAGGAGAAAACAATATTATAAAAAAAATATTTCTAATAATAATTTCAATAATTGCATTTATCTTGCTTATAGACACTTTTAAAAATCAGATATCTATTATATTTCCTGGAATATTAAAAATGTCAGATAGTTTGTATCTAGTAATAAATGACTTGAAATTATTTATTAAAGATTTAGTCAGGTAAAAATGATTCAGATAATTACAAAACCATTTAGATGGTTTTTCAAACTTGAAGCTGCTAGCGGCCTAGTACTTCTATTTGCTGCTATTATAGCATTGATAGTAAGTAATTCTAATTTATCTGAATTATATTTTTCTACATTAAATAAATATTTATTTTTAGGAATAAATAATTTTGGTTTAAAATTATCAGTTTTACACTGGATAAATGATGCCTTGATGGCAATTTTCTTTTTCTTTGTTACTTTAGAAATAAAAAGAGAATTCTTGCAAGGTGAACTTTCAAATATAAAACAAGCTCTTCTTCCAATTATAGCTGCAGTTGGAGGAATGTTGGTACCTGCTTTATTTTACGTTTTTATTAATTTTGGAGACAGTGAAACAATGAATGGTTGGGCTATCCCGTCGGCAACTGATATTGCATTTTCTTTGGGGGTGCTTTCATTATTAGGCAAAAGAGTTCCATTATCTTTAAAAGTTTTTTTAACTGCTTTAGCTATTATAGATGATCTTGGTGCGATAGTGATTATTGCGTTATTCTACTCTGGAGACCTTAGCATAAAATATTTAAGTTTAATGCTTTTTGCTTTTATTGTTCTCCTAGTAATCAATAAGTTTAATGTAAAGAAATTTTTACCTTATTTAATTGTAGGAATATTTCTTTGGGATTTTACACATAACTCAGGTATTCACGCTACCATAGCAGGTGTTTTATTGGCTATGACTATACCTCATAGAAAAAAAGATAAAGACTTCTCACTGCTAATAAAAATTGAACATGCAATAAGTCCTTATGTTGCATTTGGTATTATGCCATTATTTGCTTTTGCAAATGCAGGTGTTTCATTAGAGGGTTTATCTTTCGCATCTTTACTCAATAAAGTTCCTTTAGGAATATTATTAGGACTTTTTGTTGGTAAACAATTAGGTGTTTTTGTATTCTCATATGTTTCAATAAAAATGAAAATAGCCCAGATGCCCAACAACTCTAACTGGTTTAATTTTTATGGTGTTGGTGTTTTAACAGGTATTGGCTTTACAATGAGCTTATTTGTTGGAAATTTAGCTTTTGTTGAAAATATGCAATACATGGATGGAGTTAAAATTGGAGTTTTAACTGGGTCATTATTATCCACTTTATTCGGGTATTTCCTAATACTACTTACACCAAATAAGTAAGTAGTTTATGAAAAGATTAATAATAATAAGTTTTACTATAATTATGTTTTTTTTTAAAAATTCAGCTATGAGCAATAATCAGAAAAGTTTTTATGATCTAGAAATAGAGAGTATTAATGGAGAAATCATTAAATTAAAAGATTATCGAGATAAAGTTATACTTATAGTAAATACTGCTAGTTATTGTGGGTTCACAAAACAATATGAGGATCTCCAAGATTTATGGGATAAATATAAATCTAAGGGTCTAATTGTTCTTGGAGTGCCTTCAGACTCTTTTAATCAAGAAAAAAAAACTAATAGTGAAGTAAAAGAATTTTGTGAAGTAAATTTTGAAATAAACTTTCCATTAACAGCCATTACAGAGGTAAAAGGAAGCGATGCTCATGAAATATTTAAGTGGGCAGAAAATAATTTTGGCAAATCTGCGGTACCTAAGTGGAATTTTCATAAAATATTAATCAATAAACAGGGAAATGTAGAAGACACATATGCCTCTTTTACAAAACCTACATCGAATAAAATTATAAATAAAATTGAAGAAATACTATAGTTTTATAGTTAAACCATCATGTGCTGGTATTACATTTTTAGGTATAACTTTCTTTAACTGATTATAATCTAACACTGGTGATAAATTTGAAAGAATAGCCTTTTTTGGTTTAAATTTCTTAATAAAAAATAAAGATTTTTCCAAATTAAAGTGTGATGGATGAAAATTGTACCATAGACAATCAATTATTAAATACTTTAGATTTTTAAAATAAGAATAATCTTTTTTATAAATATTACTTACATCAGTAATGTATGCAAGTTTTTTATCAATAATAAAACAATTAGATTTAACCGCACCATGCTCAACTACAATAGATTTAAATCTAATATTTTTATTTTTATGTTTAATAAAAGAATTTTTTTTTAATTTATTTAATTTTAGAGTAGCTGGATATTCCTTTGAGTAACTTTTAAAACAATAAGAAAAGCTTTCTTTCAAATGTTTAGATGTAGGGTTATCTGCAAAAACGTTTACTTGTTTTCTGCTATTGATAAAGAAAGATCTTAAATCATTGATACCATGCGTTTGGTCGGCATGCATATGTGAGTAATATACTTTATCGATTTTTTGAATTTTATGACGTAGCAATTGCTGTCTTAAGTCAGGCGATGTGTCAACTAAAACGTTTTCATTAGATGTTTTAATAAGTGCAGAACATCTTGTTCTGTAGTTTTTCTTATTTCTGGGATCACAATTGCCAAAAAATCCATCGGGTCTTGGTACACCCATTGAACTTCCGCAACCTAATATTATAAATTTAATACTCATTTTTGAAAAAATAATCTTTCAAAATTATCATTTGTAATGGTTTCTAATTCATCAAAGGTTTTTGATTTTAATTGTGAGAGTTTTTCCAATGTATATTTAATAAAAGAAGGTTCGTTTTTTTTACCTCTCATTGGTATAGGTGCTAAAAAAGGACTATCTGTTTCAATTAAAATTTTATCATTTTCAATCATTTTAAATGTTTCTTGAAGATCATTACTATTTTTAAAAGTTATTATTCCACTAGCAGAAAAATATGCATTTAATGACATCATTTTTTTAGCAAACTCTTTTGAACCTGTAAAACAGTGCATAAGTATTTTAATATCACTATTTTTATATCTATTTAAAATATCAAAAGTTTCTGTTTCGGCACTTCTAGAATGAACTATTAAAGGATAATTTAGTTCAATAGAGGCTTCTATATGTGTCTCAAAACTTTCAATTTGATCAACTTTATGACTATTTTCATAATAGAAATCTAATCCTGTCTCTCCTACTCCAATTATTTTTTTGAGTTTATTAGCATTTTCAACAATGAACCTTTTATCCATCTTATCACTGCTAGACTCATGAGGGTGAATACCTATACTTCCATAAATTATTTCATCAAAATTTATAATCTTTTTAATATTTTCAAAACTTTTCGAATTTGTTGAAATAGTTAAAATTTTCTTTAATCCATTTTCTTTAGAACGTTTAATAACATCATCGATATTCGAATAAAGAGGTTCGTGATCAAGATGACAATGTGAGTCTATCATTTTTCAATTTTTTTAAATAAAATATCTAATTTATTTATTTTTAAATCTTTTTTTAAAATTTCATTATTATCAATTGATGTAAAATCAATAGATTTTTCAGTTTCATTAAACACATTTATCACTTTTACTGATGTTTCTGGCATTACTGGATAAAGCAATATAGTTATTTTTCTAATTAATTCTAATGCAGTATAAACAATTGTATTTAATCTTATCCTATCATCTTTCTTCTTCCAAGGTTCCTGATCGTTAAAATATTTATTTGCTGCAAACAATCTATCAACAATAAAACTCATATATTGGTTTATGTCTTGATTATCTATAAATGATCTTATTTTATCTAGGTTATTTAATGGTTTTAAAATTTCTAAATCTTCATCATTGTATTTGTGATCAGGTATCAAAGAAGAACAATTTTTTTCTGCAAAAGAAAGTACTCTTTGACAAAGATTTCCAAAATTATTTGCCAAATCACTATTAATACAATTTTCTAGTTTTTCCTCTGAAATATTGCCATCATTACCAAAAGAAACTTCTTTAAGTAAATAATATCTTAATGGATCTAAACCATAAACATTAATTATTTCTAATGGATCTAAAATATTTCCTTTTGATTTTGACATTTTTTCGTCACCAGAGAGTATCCATCCATGTCCGTATACCCTTTTTGGCGGTTCTATTTTTGCAGCTAACAAGAATGCTGGCCAATAAATAGCATGAAATCTTAATATGTCTTTACCAATAATATGTAAATCTGCTGGCCAAAAATTTTTATATAATTCATTATTTTCATCTGGATATTTTAAAGAACTTAAATAATTTGTTAATGCATCCAACCATACATAAACCACATGATTTTCATCACTCGGTACTTTTACACCCCATGAAAATGTTTTTCTACTGACAGATAAATCTTTTAAGCCACTTTTGACAAAGCTGATTACCTCATTTCTTCTACTTTCAGGTAAAATAAAATTTTTATTTTTCTCATAAAATTCTAATAAAGGTTTTTCCCATTCTGAAAGTTTAAAAAAAAAAGATTCCTCTTCAACCCATTCAACAGTAGAACCAGATGATTTAGCAACTTTTAAACCTTCTTTTTCTTCGACCTCATCTTCATTATAGAAAGCCTCATCTGATACAGAATACCAACCAGAATATTTAGACAAAAAAATTTGGTTATTTTTTTCAAGTATTTTCCATAAATTTTGCACAGATACTTTATGTCTTTCCTCTGTAGTTCTTATAAAATCAGTATTTGATAAGTTTAATGTTTTAGTTAAATCCTCGAATGTTTTACTTATTTCATTACAAAAAGATTTTGGATCCTTATTTAATTTTTCAGCAGATCTTTGTATTTTTAAACCATGCTCATCTGTGCCTGTTAAAAAATAGACATTAAAACCATCAATTTTTTTGAAACGTGCAAAAAAATCAGCAATTATACTTGAATATGCATGTCCCATATGAGGCTTAGCAGAAGGATAGTAAATTGGTGTTGTTATATAATAATTTTTATTCACTTAATAATTTATCCTTAAATTCTAAAAAAAAAGTTTCATAATCAAGATTAAATTTTTTTACATTAGATAATTTTGAATAATAATATTCTTTAACTTGATATGAAAATTTTTTTGTTGTGTTTATATGTTTATAAAAAAATAATTCAATAATCATATTTAAATTATCTCTTATAAACTCTTGTTTAATATAGTGCTTATTATTAATTAAATTAACTAATAAATCATCAACTGTGGTTTCAGATAGTGATAATTCAAATTCATTCATATAGTTTATTAAGGAAATTAAAAAAAAAGGTGTTGAGTAATAATTTATCAAATTTGAATTTATTTGTTCATAAATATTTTTATTAAAGTAATCATTGACAATCAATCTGGTATTCTCATTAGATAGACTTAATTTAAATTCTATACATCGGGATTTTATTGTATCTATTAAAAACTTCTCTGAATTAAAAATTAAAATAAAAAAAACATTTTCATTTGGTTCTTCTAAATTTTTTAATAAAGCATTTGATGAATTAATATTTAAAAATTCAACGTCGTCGAGGATTATAAATCTTGATTTATTATTAAAGGAGGATTGATTTGTAAACTTTATGATTTCTCTAATTTGATCAATTTCTATATTTTTTTTATCATTATATTTTTTTATATTTAAAACATTAGGATGGGATTTGTTTTTTATTAGTTCATTATCGTTATTAGAATTAAATATTTTATATAAAAATTTTTCTGTAAGTAATGATTTTCCAATACCTTTTTTACCAGATAATAAAATTTTATTTGGAAGTTCATTATTTTCGTAAAGTGTTACAAATTTTTCTAAATATGTTTCATGTCCTATTAATTTATATTCAGACATTTATATTAATTTCTCAAGTTTATTTATTATGATTTTTTTTACTTCGTTAATTGTATTAGTGTTTGAATTAATTTTAATATATTTGCTTTTATTGCTCGATATTTTTTCATACCCACTTTGAACTTTGTTATAAAATTTAAGTTTAAATTTATCATATCTATTTAAGTTAGATCTATTTTTAAGCCTTTTTTGTAAATTTTTTGAATTTACAGTACTTAAAAAAACTATATCAGGATTGAAATTTCCAATTATAAACTTATTGAGCATTTTGATCATCTTTAAATCAATTTTCATTCCATAATGTTGATACGCAATAGTAGAATCTGTAAAACGATCAATTAATATTATTTTTTTTTTATAATTTTTTTTTATAATTTTCTCAAAATTTTCTGATCTTCCAGCATAAAATAGTAATAGATCGGTTTTATTATTTAAATTTAGTTTCTTGTTTAAAATCAATTTTCTTATTTTTTCTGAAAAAATTGAACCACCAGGCTCTCTTAATTTTATAAAACTTTTTCTCCGTTTTTTTAAATAATTTGCAGCAATTTTAAAATTTGTAGTTTTTCCCGAGGCTTCAATGCCTTCAAATATAATAATTGGATATTTAGACATCGCCCCATATCAAAAAATTGATAGAAGTTATCAACCTTGATATTGCATTTTGTTGTTTGATATTTTCTGTAGAAAATAAGTCATGATTAGATATAACTTCATCTTTATATAATACTTTTATTTCTGCTAATTTTTCTCCCTTTTTAATAGGTGCTTGTATAGGACCGTCATAAACAATCTTAACTTTCATATATTTTTTTTTAGCTTTTGGAATGGTCTTATAAATTATGTCTTTAGTATTAACTTTTACTTTTTTCTTATTTCCCTGCCAAACATCTAGTTCATAAAGATATTCGTTATCATTACTTATTTTTATTGTATCAAAATTTGTAATTCCCCATGTTAACAATTTTTGTGATTGCTTTGATCTAGAATTTTTAGTTTCAAAACCACTTGCAACAGCAATTAATCTTCTTTCTTTTCTTAATATAGAAGATGCAAGTGAATATTTTTCTGAACCAAGGTAGCCAGTTTTAATTCCATCTACACCCATATTTTTATATAATAATGGATTTCTATTTCCTTGTGTAATTGGATCCCCGCCCGTCCTACTCCAAGTAAATTCTTTAATTTTAAAATACTCATAATATTTAGGATGTTCTTTGATTAAATAATTAGACATAATTAAAATATCTCTAACGGTTGAATAATTATTATCATCATTAATCCCTGACGAATTTGAAAAATTAGTATTTTCCATTCCGATTTCTTGAGCTTTCTCAGTCATTAGTAAGGCAAACTCGTCCTCAGTTCCTGCAATACCTTCAGCCAAAGCTACACAAGCATCATTACCTGAAGCAACAATTATACCTAATAATAAATCTTCTACCGAAACTTCATCTCCAACCATTATAAACATTGATGAATAACCAGATGAAGATAATCTCCAGGCATTTTCAGAAACGATAAATTTTTCATCTAAAGTAATTTCTCCACTTTTCAATAAATCAAAAGCAATGATTGAGGTCATTATTTTTGTCATAGATGCAGGAAAAATTCTCTCATCAGAATTTTTTTCATATAAAATTTCACCAGATAAATAGTCTTGTAAAATTGCAGTTCGTGCATTTATGTTAAATTTTGCATAAGAAATATTAGTTATAACTAAAATCGATAGTACAAAACCTAATAGAGCTTTTATTTTCATAGTTTTATTAATTCAATATTTTCAAAATTTATATCAGCAATCTCATTATATACATTTTTAATTGATCCCAAATTATAAAAAGGACCCTTGTAAACCCTATATAAATTTTTAGACATTTTTTTGATATTTATGTCTTTTAAATTATATTCATCCTCAAGTCTTTTTTTCAATGTAATTGCAGATTCTTCAAAAAATAAATCAGCAAATTTAATTATAAATTCAAATTTTGTATTTTTCACCTTTTCAACTTTTAAATTATTATCTTTTTCAATTGATATGTTTTGGATTGAAATGCTGTCTACTGGAGCTTTATTAGCTACTTTTTTTTCCTCATCAAATGTTTTAGCTTTATTTGCAACAAAAGTATTACTAGAATTTATTGTTTCTACACGTACATAGGGTTGATCAGGATCAATATCAAGTTCAGTCGCAATCCTTTCAGAAATTACTGAATTATAAAAAATTGGATATTTCGAATTTTTTCCTACTTTAGCAATCAAATACTTTTCATTTAGCAAATTTGTTATTTTTATATCTGTATCTTTTTTAAGTTTATTATTGAAAATAATTAATGATCTTTGATCTATTTTTTTTGAAACTATTCGTTTTTTGAAAATATCATTATTATATATAAGAGCAAATCCATCATTTGAATAATTTTTGAAATCTTTATTCGTGATTACTTTTTTATTAGTAGTTTCACATGATGTTAAAATTATTGTTAAAAAAATTATTATCTTAAGTTTCATTTTCAAAACTATTTTTTAATGTGCATACAGCCAAACTAAATCTTAATGACCTGTTCCACTTTAAGATTAACTTATAATTGTTAAAAATAATATATGCTGGTTTAAGTTTATTTGCATTTTCAACTATTTCAGCATCAGGAGTAACTATTGCTGCTGTCAAATTGTCATATTTGTCCAAAAAAGTCGAATTTTTTATATAATTTTTTAAATATTTTACTTTTTTCTCATGTTTAATTTTTTTTGCTGATGTATTTAAATATTTATCAGGAATATTTTCATTTAGATTAATTCTATAAAAACACGGAGTATTATCATTCCATCCAAGATTACTTAAATAGTTAGCTGCAGATGCAAAAGAATCCTCAATATTTTTTAGATCAATTGATCCATCTTTATTATAGTCAATTGCATGATTTTTAATCGTGGATGGCATAAATTGAAAATTACCAAATGCACCTGCCCAAGATCCAAATAATGTATTCGGATCTATAATTTTTGCATCTACTAATTTTAAAAGGGTGATTAATTCTTTAGTAAAAAATTCACTTCTTCTTTGATCGTAGCTTAATGTTGCAAGTGAAGAAACGATATCCATTTTACCTAAATAGTTTCCAAAGTTAGTTTCAATACCCATTAGTGCTAATAGTAAATTTTTATCTACATTGTATTCGGAAGATACTTTATTAATAATATTGTTTTCTTTATTTAATATGATTTTTCCTAATTTTACTTTTTTTGATGAAGTTCTTTTAGAAATATATGTCTTTGTGTCTTCATAAAATTCTGGTTGATATCTATCATATTTAATTACATCAGATAAAAATTTTGATCTGTCTATTAATTTATCGACTGTGGCCTTACTAACACCTTCTTTTATTGCTCTTTTTTTAAATTTAACTTTCCAATCATTGAAATCATCAGCAATTAGTGTTGCAGAATTTAATATAATTAATATTGATACGATAAATAATTTAATTTTTTTCATACAAATCTTTTAGGTATATCGATACAGCAATCCATATCAAAATAAAGCTGATTAATTTATGTATATCTAATTCCTCATTATATAAGTAATAACCCAACAAAAATTGTAAAGTTGGAGTTATATAAAAAACCATGCCTGTTGGACCTAAACCACATAATTCTACACCCCTAACATATAAATATAAAGGAATCACGGTCATAGGACCTGCCAGCATAAATATTAACATTAATTTGACATTCGATATGTCAAAATCATTTAAATCATTTTGCACAATTAAATAAAATGCAAATATTACCGCTGGAAAAATAAATAAACTTTCAACTAATAAACCAATATCTGTGTCTACATCAATTTTTTTTCTTACTAAATTATAAAAACTCCAACTTAAAGCTACAATTAATCCAACCCATGGTATTGATTGGAAACTGGATATAACTAAATACAAAATTGATATAGTTACGATTAAAAGTGAAATTTTAGTTTTGAAACTTAATTCCTCTTTTAAAAAAAAATAACCTAAAAAAACACTTATTATAGGCATTATAAAATATCCAAAACTAGCATCTATAACTTGATCATTCCCTATTGCATAAATCCAAACAGCCCAATTCGTAAAAATTAATAATCCAGACAAAAACAGCATCATAATTTTTTTTGTATCTTTAAAAACCGAGCTAAATTTTTTCCACTTTGATAAAATGATTGATGTTAAAATTAACATAACAGTTGTCCATGCACTTCGATGTAGGACAACTTCAATGTGGCCAGCAAAAGCAATATATTTAAAATATATAACTCCAATAAAACCCCACCAGAAAGAACCAAATGCCGTTAAAATTATACCTTTATTAAATTGATTTTTGTTTAACATTATATTGATCAATTAAACTATTTTGTTTATGAAATATAGAATTTTAATTATTACAAATTAGGAGAGATGGCTGAGCGGTTGAAAGCACCGGTCTTGAAAACCGGCAAAGGGGCAACTCTTTCCTGGGTTCGAATCCCAGTCTCTCCGCCACTAATATTTATTTTTAAATTCTATAAGTTTTTTTAAGATGATTTTATCTTCAAAATCTTTTGAATTTTTACCTAAACTTAACTTGACTAAAGTTTCGTCATCAAAATTAATTAACTTATCTAAAGAAACTAATTCTTTATGGTCGAGATTGTCAATAATTGAATTAACAAACTTAGAAACAAAGATATCCATTTCTTTAGTTCCACGATATTGAGCTCTGTATAAAATTTTATTAATTAAATTTTGTTTATTTGAATCCATTAATTAAATCTTTATATATATAAATCATGAATAATCACGAATATTTATTGTCAAATATTCAGAATATTAAAGGTATAGGGAAAAAAACAAGCCAATTATTTAAAAGAAAAAATATAAATACAATTTTTGATTTATTGTGGCATTTACCCATAAGTAAAATTGAAAATTCAAAAGTAACAAATGTTGGTGATATACAAATAGGTAAGCTACAAACGATTAAATTAACACCCCTAAAATATTATTTTCCTAGAATAAGAAAACTGCCCAATAGAGTTGTGTGTCAAAGTAAAGATATAAAAATAGATTGCGTTTTTTTTAATTCATATGAAGGATATATAAAAAAAATCTTACCATTAAATACTGAAATAATAATAAGTGGTAAAATTAATTTTTTTAGAAATAAATATCAAATCACTAATCCGACTCAGATTAAAGAAAGTAATGAAAATATCTTGGAGACTCAAAATAAATATAGTCTTACAGATGGACTTACCATAAATAAATACAATATTATAATTAATGAAGTTTTAAAGGAGTTACCAGATTTAGATGAGTGGCTAAATGACGATATAAAGAAAAAATTTAATAATATTAAGTGGAAAGACGCAATCTTAAAAATTCACAGTCTTGATACTAAAGAAATTTTAAAATCCAATTATTATAAAAGGTTAGTTTTTGATGAATTGTTTGCTCATTTTTTATTATCCTCAAAGATAAGAACTAAAATAAAAAAAATAAAGAAATCACAAAAAATTTTTAAAGATTGTAAGGAAAAATTGATACAAGATTTAAATTTTAAATTAACAAATGATCAAGAAGCTGCAATAAAAATTATAAACGAAGATCTTAAATCAAAAAGTAGAATGTTTAGACTTTTACAAGGAGATGTTGGATCTGGTAAAACAATTGTATCAATGATAGCAGCGGTAAATTGTATAAATGCTGGATATCAAACAAGCTTTATGGTGCCTACTGAAATTCTAGCAAAGCAACATTTTTCTTTTGCTAAAAAATATCTACCCAAAAAAATAAAAATTGAAATGTTAACAGGTAAGTCAAAATATGTTGATAGAAAGAAAATTTTAGAAAATCTTAAACTTGGTAAAATAGACTTTCTGATAGGAACACATGCGTTATTTCAAAAAAAAGTTGAATATAATAAACTGGGTTTAATAATTATTGATGAACAACATAAGTTTGGTGTTCGTCAGCGTAAAGAGTTATCAGAAAAAGGTGGAAATAACTGCGATGTTCTAGTCATGTCTGCAACTCCAATACCAAGAACAATGATGATGACGATTTATGGTGATATGGATTTAACCTTAATTAAAGAAAAACCAAAAAATAGAAAAAAAATAGTCACTTACAGTAAGTTAGAAGATAAAATATCTGAAATAATCAGATTTGTTAAAAAAGAAATTTCTAATAAAAATCAAATTTTCTGGGTTTGTCCTTTGATAGAAGAGTCGAAAAAAGTTGAACAACAATCTGTTGTAAATAAATTTAAGTATTTAGAAAAATATTTTAAGAATAGAATTGGATTAATTCATGGTTCACTTGATAAAGATGAAAGGAACAAAATATTAAATAATTTCTTAGATAGAAAGTTGGATATTTTGGTTTCAACCACTGTTATTGAGGTTGGTATTGATTTTCCTAATGCTAACGTAATTGTTATTGAAAATGCAGATAAGTATGGTTTATCCCAATTACATCAGTTACGAGGTCGTGTCGGACGTGGTAGTAAACAATCCTACTGTATATTGATGTTTAAATCCTCATTAGGTGAAAATGCAAAAAAAAGAATTAACATTCTCAAAAGTTCAGATGATGGTTTTGTAATTTCTGAGGAAGATATGAAATTACGTGGATATGGGGATTTGTTAGGATTTAAGCAAAGTGGAGTTAAAAATTTTAGATTAGCTGATCCCATATTAAATGAAGATTTATTCTTACTTGCTGAGGCAGAAGTTAAAAAATTGGAAATGAAAGGAGATAATTTTAGTAAATATAATAAATTATTAAAATTATACGATCGAGCCTCAATAATTAACGAAATTTCTTAAATTTTTTTTGGATCTGAAGTACCGGCTGAAACAATAAATTTAGAAGCTTCTTCAAAAGTCATATCTAAATAAATAACTTCATCTTTGGGAAACATTAACAAAAAACCACTTGTGGGATTTGGTGTTGTTGGAACAAATACATTAATAAGATTAGTATTTGTTTTTTTTGATATTTCACCATCATTTTCTCTGGTCGCAAACCCTACTGCCCAACTACCTTTTCTCGGATACTCAACTAAGACTACACTTTTCTTTGATCCTTTTTTTGGTGCTAATGTTTCAGTCATTTGTCCAATTGCTGAATAAATTGTTCTAAGAATTGGTATTCTTTTTAATATATCATTAAATATTTTAAGTATTTTTTTTCCAATAAATGAAAGAGATAAACTTCCAATTATTGTAATAAAAATTATAGCTAATAATATTTCCAAACCTGGTATTGCAAAAGGCAAATAACTATTTGGATTTAATTCGTTTGGTATTAATTTTGACGATATGGATATAAAAAATCTAGTTAAATATAATGTGATACCTATTGGAACAAGAACAACTATTCCTGCTATAAAATAGTTTCTAAGTCTTCCAAGGATTGAAATACCTCTTCTCTTTAATTTTGCCATAAATTAACTGTAACTTGCATATAAAACAAATACGACTGCCAGTACAAATAGTACTATTAAAATTTTGTTATTAAGTATCATATAAATTATTATAAAAAAGGTGTAATATATTAAGTAAAAAAAGTGAATAGAAGAAATTTTATACATTTATTTGGTTGTAGTTGCTTATCTTTTGGCCTATCTGCATGTGGTAGTGCACCGATAACAGATCGAAAACAACTAAAATTAATTCCCGAATCTAACCTTAATGCGAAAGCTGCTCAATTATATGAAAAGGTAAAAGAAAAAGAAACTTTAAGTGATGATACTAAAACATTAAATCAAATAAAAGAAATTGGATCCAAAATTGAATATTCAATATCAGAATACTTTGACCGCAATAATATACCTGACCCAACTATAAATTTTGATTGGGAATATATACTTATTGATAAAAAAAAAGTTAAAAATGCTTGGTGTATGCCTGGTGGTAAAATTGCCGTTTATTCTGGTTTATTAGATATAACTAAAAATGAAGATGGATTAGCGGCTGTAATGGGTCATGAAATAGCGCATGCAGTTGCAAAACATTCAGTAGAAAGAGCAAGCAGAGGTGTTTTATTAAATACCGGAACAGCAATTTTAGATATAGCTACTAAAGGAGCAGTTTCAAATATTAATAGAACCACTGGGATGAATGCTGTCGGATTATTATCACAGATAGGAATCATGAATCCTTTCAATAGAAAACAAGAAAGCGAAGCTGATTATCTTGGTTTGATATTTGCATCACTATCTGGTTATGACATTAGGGAAACAATCAAAGTTTGGGAAAGAATGAAAGAAGCGAAAAAAGGTAAAGAACCACCAGAATTTATGTCTACCCACCCATCATCAACAAACAGAATTAATAATATTACAAATTGGATAAACGAAATTATTATTAAATATCCACCCATTGCATAAGTGGTGAGCCGTGATGGACTCGAACCATCGACCCATTCCTTAAAAGGGAATTGCTCTACCAACTGAGCTAACGGCCCAAAAAGCGTTTTTTATATTGATTTTTTTTTATTAATCAATGTTAAAAATTTACAATTTATTGATGTACTTATCGTGAAATTCATCAAAAGTACCTAGTTTTATATTGTCTCTGATGTTTCTCATTAAATCTTGATAAAAGTTGATGTTATTTAGGGTAAGAATCATTGAGGCCAACATTTCATTAGTGTTAAATAAATGATTTAAATAATTCTTAGAATATTTATTTAAATTGAACTTTGTGACATTTTTGTCCAAAGGAGTATTATCATTTTTATATTTTGAATTTCTAATTTGAATTTGTCCATCCCATGTAAAAGCTAAACCAGTTCTCCCTGATCTCGTTGGCATTACACAGTCAAACATATCAATACCTCTCTTGACTGCTCCGAGTATATCAGATGGAGTACCAACACCCATTAAATATCTTGGTTTATTTTTAGGCATATGATCTTTTATTCCATCAAGAACATCAAACATTTCATCTTGTGTTTCCCCTACTGCTAATCCTCCTAGAGCATATCCATTAAATCCAATATCTATAAGATTGTTTAAAGATTTGATTCTTAGATCATTAAATAATCCACCTTGTACAATTCCAAATAAACCTTTGTGGTCATTTATTCCAAATGCATCTTTTGATCTTTTTGCCCACTCTGATGATAATTCCATTGATTTTTTAATTTTATCATAGTCTTTAGTATTTTTAGGGCATTCATCCATAACCATTACTATGTCTGAGTTCAAACCTTTTTGAATTCTTATGCTTTCTTCAGGGCTTAAAATAAAAGTTTTACCGTCTATATGTGATTGAAAAATTGCACCTTTATCTCTATCGATTTTATTTAGTTTTGACAGAGACATAACTTGAAAGCCACCTGAGTCAGTTAAAATTGGTAAATCACAATTCATGAATTCGTGAAGTCCTCCAACACTTTCTATTCTTTCAACACCAGGCCTTATCATTAAATGATATGTATTTGATAAAATTATCTCACTACCTGTTTTTTTTATATCTTCTAAAAAAACACCTTTAACAGTTGCTTGAGTACCAACTGGCATAAATGCAGGAGTGTTTATATTACCTCTATGGGTCTCTATAATTCCTACTCTTGCATAATTTTGAGTATGATGAACATTAAAATTGAAATCTTTTAATGACATTCATTATTTAATTATTGAGATTTAAAACTAATAATTTTATCTGGATTTGAAACTGCTCCGTTATCGCCATCACCTTTTGTAATCATATCAACAAATTCCATTCCTTCTATTACTTTTCCAAAAACAGTATATTGTCTATCTAGGAAAGGTGCTGGTTTAAAACATATAAAAAATTGACTATTAGCACTATTAGGATCTGACGATCTTGCCATAGAAACGGTTCCTCTATCATGAGGAAGGTCATTAAATTCTTGATTTAAATCTGGTAAATCAGATCCACCAATACCCGCTCTTCTTAAATCGAAATCTTTTGAAGATGAATTTCCAAATTTTACATCACCTGTTTGTGCCATAAACCCATCAATTACTCTATGAAAAACAACATTATCATATTGTCCTGAATCAGCTAATTCTTGAATTCTTTTAACATGATTTGGTGCAACATCAGGGTACATTTCAATTTTTACATCACCATCTTTTAATTTTAAAATCATTATATTCTCCTTTGCTATTAAATTTGTTGATAAAAAAATAAAAAAAATAATTAAAATATTTAAAAATTTATTCATAAACCTCTTTCAAAGATTTAATTGTACTTTTGGTCGTAAATTTTTTCAAATCACCATTATGTTGAGCGATTTCTTTAACAAACCTTGATGATATTATTTGATTTTCAATATCTGACATTAAAAAAATTGTCTCAACTTGATTATTAAGTTTTCTATTCATTCCAGCAAGTTGGAATTCGTACTCAAAATCAGAAACTGCTCTTAAGCCTCTTAAGATTATATTTGATTTATATTTTTTACAAAGGTCTGTTGTCAAAGTATTAAATTTTATAACATCAACCTTATTCTTTTCAAATTTCAGATCTTTATAAAGAGCTCTTTTAACAATTTCTATTCTTTCATCTAATGAAAATAGGAAATTTTTCTGATTTCCATCTGAAATACCTACAATTACTTTATCAACTATCTTAAGTGATTTTTTAATGACATCTATATGGCCAAAAGTAATTGGATCAAAAGTTCCTGGATAGATAGCTATATTTTTCATTAAATAAGATTATCATCTAATTTAATAGCAGAAACTACTTTTTCATCACCAGTCAGTTTAATTATTCTAACTCCTTGCGTATTACGACCAGCTATTCTTATTTCTTTAACAGCTGTTCTTATTACTCTACCTTTATTTGTTGAGATTAATATTTGATCCCCTTCAAAAACAGGAAAAGATGAAGAAACATTCCCGTTTCTTTGTGAATTCACAATACCAATAATTCCCTTCCCCCCCCTATTTGTAACTCTATAATCATAATGAGATGTTCTCTTACCATAACCATTCTCTGTAATAGACAGAATGAACTTTTCTTTAGCTTTAATTTCTGATTTTTGATCTTTAGTTTTTGCTTTCTTGTTTGAGTCATGATCAATAATAGACAGAGATACAATAGTATCATTTTCTGCTAAATTGATACCTCTTATGCCTTTTGATGATCTACCTTTGAAAACTCTAAGTTTTTTTGACTCAAACCTTATGCATTTTCCTAATTTAGTACTTAAAATTATATCTTGATCATCTCTACAAATTTTAACACCGATAATTTTATCATTACCATCAAGTTTCATTGCAATTTTACCCGAAGCATTAATTGAGGTAAAATCTTCAAGATTATTCTTTCTAATTTTTCCTTCACTTGTGGCAAAAATGATATGCATATCTTTTGTATCAACATCGCTATCTGGAAATGGCATAATTGAACTAATTGATTGATGATTTTTTAGAGGAAGAATATTAAATAAAGACTTACCTTTTGATGCAGCCGATCCTTCCGGAATTTTCCAAGCTTTAACTTTGTATGCTAATCCTTCAGTAGAGAAAAATAGTACAGATGTGTGAGTGTTTACCGATAATGTTTGTACTACAGAATCTTCGTCTCTTGTCTTAATTCCTGTTTTACCCTTTCCACCTCTTTTTTGCTGTTTAACATGACTCAAAGCCCCTCTTTTAATGTATCCTTGTAAAGTAATTGTAATTATTACAGACTCTTTTTGAATAGTTTCTTCAATATTATAGTTTAATACAGCATCTATAATTTGCGTTCTTCTCGGAGATGAAAATTTTTCTTTAATTTGAGATAACTCATTACTTATTACTTTTAATAGTTCAGTTTTAGAATTTATTATTTTTTTATACTTTGTAATCAATTCAGATAATTTTTTTATTTCTTCTTCAATTTCATTAATTCCAAGTGCAGTTAATTTTTGTAATCTAAGTTCTAGTATTGATGTTACTTGAGTTTCAGATAGGCTGTATGATCCTTTATAATTTTTACTATCAACTAATTTAATTAATTTTGCAGATTTTGTTATTTTCCATTTAGTTTTTATAAGAGTATTTTTTGCTTCTTCTGGATTCTTTGAAGATCTAATAATTTTTATTACTTTATCAATATTTTCTACACTAACAGATAAACCAAGTAATACATGGACACGGTCCTCTGCTTTTTTTAAATCATATTTTGTTTTTTTAATAACAACATCTTCTCTAAATTTTAAAAAATTCTCTAAAAAATCTTTTAATGAGCATGTTTTAGGTTTGTTATCAACAATGGCTAATGAATTAAAACCAAATGAAGTTTCAATAGATGTATATTTATAAAGTTGTCTTTTTATTGTCTCGGGCTCAACACTTCTTCTTAGATCGATAGCAACTCTTATACCTTCTCTATTAGATTCATCTCTAATGTCACTTATACCCTCTATTTTTTTGTCTCTAACTAATTCTGCGATTTTTTCATTTAAGTTAGATTTGTTTACTTGATAAGGTATTGAGGTAATTACCAATCTATCTTTACCATTTTTAAGATTTTCAACATTTATTTCACCTCTAATTTTAAAAGAACCTCTACCTGTTTTGTATCCTTCTCTAATAATATCTTTACCGATAATAACTCCACCAGTTGGAAAATCAGGACCAGGTATATGCTTCATTAATTCTTTAACTTTAATATCTTTATTTTTTATAAGTGCTAAAGTTCCATCAATAATTTCACCAAGATTATGTGGTGGTATACTAGTAGCCATACCAACAGCGATACCTCCAGCTCCATTTACCAAAAGATTAGGATATTGAGCTGGCAGTACTGTAGGCTCTTGCTCAGTTTCGTCGTAATTACTTTTAAATGAAACAGTATTTTTTTCTATATCATCAATCAAAAATTGAGAAATTTTTGCAAGTTTGGTTTCTGTATACCTCATTGCTGCAGGTGGATCACCATCGATTGAACCAAAATTGCCTTGTCCATCAATAAGTGGGACACTCATTGAAAAATCTTGAACCATTCTTACCAAAGCATCATATACAGCTTGATCACCATGCGGATGATATTTACCAATTACATCTCCAACAATTCTTGCAGATTTTCTAAATTGTTTTGTCCAATCAAAACCACCTTTGTGCATTGCATATAAAATTCTTCTGTGAACAGGTTTAAGTCCGTCTCTTATGTCGGGTAATGCCCTACTAATTATTACGCTCATGGCGTAAGATAAATATGATGAACTCATTTCATCATACATTGAAATTGGTTTGATATTTAAATCTTTAGTTACTTCGTTTTTTTGCATTTATTTAGAAAGGGATATCATCGTCTAACTCGTTTTGAGCCATAGAACTTTCATCAAAACTTTGTTTGTTATCTTGAGATGGAATTGAATTTTGATTTCCTCCACCTAACATTGTTAATGATGAATTGTATCCTTGAATTAAAATTTCAGTAGAATATTTATCCTGACCTGATTGTTCATCTTTCCATTTTCTAGTAGTCAGTTGTCCTTCAACGTATACTTGTGCTCCTTTTTTTAAATATTGTTGAACTACATTTACTAGTCCTTCATTGAAAACAACTACTCTATGCCATTCAGTTTTTTCCTTTTTTTCACCGGTATTTTTATCTTTCCATGATTGACTAGTAGCCAGACTTAATCTTGCTACACTTTTACCGTTAACCATTTGTTTAATTTCTGGATCTGCGCCTAATCGACCGATTAAAAGTACTTTATTTAAGCTTCCTGCCATAATATTTATATATTTGAAATGTTATTTATAACATTAATAGGCTTGAATATTAATTTTATTAATCTAAAGCAACTAAAATTATGCTTAAAAAGATACTTATTAAGGGCGCAAAAGAGCACAATTTAAAGAATATTTCACTAGAGATTCCTAAAGACAAATTTGTTGTAATAACAGGTCTATCTGGATCGGGAAAATCATCATTAGCATTTGATACTGTCTATGCAGAAGGTCAAAGACGATATGTTGAAAGTTTATCTGCATATGCAAGACAGTTTTTAGACAAAATGAAAAAACCAAATGTGGATTTAATAGAAGGTTTGAGTCCAGCAATTTCAATAGAACAAAAAAATACTTCTAAAAATCCAAGATCAACGGTTGCAACCGTTACTGAGATATATGACTACATGAGGGTACTTTATGCAAGAGCAGGGATACCCTATTCTCCATTTACAGGTAAACCAATTACTTCTCAAACTATTAGTCAAATTGTTGATAAGATTAAAGAATTACCAAAAAAATCAACCATATATTTATACGCTCCAGTCGTAAGAGGACGTAAGGGTGAATATAAAAAAGATATATTAGGATATAAAAAAAGAGGATTTAGAAAAATTAAAGTTGATGACCAATTGTATGATATCGAAAGTGTTCCAGAGTTAAATAAAAAACTTAAACACGATATTTCAATTTTAGTTGATAGAATTGTAATAAATTCCTCATTAGGAAACAGATTAGCTGAAAGTGTTGAAACAGCTGTTAATTTAGCAAATGGATTACTTTTCGTTGAATATGAAAATGAAACACTTCCAAAAAAATACAGAAAAATTGAAAAATTAATTTTCTCAACCAAATTTGCTTGTCCTGAAAGTGGTTTTACTATTGAAGAAATTGAACCAAGACTTTTTTCATTTAACAGTCCTTATGGAGCCTGTGAAGAATGTGAAGGTATTGGAATGAAATTAAACGTTGATCCAAATTTAGTTGTTCCAAATGAAAAAAAATCTATTGCAGATGGTGCTATTGAACCTTGGGCAAAATCTACATCAATGTATTACGCCCAAACATTAGCATCTTTATCTAAACATTATGGTTTTTCATTAGATGATAAATGGTCAAAACTACCAAAAAAAATTAAGGATGTAATTTTGTATGGATCTGATGATGAAGAAATTAAATTTACTTATGACGATGGCTATGAGAAGTATTCGCATAAAAAAACCTTTGAAGGTGTTGTCAATAATCTAGAGAGAAGATATTTAGAAACAGATAGCGATTGGAAAAGAGAAGAAATTGCTCAATATCAATCTGATACAAAATGTGAAAGATGTAATGGTTATCGATTAAAAGATGAAGCTCTGTGTGTTAAAATAAATGAATTAAACATAAGCCAAGTTACAGAAAAATCAATTTTTGATGCTAAGGAATGGTTTAGATCTTTAGAAGTTAAATTAGATAAAAGACAAATTAAAATTGCTCAACATATATTAAAAGAAATTAATGAACGTTTAGATTTTCTTTTAAATGTTGGTCTTGATTATTTGACTTTATCTAGAGAGTCTGGAACATTATCTGGTGGTGAAGCACAAAGGATTAGACTAGCTTCACAAATAGGATCAGGTTTAACTGGAGTTCTATACGTTTTAGATGAACCATCAATTGGTTTACATCAAAAAGATAATGTTAAGCTTATAGATGCATTAAAAAGATTAAGAGATTTAGGTAATACTGTTATTGTTGTTGAGCACGATACAGAAACAATGGAGAATGCAGATCATATAATAGATTTAGGACCTGAAGCTGGAAATAAAGGTGGAGAAATTGTTGCTGAAGGTACATATCAGCAAATTTTAAAAAATGACAAAAGTATTACTGGAAGATATTTATCAAATAAGAGTTTCATACCTATTCCAAAAAATAGAAGACTTGCAAAAAATGGTAGATTTTTAGAAATCAATGGTGCATCAGGAAATAATTTAAATAACGTAAATTTAAAAATACCTTTGGGTAGTTTCACTTGTGTTACAGGTGTGTCTGGAAGTGGTAAATCTACTTTAATACTTCAAACTTTATACAATGCATTAAATCTTACTTTGAATAATAATAAGTCTAGAAAAATTCCTCAGCCATTCAGAGGTTTTAAAGGAATAGAATTAATAGATAAAGTAATAGATATTGATCAATCACCCATTGGTAGAACTCCTAGATCAAATCCTGCTACATATACTGGAGCTTTTGGTCCTATAAGAGACTGGTTTACCAATTTACCTGAAGCAAAAAGTAGAGGCTATAAACCTGGAAGATTTTCTTTCAATGTAAAGGGTGGAAGATGTGAAGCATGTGAAGGAGATGGTGTAATTACTTACGAAATGCACTTTCTTCCTGATGTTTACATAACATGCGATGAATGCAAAGGTACTAGATACAATAGAGAAACATTAGAGATTAAATTCAAAGATAAGAGTATTGCAGATGTTTTAAATATGACTGTTGATGAAGGATGTGAGTATTTTGAAAATATTTCAAACATCAAAACTAAACTTCTAACGTTAAAGAAAGTGGGTCTTGGCTACATAAAAATTGGTCAGCAAGCTACTACTCTTTCTGGTGGAGAGGCTCAGCGTATAAAGCTTGCTAAAGAATTATCTAAAAGGTCTACAGGAAGAACAATGTATATATTAGATGAACCAACTACTGGATTGCATCAACATGATATAAAAAAACTTTTGGAAATTTTACACACATTTGTTGCAACGGGTAATTCAGTTGTAGTTATTGAGCATAATTTAGATGTTATTAAAACTGCCGATTATATTGTAGATATGGGACCCGAGGGCGGCGTTAAAGGTGGAAATATTATTGCTGAAGGTAAACCCGAGGAAGTTGCAAAAGTGAAAGATAGCTATACAGGTAAATTTTTAAAGCCTTTATTAGATACAAAATTTAAAAAAACCGCTTAATCTTTATAGAAAAATAATATAAAATCATCTTATAGATGACTTCGATATTACAATCATTATCAAAAACTGTTCATTTATCATTGGCTATTGCAATATTACTATTCATTGGTCTTTACATAGGTAATGATGGATTTGATTTTGATGTTTTATTTTGGAGCTGGTTATTAAGATACGTACATGTAACTGTAAGTATTATGTGGATTGGTTTACTATGGTATTTCAATTTTGTTCAAATTCCCAACATGGCTAAAATTCCAGACGAACAAAAACCTGCAATAGGCAAAGTTATAGCTCCTGCAGCATTATTTTGGTTTAGATGGGCAGCGCTATTTACAATCATATCAGGATTATTATTAGCCTATTTTAATGGTTACGTTCATCAAGCGATGACATTAGGAATTGGATCAGGTGGCGGAAAAAATACTGCAATAGGAATTGGAATGTGGTTAGGATTAATAATGGCATTCAATGTTTGGTTTGTTATATGGCCAAATCAAAAAAGAGCTTTAGGTATGGTTGAGTGTGAACCAGAAGTTAAAGCTAAATCAGCAAAGACTGCAATGCTATTTTCTAGAACAAATACACTTTTATCCTTACCAATGTTGTTAACAATGGTAGCAGCACAAAACCTATATTAATTATTCTTTTTCTTCCTTAACAATGGTTCTTTGGCTAACTTTTAAAGAGACTAGTACTGGGTTTGCAATATAAATAGATGAATAAGTTCCAAAAATTACTCCTAATATCATTGCCAACGAAAATCCTTTCAATATTTCTCCACCAAAAATAAATATAGATAAAAGTGCCAACAATGTAGTAACTGAAGTTATTATTGTTCGTGATAAAGTTTCATTTATTGAGATATTTGTTAGTTCGAATATTTTAATATCAGCATATTTACGCAAATTTTCTCTAACTCTATCAAATATTACAACTGTATCATTCATTGAATATCCAACTATTGTTAAAACAGCTGCAACGATTGAAAGATTGATTTCTAATGAAAATACAGAAAATACTCCCAATGTAATGATAACGTCATGAAATAAAGCTAAAATAGCTCCAAGACTAAATTGCCACTCAAATCTGATCCAAATATATAAAAGCATAGCCGCTAAAGATAAAGCTATCGCTATTACACCTGATCTCAGAAGTTCTGCACTAACCTTTGGCCCAACATTTTCTACTCTTCTAAAATCAACCGTACCTATAGAATTTGATAGCTTAGTTTTTATCTCCTCTATAAACTTTGGATCATTTGAATTTTGTTTTTCAAATTTAACTACAAAATCTGTTTCATTACCAAAATTTTTCACTGAAACATCACCAAGATTCATTTGATTAAAACTATCTCTTATTTTTGTGATATTAGCAGAAGATTTGTCAGTCCTTAGCTCTATTAGAGTACCCCCTTTAAAATCAACACCAAAATTCAATCCTTTAAAAACTAAGAAAACTAAGGAAGCTATGATTAATATACCTGAAAGTATATTAAAACTTTTATAAAACTTATTAAAATAGATTGTTTTCATTATATAAGTTTTTCCTTATGTTTATTTTTGATGACATAGTAAGCAGTAATCAAACGGGCAATAAAATATACTGAAAATAGTGTTGTAAGTATTCCAACTCCAAGTGTTATAGAAAATCCTTTAATTGGACCTGAGCCCATGAAAAATAGGATTACTGCAGCGATTAAAGTTGTAATATTGGCATCTAAAATTGTTGTTCGTGATTTTGTATAACCAGAATCAAAAGCTACAATTGAATTATTTTCATTTTTTAATTCTTCTTTAATTCTTTCAAAAATTAAAACATTTGCATCAACAGCCATACCTACTGTTAAAATAATACCTGCAATTCCAGGGAGTGTAAGAGTTGCTTCAAATAATGTTAAAATTCCTACTAATAAAAATAAATTAGAAATTAAGGCTAAGTTAGCAATTAAGCCGAAAAATCTATATTTATAAAACATAAAGGCAACGACTAAGATAAATCCTATTATCAATGACATAATTCCTGCATTAATTGAATCTTTTCCAAGGTCGGGACCTACAGTTCTTTCTTCAATAATATTAAGTGGAGCCGGCAAAGCACCTGATCTTAATAGTAAAGCTAAATCTGTTGCTGATTGAAAGGTGAAATTACCAGATATCTGTCCATTTCCTCCAATAATTGGTTCTCTGACTTCAGGAGCGCTAATAATTTTTCCATCCAAAACAATTGCCAACCTTTTTCCAACACCATTTGAAGTCGCCTTACCAAACTTTTTTGCTCCTACTCTATCCAAGCTAAATGAAACAACTGTCTCATTAGTTTGATTATTCATAGTGGGCTTAGCATCCATAAGATTATCACCACTTAAAACAATTCGTTTACTAACAATGGCTTCACTAGAGCCATCCTCAAAAGAAAGTTTTTCTGTACCAAATGATTCTTCAGAACTACTGGATATAAATTGGAATGTTAGGTTTGCTGTTTTACCTAATAAAGATTTAATTCTACCAGGATCGTCTAATCCTGGCAACTCAACAAGAATTCTATCATTACCTCTTTTTAAAATATTTGGCTCATTAGTTCCTACTTCATCAACTCTTCTTCTTACAATTTCAATTGCTTGATCTAATGATGAATTTTTTAACAATACTAGTCCATAGTCAGAAAATTCTAACTTGAATGAGGTATCCATGTTTTCAAAGTTAAATTGATGGGATTTATATTGTTGAAAATAAGGATTTATCTCACTTTTATCATCATCTAACAGAGATTTAACATCCTCAATCTTAGAATTTTCAACATCGAATATAATTGACTTATCCTCAATTACAAAATTTCTAACCTTAATATCTTTATCTTTGAAAAATTTTTTAAACTCTAATACTTTACTTTGCAATCTTTGAGTAATGACTGGTTCGTTATCTATCTCTAACAATAAATAAGAGCCACCTTGTAAATCTAATCCTAATTTTATATTTTTTGAGAAAAATTCATCATCAACTTTTGTAAAATTGGAAATGGTAAAATATGAAATAATAAGCGTAAAAATTAAAACACTAAAAACTCTTAATTTAGAAAAATATAACACTTTAGGAAGTTATTATTTTTTTGGTTCAGCTTTAGTAACTAGTCCTTGTATTCCTGTAGCTCGAACAATTTCAACTTTAACATTATCAGCTATCATAACTTCTACTTTCTCATTATCGATAACTCGTTCTACAGTGCCAACGATACCCCCAGAAGTAATAACTTTATCTCCACGCTTTAAAGCTTCAACCATAGCCTTATGTTCTTTAACTTTCTTTTGCTGGGGTCTAATTAAGAAAAAGTAAAATATTACGAATATTAAAATTAGGGGTATAAATTGTCCAATTCCTGCGTCCATGTTAAGTCCTTAAAAAGTTAACGATTATTTATACTATATACTTTTAGAAGACAACTCTTAATTGATACCTATTTTCTCCATATTGTTCATATATGGTCTTAGTTTTTCAGGAATAGTTATTGAACCATCCTCAGTTTGGTAATTTTCTAATATCGCAATTAAGGTTCTACCAACGGCAAGTCCGCTCCCATTTAAAGTACCAACAAATTCATTTTCGTTTTTATTATTTTTATATCTAGCTTTCATTCTTTTAGCCTGAAATGTTCCACATGAAGAACAGCTTGATATTTCTCTATATTTATTTTCAGATGGAAGCCAAACCTCTATATCATAAGTTTTTTCTGCACTAAAACCCATATCACCGGTACTTAAAATAATTTTTCTGTAAGGTAATTGTAAATCATCTAAAATTTTAGTTGCACAATTAGTCATTCTCTCTAGTTCTTCAATGCACTTATTATTTTCTACAATACTGACTAGTTCAACTTTATAAAATTGATGTTGTCTAATCATGCCCTTTGTATCTTTACCATAACTTCCTGCTTCTTTTCTAAAACAAGGTGTTGATGCAACTAATCTCATTGGCAAAGATTTTAGATTTAATATCTGATTTTTAACCATATTAGTTAAGATCACTTCAGCGGTAGGGATTAAAAACTTTCTATCATTTTTATCATCAAACTTAATTTCGAATTGATCATTTTCAAATTTGGGCAATTGGCCAGTTCCAAACATAGTGTTGTCTGTAGCCATTAAAGGTGGAGAGATTTCAGTGTAGCCATTATTAATGACATGTGTATCAATCATAAAATTAGAAATTGCTCTTTCTAATGATGCTAATTTGTCTTTAACAAAAACAAATCTTGATCCAGTTGTTTTTGTTGCTAAATCAAAATCTAACATATTCAGTTTTTCACCAATTTCATAATGAGATTTTGGTTTAAAACTCATTTCTTTAATTTCACCAGATTTTACAACCTCTTTATTGCTATTTTCATCCTTACCTACGGGGACATCATTCAATGGTAAATTAGGAATATTACTTAATATCTGATCAAGTTGGTCTTTAACACTTTTTTGATTTTTACTTAAATTATCTATTTTATTTGAAATTTCTTTAGACTTTTCAAAAAGGGTTTCATCTTTAGATTTAGAAATAGATTTTTTTTCCATTTCTAATTTTTCTTTTTCTTGAATTAATTTTCTATTTTCTTCATCGAGATTTAGTATTTGATCAAAGTCTACATCAACGTTTCGATTTTTAATTGTATTTTTAAAATTATCGATATCTTTTCTAATATCCTTAATATTGTGCATTTCTCTCTTGAGCTTTCTTTTCGATAATATTTACAGAAAAAATTGATAATTCATATAAAATTAACAAAGGTATTGCTAAACCTATTTGTGTAATTGGATCTGGTGGAGTTAATATTGCAGCAGCAGCAAATATTATTACAACAAAATATTTTCTTCTTTCTCTTAAATAAGTTGAATTTACAACTCCTATTCTTGCAAGCAAACTTAATACAACTGGTAGCTGAAAACTTAATCCAAATGCAAAAATTAACTTCATCACAAGAGATAAGTATTCATTAACTTTAGCTTCTAATTGAATCGGTAAGCTAGTCCCAAGTCCCGTACTTTCAAATGATAAAAAGAATTTAAATGCTAGTGGCATAATTAGATAATAAACAAGCATACCTCCTAGTAAAAAAAGTATTGGTGTAATTACTAAGTAAGGCATAATAGCTTTCTTTTCATGGGTGTATAATCCTGGTGCAATAAATTTCCAAATTTGAATAAGGATATATGGACTGGTCACAAAGAAAGCAGCAAAAAAAGAAACTTTAAGATATGTTAAAAATGTTTCTTGAAGAGCGGTAAAGATTAATCTTCTATCAACATTATCATCCTTTACAGCATTAGCGTAAGGTTCAACTAAAAATCCATATATGTATTCAGAAAAATAGTAACAAACTACAAATAATACTGCTAAGAAGATAAATGAATGTATTAGTCTTTGTCTTAATTCAGTAAGATGACTTATAAAACCTGTTTCTTTTTTTTTAGCTGTCATCTTTAGGTTTATCCTCTTTCATAATCTCAGTATTTTTTTTTAATTCTTCTTTAATTGAAACATCAGTTATTTCTGTAACTTGATTTTGAACATCTGAAAAATATCTCTTAGCAGAACCTATCCATGATCCAACTTTTTTTAACATTACAGGAAAGTCTTTTGGTCCTACAACTATTATTGCAATAGATACTATTATTAATATTTCAAACCAGCCGATCTGTGGCATTGATTACTCTTTTTTGTCTGAGTCTTGATTTTCAGATATATTTTTTGGTTGGCTATCTTCTGTAGCATCTGTAGCCATACCTTTTTTAAAACTTTTAATTCCTTTAGCAACATCACCCATTAGACTAGAGATTTTACCTCTACCAAAAAGTAATACTACTAAAATTACTACAATTGCAATTTGCCAAAATCCTATACTCATAATTACTTATAACCTTATAATTTTAGTTTTAAAACTATTTTTTTATTTATCGTTATCGGTATTAAGAGTGCTATTAAGCATCTCATCTATATCGGAGTATATATTTTCCTTTTTATCCTCTTGTTTTTCTTTATAGAATTTGCCTGTTCCAAATATAGATGCATCTACACTAGATGTATCAATAAGACCTGCGGTTCCTAATTCATCAACGGTTGGAAGATCTGACAATTTTTGGAGATTGAAATGACTTAAAAAGTCATCTGTTGTTCCATATTGAATTGGTTTACCAGGGGCATCTTTTCGACCTTGAGGTCTAACCCAGTTCAATTCCATCAATATCTCAAGTGTATTATTTCCAAACGCAACACCACGAATTTCTTCTATTTCAGCTCTAGTGACTGGTTGATGATAAACAATAATTGCAAGTGTTTCTATCGCAGCCTTTGATAATTTTTTTTCAACAGTTTTTTGTTGAGACATTAATGAGGATAAATTTGGTGAAGTTCTAAAAGACCATTTATTTGATATACAGACTAAATTTATTCCACGATCAGAATAAAAATTCTGAAGTTTTAATAAAGATTTTTCAACATCTGTCTTTTTTGAAATTTTATTTTCAATAGTTTCAATATTTAAAGGCTCTGCAGCTGCAAAAACAATAGCCTCTATTTCTTTATCAACATCACTTAATTTAGATGGAAATGATACAACATTATTTTTTTTTAATTTATTCATTAGATTTTTTTAATATATATGTCCTCAAATAAATTATCTTGTTTAATAGATATATTACCTTCTTTTGCAAGCTCTAAAGATCCAGCAAAAATTCCTGCATTACCTGTCTTACTTAAAGTTTTAGAATTTCTAAAATTTTTTGGTATTAAATCAGTCATATTTTTCCAATCATTTAAATTATTGTAAAACTCTTTTATGACTTTAATACCCTCTTCGGTAGTAAATACTGGGAGTTTTGGAATATTCATTCTCTGAAAATCTTTTGTCATTACGATATTTGAATACGTTTTTAATAATTCAAACAATGTTAATGAATATTGAGAATTATAAATTGATCTCATTCCACTTTTTGAACCTCTCATAAAAATATCCTTACCTAATCTTTTTCTGCTCAACATCTGAGAAGACAATAATCTTATTAATTCAAGTTTTTTAAGTTGGAGTTTTAATTTCTCTGCTACTTCAAGAGCTTTAAATTCCTCTTCTTCTGTTTCTGGTAATAGTAGTTTAGATTTAAGATAAGTTAACCAAGTAGCCATAAGCAAATATTCTGAGGCTAATTCTAAATTTAAATTTTCAGTTTTTGTTATAAAATCATGAAATTGATCTGCTAATTTGGTGATTGATATATTTTCCAAATCAACTTTTTGTGATTTTGCTAAATCTAAAAGTATTTCTAATGATCCAGAGTAATTACTAAGATCAACATTAAATTCTAAAGAATCACTCATGGATTTAAATTTAACTTATTATTTGAATTAATTTAGAAGTTTTTTTTACAATAAAATCATCGATATAAGGTGAATTTTGACCTACCACATTCATTTCTCTCATTTTTCCATTGCAATGAAGCACCAAATTACAACCTGCACGAAAAGATTTAATAACGTTATTTTTTAAATTACCTTTAAGAGAACCCATAGAAATATCATCTGACATTAATATTCCCTTGAATGATATTTCTCTTCTAATCATTTTTATGATTTTTTTAGAATGTGAAACGTTATTTATCGGATCAAGTTTCTTAAACAACAAGTGACCGGTCATACCTAAAACAGATTTTTTTTTGGTAAATGGAAAAAAATCATATTTTTTAAGATACTTTAGATCTTTGTCTATAACTGGTAATTTATAATGACTATCAACTTTAGCTAAACCATGACCTGGAAGATGTTTAATTACTGTGCCAACCCTATTTTCGTGAAATTTTTCGATAGATATATCGCCAATTTTAGACAGAGTTTTTTTATCATTTGAATAGGATCGATCACCTATAATTTTATGAGACTTATTTCGTCTTAAATCCAATACGGGAACTGTATTAATATTAATACCAATAAGTCTTAACAAATAGGATATTTGCTTAACATAAACATTGAAATAAATATCAAATTTTTTTTTATCTTTTGAATATAAATCACCAAAATATTTTGCACTAAAAATGGAATTATCTATGAATTTTCTTAATCTACTTACTCTTCCACCTTCTTCATCAATTAGAATTGGATAATTAGAGTTTTTAAATATTTTTTTAATCGAACCAGTTAATTTTTGAACTTGATTGATTGATTTTATATTTCTTGAAAAAAGGATTATTCCCCATGGCTTATATTTTTTTAAAAAACTTACTTCACTTTTTTTTAAATTATGTCCACTAATGCCACATATAAAAGCTCTAGTTTTTTTAATCATTATATAACAATTCCCAAAAAGAATATTTTTTTGTGTTTTTATTTTTGTATTCTACATATTCAATAATGTTGTCCGTGTCATTTTTAAGAATAAATAGATTATTTTCGTTAGATGATATTTTTTCATCAATACTTGAAACTGCTCTATATGATTTCTTGTAATTATCGTCTGAAAAATAATATCTTAGAGTAAAAAATAGAAAGAAAAATATAATTATTAAGTAAAATAGATATTTGAGCTCTTTTAGCATTACATTTTTTCAGGTGTATCAACACCTATAATATCCATTCCAGTTTTAATTGTTTTTGCAATAGATTTTAAAAATATTAGTTTTTCTATATTTATTGTTTTATCATCATTGATAAATCTTTTTTCAACATCGTCTTTTCCCATATTCCAATATGAATGAAACTGTGATGATAACTCATATAAATATACTGGGATCCTATGAGGTTCTAGTTTTTTAGTGGAAACTTCTACACATTTGGGCCATTCAGAAATTTTTTTAAAAATTTCAATTTCTTCATTATTAAATTGCATATTGTTATTTTCATTATCAATCTTGTCATCAATATTTTTGTTTATATTTCTAAAAACCGATGAAATTCTAGCATAACAATATTGAACATAATAAAGCGGATTGTCTTTGGATTTTTCTTTTACTTTTGTAAAATCAAAATCTAATTCAGCATCATTGCTTCTACTGAGCATAATAAATCTTGTTGCATCTTTTCCTACTTCAGAAATTAAATCTTCAACAGTAATGTAATCACCTTTTCTTTTAGACATTTTAAAAGGTTTGCCATCTTTTATTAACTTAACAAGTTGGCTTACTTTACAAATTAATTTATTTTTTTCTCCAGATAATGCTTCAACAACAGATGTAATTCTTTTTATATAACCCGCATGATCCGCTCCTAAAATATTTATTAATTTATCAAATTTTCTGTTTAGTTTTGTATTATGATACGCAACGTCTCCAGCAAAATAAGTCCATGTGTTGTCAGATTTTTGTAATGCCCTATCTTTATCATCCCCAAAATCTGTTGATCTAAAAAGTAACTGATCTCTTTCTACCCAATTAGTTGTGTCTTCTCCTTCGGGAGCTTTGATTTTTCCTATATATACAAATTTATCTTTTTTAAGTTTCTCAATAACCTTATCAACCTCTTTATTTTCAACTATTTCAGTCTCGCTCGCAAAATTATCATGAATAATTCCCAAATTATTTAGATTGGTCTTAATGAGTTTAAGTGACTCTGTAATTGCTAGTTTAGTAAGTGTTAACTTAATTTTTTCATAATCATCAAATTGTAAATCTTTATTATTATCTATAATATGTTGGGCTATATCCTTGATGTATTCTCCTGGATATAAATCATCCTCATTTACTGGAAACGTTTGATTATCTAATTTTTCTTTTATTCTCAAATATACAGATCTAGTAAAATGTAAAATTTGATTACCATGATCATTTACATAATATTCTTTTACAACTTCTTGATTGTTAAATTTTAACAAATTAGAGATAACATCACCTAGAATAGCACCTCTACAATGACCGACATGTAATGGTCCAGTGGGATTTGCAGAGACGAATTCAATAAGATGTTTCTTTTTAGAGCCATTAAGTGCTGCACCAAAATTACTAAGATTATTTATATTTAAGAGAAATGAGGTCCAAAACTCTTTTTTTAAAATAATATTTATAAATCCAGGCTTTGCTATTTCTATCTTCTCAATATTATTATCGTCTTTAAAAATAATATCTTTTAATTTTTCAGCAATTTTAATTGGTGATTCATTATTTGTTTTAGACAAAACCATTGCAACATTAGTTGACAGATCGCACTTAAATTTTTTAGGAGGTATGTCTACGTTTATACCAGATAAACTTTCAGGTAATAAAATTAGCTTTTCTTCACTTGCTAATTTAATTTTATCTAAAATTTTATTTAAGTATTCCTCAAATATATTCATTTTGATGCTCTATATAATTGTATGGCGTACCTATCAGTCATACCAGAAATATAATCAGATATAGCTCTTTCTTTGTTAGTTTTTAAATATTTAGTTTTAATGTACTTTTTTGGATTTTTGTTAATTACATTAAAAAGTTTTTTAATTATCTTTTTTCCTTCGTTATTTTTTTTTAGTACATCTTTATTATTGTACATAGTTATTCTAAGGAAATCTCTAATCTCATTTATAGTTATTTTTAATTTGTTGGAAAAATCAACAATTTGATTCTTTTTATTTGATACATCTTTTTTTGTAGATATTTTATTCACTAAAATGTTTCTTGTCGTTGTTTTTATTAAGTCTTGAACCATTAAATTTATAGAGTCTCTTATAGTTTGATATACAAGAATATCATTATTTTCACTCTTTAATTTATTTTTATATGATTTTAAAATTTCATCAAAAAAAGTGATTTGTTTAAGATCGTTTAACTTAAACAATTTAGCTTTTATTCCATCTTGAATATCATGGTTATTGTATGCAACGTCATCGGATATAGATGCAATTTGAGCCTCTAGTGAGGAGTTTTTTGAAAAATTAATTTTATTTTTTAAATTTTTCAAACCAATTAAATTATTTATTTTGAATAGCTTTGTTACCGGACCATTATGTTTAATAAGTCCATCTAATGTTTCTAATGTTAAATTAAGACCTTCAAATTTAAAATATTTATTTTCAATGAACATTACTATCCTAAGTGTTTGAAGGTTGTGGTCAAATCCCCCATATTCATACATACATTCATTTAGGGACTCTTCTCCCGCATGACCAAAAGGGGTATGACCTAAATCATGAGCTAAGCTTAATGTTTCAGCTAAATCATCATTTAAACCTAAGTATTTAGCAATTGTTCTGGCAATTTGTGAAACTTCAATGGAATGCGTGATTCTGGTTCTATAATGATCTCCTTCAGTATTCACAAATACCTGAGTTTTGTGCTTCAATCTTCTAAAAGAGGTAGAATGAATTATTCTATCTCTATCTCTTTGAAAAGGTGATCTGAAAGGATTGCTCGCTTCTTTGAACAGCCTACCTTTTGAAGCAAATGTTCCTAATTTTGAGTAATTTTTCATTCTTTAAAAATGGCAAAATATTATTATATTGTTTTTATCAATGTTTAATTATGATTAAAGAAATTAAATTTACAGATAATGCTATAAAGCAGATAAACCATCTTCTATCATCAAAAGATAAAGGGTCCTTTTTTAGAATCGCTATTAAAGGTGGTGGATGCTCTGGATTTCAATATGATTTCTCATTTGATAACTCTGCTAAGGATGATGATCTACAACAAGATAATATCCTTATCGACAAAACATCAGCAGATTTACTAAAAGGATCTGAAGTTGATTTTGTAAAAGAATTAATAGGAGATTCTTTTAAAATAAACAACCCGCAAAGTAAATCTTCTTGTGGTTGTGGCGTATCTTTCTCGCTTTAATGATAATTAGTTCCTGGAATGTTAACTCTGTAAGAGCAAGAATTGAAAATATTAAAGAGTATCTAAAAAAATATTCACCAGATATTTTAATGATGCAAGAAATCAAGGCTCAAGATGAAAACTATCCCTATGAAGATTTAGAAAAATCAAATTACCAAAATTATGTATTTGGTCAAAAATCATATAATGGGGTTGCGATAATTTCTAAAAAAAAATTAGGAAAAATTGAAAAAGATATTTTTAAAGACAAAAATAAACAATCTAGAATTATTACTGCAGATCTAAAACATAAATCAAAAACTATTAAATTAATAAATATTTACACACCTAATGGAAATCCGGTTGATACAGAAAAATATACTTACAAATTATATTGGTTAGAAAGTTTAATTAAAAAATTAAAAAGTTATTTAAAAAAAAAAGAAAATATAATTATTGGTGGTGATTTTAATATAATTCCATCAGCTGAGGATGTTCATAATCCTAAAGGATATGAGAATGATGCATTGTTTAGACTAGAGATAAGAAAAAAATTAAGAGAATTATTAAGTTTAGGTTTTCATGATGCATATAGGTATATTCATCCCGATAAAGAAGGTTATACTTTTTGGGATTATACAAGCGGTGCATGGCAAAAAAATAATGGCATGAGAATTGATCATTTCTTAGTTTCAAACTCAATTATAAATCTTGTGAAAGATGTTAAAATTAACAAATTTCCTCGTGGAAGACAAAAACCTTCAGATCACACACCAATTGAAATTGAATTAACTTAAAGATTTTATTTTATTAACAAGTTCCTCATTAATATTTCTAGGTCCAGTATCTAATCTGTTTTTGTGACGTCTTTCACCAGGTAACCTAACCTCTCTCATTGATTTCATTTTCTCAAAGAATTTATTTGAATGACTATCCCAATCAGAATTTGTTAATTTGTCAGGAGATATAGCTAAAATAAACTCTCCACCACTTGGTGGTCCACCATCATCTGTATCCTTCTCAGCCGTCTCATAACTAAAATTATCTCCAACTAAGGCTCCAGCAAGTAATTCGACCATCATTGCTATTCCTGAGCCTTTATAGCCGCCAAATGGCAACAAAACTCCACCATCTGCTATTTCGCCAGGATCAGTTGTTTCTTTTCCATCTTTAGTTAAACCAGTCCCAATTGGAACCTTGTGCCCTTCTCTTTTTGCAACTTGAACTTCTCCCATTGCCATTGATGCAGTAGCCATATCATAAACTACAGGTGGTTTATTTTTTCTAGGCCAAGCAAATGAAATTGGGTTTGTTCCAAATAAAGGTTTAATTGCTCCTGCTGGTGCAACTGCTGGCTTATATGATGTACAGGCAAAAGCAACAAGTCCTTGCTCTGCTATTGCTTCAGTCTCAGGCCACATAGCAGCCATATGATGAGAATTAGTAATTGCTAAAACTGCAACTCCATTTTCTTTTGCAGCTTTTACGAGTTCTGGTATTCCATATTTTAAAACCATTGGGGCAAGACTATTTTTCCCATCTGCTTTAACAACACTTGGGGTTAATTTTGAAATCACTGGTCTAGCCTTACCATTAATTTTTCCGCTTTTTAAACCAGATACATAAGCGGGTAATCTAAATAGACCATGAGATAATGATCCATCTCTTTCAGCATTTTTGATTAAAGTAGATAAAGTATCTGCTGTTTCTTCATCGCATCCGTTAGCTATTAATGTTTTTTTAGCTAAATGAAAAATTTCTTCTAAACTTAAAGGAACGGTTGCCATAAATAATATTAGATATTATTTACGGCAAAAGTTCAATTTTTAATTAACAACCTTTAAAAGATTTAGACATATTTCTGATTAAATCAAAATATAAGTCTTTTCCAGGATCCAAAGTAGCTCCTAATGGGTCTACAACACCAGTTTTAATATTCATATCTTTTGCTACAGCTTTAATGATATTTGGATTAAACTGTGGTTCAGAAAATACACAAGCTACTTTATCATGCTCAATTATTTCTCTGATTTCAGACAATTGTTCTGCTCCTGGCATTACATCTGTATTAACTGTAAAAGCACCCAATATATTAACATTAAATCTTTTCTCAAAATATTGGTAAGCATCATGGAAAACAATTGATGCAACACTCTGATTTAATTCAGAAGAGACGTCACTAACAAGTTTATCAATATCTTTTAGTGCTTTCTTTAAATTGCTTTTATATTTTGATGCGTTCTTAGCATCATTTTCAATTAAATGCTCTGCCATTTCATTTAATATAACTTTAGCATTCATTGGATCTAACCAAATATGTGGGTCATGCTCACCGTGGTGGTGACCTTCATGTCCTGCATGATCATCGTGGTCATCATGGTCATCTTTCTTTTTATGTCCATGGTCATCATGATCGTCATGCCCATCTTTCTTTTTATGGTCATGATCATCGTGGCCGTCTTCTTTATGACCGTCTTTTTTTTTGTGGTCGTGATCATCGTGGTCGTCATGTCCATCTTTCTTTTTATGGTCATGATCATCGTGATCATCATCTTTATGGCCATCTTCTTTATGTCCGTGATCGTCATGATCATCATGATCACCAAAAATATTTCGTTCTCTGAATTTTAATTTATTAAGACCTTTAATTTCCATTAATTCAATTTTTTCAGCTTTTTTTGCAATTGAATCTAATGGTTTTTCCATGAAGTTTTCTAGATCTTCACCTACCCAAAAAATAAGATCAGCTTCTTGTAACATCTTTGCATGAGATGGTTTTAACGGAAATCCATGTGGTGAAGAATATCCATCGACTATTAGGTCTGGTTTAGCAACTCCATCCATCAGATAGCTAGCTAAAGAGTGTATAGGCTTAATTGAAGCTACAACTTTTATTTCTGCTTTTGCTGATGTAAAAAGAGCTAAAAAAGATAATATTGTAATTATTAATGTTGATTTTTTTAAGTTTTTCATAATTTAATTTAGTATTAATTGTTATAATATAACATTGTGTAATAATATAACATTAATAAGTCAAGGTAATAAATGACAATTGAGAACAATGTATTAGTAAAATTAACTGAAGTTGGATTAAAACAACGGAATAAATGGCTTGTAAAAGGCGTTTCTTTAATTGTTGAAAGAGGAAAGATAGTAACATTAATTGGGCCAAATGGTTCTGGCAAAAGCACAACTGCAAAAATTGCGATAGGACTTCATAAAAATATAGAAGGCAATGTAGAAAAATTTACTGATAAAATTGGATATGTTCCTCAAAAGATTTCAATTGACTGGACATTGCCACTTAAAGTGAGTGATTTTATGGTTTTAACAGATGAACTCGATGAAGAAAAAATAAATGAAGCTTTAAAATTAACGGGTGCAGATCATCTTAAAAACCAGAATTTAGGAAATTTATCTGGTGGAGAATTTCAAAGAGTGCTTCTTGCAAGAGCAGTTTCAAAAAAACCTGATCTTTTAGTATTGGATGAGCCGGTTCAAGGAGTTGATTTTACTGGGGAGATTGCATTGTATAAATTAATAAAAGAAATAGCAGATAAATTAAATTGTGGAATTTTATTAATTTCTCATGATTTGCATACTGTTATGACAGCAACAGATCATGTTATTTGTTTAAATGGCCACGTGTGTTGTTCAGGAACACCAAAAGACGTTGCAATGAATAATGAGTATAAACTGTTATTTGGCGAACAAGCTTCACAAACTCTTTCTATATATGAACATAAGCATGATCATGTTCATTCAAATGATGGAGATATAAAAAAAAATTAAATGTTTGATGATTTTTTTATAAGAGCTTTAATTGCTGGTATAGGTGTTGCTTTTGTAACAGGTCCTTTGGGCTGCTTTGTAGTTTGGAGAAGATTATCTTATTTCGGAGATACATTAGCACATTCAGCATTACTTGGTGTTACAATGGCATTGGCATTCGAAATTAATATAGCAATTTCGATATTTATCATTTCATCAGTAATAGCAATCATATTAGTTAAACTTGAAAAAAATACTAATTTGCCCGGTGATGCTTTACTTGGCCTTTTAGCTCACTCAGCATTAGCAGTTGGCTTAGTAGTAATTGGTTTTCTCTCATTTATAAGATTTGATGTCATGGGACTATTATTTGGAGACATATTAGCTGTTAATGTTGATGATTTGATAATTATATGGGGAGGAGGAGCAATAATTTTAATTGTATTAAAAATAATTTGGAAACCTTTATTTGCTTCAACAGTAAATTATGAACTTGCAGAAGCAGAAGGATTAAATCCTGATAGAGCAAAAGCAATATTTACTATTTTAATGGCAGCAATAATTGCAATTTCTATAAAAATTGTAGGACTTTTATTAATAACTGGGATGTTAATTATACCAACGGCTATGGCTCGTAACATATCAGATACTCCCAAAAAGATGGTAATTTTTTCTATATGTGGAGGATTATTATCAGTAATCATGGGTTTATTTTCTTCATTGCAATTCAATACTCCTTCGGGTCCATCTATCATTGCTGCAGCGTTATTATTATTTGTAATATCTCTATTTAAAGTTAAACAGACGATACAATTGAAAAACTAATGGGAAATTGATAAAAGAAAAACTATGCTTAAACAGGAAACACTATCAAAAAATCAACAAATAGTTCTTGATTACATTGAAAAAGTAAATGAGCCCATAAAAGCTTATTCAATTTTACATAATTTACAAAAAAAAGGTATTAAAGCCCCTCTTCAAGTTTATAGAGCGCTTGATAAATTGGTTGAAATTGGAAAAATTCACAAAATTGAAAGTAGAAATGCTTTCGTTGCATGCAAAAATTCAAATTGTCAGATTTCTAAGGCAACAGCATTTTCAATATGTGAAAGCTGTGAAGAAGTAAGTGAAATTAGTGACAGCAAACTTTCAAAATATTTAAAAAATTTTCAAGACAAAGCGGGTATGAAATTCAATAAATATAATCTTGAATTCTTTGGGCTTTGCAAAAAATGTTCTGTTAAATAATTTGTATATAGCTATAAATATTTACGACAATGTTATTCTTTCTTTTTAAAATTATTGCTGGGGGTTTAATTATCGCATTTTCTAGTTGGTTGGCTGGTCAAAATCCTAAGCTCGCTGGATTTATTATTGCATTACCCTTGGTATCACTAATAGCGATACTTTTTTCGTATTATGAGCATAATGATACAGAAAAAACAGTAATGTTTACAAAAAGTATATTTATTGCAGTACCAGCAAGTTATTTATTCTTTATACCCTTCTTTTTTGCAAAATCTTTTAATATGAATTTTTTCATAATTTATATTACAGGTTTAATATTGCTAATCGGAGGATATTTTATCCATAGATACATAATCAATTTAATATAAAATAATAATTTTAATAAATCTTTAACATAACTGTCATAAGTATAGAGAAAGGAGTTTTATGTTTTTAAAAAAATATCTCAAATGGATAAGCACGTTTTTAGTCTTAACAGGAATATTGCTTACAAATTTAAATATATATCCAATTAATATATATTTTCATGGTCTTGGTGTAGTTGGATGGACAATATCGGGTTTTTTATTAAAAGATAAGGCCATATTAACTAATTTTGGATTACAAATTCCTTTGTTTGTAATTGGTATTTATAAAATTATTTTTTAATGAAAAATATTTTATTTGTATGCACAGGAAATTCAGCGAGAAGCATTATCGCTGAGAGTATTATTAATAACGAATACTCAAATAAATTTAATGCTTTTAGTGCTGGTAGTAATCCATCTGGAAAAATCAATGAAGATGTTAAAAGTTTTTTAGAAAAAAATAAAAGTTATGATCTAACTAATTACAGTTCTAAAAACTTTGAAGAATTTATCAATAAAGAATTAAAAATGGATCATGTAATAACAGTATGCAACAACGCAAATAATGAGGTATGTCCTATTTGGCCTGATAAAAATCAAATTATACATTGGGATATAGAAGATCCGGTAGCTAAACTTCAAAATGCAAATGACGAAGAAAAGCAAATAATCATTAGAAAAACTTTCAATATTATAAGTAATAAAATTAAAGATTGGATAGATGAAAAATAAAAATAGATATTTTCTTTCAGAGTTCATTGGAAGTTGCTTTCTGGTCATGATCATAGTTGGATCAGGTTTAATGGCAGAAAATCTAACTAATGATATAGCAGTAATGCTAATAGCAAACACATTGGCAACCGGAGCTGGATTGTTTGTACTAATAACAGTATTTGCTGATGTATCTGGGGCTCATTTCAATCCATTTGTAAGTATTGCTATGACAATTACAGGAAAGTTAAAAAAAAACCTTCTACCCTTTTATATTTCTGCTCAGATACTTGGATGTTTGCTAGGTGTAGCATTAGCTAATTTCTTTTTTGAACATCAGGTTTTTGAATTATCAACAAAGTCAAGGAGTGGGATTTATATTTTTACTTCTGAAATAGTTGCTACGTTGGGTCTTATTTTAATTATTTTTGGTTCAATGAAATCAGGTAAAATAGCTGTTGCTGGATCAGTGGGTTTATATATCACTGCTGGTTATTGGTTTACCTCGTCAACTTCTTTTGCAAATCCTGCTGTAACAATAGCAAGAACATTCACAGAGTCGTTTACTGGTATAAGTTATTTAAACACTCCTTTTTATATAATTGCAGAATTAATTGGTATGTTAATTGCTGTTTATATCGCAAAAAAATTATTCTTAGAAAAAGATTGAAAAATTTAAAACTAACAAACAATATTAAATTAATTAATAAAAAATTTAAAAAAAAAGAATTTTATCATTTTTTAAAAACCTCAAACCTTTCAATAGTAATACCCAAAATTAAGAACAAGTATATTTTGGTTTCACAAAAAAGAATTCCTATAAATCAAATTAATTTTGAGTTTCCATCTGGTATAATTGAAAAACATGAAACAGCTTTAATATCTGCTAAAAAAGAATTAATTGAAGAAACAGGATATAAATCAAGAAATAAATTAAGAAAAATTACTTCATTTTATTCTGAACCAGGTCGACTCACCACTAAAATTACTGGTTTTTTTTGTAATAATCTTATTAAAATTTCAAAGCCTGAAAAAGGAATTAAAATCCACATAGTTTCAGATCATCAAATAATTAAATTAATTGAGAATGGTAAATTTAACAATGCATCCCATATAGGAATGTATTTGTTTTATAAAAAGAAATACGCTCAATAATAATACCGAGCGTATTTCAGGGGTTCAATGTATACAATTTAATCACAAAAGAATATTACATTTGGATTAAAGATATGTTTCAATAAAATTAAAAATATATTAAAGAAGAAAAATCACTAACCTGTAAGTTGTAATAAATTAAATTATATATTAATTATTTGAATAAATTACTCTTGGTTCTAAAAATAATTCTCTCGCCAGAGCTTTAAATCTTTTTGTAACTTGTTTAGAAATTATTTCTTGGTGTTGTGCTGGAATTTTTAAAAATACAGAGTTACCTCTTTTATACAATTTAAATTCCTCTAAGAAGATAGTTGAAATAGATGTAAGTGAATGTGCAAATCTTAAGGCTGCACCAACTTGTTTACTAGAAAAAATTTCATTATTATTTAAAAAAGTTAAATATTCTATTTTAGGGTTGTATTTAATGCTGCAGTACCTCCAATAACATGAAAGAGCTATTTGAATTCTTTCTTTATGTGAAAGTCTCAATAATGGAGTATTTAATGTTTCTTGAAAAACTAATTCTGCTTTTTGAAAAGCACCAAGTCCCCAATCCATATGACTTAAAACACAAGCTAAATTAAGCAATTTTTCATCAAAATATTCATTACCATCAAATACAGGTTTGATAAATTCATAATACTTTTTGTAGGTTAATCCCAAATCACCTCTCTTCTTAGAAATATATTCTAATGATTTTTCAAAAACTTGAGAGTTATCAATATTTTTAAAGTAATCTTTCGTCAAAGATCCCTCCCTAATACCGCTTATGGAACATATTATGTTTTTTGGATTTGTTACTCTCATGATCTCATCTAAAATTATAGAGCTATATGGTAGATAAGGTGTTCTAGATTTAGATATATATTCAACTGTTTTTAGTTTTGCTTTATTGAACGATGCTATTTTTTCTATAAATGTTGATAAAGTTTCATAATTTACTGAATACTGATGGATTATGTGGACAGGGTGTTTATTTTGAAAAAGATGAAGTTTAAATAAAGCTCTCCATGTTCCGCCAACTAAATAAAGATTTTCAAATTTTTTTTTAGATAACCATTTTTCATCTCTCAAAAGTTTTTTTATATATTTAGAAAGGTTTCTCTTTTTTACAATTGGATTATTAATTAATCTTAAAACACCTAAGGGTAAAGATGTTTTATTAGTGATCAAACCATTTTCAACTCGAGCTAATTCTAAACTACCTCCACCAAGATCAGCAACTAACCCATCTACATTATCAAATCCAATTTTAACACCTTCAGCTGAACAAATTGCTTCTTCCTCTCCACTTAAGATTTCTATTTTTTTCTTAAAAAGATTTTCTACGTATTCAACAAATGGTTTTGCATCAGTTGCTTCTCTTAAAACTGCAGTTGCTATTATTTTTAAATTTGAAATTTTAGAAACATTTAAAATCTCTGAAAATCTCTTCAATACTTTTTGAGCATAATCAACACCAGACTTATGAAGTTTTCTTGATTTATCTAAATTTTTACCAAGTTCACAAACAGCTTTTTCATTGAAAAAAGGCACACGAGAAGAGCTAAAATCTTCATAAATTAGCATCCTAATAGAATTAGAGCCTATATCAATAACTGCTAATTTAGCAGGTTTTAATTTTAAATTTTGTTTATTTTTAAAAACTTTAATTTCCACTTTTAATAAGTCTTAAGTTTAATTTTTTCGGTTTCATTTTTAATTTAGCTTTACCTCTTCCAGATAAACTAGGATTATTCATAAAATAATCATGGGCTGAAAAAGAATCATTTTCACTATATTTAATTTTTTTATAATTTCCACTAGCATCAAGTTCCCAACTTTGTTTTTTATCTAAATAATTAGCTAACATAATTTGATCAAGAACTTGTTCGTGGACTGTTTGGTTTTCAATTGGAACTAGAAGTTCTACTCTTCGATTTAAATTTCTTGGCATTAAATCTGCTGATGAAATAAAAACTTTTGCATCTCTACTAGGCATTGTTTTTCCATTTGCAAAACAATAAATTCTTGAGTGTTCCAAAAATCTTCCAATCATGCTTTTAACTATTATATTTTCAGATTTATCTTTAACTCCAGGTCTTAAACAACAAACACCTCTTACAAATAAAAATATCTTTACTCCAGCATTTGAAGCTTCGTAAAATTTATCAATTATCGCTGGATCTACCAAGGAATTCATTTTGGCCCATATTTCACCTTTTTTACCTTTTTTGACATTTGTTATTTCGTTAGCAATACATTTGTTCAAGGTTTCCCTAAGATTAATTGGTGATATAGATATTTTACTAAGATTTCGTGGTTTTGAATAACCAGTTACATAATTAAAAAATTTTTCCACATCAGTTGCTATTTTTTTATCAGAGCTAAATAAAGATAAGTCAGTATAAATTTTTGCATTAACTGGGTGATAATTACCAGTTCCCAGATGTATATAAGTTTGAATTTTTCCCTGCTCTTTTCTTAATATTAAAGATGATTTTGCATGTGTTTTATATTTTGCAAAACCATAAACTATTTGAATTCCTGCATTTTCTAAACTTCTTGAAAGTTGAATGTTTGCTTCTTCATCAAATCTTGCTTTGATCTCTATTAAAGCAGTTACTGTCTTTCCATTTTCAGCTGCTGTTATTAAGGCTTTAACAATTGGAGAATCTAGCGTTGTTCTGTATAGAGTTTGTTTAATTGCTATAACTTTTTTATCATATGCAGCTTGATTTAAAAACTCAACGACAGCATCAAATGTTTCAAAAGGGTGATGAACTATTAAATCTTTTTTTTTTATAGTATCAAAAAAATTATTATTAAACTCCTTTAATCTCTCAACCTCCCTGGGATTAAAATTTTTAAATCTTAATTTAGAATTTTTAATTTTACAAACTTGGTCTATATCTTGAATTCCAACAATGCCTTCAATTTCATAGATGTATTCAGATTTTACGTTTAACTTATTGGTTATAAACTTAATTAAGTCATTATTACTATTTTTTAAAATTTCTAAACGTACTATGTCACCTGTTCTTCTTCTTTTTAAAGCCAATTCAAAAGATCTTACTAAATCTTCGGCCTCCTCTTGAATTTCTACATCACTATCTCTTATAACTCTAAATAACATTTTTTTATCTAAATCATGATCAGGAAATATTTCAGAGGCAAAAAAACTTATAACATCATCTATAATTAAAAATTTTTTAAAACTTTTATTTCCATCTATTTCAATAAATCTTGATAAAGCTTTTGGAATTACTATTATTGCATTTAAAGTCCTTTTTTTATTTTTCTTATTTAATCTCATAACTAATGCTCTTCCTTGATTTGCAATAAATGGAAAGGGATGAGCTGGGTCTATTGCTGATGGGGTTAGCAGAGGGTAAATTTCTTCATTAAAAATTTTAAATAATCTTTTTTGTTCAGTTTTACTTAAATTTTCAGGTTTAACTATACTTATATTTGCTTTTTTTAATTGAAGAATTAAATCTCTAAATATTTTATTTTGTTTATTAAGAAGATTATTTGTTTCCAAAATAACTTCACTCATTTGTTCATCAGGAGTAAGACCATCAGAACTAAGTGAATCTACATCTTGTTTGATTTGACTATATAAACCTGCAACACGAACCATGAAAAATTCATCTAAATTTGATCCAGCTATAGATAAAAATTTAATTCTTTCATAAAGAGGATTTTCAAAATTTTGGGCCTCAAGAAGAACTCTGTCGTTGAATTTTAGCCAAGACAGCTCTCTATTTATGTATTTAGATTTTAGTGTTTCTTTATCTTGTTTTTTTAATGCAGTCATATATTTAAAATTTATGCTTAAATTATACGTTATGCGTCATGCAAAATCTAGCTGGGACCACCCAAATCTTGATGATCATGAAAGACCATTAAGTAAGCGTGGCGAGAAAAATGCAAAAAAGATTTGTGAATTTTTTGTTAAAAAAAATTATAAGTTTGATTACATATTACTTTCATCATCAAAAAGAACAAAGAAAACCCTAAAAATTTTATTAAAAAAAATAGATAAACCAAAAAAAATTATTTCTTCAAAAAAATTATACTTATCAAGTGAAGATAAAATTATAGATATAATAAAAAAAATACCAAAAAAATATAAATCAGTGCTTTTAATTAACCATGAACCTACTGTTAGAAATCTAATAAGATCACTGACAAAAAATCACAACAACAACCATTTTAAATTATTAAACTACAAATTTCCGACATCGGCATTTGCAAAAATTTATTTTGATTTTAATGAATGGAATAAATTAGATGGAAATGGTTTAATTAAAGAATTTACTAGACCTAAAGACCTTCAAGATTCTAAAGAATAACCTGCTGATCTTACAGTTCTAATTAAAGGCTTAGTATTATCTATATTAATAGCCTGTCTTAATCTTCTGATATGCACATCGACAGTTCTAGTTTCAACGTAAATATTTTCTCCCCAAACATTGTTTAAGAGTTGTTCTCTTGAATATACCCTTTTTGGATTTTTGATAAAAAAATCTAATAATTTAAATTCTGTAGGTCCTAGAGATATTTCAATGTTATTTCTATAAACTCTTTTTGTTATTCTATCTATTTTTAGATCTGTAAACTCAACAACATCAACGGTGGATTGTGGTTTTGATCTTCTGAGTAAAGATTTAATTCTTGCATTAAGTTCTTTTTGACTAAATGGTTTTGTTACATAATCATCTGCACCTGTATCAAAAGCTCTTAATTTGTCCTCCTCCTCGCCTTTTGCTGTTAACATTATTACTGGTATGTCATTATGCTTTTTGTCTTTTTTTAAATTTTTACATATTTCAACGCCTGACAAATCGGGCAACATCCAATCCATTAATATTAAGTCAGGAAGCTTATCTTTAATTTGTTTAAGTGCATCTTCACCATTTTCACAGAAACTTACTTTGTAACCTTCTTTTTCAAGGTTATACTTTAGTAGAGTTATTATAGCAGCCTCGTCCTCAGCTATAAAAATGTGAGCCGACATATTTTACTTTTCTCCAGTAACAATAGGTTCTGTGCCTTTTGGTCGATCACCCTCTAGATATTCTCCCTTAACTAAATAATATACTTGCTCAGCAATGTTGGTTGTATGATCACCTATTCTCTCTATATTTTTAGTTACAAATAATAAGTGGGTTCCATCACTTAAGTTATTTTCGTTATCTTTTAAATATCTAATCACTTCTTGCATGCATAAATTTGTTAAATCATCAATTTGTTCGTCGCTTTCCCATACATTAATTGCCATACTCGAAGATCTTTCTAAATATGCATCTAATATTGATTTCAATTGTTTTTGAGCATCCGAAGATACTCTTATAATAGCATCTACTAAATTTTTTGGTAAATTTTCATTTAACAAAAGAGTTCTTTTAGAAATATTTTTTGCTAAATCACCTATTCTCTCAAGGTCAGAAGATATCTTTAAAGCAGTGACTGTTTCTCTAAGATCTATGGCCATAGGTTGTCTTAAAGCAATTAAATTTACTACTTGCTGTTCAATTAAAGTCTCAAATTTATCAATTTTTTCATCATCTTTAATTACTGCCTCAGCATTATCACTATTTCTTGTAGTAATTGCTTGAATAGCTTTACCCAAAGCTTCTTCACAAAATCCACCCATTTTAATTATATTGCTATTTAAATTTTTAAGTTCTTCTTCGTAAGACTTTACTGTATGTGGTGCTTCGGTCATTATCCAAACCTCCCTGTGATATAATCCTGAGTTTTTTTGTTTTCTGGATTCTTAAATATTTTATCAGTAGAACCATGTTCTATCAATTCTCCAAGGTGAAAAAAACCTGTATTTTGAGAAACTCTTGCAGCTTGTGCCATTGAGTGAGTGACTATTATAATAGTATGGTCTTTTTTTAACTCATCAATTAGTTCTTCTATTTGAGCTGTAGCAATAGGATCTAAAGCAGAACAAGGCTCGTCCATTAGAATAACTTCAGGTTTAACTGAAATTGCCCTTGCTATACATAATCTTTGTTGTTGACCCCCAGACAAACCAGTACCTGGTTCATGAAGTCTATCTTTCACCTCTTCCCATAATGCTGCCTTTTTTAAGCTAGTTTCAACTATTTCATCCATTTCATTCTTTGATTGAGCCATACCATGAATTGTTGGACCATAAGAAATATTTTCATAAATAGTTTTAGGAAAAGGATTTGGTTTTTGAAAAACCATACCAATTTTTTCTCTTAATCTAACAACATCACAACTTTTATCATTGATATCAAAATCATTAATTATAATCTGCCCTTTTACTCTACATATATCAATAACGTCATTCATTCGGTTTAGACATCTTAAAAAAGTAGATTTACCACAACCTGAAGGCCCAATCAGTGCTGTAACTTGATTTTCTTCAATATCTAAATTTATATTGAATAGAGCTTGTTTTTTTCCATAGAAAACATCTACATTTTTTGAATTTATCTTTATCATCTTAACTCCATTTTTTTTCAAATTTATGTCTAATTATTTGTGCAAATAAGTTCATTATAATTAAAAATCCTAATAGAACCATAATACAGGCAGAAACTTTCTCGACAAAACCTCTTTCAGCGCTCTCTGCCCAAATATAAATTTGCACTGGCAAACTTGCAGCTGGATCTAAAGGAGATCCTGGTATTGTATTTACAAAAGCCACCATGCCAATCAATATCAAAGGTGCGGTTTCGCCTAAAGCTTGGGCCAAACCAATTATTGTACCGGATAAAGTCCCTGGCATAGATAACGGAACTGTATGATGCATTGTAGTTTGCATTTTACTAGCACCCATTGCAAGTGCTGCCTCTCTTATACTTGGAGGAACTGCTTTTAAAGATGCTCTACAAGCAATAATAATTGTTGGTAAAGTCATCAACGATAAAGTTATTCCACCGACTAGAGGTGTTGACCTAGGTAATTGAAATACAGCAAGTAAAATACCCAGTCCTAAAAGACCAAAAACAATTGAAGGTACTGCTGCTAAATTATTTATATTTACCTCAATAAAATCAGTAAATCTGTTTTTAGGAGCAAATTCCTCTAAATAAATAGCTGCTAGAACTGCTACAGGAAAAGCTATCATTAAACAAACAAGTATAGAAAATATTGATCCCATAAATGAACTTGCTATACCAGCTAATTCAGCTTCTCTTGAATCAGGATATGTAAAAAAACTTAAATTGAATTTACTTTCAACTTTTCCTAGTTCTACAAGTTGATCAAAAATCTTTAATTGATAATCCGTAACTCTTCTTTGATCTTCAGGTAAATCTCTTGGATAATTGCCTTTAAATACTTGATCTAAATCATCTGAGGCAGTTAAATAAACATCTTTAGTTTTTCCAATTAATGAAGGGTCGTTTAAAAGTTCCCTTTTAATCTCTCTTTCGAAAAAGTAAGAGACCATTCTCTTCAGCTCATTTTCTTGATCCTCATTAGCATTTGGATCCAAATCAGCCATTGATTTTAATGCTATATCGTAATAATCAGCATCTTTTAAATCCTCTTTAGAAGGATTTTGCTCTAACATCATTAATTCAGCATCAAAAGTAACTGGAACAATAAGCCAAGTTTTTTGAAAGGCTGAATAGCCTGTCGAAAAAATTTTAAAAATAAAGATTGTTAAAAATAAAAGTGCCATAAAAATTGCACTTTGACCGTATAATCGAAATCTCTTTTCAGCTTTATATCTTTTATTTAATAATTGTTCTTTATTTTTATTCATATTTTTCTCTATATTTTTTAACTACTCTTAAGGCCACAATATTCAAACAGAGCGTTACTAAAAATAATGACATACCTAAAGCAAATGCAGCTTGCGTTTTTGGGTCGCCAAAAGCTTGATCTCCAATTAATATTACAACAATTTGCGCTGTAATTGTTGAAGTAGATTCTAATGGATTTAAAGTTAAATTAGCAGCTAAACCAGAGGCCATAACAACTATCATTGTTTCTCCAATTGCTCTTGAAACACCAAGCAAAATAGATCCAACTATACCAGGCAATGCTGCAGGAAAAATAACTTTTTTTATTGTTTCTGATTTGGTTGCTCCCATGGCATAACTTCCATCTCTTAAACTTTGAGGTACACTTGTAATCACATCGTCACTTAAACTTGAAATGAATGGTATAATCATAATGCCCATTACTCCGCCTGCCGCTAAAGCGCTTTCAGCTGAAACGTCTAAACCCATGCTATTACCTATTTCCTTTAAAAAAGGTCCAACTGTTAGAGCAGCAAAAAATCCATAAACAACTGTTGGTATACCAGCTAAAATTTCAATTAAAGGTTTTGCGTATTGTCTAACTTTAACTGATGCATACTCAGCCAAATAAATTCCACTCATTAGTCCAATAGGAATAGCAACACACATAGCTATGAAAGCAATAAAAAAAGTACCAGCAAAAATAGGGACTGCTCCAAAAGTATCGGAGTACATTGTCGGATCTAAAGCCTCTGAAGAATCTCTAACAAAAGCTTTTGCAGGATACCAATGAGTTCCAAAGACAAAATCAAATAATGGAATTACTTTAAAAAAATCTATAGTTTGAAATATAAGTGAAAATACTATTCCAACAGTAGTTAATATTGCAGCTAAAGAAGCTGTAAATAAAACTGCTTTCAAAAATTTTTCAACTGGTTCTCTTGTTCTAGAATTAGATGAAATTTTTTTATAAGCGTAAGCAACAGAGGCAATAATTATAGATAATACTATAACAGCTTTTGAACTTTGAGCTATTGATCGAAGACTTAAATATTTTTCAGCTGAAGCCTCAATAAAAGGTGTAATTTCTCCGGTAAATTGTCCTCGAGACAATGCTTTTGTTTTTTCGTAAATTAAATTTAATTCATCATCAAGATAACCTTGATTTGAATAATCACTTAAGATTAATAGTTTTACAATTGTGGGCTCAAAAATTGCCCATAAAGAAAAAATTATAAAAGCTGGTATTGCACACCAAATTGCAAGATAATAACCATAAAATTGTGGTAATGCAGTTAATCTTTTATTTGTAGATTGAATTGTATATGCTTTTCTACGTCCAAAATAATAACTTGTGAAACCCAGAAGAACAATAAATATAAACAATATTAAGTTCAAAGAATCTCCTTTATTGAGGACTTTACTCTTATTTCAAAAAAAAGGGGTCTAAAAAGACCCCCTTTTTAATTATTTGTTAACAGAGTAATAATTAATTACCCATAGCAACTAGCTTCGTAGCATTAGTTCTAGTTGTTTTATACAACTTAGAGTCTAATGGAACTAAACCAATATCTGCTAAGTAACCACCTTTTCCAATAGCTTTCTTAGTTGTGAATTCTTTCACAAACTCATGTAATCCTGGAATTACTCCAACGTGAGCTTTTTTCACATAGAAGAATAAAGGTCTAGCAACAGCATAACTATAATCTTGAATAGAGGCTAATGATGGTTGTCCACCATCAATGCTAGCAGCTTGTAATTTATCTTTAGCAGCTAAGAAATAACTGAAACCAAAGAAACCAAACATATCTTTATCTTGAGTTAACTTTTGGATTATTAAACTATCGTTTTCTCCTACTTCAATAGCAGCTCCATCTTCTCTGTAAAGTTTTTGTGGTTTTTTGTATTTTTTATTTCCAGCTTCAAAACCTGCTTTATAAAGAGCTTTAGCTTCTTTAGTCATGCCTTTTTTCATTACTAAAGAATTCCAAGCATCTCTAGTTCCTGATGTTCCTGGTGGGATCATTACTGAAATTTTTTGTTTTGGTAAGCTAGGGTCAATTTGGTCCCAAGTTTTATAAATATTTGGAACTAACTTACCATCAACTACAGTATGAGCAGCTAATGCTAAATATAATTGTTCTTTAGTAAAGTTTACTGGTTTTGCATCTTTGCTGTAAGCTAATGTAATACCATCGTTACCAATTACGATCTCAACAATATCATTTACACCATTTTTCTTACATAGGGCTTTCTCTTTGTCTTTCATAGCTCTTGATGCATTTGTAATATCTGGATGTTGCTCACCAACACCAGCACAGAATAGTTTAGCTCCTCCACCAGTACCAGTCGACTCGATTACAGGAGTTTTGAATCCTGAACCACCAAATCTTTCAGCAACAACAGTCGCGTAAGGGAATACTGTAGACGAACCAACTATCTTAATTTGATCTCTTGCTTGAGCAACAGTTGCTATTGATAGAGCAACTAAAGAAGCAATCACTATAGTTAGTTTTTTCATTATCTTTAATCCTTTCGTTATTTATTAATTAAAAGATGCCTGACTCGTATAAATTTATTGAATCTTTAATATTACAGAATTATTACAGTTTTGTTAAAAACCTAACTTTTTAGTTGTATTTCATTGAGACAATAATCTCACTATTTTCAGTTTCTAGACCACCTTTGCATGAAACTGGATTTACGTTATCCTTAAAAGCAAGATCTGGGGTTGGTCTTAAGACAACTTCCAGTTTTACCAAATTAACTAATTCCTCAAGAATACTTTGGTCATAACGCCATTTTGGCCAACTAGTAGGAGTAGAAAAAATAGATGTTAAATAGCTTGTCGCCATAGTAAACCTATAATTACTCATATTTTCATTTCTCAGTAAATGATCTCTAACAGAATTAAATATGTTTCGACATCTCAATGAATCTGACATGTAGTTCTCTTTTTTTAAATTTTCATTTACTGGAATTGAAACAATTAAATCTACTGTATTTCTCCAATAGGAACTGAGAACATCTATATATATATCTTCATACGGTACATCTTTATGTTTTTTTATTTCAGGATATGAACTTTTTAAGTCTTCCTGTAATCTAAAGATACCAATATCAAAAACAGTTAATTGCTGGTTTCTTAAAATTGTAGAAATATCTGATGCATTACTTTTAGTAATGATCGACATTAAAAAAAAAATAATAATTAAAATACTATGTAATATCTTAATCATAAATTAATTTTAAATAAACTAAGATACGAATCAACAAAAGATTTGTTAAATCTTGGTTGAATAAGAGTTAATTTTAAACAATTTTTTAAATTAGTTATTTTGTTGGAAGATATATCTTAATTTCAGTACCTTCATTAACTTTACTGAGAATCTCATAGTCACCTCTGTGTTGAGATATAATATGTTTCATTATAGCTAAACCTAAACCTGTACCACCAACCTTTTTACTTTTTTCTGTATCTACTCTAAAAAATCTTTCAGTTATTCTTGGAATTAGCTGGTGAGGTATTCCAACACCTTCATCTTTAATGATAATAACGATATTTTTATCAATTAATTTACCTTCACTGATTTGACTTTTTACGTATATATTTTTTCCATCTTGTGAATATTTAATTGAATTATCAATTAAATTTGAAAATACAGTTAACAATTTATCATTATCACCAAAAACTAAGGTTGGTTCCATAAGTTCAATATGTAAATTGATTTTCTTTTTTTTAAGAATTAATTCAAAGTTACTTTTAATATTTGTAAAAAGATCATTTAAGCTCACAATTTTATTAGGCTTGATATGTTCTTCCAATTCTATTCTACTTAAAATCAATAAATCATTGATTAGGTTTTCCATTCTTAATACTTGATCAGACATGATAGACATAAATTTTTTTTGCGCCTCTTGGTCTTTTGAAGCTGGTCCAAGAATAGTTTCTAACGAACCTTTAATCGAAACTAAAGGTGTTCTTAATTCATGACTCACATTTGCAACAAAATCAGTTTTTAGTTTTTGTGCTTTTGTTATTTCTGTAAAATCTTTTAGAAACAATACGACAGAGTTTATTTCTGGAAACAAATGGGTCGGACCAGGAATAACATAGATTTTGTAAAGTTGATAAGATGGTAAATTTATTTCTACATTGACATTTTTTGTAGTTTGATCTTTGATAGCCTCTTCAATCGTTTCTAATAATTTTGTATCTCTAATTACACTTGAAATATTTTTATCAATTAGGTTTTCTCCGAAACGTTGTTTTGCACTTTTGTTTAGATATTTGATTAAATTATATTTATCTAAAGCAAAGAATTGATCTTCTAATTCTTCAATAATTACTCTTTTTCCTAAATCATCCTTATTAGTCTTGTTTACAACTGGTGCTGTGTTTTCTGGCTTAATATTTTTTTTAAATAAAAAATATAATAAAATGATTATTATAACTATAAGTATCAACTCTGCCCAAAACATGGATATGTTTTAACAAATGTAATGTATATTGTCTTTAATTATTAGGTGAAATATTTTCAAAAAATATTTTTGCCGTTTCCTCCCAAGAATATTTTTTTGCAAAATCAAGACAATCTTGACGACTTACCTTCAAAGCTTTTAAAGCAGAGGTTTTCAAATCATTATCTAAAGTATCAATATTAGTACCCCCTAATATATCTTTAGGTCCCGGTACAGGGTAAGCTGCGACTGGTGTGCCACAATTTAAAGACTCTAAGACAACTATACCAAACGTATCTGTTTTACTTGGAAATACAAAAACATCAGATGATGCAAAATGAGAAGCTAATTCTCCATTTGTTTTCTCACCTAAAAAAATGTCTTTTGGAAACTTTTTTTTTAAATTGTTTAAATCAGGACCTTTACCAATTATAATTTTAGTACCTTCAAGATCTAAATCTAAAAATGCTTTGATATTTTTTTCAACAGCAACTCTTCCAACATATATCCATATAGGTCTTTTATAAGGTAAGTCTTTCTTAATGGGGTTTTTAAATGCACCATGATTACCTCCTCTGGTCCATGTAACCATTTTATTGTTATCAATACCTAAAGAAATTAATTCTTCACGCATAGATTCTGTTGTTACTAAAATTCTTTCAGCTTTATTATGAAAATTGCATAAAAATTTTTCTGACCATTTAGCTGGAATGATAGGCATATAAAGTTTCATGTATTTATCAAATCTTGTGTGAAAACTTGTGGTAAATTTTAAGCCATTTTTAATGCAATGTCTTCGTGCCATAAACCCTAAGGGTCCTTCTGTTGCAATATGTATTGCATCAGGTTTAATTGAATTAATTAAGTTACTTACACGGGGCCAAACATTTAAGGACAATCTAATCTCATTATATTTTGGCATGGGCACGGTAAGAAATTGTTGAGGAGTAATATATTCAATAGTTTGACCTTGTGATTTAAGAATTTCACCAGTTTCGTGGAGAGTTCTTACAACACCATTAACTTGAGGGTAATAAGCATCGGTAACAATTAATATTTTCATTCTTTAAGATGCTTTTTTGAATGAACCGATCCTGTTATTATCAATATTTTCTGAAATATATTCGTTTCTTTTTTTATCCCAATAAATTATCTCAAAAGTTCCATCATATTTTTCTGCCAAGGCTGTACATGACTCAACCCAATCGCCACAATTTAAATAATTAACACCATCAAGATTTAAATTTTCAGCATGATGTATGTGTCCACAAATTATTCCATCAAATTTTTTCCTTTTTGCATATGAAGAAAGTGTGTTTTCATATTCACCTATAAATTTTACAGCATTTTTTACCTTATATTTTAAAAATTTTGCCAATGACCAATAGTCTTTACCTCTCAATTTTCTAAAAAAATTTATAATAACATTAATTTTAAGTAATAATTCATAGGCAATAGCTCCTAATTTAGAAAGCCATTTAGCATATTTCATTACTCCGTCCCAAGCATCACCATGAACAACTAAATATTTTTTTCCTAACTGCGTTTCATGAATAACTCTATTTACTATTTTAATATCACCTAAATGCATTGGAATAAATTTTCTAAATACCTCATCATGATTTCCAATTATGTAAAATACTTTTGTCCCGTGCCTGGCTTTTCTCAATATTTTTTGTATGACATCATTATGCTCTTGAGGCCAATAGAAACTCTTTTGCATTGCCCAAACATCGATTATATCTCCAACTAAATAAAGGTTCTCGGATCTTGAATTCTTAAAAAATTCTAAAAGCTTGTTAGCTTGACAACCTTTGGTGCCAAGATGCACATCAGATATAAATATACTCTTATATTTTAATAACGGAGGCATTAAAAAAACCTATTTTGTAACACAACTGTAACTCGAATCATTTAATTCTTATGTCATTGAAATGTTAAAGATTTATTAAAAATTAGTTACGAAAAAATTATGCATTATTGTTTGATTTATAACCTTAATTCTTCAACAGGGAAAAAAATAAAATTTGTAAATAAGATTTATGAAAAATTAAAAGTTAACAACTCTGTAGATTATTTCAAAACCAAATCTGAAAAAGAGGCGAAAGAAATATTTTTGGAATTTAAAAATAAAAATTATGATAGATTGATAGTTGCTGGTGGAGATGGATCAGTATCATTTGCTATCAATGAATTGATAAAAAATGACTTTGATTTTAATGATAAATTTGCAATTGGGTACATACCGGCTGGAACAGCCAATTTACTTCAAGCAGAGTTATCGATAAATAAAAAAGTAGACGATATTTGTAATATTTTAACATCAAATAATTATAAACAATCTAATCTTATAAAAATAAATAAAAATTATTTTTTTTTAATGGCTGGTATTGGTTGGGATGCTAAAATTGTTCACTCTATTGATACACGTATAAAAAAAATACTTGGTAAGATAATATTTGGTTTAAAAGGGTTTCAGCATTTTTTATTTATGAAAAATAATAAACTTGATGTTTTCTTTGATGGTCAAAAATATCAAGCTGATTGGGTATTAAGTTCTAATACCAAATATTATGCTGGTCATCATAAGATAAATAAGTCAAACATTTTTGATGATAGATTAATAACTTATGTTTTTAAAGATTTAAGTAGGCTAAAATTAATGTATTATATTATTTTGATAATTATTTATGGAGATTTATCAAGAAACAAATCTGTTATAACCACCTATTCAAAAAGTATCCAAATTAATTGCAATAATTTTGAAATTCCCGTTCAGGTTGATGGAGATAATTTTGGATGTCACAATAAGATTGATATTGAATTTTCACAAAAAAAAGTAAATTTTTTACTATAATTTTAATAACAAAATTTTAGACAAATTATTTTACTTAGAAATTTAAATTAAATATAATAATTTAAATTTTCATAGGAGGTGATGATGGGTAAGAAGTTAAAGAAAAATGAAAAAAGAAAAAAAAAGTTTATCAAATCAATAGATAAACTTAAAAATAAGATTAATTTAAAGGAAAAAAAACTAGCTAAAATTAATATAAAAATTGCAGGTATTGAAAAAAAAGTTGCCGAAAAAAAAGCAAAAAAATTAGCTAAAAAGAAAACCAGTGAGAGTCCTGCGTCTGTAAATAATTAATGTATAAAAATTGTCCCTCCCCTTTTTTATAACAAAAAGGGGGAAGGTAGTTAATCAACAAAATTTTAAACAAAGAGGAAATGAAGATGTTTTATTATTTAAAATCTTTGTTAATTATTTTTAATAAACTTTAATGACAAAAATATTTATAGATTGTTACAATTTAATTAAAATAATTTAATCCCAATCACACCTATTAAAATAAATAAAATTGATATGATTTTTTTTAAATTGATACTTTCTTTTAATAAAAAATATCCAATAAATATTGATAATAAAATACTTGTTTCTCTTAAGGATGTAACAACAGGTATTGGAGCTTTTGTAAATGCCCATACAGCCAAGGCATAACTAGCATATGATAATGTTACACCATAAAAAAATATCATTTTACCGTCTCTATAAACCCTTTTAATAATATCCTTTTGACCTCTCAAACTAAGAATAAATGGGAAAATCATAGCGTTTAATATGAAAGACCAGCTGACAAAAGATATTGCAGAATTACTCGCTCTTGCTCCATATCCATCGATAAGTGAGTATGATCCAATAAACAAACCTGTAATAATGGAAAATTTAATTACATTTAAACTACTGTTTTTATAATCAGAAATACCAAGAAAGAAAATTCCAAAACATATTAAGAAAATAGAGATGAGTATTAATTTATTTAACACTACTCCTAACAATAAAATTGAAATTACAGTTACAAATAAAGGTCCCGTGCCTCTTGCTATAGGGTAGACTTTTGTCAAATCTCCGATTTCATATGATTTAAGTAAGAACCATTGATAACCGATGTGTACAACAATACTTGCGAAGATATAAGGAATACTATCTATTGAGGGTGCAGGTAATAAAATGATTGCAACAATTGAAAAAGGTATATGCCCTAAAATTATACCTGCTAGAGCAACTGATTTATCAGAGTGTTTTTTAACCATACCATTCCAAGTGGCATGAAGTAGTGCTGCCAATAAAACGACAGAAAATACTAACGTATCCATAAAGAGTATTAATTCACTCTACCGTAAATATCTTGATATCTAACTATATCTGTCTCTTTTAAAATAGGTCCAGTTTGTATTTCAATAATTTTTACTTTTTTCTTAAATTTATTTTCTATTCGATGAATTGCTTCTCTTGGTATGAATATTTTTTCTCCTGGTTTTTTTAAGAAATTTTTCTTGTTTAATGTAATTAGAGGTTTTCCATCAGTAATAGTCCAATATTCAGATCGATGAAAATGCTTTTGTAAGCTTAATTTAGACTTAGGATTAACTACTAATTCCTTTACTAGAAAGTTTTTACCCTCGTATAGGTTTGTATATCTTCCCCATGGTCTATGAAAAACATTTTTCTTCTTAAAGTATTTATTTTTATTTTTTTTATATATTTTTGATATTTCAAACCAATTACCAAGATCTGTCCATTGAATACTAAGCTTTATCGCGTTTATATCTTTTGATTTTTCAAGAATTGCATAATCAAAAGAAATTTCCTTACATTTATCAAAGAATTTTTTATTCAAAAAATATGTATTATTTCTAATCTTTGATTTTTCTAAAGATTTTAGACACGATTTATAGATACTAGTCTGATATTTTTTAAAGTTATTGATTATTGATGATTTTTTTAAGTAAAACATACCAGAATTCCAATAGCCTCCGGATTTGATTATCTTTTTGGCTTTTTGCTCTGTTGGTTTTTCAATAAATTTAGTTACTTTATTTAACTTATTTATACTTTTTGTTTTAAGATATCCGTACTCATTGGATGGTCTAGTTGGTTTAATTCCGAATATAAATATATTTTCATCACTTAAATTTTTAACATTAGTTTTTAAAGATCTTGTTAAAATACTTGGGTTTTCAATCAAATGATCTGAAGTAAAAAACATTATTGGTTGATCAGATGGAATTTCTTTAATTAGAGCACTCACTAAAATTGCTGGTGCTGTATTTTTTTTGGCTGGTTCTAATATTATTTTATATTTTTTTATTTTAGATTTTTTTAATGTTTTCTTTACATCTTTTAAGTACTTAAGATTTGTACTGATAATTGGAAAATCGTAGGAGTTATTATTTATTCTTTCAAAAGCTTTTTGTAATAAAGTCCAACCACCAAAATCAATAAATTGTTTTGCTTGAGTATTTTTTAAATTGGGCCAAAGTCGTGTTCCTGCACCACCACAAAGTATTACAGGTCTAATTTTCATCAAATATCTGCGTAAGTTTTAACCTCGTTTTTACCACCTGGATGCGTAGGTGCTCCTAAGTAAGCTGGACCTACTGTTTGAGCATATTTCCAAAGAGTTCCGTTTCCAAAGTTCATTTTTCTTTGTTTCCATTTCTTTTTTCTCAAACTAAGCTCTTTTTTACTTAATCTAACGTTAATAGTCCCCTTTTTTGCATCTATATCAATAATATCTCCGTTCCTTAAAAGGGCTATTGGGCCGCCTATAGAGGCCTCAGGACCCACATGACCAATGCAGAAGCCTCTGGTAGCCCCAGAGAACCTACCGTCTGTTATAAGGGCTACTTTCTCGCCTTTTCCTTGACCATAGATTGCAGCTGTTGTCTGCAACATTTCTCTCATTCCAGGACCACCCTTTGGACCTTCGTATCTAATTATAATTATATCTCCATCTTTGTATTTTCTTTCTTTTACAGCTTTGTAAGCTTTTTCTTCAGAATCAAAACATCTTGCTCTTCCAGTAAATTGTAATTTTTTCAAACCTGCAATTTTAACTATTCCACCTTCTGGAGCTAAATTACCTCTTAATCCAACAACACCACCAGTTGGCGTGATTGGATTTTTATAACTTCTCATTACTTTTTGTTTTGGATTAAATTTCACATTTTTTAAATTCTCTTTCATTGTCTTTCCTGTAACGGTCATACAATCTCCATGAATATATCCACCATCGTAAAGAGTTTTTAAAAGCATTGGAACTCCTCCTGCTTCCCACATATCTTTTGCAACATATTTTCCACCTGGTTTTAAATCAGCAAGATAAGGAGTTCTTTTAAAAATTTTTGCAACATCCATTAAATCAAATTTAATTCCAATTTCATTTGCAATAGCTGGTAAGTGTAAACCTGCATTAGTAGATCCTCCTGTTGCAGCAACAACTGTAGCAGCATTTTCTAATGCTTTTCTTGTAACAATATCTCTTGGTCTGATATTTTTTTCTAAAAGTTTCATTACAGCTTTACCGCTGTTAATAGCGTACTTGTGTCTTTCTTTATATGGAGCAGGTGTTCCTGCTGAATATGGTAGGGCTAATCCAATTGCTTCTGAAACACACGCCATTGTATTTGCAGTAAATTGACCCCCACAAGCACCTGCACTTGGGCAAGCTTTTAATTCTAATTTTCTAAGAGCATGAGCTGTCATTTTTTTTGATGTATATTTTCCAACACCTTCAAAAACATCAACAACAGTTACATCTTTACCTTCAAATCTACCTGGAAGTATTGATCCACCATAAATAAATACACTAGGAATATTTAATCTCACCATAGACATCATAAGACCTGGTAAAGATTTATCGCATCCTGCTAAACCAACTAAAGCATCATAACAATGACCTCTTACGGTTAATTCAGTAGAATCTGCAATTACATCTCTTGAAATCAATGAGGATTTCATTCCTTCATGACCCATAGCAATACCATCAGTAACAGTTATTGTACAAAATTCTCTAGGAGTACCTCCTGATGAATTTACACCTTGTTTTACAAATTGAGCTTGTTTCATTAAATTAATGTTGCATGGTGCAGCCTCATTCCATGTTGAAACAACACCTACAAAAGGTTTTGCTACATCTTTTTCCGTTAAATCCATTGCATAATAAAAGGATCTTTGTGGTGCTCTATCAGCACCTACAGTTGTATATCTACTTGGTAGTTTTTTTTTGTTAAATTTCCTCATTATAGACTTTCTAAAGTATAATTTAATTTATTAACATCTTTTTCTAAATTAATAAAGTTAGACTTTTCTTGCTCAACAATATCATTTGGGGCTCTTTCAATAAAACTTTTATTATTTAGCCTTGTGTTAATTTTTTCCATTTCTTTCTCTATTTTATTCTTTTTATTTAATAGTGTTTCTTTAATTTTTGACAGATCTACATCTTCATCAAAGTAAATTTTAAATATTTCACCTTTAATGACCAAGTTTGCTGAAGGTTTTTTAATATCCTCAGTTACAAATTCATTAATTCTGCCAATTTTTTTTAATGTATTAGAGTTATTTTCAATAAATTTCTTAATTTCGGGATTTATTTTATTCACTAGTATTTTAACAAATGATCCAGGGCTTATTTCTATTTCATTTTTAAAAGACCGTATAGATGAGACAAATTCTATTATTTCATTTACTTCATTTGAGTCTCTATCTTTACTGGAACTGGCTTCAGACCAGTTTTTTAACATAAGAAAATCTTTTCCATCTTTATCCAATTTATTTTTCAACCAAATTTCCTCGGTTAGAAAAGGTATGAACGGGTGTAAAATAACTAGAATTTGAGTAAATATGAAGCTAGCTACATTTCTTGTTTCTTCGATATTTTCATTATTTTCTGAGTAAAAGACAGTTTTAGATAACTCTAAATACCAATCACAGAATGAATGCCATACAAATTGATATGCAATTCTGGCTGCTTCATCAAATCGATAACTATCTATTGATTTTTTAATCTTTTCATTAGTGTTAGTGAATTCAACAAATATCCATTTATTTATATTTAGTTTTAAATCATTAGGCGTTTTTATATTTTCAAATTTACAATCATTTTGAATAAGAAAGTTATTTGCGTTCCATATTTTATTTAAAAAATTTCTATAACCTTTAACTCTATCCTCAGATAACTTTACATCTCGTCCAGGAGAAGCCATTGACAAAAGTGTAAATCTTAATGCATCAGCACTATATTTTTCTATTAACTCTAACGGGTCAATTACATTACCTTTTGACTTTGACATTTTTTGACCTTTTTCATCTCTAACTAATGCATGAACATAAATATTTTTAAAAGGTTCTTTATTTTGAAATTCCATTCCAAACATAATCATTCTTGCAACCCAAAAGAAAATGATATCAAATCCTGTTACCAATACTGAAGTTGGATAAAATTTTTCTAAATATTCATTTTTTTCTGGCCATCCTAATGTTGCAAAAGGCCATAGGCCTGATGAAAACCATGTATCAAGAACATCTGGATCTCTAATTAATACAACATCTTTTTTATAGTGTTCTTTAGCTAATTTATTTGCACCTTCTTCTGTTTCATCTACAAATATTTCTCCATCAGGTCCATACCATGCAGGTATTTGATGTCCCCACCAAAGCTGTCTTGAAATACACCAAGGTTCTATATTATCCATCCATTGAAAATATGTTTTTGTCCAATTAACAGGAAAAAAATTTGTTGTTTTATTATTTACTATTTCTTTTGCTTTAATTGAAAGTTTCTTAGCATCTGCGAACCATTGCTCCGTTAAATAAGGTTCAATTATAGAATTAGATCTATCACCATATGGAACTTTATTTTTAATTTTTTCTTCTTTAACAAATAAGTTTTTATCAGTTAGTTCTTTTAAAATTCTTTTTCTTGCTTCAAATCTATCAAGTCCAATATAATTATCAGGCGCATTTTCATTAATTTTACCATCTGATGTAAAAATATTTATTACTTCTAAATTATTTCTCTCCCCTACTTCATAATCATTGAAATCATGTGCTGGTGTAATTTTAACAGCTCCAGTTCCTTGTTCAGGATCAGCATAATCATCTTCTATAATTTTTATTTTTCTATCAACTATTGGAACTATTACATTTTTATTTACCAATGATTTATATCTCTCATCTGATGGATTGACTGCAACTGCTGTGTCTCCTAACATGGTTTCTGGTCTAGTAGTTGCAATAGTTATAAATTTATCTGTTCCCTCAATTGGATAATTGATGTGATATAGTTTTGAATTAACTTCTCTTTGATCTACTTCTAAATCAGATATAGCTGTTTTTAAAACAGTGTCCCAATTGACTAATTTTTTTGATTTGTAAATTAATCCATTTTTGTACATTTCAACAAAAACTTTTAAGACTGATTTTGATAAATTTTCGTCCATGGTGAATGCATTTCTAGACCAATCACAAGAACAGCCTAATTTTTTTAATTGATTAATTATTATGTCACCATATTGACCTTTCCATTCCCAAACTTTTTCGATGAATTTTTCTCTCCCTAAATCATTTTTATCTATACCTTCAGATTTAAGTTTTTTTTCTACTAATGCCTGTGTAGCAATACCCGCATGGTCGGTTCCAGGTTGCCATAACGTTTCAAAATTATTCATTCGATGATAACGAGTTAATAAGTCTTGAATAGAATTATTTAGTGCATGTCCCATATGAAGACTACCAGTTACATTTGGTGGCGGGATAACTATAGAAAATTGTTTTTTATTAGATTTTGGTTTAAATAAATTTTTTTCTTCCCAATAAGAATAAATCTTATTTTCAACATTTTCGTGAATATATTTGTCTGAACTCATGGGTAATTATTTTATAAATTAATCATATCAATAAACAACAATGAAATTATCCGTTAAATTTATAGACTAAATTATAAAATTAATTATATATGACCTCATTGAATATTTAATTCATGGCAACGTGGCGGAATGGTTACGCAGAGGATTGCAAATCCTTGTATCCCGGTTCGATTCCGGGCGTTGCCTCCACAATTTATTTTTGTTGAGATAATATAAAAAAAAAGTAAGTTGTGATTTTACATTCCTCGGTAGCTCAGTTGGTAGAGCAGTTGACTGTTAATCAATTGGTCGCAGGTTCGAGTCCTGCCCGAGGAGCCAATTTAAAATTAGTTATCCTGTTTTGGAAATATTTACCTGGTTGATCTGTATGTTTTTAGTAAACTTAATTTTTTGATCTTGAGTGAGTTCAGAATAAACTTTTACTAAAAAATTATAGTTTACGTTCATGTGACCTTCTTTAGATTTTTCTAGATTTAATAAATATTCTGAAAAATCCTCAAAAAAATAGTTTATTGGCACTTTAAGATAGTTAGATAGTTGTAGTAATCTAATCGAACTTACACCATTTGTTCCTTTTTCATATTTTTGAATTTGTTGAAATGTTACATTTATTGCTTTAGCGACTTTAGTTTGAGTTAAACCTAAAGCCAAACGTCTAAGTTTTAATTTATTACCTAGATGTTTATTGAAATTTTCTTCCATCAAAGACCCCTCTTTAATTAAAAATAATATTCAGAGTTAATAGAAATCAAAAAGTTATTTCAAGTAAAATAATTTTAAAAAGAATAATAATTTTTAAGATTTTATAAAGCTGTCAAGCAACTTTTTAGCAATTTAGTTATAATTTTTATAATATTTGGCTTAAAAAAAGCTTTGTTCTATCGCTTTTTGGGTTGGCAAAAAACTCTTGTGTTTCTGCCTGTTCTACAATCATGCCTTCATCCATAAAAATAACTTCATCTGCAACTTCTTTTGCAAACCCCATTTCGTGTGTTACAACAATCATAGTCATACCAGCCTTAGCTAAATTAACCATTGCATCTAAAACTTCTTTAATCATTTCAGGATCTAATGCAGATGTTGGTTCATCAAAAAGCATTATTTTTGGCTCCATACATAATGCTCTTGCTATTGCACATCTTTGTTGTTGACCACCAGAAAGTTGGCCTGGATACTTGTATGCTTGATCAGCAATTTGAACTTTTTCTAAATGTTTTAATGCTAAGGCCTCAGCATCTTTTTTTGGCATTTTTTTTACCCATATTGGAGCTAATGTACAATTATCCAATATTGATAAATGAGGAAATAAATTAAACTGTTGAAAAACCATTCCAACCTCAGCTCTTATTTGTTCTATATTCTTTGTTTCTTCAGTTAATTCAGTTCCATCAACAACAATTGATCCTTCTTGGTGTTCCTCAAGTCTATTAATACATCTAATTAATGTCGATTTACCTGAGCCCGAAGGACCGCAGACAACAATTTTTTTATTCTTTTCAACATCTAAATTAATGTTTTTTAAGACTTGGAAATCTCCAAACCATTTATTCATTTCTTTTATTTGAATTATTTTATCCGACATTATCTCTCAGTTTTATATTTTTGCTCTAAATTATAACTATATTTACTCATTGCATAGCAAATAATAAAAAATACTATTGATGCAAACACATAACCTTCCATAGCAAAACCTAACCATTCGGGATTTGTTTTTGCTAAATTAAGCATACCTACGATTTCCAAAAGACCTACTACAAAAATTAAAGGTGTATCTTTTACAAGTGCTAAAAATGTATTGGCTATACCCGGAATTACTAATTTAAGAGCTTGTGGTAAAATAACAAATATATGCATTTTCCAGTAACCCATTCCTAAAGATTTTGCAGCATCATATTGACCTCTAGGTAAAGCCTGTAAACCCCCTCGTATTACCTCAGCTACATAAGCAGCTTCAAACAATGATATTGCAATTATAACTCTTACAAGTTTATCAATGAACATATCCTCTGGTAAAAACATGGGAAACATAACAGACGACATAAACAAAACTGTTATTAAAGGAACTCCTCTCCAAAATTCTATAAATCCAATAGAAATGTATTTAATTATTGGTAAATCAGATCTTCTTCCTAAAGATAAGAATAATCCAACTGGAAAACAGAATATTAAACAGAAAAATGAAACTATAAAAGTTAGTGATAATCCACCCCATGCTCCTGTTTCAACCCATTCGAAAGCTTGTATCTTTCCTAATTCAATTAATTCTTCATAAAAAAATACATACTTTAATAATATATAAATCGTGATCGGTATTATTAAAAAATAATACATTTTAAATTTCGAAGGGATAAAGAAACCAATTATAATAGAGATCACTGCTGCAATAATTCCATATGAAAAATCAAAAAATATTGGACCACCAGAAATAAAAAAGAATATAAATAAAAATGCAATTATTGGATAAATAACTACATAATATAATGTTAGATATTTCTTAAATTTTTCTGTTGCAAAAAATCCTACTCCACCAAGAAAAGCAAGAGCAATAAAAGATAAATTTATTCTCCACTGTTCAGCATTTGGATACATTCCATACATAAATCTATTAAACCATGTTTTTATGTAAGCCCAACATGCTCCAGATCCAGAACATGCATCTTTTGAGTCACCAGCAAAATTAGCATCGATTATGAACCAACTTAACAATGGAGGTAACAATTTGATAACAGCAAATATAATTAATAATGATAAAAGAGCATTAAATTTATTTGTATTAATATTCTTATTAATAATGTCTAAAAATTTTATGCCCGAATATTCAATTCTAATTAAATGCAAACCAATGAAGCCTAAAATTAGAGGTAAAAAATAACTTATTGTTCTTGGTAAAAAGCTAGTTAAATCTAAACTGAAAAAAGAGTTCAAGAATACTAATAAAATACTAAGAGAAAATAAACTAATACCTGAATACAAATATGCGTATAAATTATTTTTGTCTGGTGATAAAAAATTTAATTTATTCATTATTTTTCTTTAATAGCTATTTTTTTATTATACCAATTCATAAATATTGAGATTGTTATGCTTAAAGTTAAATAAGTTAACATTGTAATTGAAACAATCTCTATTGCTCTTCCTGTTTGCATCAAAGCAGTTCCTGCAAAAACAAGTACTAGGTCTGGATATGCAATAGCAGCAGCAAGCGAAGAATTCTTTGTTAAATTTAAATATTGATTGGTTGTTGGAGGAATTATAATCCTCAATGCTTGAGGCATAACGACTAATTTAAGAACTTGATTAGGAGTTAAACCAATTGAGGCCGCAGCTTCTTTTTGACCTTTGCTAACACCTTGAACTCCAGCTCTTACACATTCAGCTATAAAAGTTGCTGTATACAAAGACAAAGCTAATGCTAAAGAAATTAATTCAGGTGGTAATTTTAGACCACCTTCGTATGTAAATGACGTTTGAGATAATTGTTTAATAACAGGTATTTCTACAGTTGCATCTACACCACCTAGAAAAAAACTTAGCAGTGGCAAAATAATTAAAAAACCAATAGATATTGATAAAACTGGTGTTTGAATACCTTGATTTTCCTGCTTTTTTTTTGCGTATATTCTAACAAAAACAATTGCAATTATCGCTGCAATTACTGAATAAACAAATATATCTAAATTATTCCAAACAAAAGCAGGAACAAAAAAACCTTTTATAGTTAAAAAGAAAACTCCAAACATTGGTTCAGCTTTTTCTGGCAAAGGTAATGCTCTTAATGCAGCGAAATACCAAAAAAATATTTGTAGTAATAATGGAATATTTCTAAAAAATTCCACATAAATTGCTGCAGTTCGCTCAATAAGGTAATTACTTGATAATCTAGCTATACCAACAACAACACCAATTATCGTCGCAAAAATAATTCCAATAACTGATACTAAAATAGTATTTAATAAACCAACAAGATATGCTCTAAAATAAGAATGTGAGCCATCATATTCTATAAGAGAAAACTGTACGTCAAATGACGACTCTTGAGACAAAAATCCATAACCAAATGTGATACCCCTGTTTTCCATATTAACTTGAGCGTTATATGAAAAGAAACCAAATACTAGGACAACAACAACTAGAGTAAGTAACTGGGGTAATATTTTCTTAAAATTCACTGTTAGTATGGTTTATAAAAAAAAGGGCTAGAAAAATCTAGCCCTCTTTATATTTCTTTTAAAAAGAATTATCTTGCTGGTGGAACGTAAAGAATACCACCTTTTGTCCATAACTCATTTGGACCTCTGTCAGGTAGAATTCCAGTATCAGCTATATTTCTTTTATAGCTTTCACCGTAGTTACCAACTTGCTTAATAATTCTTAAACTCCACTCATTATCTAAACCTAGAGCAGCTCCTAATTCACCTTCAGCACCAACTAATCTTTTTACAGCTGGATTATCTGAAGTTTTCATCATATCAGCATTTGCTGATGATACGCCATATTCTTCAGCTTCGATCATAGTGTTTAGTGACCATCTTACTATATCTTCCCAAACAGAATCACCTTGTCTAACAACTGGGCCTAATGGCTCTTTTGAAATAGTTTCAGGTAATACCATATGATCATCTGGATTGCTTAATTTAATTCTTTGAGCAGCTAAACCAGATTTATCTGTAGTGTATGTGTCACATCTTCCCGCATCATATGCAGCTACAACTTCGTCAGCTTTTTCAAAAGTGACTGGCTCATATTTAATTCCTTTTGAATTGAAGAAATCTCTCATATTAAGCTCTGTAGTAGTTCCAAGGTTAGTACATGCAGAAACACCAGCTTTGAAATCATTCACTGATGAAATTCCTGAGTTTTTTCTAACCATAAAACCTTGACCGTCATAGAAGTTTACTCCTACGAAAGTAAGACCGATATCCGCATCCCTTGAAAGTGTCCAAGTAGTATTTCTAGAAAGAATATCTATCTCATTAGATGTTAATGCAGTAAATCTTTCTTTAGCACTTAGTGGAGTAAATTTAACTTTACTTGCATCACCTAGCACTGCAGCAGCTACCGCTCGACATACATCAACGTCAACACCAGTCCAGTTTCCTGCAGCATCAGCATTAGAAAATCCTGGTAGACCTTGTGAAACACCACATCTCACAAAACCTTTTTTCTGAGTGTTTTTAAGAGTTTTTGACTTTTTTGCAGCCATAGTTTCTGTTGTAAACGCAAATAGAACAGCAAACATAGCAACAACTGAAGTCAATCGTTTTACTAATTTAAACATTATTTATTCCTCTTGTTTATTTATTTGTTAACAAATAATTCAAATTAATTTTTGAATTGTCCAAGTAAAGCAGAAAGTATTATATTCATCAATGAATATTTATCTTTTAAAAGTCCAGAAAATCTTGTTTTTTTTGTTATAAATTCCAATTTTATATTTATCATTTCATCAAAAAGATAGCTATTTTTAAGAATGAGTACCAAAAGCCACAAAGTATTTTAAAATTTTAATTTTTAACTTAAATATTTTCCGTTTTAGGAGTTTCACTCTTTTATTGTTAGTATCAAGTATTGTTATATTTGTTTTATGATTTTTTTTATCTTGTGTCGTAATGAAGGGGTTTAAACCCAATAACTTAACACCACAATATAAATGAAAAAATAAAAAGTTATCCGGAGTAGTTTTTACTGGATAATTAAATGATAAAATAGCCTTAGCAGCTGGCTTGTTTATAAAATAAGAATGTGTAAAAAAAGCATTTGTAACTTTAACTAATTCATAGTTATCTATTTTTTTTAAAGGTTTTTTGTAAAATTCTCTTATTTCACTTATTAAAATAATTTGTTTTTTATAAGAAAAACTACTCAGAATAAAATTAGATAATATTTTTGAAAAAGGTTTTAAAAAAACAGCATCATCTTCTAATATTAAAGCAATATTATATTTGCTTTCTATTAATTTCTTATAAACTTTAACATGACTTAACGAACATCCAATTTCACCATTTGACATCTCTACATTCCATTTATTAAAACCATTCTCATCAGTAAAAGTTTCGTTTAAAATTTCCTTTTCGTTCATCAAAGAACCATCAACTGCTTCGATAATTTCATAATTTTTTATTTGTTGTTTAGTTAATTCATTTATTATGTGATGTTTTCGTTTAATATCTTTTTTCATATTAACGACGTAAACAATGAAATCCTGATTAAACATAAATTAATATTTATCTAAAAATTTAAATATAAAAAATAAGTATTTATATTTTTTTTACATACGAGAAAATTTTCCACCATTTATATGTATAGTAGTATTTGAAACATAATCAGTTATTTCAAATAATAATTTATATATAAATATTGAAATTTCTTTTGAGTTAATACCTCTTTTTTTTGGATTAATATTTATAGATTTTTTTACATTTTTTTTATCTTTTCTTTTTAATGTCATTTTTCCATCAGATATAGTAGATGGAGCAAGACAAAGAAGTTGTTGATCTTTATATTTTATTTTTCTCTCTTCAACATATTTATGAATTGAAGATTTTGTTAAAGCATAAATAATATCATAAGAACCTTTTAAGCCACTCTCAGATCCAAGTATAATTATTCTAGCTTTTGGATTAGTACTTAATGCAATTTCACATATTCTTATAATTGAAGTTAAATTTATACAAATTTGATCCGTTATATCTTTTAAACTTTTTTTTAAATGTGATTTGCTGCTCAACTTTGAATGGAGTATTACTATTTTATCAGAATTTTTGATAAGATTAAGTTGTTTTTTATTAAATTTATTTTTTGATAAATCCCACTCACTTCTCTTTGGATTGTTAATAACAATATTTTTTGGAAGTAATTTAATAAATTCTTTTCCAATTTTAGATGAACCGCCAGTAACTAATATTTGTTTAGACATTTTATAACCTCTGATGCAGCATAAAATATATGATCAATTTTACCAGATAAAATATTTACGAAATTATTATCATTTTCAACTAAACATACCCTTGCATCATTTTTATTATATAAAATTGTTCTTATACTTGTAAGATATCTCTGAAAAATAAATCTTTTTTTAAATTCAGGATAAAATTTAGAAAACTTTCTCTCAATTTTACTTTTTATAGTATTTTTAATTTTTATTGTTAAATTTTTATTTAATTTAATAATTTTATTTATACTTTTACTTTTATTTACTCTTGAATATTTAACTGAATAAAGACCAAAATAATTTTTCTTCCAAGGATAGAAAGTAAAAAAGGGGCCGTCCATAATTGTATAAGCAGGATGTTTTTTAACTTTTAGTTTATACACCGGTATTAAACAATTTTCATAAATCAATTTATGTTTTTTTGAGGAAAAAGATTGTTGCCAAGTACAATTAATTACAAAGTCATACTCTATTTTGTTAATTAAAAATTTTTTCCCAATTTTTTTAATTTTTTTAATATTTTTATTGAAAATCAAATTTTTTTTTAAAGTTTTTTTAAAAAATGAAATAGCTTTATCCTGATTAATGATTTCCTCATCACATTTTATGGCGTATGAAATGTTTTTTAATGAAGTTGTTTTAATATTTATTATTTTATAGTTTAAATTTGAGCTATTCAACGAAGAAATATATTTTTTAAAAGATGTTAAATTACGATGATCGTTAGCAATTGCATAAATATTATCATTTATTCTATTACTAAAATTTGGAAGATTTTTTTTAAATTCATAAAAGCCATTTTGTGACATCTCCCTAGTTTTATATGATCTTGGATAATGAAATCCTAAATGTAGTCTATTTTGGTTATTTCCAGAAGCATTTGAAAAAATTTTTGAATTTTTTTCATATATATCAAAAAGATATCCTTTTTTTTTTAATTCTGTACCAATGAAACATCCAAACCATCCAGCCCCTAAAACAGCTATTCTAATTTTTTTTTGCATTATAAGCTTATATAAATTTATACTTAATGGCGCGCTCTGAAGGATTCGAACCTTCGACCTACGGTTTAGAAAACCGTTGCTCTATCCAGCTGAGCTAAGAGCGCTTATCAACAATTTATAATATTTAATCAATTTTTGAAAAGAAATTTTTTAGATAAAAGCACAATTGATAATAGTTCAATTCTACCAATAATCATGAATATTATTAACGAAATTTTATTAAAAGATGTAAATTCATAAAAATTGAGATTGGATAAATTATAGATTTCTGAGTTAACTGTATTCATTATTGTTAGAATACTCAATTTGAACGAAGTTTCAAAATCCAAATTAGATAAAGTTAATAGAAGAGTTATAACTATCAATGAAAAAACAAATATTAAGATTGATAAGAAATATTTATTTATATCATTTGTATCTAAACTAATTCTATTCAAAGATAATTTATTAGAATAAATTTGATTAGGTTTAGTATGGGATAAAACATTATTTATAGAGAACTTTATCAATGTGATAACCTTAATTACTCTTATTCCTGAACTAGTAGAAAAAAAGGAACCCCCAAGTATAACTAATAATAAAAAAAAGAAATCTAAGTTACTTGGTATTTTCGAAAAAGAAAAGCCGATATTTGAAACACTACTAGAAATAGATACTAAAATATTTAAAAAATTATTTTCATAATTAAAAAATATAAATGAAATGGTAATAACAAATAATAAGTAAATTAAAATATTAAAATCTTCACTCAAATACGTTATATTTTTTTTTTTAAAAAAAATAAGATTAAAAATGAAAAAAAGACTAAAGAATGAAAGCAACATACAAGAAGATAGAATAATTTTACTTAAATCAGATGAAAAAATTACATCAAAGTTGTTATTTGGCAAGAAACCACCAGAGGATATTATTGTAAGTGAATAATTATAAGCATCGTATGATCTTAAATTAATCAATTTAAGTAAAATAAAAATAAACAAGGTCATTAAAATATATATAATTATTATTTTAAAACTTTGTTTAAAAATCTCTGAGTAATTATATGAAATGTAATTTGTTAACGATTTTTTTAAATTTTGATCAAAAATATCTATTAATAATAATATTGAGAATAAAAAATATAAGCCTCCAATCCATTGAGAGGCTGATCTCCATAAAATGATTGTTTGGTCGACATAATTTAAATCATTAAAAACTGTAAAACCAGTGGATGTAAATCCAGAAATAGCTTCAAAGTAACCATTTATGAACGATATGTTTTCAAAACTAAAAATATATGGAAGTGATATTGTTATTGGCAACAATATATAACCAGCTAAAACTGAAAATATTCTCTCATACAAACTTATTTTTATAAATTTATACTTTTTATTAAAAGTTAAAAAAATGCCTAAAACTAAATTAATTAAAAATGTAACAATATAGGTATTTAAATAAGTTAAATTTTCAAAATAATATAAATAAATAATGTTGAAAAAACAAAAGAAACTAATTAATAAAAAAAATACTCCAAGGTATTTAAAAATAAAATTATTCATTTTATTAGATTGAACTAATTCTGAATAAGTTTTCTACTAAAGGTAATTGATCTCTTTTTGCTAATAATAAAATTGTATCATTTTTTTGAAATATATATTTTGAAGAAGGTAGAATAAATTTATTTTCTCTCAATATCGCCCCAACTCTTATTTCATCAGGTAAATCAGAATTTTTAAGCTCTTGGTTAATTAATTCAGATGTTTCTAATATTTCAGCTTCTATTACCTCATATTCTCCATTTAATATTGTATATGCATTTTCAATAGTTCCTTTATGAACATGTTTCAAAATACTTGAAACAGTACTCATTCTAGGATCAATTAAATCATCAATTTTTAAAGATGATTGTAACAATGAATAATTAGGCTTATTCACTAGTGCCATAGTTCTTTTGTTTTTTGAAAATTTTTCAACCAAAACACTTACCATCAAATTATCTTCATCGTCGTTTGTTAGCGCTAATACTGTTTCAACTTCTTCAAGATTAGCTTCATTTAATACATCTTCATCAAGTCCGTTACCGTTGATAACAATGGTATCATTTAGATTACTTGCAATATATTCTGCTCTTTCTTTATTTTTTTCTATAATTTTTACTCTAGCCTCCTCAAAATTGTTTTCAATATTTGCTGCTAAATTAAATCCTATATTTCCTCCACCAATAATTAATATTTTGTTTGCAATTTTTTCATTATGACCAAATACTTTCAATGTTTCTTCCATTTGATTTGAGTTAACTATTACATAAGCTTTATCCTCGTGTTTAAGTTTGTCATCCTTTTTTAATATGACAAACTTGTCTTCTCTGATTACTCCTAATATATATGCATTAAGATTTGGAAATTTTTTTGTTAAGTCTTTTAATTTAATATTGTTTATCGGACATACTTTATCAATTAAAATTTCCAAAAGTCTTATTTTGTTTTCTGCAAATGGAACATTATCTAAAGCACCAGGTGCTTCTAATTTTCTTTGTAATGATTTAGCAATCTCAAGTTCTGGGGATATAATATAATCAATAGGCAAATTTTCTTTATTAAAAAGGATTGAAAATTTTGGATCTAAATATTCTTGAGCTCTAATTCTAGCAATTTTTTTTGGAACTTTAAATAATGAATATGCAATTTGACATATCAACATGTTTATCTCATCATTTCTTGTTACTGCAATTAACATATCAGCCTCAGATGTATTTGCTCTATCCAATATTTCTGGTGATGTAGCTTTTCCCACTATAGCTTTAACATCTAATGATTCATTTAATTTTTGAATATCATCACTTGATTGATCAATAACTGTTATTGAGTGATTTTGTTCAGTTAAAATTTTTGCAATTGTATATCCAACCCTACCCGCGCCACATATTATTATATTCATTAATTTAGACCTTTGACACCGAGTAATTTTAACTTTCTGTGAAGAGCTGATCTTTCCATACCTACAAATTTAGCTGTTTTAGATATATTCCCACCAAATTTTTTTATTTGGGAAATTAGATACTCTTTTTCAAAATTTTCTCTAGCCTCTCTTAACGGTATTGATAAGTTATCAGCAACAGAAAAAATTTCATTTGTAGATTTTGATAAAGACTCTTTTATAATATTGATTATTTTGTCATCATCATTACCTGGAGAAAGTATGGCAATTCTTTCAATTAAATTACGTAACTCTCTAACATTTCCAGGCCAATCGTAATTCAATAGATAGTTATCATCTTTAATTTTAAATTTTTTGTAATTATAGGTGTTGCAAATATTTTCAATAAAATAGTCCACTAGCAATGGGATATCTTCAATTCTTTTGTTTAAAGGTTCAACTTCAATATTAAAAACATTTAACCTGTGGAATAAATCTTCTCGAAAATTTCCATTTTTTATTTCATTATTGATATTTTTACTTGATGCACAAATAATTCTTACATCAACTTTTATATCATGATTGCTATTAATTCTTTTAAACTTTTGATCTATAACAACTCTTAATATTTTTGATTGGGTTTCTAATGGTATTTCTGTAACTTCGTCGATTAATAATACACCACCAGATGATTTTTCTAGTGCACCATAAACTATTGAACCATCTTTTCTCTCTTCACCAAAAAGTTCTAATTCATATTTCTTCGAGTCTAATAACGCACCATTGATAATGACAAAAGGTCCTTTTGATCGCTTAGAATTTTTATAAATTTTTCTTGAAATTAATTCTTTTCCAGAACCAGTTGGCCCACTAATAAAAACTCTACTCTCAGATTGGGATAGTTTCTGAATTTGATCATTTATTGAAGTAATATTTTGACTTTTGCCAACAATTTCAAAAGAATGAAATAATTTATTTGATAAAGACTTATTTTCTTTTTTTAAATTATAATTTTCAACAGCTCTTTTTATAAAATTTAATAAACGTGCTTTATCAAAAGGTTTTTGTATAAATTCAAAAGCTCCTGATCTAAGAGAATTTATTGCCATTTCTATATTCGCATGACCGGAAATAATGATTACTGGAATGTCAGTATTTTTAGTTTTAATATGCTCTAGTAATTGTATGCCATCATTGTCTCCTTTATCTAATTTTACATCTATAATTGCGACATCTGGTAATTTTTTATCTATCTCTAAAAGGCCTTGATTAAAGTTTGCTGCCAATCTTGTTTTGTATCCAGCGTCTTGAATTAATTCGTCAAGAATATTTCTTATATCAGAGTTGTCATCAATGATTAAAATTTCTGTTGCCATGTTTTACTTTGGAATTATGATCTGAACTTTAGCTCCATTATTCGTATTTAAGAATTTAATTGATCCATTGTGGTCATTTATTATTTTATCTACTATTGATAATCCTAAACCAGTTCCTTTTTCTTTGGTCGTATAATATGGTTTAATTATATCTTTGGTTTTTTTATTTTTAAAACCTTCGCCAGTATCAGTTAAATTGACTGTTATATAGTCTCTTCTTTGATTTATTTCTATATCTATATTTTTCAATGATTTATTGGTTTTTTTGACCTTCTCATTGATACTTTCAATTGAATTTTTAATTAGATTAAAAAAAAGTCTATTTAATTGCTCGCTATCAAAGTTAATTAAAACTTTTTTTCCGGTTTTATTATTAACCTTAAAAATTATAGAACTATCAATTTTTTTTAATAATTCAATATTCTCATCTAATACTTTAATTAAATCATTATTTTTAATTAAAGGTTTAGGCATTCTTGCAAAGTCAGAAAATTCATTTACTAAATTTTCTATTTGTTTTATCTGTTTTAATATAGTTTTCAAATTATCTTGGTATTTTATTTTTTTTTCACCTTCTAAATCAGGTAAATATTTTGAATTAAGATTATCTATGGTTAATTGTATAGGCGTTAAAGGATTTTTAATTTCATGTGCCATTTTTCTTGCGACTGTTTCCCATGCTTCATGTCTTTCATTTGATAACAATTTATTTTGTTGATTTTTTAATTTTTCTATCATTGAATTAAAGTTTTTATTCAACAGCTCCATTTCTCTATCTGCTTTTAGTTCTGGAACTTTTACATCTAAATTTCCTTTTCCGATTTTTTCAGAAGCAGTAATTAAATTATTAATAGATATAAAAAATCTAGACGAAAATCTTATTGCAATTGTTATAGACAAAAATAATAAAAGAGTTACTAGAGAGATATATATAATAGCAAATGAAATTCTTATTCCTAAACTTTGGTTTTCTACAGTATAATAAAAGTTTACTGCCTCTTCCGACTCTAATAAATAATTAGATATTTCTTTATCAAGATTTTTAACTACATACAAAAAAGTGTCATTAAAATTTTGTAATCTTATTACTGCTGCAGATCTGTTTTCAGGTGCATTTATGATTTTCAAAGGTCTATCATCTGATTTGACCATTAGTATAGCTTGGTCTTCAATTTTAATATAATCAGAGTCATTTGCAGAAATTAATAATTCACCTTTAGAATTAATTAAATAAATTTGATCAACATCTCTGATTATATTTTGGGTATTTAAAAAAGTTTTAAATCTCTCTGGATCAGAATTATATACATTATAATATTTGTTTAGATCAAATGCTATCAGAATTATTTCTGATTGAATTTTATTTCTTTTTTCATCAACATAATTTTTTGCAATCTCATAGGAATTATTAACTGCAGTTGTAATTTTTTTATCAAAATATTTTTCAAGAGCAAAAGAGAAAATAAATAGAGAAAATATTGCTATCAACAATGATGGAATTAAAGTAAAAAGTCCAAAAGATATAATATATTTTCTATTTGCAACTGAGCCTCTTACATTTATATTATTTTTAATTGAATTTTTAATATCGATAAAAATTAAAACAAAAAATAATAACAAAAATACAATATTAACGACTAAAACTATTTGTAAGTTTTGTTCATTTAACTCAATAAAACTTTTATCAATAAATGTTAAAAATGTAATAAAAGATAGTAGTACAGTTAGAAGAAATATTATTATTATAAATAAATTTCTTTTTAAGAATGCAAACATAAACTATGAATATATATAAAAATTTATAAATAAATACATGAGTGATTGTTTTATATTATTAAGTGCAGGAAAAAGTAAGAGATTTAAATCAAAATATAATAAGCAATTTATAACCTACAAAAATAAGCCTTTATTTGAGCATTCATTAAGAACTGCATTAGACTCAAAAATGTTTAAAAAAATTTTAATAGTTTCAAATAAAAAACTTAATTTTAAGAATGCAGATGTTATTAAAGGTGGAAAAGAAAGGCACAATTCGACACAAAAAGCTCTTAATTATTTAAGAAATAAAAAAATTAAAAACGTATTTATCCATGATGCAGCAAGACCAAATTTAACAGTAAATTTATTAAAAAGATTAAAAAAAGAATTAAAAAATAATAAGGCAGTTGTTCCATATTTAAAATCGGAAAATTCAGTAAAGTATAAAATTAAAAATAAAGTTAACAATTTAGATAGAGACAAAGTTTTAATAACACAAACACCGCAGTGTTTTAATTTTATAGAACTTTTTAACTTATATAAAATTAATAAAGAAAAAATTACTGATGAAGCTAGTTTATACTTACAAAATAATAAAAAAATTAAATTTATACTTGGTGATAAAAATAATTTTAAGATAACAACAAAAGATGATTTAAATTATCTAAATTCAAAAATTTATTATGGTATAGGTTTTGATATTCATAAATTAATTAAAAATAAACAACTCTTTCTCGGAGGAGTAAAAATCCCTTTTCACTCAGGTCTTAAAGGCCATTCTGATGGGGACGTAATTCTACATGCAATTATTGATGGATTATTAGGAGCGATGAGAAAAAGTGATATCGGAACATTATTTCCAAGTAATTCAAATAAATTTAAAAATATCAGGTCTAAGAATATGCTTGCACCAGTTCTAAGGTTATTAAATGATAATAACATTTCAATAAATAATATAGACATAAATCTAATATGTGAAAATCCAAAAGTATCGAAAATTAGAAATAAAATAATAAATTCATTATCAAATTTGCTATCTATAAATAAAAATTTAATAAATTTAAAAGGGAAAACTGTAGAAAAGTTGGGTATAATTGGAAAAGAACAAGCTATTGCATGTGAAGTTATTTGTTCATTAACAAAATGAAAAAGATAAATGTACTAATATCAACTTTTTTTGGAAATGGATATATTTCTAAAATTCCTGGGACTTTCACATCCCTTAGTACATTAATAATTCTATATATATTTTTTGAGATATTTCATTTTAAAAATCTAAATTATATTTTGATATTATATTCTATAACTTTTTTTTATTCTTTTTATGCTGTAATGGATTCTGAAACTGAATTTGAAGATAAAGATCCTAGACAAATTGTAATTGATGAAGTGTTAGGTCAAGCAATGCCGCTAATCTTTATAGTATATTTATCATCAAAAAATCTGATAAATGTTCCTGTTGAAATATATTATTTTTTATCTTTTATTCTTTTTAGATTTTTTGATATCGTTAAACCGTTTCCTGTAAGTTATTTTGATAAACAACATAAAAATTTTTTCGGTATAATTATGGATGATATAATGGCTGGTTTATATACAATGATAATAATATATCTTATTTCATTAAAATTCTAATGAGTATTAATTTATTACATAAAAAATTAATAAAGACAAAAACTACTATATCTATAGCAGAATCTTGCACTGGTGGTTTATTATCAAGTAAATTAACTAAATTAAGTGGTTCATCAAAATATTTTAAAATGGGATTAATTACATACTCAAATAATGCAAAAATTAATATTCTTAATGTTAACAAAAAAATTATTGATAGATATGGAGCAGTGAGTCAAGAATGTTGTAAGTCAATGGTAGAGAATTTATCAAAATTGTCAAAAAGTAAAATAAATATATCAATTACAGGTGTTGCAGGTCCTAAAGGTGGTACAAAAGTTAAGCCTGTAGGTCTTGTATTTATTGGTATAAAGAGAGGAAATAAAATTTTAATTATCAAAAATTTGTTTGGCAAAAAGAAAAGGTCAATTGTGCAAAATAATACAGTCAAAAAATGTATTAATTTATTGATAAAAATTATTTAGTTATAAATTACAAGCTTTCAGCTCTTTTTTGAAAAGCATCAGCTATTTTATTAAGTCCGTATTGAAAAGATTTTGACATTATAATATTAAGAAATTTATTTTTAATTTCGAAATCGACATCAAAATGAACTTCGGTAAAATTATCTTTCTCCACAAACTTCCAATTATTTTCTAAATAATTCAAAGGACCATCAATATTAGTCACATGAATATGATCATTTTTTTTGTCATACCTAACATCACTTTTATAAGTATCAGTAAAAGGTTTTTTACCTATAGTTAAATCTGCAATAATTTTTATAGAATTTTCGACTTCTTTTTTCTCATAAATCTTCGAATCAATACAAAATGGAATAAATTCAGGATACTTTTCAATATCTAAAACAAAATTAATAAGTGTTTTTTTATCGCGTTCTATTAATCGCGTTACAGATGCTTTTGGCATTAAATTAATTACGTCTGTTTTGTTTTAATTTGGCAAAATCTTCATCAGCATGATATGAAGATCTAGTCAGTGGAGAAGATGAAACTAATAAAAAACCTTTTGATTTTGCAATTATTTCCAGATCTTTAAATTCATCAGGATGATAATATCTATCTAAGGGATGATGTTTTACTGTCGGTTGAAGATATTGACCAATTGTTAAAAAATCAACATCTGCTGATCTCAAATCATCCATTACTTGAATTATTTCGTCTTTTTCCTCACCCAAACCAACCATTATTCCTGATTTAGTAAAAACATGTTTATTATCCTTTTTTGCATTTTTAAGAAGTTCTAAAGATGAGAAATATCTAGCACCAGGTCTAACCTTTACATATAATCTTGGGACAGTTTCAATATTATGATTAAAAACATCTGGGTTTGCACTTAAAATGATTTTGTAAGAGTCGCCTTTTCTAAGAAAATCTGGAGTTAAAACTTCTATTGTGGTACTAGGATTTTTTTTTCTAGTAATTTCTACAACTTCTTTAAAATGAGTAGATCCACCATCAGGTAAGTCATCTCTATCAACAGATGTAATTACAACATGTCTTAAATTTAATTTTTTAACCGCATTTGCAATTTTTATTGGTTCAAATTGATCTAGTTTTTCAGGTTTCCCAGTTTTAACATCACAAAACGCACAAGCTCTTGTGCAGGTGTCACCCATTATCATAAATGTTGCATGTCTTTTACTCCAACATTCAGTGATATTTGGACAGTTTGCTTCCTGGCAAACAGTAACTAAATTGTTTTGATTGACTACAGTTTTAGTTAAAAAAAATTCCTTACTGTCTGATAGCTTAGATCTAATCCAAGCAGGTTTCTTTTTGATTGGATTAATTGGATTTTTAACTTTTTCAGGGTGCCTTGGTCTAATTTTGTCCATTGTATTTTAATATATAGGTAGTCTCTCCATCTTTTCCAAATAAAAATTTGTCTCGTATTAAAACTTCAATAAAATCAAGGTCTATATCTTTAGTTAATAAAGAATTTTTGTAATCTAATTCTTGAATTTTAAAATTCAAACCTGTTTGTTTTATCTTTAATTCTTCATAAATATCTCTCTTTTTTAAATAAGAGATTAAACCTCTATCACCACCTAATAAATTAAAAAAAAAGTAAATAAATAGAAATGTTATAATTAAAAAAAAATAATTTTTTTTTATTTTTTCAAACATTAATTAACACTATGCATTTTTGATTTTTTTCCAAGTTCTTGTTCAATTCGTAATAATTGGTTATATTTTGAAACTCTCTCTGATCTAGCTAATGACCCAGTTTTAATCTGATTAGAATCAGTTCCTACAGCGAAATCTGCAATAAATGTATCTTCACTATCACCAGACCTATGTGAAATTATAGTTTTATAACCAATTAATTTCGCAAATTTTATAACTTCAAGTGTTTCTGTGACGGTGCCAATTTGATTTAATTTAATTAATATCGAATTAGCTGAAATATTTAAAAAACCAACTTTCAATCGCTCTAAATTTGTAACAAACAGATCATCCCCAACAATTTGTAATTTATTTTCTGTTTTATTAAGAAGCTTTGTCCAAGCAGACCAATCATTTTCACCAAATGGGTCTTCAATAGACATAATTTTATATTTTTTCACAAGTCTTAGATAATTTTTAATAGTATTATCTACACTAGTATATTTTTTAGAATGAATTGAATATTTTTTATTTTTAAGCAACTCATTTGCTGCAACATCCAGACATATAACTACGTCTTTTCCATTTTTAAAACCTGATAAATTTATAGCTTTTACTATAAGTTTAATCGCGGTTTCATTATCATTAATCATTGGAGCGAACCCACCCTCGTCACCTACAGAAGTGGAATAACCCATTTTCTTAAGTAAATGTCTTAATTTATTAATAACGATAAAACACATTCTAACACCCTCTGAAAATGATTTAGCTTTATCTGGTCTTATCATAAACTCTTGGATTCTGAGGCCATTATTCGCGTGCGCACCTCCATTAATTATGTTCATTAATGGATAGGGTAATTTAAAATTTTTATTTATTAGTAAATTTTTATAAATTGGAATTTTTTTAATTTTAGATGATAATTTTTTAACAGCTATTGAAACTGAAAGAATTGCATTAGCTCCAATTTTTTTTTTTTGTTTTGTGCCATCAAGCCTTATTAATAAATTATCTATTTTCTCTTGTTGATGAACATTAATATTTTTTAACTTAGTTGATATTACCTTATTTATAAATTCAACAGGTTTCAAAACACTTTTTCCAAGATATTTTTTATTCTTAATATCTCTTTTTTCAAAAGCTTCATAAGTTCCAGTTGATGCTCCAGAAGGACAAATTGCTGATGCACTAATATCTTTCACAAATACTTCTGTTTCTATGGTTGGATTTCCTCTACTATCAAAAACTTGTCTTGCAATAACTTTAGAAATTTTAGACATTGTTTTTTTTTATTAGATTATCAATTTCTACCATCTGATTAATAAGATTATCTAATTTATTAAGTGGAACCATATTTGGTCCATCAGAGGGTGCATTATCAGGATCCTGATGTGTTTCTATAAAAATTGCAGCAACACCCACTGCAACAGCTGCTCTAGATAAATGTTCAACAAATTCTCTTTGTCCACCGCTTTTATCACCTTGACCACCTGGTTGCTGAACTGAATGAGTGGCATCAAAAACAATTGGATAACCATTTTTGGCCATTATGGGTATTGATCTCATATCTGATACTAAAGTGTTATATCCAAAACTAGCTCCTCGCTCTGTTACAAGAATATTATTATTTCCAGACTCAGATATTTTTTTTGTTACATTTACCATATCCCATGGAGCTAAAAACTGACCCTTCTTCACATTAATAATTTTTTTTGTTTTTGCTGCAGCGATTAATAAATCTGTTTGTCGGCATAAGAATGCAGGAATTTGTAAAACATCCACATGTGGTGCAACAATTGAACATTGCTTCTCATTGTGAATATCAGTAAGGACAGGAACTTTTATTTGATTTTTTATGTTGTCAAAAATTGGTAAGGATTTTTCTAATCCAGCTCCTCTTTTACCTTTAAGACTTGTTCTATTAGCTTTATCAAATGATGTTTTGTATATGAATCCAATATTATATTTGTCAGTAATATTTTTAATTTCCCCTGCCATATCTAAAGCATGTTGCTCTGTTTCAAGTTGGCAAGGTCCTGCTATTAAACATATTTTATTTGAGTTAGAAATATCTAAATCCTGACACTTAACAATTCTATTTTCCATGATAATTTTTTGAAGCTTTTATAAATGATTTAAATAAAGGATGTGGTGATAATGGTCTTGATTTAAATTCTGGATGAAATTGAACACCAATAAACCAGGGATGATTTTTTAATTCAATTATTTCAGGTAATTTATTATCTGGAGACATGCCTGAAAATATTAATCCTTTTTTTTCAAATTTAGATTTTTGGTTATTATTAACTTCATATCTATGTCTATGTCTTTCTTTTATTTCGTTTAATTTATAAATCTTTTTTATGGCAGAATTATTTTTTAATTTAGCTGTATAAAGCCCCAATCTCATTGTCCCACCTAAGTTTTTTTCTGTACCTTTAAAAACTTTTCCGTTTCTATTCCATTCGTGGATTAATCCAATAACTGGATAGCATTTTTTATCAAGTTCAGTTGAACCAGCATTTTTTATATTTAATTTATTTCTAGCAAATTCAATAATTGCCATTTGCATTCCAAAACAAATACCAAAAAAGGGTATTTTTTTTTCTCTTGCATATTTAATTGCTGCAATCTTCCCTTCTGTTCCTCTTTTACCAAATCCACCTGGTATTAATATTCCAGAAACACCTTTAAGTTTTTTGCTTATTTCATTTTTTTTTAGTTTATCAGATTCAATTCTTACTAAATTAACTTTTACATTATTTGCTATACCGCCGTGAGTTAATGCTTCATCTAAGGATTTATATGCATCTTTTAAGTTCACATATTTACCTATTATTCCAATGTTAATTACTTTATTATTTTTTAGAACAGTAGAAGTAATATTTTTCCATGGATTTAAATTGGGCTTCTTTTTTGATTTTATATTAAAAAATTTTAAAACTTGTTTATCTAATTTTTGGTTATAAAAACTAATTGGAGCCTCATAAATTGTTCTAACATCAACAGTCTCAATAACATTTTCAATATCAACATTACAAAATAAAGATATTTTTTTTCTTTGCTCTAAAGGTATATGCTGCTCTGATCTACATATAACAATATCTGGCTGTATACCGATACCTCTTAATTCTTTAACACTATGTTGTGTTGGTTTAGTTTTTATCTCGTCAGAAGATTTCATGAAAGGAACTAATGTCAAATGAACAAATAATGTTCTAGACCTTCCATGATCGTTTGAGAACTGTCTTATAGCTTCTAGAAATGGTAAACTTTCTATATCACCAACGGTTCCACCGATTTCACAAATTACAAAATCTTCGTTACCAATGTCTTTGCTAATAAATTTTTTAATTCTATCTGTTATATGTGGTATGACTTGAACTGTTTTACCGAGATATCCTCCTTGTCTCTCTTTTTTGATTACATCGCTATAAATTTTACCTGTAGTAATATTGTCCGATTGTTTTGATGAAATATTTGTAAATCTTTCGTAGTGTCCTAAATCTAAGTCAGTTTCCGCACCATCATCAGTAACAAATACCTCTCCATGCTGAAAAGGACTCATCGTTCCTGGGTCAACATTTAAATATGGGTCCATTTTACGTAACCTTACTTTATAACCTTGTGACTTTAAAAGATATGCAAGCGAAGCTGAGGATAATCCTTTTCCAAGTGATGATACCACGCCGCCAGTGACAAAGATATATCGCGCCATGGAAGTATCTTATAGACCTAAAACTTAAAAATTCAAAGTATTAATTATTGCTGTCTGGAACCTTTGGAGCATCATCAGTTTCCTCAATTTTATCTAAAACTGATGTTGTTGGAGTTAATTCACTTCTTGAAAGAATCGTTAAACATAGACTGCATATTATAAATAAAGTGGCAATTATAGCTGTAGCTTTGGTTAAAAAATTTCCAGCAGATCTTGAAAGCATAAAGTTATCTTGAGACACTCCTATACCCAATGCACCACCCTCGGATTTTTGAAATAAAACTAGGACGACTAGAATAGCTGCAAGAATAATATTAATTATTAAAAGTATATTTTCCACGAGTTTTAATTAGTTGATTTTTTAATTATATCAATAAAATTTTTTGCGCTCAAAGAAGCGCTTCCTATTAAAAATCCTTTTAAATCATTAATTTTTTTTAACTCTAAGACATTTTTAGAATTAACAGATCCACCATAGATAATCTTGTATTTTTGGTTTTTTTTTAATTTGTTAATTATATTATTTATATCTTTAAAGTTTTTTCTTAATTCAGATGTTTTTGGTATTTTTCCAGTTCCGATGGCCCATCTAGGTTCATATGCAAAAATAATATTATTAATTTTTTTAATATTCTTTAATGCAATGGTTATTTGTCTTTTAAGTACTGATAGAGTTTTATTATTTTTTTTTTCTTTGTAGGTTTCCCCAATGCAAAGAATTACTTTTAATTTTTCTTTAAGTGCTGAATGAATTTTTTTATTTATTAGTATATCATTTTCCTGATTTCTAACTTCGGAATGACCAACAATAACATATTCACCTCCTGCCGACTTAATTAATTTAGAGTTTATAGATCCTGTGAAAGCACCATAATCATTTAATTGAGAAAGATTCTGAGCGCCAACTTTAATTATAGTATTTTTTACTTTATTTTTAATGGATGAAATTAAGGTAAATGGTGGGCAGTAAATTATTTGATTTTTTTTATTTTTCGATTTTTTTAAAAATTTTATGGTTTTATTGACGCCAGAGATATGATTTTTTTCTCCATTCATCTTCCAATTAGCTATAAAGATCATATTATTATTTGTCATCTTAGATAATTTAATTTATAGGTTTGTTTTTTATAATCAATATATAAAGAATTACTCATGTTGGGAAAATTAAGAGGTTTTACAAATAGTAAATTGGCAGGTGTCCTAGTGGCTATAATAATTGTCCCTTTTGTTTTTTGGGGAATGGGAAGTGTCTTTAGTGGAGGGAATACAAATAATATTGCTAAGATAAATAATTATTCAATTTCAACGAAAGACTTCATTGATCATATAAATCGATCAAGAATAAATCCAGATTATATAAAAGAAAATTTAGACAACAATATCTTAGAAAGAATATTGAATGACCTTATATCAAAAGATTTAATGTCACTGGAGTATAAAGAATTAAATGTTAAAATTTCAAATAGATCATTAAAATTAAAATTACAAAACGACATAAATTTTATTGGTGATGATAAGAATTTTTCAAGATTAAAATATGAAAAATTCCTTTTAGAAAATAATATTATTGCAGCTGAATTTGAAAACAGACTAAAAAATTCTCAGTTAAGAAAAAGACTTTTTGATTATATTGGAGGTGGTATTAAATCGCCATATTATTTGCAAAATAAAATTTACATAAATGAAAACAAAAAAATAAATATTCAATACTATAATCTTGAAAATGCTTACGAAAAAAATATTTTAGATAATGAAATTAATGATTATATAGCCGAAAACGAGGAAAACCTAAAAGAAGCATACATTGATTTCAGTTATGCTAAAATTGAACCTTCAAATCTAATTGAAATCAACGAATTTAATGAAGATTTTTACAAAAAAATTGATGACATAGAAAATGATATACTAAAT
>CACJNI010000005.1 GCA_902594705.1 uncultured Pelagibacteraceae bacterium
AGATGAAACCATTCATACTGAAAATTCTCATAAATATTCAAAAAATAACTTTGTTAAATTAGTTAATAAATCTGGATTTAAAGTCTTAAAATATTTTGCAGATAAAAAAAATTATTTTGGAGTTTTTTTGTTAAAAGTGAAGTAAGTTTTATTATGGCTCAAAAAGACGTAGGTAACAAAATTCCAATTTATAAGTTAAAAGACACCGATGAAGTGATGAAATATTACGATGAATGGGGAGATGGTAATAAATATGATAAGGATATGGTCGATTGGAATTACACCGGACCAAAAGAAACAACAAAAGTATTTTCAGAATTCCAAAAAAACAAAGACGCAAAAATTTATGATGCTGGTTGCGGAACTGGATTGGTGGGTGTTGAATTAAAAAAATATGGTTTTAAAAATTTTCATGGGGCAGATCTTTCAAAAAAGTTATTAGAATTAGTACCAAATGATCTTTATAAAAAGCTTGAACAAGTAGACTTGAATAAACCCATTAACAAAAAAGATGACGAATATGACTCTGTTATGTGTGTTGGTACATTTACTTTTGGACATGTAAAGCCACCAGCTTTGGAGGAATTTATCAGGATTACAAAGAATGATGGATTTATCTGTTTTACTATTAATGAGGGAATACATGAAGAATATGGTTTTGATAAAAAAATTGAACAACTTAAAGAGCAAAATAAATGGAAAGAAATAAAATTTTTTAAATCAGATTACATTGCGAGCAAAGACGTAAATGCTTGGTTAGGGTTATATCAAGTGATAAAATAAACAATGTCAGAAATTTACAATATTATAGATAAACAAAAGTTAGATATTGTATCTAAACCAATTAGCGAAGCTCATGGTTTACCAAATGAATGTTACATCAGTAAAGAATATACTTTAATTGAAAGAAAAAAATTATTTGAAGATAAGTGGATCGTCATTGGAGTTGGAAGTTCTATTCCAGATGAAGGTGATGTGAAACCAATTGATTTACTTGGAATACCCTTACTTATTGTTAGAACAAAAAATAAAGAAATAAAAGTTTTTCATAATATTTGTAGTCATAGAGGAGTTAAATTAGTTAAAGAAGCTGGCAAAATTAGAAATGTTATGAGGTGCTCATATCATTCATGGTCATATGACTTAGAAGGAAAATTAGTTGCTACACCTCATATAGGAGGCATGAATATTCATCAAACATCTGAATTTGATAAATCAAAAAGTAATTTAAAAGAGATAAGATCATATATTTGGTTAGATCTAATTATGATTAATATTAATAACAATGAAATTTCATTTGAGGATTATATTAGTCCTTTAAGTGAAAGATGGGAAAAATTTTGGCCCTTAAAAGATAGAGAATTAATTTATCATGCAAACGACTATGGTTATTTTAAATTAGATGCAAAATGTAATTGGAAATTTGCAATTGAAAATTATTGTGAAAGCTATCATTTGCCTTGGGTTCATCCAGGATTAAATTCTTATTCAAAATTAGAGGATCATTATCATATTCAAGGTCTTCCAAATCGTTTCGCCGGACAAGGAACAGTTGTCTATAATCCAAGGTTTGAAGGAAAAGAAAAGTTCCCATGCTTTCCTAGTTGGCCTAAAGATAAGGAAAATATAGCTGAGTATGTAGCGCTATTTCCAAATGTAATGTTAGGAATTCACAAAGATCATTATTATGCTTATTGGTTAGAGCCTATTAATCATGAGTTTACAATAGAACATATGGAAATTTATTATGTTGGAGATGAAGCGGCAACTTCAACAAGGTATAAAACTTTAAGACAAAAAAATCACAAACAATGGGAAGACATTCAAAAAGAAGATGTAGATATAATTCAAAGTATGCAAATAGGCAGAAACTCTCCAGCTTATAATGGTGGTAATTTTTCTCCAAAGATGGACAATCCAACACATCATTTTCATAAGTGGGTTGCTGGTAATTTAATTTAAAGTTAAAACCTAAATATGAAAATTATATTAATCATGGGACTTCCAGGTGCAGGAAAAACTACATTAGCTGACGAACTTGCTCCTTTTTTGAATGCAAAAAGATTAAATGCAGATGAAGTAAGAAAAGCTGCAAACGATTGGGATTTTTCAGAAGAGGGAAGAACAAGACAAGCAAAAAGAATGGCAGACTTTGCTTTAAAATTAAAAAATGATGGAAATTATGTGATTGCAGATTTTATTTGCCCAACTCCTAAAGCAAGAAGTTTATTTCCTGCTGATTATGTAGTTTGGGTAGATACAATAAAAGAAGGTAGATTTGATGACACTAATAAAATGTTTGTTAAACCAGAAAAATATGATTTTCATGTTACCACACAAGATGCTAAGTCTTGGGTACCAAAGATTTTAAAGGAGATAAAAAAATGACGTATCAATGGGATAACAAAAAACCAACAGCCCAAATGTTAGGAAGATGGCAACCGTTTCATGATGGTCACTATACTCTATTTAAGGAAATTATAAAAAAAACAGGACAAGTATGTATTCAAATTAGAGATGTACAAGGTGTTGATGATAACCCATTTGATTTTGAAACTGTCAAAAAAAATATTGAGGAAAAACTTAATCCAGAGTTTGAGGGTAGGTTCAAAATTATGCTTGTCCCTAATATTACAAATATTTGTTATGGAAGAGGTGTTGGATATAAAATTGAAGAAATAGTTTTACCTGAAGAAATTCAAAAAATTTCAGCAACTAAAATTAGAGCTAAGATGAGAGAAGAAGGTAAATTAAAATAAGTGACTGTAAAAATAAATAAATTATCACCTGGTGTTAAAAGAGTTTTAATTAATGATCCAAAAACTTATAATTCCTTATCATACAATACTCTTTCGTCTTTATTAAAAGCATTCAAAAAATTAGATAACGACAAAGAGACTAGAGTTATTATTTTAGAAGGGGCTGGTAAAGGATTTAGTGCAGGCCATAACTTAAAAGAGGTAAGAGGTATAAAAAATAGATCTAATCATCTAAAACTTTTTAAACTTTGTTCAAAACTTATGATGCAAATTGTAGAGGGAAACAAACCAGTCATAGCGAAAGTACATGGAGCAGCTTATGCAGCAGGATGTCAATTAGCTGCCAGTTGTGATCTTGCATATAGTACGAACTCAGCAACGTTTGCTACACCCGGAGTAAAAATTGGATTATTTTGCAGTACACCAATGGTTGCTGTCAGTCGAAAAATTAGCAGAAAAAGAATGATGGAAATGCTACTTACCGGTGATCCAATTAGCGCAAAATATGCAAAAGAAATTGGATTAATTAATGATCATTACAGTCCAAAAACTTTGAATAAAAAAGTTTTAGATATTGCAAAAAAAATATCTTCAAAATCAAATTTAACTATCAAAATAGGTAAAAAGGGTTTTTATAAACAATTAGAAATGCCCCTTAACAAAGCTTATGATTATACAAGTAAGATGATGACACTTAATATGTCATCTTATGATGCCAAAGAGGGTATAAGTGCATTTATCGAGAAAAGAAATCCAAGTTGGAAAAACAAATAACCATTAAGTTGAAGTCACTTAAAAAAAAGATTAAGTTGTAATTAAAGGAGAAAATCAATCATGGATGGATGTTGTGGTCCTGGATACGCTAGTCCTGCAGAAGCAATAAAAGCACCAAAAGAAAAACTTTTATATACTATAGCTATTTACACAGGGACAGGAATACAAAAACCAGACTACTTAGCAACAGTTGATGTTGATCCTCAAAGTCCTACTTATTCTAAAGTAATTCATAGACTTGAAATGCCAGGTATTGGTGATGAATTGCATCACATGGGATGGAATGCATGCTCTTCTTGTCATGGCGACTCAAATATGAGCAGAAAATATTTATTAGTTCCAGGTGTTAGATCAAATAATATTTATGTTGTTGATACTGCATCTGATCCTAGAGCTCCAAAAATACATAAAGTAGTGGATGGATCTGAAATAAAGAAAAAAACTAATTTATCAGGACCACACACAGTTCATTGCTTAGGTTCTGAAATTATCATTTCTTTTCTTGGAGACGCTAGAGGAGAAGCGCCAGGAGGATATTTACATTTAAATAAAGATTTTGAAATTGTAGGTAGGTGGGAAAATTCAATGGGAGACATACCTTTTAGTTATGACTTCTGGTATCAACCAAGACACAATGTAATGGTTAGTTCTGAATGGGCTGCTCCTAATACATTCATGCCTGGATTTGATTTAGAGGAAGTTGGTCATTTAAAATATGGAAGAAGACTTCATGTTTGGGATTTTAAAAAAAAAGAGCCAGTTCAAACGATGTATTTAGGTGAAGACGGTTTAATACCTTTAGAAGTAAAATTTATGCATAATCCTGATAGTAGTCATGGGTTTTGTGGTGCTGCGCTAAGTGCAAATGTAATTCATTTTTGGAAATCAAAAGAAGGTAAATGGGAATGGGAAAAAATAATTGATGTTGAAAATGAACCACATCCTGATTGGCCAATTCCTGTACCTGGAGTTATGTCAGCGATATTGGTTTCTATGGATGATAAATATCTCTATATAAATAATTGGCTTCATGGAGATATGAGACAATACGATATTTCAGATCCGCACAATCCTAAATTAACTGGTCAAGTTTGGATGGGTGGATTGTTAGGAAAGGCTCCAGAAGTAAATGGTGTTAAAATTGCTGGTGGACCTCAAATGTATCAATTATCTTTAGATGGTAAAAGGATGTATGTAACAACATCATTATTTTCTACTTGGGATAATCAATTTTATCCTGAAATAAGAAAACAGGGCGGAGCAATGATTATGATTGATTGTGATGTTGAAAATGGTGGGATGAAAATTAATAAAGATTTTATTGTTGATTTTGGTAAAGAGCCAAATGGACCTAGTAGGTGCCATGAAAGTAGATATCCAGGTGGAGATTGCACAAGCGACATCTGGCTATGACAAAGATTACAATCTCAAACAGAAATAACAGTGCATTTGAAGTCAGTGGAAAAAAACCTTTATTAAACGAATTAAGAGATCAAGGTGTCGATCTTCCATACGGATGTCAGTATGGAGGATGTATTACATGTGCAGCTAAACTAATAAATGGAGAAGTAGATCAACGTTCTCAAGTTGCTTTAAATAACAGACAAATAAATGATGGATATATTATTTTATGTGTTGCTAAAGCAAAAACAGATTGCACAATTGAGATAGGAGTTGAAAGTCATGATAAATTATACCGAAATCCTTTTCTTGATCCTTTAGAGCCACACGAATTAAAAGCAGACATCGCAAGTAAAAAGGATGAAAAAAAATAAAAATGAACCATAACGAACCTTATAGCGCTGAATATTTAAAAGATATTTTAAGCTCAGTTAAGACAATTGCAATGGTTGGTGCTAGTCCAGATAAAACTAAATTTAGTTATGGTGTATTAAGAGTTTTGCATGAAACTGGTTATGACATGATACCTGTAAATCCTAAACCAGGTATAAAAGAAATTAGAAATCTAAAAGTTTATCCAAATTTATCAGCTATCGATAGACCTGTTGATATGGTTGAAGTATTTAGAAGATCCGAGGATCTTTATGGAATTGCTGAGGAGGCAATATCAATTGGAGCAAAAGTATTATGGGGACAAATCGGTGTAATTAATCATGATGCAGCAAAAATTGCTGAAGATGCGGGTTTAAAAGTAGTTATGAATAGATGTCCAAAAATTGAACTCTTCAGACCATTTTGGAAACCGCGACTAGATCTTAAAATTTAAATCAAATTATGGATACAACACTTTTAGATGAAAAAATAAAAGAACTATATTTAAGTTATAGGACGATAGCAATTGTTGGAGCAAGCCCAGACTCAAAAAAAACTTCCAATATAATAATGAAATATTTAAGAAATACAGGTTACAAAATTTTTCCTGTTAATCCAGTAACAGATAATAAAATTATACATGGTGAACCAGTTTATAAAAAACTAACAGATATTAAAGATCATGTTGGAATTGTTAATGTTTTTAGACCTAGTGAGGAGGCTGAGGAAATAGCAAAACAAACAATAGAAATTGGTGCAAATGTATTATGGTTGCAATTAGGAATTCACAACGAAAATGCAGCTAAATTAGTCTCTCAAAATAAAATTTATTATATCTCTAATAAATGTATTAAAAACGAATACGATAGATTGTTCAAAACTATATAATATCAAATTATTAAGTGTGATATAAAGACCTTTTATTTCATTTTAAATTTAAGATAAATTTAAAATATGAAATTCAAAATTTTATTTTTTTTAATTACATTTTTTTATTTTAATTTTTCATTTGCTGATGTTTTAAAACCAAGTGTGAATATAGATCCAAAACAAGTTGTTTTAATTCAATTAAAGGCGTTAATGAAAAATGACAGTCCATATAAAGATAGAGGGATTGAGCAAACATGGGAATTTGCACATCCAAATAATCAAAGGATGACAGGTCCATTAGATAGATTTAAAAGAATGTTAAAAGGGGCTTCATACTCGATGCTGATTAACCACAAAGAAAATACAGTAACTGAAATTTACAAATCAAATACAATGGCAACTTATGAAGTTGTTGTCTTGGATAAGGACAAACAATATTTTAAATTTAAATGGAAAGTTGAAAAGAATAATAAAGAAGGCAATCTTTTAGATTGTTGGCTAACAACAGCAGTTTCACAACCAATACCAATGGGATCATCAATATAATGAAAAAGCCTCCAATGTATATTAGATATGCAATTCTAATGTTTATTTTATGCTTTCCAACAATTTCATCCACTCAACTTGGATGGTATTTTTGGGGAAGTGAAGTTGGGATTAATATTGGTATGGTAGTAGGTACAATTTCCGTCATAGTTGCCGCTTATTTAATGTTCAGAATGGGCTGGCGTGACGCAGATGATGAATAATAGAATTTTGTTTCGTTAGTAATTAAAATTTAGTAGGAATCTGATAATGAAATCCAAAGCAAAAGTTGTTGTAGTTGGTGGTGGAGTAGTAGGAGTTAGTGCACTCTATCACTTAGCAAAAAAAGGTTGGTCAGATGTTGTTTTAATTGAAAGAAAAGAACTAACATCAGGCTCAACTTGGCATGCAGCTGGCTTATTACCATTGTTTAATATGAGTTATTCTGTTGGACAACTCCACAAGTATGCTGTCAATTTATATAAAACTTTAGAAGAAGAGACAGGCAAGAACGTAGGTTTCAGCGTTGTATCAAATATTAGATTAGCAAGCACTAAGGATAGAATGGATGAATACTTTCAATACGCTGGTGTTGCTCAAACAATTGGTGTTGATGTAAAATTTTTAACTCCAGATCAAGTTAAAGAAATATGGCCATTATGTAATACATCAGATTTAGTTGGTGCAATACAACATCCTGAAGATGGATATATTCAACCAGCTGATTTAACTCAAGCACTTGCAACAGGTGCAAGAAATAGAGGAGCAGAAATATATAGAAATACAAATGTTGTTGGGATGAAACAAACTAAAGATGGCTGGGTTGTTGAAACAGATAAAGGTTCCATAGAATGTGAACATATTATTTCTTGCTCAGGAAATTTTGCAAGACAAACTGGAAAGATGGTTGGTTTAGATATCCCGGTCATTCCAGTTGAACATCAATACATTGTTACTGAACCTCATCCAGAAATTCAAAAAAGAAAAAAAGATGGATTACCAGAGATGGGAGTTTTAAGAGATAGTGATAGTAGATGGTATATGAGAGAAGAAGCGGGTGGATTAATTTTAGGACCATATGAAGATGGTGCACCAGCTTGTTATGTAGATGGACCATCAAAAGATTCTGAATATGAATTATTTCAGGAAGATTTGGATAGATTGGCTCCACACATTGAAGGTGCAATACATAGAGTACCTGCATTTGGAGAAGTGGGAGTTAAGAAAGTTTATAACGGTGCAATTTGTTATACACCTGATGGTAACCCAATTGTTGGTCCTGCTTGGGGATTGAAAAATTTTTGGATAAATGAAGGTCATAGTTTTGGTATCACTGCAGCAGGTGGAGCAGGATGGCAACTTGCTGAATGGATTGTAGATGGTGAACCCACAATTGATATGCTTGGTGTTGAACCAAGAAGGTATGGAGATTATTGCTCTAAATCATATTTAAAAGCTAAAAATGAAGAAGCCTACAGTCACGTTTTTATAACTCACTTTCCTGATGAAGAAAGACCAGCAGCAAGACCATTAAGAACAGCGCCATGTTATGACAGAATGAAAAATTTAGGAGCAGTGTTTGGTCAAAAATTTGGATGGGAACGACCTAACTTTTTTGCAACTGATGGAATGGAGCAAAAAGATGATTGGTCATTTAGAAGATCAAAATGGTTCAATGCAATGGAAAAAGAATGCAAAAACGTAAAAGAAAATGTTGGTCTTTTGGATATGACTGCATTTGCAAAATGTAGAATTAAAGGACCTGGTGCTGAGGAATTTTTAGATAATTTAGTTGCAAATAAATTACCAAAGAAAGTTGGAAGAATTAATTTATGTCACGCTTTAAATACTAAAGGCGGAGTTCATTCTGAATTTACTATTATGAGAGAGTCACATGATAGCTTTTATTTAGTATCAGCAGGAGCTTTCCAAAGATTAGATCATGATTGGATTTTAAAATGGATGCCTTCAGATGGTTCAGTGCAGTTTGAAAATTTAACTAATAGTAATGGGGTTTTGGTTGTTTCAGGTCCAAAAGCTAGAGAGTTAATGCAAAGAGTTTCTAAAGATGATTTTTCAAATGAAAACTTTAAATGGTTAAGTGCAAAAATGGTTGATGTAGGGTATGCACCAGTAAATGCTATGAGAGTTAATTTTGTTGGTGAATTAGGATGGGAACTTCATCATCCAATTGAATATCAAAATCACATTTTTGATAAACTTATGGAAGCAGGGAAAGATCTTGGACTTAAGCCATATGGTATTAGAGCAATGAATAGTTTGAGAGTAGAAAAATCCTATAAATTGGTTGGAACAGAACTATCAATAGAATACTCACCTTATGAAAGTGGTCTTGATAGATTTATACACCCTAATAAAGGAAGTTTTATTGGACTTGAAGCATTGAATAAGTGGAGAGAAAAAGGTTTTGATAACAAGCTTGTTACTTTAGAGGTTCATAATCCAAAAGATGCAGATGTATTAGGCAACAATCCCATTTATGAAAATGGAAGTGTTATTGGAAGAGCTACAGGAGGAGATTTTGGTTTTAGAATTGGAAAATCATTAGCATTAGGAATGGTTAAACCAGAATTAGCAAATGTTGGACAAAAACTTAAAATTGAAATATTAGGTGAGAAATATGATGCTACAATTTTAGATGAAAGTCCTTACGATCCAGAAAACAATTTATTAAGAGCGTAATGAAAATATTAGTCGCAGTTAAAAGAGTTATTGATTACAACGTTCAAATAAGAGTCAAAGAAGATGGTTCTGGTGTTGTTACTGACAACGTTAAAATGTCAACAAATCCACCAGATGACAATGCAATAGAAGAAGCAGTAAAAATTAAAGAGGCTGGCAAAGCTAAAGAAATAGTTGCAATTACAATCGGTGAAGAAAAAGCGCAAGAAACTGTTAGAAAAGCATTAGCTGTTGGAGCAGATAGAGGCATACATGTCAAAGTCGATAATGTAATTGAGCCATTAGCAGTTTCAAAAATTTTAAAAAAAATTGTAGAAAAAGAAAATCCTGATTTAGTATTTATGGGAAAACAAGCAATTGATGATGACTGTAATCAAACTGGTCAAATGCTTGCAGCTTTATTAAATTGGCCTCAAGCAACTTTTGCATCGAAAATTGAAGTTAAAGAGAATGTATTAGAGGTAACACGTGAAATTGACGAAGGTTTGGAAACCATTGAAGTAAATGTTCCAGCAATTGTTACATGTGATTTAAGACTAAATGAACCAAGATATGCTTCGCTTCCAAATATTATGAAAGCTAAGAAAAAACCAATAGAACAGTTAAATGCTTCAGATTTAGGAGTTGATATTAATCCTAGAATCGAACAAATTAAAGTTGAAGAACCACCAAAAAGAAAAGCTGGAATAAAAGTCGCTAGCGTTGAAGAATTGGTGCAAAAATTGAAAAATGAGGCTAAAGTAATTTAAATGTCAGTATTATTAATTGCAGAACATAACAATAAAGAAGTAAGACCATTTACATATAACGCTATAACTGCAGCTTCTCAAATAAATGAGGATCTTCATGTTTTGGTTTTAGGTCATCAAGCTGATGATGTTGCAAAATCTTTATCTGAAGTTCCAAATGTAAAAAAAGTTATTCACGTTGATAATGAAATTTATGAAAACTACATTGCTGAAAATTATACAGCAGCAATAATTAAGCATGCAGAAAGTTATTCACATATTGTAAGCTCAGCAAATACATTTGGCAAAAATTTAATGCCAAGAATTGCAGCATTACTAGATACTTCGCAAGTGAGCGATATAATTAAAGTTATTTCTGAGGATACTTTTTTAAGACCAATTTATGCAGGAAATGCTTTTGCTACGGTTAAAAGTAATGACAAAAAAAAATGTGTTACTATTAGACCGACGTCGTTTGACCCTGCTGATAAGAGTGGTGGATCTGCTGAAATTACAAAATCTGATCCAGCAGAAGCTAGTTCATCAACTAAATTTCTAAAGAAAGAAGAAGTTAAGTCAGACAGACCAGAGCTTGGAACAGCTAGAATAGTTATTTCTGGTGGCAGAGGAATGCAAAATGGCGAAAATTTCAAATTAATAAGTGATATTGCGGATAAACTTAATGCAGCAATTGGTGCATCTAGAGCAGCAGTTGATGCAGGTTATATTACGAATGATCATCAAGTAGGACAAACGGGTAAAGTGGTAGTCCCAGATTTATATATTGCAGTTGGAATTTCAGGTGCGATACAGCACTTAGCAGGAATGAAAGAAAGCAAAGTTATTGTGGCTATAAATAAAGACGGTGAAGCTCCAATTTTTAGTGTCGCAGATTACGGATTAGAAGCAGATCTTTTTGAGGCGCTTCCTCAGTTTTTGTCAGAATTGAACAAATTAAACACTATACAAAAATAGCAAATACTGTAAGAAATTATCATTATGTCCAGAGAAGTGATGGAATACGATGTTGTAATCGTAGGTGGCGGACCATCAGGACTTTCAACTGCAATTAAATTAAAGCAGTTAAATCCAGATATTAATGTCTGCCTTTTAGAGAAAGCATCTGAAATAGGTGCACATATTTTATCAGGGAACGTGTTTGAAACACGTGCTTTAGACGAACTAATACCTAATTGGAAAGAATTAAATGCTCCTATTAAAACAAAAGTTACAAAAGAAAAATTTTTATTTTTAGGAAAACAAAAATCATTAAGTTGGCCAACATGGTTGCTTCCTAAGGTTCAACAAAATCATAACAATTATATTATAAGTCTTGCAAATCTTTGTAGATGGTTAGCAGAGCAGGCTGAGGGATTAGGAGTTGAAATATTCCCAGGATTTCCAGCAAGTGAAGTTTTATATAATGATGATGGATCAGTTAAAGGTATTGCAACCCAAGATATGGGTATCGACAAAGAGGGAAATAAAAAAGATACTTATGAACCAGGAATGGAATTACATGCAAAAGTTACAGTATTTGCAGAAGGATGCAGGGGTCACTTAGGAAAAGAATTAATTAAGAAGTTTGAGTTGGATAAAAGTAAAAATCCTCAACAATATGGAATTGGTTTTAAAGAAATTTGGGAGATAGGTGAAAAAAATCATACAGAAGGTTTAGTAATGCATACTGCTGGATGGCCTTTAGACAATAACACCTACGGTGGAAGTTTTATGTATCATGCAGAAAATAAACAAGTTTTTCTCGGTTACGTAATTGGATTAGATTACCAAAATCCTTATCTCTCACCTTTCGATGAATTCCAAAGATTTAAAACTCATCCAGATATAAAAAAAATAATTGAAGGTGGAAAAAGAATTTCTTATGGCGCAAGAGCTTTAATTGAGGGAGGTATACAGAGTTTACCTCAGATGTTTATGCCAGGTGCTTTATTAGTTGGATGTGATGCGGGAACACTAAATATGCCTAAAATAAAAGGGTCTCATACTGCAATGAAAAGTGGAATGATCGCTGCTGAAACAATTTATGAGCATCTTACAAAAAATATAAATTTATCTACATATGAACAAAAATTTAAAGAAAGTTGGGTTTACAAAGAATTATATGAGGCGAGAAATGTAAAACCAAGTTTCTCTTGGGGTTTAATTCTAGGTATATTATTTACTGGAATTGACCAGATTTTATTTAGAGGAAAGCTTCCGTTCACATTAAAGCATAAACACGCTGATCATGAAGCTTTAAAACCAGCAGATAAAATGCCAAAAATTGATTATCCTAAGCCTGATAACGTTATTACATTTGATAAAACTAGTTCGGTTTATTTAACGGGTACAATTCATGATGATAATCAACCAGTACATTTAAAACTTAAAGATCCAGATTTGCCTATAAAATATACTTTAGAGAAATTTGATGAGCCCGCACAAAGATATTGTCCAGCAGGAGTTTATGAAGTTCAAGAAGTAAATTCTGTTCAAAAATTTGTAATCAATGCTCAAAATTGCATACATTGTAAAACGTGTGATATTAAAGAGCCATCTCAAAATATTACTTGGGTCACTCCAGAAGGTGGGGGTGGACCTAAATATGGAAATATGTAGTTAGGATAAATCGATTGCAAACTTTTTTAAAGTTTCAATTGGAATAAGTTTCAAAGTGTTTTTATGAGTTTTCTTTAAATAAATTGGACATCCTTTTCCCGCTTCTAAAGCTCTAGCATACCAACCTGCACACACACACCAACTATCTCCATCTTTTAAACCCGGAAAACCAAACTCAGGATGAGGTGTAATTAAATCATTGCCTGCTTCTTTACACCATTCTAAAAATTCAGTATTTACTTTTGCACAAACAGTGTGCACACCATGATCATTTTCATCTGTATTGCAACATCCGTCTCTATACCATCCTGTTAAAGGATCATTTGAACATAACTCCAAGTCTTCGTCTAAAACGTTTTTTTGTTTATCAGCCATGAAACAATCTTGTTAATTTTTTATCAATATCTATGTTAAAAGAAAATGATCTTCTTTCACCATCAGATTTAAATGGATATGCAGTATGCATTAAATTATTCGGGAATAAAATAAGATCACCAACTTTTGGTTTATGATTAAATATAGAATTGTTCAAAAAAGATTTAGATCCATAAATAAAATCAATCGTCCCATTAGTTTTAATTTTTTTATGTCCTTTTGTTAAATTGTTAGGAATTTTTAAATAACCAACTCCAGAAACATTACCATCATGGAAATGCACAGGATTATAATCATTTTTAAATTGTCTTACGACCCATAAATTCTTAATTTTAATATTTCTTGACTTCTTATTAAGATTTTTTTTTAAATATTGGTTTACACTTTTTGAGATAAAACTTTTTAAATTTTTTTTTATAAATTTATTTTTTAATTCGATTTCTTGCTCAACTTGCCCTACTAATTTTTTTGAATAGTCATTTGATTTTGATTTTTTCTTATCTTTAATAATGTTTTCGACTTCATCATTAATTTTTTTTATCAAGTTTAATGGAATTTTAATAACAGCAATTTTTGGTCCAAACGGACTTAAAACTTTCATCAATTTATTATATTTTTGTTGGATTAGGTTGTCCTTTATAAACAACATCTGGGTCAAATTTTTTTTCTTCTTCTTCAAATTTCATTTTGATTTGTCTTGCGTTATCAATTTTACCTAAAGGTATGGATCTATAAAAACAGGATCTGTAGCCAACATGGCAACTAGCTCCTTCGCCAATATCTACAGTCATCCAAACTGCATCTTGATCATCATCAATTCGAATCTCTTTTACTTTTTGAACAAACCCACTTGTTTTTCCTTTATGCCAAATTGATTGTCTTGACCTACTCCAATAATGAGCTTCTTTAGTTTCAATAGTTAACTTGAAGGCTTCGACATTCATATACCCATGCATTAATATTTCTTTTGTTTTTGAGCATGTTGTAATGACTGGAATCAATCCATCATTGTCGAATTTTGGAGATAAAAGCTTACCTTCTTCTATTTCTGCTACATTTTCTCTTTTTTTAAACATATATGTGGAATTATCTAACATAATAATAAATATATTAAATATTTTAAAATTAAGGTTTTATATATATAAAAGCACGTCATGAAATTAGTAAAAAACGAAAACGAAAAAAAAATTAATGAAGTAACTGATAAAGAAGCTGAAGAAGCTTTTGTCAAAATCCTTAAATGGCTAGGTGAAGATCCTACTAGAGAAGGTTTATTGGAAACTCCAAAAAGAGTTACAAAAGCATTTAAAGAATATTTCAAAGGCTACAAAGAAGATCCTAAAGCAGTTTTAGATAAAACATTTGGTGATGTTGAAGGCTATAGCGATATGGTTGTTCAAAAAAATATTTCAGTTCAAAGTCATTGCGAACATCACATGGCACCAATTATAGGAATTGCTCATGTAGCATATATTCCAAATCAAAGAGTTGTAGGATTAAGTAAAATAGCAAGAGTAGTAGAAGTATTTTCTAAAAGATTACAAACACAAGAAAGATTAACTGTTCAGATCGCTAATACTTTAATGGAGTCGTTGGATGCAAAAGGAGTTGCGGTAACAATAGATTCAACTCATCAGTGTATGACTATGAGAGGTATAAAAAAAGAACAAGCTACCACAGTTACAAATTTTTATCTTGGACAGTTTAAAGACGATTTAAGTTATCAAAATAGATATTTGCGATTTATTGCAAAATAATATTTACTGATAAACATGGCGGACTCATTTAAAGCAGTTGTAATAAACAATCAGAACGAAAATTTTACAAGAGAAGTCAAAGAACTAAGTTTAGATCATTTTAAAAATGGTGAGGTGCTAGTTAAGATAGATTATTCTGATCTTAATTGGAAAGATGCAATGATACTAAAAGATGGTGGTAAATTAGTAAAAGAGTATCCAAGAATACCTGGTATTGATTTTTCTGGAACTGTTGCACAAGGAGATGGTGAAGAATTTAAAGAAGGAGACAGAGTTATATTAACAGGTTGTAGAGCAGGAGAACTTTTTGATGGTGGATATTCTCAATACGCAAAAGTTAAAAAGGATCATATTACAAAAACACCTGAGGGAATGACAAATAAACAAGCTATGATTCTGGGAACTGCTGGTCTTACAGGTTTGTTATGTGCTTTTGCAGTTAAAGCAAGAGAGGAACTATTGATGCAGTCAAAAGTTAATGATGTATTAGTAACTGGTTCTACAGGAGGTGTTGGAATGGTGGCAGTAATGGTTCTTGCTAAAATGGGTATTAACGTTACAGCGATAACTGGTAAACCAGATAAAGCAGATTATCTAAAAGAACTTGGTGCAAAAAACGTTATAGATCGTAAAGAATTTGAGGGCGAAGCAAGATTAATAGATAAAGGAACATGGGATGGAGTTGTAGATACCGTGGGTGGTAACATTTTATCTAATGCAATAGCTCAAACTAAACCAAAAGGAATTGTTGCCATATGTGGAAATGCTAGTGGCAATAAATTAAATACATCAGTAATTCCATTTATATTAAGAGCAGTTAAATTATGGGGAGTAGACTCGGTTAATATCAGTAAAAAAAGAAAAGAGTTTGTCTGGGGAGAATTTCCTGCTTTGCTAGATTTTGATATTTTAGAAAAATCAGTAAATACTATTGGATTAGATGAATTATTAAATGTTTATCCCGATATATTAAAAGGAAATTTAAAAAATAAAATTGTAGTGGATGTAAATAAATAATGGATTGGGATAAATTAAAGATATTTCATGCAGTTGCTGAGGCAGGTAGTTTTACAAGTGCAACAGTAATTCTAAATCTAAGTCAATCCGCAATTAGTAGACAAATTCAATCTTTAGAAGAAGATTTAAAAGTTAAATTATTTGAACGTCATGCTAGAGGTTTAACACTAACTGAAAATGGTGAATATGTATTTAAAACAGCTCATGAAGTTATCTCCAAATTAAAAGAGGTAGAAACAACTTTAGGAGATAAAAAACACAAACCTTCAGGAAAACTATCAGTAACTACCGTAGTTAGTTTTGGAACAACTTGGCTGACACCAAGAATACAAGAATTTATGCAATTAAATCCCGAAATTGAAGTTGAACTCATATTTGATGATAGAGAGTTAGATTTAAGCACTAGACAAGCGGATATTGGTATATTTATGAGAAGACCAAAACAACTTAATTACATTCAAAAAAAGCTTATAGATATCAATTATCATATCTACGGATCACCAAAATACCTTGAAAAACATGGATATCCTAAAACAGTTAATGACTTAAATAAACACAACTTTATTTCATTTGGTAGAGGGGCCCCATCTCCAGTTTATAATCCAGATTGGGCATTAAAACTTGGAATGAAAGATAATAAAAAAAGAAAAACTGTAATGAGAGTGAATAGTGTTTATGGTTTACTACTAGCCGTTCAAAGCGGTGTAGGATTAGCTGCAATACCAGATTACTTAACTGTGAAACAACCAAATATAGTAAAAGTATTACCTAGCGTTCAAGGTCCAACTACAGAGGCACACTTTGTATACCCTCAATCACTTAAAAATGTTGCTAGAGTTCAAGCTTTTAGAAACTTCCTTTACAGTAAAATTTCTGAGTGGGAATTTTAAATAATTTATCCAAAAAACAGTAATAATTGCGATTGATTATCAATTGCGACAATATTGCAATTGATAATCATTTTCATTGAGAATAGTTATCATCCGCATTGCAGGACAAAATACGTTTAATATAAATATAAATTTAAGGAGTAGAATGAGAAAATTAACAATAATTTCATTGTTTTTTGCTTTAATTTCAAGTTTTACTATTGCAGCTGAGGTCAATATTTTTAGTGCAAGACACTATGATTCTGACATTCAATTATATGAAAAGTTCACAGCAGCAACAGGAATTAAAGTAAACGTCGTATCAGGTAAAGATAAAGCCCTGCAGAAAAGAATTACAGAAGAGGGAGCAGACTGTGTTGGAGATTTATACATTACAGCTGATGCTGGAAGACTAGGTGCTTTCGCAGCAAAAGGAATGATGCAAAATGCAGGCTGGTCAAAAGCTATTAAGGATGCCGTACCTGCACAATTTAGATCTGCAAAATGGACTGGAATAGCTAAAAGAGCAAGAATAATTTATTATTCACCTGAAAGAGTAAATGCAAACGAACTTAATGGCATGACTTACGAAGGTCTAGCTGATCCAAAATGGAAAGGTAGATTAGTAATAAGAAAATCTAACAACATTTATAACCAATCTTTAGTTGCTTCACTTGTTAAGAATAATGGTAAAGCAAAAACTGCAGAATGGTCTAAAGCTGTTGTAGCAAACATGGCTAGAACTCCAAAAGGTAATGACCGTGCTCAAATCATGGCTGTTGCTGCAGGAGAAGCTGATATTGCTGTTGCAAACACATACTATCATGCGTTGATGTTATCTGGAAAAAAAGGTGCTGAACAACAAGAAGCAGCAAAAAAAGTAATGCCTTTTTTCCCTAATCAACAAGATAGAGGAACGCACATAAATATTAGTGGAGCTGGTATGCTTAAACATGCACCAAACAAAGCTAATGCTGTAAAATTAGTTGAGTTTTTATTATCAACAGAGGCTCAAAATCACATTGTAAATAATACTTTTGAGTATCCAATGATCGGTGGTGTGACACCTAATGATTTAGTTCCAGGCAAAGAGATGAACTTTGTAATGGATACTAAAACAAATGTTAAGTCATACGGTGCAAAACAAGCAGATGCATTGGAAGTAATGTTGGCTGCCGGTTGGAAGTAAATGATAGCTGTTAAAAAAAAATTTACTACAGAAGTTGATTATAATAAATCTTCCAAAGCCTGTCCTGCATGTGCTTCGGAGTGTGAAAAAATCAATAAACGTGTAAATAATAGAAAATTATCTGAAATTAAAACTAAGGAGGTTCCGCATATCCTAAAAGTATTTAATTTTTGATTTTCTAAAGTTGTGCCTATGGTTTGGTCTCCTAAGCCATAGGCACTTTTGATTTTCATGATTATAAGGCGGATTATAATATATGAAATTTAATTCCTGGTACCTTTCTTCATTTTTAGTTTCATTTGTTGTTGCAATTCCAATTTTAACTGTGTTTGCAAGTTTCTTCCAAGAAACAACTAATTACTTTGATATTTTAAAAAATACATTTCTAATTGAATATATTTATAATTCCTTAATATTACTTTTAGGAGTTTTAGTTCTTACATTATTCTTAGGTGTTGGCTGTGCATATGTAGTTTCATTTTATGATTTTCCAGGCGTTAAATTTTTTAAATGGGCCTTAATACTATCTTTTGCAGTACCTGCTTACATATATGCTTATTCATTAACTGCTTTTTTTGAAAACTTTGGAACACTATATTCCATATTAAAATCTTTATTTGGACCTGGTGAATATAATCAATCCATTCCAAAATTTGATGGTATGCTTGGTGCAATTATATCAATTTCTTTTTCACTATTTGGATACGTTTACGTTCTTACTAGAGCATCTTTTCATTATCAGTCACAAAATTTAATTGAATTAGGACAAAATCTAGGTTTTTCAAAATATAAGTCTTTCTTTAAAATCATTTTACCATCTGCTAGACCAGCGATAGTTGCTGGATTAGCCTTAGTTGCTATGGAAACATTATCAGATTTTGGAGCAGTATCATTCTTTGGAATAGCAACTCTTACTACTGGAATATACGATTCATGGATATCTTTTGATGATTTAGCTTTTGCAAATCAACTCTCATTTTTTTTACTATTATTTATTTTAGGACTTTTTTTTATTGAGAATATCTCAAGAAAAAAAGCTCAATATCACTCTCCAGTTAAGGGAGGCATAAAAGAAAAGAAGAAAATTAAATTAAACTTCTCAAAAGGGTTTTTAGCATTCGGATTTTGTTTTATAGTTTTTTTAGTCAGTTTTTTATTCCCTGTTTTACAAATGTTGTATTGGACAATAATTTTTCCAAAAAATTTATTTGATTTAAATACTTTTCAATTATTTATAAACACAATTTATCTAGTATTTTTATCAAGTGTTGTTCTAGTAATTTTTTCATTTATTTCAAATTATGGAAATAGAGTAACTAAAAGTAAATTCTTAAATTATCTTACAACATTTTCTATTACTGGTTATGCAATCCCTGGTGTAATTTTAGCTGTAGCATTTATCACCTTTATTGCTTGGTTTGATAATACTTTTATAAAAGCCTTTGAATTTAATTCTATAAAGAGAGTATTTATAGGATCTATTTTTGGTTTAGTAATTGTTTATTTTATCAGATTTTACTCACTAGCTTATAACGGTTTGAAAACTGGTTATGAGAGAATAAATAGGTCAATTGATGAAAGTTCTTATCTTCTTGGTTACTCGAAAATAAAAACTTTTTTAGGAATTCATGTTCCTTATTTAAAAAATTCTGTTTTTCTAATAGGAATATTGATTACTATAGAAGTAATAAAAGAATTACCTATAACTTTAATATTGAGACCATTTAACTTTGAAACATTTGCCACAACAGCATATATTTTTGCATCTCAAGATCTTTTAGAGGCTGCGGCAGTTCCATCATTATTCTTGATATTAATTGCAAGTACATTTATTTTGATTACTTCTAAATTTATTTTGAAAGACTAATGGCTAATAATTTTTTTGAAATTGAAAATGTATCTTTTGCTGCTGGTGGAAAAAATAAAGTTAATAATGTTTCTTTAAATATTGAAAATGAAGGTGAAATTGTATGTTTACTTGGTCCGTCTGGTATAGGCAAAACTACAATATTAAGAACTATTGCTGGTTTAGAAAAAATTAATAAAGGTAAAATAAATCTAAAAGGCAGAACAATTTCTTCTGAAAATATTCATATCGAACCAGAAAATCGTAATATTGCTCTATCATTTCAAGAGAACAGCTTATTTCCTCATTACAATATAGAAAAAAATATTAATCTTGGTTCAGATAGAGTGAAAGATGATAAAAAAATACAAACTAAAGAAGTAATTAATTTTTTAAACTTAAATAAAATATTAAATAAATTTCCGCATGAGATTAGTGCCGGTGAAGCCCAAAGAGCATCTTTAGCTAGATCTTTAGTTTCTCAACCAGATTTACTAATGCTCGACGAGCCATTATCTAATGTAGATCAAAGTTTTAAGGAGGAAATTCAAGTTGAATTAAAGCAAATTTTAACAAATTCTAAAATAACAACAATAATTGTAACACACGATTCTTATGAAGCTTTTTATCTTGGCAGTAAATGTGGAATAATATTAGATGGTGAATTAAAGCAATATGATGATCCATATAATGTTTATCATTTACCAAATTCAGAAGAAGTAGTTAATTTTTTAAATAGAGGTACATTAATACCAGCAGAAGTTACCAGTCCAAAAAGTCTTGAAAATGAAGATTTAGGTACAATAACTGGAAATTTCGCTAAACCTTTTCCAATAGGATCTAAAGTAAAACTATTAATACAACCAGAGGACTTACAGCATGATGATGCGAGCAATCTAAAACTGGAAGTCGTAGATAGAAAATTCAGAGGATCAAATTTTATTTATACGTTAAAAACATTAAGTAATAAATTAATACCAGTTTTTGTTCATTCACATCATATTCATCAACATGAAGTTGATGAAAAATTTGGTATAAAAAGACCGATTCATATTGATCATATTGTTTGCTTTTAATTTTAATTATATAAATCCAAATACATATGAAAGAGTTACCTAAAAGCACTAAAGTAGTTGTCATTGGAGGTGGTGTTGCTGGAACATCATGCGCTTATCATCTTGCAAAATTTGGATGGAAAGATGTAGTTTTGCTTGAAAGAGATTTACTTACTTCAGGAACTACTTGGCATGCAGCAGGTCTTCTAGGTCAATTAGGGGCATCATCAACAATCACAAAGATTAGAAAATATTCTTTAGATCTTTATAAAGATTTAGAAAAGACTACAGGATTATCAACTGGAATGAAGCAAAATGGTGCAATTACAGTTGCATCTACCAAAGAAAGAATGCAAGAATTACTAAGACAAGCAACAACTGCACAGTTATCAGATGTTGAAGTGGAAGTTATAAACAAAAAACGTTTGATGGAATTGTATCCCGTATTGCATAGCGAAGATATTGTAGGCGGTGTTTATATGCCGAAAGACGGTCAGGCCGATCCAGTTGGAGTAACTAATGTTCTCTCAAAAGCTGCAAGAATGGAGGGTGCAAAGATTTTTGAAAAAACTCCTGTAAAAAAAATTCTAATCAAGAATTCTAGAATAAGAGGAGTAGAAACCGACAAAGGTATCATTGATTGTGAATACGTTGTTATGGCAACAGGAATGTGGTCAAGACAATTAGGTGAAGAAATAAATGTGAGCGTGCCTTTGTATCCAAACGAGCATTTTTATATCATTACAGAACCAATAAAAGATTTACCTCAAAATCTTCCAGTATTGAGAGATTATAATGCTTGTTTATATTTAAAAGAAGATGCGGGGAAAATGCTTGTTGGTATTTTTGAACCAAAGGCAAAACCAGCTTTTAAAGATACAGGAAGAGTGCCAGATAATTTTTCATTTGGTGAACTGCCAGATGATTTTGATCACTTTGAACCCTACTTAGAAAAATCATTTCATAGGTTACCAATGTTAGAAAGTGCAGGAATAAGAAAATTTTTTTCAGGTCCAGAGTCTTTTACCCCTGACACTCAGTATTTATTAGGTGAAACCCCAGAAGTAAAAAATTTATATACATGTTGTGGCTTTAATAGTATTGGAATTGCCAGCTCAGGAGGAGCGGGGAGAGTTACAGCTGAATGGATGATTAATGGATATATTAATGAAGATTTATTTTCAGTAGATATTAAAAGGTTTCAAAAATTCCACTCATCAAAAAACTTTATTATGGAAAGGGTAACAGAAACACTTGGTGATCTTTATGGTATGCATTGGCCCTATAAACAACCAAATACATCAAGAAATCAAAAACTTTTGCCTTACCACGAAGGATTAAAAAAAGCAGGAGCTTGTTTTGGAGTTGCGGGAGGATTTGAAAGACCAATGTGGTATTCGTTGAATGGTAATGAGCCTAAATACGAATATAGTTTTAATTATCAAAATTGGTATCCTTCAGCAAAACACGAAACTTTAAATGCGAGAAAGAATGTTGGTTTATTTGATTTTTCAACATTTTCAAAATTTGATTTAAAAGGTGAAAAAACTCACCAAGAATTACAAAAGCTGTGCACTGCTAATATTAAAAATGAGATTGGAAAAATAACTTACACTCATATGCTAAATGAAGATGGGGGAATAGAAACAGATTTAACTATTGTATGTATGGATAAAAATTATTTTAGAATTGTGAGTTCAGCGGCAACAAGAGAACATGATAAATATCATATATTAAAATATTTAGATAAAGATGTAGAATTCTCTGATGTCACAGAGGAATTTTGTTGCTTAGGTTTATTTGGTCCAAAAAGTAGAGAAATGATTTCAAAAATTTGTAAAGACGATTTCAGTAATGAATATTTTAAATTCGGAACAGGAAAATTCATAAATATATTTGACTCAAACACTCCTTGGGGAAAACCAAAAGAAATTAAAGTATGGGTCCAACGGTTATCATATGTAGGCGAAATAGGCTTTGAGCTTTATGTTGATAGTAGTTCTGCTAAGGATTTATATGAAATTCTAATTGAAGAAGGGAAAAAGTTTGAACTATCTCATTGTGGAATGCATGCGATGGATATTATGAGAATGGAAAGTGGATTTGTTCACTGGGGTCATGATATTTCGCCAGAAGAAAATCAGTATCAAGCAGGTTTAAATTTTGCAATTAGTTATAAGAAAAATGTAAACTTTATTGGAAAAGATGCTCTATTAAAAATTAAAGACCAAAAATTAGATAAGAGAATGATGATGTTTACTCTTAAAGACAGCAAACCTGGTGAGCCACTTTTACTACATGAAGAACCTATTTATATGGATGATAAAATTATTGGTAGAACAACTTCAGGAAACTATTCTTTTAGTTATGATAAAAATCTTTCTTTTGGATATGTCAATTCTGGAAATACAGTTGAAACATTAAAAGACAAAAATATATATATTGAAGTTGAAAAACAAAAATATCCAGTTGAGGTATTAGAAAAACCTTTAAATGATAAAGATTTTAAGAACTAATTTTTTTTTTTTTACTTTCAGCCTGAACAAATAAAACTCCAAAAACTATTATTCCAATAACTCCAAAAGTCTTATTAAAATCAAAAGGTACTCCAAATATGTAAAAATTTATTAATGTTGACCAAATTAACTGTGAATATTGAAAATTAGTAACAAAAGATAAATTTGATAGCTGAATTGCAAATATAATTAAAAGATGACTAGTAAAACCTAATACCCCTAGAAATACTAACCAAATCCACAAACTCTTATTATCAATTGGTGTCCAGTCAAACATTACATAAATAGAGAAAACAATGGCCCCTACAACAGCAGCATAAAATAACGCTACTAAAGGATCATTATTACCAGAAATAAATTTTGTAAAAAATTGATATAAAGCCCAACATACTGGTGGTACCAAAGGAAAAATTAAGTCTAAACTTAAAACTTTCATGCTTGGACTCATTGAATAAATTATACACCCAAAGCTTAACAACATTAAAACTATACCTTTAGGTGAAAGAATATCTTTTAAAAATAACGCTGTTAAAATTGATACTATTAGTGGAGCTGAAAAGAAAACTACATAGATATCTACAAGGTCAAATTTTTGTAAAGAATGAATGAAAAAAAAAGTAGCAAAAACCATGAGGATCGATCTAATGATATTAATATTAAAATTTCTTTTTAAGTTTAACTTAGGTTTTAATATTGCAAATAAAATTAAAATAATAACAAAGTGAAAAAAAAATCTGCCCCAAATTACTTGATTTAATGGCATTAATGTTCCCAGATATTTTGCAGTAGAATCTTGGCAAACTAAAATAAAAAATCCTGATATAGATAAAATTATAACTTTAGTAATAGATTTATTTTTTAATAAATTCATAGTTTTGATTAAATTTTAGACTGAACTAAGATTGTCTAAAATTTTTTTTGAACACTGTTCTGTATTACTAGACCCTTGAAGATCTTTTGTTCGACTGTTTTTATCTTTAAGAGTTAATTCAATTGATTTTACTATTCTATCAGAAGCTTCTTTTTCACCTAAATAATCTAACATCATAGCAGCTGACCAAATTTGTCCTACTGGATTAGCTATCCCTTGTCCCGCAATATCTGGCGCAGATCCATGCACAGGTTCAAATAATGATGGATACTTATTAGTTGGATTTATATTTCCAGACGGTGCAATTCCAATTGTTCCAGTACAAGCCGGTCCTAGATCTGATAAAATATCACCAAAAAGGTTTGATGCGACTATCACATCAAAACGTTCAGGACTTAGAACAAATCTAGCGGCTAATATATCTATATGGTACTGATCAGTTTCTACATCAGAATAATTCTTTTTATTCTCATTAAATCTCTCATCCCAATAAGGCATTGTAATTGATATTCCATTTGATTTTGTTGCACTTGTTAATTTTTTTCTTTTTCTTTTTTTAGCTAATTCAAAAGCAAATTGTTGAACTCTATCTATTCCATATTTTGACATTATTGTTTCTTGAATAACCACTTCTCTATCAGTTCCCTGATACATTCTTCCACCGACTGATGAATATTCTCCTTCAGTATTTTCTCTAACAATTATCATGTCAATATCACCAGGTTTTTTATTAGCTAGTGGCGCATTAACACCTTCAAAAAGTTTTACTGGTCTTAAATTAATAAATTGATCAAACTCTCTCCTAAATTTTAATAATGAACCCCAAAGTGTTATATGATCTGGATATTTATCTGGCATACCAACTGCACCAAAGAAAATTGCATCGTGTTTAATTAGTTTATCTTTCCAATCATCAGGCATCATTTTTCCATGCTTTTCGTAATAATCACATGATGCAAAATCATAATCTTTTATATTTAATTTGAATTGATGTTGTTTAGAAATTTCTTTTAATATTTTTTGTGCTTCGGGTACAACTTCTTTGCCAATACCGTCGCCAGCAATTGACGCTATAGAATACTCTTTCATTTATTTTAAGAATGTATCGTTGAATTGCTTAGTAACTCTTACAAAAGTCGTGCACTTACTTAATTGTTTTAAAGACGGGGCGCCAACATATGTGCAACTACTTCTAACACCACCTAAAATATTTAAAATGGTGTCATTAATTTTACCGCGGTACTTAACTCTTACTGTTCTGCCTTCGCTACTTCTATAATCAGATAGTCCACCATAATGTTTGTTATTTGCAGTTTCAGAACTTGATCCGTAAAATTCAACATACTTTGAGCCATTAGATTTTACTAATTTTCCTTTACCTTCATCATGACCTGCAAACATTCCTCCAAGCATAACAAAATCTGCTCCTCCACCAAATGCTTTAGCAACATCACCTGGACATGTACATCCACCATCTGCAATGATATGTGCACCTAATCCATGAGCAGCATCAGCACATTCTATCACTGCACTTAATTGTGGATAGCCAACTCCAGTTTGTATTCTTGTCGTACAAACACTACCTGGTCCAATTCCAACTTTAACAATATCTGCACCTGATAAAATTAATTCTTGTGTCATATCTGCAGTAACAACGTTACCTGCAATGATTGTTTTCGTTGGATATTTATCTCTAACGGATTTTAAAAATTTACTAAAATGCTCTGAGTAACCATTCGCAACATCAATACAAATAAATTTAATGAAACTAAATTCTTTTAAAACTTTATCTAAATTTTGAAAATCTTCTTTTTTTGTTCCAATACTTAAAGCTACATTTGGATATATTGATTTAATTTTTTTAAATTGTTTAATTTTCTTTACATCATGTTGTTTTGTTAAACATGTAATCATTCCATAATCAGATAATTTTTCAGCAACACCAAGCACGCCTACACCATCCATGTTAGCTGCCATTATAGGAATTCCAGACCATTCGTTTTTACTGTATTTAAAACGATAGGTTCTCTTTAAATTAACATCTTTTCTACTTTTAAGAGTGCTTCTTTTAGGTCTAAAAAGTACGTCTGAATAATCTAGTTTTAGCTCTTCTTCAATTCTCACAAAAATGAAGGTATACATTCAATGAATGATAATTCAATTTAATAATTAAGCTTATTAACGTTGTATTTGAACAATTTTAAATTATTGATTGGATTATAAAAATATAAATTAAAATAAATAAATGTTTGAAGGATTTAAGAGCAAATACGTCAAAGTTAAAAAAGGGAAAGTCTTTTGCAAAGTTAAAGGAGAAGGACCACCTTTATTATTGCTCCATGGTTACCCTCAAACTCATTTAATGTGGCATAAAACAGCTCCAGAGTTAGCTAAAAGTTTTACAGTGTTTGCAGCAGACCTTAGAGGTTATGGAAATAGTTTAGCTCCACAATCTGATAGTAAACATTTCAATTATTCAAAACGAGAAATGGCTAATGACATGAAACAAATGATGGTAAAATTGGGATATGCCAAGTTTTTTGTTGCAGGCCATGATAGAGGTGGAAGAGTTGCTCATAGATTAGCTAGAGATCATAGAAAAAACGTGCTTGCTCTTAGTGTATTAGATATTTGTCCAACTTTAGATATGTATGAGCAAACAACTAGAGACTTTGCAAAAGCATACTTTCATTGGTTTTTCTTAATTCAACCAAAATGGTTACCTGAAAGAATGATAATGAGTGATCCAAGAAAATGGATGAAGTATTGCTTAGATAAATGGTCAGGTAATCATAAATTTGGAAAAGTTGAAGAGAGTTATCTAAAGTGCTTTAAACAACCAAAAAGAATACATGGATCATGTGAGGATTATAGAGCATCTGCTACAATTGATCTTGATCATGACAGACATGATAGAAAGAAAAAATTAAATATTCCAGTTCAAGTATTATGGGGAAAAAATGGTGTTATAGGCAAACAATTTAAACCGATTAAAATTTGGCAAAAATATTCAAATAAAAAAGTTGTTGGATTTGCTGTTAAATCTGGACATTTTATACCAGAGCAAAATCCCAAAGAAACAATTAAACAATTAAAAAGTTTCTTTTTAAAAAATGCTTAAAATTATTCCTAATAAAAAAAATATAGGTGCAGAATTAGTCTGTGATTTAAATAAAATTAATAATTCTACATTAAAAAAAATAAAATCTGCTCTCTCAAAATATGGGATGATTTATTTTAGAAACCAAAAATTAAATTCTGATCACTATGTAAAATTTGCAAAAAAATTTGGAAAACTTGCAAACTATCCAAGACTTAAAGGATTGAATAAAAAATATCCTCAAATAACTGTTGTTCAAAGAAAATCTACTGATAAAGGCCCTAGTTTTGGTGAGCAATTTCATACTGATTCAATTTATACTAAAAAGCCACCTAGATTTACTATGTTGCTATCTAAATTAGTTCCAAAAAAAGGTCAAGCAAACACAGATTTTTGTTCTCAGTATTTAGCTTATGAAAAATTACCAGCTAATTTTAAAAGAAAGTTTAAAAACGAAAAATGTATATTTTCTTCTGAAGGACCAATTTCTGTAACAAGATTAGAAAGAGAGAAAGAAAAGGGGAAAAAAGCCAAAGAACTTATTTCAAAGCATAAATTAATAAGAAAAATAAATAGTAAATATACTTTATACTGTAGTCCTGGACACTTTATTCGTTTTAATAACAGCAAAATTGATAAAAAATTAAAAACTTATTTATTTAAACACCAATTAAAAAAAAGCTTTCAATATTCTTTAGAATGGGAAAAGAACCAATTAGCCATTTGGGATAACAGATCTATGCTACATCAAGCAACGGCCTTTAAAGGTAATAGAATTATGCATAGAATAACTGTCCAATAATGTTTCAGGTATTTCTAGGATTAACACCATTTATAGGCATTACGCTTATAGGTTATCTTTTAGGATATATTAAAATATTTGATTTACAAAAGGCTAGAATATTTAATTTATTTTCATTTTATATAGCGGTACCAGCTTTAATCATAAAACTAGTTGCACAAAGTGATGTTGGGGAAATAGATGTGTCTCAAATTTCATCATATTTTTTAATGCAATTAACGAGTGGAATATTTGCTTTTTTATTAACCAAAAATACTTTTAAAAGATCAATGCAGGAGTCTATTATTTGGGCACTAACTGTTGCTTTATCAAATCACGTAATATTAGTTTTACCTATTGCAGAAATATTTTTCACAGGAAGCACGATAACTCAAATATCAGGTATTATTTTAATGGATAGTGTGGTTTTATTATCCATAGTTAGTTTCTTTTTAGAACTTACTGTAAAAAAAAAAATTAAATTATTTCAGTTTTTAAGAAATTTAATATTAAATCCGATGATATTAGCAATACTAATTGGATTGATAATAAGAATTTCAAAGATCAATATAGACGATACCCCATTTGAGTATGTGCTTCAAAGACTAGCAGCATGTGTAATGCCAGTTGGTTTATTTGCAATTGGTATTATTCTATCTTTTTATTCAAAAAAAGTTTTCAATAAATTAACAATTACTATTTCAATATTAAAACTTATTATTTCACCACTGATTTTGCTGATTTTAGGTTACACGTTCTTTAGCTTGTCAAATCCAATCAATTTTGCTGGAGCTCTGTTGGTTAGTGTTGGCCCTTGTGGAGCTACCTCAATTGTTATGTGTTCTGCATATAATGTAAGTCCAGAAAATATTATTAAGGCAATATTTATTTCAACATTTGCTTCAATATTTACCTTTTTATTTACAATAAATTTATTAAGTTAAATAATTATGTTAAAAAAAATATTTAGCATTCTTTTCATTTTTCTTTTTTTATCATCGATTTCGATAGCTAAAGATAAAATAGATGAAACCATTGACAAAACTACTGATTTTTTAAAATCTATATCCAAGAAAAGTTTGAATAAATCACAAACTGCAGAATTTTTAAATAATTATGCAATAACTCTTGAAGATGAGAGAAATCAAGGTGTTGTAACTTATATATTTGATGAAAAAAATTACAAAAGATACCAAGATGGAAAAGTTATTTCAGAAGACGGATGGAGATTTACAAATTTAGGTAGGTTAAGAGTGTTTTCAGGTGACATTAAATTAACATGGAAATTTAAACTTGATAAGCAAAACGTAATAGTAATAAAGACTAAATTTCAACCACTTGGAAAAGAATATCCTTTTACCTACCAATTAAAAGACAAGTTCTTTGAACAAATTAATTAAATGTCAAAAAGGTATAGTGGTAAATCTTTTAAAGACTCTAGTGTGATGAAAAAAGCCAAACTTTCTTTGAAGGAAAAAAGAAAAATTAAAAAAGATAAGAAAAAGAATAACTGAAATCTTGTTTGCAACAGTATTTAAAAGTTGTATAAGTCATCAGTTCTATTTGGAAGAGAAATGAATTGCTTTTGTATGATTTGGTCACGTACCATATACGTACCAAGCCGTCTAGGCGGGGTAGCTCAGTTGGTTAGAGCGCGGGACTCATAAGCCCGAGGTCAGTGGTTCGATCCCACTTCCCGCTACCATCAATGACCAGGAAAATCTAAAAGATTTTCAACTGGATATCCCTTTTTGACTAGATTATCTGTACCGCCTAAATCAAAAAGATTTATTACAAATATAAATCCAGCCACTTTACTTTTTGATATTTCTATTAATTTAGCAGCTGCTTCTGCGGTGCCGCCAGTAGCAATTAAATCATCAATTATTAAAACTTTATCACCTTCATCAAATGAATCTTTATGGACTTCTATTGTTGCCGTTCCATACTCAAGTTCAAAGTCTACTGAATGAACATCAGCAGGTAATTTATTTTTTTTTCTCAACATTATGAATGGTTTATTAAGTATATAAGAAATAGCTGATGCAAAAACAAATCCTCTAGACTCTACAGCTCCAATTTTATTAAACTGAAATTTTTTTGATCTTTCAACAATTTGGTTAATACATTCTTTGAATGCCTTTTCATTTTTTATGAGAGTTGTGATGTCTCTAAATAGAATTCCCTTTTTAGGATAGTCTTGAATTGATCTAATATGTTCTTTTAAATCCATAAAACTTAATTATAATCTAAAATGTATTATGGCAAATAATAAATTAGCAATTATTGGTGGAAGTGGGCTATATGATGTTGAGGAGTTTAAAGATAGAGAGACACTCGATATAAATACTCCATGGGGAAAACCCTCAGACTTAATATTAAAGGCCAAATATAATAATAAAGAAATTTATTTTCTACCAAGACATGGAAAAGGTCATTTTATTTCTCCATCAAAAATAAATTTTAGAGCAAATATTGATGCTCTTAAACAACTAGGTATCACAGACATAGTTTCTGTTTCAGCCGTTGGATCTTTAAAAGAAGATTTGCCCCCAGGTAAATTTGTTATTGTTGATCAATTCATTGATAGAACTTTTGCAAGAAATAAAACCTTTTTTGATGATGAAATTGTTGCACATGTATCAATGGCACACCCAACCTCAAATGGGCTGATGAATGCTTGCGAAGATGCTATTAAAAAAGAAAATATACCTTATCAAAGAGGTGGAACTTATGTTGTAATGGAAGGTCCACAATTTTCTACATTAGCAGAGTCAAACCTATATAGATCATGGAAAGCAGATGTTATTGGAATGACAAATATGCCAGAAGCTAAGCTAGCAAGAGAAGCTGAAATCAGATATGCTTCAGTATCGATGGTAACAGATTATGATTGTTGGCATCCAGATCATGAAAATGTTGACGTTCAACAAGTAATAAAAGTACTTTTAGATAATGCGGCAAAAGCTAAAAATATGATTAAAAATTTGATAGAGAATTTTGAAAATCAAATTGATCCCAATGATCCAACTAATAATTGTTTAGATGTAGCAATAATTACCGCACCAGAAAAAAGAACGCAAAAAACTAAAGATAAATTAAGAACAATTGCAGGAAGAATTCTTAATTAATGAAAATTAATGGTGTTAAATATAAAACAATTTGGTTCGATGAAGAAAAAGAAGTTGCAAAAATTATAGATCAGACAAAGCTGCCACATAAATTTGCAATAAAAGAATTAAGTTCAGTTAAAGATACAATAAATGCTATCAAAACAATGGAAGTGAGAGGTGCTCCATTAATTGGGGGTACAGCTGCATTTGGATTAGTTTTAGCTATAAAAGAAAACAATAGTTTAGATTTTATAAAAAAAAGTTCGGGAGAGTTAGTTGCTTCCAGACCGACGGCTATAAATCTTCAGTGGGCAGTTCATAGAATGAATAATAAATTATCATTTGTTGAACCTGAAAATTTATTTAATGTTGCACTCAATGAAGCTAAAGAAATTTGTAAAGAAGATGAGGTATTTTGTGAAAGTATTGGTAAAAATGGATTAAATATTATTGAGGATATATATAATAAAAAGAAAGATACTGTAAATATTCTCACACATTGTAATGCAGGTTGGTTAGCTACAATAGATTGGGGAACAGCAACTTCTCCAATTTATCATGCACATAAAAAGGGAATACCAATACATGTATGGGTGGATGAAACTAGACCAAGAAATCAAGGAGCAAACCTTACATCATATGAACTTAATGAAGAAGAAATTCCGAATACAATTATAGCAGATAATACAGGTGGAATATTAATGCAAAGAGGACAGGTTGATATGTGTATTGTTGGAACAGATAGAACATTATCTAACGGAGATGTGTGCAATAAAATTGGTACATATTTAAAAGCTCTTGCAGCTCATGATAATAAGGTTCCTTTTTATGTTGCTTTACCAAGTTCAACGATAGATTGGAATTTAAAAAACTCCAAAGATATTCCAATAGAAGAAAGAGATCCAAAAGAACTTTCTCATGTGGATGGAATTAATAAAGATAATAAAGTTGATAAAGTTTTAATTTATCCAGAGAAAAGTAAATCATTAAATTTGGCTTTTGATGTAACTCCAGCTAAATATGTTACAGCATTAATAACAGAAAAAGGAATATGCGAAGCCTCTACTGAAGGTTTAAATGGTCTCTTCAAAAACTAATAAAAAGAAAAATGATGTTATTAAGTTTTCAAAAATGCTTAACGACAAAAAATTATCAGCTTTAAGATCCGGCAATATATCAGTCAGACATAACAATGGTTTTCTTATTACCCCTTCAGGAAAAAAATACTCATCACTAAAAGTAAAAGATATGGTGTTTGTAAGTCTAGATGGAAAATATGAAAAAAAATATAAACCTTCGTCAGAATGGAGATTTCATCAAGATATTTATATCAAAAAGAAAGATGCTCAAGCAATAGTTCATACACATTCAACTAATGCAACAGCTCTATCTGTTCACAAAAAATCTATTCCAGCTTTTCATTACATGGTTGCACTCGCAGGAGGTAATGATATTAAATGTGCAAAATACGCAACTTATGGAACAAGAGAGCTTTCAAAAAACATTTTAAAAGCTTTGAATAATAGAAAAGCCTGTTTGATTGCAAATCACGGTCAGATTGCATTTGATAAAAATCTACCTGATGCTTTTGAATTGGCACAAGAAGTTGAAAATTTGAGTTTACAGTATATAACCGCTCTTAAGCTTGGAAAGCCAAAAATACTTTCCTTAAAAGAAATGAATAAAGTTTTAAAAAAAGCTAAAAATTATAAAAAAGATTGAATATGACAAAGGTTGGGGAACATATAACTCTAGATATCATTGGAACTAAAAAAGAATATGATCCATCTTTTTATGAAAAGTTAGTTTATAAAATTGCAAAATTAGCAAAAGTAACAGTTTTAAAGATTTCAAAATATAAATTTGAACCTCAAGGCTTTACATTAGTTGCATTACTTGCTGAGAGTCACATTAGTTTTCACACTTTTCCAGAAAATGAAATTATAAGTTTTGATTTTTTTACTTGCGGTAAAGTTTCACCATCAGTTGCTCTTAAAGTAATTAAAGAGGAAATAGAACACAAACAAATCATTATTAAGGAATTTAATAGAGATACAATTGATCTATATCATGATAATTATAGTTCACCAGGATTAAAAAAATCTTATGTTGTAAATAAAGTATTAGAAAATTTTAAATCTAAGGTTGGTCAATACATTGAAATACTTGATTTAGAACAATTTGGAAAAGCTTTATTTATTGATAATGAAATACAAGTCGCTGAGAGTGATGAACATTTATATAGCTCAACCTTTGTAAATTCTGGTCTTAATTTGAATTCAAATAAAGAGAAAGCTGCAATTATTGGTGGAGGTGACGGTGGTGTTGCAAGAGAATGTATTTCTCAAAATTTTGGATTTATAGATTGGTATGAATTAGATCCTGAAGTTGTTGATGTATGTGATAAACACCTAAGTAAAATTGGTGAAAAGGCTACAGAAAAAAATTCAGTTAAATGTGTTTGGGGTGATGCATTTGAGAGCATAAAATCTGTCAAAGATAATACCTATGATCAAATTTTTGTTGATCTTAACGATGATCAATTTTGCATAGATTTAGCTGCAAAAAATATGTCATCTCTAGAAAGAATATTAAAACCTAAAGGTGTAATTACTGCTCAAGTTGGAAGCCAAGACAAAAAACCAAAACAAGTTGAAAATTGGTTAAATGTTTTTAACAAAAATTTTGGAAATACAAAACTTTCAAGAGTTTACATACCAAGTTTCGATTGTTCTTGGAATTTTTCCTCGTCAATAAATCATTAATTTTACTTTTTAAAACAATAATTTTATGAAATAATCTTCAAAATTTTGGAGGAAAAAAATGAAAAAATTAAAAGTATTAGGACTTGGTATTTTAATATCATCATTTCTAACAATTTCTTCAATTGCAGATCAAATTAAAATAGGAACTGAAGGTGCATATCCGCCTTGGAATTCTAAAGATTCAGCTGGAAATTTGATTGGCTTTGAAGTCGAATTAGCAAATGAATTATGCAAAATTATGAATCATGATTGCACAATTGTAGAGCAAGACTGGGATGGAATGATACCAGCTTTAGTCTCAAGAAAATTTGATGCCATCATGGCTGGAATGTCAATAACTGGTGAGAGAATGAAAACAATAAACTTTTCTCAAGGTTATGCTGATGAAGTTGCATCATTAGCTGTTATGAAAGGATCGAAAAACGAAGGCCTTAAAACAATGTCAGCTATAAATTTATCTGACGTAAGTGCTGATGAACAAGCAACACTTGATGTTTTGACCAAAGCATTTAAAGGCAAAACTATTGGTGTACAAACAGCAACAATTCACCAAAACTTCTTAGAATCTGGCTTAATGGGTAATGTAAAAATTAGAACTTACAAAACTCAAGACGAAGTAAACTTAGATTTATCTGCTGGTAGAATAGATGCAGCGCTAGCTGCTGCAGTTGCTTTTACAGATTATGCAGAAAAATCTGGTAAAGCAGTTGTATTAACTGGACCAACATTTGCAGGTGGAGATTTTGGTAATGGTGTTGGCGTCGGTATTAGAAAAGGTGACTCTAAACTTCTAAATGATTTTAATGCAGCAATTGATAAAGCTAGAGATGATGGCATTATTAGTAAGCTTGCAATAAAACATTTTGGTTTTGACGCTTCTATGTAATAAATTATTTATGGGTGGCTATAATTAGCCACCTATATTATGGAACTTCTATATTTTGGTGATAAAGGTTGGGGAGACGAGTTATTCTTTGCAACATTAATGACAATTGCAGTTTCCATAACTGCAATGATAATAGGCTTTATATTTGCTGCTTTATTTACTCCATTAAAATTATCTCATAACAAAATTCTTAACTCTATTGGTAATGCATACACAACAGTTATTAGAGGTGTACCAGAGCTTCTTGTAATTTATTTATTTTTCTTCGGTGGAAGTGGAGCAATTATGTTTGTTGCTTCTATATTTGGTTATAATGATTATATTGAAATTAATGCTTTTTTAACTGGTTCATTTTCAATAGGGATAATATCAGGAGCGTACTCTACTGAAGTATTTAGAGGAGCCCTACAATCAATTGATAAGGGTCAGTTCGAGGCTGCAAAAGTTTTAGGATTTAATAAATATATTTACTTCTTTAAAATTATTTTGCCTCAAATGCTAAGACTGGCAATTCCAAACTTAAGTAATGTTTGGCAAATTACATTAAAAGATACTTCTCTTATATCTGTAACGGGTTTAGTTGAAATAATGAGACAATCCTACATTGCAGCTGGTTCAACTAGAGATCCATTATTTTTTTACTCATTTGCAGCAGTTCTATACTTAATGCTTACTTTTTTAAGTATGCAATTATTAAATAGATTAGAAACAAAATATAGCAAAGGTTATTAATGGATATTGAATTAATGATTAATAGTTTTCCTAAGTTGTTAAACGCAACTTTGATTACTCTTAAACTATTATCTGTATCTCTAATTCTTGGTCTTTTTATTGGATTAGGTTTTGCAATCTTGAGACTGAATAATAATAAGTTGATTAATAAATTTGCTTACGGATACTCATATATTTTTAGAGGAACACCTCTATTGGTACAAATCTTCATAATATATTTTGGATTAGGTCAAATTGAATACTTAAGAACAACATTTTTGTGGGTAGTTTTAAAAGAACCATACTGGTGTGCGATAATTGCATTTTCATTAAATACTGGCGCTTATACTTCAGAAATATTGAGATCAGCATTTCAAACTATAAAACCAGGATATTTAGAAGCTGGAAGAAGCCTAGGGATACCTTCAAAAATTATTTTTACAAAAATACAAATTCCTATAGCAATTAAACAATCTTTACCAGCCTATGGTAATGAAATTATTTTAATGCTTAAAGGTACATCTTTGGCAAGCACAGTCACACTTATGGACTTAACTGGTGTTGCTAAATATATAATTTCAACAACATTTAAGCCAGTAGAAGTATTTATGGTGGCAGGAGGTATTTATTTGTTTATGACTTTTATAATTCATAATGTTATTAAATATTTAGAAAAAAAATATGGATTTCAGACGTGAAAATAGCTTGTATACAATTATCTAGTGGAGAAAATTACGAAAGTAATACTAAAGATATTCTTAAATATGTAAATCAAGCTATAAAAAATAATTCTGATTTAATCATTACACCAGAAACCTCTTCTTTAATGTCAAGTAGTAGAGAAATACTTTTTAAACATTCATTTGAAATGAATAAAGATCCAATTTTGAAGAAAATTAAAGAAGTATCAAAAAAATTTAAGAAATGGATTTTACTTGGCTCAATTTGCGTTAAGGTTAAAAATAAACTTAGAAATAGATCTATTCTTGTTGGACCGAATGGAAAAATTGTTAAATATTATGACAAAATTAACATGTTTGATGTTAAAATTCCGAATAAAGAGCAACATAAAGAAAGCAAAACTTTTAAAGCAGGAAATAAATTAGTAACTGCCAACTTACCTTGGGGTAAAATTGGTTTTACAATCTGTTTTGATCTAAGATTTCCTGAACTTTATAGAAATTTATCAAAAAAAAATTTGAGTTTCATTGCTGTTCCTTCAGCTTTCACTAAGTTTACTGGACAAAAACATTGGTTAACACTTTTAAGAGCAAGAGCGATTGAAAATTTTTGTTATATATTTGCACCAGCTCAAACTGGAAGAAATACTCCTAAAAGAGAAACATTTGGTCATACTGTAATTATTTCACCAGATGGGAAAATTTTGGCATTAAAAAAATTAGGAAAGGGAGTGATATATTCAAAAATTAATCCTAAGCTTTCTATGGATTTAAGAAAAATAATTCCAAGTTTAATTTAATTCCTACTATCAACAATCAATGTGTCTTTAGATCCACCACCTTGAGAACTATTGACTATTGTGCTGCCTTTTTTTAGAGCAACTCTAGTTAATCCACCAGTTGTAACATAAGTTGATTTACCTGTTAAAATAAAAGGTCTTAAATCTAAATGTCTTGGTTCAATGTTATCAGGTGTGATTGTGGGAACAGTAGAAAGAATTTCTAGTGGTTGTGCGATGTAATTTCTAGGATTTTTTTTGATATTTTTTATCATTTCTTCTTTTTCAGCTTTAGAGGCCTTAGGACCAATCATGATACCGTAACCACCCGATGCATTTGAAGGTTTAACCACATACTTAGAAATATTATCTATAACGTGTTCTCTATTTTTTTTATCTCCACAAAGAAGAGTTTCAACTTGATCAATAATTGGTTGTTCTCCAAGGTAGTAAATGATCATTTTATTAACATAAGAATAAACTGCTTTATCATCTGCAACTCCTGTTCCTAAAGCATTTATTATTCCAACATTTCCTTTTCTCCAACATTTGAAAACACCAGGCACACCTAATAAGGATCCTTTAAAAAAAACTTTTGGATCCATAAAATTATCATCTATTCGTCTATAAATACAATCTACCTTTAAAGGACCTTTGACGGTTTTCATGTAAACATGATCATTTTCAACAAATAAATCTTTGCCCTCCACCAAGGCTATTCCCATTTGTTCCGCTAAAAAAGAGTGTTCAAAATAAGCTGAATTATAAATACCAGGAGTTAATAAAACCATGTGTGGGTTATTAGTCTTCTTTGGAATACACTCTGTCATACAATTATATAATTTATTTGCATATTGATGGACTGAGGAAACTTTATATCTTGTAAATAGTTCTGGAAAAATATCTCTCATTACCATCCTATTTTCCAGCATATATGATACTCCAGACGGAACTCTTAAGTTATCTTCAAGAACTAAAAAATCCCCATCAATGTTTTTAATAAGATCAATCCCAGATATATTTGACCATGCTTTGTGTTTTGGAGAGAAACCTTCACATTCTTTTAAATATAAAGGAGAATTAAAAATTAATTCTTTAGGTATTACTTTGTCTTTAAATATTTTTTTTGCATTGTAAACGTCATCGATAAATAAATTTAGTGCTTTAACTCTTTGTGCAAGTCCTTTTGCAACCTTTAACCATTGACTTTTCGGTATAATTCTAGGAATGATGTCTAAAGGCCATTTTTTTTCTTCAGCTCTATTATTTGCAGCATAAACTCTAAAATTTATTCCTCTAGCGCTTATTGTACTTTGACAATTTTTTTCTATTTCTTGTAATTTTTTTTTTCCATATTTTTCAAGTATACCTGCAATTATCTTAGCATGACTTCTCAACTTCTTTTCTTTACTGATATATCCATCAAAAGTTGATTTAGAATCGTAATTTTTCCAAAAATCAGACATATTAACTTAATTTTTTTACATAAGAGTTAAATAAGCAAATGATTAAATTCGATATCTGATATGAAATAAATGGGTTTTATTGTAATCACATATAATTTAAATATTTAACTTATTATGACTTATTGTATTGGCATTAAAACAGAGACGGGACTAGTTTTTGCATCAGACTCCAGAACAAATGCAGGATTGGACAATGTAAACATATATTCTAAAATGTTAACTCACGACGTTGGAGATAGAACAATAGTAATTGTTACATCAGGAAATCTTGGAACTTCTCAAGCAGTTTATAATTCAATAAAAAAAGATTTAAAAAGCGAAACAGGAATTATGAATTTAAATACGTGTAGTGATTTTGAGCAAATTGCCTCCTACATAGGTTCTCTCAATATTGAACATTCATCTCCTCAAGGAATTAATACTGATAGCGTTTTACTAGGTTCAACTTTCATTGTAGGTGGTCAAATAAAAAATCAACCACCAGAATTATATTTAGTTTACCCTCAAGGTAATTATATTCGTCCAGCAGATAGCAAACCGTATTTAGTTATAGGTGAAGTAAAATATGGAAAACCCATTTTAGATAGAGTCATCACACCAAAAGTCTCAATTGGAGATGCATCGAGATGTGCACTAATATCAATGGACTCTACATTAAAAAGTGATTTAACCGTTGGTCCACCAATAGACTTTGCCGTAATAAAAAAAGATGAAATCAAAATAGCATCACTTAAATGTTTAAATATGAATGACCCTGAATTTTCTAAAGTTTGTAATCAATGGTCACAAGGTATTTTCAAAATATTTGACTCTTTCCAAAGGTTTGACTGGGAATAAAGCTAATATTTGGTGTATTCTTTAATTTCTTTAATTTTAGAACCAGTTTTATTATTTATTTCTAATTTCAATTTTGCCCTTTCATCATTTAGGAAGTGAACATCTCTTGATAATTTAATAAATTTTTCGCCAAAATCAGAATTTTTTTCACATAATCTTTTATCATCTTCTATTACCCAAAGCTTTGAATTAATTTCTTTTAGTGAGTTATATAAACTTTCAATTTCATTGTAATTTTTAATATATGTATTTAATTGATTTTTTAAAATTTTATATTCATCATTTATAAAGTTTAGTTTCTCAAGATCTTTAATTTTTTCAGATTTAATTTCTAAAATTGAAATTTTATCAAGCAATTCTCCAACTGATACTTCTACTAAAATTTTATTCATATAAATTGATATTATGTTAAGTTGTTAAAAATATGTCTAATATACTTATTATAAAACATGGATCTTTAGGTGATATAGCTCAAGCAAGTGGTGCAATTCAAGATATATCTGATAATCATCCAAATGATGATCTTTATATACTATCAACCAAACCTTATTATGATTTATTAAAAAAAAATCCAAATATAACTGATGTCATTTTAGATAAACGGCTCTCTAGGTTTAACTTAATTTATTTATATTTATTAATGAGAAAGATAAAAAAATATAAATTTACTAAAGTTTATGACCTTCAAAATTCTAAAAGAACTAGTTTTTATAAAACTGTTCTATTTCCAAAAGCAACATCAGATATTTGGTCATCAACAGAAACAACACTTCCTGAAGGAACTAGTAAGATTGATTTTGATAAAGACACTGTTCTAAACCGCTTTGAATATCAATTAAATGTTTCTGGAATTAAAACCAATTACGTAACTAAACCAGACTTTTCTTGGAGCTGTGAGGATATTTCAGAAATCAAAAAAAAATATAATTTAAACAAATATTTGATTTTATTTCCCTTTTCATCGTCTCATTTAACTATAAAAAGATGGCCATATTACAACGAATTGATAAAAAAAATTAAATCTACTTTTAGAGATGAAATCCAAATTTTAATTGCTCCCGGTCCTAATGAAATCAAATTAGCTAATGATATTGATGCTAAAATTATTTTAGATAATGATAAAGCACTCAACATTTCTCAACTTTCAACATTAATAAAAGAAAGTTATTTTGTTATATCAAATGATACTGGGCCAGCACATATGGCTGCTCATTTAAATGTAAAAGGATTAGTTTTATTTGGATCTCATACTACTGCTAAAAAAGTTAGTATTGAACGAGAACATTTTAAAGCAATTCAAGTTTCAGATTTGAACAAACTTTCAGCAGATAAAGTATTTCAAAGAATGCAAGAAGCTGTCAATTAGTTTTTCTAAATTTTGATAATAAAAAGGGTAAAAATAAAACTATTATAAAAATTCTTAAAAAGTGATGGTAGCTCACAAATATAGGATCAATGTTATAAGCAACACTAATAACAACCATTTCATGAATTCCTCCAGGAGCAAAACTTAAAAAAGTTGGGATAAATTCAAACCCTATATATGTTAGTAAATAAGCAGTTATCATTGCAACAACTACCAAAATTGAACTAACAATTATTCCATGAAATATAAAAAATAATAATTCTTTAATTTTTAATCCGTTTAATCTTGTACCCAAAGCTGTTCCGAGAAATATAAATGCAATATTTATAAATACATCTGGGAATCTGGCATTAATTATTTCAAAGGTATAAAAAGCACCAGATAATGCCATTGCACCAACTAAAGTAGGTGATGGAATTTTATAATTTTTTAAGATGTTTGCAAAAATGAAACAGATTATTAATAAAAATAATATTTCTAAAAAATATCTTTCGTTATAGATATTTTCATAATTGTAACCTGTCATTTCTGAGAACCCTAAATTATTAATAAAAAAAATAGGAACAAAACTTACAATAAATATCACTCTAGTAGCCTGAGGGATCAAAACACCTTTATCATTTTTACTTTTACCAAATTCTAATAAAGCAGCAGATATTGGAACAAATGCACCTGGAAGAGCTGCTAAAACTGAAATGAATTTACTAAATTTACAAACTTTAAAAAAATAATAACCAGCAAGAATAGTACTGACTATTGTACAGATTAACATCGCTAATGACGAAAAAATCCATAGATGAATTTTATATAATAATGTTACATTTAAAGTTCCACCTAGAATTATACCAACAATTAAAAATATAGGATTTAATAGTTTAGTTGGAAAAACTATTTTAAAATTTGTTAATGCGAAACATAAATTTAAACCTAGAGATCCTAATAACCAAGGCAAAGGTAGATTAATTAAAGTACCTAAGTATCCACCAACAAGTCCTATAAATAAAGCTTTATGACTACCTATTAAAGCTAAAATATATTCCTTTATATTTTTGGAAAAATTATATTTGAGCATTGACTAAAATTTATAACTTATGTTTAATGATGGTTTCATAAATATAATAAGAGAGGAAATAATGAAACTAATTAAAACTTTTATTTCAGTTTTATTCTCTGCTTTCCTTCTATTTTCATCAACAAGTTCATTTGCAGTTGAAAAATTACATTTTTTAATTGGCGGTGGTGCTGGTGGTGGTTGGGATGGAACTGCTAGAGGTACTGGAGAAGCATTAACAAAAGCTGGTTTTTTGAAAAGTGCATCATTTGAAAACATGTCAGGTGGTGGAGGTGGTAAGGCTTTGGCTTACCTAATCAATAACGCTCCAAAAGATACAGTTTTAGTTCAGTCAACACCATTGGTGTTAAGATCAATTACTAGACACAAAGGTTATGTAAAAGGTACTGGCACATTATCTTATAAAGATGTTAAACCAATTGCGGGTGTAATTGGAGATTATGGTGCAATAGTTGTAGCAAAAAATTCACCTATCAAAAATTTCAAAGATGCAGTTGATCAATATCAAAAAGATCCAAAATCAATAAAAATGGCTGGTGGATCTGTAAGAGGAAGCATGGACCATTTGATTGGTGCTTTAGCTTTCCAAGCAGCTGGAGCAAATCCAAACGATGTGATTTATGTTCCATACGATGCTGGTGGAAAAGCTCTTGCAGGACTTCTATCTGGAGAAACTCAAATACTTTCAACGGGTTTAGGTGAAGTAATGGGTGCTAGAGATCAAGTAAGAATAATTGGTATCACAGCTCCTGAAAGAGTAGGTGATGCACCAGAAGCTCCAACATTAAAAGAGCAAGGATATGATGTTCAGTTTGTTAACTGGAGAGGTTTCTTTGCACCAAAAAGCATGAGTATGAGCGACTATAACAAAATTTCTAAAATGCTTGGTGATGTTCAAAAGACACCAGAGTGGGAAGCTGTTAGAAAAAGAAATGCATGGGTAAATATTTATAACCCAGGTTCTAAATTTGATGCGTTTTTAGAAAAACAAACAGTTGAAATGACAGCTCTGATGAAAAAACTTGGAGTAATATAATCTTTATAGATTATTAAAAAATGTAAAGCAGTGAGAATAAGTCCTACAAAATTTATCTCACTGCTTTTTTTAGTTTTATCAGTATTTTATCTATACACTGCATACAACATTCAAGTGTTTGCGTTTGATGAGAACGCACCATTCAATGCTAGGACTTTTCCAATATATTTAGGTTGGGCTGGAATAATTTTATCAAGTTTAAAAATAATATTACCTGAAAAAGTTACTACAGAGGTAAATCATAAACACTTAGATTATAAAAGTATAATCTATCTAATAATTATCTCACTAATATATGCAGCTGTAATTTTGAAAATTGGATATTTTATATCTACTTCTTTATTTCTTTTTGCATCTTACTATTTCCTAGGTGAAAGAAGATGGGGTTTGATGTTTATTTTATCTTTTCCATTTGTTGCTGCATTTATGTATTTATTACATGGTTTACTAAATATTTATCTGCGTGATCCATTTTTAAAATACATTGGAGTTATGGGATGATTGAAGGAATACTTATCGGATTATCAACAGCTTTATCACTAACAAATATTCTAATGGTAATGGTCGGTTGTTTTGCTGGAACAATAATTGGAATGTTACCAGGACTTGGACCAATGACTGCAATCGCATTAATGATACCAATTACTTATGGTTTTGATCCATCAACTGGTTTAATTTTAATGGCAGGCGTTTATTATGGAGCAGTATTTGGAGGATCTACATCTTCAATTTTGTTAAATGCACCTGGAATACCAGGAACTGTTGCAACAGCATTTGATGGATATCCAATGGCACAACAAGGTAAAGCAGGTAAAGCTTTGGCAATAGCAGCTTATAGTTCATTTGCTGGTGGAACAATTTCTGCAATATTTTTATTAGTAGCAGCTCCTAGTTTGTCAAAAGTAAGTTTAGCTTTTAGGTCGCCTGACTATTTTGCACTAATGATTTTGGGTTTAACTGCAATTTCTGCATTCTCATCTAAAGGACAGTTTTTAAAAGCAATGATGATGGTAGTTTTAGGATTAATGTTAGCAACTGTAGGACAAGACTCGTTGTCAGATATCACAAGATTCACATTTAATAATATGAATTTAACTGATGGAATAAGCTTTGTATTAATTGTAATGGCAACATTTGCAATGAGTGAAGCTCTAACAATTATTTTTAGAGGAAAAGATCCAAATAGAGCTGCAAAACAAATTTCATTAACAGAATTAGGTTCAATTAAAGTAAATAAAGAGGAAACAATCAAAATGGCTAAAACGATACCTAGGTCATCTATATTGGGTTTTTTGATAGGTGTTTTACCTGGAGCAGGTGCAACAATTGCATCTTTCTTAGCATATGGAATGGAGAGAAATTATGTAAACGAAGAAGAAAAACAAAAATTTGGAAAAGGTAGTGTTCATGGTTTATCTGCACCAGAAACTGCAAATAATGCTGCTTGCTCTGGATCATTTGTTCCATTACTAACATTAGGAATTCCTGGAAGTGGTACAACAGCTGTAATGCTTGGAGCTCTTTTAGGATTTGGTATTCAGCCAGGACCAAGACTTTATCAGACAAACCCTGAAATTTTTTGGTCGGTTATCATGTCAATGTATATTGGTATGGTTGTACTTTTAATTTTAAATTTGCCGTTAATTCCCTATATCGCTAGAATTTTAGCGGTACCTAGAAATTACTTAATCCCATTAATTTTATTTTTCTCAGTGACAGGAATTTATTTAATGTCATTTAATAATTTTGATATTTTTTTAATGATAGGTATTGCAGTGGTTGCAACTTTTTTAAGGCTCTACGATTTTCCCATGCCACCTTTAATATTAGCTTTTGTACTTGGGGGATTAATGGAGGAAACATTGAGAAGATCACTTTTAATAAGTGATGGGTCACCTAATTTTTTATGGGATAGACCAATAACTCTAATAATATTATTGATCACAATTACAATTGTTGGGTGGCAAATATTTTCAACTTTTAGAAAAAAAAATTAAATATAAATTTTATCAGCTAGACCGTAGCAAAGAATTCCACTTAGCACTGTTAAAATTCCAGATGCAATGACACCTTCACTATTTGTTTTTTCGTTATGTCCAAGCTTATTGATATAAATTGTATAAATTCCAATTAAAAAATATAAAACGTTTTGAGCAAAGATTAGTGTAAAGAAACCCCATGTTCCAGCCAAACCATCTGCTTTGATCAACATTATGTAAAGTGCCACTAAAATTGATGCAATAAACGGTGCCCCAAAAAATCTAACCATCACTGCTGCAGAGTGATCTATATTATATTGATCTAAAAAAGACTTTGTTGCAACCACTGTTCTGAAAGCGTAAACCGCGTAAACAAGGAAATGAACAATGAAAATACTTAAATAAATTATTCCATTAAATTTATCTAACATATTTTAATTTTATAAGATTCCCTTGTATTTTTCAATTATCTTGTCCCAAAGAAAATTTTCAGAGTGCATTTTGCACTCTTTTCCAAATTCTACATACCTATTACCCTCAAATAAATTATCTATACTTGAATAAATTTCATCTAAACTATTTCCATCACAAATTAACCCTGTTTTATTATGAACAATTGCATCTGAAGCACCACCATCTTTACCACCTATAGACGGAATCCCATATTGTGCAGCCTCAATAAAAGAAATACCAAAGCCCTCAACTGAGGTTTTGTGAATTATTGATGGCATTATAAAAATATTTGATTTTGCAATTAATGCATTTTTCAATTCATTAGATATATCGCTTAAAAATTTTACATATTTATCAAGTTTTAATTCTATCACTAATTTTTTCAAATTTTCTTCTTCATCTCCGTATCCTATACAAGTGTAGGTAATATCAGGATATTTCTCTTTTAGATTTCGAATAGCCATAATAACTTTTTCATGATTTTTTCTTTTGTCAAATCTAGAAACAGTAATTAGCCTTTGTTTTTTTCCTTTAAGCATTTCTTCTGCTTGTTTAAGGTCATCTTTTGGAATTTCTTCAACGGGATCTACACCTGGATTTATGACTATTAATCTTTTTTCTTCAACTCCAAGTTTTAACGCTAAATTTTTCGTAAAGTTTGAGTTTGCAACTACATGGTCAACATTATTTAAAATTTCTAAAACTTTTTTGTTTAATCGAGATCCTTTAGGGTGATTAATTTCTTTAGAATGTATTAAACACATTTTCTTTTTTGGAGATTTTATAAGTTCTAAACTTTTCCAGTGATCTGCAATGATACAATTTACATTTTTATTTTCATTTAAATATTCATTTATTAGTAGAGATTTTCTATATTTTCTTAATAATTTAACTCCACTAACTCTTTCAATTGTAAATGAAACTTTATCATCAAACTTTTTGTGATCTTCGTGATAATCGGCAAAAACTTTAACCATATCTAATTTTGATAATGATCTTGCTAGTCCCCACATTAGATTTTGCATACCACCAACCTCGGGAGGGAAAGTTCTAGTTATTATTAAATACATTAATTAGATGACCACTTAATACCACAACCCATACTTGGGAATTGTTCTTCAGGACCTTTACCTGTTTTTGAAACTTGTCTCATAGCAATAAATAAATCGCTATCTCCAGATCTGACAGGCTTTAGTTCTCTTAATTCTCTTATTCTTCCCCTATATTGGAGACCAAAATCTTTATCATAACCGAAAAAATCTGGAGTACATACAGCATCATATTTTCTTGCAATGTCTTGTGTTTCATCAATTAGGTAAGGAAAATTAAACTTATGTTTAATTGCAAACTCTATCATTTTTTCAAAAGAGTCTTCTGGATAATTAATTGGATCATTAGAGCATATTGCAACTGAATTTATTCCTAAATCACTAAGCTTAGTACAGTCCTCCACCACATCTCTAATAATTGCTTTTACATATGGACAATGATTACAAATAAACATTATCAATGTTCCATTTTCACCTTTGATATCATTTAAAGATATTAATCTGTTCTCTGTAGATTTTAATTCAAAGTTTTCTGCTTTTTTTCCAAAATCACATACTGGTGTTTTAATAGGCATAATGTAATAATATATAAATTATGTTTTACGATTTGGAAGATAAAAAACCAAAAAACTCTGGCGAAAATTGGGTAGCACCAAATGCAACTATTATTGGAGATGTCACATTAGAAAAAAACTCTAGTGTTTGGTTTAATGCTGTAATTAGAGGGGATAATGAAAATATTCATGTCGGAGAAGGTTCAAATGTTCAAGACGGAAGCGTTTTGCATACTGACCCAGGTTGCCCTTTAAGAATTGGTAAAGACGTAACCATCGGTCATATAGTTATGCTACATGGATGTACAATTGGAGATAATAGTTTAATTGGCATTGGAGCTGTCATTTTAAATAATGCCAAAATTGGCAAAAACTGCATCATAGGTGCAAAAGCATTAATAACTGAAAATAAAGAAATTCCGGATAACTCACTAGTAGTTGGAGCCCCAGGCAGAGTAGTTAGAAAACTTACTGACGAAGAAATAGGTAAAATTACTGAGAACGCAAAACATTACCAAGATAATTGGAAAAGATACGTAAAAACTGTTTTTTAATATGCCAGCAGGGTATGTAATTGCACAATTAAGAGTAACTAATCCAGAAAATTATAAAGAGTACATTGAAAAAGTTAATCCAATTGTAAAAAAATTTGATGGAGAGTTTTTGGTAAGAAATGGTGAGTATCAAATATTTGATGGTAAAACTAATTTTCCAAGAATAATAGTTCTAAAATTTCCAAGTTATGAAAGAGCGCTAGAGTGGTATAATTCGGAAGAATATAAACCTATAAAACAGATTAGACTCGATAATTCTGAAGGGACAAATATAATAATTAGAGGAATATGAAAAAAATATTATTAGCATTATTAATTACATTATTTAGTTCATCAATATTCGCATCAGATGAAAAGCCAGGTAGATTTTTTGAAGACCAACCAGATGTAACTGATGATTATCAAATTCATTTTATTTATTTTCTTGCAAAAAAAACAAAAGATAATGAAAGAGACATAAATGGCTGGATAGAAAAAGAAGCCAAAAAAATAGATGATTTATTTTTTAAAATGACTGGCGATAAGCAAAGATTAAAATTTGATTATAGACAAGATGGCAAACTAGATATCTCATTTGTAAGAATGGATCGTAAAGCTAGAAAAGGTGGATGGAATGTTAATTATCCAGATTATTACTTGCAAAAACAAGGATTTAATAATCCAAAAAAATTATATTTCTCATTCACAGATGCGGCAAGCGGAGATGGAGGTCAAATGGGACCTCATCATGGATACTTGTTTATAAAAAGAGCATCAGGTCAAATTACTAAAATTTCAATTCATGAATTACTTCATGGCAATGGTTTTGCTATGCCTTGTACCAAAGGAGTTAAAAATGGATCACATTTAACCACTGGTATTCTTAGTCAAAATCTTTCAAAAAAATTTGGAAAAGGTGTTTACGATCACAATGATCCAACTTGTCCAGACTTAAAAGATTCAGTTTATTTAACTCCAACCTCAGATAATCCATTTGATCCACTACAAATTGCTTGCGCTTTAGGTCAAAAGAAAAGAGGTAATCCTCCTGGAAATTATCAAATTCCAGCAAGATATACTCATAAAAAATTACTTAAAGGACGAAAAAATGAATGGTGTACTTATAAGTTAACTGAGTATGCCAAAGAAGATTGGTTCAAAAAATGGAAAGAATAATCTTGTTAAAATTTATTATTTATCACTTAGTTTTAATATTTTAAAAGATAATTTTAATTTAGGAAATCTTTTGTTTAAAATTGCTTCAATTTTTTCAAATGAGTCTTTATGAATTTTATTTTCTACAAGCGAACTAAATTCTTTTTTTCCATTTACTATTTTAGCTGCACCACAATCTTCGTGATTAATTACTATTAATTTACTTATATTATGTAACTTTATTGAAGTTGATAAATTATCCAAAAAGGTTGATTGCCATTTTTTAAATTTTTTAGAAGTTACTCCGATGGCAGCTCCAGCAATAGTAAATGAGCTATATTTTCCAGTTAATTTTTTTTTCTTTAAATAATTAAAAACTTTCGGCTGAAACCTTGGATCCATACATGATAAAACCATAGCTTCATATTTTTTCATTAGGATATTAGTCAAGAATATTTACTATTATTAATACAAAATCAAGAATATAAATAATTTGTTTAAGTACTATTATTTAAATATTTTTAAAAAGGAATTCTGTAGTCAATTCTAAATTGAGTAATATTAAAATCAGCTTTATAACCTTCTGTCATACTTCTCATATGATCGTTATCACACTCTAAGATTAAATTTTCAATTGAAAAACCGTATCCTTTAAAAAAACCAGAGTTGACAAAAAAACCTAAATTAGGTGTAGCACCAAAACATTTAACAAATGTTTCAGCACCGCCAACTCCATATGTTCCTGAAATTTGAGCGTAGTTTGTATCTGATTGTAAACCTAAAAATGTAGAAGCATTTATTCCAATATAAGGCGTAAAATGATTAATTTTATCAAATCTATAACTTGGTCCTATTTCTAATGCTATACCCCTAAAATGTATATCTGGAAAGTCTGATACTGAACCACCATCAAAAGTAATACTTGTGTCCACCGTATAATGACGAGCAAATGAAATACCTGAATTAATATACAAATTATCATTTAGGTATTTATTAAAATCAATATTAAAGGAATATATTGTATTTAAACTATCATCATTTAAAACTAGTCCTTTAACGTTGGTGCCAGGACTACCCACCACAGGAGTATGCATTCCTCTTACATTTTCCATAAAACCATTTCCAACAGCAATACCTATAGATATTTCATTTTTACCTTCAGCAAAGACAAGACTATAGTTGGCAAGAAATATTAGAATTATCTTAAAAAAAATTTTTTTCAATTTTATCATTTTTAGGGAATCAACCATTTATAATTATTTTTTTCTATATCGAATCTAGCTCTTCGATGACCTTTTGCAGCTAAATATAACCATTCAATAGATTTAATTTTACACTGTATAACAGTAAAGTTTTTATATCCTTCTTCGCTTTGTTCTTTTGTATAATCAAAATTATCTAATTCAGGTTTTAAGCCAGATGTCGGTATATCCGATTCTGTACCTGGTCCATTATCTACCAGGTAGCATTTACGACTTATATGTTGAGTTTTTTCCCAAGATTGTTTTGTTATATCATTATTGTGATTAATAATTGCTTCAACTTTTAATCTAACCTGAATTTTTTCATCTTTATCATAAAATAACATCGATGAATTTGGGTTTTTTTTTAAGATTTTAATTTTATCAGATCTAATATCGCTGTGGAATTGCACTAAATTATTTTGTTCATCTGATTTTCTAAGTACAACAATTCTACTTTCTATATCATTCTCACTTCCACACGAAAAAACAGGTATTCTAAAAGGAGATGATCTATTAGTAACTGCATCAGTTAACATTAACCAAATTTTCTTTTTTATTTCGGAAAAATCATCGTAATAGGGAACGGTTGTAGACACAATTATTTTTTCTTTTTTAATCTAGCTATTAAGCTAGAGCTATCCCAACGGTTTCCACCCATTTTTTGAACTTCTGCATAATAACCATCAACAATTTCGGTTACTGGCACAGGTGAACCATTTCTTTTTGCTTCTTCAATACAAATTTTTAAATCTTTTCTCATCCAATCTACAGCAAATCCATAATCAAATTTATCAGCAACCATAGTTTTATATCTATTTTCCATTTGCCATGACTGAGCTGCACCTTTAGAGATAGTTTCCATAACTTTATCCATATCTAAACCTGCATTAATTCCAAAATTAACTGCTTCAGATAAACCTTGAACTAAACCACCAATACACATTTGATTAACCATCTTAGTTAATTGTCCACTACCAGATGGTCCGATTAAAGTTACTTTTTTACTATAACAATCAATTATTGGCTCTGCCTTTTTAAAATCACTATCATCTCCACCAACCATAACAGTTAATATTCCACCTTCAGCACCTGATTGTCCTCCAGATATAGGAGCATCTAAAAAACCAAATCCTTTATCTTTTGCAGCTTTATAAAGTTCTCTAGAAATTTCAGCAGACACTGTTGAATTATCTATATATACACTTCCTTCTTTAGCACTATGAAATAACCCATTATCACTTAAAGAGACTTGTCTTAAGTCATCATCATTTCCAACACACGTAAAAATAAAATCAGCATCTTTAGCAGCTTCAGATGGTGTATCAGCCAAATTACCTTTGTATTCACCAATCCATTTTTCTGCTTTTGATTTTGTTCTGTTAAAAACAGTTACATTATGTCCTGCTTTTGATATATATCCTGCCATTGGATAACCCATTACACCAAGACCTATGAAAGCAACTTTAGAAGTCATATTTTTTTATGTTTAAAAATTTAAGTTTAAAAGTAATTGTATTTGGATTTATATTTACATTTTTTTCAAGTTTTGGACAGAGTTTTTTTCTTGGAATATTTAATACGAGTATAAGAGAGACACTATCGATAACTCATGGACAATTTGGCTCAATATATGCATCTGCAACATTGTGCAGTAGTTTACTACTTATATGGGTTGGAAAAAAAATTGATGATATAAATATTTTTCGCTTTGCAATTTATGTAACATTACTCCTATCGTTTTCTTGTTTTTTCTTTTCAAAAATTTCATCAATAGTTTTTTTATTCATTGCAATTTTCTTAATGAGGTTTTCAGGACAGGGAATGATGTCTCATACTGCAACAACAACAGTTTCAAGATATTTTACAAAATCACGGGGCAGGGCATTAAGTATTTGTTGGTTTGGTTTATCTAGTGCTGAATTCATTTTACCTGTTTTAATGGTATTTTTATTGTCATTAACAACTTGGCAAAATATTTGGACAGTAATTGCTTTATTGATTTTAATATTTTTACCAATTACATCATTCTTTCTAGTTCGAACTGTTAAACTTGATACGAGAGAAAGCACTGAAGGTGAAGAATTTAAAGAGGAAAATATTAAGCAATGGAAAAGAATTGAAGTAATAAAAGATTATAAATTTTATATAGTAAGCATGAACATGCTAGCCATGCCTTGGATTGCAACTGGTGTATTTGTTTATCAGTCATTTATTACTGAATCAAAAAACTGGGGACCATTTGTAATTGCTCAGTCTTTTATGTCTTATTCAGTATTTTCAGTAATTACTCTTTTAATATCTGGTTTTTTAATTGATAAATTCACAAGTCGAAAACTTTTAATTTTTATGAATATTCCTTTATTTCTATCGACTTTTGTAATTATTTATTTTGATGCACAATTTACTGCATTTATATTTTTAGGTTTAATTGGAATATCAAATGGTTTGGCAAACGTTTTGGGATCTTCTACTTGGGCTGAAGTTTATGGTGTAAAGCATATTGGATCTATTAAAGCATTGACCACTGCACTTATGGTTTTTTCAACAGCTTTTGGAACAGCTCTTTTTGGAATTTTAATTGATATTGGATTTTCAATTGAGAATATTGCTATAATATCTGCACTTTATATACTTATTTCTTTTATCCTTCTTTTTTTAGTTAGAAAAAAATTAAATCCAATTTTAGTATAAAAATACTTGATTTTGTTGATCTTGGAGTATATTTAATCGCCCATGGCAAGAGTTACCGTTGAAGACTGCATAGATAAAGTAGATAGTCCTTATGAATTAGTATTGGTTGCTAAAGAAAGAGCTACTCAACTTAATTCAGGAATTGAACCTACATTAGATAGAGATAACGATAAACACACAGTTATTGCTTTAAGAGAAATAGCTGAAGAAACAATTAAAGTTCCAGATTTAACCGAAGCTGCAGTTTACAAACTAAGAAAACATGTAGAACAAATTGATGATACTGCAGAAGAAGATGAAGATATTGGTGATGATTTTGAGAATTTGTACAAAGGTGAAATTTCAAAAAGTGGTGTACCAATTCTTCCATCTAAAAGAGCTAGGAAAATTCCTGAAAAAATTCAAGTTTCAAAAGAAGATCTTGCTGAATTATCACCATCAGCTCAACCTGATGTTAATGTAGAAGCTCCAAGTGAGGCTGAAGAAAATGATGATGTTTCACTAGATCAAGTTTCAGAAGTAGAAGAACAAGTTTCAGATAACGTAAGTGACGAAGAAAATAATTCTTAATTAAGAAAACTCATTTAATATTTGTTCCCTGTGTTCATCAAGATCAGGAATGTCACCTCTAGTACTTTTATCTTCGTATGAAGACATTTTTATAGGATTGCCTGCTAATCTAAAATCACCAACTACTTTATGATAAGCTTTAACAATCATGTTTCTTGCTTCGACTTGAGGATTTTCTACTGCTTCTTTAATATTAAATATCGGTCCACAAGGTATCTTTAATTTTTCCATTTCACTTACCCATTCAGAAGTATTTTTTGAAGAAAGTTTATCTTCAAAAATAGATTTTAGTTCATTCATATTTTCACATCTGAGTGAATTGGTATTAAATCTTTTATCACTGACCATTTCAGGTATTCCTAATACTTCACAAAGTTTTTCATATAATTTATCGTTACCTGCAGCAATAATTATATAACTATCTTTTGTTTTAAATGCCTCAAACGGAGCGATTGAAGGATGTCTAGATCCCATCGGTTTAGGAATTTCATTTTTAGATAAATATCTTGCAATTGCATTTTCTAAAATCGCAATCTGGCAGTCTAACATTGAAACATCTATAAACATTCCTTTACCTGTTTTTTGTCTGTCATACAAGGCTGCATTAATTCCGATTGCAGTAAAAAGGCCTGCTGTAATATCACCAATTGATGTTCCAACTCTTGTTGGTTCACTATTTGGATGACCTGTAACACTCATCAGTCCACCCATTCCCTGAACGACCATGTCATAAGCCGGTAATTCTTTTAAAGGTCCGGTTTGACCAAAACCAGATGCAGACGCATATATTAATTTTGGATATTTTTTGCTTACATCTTTCCAACCATATCCCCATTTTTCTAATGTACCTGGTTTAAAATTTTCTACTAAAATATCTGCTTTTGCTAAAATTTTATCGAAAATTTTTTTATCATCTTCATTTTTTAAATTAAGAGCAATACTTTCTTTTCCTCTATTCAGTGACATAAAATATGCTGAATAGTCTTTTATAAAAGGTCCAAATTTTCTTGCATCGTCACCTATTTCTGGTGCTTCTACTTTAATTACACGTGCACCGAGATCAGATAAAATCATTGTACAATATGGACCTACTAAAACCCTAGTAAGATCAACAACTAATAAATTTTTTAAAGGACCATCCATAATAAGTACGTCATTTCCTTATATTGACTCTTCTGCTCAAGTTCAATTTAATATCATCATTATAAATAAAAAGGGGAAAACTATGTTAAGAAAAATAACATTATATTTGTCTTCAATAATTATAGCTTTTTCAATAGTAGGATCTGCATACGCAGTTACATTAAAAGCAAGTCACCAATGGCCAGGTACACCGAGAGCTGATGGCTCTTTTGACCCACGTCATGAAATGGTACAAATTATTGCTGATGAAGTAAAAAAAGCAAACGTTGATTTAGAAATTAGAATTTATCCAGCTAAGTCACTTTATAAGCCAAAAGAACAGTGGAAGCCTATGACTACAGGTCAATTAGATATTTCTGCTTTCCCATTAGCTTATGCATCAAAATTCCATCCAGAGTTTGATGCTACATTAATGCCAGGAACTGTAAAAAATCATGAGCATGCATTGAGATTTAATAAAGGTCCAATGATGACTGAGATTAAAAAAATAATCAGTGATGCTGGTGTTGTAGTGCTATCTGATGCATGGTTAGGTGGTGGTTTCGCATCAAAAACTAAATGTATCAAAAATCCAAGTGATGCTAAAGGACAAGTGATGAGAGCTGCAGGAAAAGCTTTCAACCAAATGTTAGAAGCTGCTGGTGCAGGTATTCAAAGTATGCCATCATCTGAAATTTATACTGGATTACAAACTGGTGTATTAACAGGTGCAAATACTAGTTCTGGAAGTTTTGTAAGTTACAAAATTTACGAACAAGTAAAATGTGCAACTCCTCCAGGAAAATTTGGTTTATGGTTTATGTATGAACCAATTTTAATGTCTAAGAAAAGCTACAATGCATTAAATTCAAGCCAACAAGTGGCTTTGATGAAAGCAGGAAAAGTTGCTGAGAAATATATGACAGCTCAAGTAGAAAACTTAGATAAAAAGTTTGAGGAAGCATACAAAGCTGCAGGTGTTAAATTAGTGTATATGGATGCTAAGGATCATGCTGCATGGGTTGATATTGCAATAAAATCTTCTCACAAAGCTTTTGCTGAAAAAGTTCCAGGTGGCGATAAGCTAATGGAAATGGCTTTAGCGGTTAAATAAAATAATATATAAAGAACCCCTATTTATTCTCTATAAGTAGGGGTTTTTTTATGAAAGAAAAATACTTAAAATTCTGTGATTATGTTGCAAGAGCTTGTGGGGCTTTTGCAGTTCTAGCTTTACTGTTATCAATTCTTGTAATTGTAGAATTAGTTTTTGAAAGATACTTTTTTCAAAGAGCAATAACATGGCAAACTGAACTAGTTACAATGCTTCTAGTTGCTTCAACATTTATTGGAAGTGCATATGTTTTAAGTGAGAAAGCTCATGTGAGTATGGAGTGGATTTATGATTTCTTATCAAAAAAAAATATATTAAGACTTAAAATTTTTACCTCATTAGTCAGTTTATTATTCTTCTTAATTTTATTCTATTTTGGTTTTTTAATGGTTGAGGAAGCGTTTACTAAAAATTACTCAACAGGAACGGTTTGGGATCCTCCATTGTGGGTTCCATATTCTTCAATGATGATAGGTGCTGCATTAATGATTTTACAATATATAGCAGAAATTATTAAGCTTACAGACGAAAAGGATACTAACTAATGGATCCATTAATAATTGCAATAATCGTTGCTGTTTTTACTTTGATAGTATTATTTTCCGGAATACCAATTGCTTTTGGTTTAAGCTTTGTATCAATAGCTCTTTTAGTTGCTTTCGAAGGTTTCCAAATGCTAGATGTTTTTGCTGAAACTTTCTATGCGGGATTAAATTCGTTTGTCCTACTTTCAATACCAATGTTTATATTAATGGGGATGGCAGTTGCTAATTCCCCAGCAGGAAAAGATTTATATACAGGATTGGACAGATGGTTATGGAGGGTACCTGGAGGTTTGGTTATTTCTAATATAGGAGCTTGCTCAATTTTTGCTGCACTAAGTGGATCAAGTCCTGCAACCTGTGCTGCAATTGGCACTATGGGAATTCCTGAAATGAGAAAAAGAGGATACTCAGATCAAATTGCAACAGGAACCATAGCAGCCGGTGGAACTTTAGGAGTATTAATTCCTCCAAGTATTGTTTTAATTGTTTATGGAATTGCAACTGGAACATCTATTGGAAGATTATTTTTAAGCGGGTTGATACCTGGATTTATGCTTGCAGGTATGTTTGCTATCTGGGCACTGATACATAGTTACTTTATAGATAAAGACTCCGCTAAAGCTTTAAAGAATAGAACTCCACCAACCTTTAAAGAAAAAATTGAAGTTTTACCAAGGATACTTCCTTTCTTAGCAATCATTGCTGGCGTCTTATATGTTTTATATGGTGGTGTTGCTACTCCATCTGAAGCTTCAGGAGTAGGAGCTTTTTTAGTTTTTGTTTTGATTGCAGTTGTCTACAAAATTTACCAACCAAAAAAAATATGGAATATTATTAAAGTTTCAATGAAAGAAAGTGTGATGATAATGTTTATCATCGCAGCTTCATATCTTTTTGCATTTACATTATCACAACTTTACGTAACTCAATCATTAGCTCAAAGCATGGTAGAGATGAGCTCTAATAAATGGGTAGTATTTATTTTAATAAATATATTTCTGTTGATTGCAGGTTTCTTTTTACCACCAGTTGCAGTAATTGTTATGACTTCAGCAATATTATTGCCAGTTATAACTCAACTGGGATTTGATCCGTACTGGTTTGCAATTGTATTTACAATTAATATGGAAATTGGTCTTATTACACCGCCCGTTGGATTAAACCTTTATATAATCAAAGGTATAACACCAGATGTTAGTTTGTCAGAAATTTTAAAGGGATCTATACCATTTATGATAATTATGGCTTTAGCTATACTTATTTTATGCATTTTTCCTGAGATTGTAACTTGGCTACCTGACAAAATAATGGGTAAAAGTTTAGGTTTTTAATATATAAAAAACACCATGTTAAATATAAAAAGAATATTCGAGACGATTGCTGATGCTGGTCAAAAAATTTTAGAGAAAAAATCATTAAAAAAATTCTCTAAAAAAAGAGATTTAATTGAGCTATGTGATGATCTGTTATCATCTAAAGGAGCAGCATTTGGAATCACATTAGCAAGAGATATTCTTTTTAGATATCATAATTTATCCCATGAAGATAAATTGAAATTCTTACTTCAAGTAAATGAAAAATATAAACCTGATACAGCAAATATTGATAATGCAATTAAAGACTATACCGAAAATAAAAATAGTAGATCAATTTTAAATTTATCAAGAATTACATCAGGAACTAGAAAAGAATTATTTGTTAGATTAAATATGGCTCCAAATGGAACGGCAGAGATTGTTTCTTTAAGAGAAGATCTACAAATGTTTTTAATTAAAAATCCTGAATTAAAAGAATTAGATTATGATTTGATAGATATATTTAAAAATTGGTTCAATCCTGGATTTTTAAAATTAAGAAAAATAACTTGGGATACAAAAGCCGCAATATTAGAAAAATTATTAAAATATGAAAAAGTTCATTCAATGAAAGATATGAATGAATTGAAAATTAGATTAGGAGAAAACAGAAGATTTTTTGCTTATTTTCATCCAGCATTAGAAGATGAACCAATAATTTTTGTTGAGATTGCACTAACGAAAGGTTTAGCAAAATCTATTCAAGAATTGACAAGACCAAATGATGGAAAAAACGAAAACTATGATACAGCTACATTTTATTCAATTAGCAACTGCCAAGAGGGTCTTTCAAGAGTTACGCTTGGTAACTTCTTAATCAAGAGGGTGGTATACGAATTACAAGAAGAGTTACCTGATGTAAAAAATTTTGGAACTTTATCACCGATGCAAGGTTTTGCAGATTGGGTAAAATCTTCAGAAAATGAGAAAATTAGTGAAATAGTTCAAAAAGATAATTTTGTAAAAGTTGAGTTTTTAAAATCATTAGATCTTAAAATTGGAGATAGAAAATTTATCGATAATAAAGATTTACTTACAAAACTTGCTTTAAATTACTTAGCTATACAAAAAAATGATCTAGGTTTTCCCATTAATGATGTTTGTAGGTTTCATTTAAAAAATGGAGCTGAAATTGACGATATTGTAGTTAATGCTAACGTTTCTGATGTAGGATTTAAAAGGTCATTTGGAATCATGGTTAATTACAAATATGAACTTGGGAAAATTGAGCAAAATCATCAAGAGTATGTAAACGAAAAAAAAATTAATATATCAAGCAAACTCAAAAAATATGTCTAAATTAAATAGAACTGTTTCAGTTGCTCCAATGATGGACTGCACAGACAAACATGAAAGATTTTTCTTAAGACTAATTAGTAAAAACGTTCTTCTCTATACTGAAATGATTGTCTCAGAAGCTATTGATAGAGGAGATAAAAAGAAACTATTAGAATTTGATATGAGAGAAAAACCTGTTGCTCTGCAACTTGGTGGTTCTTCCCCAAAATTATTAGGAAATGCAGCATATTTAGGTGAAGAATTTGGTTATGATGAAATAAATTTAAATTTAGGTTGTCCAAGTAAAAAAGTTCAGAAAAATAGATTTGGAGCTTGTTTAATTCAAGAACCTAATCTTGTTGCTGATTGTCTAAGTGAAATGATTTCAAAAACAACACTTCCTGTAACAGTTAAAACCAGAATTGGATATGACAATGTTGATCAATACGAAAATTTATATAATTTTGTGAATATTCTAAAAAAAACAGGTGTTAAAACTTTTATAATCCATGCCAGAAAAGCAATGTTAGGAAAATTTACACCTAAACAAAATTTAAACATTCCACCTTTGAAATATGAATACGTAAATAGATTAAAAAAAGATTTTAAAGATTTAGAAATAATAATTAATGGAGGCATAACGTCTACTGATCAAATCAAAGAACATTTAGATAATTTAGATGGTGTTATGATTGGAAGGTCAATTTATCATTCCCCTTACATGTTAGCAGATATTGAAAACCAAATTTTTAATAATAGTGAAGTTTTAACAAGACAAGAAGTTGTTGAGAAGCTAATTGAGTATGTAAAAGAAGAAATTAAAAAAGGTACAAGATTAAATCAAATCATGAGACATACTCTTGGTTTATTTCATGGACAAACAGGTTCTAGTTTTTGGAAAAGATATTTAAGTGAAAATATGTGTGTAAGAGATGCCGATATTAAGAAAATTGATCACATAATGGATAAAGTAAAATTTAATCCACAAAGTATATCGGCAGGTCAAATTGAATAATACTCTTTTAGAAATTAATAATATTTATTTTATTTTTTTAATGATGGCAGCCGCTGTTCCGGTTGGTTTTTTTGCAGGTTTTTTTGGTATTGGTGGAGGATTAATCTCAGTTCCATTTTTATTTTTTGTATTTGAAGCATTTAACGTGGATAAAGATTATTTGATGCATTTATCTGTAGGGACAGCTTTCTCAATAACAATTTTAACTGCTACAGCTTCAGTATTAACTCATAGAAAATACAACGCTGTTGATTTTAATATTATTAAAAATTATGGAACATTTGTAATAATTGGAGTTTTCTCTGGAACATTGATGGCAGCATTGATGAATACTAAAACATTATTATTCTTTTTTTCTGCAGTTGTTTTCTTTTTTGGAGCTTACTTGTTGTTACAAAGGGAAAAGAAAAAAAAAATTAAAAAAAAATTTAATATTTTCCCAAGAATAATATTTGGATTTTTGTCAGGATTAATTTCTGCTCCTATGGGTATAACAGGAGCTATGATGAATGTTCCTATACTAAGGTACTTTGGTTATCCTATTAACTTAGCAATAGGAAGCTCTGCAGCTATTGGATTTATAATAGCTTTATTTGGATCAATTGGATTTTTTACATCTGGTTTGATGTTAAAAGCTGATATCCCATTAAGCATAGGGTTTATTAACATACCTGCATTTATAATATTTGTTCCAATAACAACATTTATGGCAAGGATCGGAGCAAAAACAGTTCAAGATCTAGATAGAGTTAAAACACAGAGATTATTTGGTGTTTTTTTATATGTTATCGGTACTTTATTTCTTTATAGATTTTTAGTGACTTAGGAGACGAGGTGGTTTCAGTCTCCCTCCGCCACCTCAGTTACAATATTATTCGATTCTCTAATTTTTTCTTAACTCTTTATAGTTGAATTTTAAATTTTTTGATCATAATCCCCAACCTTACCAGTTTGTTGAAGAAGATTATCAATAAAGTCAAAAATCTTCTTTTTTCTATCTTCAGAGGTTGGACTTTCAGTAACTACAACTAAAGAGGGTTTATTAGAAGATGCTCTTATTAATCCCCAAGACCCATCATCAAAAGAAAATCTTACTCCATTAACAGTTAATATTTCTCTAATTTCTTGATCATCGACTTTAGTTTTATTTTCTTTAATATTTGTTATTTCTTTAACTAAATTTTCAACTACATCATATTTTTCACTATCTTTGCAGTAAGGAGCCATAGTCGGGCTTTGATAAGTTGTTGGCAATTCACCAAGTATTTCACTCATTTTTTTGTTATTTTTATCAAGTAACTTACAGACCTGTATTGCTGAATTAATTCCATCATCATAGCCATATCCCAAAGGTTTATTAAAAAAGAAATGACCACTTTTTTCAAATCCTGCTAAAGCGTTATCGGTATATACTTTTCTTTTGATATGAGAATGACCAGTTTTCCAATAAATTGTTTCACATTTATTCTCATTTAATATTCTGTCATTCGAATAAAGTCCTGTCGATTTTACATCAACAACAAATTTACTACTTTTATGATCTTTTGAAAGATTTCTAGCTATTAATAGCCCTATTTTATCTGAAAAGATTTCATTACCCTTATCATCAATAACCCCAACTCTATCTCCATCTCCATCAAAACCAAATCCAATATCAGCATTATTTTCTTTAACAGATGATGAAATTGCATGTAACATTTCTAAATCTTCAGGATTTGGATTATATTTTGGAAAAGTCCAATCAAGGTTGCAATCAAGTTCAATGACTTCACACCCAATACCTCTTAAAATTTCAGGTGCGAATATTCCAGCTGTTCCGTTACCACATGCAACAACTGCTTTAATTTTTTTATTTAATGAGTTTTTTGTTATTAAATCATTTTTATAAATATCTTGGAAACCATCAATTTTTTTTACATTACCTTCACCATTAATAAATTTTTGATTGAGAGTAATATTTTTTAGTTCTTTCATTTCTTCAGGTGCATGAGTTAATCCTTTTTTGATGCCCATTTTTACACCTGTCCAACCATTTTCATTATGACTTGCTGTAACCATTGCAATTGCATCTGAGTCTAAATTAAATTGTGCGAAATAAACCATAGGAGATAAGGATAATCCTATATCCTCGATTTTGCACCCAGTTGAAACTAAACCCTCTTTTAATTTTTCTTTGATATGTTCGCTGTAAGACCTGTAGTCTTGGCCAACTATAATTCTAGGATTGTTTTTTTTTGTATGATTAATTATTTGAGTTCCAAGACCTTTACCGAGTTGAACGATTCCATCATCATCTATGTCTTTTTCGTATACCCATCGTGCGTCATATTCCCGAAAGCCGTAGGGATCAATTTTTCCCAAATTATTCATGTGGATATATGTACATTTTTTTAAAATTTTTATTGATAATTATTTAATAAGTTCTATAAATGTTCTATTGATTTACAATTTATATAGTATATCAGGTAAATCTACACACTATATCTAGTTATTTACTAGATTTTTTAGTATAAAGATAAAAAGGGAGTTTAATGAACAAAATATTGTCTCAGGCGATCAGGAAAGCTGTCTCTGATTATAAACCAGCGGAAAAAATCAGCAATAATGACAAAAGACCAGACTTATTTTCACTAAATAACAACACAGAGTTGTTTCAAAATTCTAAAGGGATAACTATTAAAATAGATAGATCTAGAGATAATAATTTAACAGATTTTGGAAGAGCAACACTAAGTGACAGATACCTTGGAGAAAACGAGTCTTTCCAAGATTTATTTGCAAGAGTTGCTAGTCATTATGCAGATGACAACTTACACGCGCAAAGACTTTATAACTACATAAGTAACTTATGGTTCATGCCAGCAACACCAGTTTTATCAAATGGTGGGACAAAAAGAGGTTTACCAATTTCCTGTTTCTTAAATGAAGCAGGGGATAGCTTAACTGGAATATTAGATCTATGGAGTGAAAATGTTTGGTTGGCTGCTAAAGGCGGAGGTATTGGAAGTTATTGGGGAAACTTAAGATCCATTGGAGAAAAAATTGGAAGAGTTGGAAAAACTTCAGGAATTATTCCTTTTATAAAAGTTATGGACTCTTTGACAATGGCGATCAGTCAAGGTTCTTTAAGAAGAGGATCAGCAGCTTGTTATCTACCAATTGATCATCCAGAGATAGAAGAATTTATTGAAATGAGAAGACCAACAGGTGGTGATCCAAATAGAAGATCATTAAATTTACACCACGGTGTTTTAGTTTCAGATGCATTTATGAGAGCTGTTGAGTTAGATGAACAATGGGCACTAAAAAGTCCAAAAGATCAATCAGTACAAGCTACTGTTTCTGCAAGAAATTTATGGATTAGATTATTAACTGCAAGAATTGAAACTGGAGAACCTTATATTGTTTTCATTGATACAGTTAATAGAATGATACCTCAACATCATAAACTAGCTGGTTTAACTGTTAAGACATCTAACTTGTGCAGTGAAATAACTTTACCAACAGGAATTGATAAAGAGGGTAGAGATAGAACGGCAGTATGTTGTTTATCATCTTTAAATTTAGAAACTTATGATGAATGGAAAGACGATGAAAACTTTGTTCCAGACGTAATGAGATTTTTAGATAATGTATTAACGGACTTTACTGAAAAAGCACCTGAGTCATTTAGTGATGCTGTTTATTCAGCATTGAAAGAAAGAAGTGTTGGCCTAGGTGTTATGGGACTTCATTCATTCTTTCAACAAAAAATGATTCCTTTTGAGTCAGTGATGAGTAAAGTTTGGAATAAAAAAATATTTGAAAGCATCCAAAAACAAGTTGATCAAGCTTCAAAAGATTTGGCCGATGAAAGAGGTGCATGTCCAGATGCTGCTGATTATGGTATTAATGAAAGATTTTCAAATAAAACTGCAATAGCTCCAACTGCTTCAATTTCAATTATTTGTGGTGGAACATCTCCAGGAGTTGAACCAATTGCAGCAAATAGTTATACACATAAAACTTTGTCTGGATCATTTAATGTTAGAAATAAATATCTAAGTAAATTATTAGAGAAGCACGGTAAAAATGATGATGAAACATGGTCAAGTATAACAACTAATCAAGGCTCAGTTTCTCATCTTGATTTTTTAACCCAACAAGAAAAAGACGTATTTAAAACAGCTTTTGAATTAGACCAGAAATGGATTGTGGAATTAGGTGCAGATAGAACACCTCATATTTCACAAGCACAATCAATAAATATATTTATACCTGCAGATATTCATAAAAGGGACTTACACCAAATCCATTTCCAAGCTTGGAAAAAAGGATTGAAGAGCCTTTATTACTGCAGATCTAAATCAATACAAAGAGCGGAAAACGTAAATGATGCAAATTCTACAGATGTAACTGCAAACGTTTACAAATCTAAAAAACAAGAAAATCAACAACCAGAATATGAGGAGTGTTTATCATGTCAGTAGAAAGTCTAAAAGATACAAAACAAAAAATTATAGAACCAAAAAAAATGGGTCTATTAGTTGAGAACCCAGTTTATAAACCATTCAGATACCCATGGTGTTATGATGCTTGGTTAACTCAACAAAGAATTCATTGGTTACCAGAAGAAGTTCCACTTGGCGACGACGTCAGAGATTGGCAAAAAAATCTTTCTGAGTCAGAAAAGAATTTATTAACTCAGATTTTTAGATTTTTTACTCAAGCCGATGTTGAAGTTAATAATTGTTACCTAAGACATTACACAACTGTATTTAAACCAACTGAAGTTTTAATGATGATGACAGCATTCGCGTCTATGGAAACAGTTCATGTAGCAGCTTACTCACATTTATTAGATACTATTGGAATGCCAGAGTCTGAATACTCTGCATTTATGAAGTACAAAGAAATGAAAGATAAATATGATTACATGCAAAATTTTAATGTAAACTCAAAAGAGGATATCGCAAAAACTGTTGCAGTATTTAGTGCCTTTACAGAAGGCCTTCAGTTATTTGCAAGTTTTGCAATTTTATTAAACTTTCCAAGACACAATAAACTTAAAGGTATGGGCCAAATAGTTACTTGGTCAGTAAGAGATGAAACTCTTCATTGTAATTCTATGATTAGAATTTTTAAAGAGTTCATTAAAGAAAACCCTGAGATTTGGACACCAAAACTTAAAAAAGAACTTTATGAAGCTTGCAGAACTATAATTGAACATGAAGATGCATTTATTGATCTAGCTTTTGAAATGGGGCCAATGCAAGGTTTAACTGCTCAAGAAGTTAAAGATTACATTAGGTTCATTGGAAACAGAAGATTAACTCAGTTAGGTCTTGAACCAATATATGATGTTCAGAAAAATCCATTAACATGGTTAGACACGATGTTAAATGCAGTAGAGCATATGAACTTCTTTGAAGGTAGAGCCACTGAATATTCAAAAGCATCTACGCAAGGTAATTGGATAGACGCTTTTTCCTAGGATTAAGTGATAGTAAGTCCCTGTATAAGTATTTGTAAAACTGATCCAGTATCAGGTCTATGTTATGGATGTGGAAGATCTGATGAAGAGAAAAAAATCTGGAAAGATCCTGAAACAACTGATGATTGGAAGAGCAATAACTTAAAAGAGCTAGAGAATAGACTTTCAGGCTGGCAATTAGAAGGTTTTAAGAAATCATATAAGAATAAGGTCGAAAAGGGTATCTCATTATATAAAGAGAAGTTAAAATCAAATATTTAGTTACTTTTATTTAGTAATCGTATTTGGGTGTGGTCAAATGGTCCTTGTATTAGCAATTTCACTTTGATTATATAAATTTTAACTTTACGAGAGGAAAACAATGAAAAAAACGTTAAATTTGTTACTTAGCGCTATTTTAGTAGTTACATCATTCATTGGTTTGGGAAATGTTGCCGTTGCTGACGGTCATGGTTTTCCATCTAAACCAATTGAAGTTGTTACCCACGCTGGTTTAGGCGGAGGAACTGATACAACTGCAAGAATGTTGTTAATTAGAACAAGAAAAAATCTTAAAAATAATGCTTACATCACTCCAAAAAGAGGTGATGCAGGTAATAAGGCTATGGCTTATGTAAAATCTAAGCCAAGAGATGGTCATACTGTTTTAGCAATTACTCCTACACATTTATTTAGAATGGCTAGAGGGCAAGCGGAGCTGACAATTGATGATTTTGTTGGTGTTGCAAGAACTACAGTTGACCCAATTGTAATATTTGTAAATGCAAAAAGTCCTTACAAAACAATTGAAGATTTAATTAAAGCTGGTCAAAAAAAACCAATTAAATATGGTGGTACTAACGTAGGTAGTGTTGATCATATTTCAGGATTAATATTCGCAAGAGAAGCAAAAACAAAAATTGCTTTTGTACCATTCGAAGGTGGTGGAGCGATAATGACTAGTTTAGTAGGAAATCAAATCGAAGCTGCTGGATTAAACCTTGATGAAGGTAAAGATCAATTAGATGCAGGCGAATTGAGAGTACTAGCAGTAATGGCAGATGAAAGAATGTCTGCATTACCAGATACACCAACTCTTAAAGAAAAAGGTATTAATGCGTCTTTTGCTACAGTTAGAGGTGTTGTTGTGCTTAAAGGTACACCACAAAAAACTATTGATACTCTTGAAAAAGGATTCCTTAAAGCAATGAAACATCCAGTTTACCAAAACTATTTACAAGGTGCTGGTTTGGATGCATCAAGTGTTGCAGGAGCTAAAGCTTGGGATGCTGAAATTAAATCTATTTACAAAGAAGCAAGAGCTGCTTTAGTAAGTTTAGGTTTAGCTAAATAATTTCAATTACTTAATGGGGGTTATACAACCCCCATTTAAATCAAAATGATAAAAGATATAAAAATTCTAAGTATTATTATAATTATATCAGTCGCATTATTTGCATACACATTCACATTTGATGAAGTTCCTGAAATTTTAGCTCAGGGAATGCAACCTACAATGATGCCAAGATTAATTTTTTCTTTAATAATTTTTTTATCTATATTTCAGTTAATTCAGAATAAAAATTTAAAGTCTGATAAAAAAGAATTAATTCGAAGAAATGCTTTTGTAACATTTGCTTATACATTATTCATAGTTTTAATAGCAGATAAACTTGGATTTTTAATTTCTATATTTTTGTTCACTTTAGTTACACCTATGTTATGGCAAAGGAAAGATTATATAAAAATCTTTTTTTATTCTTTAACTATATCAGTATTTGTTTTTGTTTTTTTTACACTTGTACTTCAATTAAAATTTCCTCAAGGGATATTAGAGGAATTTATAATTAGGAATTTTTATTAATGGAAATTTTATCAAATATCTCTTTAATCTTAAATCCAACAACATTTGGTTTAATACTAGGATCTACAATTGTTGGAGTATTGATAGGTGCTCTTCCTGGATTAAGTTCAGGAATGGCTATTGCATTGTTATTACCGTTCACAATATATTTAGAACCCAGTCAAGCGATTGCAGCAATGGCTGCATTATATTGTGGTGGTACTTTTGGAGGATCAATCACAGCTATATTAATTAATGCACCTGGCGCCCCACCTGCTGCTGCAACAGCTTTTGATGGTTTTCCAATGGCTCAGAAGGGCCAGGCAGGTAAAGCTTTAGGCATGGCTGCAGTATCTAGCGTAGTTGGTGGAATTATTTCTTTGATTGTCCTAATTATTTTTGCACCAACACTTGCAAGAATTGCATATAAATTTGGACCTCCAGAATATTTTGCATTGGCAATATTTGGATTATCAATGTTAGCTTCTATAAGCTCAAAGTCTCCTGTTAAAAATCTTATAGGAGGTTTGATAGGTTTATTTGTTGCAACAATCGGAGTTCACCTTACAACTGGTATTTCAAGATTTACATTTGGGGTTGCTGAACTTTTTGAAGGGATAAGCTTTGTTCCTGTATTAATTGGTTTATTTGCAATGTCTGAGATATTAGTCCAAGCATCAAAAAGTGAATTACTTTTAGAAAGAATTAAGTTTTCAGCAATAAAACTTCCTTCAATTTCAGAATTTAAGAGTTGTGTTAAAACAATTTTAAGATCATCAGGTATAGGAACTTTTATAGGCATTCTTCCAGCTGAAGGCGGAACAGTTAGCGCAATGATTGGTTATAACGAGGCAAGAAGATGGTCAAAAAATAAAGATAACTTTGGAAAAGGAGAAATAGAAGGTGTTGCAGCTCCAGAGTCTGCTAATAATGCTGCTACCGGTGGTGCAATGATACCAACTCTTGCTTTAGGTATTCCAGGTTCAGCAACTACAGCAGTAATTCTTGGAGGATTTCAAATTCATGGATTAAGAGCTGGACCATATTTGTTTGAACAGCAACCCGATCTGCTTTACACAATTTTTTATGGCATGCTTTTAGCAAACTTTATCTTTTTAATTTTTGGTTTACTTGGAGCTAAAATATTCTCAAGAATTTCGTTAATACCAAGAGGTTATTTATGGCCATCTGTTTTTGTATTTTGTCTTGTTGGATCTTATGGATTATCCCAGTCTATGGTAGATGTTTACATAATGCTAATTTCAGGTGTTGTTGGATTTTTCTTAAGGCGGTCAGGATTTTCTCCAGCACCAATAATTATGGGAATTGTATTAGGCGAATTAGTGGAAAATTCATTAGCTCAATCAATCATAATATTTGACCAAAATATATTTATGTTTTTTACAAGGCCAATAGTACTTGTATTTTTTACATTAACTTTTTTAAGTTTATTTTACAGACCTATTAAAAATCTAATAATGAAAGGAAAATAATGACTAAAGCTTTTACACCAAATATTAAATCTAAAATAGGAAAGGACTTAACAAAATATGTTGCTAACTTTGTTCACAAAACAAAATTTAAAAATATTCCAAAAGAAGTTGTTGAGTTAGCAAAAAAACATATTTTGGATGGTTTTGGTTTAGCACTATCAGGTTCTGTTGCAAGAACAGGAAATTACTTATTTGCACATATCAAAAAAAGTTCAGCAAAAGGGATGGCAACAGTTATTGGTTCAAAAATGAAGGTTCCAACGCACTTTGCAGCCTTGGCAAATGGTGTAGGAATACATTCTGATGATTATGATGATACGCAGTTAGCCGTAGCAAAAGATAGGGTTTATGGGTTATTAACACATCCTACAGCACCTTGTTTGCCTAGCGCTTTCGCAGAGGGTGAAGTTAATAAAATTAATGGAAAAGATTTTTTAAACTCATATTTAATTGGAGTAGATGTAGAATGTAAAATATCTGAATCCATGTCTCCACGTCATTATCAACATGGTTTTCATTCAACAGCAACCTGTGGAACTTTTGCTTCAGCTTCTGCAGCAGCTAAAATTAGAAAATATGACCATGACAAAATTTTAAGATCTTTAGGGATTGCGGCCTCTCTTAGTGCTGGATTAAGAGAAAATTTTGGAACAATGACAAAACCACTGCACGCAGGTAGAGCGGCAGAGAGTGGAGTGATAGCTTGTGATTTAGTAAGATATGGGTGGTCCTCGACAGATAAAATTTTGGAATCTCCAAGAGGTTTCTTCCAAGCCCATGGAGGCGGATACGATATTAACGCATTAAAAGGTAAACTTGGAAGACCATGGACATTTAAATCTCCAGGTATTTCTATTAAACCACATCCTTGTGGTTCTTTAACTCATCCTGGGATGACAAAGATGTTAGAGTTAATTAAAAAGTATGACATTAAGCCAGAGCAAGTAGCTAAAGTAGATGTTGGCACAAACCATAACATGCAAAATGCTTTGATACATCATAGACCAAAAAATGAGTTTCAAGCTAAATTTAGCATGGAGTATTCTATGGCAATACTTTTAATTGATAGAAGAGCATACATTCCTGAATATCAAGATAAAAGAATTAATAAATCTGATGTCCAACAAATGCTAAAAAAAGTCAACTTTTATAAAAATAAAATTGCTGAGGCCGCAGGTTACGACAAGATGACAACTATAATAGATATCTATTTAAAAAATGGAAAAAAAATATCTGGAAGAGGTGATTTTGGAAAAGGTAGTCCAGCAATACCAATGACTTATGATGAGGTTGCAGATAAGTTTCTTGGTTGTACAGAATTTGCTAAATGGCCTTTATTTAAATCTAAAAAAATTATTGATACAGTAAGGAATTTAGAAAAAGTTAAGGATATTAGAATATTAGGAAAGTTATTATCTAAATAGTTATCTTTGATTTAAAAGCATAACTTTTCTATATTTGCTACCTTTGTATTTAGCCAATGGTCTAATTAATTTATTAGATGAATGTTGTTCCATTATATGAGCTGACCAACCAGTAATCCTTGAAATTACAAATATAGGTGTAAAGAAATCTGTATCAAAACCCATTAAATGATAAGTCGGTCCTGTTGGGTAATCTACATTTGGATGAATATTTTTTTTACTAATCATTACTTTTTCAACGATATCGTAAATCTTTAAAAACTTTTTATCTTTTTTAATCTTAGCAACTTTTTTGAAATACGCTTTCATGGTTGGAACTCTAGAGTCTCCACTTTTATAAACTCTGTGCCCAAAACCCATCACTACCTCTTTTTTCTTTAATGCATTATTGATCCATTTCAAGGCATTCTCAGGTTTTTTGATTTTATTCATCATATGCATAACTTCTTCATTGGCTCCACCATGTAATGGTCCTTTTAAACTAGCAATTGCACCTGTTATAGCTCCATGAATATCAGATAAACTACTTGTAATAGTTCTAGCTGTAAAAGTTGAAACATTAAAACTGTGTTCTGCATATAAAATTAAAGATACATCAAATGCTTTTACGATTTCTTTTTGAGGAACCTTTCCAAAACACATATAAAAAAAGTTTTCTGCAAAAGTCAGATCTTTTTTTGGTTTAATAATCTTTTTGCCTTTTCGAATTCTATAAAACGCTGCTAAAGCAGTTGGAGTTTTAGCTAAAATTCTCAAAGCTTTTCTTGTGTTTGCTTCCTGAGAATTATCTGTAGTTTCTTTATCTTCTAATCCCATTACACTAACCGCTGTTCTAGCAACATCCATAGGATGTGATTTTTTTGGCATGTGTTTAATTATTTCGTAAAGATTTTTTGATAAATCTCTATATCCTCGCTCAATTTTTTCAAATTGTCTTAGTTCAATACTATTTGGTAAATCGCCTTTTAAAATAAGATATGCAGCTTCTTCAAATCTACAAAATTCGCACAGATCTTGAACAGCATAACCTCTATAAGTTAATGAGTTAATTTCAGGCATAACTTTAGAAACTTCTGTTTCATCAACAACAATTCCTAATAAACCTTTTTTTACTTCTTCACTCACTAATCATGTCCCTCTGTACTAAAATTATATATCTTTTCGTCTAAAGAGTTGTATTTTTCATATTCAACTAGATCATATAATCTTTTTCTGGTTTGCATCTTATCTATAATATTATTTTGATGTCCATCCGCAAAAATGGCACGCAGACCATCCTCAACACTTTTCATCGCTAATCTTTGTGTAGTAACTGGATAAATTACAATATTGTAACCAAGCCCTTCTAATTGTTTAAAGTCTAGCAACTTCGATTTACCAAACTCAGTCATATTAGCTAAAAGATAACAATCTAATGATTTTCTAACTTTTTCAAACTCAGCTTCATCCCTTAATGCTTCTGGAAAAACAATTTCTGCACCAGCATCAATATAAGATTTACAACGATCAATCATTTTATCAATACCTTCTACACTTTTAGCATCAGAACGTGCAATGATTTTAAAATTTTTGTCTGATCTTGCTTCTACACATTCTTTAATTTTTTTTGTCATATCCTCTTTTGATATCAATTCTTTATTATCTAGATGGCCACATCTTTTCTGTTCTATCTGATCTTCTAAATGAATAGCTGAAATACCAAAATTTTCAAATGTTCGAACAGTTTCTTTACAAGATTTAAAACCTGTATCGACATCTACAATGGTTGGAAGATTTGTAACACGTGCAATTTGTTTTGATCTGTTACTGACATCATTAAGAGTTGTTAATCCTATATCTGGATAACCCAAATCATTAGACATAACACCTCCTGATATATAAACTCCATCATATCCAATCTCTTCAATAACTTTAGCTGTTAATGGATTATATGCACCTGGTATTCTTAAAATTTTGTTTGATTTTAGTTTATTATCTAAATCTATTCTTTTCTCTTCAGGTTTTTTTTTAACAAAGTGCACTAGAATATTCCTTTTTTATTATTTGATTTTAAATATCTTTTACTTACTTCAATATTTAGTTTTGTTAGTTGATTATTTTTTAATTTTTTTAAATTTTGAACATCTTTTAAAAATCTATCACTTTCTTTTTTAGAAATAATATTTTCAGTCAAAATTTTAAATTTATTTATATAATCTAATCTTCTAAAAGGTCTCTTGCCATATGGATGAGCATCTGCTCTTTCTAATTCTTCAATTACTTTTTTCCCATTATTTAATGTTACTACAACTCTTGCTCCAAAAGATTTCTTTTTTGGATCAGGATCGTGATATTTTTTCGTCCATTTCTTATCCTCGTGAGTTTTAATGGACCTCCATATTTTAATTGTACTTTTTTTATTAGCTCTCTTTTTAGTATAAGACTTTACATGATGCCAGTCTGCATCTTCTAAAGCTACTGCAAAAATATACATTATTGAGTGATCTAAAGTTTCTCTACTTGCATTCGGATCCATTTTTTGTGGGTCGTTAGCTCCAGTTCCTATTACATAATGAGTATGATGGCTTGTATATATATCTATTTTTTTAATTGTATTTAAATTATCAATTTTTTTATTAAGAGCCTTTGCAATATCAATTAATGCTTGAGCTTGATATTCTGCAGAATATTCTTTTGTATATGTTTCGAGAATGGCTTTCTTTTCTTCGTTTTTTTTAGGTAAAGGAACAAAATATTTAGCATTTTTTCCATCTAATATTCTTGCTATTACGCTATCTTCACCTTCGTAAATAGGACTTGGAGCTCCTTCACCTCTCATCGTTCTATCAACAGCTTCAATTGCTAATTTTCCTGCATGAGCTGGAGCATAAGCTTTCCAACTTGAAATCTCACCTTTTCTTGATTGTCTTGTTGAAACACTCACATGTAATGCTTGTTGAATAGCTTGATAAATAGTTTCTGTATTTAACTTTAACATTGATCCAATACCAGCGGCAACACTTGGTCCCAAGTGAGCAATATGATCGACTTTATGTTTATGAAGACAAATAGCTTTTACAAGATTAACTTGAACTTCATAAGCAGTTATAATTCCTCTTAATAAATCATTTCCATTTTTTTTTAATTGTTGTGCCACTGCTAAAAGAGCAGGAATATTATCACCAGGATGGCTGTAATCAGCCGCTAGAAATGTATCATGAAAATCTAATTCTCTAACGGCAGTTCCATTTGCCCACGCAACCCACTCACAATCAAATTTAAGTTTTGAATTTATGCCAAAAAGATTAGCTCCATTTTTTCTAACATGTTTTTTTGCCATTTCTCTTGCAGATATTACAGGTCTTCTATTTAAGGAAGCTATTGCAACAGAAGCGTTATCAATAATTCTATTAATAACCATTTCTATTGAATTTTTATTTAATTTAGCATTATCACTTGCTATCTCTGCTATTTTCCAAGCAAGTTGTTTCTTTTTCGGTAAATTTTTTTTTGATGGGTAAACTTTTACAATATGTTTAATCATTGAGAAAATTTAATACTCCTTGATTAAGATTTAATCAATACTAATTAATAAAGTATTTATTAATTATTTGCTCAATACCATTAAAATCTTTTATCAAATGATTATGATATATCTCATTTATAGTTTTATCAGTATATCCATCTTCAACTAATATAAATGGCAATCCCGCAGCTTTTGCAGATTCAGAGTCAGTTTCACTATCACCAATCATTATTGATTTTTTTAATTCACCTTGAATAATTTCAATTACATTAGTTAAGTGTCTTGGATCTGGCTTACAATAGTCAAAAGTATTGTATCCAGCAACGTATTCAAAATAATCGTATACATTTATTTGTTTTAAAAGATCTACAGCTAAATGTTCAGTTTTATTAGTGCAAACGGCCATTGAAATATTATTTTTTTTACACCATTTAAGAAACTCTAAAACTCCAGGAAGTAGCTTGCTCTCTACTGCAATATTTTTTCCATAGTAATCTATAAATTCATCTACCATTTTAGATTTTATTTTTTCATCATCAATTTTCTTTAGTTCTTTTCTAGCTTGATTCCATAAAGATCTACCAATCATAGATGCAGCGCCTTTTCCTACCAAGTTTCTTATTTCATCAGTTGATTTGGTTTCATAACCAAATTTTTGCATTACATGATTATGTGCATTCATTAGATCAGGAGCTGTATCAATTAAAGTCCCATCTAAATCAAAAAGAACTGTGAATTTTTGTTTCATTTTAAAAGTATTAATAAGAAATAAATTGTGAATTAATTAAATTAAAACTCAGTTATATACAACTATCTAATGAATAGTCAAAATTTACAAAATAAACTTCGAGATAAATTTTTAAAAAAAGGTGTTAAAATGAAGGGGCCTGAGACAGTTTTTTTTTCTAAAGATACTAAAATTGGAAAAAATGTAGAGATAGAACCTTATGTTGTCTTTGCTGATAAAGTTCAAATAGGGAACAATGTCAAAATTTTATCTTTCTCTCATCTTGAGGGTGTTAAAATAGATAATAATGTTAGTGTTGGTCCATATGCTCGTTTAAGACCTGGAACAAAAATTAAATCTGGATCAAAGATAGGAAATTTTGTTGAAGTAAAAAAAAGTACAATAAATAAAAATTCTAAAGTCAATCATTTATCATATATTGGAGATGCAGTAGTGGGGAAGGACGTTAATATTGGTGCTGGAACAATAACTTGCAATTATGATGGGAGAAAAAAAAGTAAAACAAACATCAAGGATAAAGTATTTGTAGGTTCAAATACATCTTTAGTAGCACCAGTTACTCTGAATGAAAAAAGTGTCATAGGTGCAGGTTCAGTAATTACTAAAAATGTAAGCAAAGGGTCGTTGGCATTAACAAGATCAAATCAAAAAGAAAAGAAAAATTACAAAAGGATATAATAAGTAATGTGTGGAATAGTTGGAATTACAAGCTCTAAAGAGGTTACTCCCAGAATTATAAGTTCATTAAAAAAACTTGAGTATAGAGGTTATGACTCTGCAGGTTTAGCAACTCTTTCAAATGGAAATATAAATGAGGTAAAATGTGAGGGTAGAGTAGACGCTTTAGAGAAAAACATTATACAAACTAAAATATCTGGCTCTATTGGTATTGGACATGTTAGGTGGGCAACTCATGGAAAACCTAGCTCAATAAATGCACATCCTCATTCATCAGAAGATGTATCTGTAGTTCATAATGGTATAATTGAAAATTCAACTATTCTAAAAAAGTTATTAGAAAATAAAGGTTATAAGTTTAAATCTCAAACAGACACAGAAGTAATAGTTCATTTGGTAACTGATTATTTAAAAAAAAATAACCTTAAAAATACAATTATAAAAGTTTTAAAAAAATTACACGGCAGTTTTGCGCTAGGAATAATATTTAAAGACCAACCAGACTTAATAGTTGGGGCAAGAAGAGGCTCTCCTCTTGCAGTTGGTTATGGTCCAAATGAACACTATCTTGGTTCAGACTCTTATGCATTAAAGTCAATGACTAATAAAATTTCATATTTAAATGATGGAGAATTTTGCATATTAAAAAAGGATCAAGTCGAATTTTTTGATGCTGATGGAACTAAAGTAAACAAAAAAATTTTAAATCTTTCTAAAGATGATCAAAATTATGAAAAAGGAGATTACAAATATTATATGGCTAAAGAAATAGATGAGCAGCCGATTACCTTAAAAAATTGTGTCAATGAGTACATCGACAAACATAACAAAGAAATAAATATTTATAATTTTCCTTGGAAAATCAATGAAATTTCATCAGTAATTTTAATTGGATGTGGAACAGCATATCACTCATGTCTTGTTGCAAAGTATTGGTTTGAGCAAAATACAAGTTTAGATGTGAGTGTTGATATAGCTTCTGAATTTAGATATCGAAAAATTAAATTTAAAAAAGATTGTCTTTATGTTTTTGTTTCTCAATCTGGAGAGACTGCAGATACATTTGCTGCATTAGATTTGTGTAAAAAGAATAATGTTAAAACTTGTGCAGTAGTAAATGTTGTTGAAAGTTCAATTGCAAGAGATGCAGACCTAGTTTTACCTATTCATTGTGGCCCAGAAGTAGGTGTTGCATCGACAAAGGCTTTTTTAGGACAAATGTTAGTCCTTTATTTAGTATGTACTAAGCTTTCTTATGAACAAAAATCAATTAATAAAAAGGACTATCAAAAGAAAATAAAAGATTTACTGTCTTTATCTAAATCTGCAAAAAATACATTGAATATTGAAGATAAAATTCAAACACTTGGAAAAGATTTTGCTAATTCTAAAGGATCAATGTTTTTAGGCAGAGGTTATTCATATCCAATTGCACTTGAAGGTGCTTTAAAACTAAAAGAGCTTGCTTATGTTCATGCTGAAGGTTATCCAGCAGGAGAAATGAAGCATGGACCTCTTGCACTCATAGAAGAAGGTATGCCTGTAGTGGTAATTGCTCCAAGAGATGAACATTACAAAAAAACTATTTCAAATATGCAAGAAGTTATATCTAGAGGTGCAAAAGTTTTACTAATAACAAATAAAAGTACTGATGAAATTTATTCAGAAAATATATGGGAGCAAATAGAAGTTGATACAATATCTGATGAACTCATTCCTTTTTTGACCACTATACCTTTGCAAAAGTTAGCTTATTACTCTGCATTAGATAAAGGATACGATATAGATAAACCAAGAAACTTAGCTAAATCTGTCACTGTTGAATAAATAATAAAGTCTGTTAAAACAATTCTAAGTTGAAATGAAAAATTGGAAAATAAATAGCTGGAGAAAATACCCCGTCAAACATATTCCTCAATATGAAGATGAAAAGGAACTGGAGATGGTTTTAAATAAATTGAAAACCTTTCCTCCATTAGTTTTTGCAGGTGAAACAAGACATTTGAAAGATCAGTTGGCAATGGTTAATGATGGGAAAGCTTTTCTGTTACAAGGTGGTGATTGTGCAGAAAGTTTTGCAGAATTTCACCCTGACAATATAAGAGATACTTTTAAGGTTATTCTTCAAATGGCTTTAGTGATGACTTACTCAGCTTCTTTACCTATTGTAAAACTTGGACGAATTGCTGGACAATTTTCAAAACCAAGAAGTGCTCCAACTGAAAAACAAGGTAATAAAGAATTACCAAGTTATTTGGGAGACAACATAAATGCAATAGATTTTAATGAAAAAGCTAGAAGACCTGATCCAAAAAGAATGTTTAAGGCTTATTCTCAATCTGCATCAACTTTAAACCTTTTAAGAGCATTTTCAAAAGGTGGTTTTGCTGACCTAAATAAGGTTCACTTATGGAATTTAGATTATATTAAGAAAAGTCCACAAGCTAAGAAATTTAAAGAATTAGAAGATAAAATAGCAGATGCATTAGCTTTTATGGATGCTTGTGGAATTACATCTGATTTTAATAATAGATTATACACAGTTAACTTTTGGACTTCTCATGAAGCTTTACACTTGCCTTTTGAAGAAAGTATGACAAGAGTAGACTCAACCACTGGTGAATATCACGATACTTCAGCACACTTTGTCTGGATAGGAGACAGAACAAGACAATTAGATGGAGGACATGTTGAGTTTTGTAAAGGAATAGAAAATCCAATTGGCATCAAATGTGGTCCAACTTCAAAACCTGATGAGATTGCAAAAATATGTGAAGTTATAAATCCTAAAAATGAAAAAGGAAAAATAACTTTAATCTCAAGATTTGGTCATCAAAACGTTGAAAAATTCTTACCAAAATTAATTAGAGGAATTAAAAAGGAAGGTCTAAATGTTGTTTGGTCATGTGATCCAATGCATGGCAATACAATTAAATCAACTACTGGTTTTAAAACGAGACCGTTTAATGATGTTGTAAGCGAAGTTAAAAATGTATTTGCAGTTCATCAATCCGAAGGTTCCTATGCAGGAGGTCTTCATGTTGAAATGACAGGACAAGATGTGACAGAGTGTACTGGTGGAGCAAAAAAAATATCAGATGCAGATTTATCAAGCAGATATCATACGCACTGCGATCCACGATTGAACTCTGATCAAGCTATAGAATTAGCGTTTTTAATTTCAGATGAGATAAAAAAGAATAGTTTGTATTCTAAATCTGCAATTAAAGCGGCATCTTAACAGTTTAAAAATAAATTTTTTTTCTTATATTTAAATTATGACACCTAAAGATAAAGTGAATCACATTAAAAATTGGATATCAGATTATGTGAATTCTATGCCAAAAAAAGCTCAATCTTTAGTGATTGGTATTTCTGGTGGAATAGACTCTTCTGTCTCAAGTACATTAAGTGCAATGACTGGCTTAAAAACAATTGTTTTATCAATGCCTATTAAACAAAAATCTGCACAACATGATCTAAGTATGGCACATCAAGAATGGTTAAAGAAGAAATTTAGCAATGTAGAGGGACACACATTAGAATTAGATAGTTTATTCAAAACATTTGAAGGAACACTAAATAATTTTGGTAGTGAGCATGGGATGGCAAACTCTAGAGCAAGATTAAGAATGACAACACTTTATCAAGTAGCTGCCGCAAACAATGGAATAGTTGTTGGAACAGGAAATAAGGTAGAAGATTTTGGAGTTGGTTTTTATACAAAATATGGTGATGGCGGAGTAGATATTTCTCCAATAGCAGATTGCAATAAAACTGAGGTATGGGAGCTTGGAAAAGAGCTTGGAATTTTAAAAGAGATAATTGATGCTCCTCCTACAGATGGTTTATGGGATGATGGTCGTACTGATGAGGGACAGCTTGGTTTGTCATATAAAGAATTAGAAGAAGCAATGGATAATGAAAATTCTGTAAATAGAGATAAATATAATTCAATTCGAAGTGCAAATTTGCATAAAATGGAACCTATTCCAGTATGCAAAATTCCTAATTAATCAAATAGATTCACAAATCTAAAATTTAAGTATATTCCTAGTTGTATGGCTAAAGATATATTTTTAACTAATAGCTTAGGTGGTAAGAAAGAAAAATTTACACCCAAAAATGAAAAATCCATAGGCATGTATGTTTGTGGTCCTACTGTTTATGATGATCCACATATTGGTAATGCCAGACCATTAGTTGTTTTTGATATTTTGTATAAAATTTTAAAAAATAGATATGGATCAACATCTGTAAAATATATCAGAAATATAACAGACATAGATGACAAAATAATTAAAGCATCTAACGATCAAAATATTTCTATAAATGACTTAACTTCAAAAATTACTGAAAATTTTCATAAGGATTGTAATTACTTAAAATGTGAAACACCAAACAGCGAACCAAAGGCAACAGAAAATATAAAACAAATGATTGAAATGATCGTAGAACTAGAGAAAAAAGGGTTTGCATATTCAAAGGATAAGCATGTTTACTTTGAAGTTAAAAAATTTAGTGATTATGGAAAACTATCTAATAAAAAGTTAGATGAATTAATAGCTGGTTCTCGAGTAGAGGTTTCAGAAATAAAAAAAAATCCTGAAGATTTTGTATTATGGAAACCATCAACAGATAAAGAGCCTTCGTGGGACTCTCCGTGGGGCAAAGGTAGACCAGGTTGGCACTTAGAATGTTCGGTTATGTCTAAAAGATATTTAGGTGAAGAATTTGATATTCATGGGGGTGGAAGAGACTTGATTTTTCCTCATCATGAAAACGAGATTGCTCAATCAAGATGTGCAAATGAAACAAATTCATTTGCTAAATATTGGGTTCATAACGGATTTATAACTCTTTCTAATGAAAAAATGGCAAAATCTCAGGGGAACATATTAAAAATAAAAGATTTTAAAAATAAATATAACGGTCAAGTTTTAAGATTAGCATTAATTAGTGCTCACTATAGACAAGGATTAGATTGGAATGAAAAACTAATATCAGAATGTGAAAAGACTTTAAGTAAATGGTATTCAGCCTATTCTGATGTTCATAAAAATACAATATTACCAGATGAATTATTAGATCCTTTATATGACGATTTAAACACTCCAGGCTATATTGCTAATTTACATTCTTTATATAGTAAAGCTTCAAATGGAACGAACGAGGATAAAGCAACTTTTGTAAAAGCTTGCAATTTTATAGGTCTATTAACAGATACTTCAGAAGATTGGCTACAAACAAAAAAAAATACAATTTCTCTTTCAGAGGATGAAATTAATTCAAAAATAGCTGAGAGAAATAAAGCAAGAGATGAAAAAAATTATGAATTAGCTGACAAAATAAGGAAAGATCTTTTAGATAAGGGTATTTTAATTGAAGATAAAGATGGTACAACCTCGTGGAAATTAAAATGAGTAAAGAAAAAATCTATATATTTGATACTACACTTAGGGATGGGGCACAAACTCAAGGAGTAGATTTTTCATTAAATGAAAAAGAAAAAATCGCTAAATCTTTGGATAACTTGGGAGTTGATTATATAGAGGGTGGTTGGCCAGGAGCAAATCCAACAGATACAGAATTTTTTAATAAAGATCAAAACTTTAAAAATGCAAATCTTACAGCTTTTGGTATGACTAAAAAATCTGAGCATAGCGCAAAAAACGACCCGATGCTGTCATCTTTGATTAATTCAAAGAGTTCATCAATATGTTTATTTGGTAAAAGTTGGGATTTTCATGTTGATGTTGCTTTGGGTATTTCAAATGCTCAAAATTTAGAAAATATAAGTGAGAGCGCAAAGCATATAGTTAATTCAGGTAAAGAATTTATGTTTGATGCTGAACATTTTTTTGATGGTTATAAATCAAATCCTGAATACGCAATATCATGTTTAAAAGCAGCATTTGATAATGGTGCAAGATGGATTGTATTATGTGATACTAATGGAGGGACATTGCCTCATGAAATTTCTAAAATTGTTAAAGAAGTAACAAAGTATATACCAGGTAAAAACCTTGGAATTCATGCCCATAACGATACAGAAAATGCAGTTGCTAATAGTCTAGTAGCTGTGCAGGCAGGAGTTAGACAAGTTCAGGGTACAATAAATGGACTTGGAGAAAGATGTGGTAATGCAAATTTAATGTCTTTGATCCCAACTTTTTTTTTAAAAAAAGATTTTTCAGACAAATATGAAATTAATATTAAGCCTGAAAATATTAAAAATTTAACACAATGTTCAAGATTATTAGATGAAATATTGAATAGAAAACCAAACAAACATTTACCTTATGTAGGTGCTTCTGCATTTTCTCATAAGGGTGGAATGCATGTATCAGCTGTACAAAAAGATCCAAAAACCTATGAACATATTAACCCTGATGAAGTAGGTAATGCTAGGAATATTGTTGTTTCTGATCAATCAGGTCAATCTAATATAATGTCTAGATTAAATGCAATTGGTATTAATATTAAAAAAGACGATCCTAAAATTAAAAAACTTCTTCATGAAGTAAAAGATAGAGAGTTCATAGGATATAGTTATGATGGTGCCGACGCATCTTTTGAACTATTAGCTAGAAGATTGATGGGTGAAATACCAAGATATATTTCAATTAATGAATATGATGTTTCTGTTAAGAAAGATTCTACTGGAGAAGTAATATCATTTGCGAAAGCAAAACTTGAGGTAGATGGTCATGAGATATTATGTGAGGGTGAAGGTAACGGACCAGTTAATGCTTTAGACAATGCAATTAGAAAAAATGTAAATAAACTTGAAAAATACTCAGAATATTTAAAAGATCTAAAATTAGTTGATTATAAAGTTAGAATATTAAATACAGGAACTGGAGCAGTTACTAGAGTTTCTATAGAAAGCGCAGACTCAAAACATGGTAATTGGTTTACTATAGGAGTTTCTCCAAATATTATTGATGCATCTTTTAAAGCCTTAGTTGATAGTTTGGATTATAAGCTTTTCAAAGATAATGCGCCTGCAAGTACTTGATGTCATTAAGAAATATAACTTTCATTTTACACAAACCTCAATTGTCAGAAAATATCGGAGCTTGTGCTAGAGCATTAAAAAACTTTAATTTTAACAATCTATCAATTGTTAACCCAAAACCATCATTTCCAAATGATAAAATTATTGCAACATCTGTAGGGGCAAAAGATATTATTAAAAAAGCAAAAATATATGAAAATTTAGAAAAATCATTAAGTAATTTAGATATATTAGTTGCTACATCAGCAAGATTTCGAAATAAAAATATTAAACATATATCAATAACCGATCTAAATAAAATAAATTACAAAAAAAAAGTTGGTTTCCTTTTTGGATCTGAAGCATCTGGATTATCAAATAATGAAGTAAGTTATGCAGATTACACTTTACAAATTCCAAGTAATAAGAGTTTTAGATCTTTAAATTTGTCTCACAGTTTGATTATAGTAGCTCAAATAGTAAATGGATTAATTTCAAATAAAAAATTTACTTTTGAAAAGTCAAAAAAAATTAAAAGTGCAAACAAGAATGATATTCAAAGTATGCTAAATTTATGTATTAATAATTTAGAGAATAAGAATTTTTTTCACCCACCTGAAAAAAAACCGATCATGATGGAAAATTTAAGAAGTATTTTCTATAAACTCAATCTTTCAGAAAAAGAAACTCGTATTTTATCGAGTGTATTTGCTGGTTTAAGCAAGGAAAAGGTTGATTGACAAAACATAACTTAGGCTTATAAAGCCACCTATTAATGACTAAAAGATTAAACTCTAAACATAAAGTAGATAGAAGATTAAAAGTGAACTTGTGGGGGAGACCCAAAAGCCCATTTAATACAAGAGCTTATCCTCCAGGACAGCATGGACAAACAAAAGCTGGTAAACCTTCAGATTACGGAATTCAACTTCAGGCTAAACAAAAATTAAAGTCTTATTATGGAAACATGAATGAAAGACAGTTTAGAAATGTTTACAAAAAAGCAATCATGAAAAAAGGTGATACTGCTGAAAATTTAATCGGATTATTAGAGAGAAGATTAGATGCTGTGATTTATAGATCAAAATTATCAAACACTATTTTTTCATCAAGACAATTAATTAACCATGGACATGTTAAAGTAAATGGAAAAAAAGTTAATATATCAAGCTACCAGGTCAAAGAAGAAGATACGATTGAAATCAGAGATAAATCTAAACAACTTGCTTTAATTGATATTGCTCTAGCTAATAAAGAAAGAGAAGTTCCAGAATATCTTCAACTAGATGAAAAAAATAAAAAAGTTAAATTTGTGCGTGTTCCGTCTTTTGAAGAAGTTCCTTACCCAGTTGTAATGGAGCCAAATTTAGTTATTGAGTACTATTCAAGGTAAATCTTAATACAAAATATCAATATCTTATTACATATTAGATATACATTTTTTCTGGTTATAATATCCAGCTTTATATATTAATAATTACAGTCATGAAGCAGTTACACTTTAAACTTTGGATTTTAACTCTCTATATATTTTTATGTATAATTGGTTGGAGTAAAACTTCTTATTCAGTAACTGTTTTAGGAACTGGAACTAACGCTTTAATAGGTGATGATCTTACTGATCCAGATGGAAACGGCGTAGATGGACAAAATTTAAATTGGGATTGGACATCAATTAGTGCAAGTAGTGAAAATTATTGGCATGCTGAAGGAGCATACAATGTTTTTGACAATAAAGTTGGAGCATCTAATGACAAGTGGTGTTGCAACGGTCCTACACAATGGATACAAGTGGGTTTTTCACAAGCATACGTCCTATCAAGGTTTACAATTGCTTCAGGAAATGATGTTCCTAGCAGAGACCCTGACATATGGAAGATACAGGGTTCGAATGATGGATCAAATTGGACTGATATTTATGTTTATAATAATAATGGAACTTCTCCTTGGGGTTCAACGAGATACCAAGTACTTTTATATGAAGGAGGTGGTGTTGATTTTAATACCCCAGCAGCATATTCATATTTTAGATATTATGTGAGTTCAATTGTTTCTGGAGGAATGCACCAAATTAATGAAATTGAATTTTTTGGGCAAGCTGTAGATACAACGGCACCAACTCTAGATTCATCTACTCCAGCTGACAATGCAACTAATATTGCAGTTGATGCAAATATTGTTCTTAATTTCGATGAAAATGTAGATGTTGAGAGTGGAAATATTACTATAAAAAAAACATCAGACAATAGCACAATAGAAACTATTGACGTTACAAGCAATCAAGTAAGTGGAAGTGGTGGAACGCAAATCACCGTTAACCCATCATCAAATTTAGCTGGATCCACAGAGTACTATGTTTTAATTGATGCTACAGCTTTTGATGATAGTTCAAGTAATTCATACGCAGGGATTTCAAGCACAACTGCATTAAGTTTTACAACTGTTGATACAACGGCTCCAACTCTAAGTTCATCTACTCCAGCTGACAATGCAACCAATGTTGCTGTTGATGCAAACATAGTTCTTACTTTTAGCGAAACTGTTGATACTGAAAGTGGCAATATAACAATTAAAAAAACCTCAGATGATAGTACTGTTGAAACCATTAGTGTAACAAGTAACCAAGTAAGTGGAAATAGTGGATTAGTTATGCTTGGAGGTGGAGTCAGTGGTACAGTAATTACTATAAATCCAGCATCTAATTTTGACGGATCAACTGAATATTATGTCTTAATTGATAGTACAGCGTTTGATGATACCTCTAGTAATTCTTACGCAGGTATATCAAGTACAACTGCATTAAGTTTTACAACCGTTGATACAGCTAATCCTACCTTAAGTTCTTCAACTCCAGCAGATAATGCAGCCAATGTAGGAGTCTCATCAAATATTATTTTAAACTTTGATGAAAACGTGGATGTAGAAAGTGGGAATATAACTATTAAGCGAAGTTCTGATGATAGCATTTTTGAAACAATAAATGTTACTAGTGATAGAGTGAGTGGAACAGGAACTTCAAGAATTGTTATTGATCCTGTAAAAAATTTAAAAGTAAATACCTCATATTATTTGACAATAGCTGCAACAGCATTCGATGATGCCACTGGAAATTCATATTCTGGAATATCGAGTAAAACTGAGCTTAATTTTATTACTAAAAAAGGACGAATATTCAACAAAACAGTAAAGACACTGATTAAAAATCAATCAGCCGCTGCTATCAATTCAATGTCTCAATCAATGAACAGAGTTAATAGTAGAATGAACTTCATAAGACCAATGCAAAATAATTCTTTTAATCAAAATATAGAATTGGCTATGAATTATGATGACCCATTTGCAGAAAGAATTTTTGATACCTTGGCAATTAAATACTTAAAACCAAAAAAAGAGACAAAAAATTGGGGTGCATGGACTGAAGGAAATATTTCATTTGGAAGAATAGGACATAGAGGAGAAAACTTAGGGCAAGATATACATAGCGATGGATTAACATTTGGAATTGATAAGAAAATCAGTGATACTAGAACTTTTGGAATTGCGGTAAGCAAATCTTGGCAAAATACTCAAGTTGGAAGTAATGAAGCCAACATGGAAGCATCATCAACCTCTATTATGGGATATGGAAGCATAAAATTAAAAGAAAAAACATATATTGAATCTGCAATTGCACTAGGTGAAATGGAAGTAAATTTAGCAAGATCAGTCGATGGAGGGCAAAACAAAGGTATTAGAGACGGTAGACAAATCTATGGAAGTTTTACTTATTTATTTGACCCCAATGTTAAAAATATTGTTAAAGATAATAACGTAAATTATTATTCAAGATTAGATCTTGGATACACCATGCTTGATGACTACACAGAAAGTGGAGATGATGATTCTGTTTTTTATAATGATCAGAATGTCAAAAGTGCAACATTATCTTTAGGTTTTAATTACTCAAAGACGTCTGAAATAGAAAAAGGAATAATAACTCAATTATTTAAATTTGAATTTGGAAGAAGTAAAACTATCAACTCACTATCTGAGGCATATTATATTAATGATGCATCAACAATTTATGCTAATGCAATTGCTGATCAAGAAACTTCTCATGGGCAACTTACACTTGGCCTTGGTATGCAATTAAAAAATGATTTAAGTTTAAATATAAGTTTCGATCATTACAGAAATAATAGAGATACTTTTGTAAATGGTTTAAATATTAATTTTAGAAAACTTTTTTAGTTAGTTCTTAGCTTTAAAATTTATTCCTTTAGATTCAAAAAGTTTAGCTAACTCACCACTCTCATACATTTCTTTCACAATATCACATCCACCGATAAACTCATTTTTAACGTATAACTGAGGAATAGTTGGCCAATCACTAAATACTTTTATACCTTCTCTTAACTTTTGATCTGCTAAAACATTTACACCTTTGAAATTTACTTCAAGAACCTTTAAAATATTTGAAGTAGCCATTGAAAATCCACACTGAGGTGCATCAGGTGTACCTTTCATAAAAAGACATACATCGTTATTTTCAATTTCACTTTTTATTAAATCATTTGTTTCTTGTTCCATTTAAATTTCCTTTGTTTTAATTGCTAAAGCGTGAAGCTCATTTCCCATTTTACCTTTTAAAGAATTATAAACCATTTTGTGTTGTTCTATTTTACTTTTACCTGAAAATTCAGATGATGTCACTGTAGCAGAATAGTGATTTCCATCACCTGCTAAATCTTGAATTTCAACTTTTGCGTCAGGTAATCCTTCTTTAATTAAACTTTCAATTTCTTTTAAATCCATTGCCATTAGCTATCCATATACTTCTTTAACCAATATTTATGTGCATCTGCTAATTCTTCAATAGGCAAATTGATATCATCATTATATTTAATGGAATTGCCATCTATTATTCCTAAATCGTCAAAATGTACTGAATATTTGTTTAAAATCTCGATTACTTTCTTCAAACTAGCTCTAGGTATTTCAACAATATATCGAGCCTGATCTTCACCAAAAAAATACTCATATTTATTTGTTAAACCTTTAAGTGAATTAATTTTTATTCCTTTTTTACCTTTAATACACATTTTTGATACTGCAGTTAAAATTCCACCTAACGAAACATCGTGACAGCTCACAATAAGATTTTTTCTAGATAAATCTAATAAAGTCTCACCGATGTTTTTTTCATTAAATAAATTAACGGTTGGTGGTGGACCTTTTTTTTCATTTAAAAGCTCTCTTGCAAAAATACTTTGATCTAAATGCCCATCAGTTTTACCAATTACATAAACTAAGTTTCCTTCAGTTTTAAAATCCATTGTAAGCATTTGTTGATAGTCAGAGATTAGCCCTACACCTCCAATTGTCGGTGTAGGCTTTATGCCTTTATCTTTTGTTTCGTTATAAAACGAAACATTTCCAGATACGACTGGAAAATCTAGATACTTACTTGCTTCTGTAATTCCTTCAACACATTCTACGAATTCACCCATATTTTTTTCTTTTTCTGGATTTCCAAAATTTAAACAATTTGTAATAGCAATAGGTTTAGCTCCAACCGAAATAAGATTTCTATAGCTTTCACAAACAATTTGTTTTCCTCCAGTTAATGGATGCGAGAAACAATATAATGCCGATGAATCTACTGATGCTGCTACCGCTTTATTGGTCCCATGAACTCTAACAACGCCAGCATCACCTCCAGGTTTTTGAATTGTGTCACCCATTACTGTATGATCGTATTGATCCCATATCCATTTTTTGTCAGAAATGTTTGAATTACTTAAAATCTTCTTCAAGCAATCTGATAATTTTAGAGATTTAAATTCATCTTTATCAAATTTTAATTTTTGAGGTAATTTAGTTTTTTTCCAAGGACGATCATAAATTGGAGCATTTTCAGCAAGAAGATCAATTGGTATTTCGGCGACTTTTTTATTATTAAATATTAATTCTATTTTTTTTGAATTTGTTGTTTTACCTATAACTGCAAAATCTAAGTTCCATTTATCAAAAATTTTCTTCGCGTGTTCTTCTTTTCCTTTTTCAAGAACAATAAGCATTCTCTCTTGGCTTTCAGATAACATAATTTCATATGGTGTCATTTTTTCTTCTCTGCAAGGAACCTCGCTTAGATTTAATTCAATTCCAAGATTTCCTTTTGATGCCATTTCAACACTTGAAGATGTCAAGCCTGCTGCTCCCATATCTTGAATTGCAATAATTGAATTATCAGCCATTAATTCTAGGCAAGCTTCAAGTAATAGTTTTTCAGTAAATGGGTCTCCAACTTGAACTGTTGGTTTTTTTTCTTCAATTTTGTCATCGAAAGTTGCAGAGGCCATGCTAGCACCATGAATCCCATCTCTCCCAGTTTTTGAACCTACGTATATTACTGGTTTATCTAATCCAGCTGCTTTTGAGTAAAAAATCTTGTTTTTATTTACTAAGCCAAGAGTCATGGCATTTACTAATATATTTCCATTGTAAGACTCATCAAAAGTTGTTTGGCCAGCAATAGTTGGAACTCCAATACAATTTCCATATCCACCAATGCCTTTAACAACTCCTCTTAATAGGTTTCTTGTTTTTTTATGTTGTGGTGAACCAAAATGAATTGAATTTAAATTTGCTATTGGTCTTGCTCCCATTGTAAATACATCTCGCATGATCCCACCAACTCCAGTTGCCGCACCTTGATAAGGTTCAATAAAAGATGGGTGATTGTGGCTTTCAATTTTAAATACAATTGCATCGTCATCTCCAATATCAATGACACCAGCATTTTCTCCAGGTCCTTGAATGACCTGTTTTCCTTTGGTGTGCATTTTTTTTAAATGTTTTCTAGAAGACTTATAGGAGCAATGTTCGTTCCACATTGCAGAAAATATTGCAAGCTCAGTTAAATTAGGTGTTCTCTTCATAAGTTCACATATTTTAGAAAACTCTTCTTTTTTTAATCCGTGGTCTATTGCAACTGCTTCTGTGACTTCCATTATTTAAAATTATCTAAAATATTTTTGAAAAATAATGAACCATCTTCACCTGATAAATATTTGTCTATCATTCTTTCAGGATGAGGCATCATTCCCAATACATTTTTATTTTTATTAAATATTCCAGCTATATTTTTTAACGCTCCGTTAGGATTAGTTGATTCATTTTCTGTGCCATCTGCTCCACAATACGTTACAGCTATTTGACTATTATCCTCTAATGATTTTAATTCATCATCACTACAAAAGTAATTTCCTTCATTGTGGGCAATATGAAGTTCTAAAAGATTTTTTTTTAAATTTTTGAAATATTTATTTTCTTTATCTTTAACTTTTACAAAAACATTACTGCATATAAAATTTAGAAACTTATTTTGTTGTAAAATTCCATTTAGTAGGCCAGTTTCAGTTAAGATTTGAAATCCATTACAAATACCTAATACCAAACCTCCAGAATTCGCAAAATCAATCACCGATTTTATAATTTTTGATTTAGAAGCAATGCTTCCACATCTTAAGTAGTCACCGTAAGAAAAGCCACCTGGCAATACTATTAAATCTGACTTTGGAATAGATTGATCATTGTGCCAAACCATTTGATTTTTAAAACCAAATTTTTTCAGAGCCACATCCATGTCTCTATCACAATTTGATCCTGGAAAAATAATGACTGATGATCTCATTTATTAAACTATTTTGTAATCCTCAATAACAAGATTGGCCAATAGCTTTTTGCACATATCATCTACTAAAGACTTTGCTTTTTTTTCATCTTTCTCTTTAACTTCAATTTCAAAATATTTACCTTGTCTTACATCTTCTACATTCCCAAAGTTCATCCCGTTAAGTGTTTGTTGAATAGCCTTCCCTTGAGGATCTAAAACTCCATTTTTAAGAGTTACAATTACTTTAATTTTCATTACTTCTTTTTAATCTTTACCGCTTGTGGCTTGGTGTATTTTAATGGTCTTATATTTGATTGTTCATGAAGTATATCTAATCTTCTAGCAACTTCTTGATAAGCCTCAATTAGATTACCAAGGCCTTTTCTAAACCTATCTTTATCTAATTTTTTATCACTATTTACGTCCCATAGTCTGCATGTGTCTGGACTTATTTCATCTGCAAGTATGATCTCTTTTTTTCCATTTTTTTCATATCTTCCAAATTCTACTTTAAAATCTACAAGTTTAATTCCAACACCCCTAAACATACCTTGAAGAAAATCGTTAATTCTATTTAGTTCTTTATTAATTATTTTTAATTCATCTTTTTCCATCCACTTAAAAGCCAAGATGTGTTCTGTACTTACTAAGGGATCTCCTAAATCATCATCTTTTAAGCAATATTCAATTAATGGATTATCTAAGACTGTCCCATCTTCAATACCCAATCTTTTAGTTAATGAACCGGTTGCAATGTTTCTTACAATAAATTCAATAGGTATAATTTCAACATGCTGAACGAGTTGTTCTCTCATATTTAAACGTTTTACTAAATGGTTTTTGATACCAACGTTGTTTAATTGAGTTAATATATGCTCAGAAATTCTATTGTTTAAAATTCCTTTACCATCCATCACTGCTTTTTTTTGATTATTAAATGCAGTTGCATCATCTTTAAAATGTTGGATAACATATTTTTTATCGTTGCTTGCAAAAATTATTTTTGCCTTACCTTCGTATAATTTTTTTCCTTTTTTCATTATTTAAATACTCTTTTAAATATATAATTTACATTTTTTAAGTGTTTGTCATATGTAAAAATTTTATCTAATCTTTTTTCACTTATTTTACTAGTGATCGATTTATCACTTTTTAAAAGTGTTAATAAGTTTGTATTCTTTGCAAAACTAGCTTTTGCATGAGACTGAACCAATCTATACGCTTTCTCTCTAGCAATACCTGATTTAGTAAGTTCTAACATTACTTCTTGAGAAAAAACAAGACCTCTTGTTAAGTTTAAATTCTTTATCATCGTTTTTGGATAAACAATCATTTTCTCTAAAATTCCTGACAACCGAACTAAAGCAAAATCTAAAGTTATATTTGCGTCTGGACCAATATTTCTTTCAACACTAGAATGAGAAATATCTCTTTCATGCCACAAAGAAATATTTTCTAAAGCAGGAATTACATAGCTTCTCACCATTCTTGCAAGTCCTGTAAGATTTTCACTTAATATTGGATTTTTTTTATGAGGCATAGCAGATGACCCTTTTTGATCTTTCGAAAAGTATTCTTGTAATTCATAAACTTCAGATCTTTGTAAATGTCTTATTTCTGTTGCAACTCTTTCAACAGATCCAGCAATAATCCCAAGAACTGCAAAATAATGTGCATGTCTATCTCTTGGTATAATTTGAGTTGAAATGGGCTCAGGTTTCAATTTTAATTTTTTTGCAACATAAGTTTCAATTTTAGGATTTATATTAGCAAATGTTCCTACTGCGCCTGAAATTGCACATGTTGATACATTTTCTATCGCATCTTTTAATCTTAATTTGTTTCTTTTAAACTCTTCATAAAATGATGCTAATTTTAGACCAAATGTAATTGGTTCTGCGTGAATTCCATGACTTCTTCCAATACATGGTGTTAACTTATATTTTTTTGCTTGTTTTTTTAGAACAGATAAAATTTTATCAATGTCTCTTAACAAAATATTTCCTGATTGAACCAATTGAATATTTAAAGTTGTATCTAAAACATCAGATGATGTCATACCTTGATGAAGATATCTTGCTTTAAGACCCGTTTGCTCTGTAATTGATGTCAAAAAAGCAATTACATCATGCTTGACTTTTGCTTCTATATCATGAATTCTTTTAACTTTAATTTCCCCCTTTTTTTTAACCAATGACGCAACACCTTTAGGAATAATTTTATATTTTTCCATTGCCTCGGCTGCAGCAATTTCTACATCTAGCCAAATTTTATATTTGTTTTCTTCAGACCAAATACTGACAAGTTCTTTTCTAGAATATCTTGATATCATTAATTATATGGGGGCCTCGTATAACCTTTAACAGATTCTGTGAAAATTTCATATGAATCTTCTGTGATGCCAACAGTATGCTCAAATTGTGCTGATAAAGATTTATCTTTAGTTACAGCTGTCCACCCATCATTTAAAACTTTTGTTTCATATTTTCCGTAATTTATCATTGGTTCAATAGTAAAAGTCATACCAGGTATTAGTTCTTTGCCAGTATTTTTAGATCCATAATGAAGTATATTAGGAGGTTCATGAAATACATTACTTATTCCATGCCCACAAAAATCTCTTACAACTGAATAACCTTTGCTTTCAACATAAGATTGAATTTCAAATCCTATATCACCAAGTTTTTTACCTGGTTCTAAAATAGATATTGCTTTCATCAAAGAGTCATAGGTTGCTTCGATTAAATTTTTTGCCTTAACTGGAACATTTCCAACTTCATACATTCTACTTGTATCTCCATAATGATTATCAATGACCGCTGTCACATCAACATTAACTGCATCACCATCTTCTAAAATTCTCTCAGAGGGTATTCCATGACAAACTACATGGTTTAATGATGTGCAAAGTGATTTTTCAAAACCTCTATAAAATAATGGAGCTGAATAGCCACCATTATCTTTTATAAATTCATAACCTAATTTATCGATCTTATCTGTTGATACTCCTGGTTTGATATAATCTGTAAGCATGTCTAAAGTTTTAGATGCAAGCTTTCCAGCAACTCTCATCTTTTCAAATTTTTCTTTATAATCACTCATCTATAATATTAATTTTTTTTTCAATTTTAATCTCTTTAGAACTAAGTTTGCATCTATAAGCGAGAAATTTAACTCCTGCTTTTTTTGCTTTCTTGTAGTTTTCAAAATAAATTTGATCAATATCTTTTGCAATTCTAAAGTTATTAATATTTTGAATTTGCGTTAAAAATAAGACATATGGCTTATATCCTTTTTTAATTGATTTAATTAGCATATTTAGATGTTTTGTTCCTCTTGATGTTACTGCATCAGGAAATTCCGCAAGATCATTTTCTCTAAATAATGTTACATTCTTTACTTCTATTAAATAGCTGTCACATAAAAAATCAAATCTTGTATCATCACTAAATTTAAATTCTGGTTTAATATTTTTGATAGTTTTAAACTCAGATATTAATTTATTTTCTAATCCATGATTAACGATTTTGTTAGCTCTATGAGTATTTACACCAACGTATCTTTTATTTGCTTTAATAATTTCTAATGTAAATTTCAGTTTTCTCTTTGGATCATTGTGTTCTGTAACTAGAACTTCATTACCTTGATCCAAGAGGCCCTGCATAGATCCGGTGTTAGGACAATGTGCCGTTATAATCTTGTTATTTACTTTTATATCGGCGAAAAATCTCTTATATCTTTTTAATAATTTTCCTTTAATAAGGCTATTTGTAAATTTCATATAAATTTACTTATATTTACATATGCAAAATAAAAAAGATATAAATGCTGGTATTTTAATTATCGGTAATGAAGTTCTATCGGGTAGAACACAAGATGTTAATACAAGCACATTGGCAATTTGGTTAAATTCATTAGGTATACCTGTTGCAGAAGTCAGAGTTGTTCCCGATGATGAAAGTATAATTATAAATACAGTTAATGAACTGAGAAAAAAATATTCATATATATTTACAACAGGAGGAATAGGGCCAACTCACGATGATATTACAGCAGAGTCTGTCTCTAAAGCATTTAATATTGAATACGGTTTCCATAAAGAGGCTTTTTCAATACTAGAAAATTATTATAAACCAGGTGAATTTAATGAAGGCAGACAAAAGATGGCTAAAATGCCTGTTAGTGCAAATTTAATTTTAAATCCTTCTAGTGGTGCACCAGGATTTTATGTTGAAAATGTATATTGTCTTCCAGGAGTTCCATCAATTATGAAAGCAATGCTTGGAAGTTTAAATAACCTTTTAGTTGGAGGAGAGCCAATATTGAGTGAAACAATTAATTTAAGAACTGTTGAGAGTGAAATAGCAAAATCTTTAACAGAGGTTCAAAATAATAATTCTGAAGTTGAAATCGGAAGTTACCCTTTTTTTAAAGCTGGTAAACTAGGTGTATCTATTGTTGTCCGATCTGTTGATAAAACAAAAATTGATAAATGTAATTCTGAAATACTTAAATTTGTAAAAGATAAACAAATTGAAATAGTTGAGCGCTAATTATGCTTTATTTTGCATACGGAAGTAATCTAAATCATTTTCAAATGAAAAGAAGATGTAAAGATTCAAAATATTTAAAAAAAATCAATTTGAAGGGATATAAACTTAATTTTAGAAGCAAGTACCGAGCAGCAGATATAGAAAAGAAAAATAATTCTATTGTTCCTGGTGGTTTATATGAGATATCAAAAAGTGATGAAAAAAAATTAGATATTTATGAAGATTATCCAATTCTCTATAAAAAAATGTATTTTAAATATTACAACAATACTGTGATGACTTATATCATGCCTAAAAAAACAATTTTTAGATATCCCACTGAAAGATATCTTAATGTTGTTAAACAGGGTTACAAAGATTGTAAATTAGATCAAAAATATCTCAAAAAAGCTTTAGTGAATTTTTAATTAATGCTTTCAAAATCAAAAATATTTTTTAAAGGTATAGTTGCTGTTTTACCTCATATGTTATCAGTAATTCCTTTTGGAATTATAACTGGAGCTATTGGTATTGAATTAGGTTTTGATCCAATTTTAGTTTATGCAACTTCCTTGATTATTTTTGGCGGCGCTTCACAGATAATATTTATGCAACTTTTGTCAGGTGGAGCTTCATCATTAGTAGCTATTACATCAGTTGGAGTAATAAACTCGAGACATTTACTATATGGAGCAGTTTTATCTGAGTATTTAGAAAAACTGAGTTTTATTAAAAAATTATTTATTTCTTATTTTATTGTAGATCAAGGCTTTGCAGAATCTAACAAGTACATTAAACAAAATAAAAATTTATCTAATCCACATTATTATGTTCTTGGTACAGGAGTAACACTTTGGTTTTGTTGGCAGTTATCCACAATTAGTGGAATTATATTGGGCTCATTTATTCCTGAAGAATTGGGTTTAAAATTTGCGATCCCTCTCACTTTTTTAGCGATTATTGTAAATGACTTAAGAAAACTAGATCATGTTTTCGTGATGTTGGTATCTGGGTTTGCATCATTAATTTTATTTAATGCTCCATTTAAATCTTACATAATATTATCTCCTATAGTCGCTCTAATTGCTGCATTTATAATGTTGAGGTTAAAAAAATGACCTGGTTTTCAATTATAGTATCTGGAATTGTAACTTATTTCTCTAGGATGGCCATGGTCGCTTTAATTGATAGAGAAATGCTTGGAACAAAAGTTAAAGAAGTTCTTAATTATGTTCCAGCAGCTGTATTTCCAGCAATAATATTTCCTGGTGTTTTTTTTAATGATTTTGGTTTGTTTGTAGAAATCACAGATCCAAAAATTTATGGTGCAATTGTTGCTTTAGTTGTTGGATTTTACTCAAGAAGTGTAATTGCCACTATTGTTTCAGGATTATTATCTTATTGGTTTATTATTTTTTTCTTATTAAGATAGATCTGTGTATTTATATACTAAACTTAAAAATTTAAAAAAACCAATTAGAGTTGCTTTTGTTGGCTGTGGGAAATTTGTTTCAATGTTTCTCGCTCAATATAATCAATTAAACAAAATCATTTTAGATTCAATTATAGAGCTTGATATTGAGAGAGCAAAAAAAAATTGTTTAAATAGTGGATTATCTAGTGAAAATATACAAAAGATTAATTTTACAGATAATTTAGACAAAGTTTTTAACAGAGAAATTGATGTATTTATTGAAGCTACAGGCAACCCTATAGCAGGCACATTACATGCAAAGAAAATCATAGAAAGTAAAAAGCATGTAATAATGGTTAATGTTGAAGCAGATGTTTTATGTGGAAAGTATTTGTCTGATTTAGCTAAAAAGAACAACGTTATCTGTTCAATGGCTTATGGTGATCAGCCATCATTAATATTAGAACAAATTGAATGGGCAAAATTAAATGGTTTTGAAGTTATATGTGCAGGTAAAGGGACAAAATATCATCCATCATTTGAATATTCGACACCAGAAACTGTTTGGGGACACTATGGTTTAACTAAAGAAAGAGCTGAAAATGAATCTGGGATGAATCCTAAAATGTTTAATAGTTTTTTATGTGGGGATAAATCATCAATAGAAATGTGTGCTGTTAGCAATGCAACAGACTTAAAATGCCCAAATAGTGGATTAACATATCCTCCAATCGGAGTTTATGACATTGCTAAAAAATTAATTCCGAAATCTGAAGGAGGTTTATTAGATTATTCTGGTCAAGTAGAAGTTATTTCAAGTATAGATTTAGATAAAAAAGATATTCCAAATGATCTTAGATGGGGAGTGTATATTGTTATTAAAGCTCAAAATGAGTATGTGAAAAATTGTTTTAAAGACTATGGAATGGTAACTGACTCATCGGGAAGTTATTCAGCCATTTGGAGGCCTTATCATTATATTGGATTAGAATTAGCTCAATCAATCTATTCCATAATACTTGATAACAAGGCTACAGGTCATACAAAAAATTTTAATGCCGAAATAGCTAGTGTTGCAAAAAAAGATTTAAAAGCAGGACAAAAACTTGATGGAGAAGGGGGTTATTGTGCAAGGGGGAGGTTAATTTCATCCAAAAGATCTAAACAAGAAAGAATTTTACCCATGGGTTATACTGATAATGCAGTCTTGAAGAATGACATAATGAAAGATCAATTTATAAGATTGGATGATGTTGAGCTAAATTTACAAAAAGAAATAATTGAAGCTAGAGAATATCAATACAATTTAATATAGTTGAGATATAAATTTTAATATATATAACGATGAACTTTACAAATGCCCTCGTGGTGAAATTGGTAGACACAAAGGACTTAAAATCCTTGCCCTTTTGGGAGTGCCAGTTCGAGTCTGGCCGAGGGCACCACTAATGGTCAATCCTTTTATAATTTCTGATAAAAATTCTAGATCATTTAAAATTAAAAATGCAGTTTTAAAAAGAATAAAGATGCATTCTTTGTCAAAATCCAATTTAATAATTGTAATAGGTGGTGACGGTTTTATGCTAGAAACATTAAAAAAATACAATAAATACAAAAAACCATTTTATGGAATAAATTCAGGAAACTACGGTTTTCTTATGAATAAATTTTCTGAAAAAACAAACTATAAAAATTTAATTAAAGGAAGATTGGTCTCTATATCTCCATTAGAGATGACTGTAAAAAATAAATCAAATAATATTAAAAAATGTATAGCAATCAACGAAATTTCAGTTCTTAGACAAAGTAGACAAACTGCATCATTAACTATTTTAAATGGTAAAAAACAAATTATTAAACATTTAATTTCTGATGGTGTATTAGTATCAACACCCGCTGGTAGTACAGCTTATAATCTCTCAGTTCATGGACCTATTCTCAGTATAGATTCAAATAAGTTATCAATAAGTCCAATAAGTCCTTTTAGACCAAGAAGATGGAAAGGAAAAATAGTAAGTGATAAATCTAAAATTAAAATTAAGAATTTAAATTATATAAAAAGACCCATAAGTGCTGTTGCTGATAATATTGAGGTAAGAAATGCAAGATCAATATCAATTAAAACAAATAAAAAAATTAAATTTAATTTAATATTTGATAAAAATAGAAGTCTTGAGAAAAAAATTAAAATCGAACAGATAAGAAACGAAATAAATTAATGGTGCCCCCGCACGGACTCGAACCGCGGACCTATTGATTACAAATCAATTGCTCTACCAGCTGAGCTACAAGGGCATCAAGAGTTTTGTATTACGATTTTTAATATTATCAAGTTTTATTTTTATATTGATTTATATGATGAAAAACTATTGCTGCACTATTAGATATATTTAAACTCTCAATATTTTTGTTAATGTCTATTTTTACTGAAAAATCTATATATTTTTTTGTATGTTCTCGCATACCAAACCCTTCTGAACCAAATAATAAAATATTATTCCCATTCCATTTAATTTCATTAAACTTTTTTTCACTGTTTGCATCAAATCCATAAATCCAAAAGTTTTTTTCCCTCAAGAATTTAAGAGTGGTATTTATATTTGATACTTCGAATATATTAATGTACTCCATACATCCGCTTGCAGATTTATACATAAGTTTACTTTCTGATGGAAAATGTCTATCTTTAATTATTATTCCATCTATATCAAATGATGCAGCGCTTCTAATTATGGAGCCTATGTTTCTAGGATCTGTTACTTCATCTAAACACGCAAAGGTTAAATCGTTCTTTATTTTGATAAATTCTTTTAAATTATTTTTTTCAAAATGTTCAATTTCAGCCACGTATCCTTGATGAGTAATTCCGTCTTTTGAACAATACTTATCAAGTTCTTTTCGTGTTTTGTAATAAATTTTTATATCTTTAAGAAGATTTTTTCTTGAACTAACTCTGTGTATATTTTTTTTACTTTCTTCAGTTAGAAAAATTTTTAAAACTTTTCTTTTGGGGTTTTTTAATGCTTCTATAACCGCATGTTTTCCAACTATAAAAAAAGATGATTTGTTCATGATAATTGTTGAATTTAGACTATTTTTTAAGCTATTTTTCTATATTTCACGTATTGCATTTGTACAATAAAAATATATAAAACGCATGTTGTTTAAAGCTTTATTGAACATGGGGTGCTTCCCCCTAAAATTATATTAAGGAGGGGTACCAAAGCGGTCAAATGGGGCGGGCTGTAAACCCGTTGACTTCGGTCTTCGAAGGTTCGAATCCTTCCCCCTCCACCATTCAATATTACTTTATAATAACACGGAGTATACTTGGGTGTTGCGGGTGTAGTTCAATGGTAGAACGCTAGCCTTCCAAGCTGGATGTAAGGGTTCGATTCCCTTTACCCGCTCCAAATATTAAATTAAGGAAAAATAAAAAGAGGTAAACAAGTAATGTCAAAAGAAAAGTTCGTAAGAAACAAACCGCACTGTAATATTGGTACTATTGGTCATGTCGATCATGGTAAAACAACATTAACTGCTGCGATCACAAAAGTATTAGCAGAGACCGGAGGTGCGCAATTTACTGCTTATGATCAAATTGATAAAGCTCCCGAGGAAAAAGAAAGAGGAATTACAATTTCAACTGCTCACGTAGAATATGAAACAGAGAAAAGACACTATGCACACGTAGATTGTCCTGGACACGCAGATTATGTAAAAAATATGATTACAGGAGCTGCACAAATGGATGGTGCAATTTTAGTTGTAAATGCTGCGGATGGCCCAATGCCTCAAACTAGAGAACATATTCTTTTAGCAAGACAAGTTGGTGTTCCAGCTATAGTTGTTTACTTAAATAAAGTTGATCAAGTTGATGATAAAGAAATGATTGAGCTTGTTGAGGAAGAGATAAAAGATTTATTAACATCATATAAGTTTCCAGGCGATAAAACTCCAATAATCAAAGGTTCAGCATTAGCTGCTGTTGAGGGTAGAGATGATGAAATTGGAAAAAACTCTATCATGGAACTTATGAAATCTGTTGATGAATTTATCCCACAACCAGATAGACCGAAAGACAAAGATTTCTTGATGCCTGTTGAGGATGTATTCTCGATTTCGGGAAGAGGTACAGTTGTTACAGGAAGAGTAGAATCTGGAGTAATTAAAACTGGCGATGAAATAGAAATTGTTGGAATAAGAGATACAAAAAAAACAGTCTGTACTGGTGTAGAAATGTTTAGAAAACTTTTAGATTCTGGTGAAGCTGGGGATAACATTGGAGCACTTTTAAGAGGTGTTGAAAGAACTGATGTAGAAAGAGGTCAGGTATTATGTAAGCCTGGTTCAATAACTCCACACACTAAATTTGAAGCTCAAGCATATGTATTGAAAAAAGAAGAAGGTGGTAGACACACACCTTTTTTCACAAAATACAGACCTCAGTTTTATTTCAGAACAACAGATGTAACAGGTGAAGTAGAATTACCAGCTGGTACAGAAATGGTTATGCCAGGTGATGATGCTAAATTTACAGTAAAATTAATTACACCAATTGCGATGGCTGAAAAGTTAAATTTTGCTATCAGAGAGGGTGGTAGAACAGTAGGAGCTGGAGTAGTAACTAAGATTATAGAGTAAACTCCATAGGAGTGTAGCTCAACTGGTAGAGCGCCGGTCTCCAAAACCGGAGGTTGGGGGTTCGATTCCCTCCGCTCCTGCCAAACTAAATTATGAAGAATCCATTAAAATTTATACAAGATGTAAAGCAAGAAGCTTTTAAAGTTACTTGGCCAACTGGTAAAGAAGTTGTGCAGGGCTCCCTAATGGTTGTAGCTATGGCTATTATAGCAGCTTTATTTTTTCTTTTATTAGATCAAGTTCTTCAATTTTTTTTAGAGTTAGTGTTAAAGGTTAATCTGTAATGAAAAATTGGTATATAGTACAGTCTCACTCTAGTTTTGAAAATAAAGTTGCCCAAGAAATAAAAGAGGAGGCTACAAAAGCCAATTTATCAGATAAAATTGAAGAAATCATCGTTCCCACTCACGATATTACAGAGGTAAAAAGGGGGAAAAGAGTTCAAAGAAAGAAAAAATACTTTCCTGGATACGTATTATTAAAGAGTGAAATGGATAACAAAATATATCATATGATCAAAAATCTTAAAAAAGTTAGCGGTTTCTTAGGAACTAAAGGTACACCAATTCCTGTATCAGAAAAAGAAATTGAAAAAATACTAGGTCAAATTAAAGATGGTGTTGTACAACCAAAATCAGGTGTTGAATATAATGTTGGTGAAAAAGTCCAAGTAATTGACGGACCTTTTGCGTCATTTAGTGGTTTAGTTGAAGACATAGATGAAGAGAAATTGAGATTAAAAGTTTCAGTATCAATTTTCGGTAGACCAACACCAGTAGATTTAGAATATAATCAAGTGGAGAAAGCAAGTTAATGGCAAAAAAAGAAGTAAGTGGATATATAAAATTACAAATTAATGGTGGTCAAGCCAACCCAGCCCCACCTGTAGGCCCTGCCTTAGGTCAAAGAGGCATAAATATTATGGATTTTTGTAAAGCATTTAATGAAAAAACAAAATCATTTGCAGGTAAACCTGTACCAGTGATAATCACAGTATATAAAGATAAAAAATTTGATTTTATAATAAAATCACCTCCTGCTTCTCATTTTATAAAAGAAGCAGTAAAACTCAAAAGTGGATCAAAAGAACCAGGTAGAAATATAGTTGCAAAAATTTCTAAAAAACAATTAAAAGAAATTGCCGAAAAGAAAATGGCTGATTTAAATGCACATGATGTTGATGAAGCTGCAAAAATCATCGCTGGATCAGCGAGATCTATGGGTATTGAAGTGGTAGAATAATGTCATCAAAAAGATATAAAAAATTACCAGAAAAAACAAGGGATTTGAAATCTGAAACAGTAGATAAATTAATTCCTATCATAAAACAAAATTGTACTACAAAGTTTGATGAATCTTTAGATATCAGTTTGCAAATCAATAATAAGCAAAAGAAAAGCGAAATTAATATTAGAACTGTAATTAACTTACCAGGTGGAAGTTCAAAAAAAGTAAAAGTAGGAGTTGTTTGTGAAGAGAATAAATCACAAGAGGCAAAAGATGCTGGTGCCGAAATTGTTGGTGGTGATGAACTTATAGATGAAATAAAGTCAGGGACAATAAATTTTGAAAAATTAATATGTACTCCTAGTATGATGATTAAACTTTCAAAATTAGGAAAAGTTCTTGGTCCGAAAGGTTTGATGCCCAATCCAAAATTAGGATCAGTTACTAACGAAATAAAAAAAGCTGTAAGTGATGCAAAATCTGGTCAAATTGAAATAAGAAATGATAAAGATGGAAATATAGGGGTAAGTATAGGAAATAAATCTTTTTCTGACGATAAATTAATAATGAATTTTAACGCAGTGATAGATGCATTAGAAAAAGAAAAATCAAATAATACAATTAAAGGAGATTTGATTAAACAAGCTTTTTTAACTTCCACAATGGGCGTTTCATACAAAATCAAATTAGGTAAAAGTATTTAGTTATGATGAATAAAGAACAAAAGAAACAATATATTTCTGATATGACAAATCAGTTTGAAAAATCTGAAGCTGTAATTGTTACTCATTATCAAGGTTTAACAATGAACCAACTTGATGATTTAAGAGCCAAAATGAGAGAACATGGCATAAAATTTAAAATTACAAACAATAGAATAACAAAATTGGCTTTAGAAAAAACAAGATGTAAAGAACTATCAAATCTGTTTTCAGGTCCTACCGCTGTAGCACTATCGGAGGATGCAATAACATCAGCAAAGATTTTAACAAGCTTTTCAAAAGAAAACGAAAATTTAAAGATTCTAGGTGGAATCATGGGTTCTGACATTTTAGACGTTGCTGGCGTCAAAAATGTAGCCACTCTTCCTTCATTAGACGAAGCAAGGGCAAAAATAGTGGGAATATTAAGGTCTCCAGCACAAAAAATAGCAAGTATTTTACTTGCGCCGGCGTCAAAAATCGCTATTTTAGCGCTCGAAAAATC
>CACJNI010000006.1 GCA_902594705.1 uncultured Pelagibacteraceae bacterium
GCCTACACCATGTCTAGATATCACTTTTAAATTCTTAGCCGAGTCTATGATTTCTTTTGACAATTTAGATGTTCTAATACTTATTGCATCACAGTCTTTTATTTTATCTTTCAAAAATTCTGTATCTGTATTGTCTACAACTTCAAATTCAAAATTTTTATTTCCTTTTAGTAAATCAATACCATGATTATGTATCGATCCTATTATTAAGATTTTTTTCATACGTAAAAGTTTATACTTTATTTATTAATAGGCTTTAGATAATTCTGATTTCACTGTGCCTTTTAAATTTTCAACTGTATTTTTCGCACCCGCACTTATAAATCTGGAGTCTGCTCCAACTGTTACAAATTGGAAACCTTTTTCAATCATTTTTTTGGCGTAGTCAGTACTTCCGTTATGAATTCCAGCAAATATATTATTTTTTTTTGCATGCTCTAATATTCTAAGTATTTCTGAATAAGCTTTAGTATCCTCACCTTTGTCAAAACCAGGCTTTTCTCCAATAGCCAAACTTAAATCAGCAGGCCCTATGTAGATACCATCAATGCCCGGGGTACTCATAATTTCATCAAGATTTTCTAAAGCTTCTTTAGTTTCAATCATAGCCATTTTTAATATTTCATCGTTTGCATGATCTCCATAATCAGGTCCTCCATAGATTAACCCTCTCATTGGACCAAAACTTCTATATCCATCTGGTGGATATCTACATGCTTGAACAAATCTTTCTGCTTCTTTTCGATTACTCACCATTGGGCAAATTATTCCATAACATCCAGCATCTAAAATTTTCATAATTTGACCAGGTTCATTCCAATTAACTCTTGCCAAAGGCACGACTTCTGTCGCTGAAATCACTTGCATCATTGGCATTGCATTCGTGTAATCAACGAGCCCGTGTTGCATATCAATTGTTAATGAGTCCCATCCTTGTTGAGCCATTGTTTCTGCCGAAACAGTACTTGGAATTTGTAACCAACCATTGATTACAGCTTTGCCATTTTTAATTATTTCTTTGGCTTTATTTTTTCTCATTTACTCAGGTTTTTAGACCCATATGGGTATACTTTATATTAAGATAATCTTTTATAGCCATAGATCCACCTTCACGACCATAACCGGTTTGTTTTATTCCACCGAATGGAGCTTCAGCAACTGCGACTGCAGCTGTATTTACTGCTACACAACCGGTTTCCATCATTTCTGATGCTCTATTAGCTTTGTCCATTGAGTTTGTATATAAATAGCTACAAAGTCCCAGGTCATTATTATTTGCTCTCTCTACTACTTCGTCAAAATCCTTGAAAGTTAAAACAGGCACTAAGGGACCAAAAGGTTCTTCTTTCATAATTGTAAAATTATCCTGCACATCATCAAATACGGTTGGTTCAAAATAATAACCTTTATTAAATCCTGAAGGTCTACCCCCACCTAAAACAACTTTTGCGCCTTCACTCTTTGTCGTTTCAACTAATTTTTCAATCTCCTCCAAACGTTTTGCTGTTGTTAAAGGTCCTAAGTCAGTACCTTCATCCATACCATTTCCAATTTTTAATTTTTTTGCTCTATCAACGAAAGCATTTACAAATTCTTCTTTTCTTGTTTCTTGAATGTAAAACCTATTTGGGGATATACAAACTTGACCATTGTTTCGAAATTTTGCTGTTATTGCCATATCTGCAACTTTATTCATGTCAACATCGTCAAATACTATAAATGGAGAATGACCACTTAATTCCATTGTAACTCTTTGAACTTTATCTGCAGCTTTTTTAAGTATTAATTTTCCAACACGTGTTGAGCCAGTTATAGAAACTTTTTTTATTATATCTGATTCAAGTAATTCATTTGATATTTCAGCCGGGTCTCCAGATAATAAATTGACTACTCCATCAGGTACTCCAGCATCTTTACAAATATTTACAAGTTCCATAACTGCTCCAGGCGTAATTACATCTGGTTTACAAATAACTGAACAACCAGCAGCCAGTGCAGTTGAAATTTTTCTAGATGCTAAAACTATGGGAAAATTCCATGGCACAAGTGCTGCTACAACACCTACTGGCTGATAGTAAACATGAACTCTTGTTTCTGGAAATCTACTTTGTAATGTTTCACCATAAATTCTCTTAGTTTCTTCTGCATTCCATTCAAATATATCTGCTCCACCACCAACTTCTCCAATTGCTTCTTTAAGAGGTTTTCCAACTTCAAGTGTAAGCCATTTAGCCAATACATCTTTTCTTTCACGCATCAAATCTGCAATTTTTCTTATTACATAAGACCTCTGCCATGGAGTGGTATTTTTCCAAGTTTCGAGTCCTTTCTCTGCTGATTTTAATGCTTTTTGAACGTCAACAGAGGACGCTTTTGATGCTTCTCCTAAAACTTCTTCTGTTGCTGGATTGATAACTTTATAAGTTTCTTTTTTTTCTGCTTGTTGCCACTGACCATCAATGAATTGACCAAAATTGCTATACATATTTTTTAAATTGTGTTTAATTGTTAAAAGTTAAAGATTTATATATAGAATAATGAAAAAAATAAAGCTCACTTGTGCACATGCAATAATAAAACATCTTATTGCTCAAAAAATTTTAATAGATGGTAAAAAAGAGCAGTTATTTGCTGGAGCTTTTGGTATTTTTGGACATGGCAATGTCGCTTGTTTAGGACAAGCTCTACAAGAAAATCAAGATAAATTACCAACTTATAGAGGGCATCATGAGCAAAATATGGCTCTGACGGGAATAGCATATGCTAGAGCTAAAAGAAGAAAACAATTTTTTGTAGCAACTAGTTCAGTTGGGCCAGGATCTACAAATATGGTTACAGCCTCGGCTGTTGCTATGAGCAATAGACTACCAATTTTATTTTTACCCGGAGATACATATGCAAATAGAATGCCTGACCCGGTTCTTCAACAAGTTGAACATTTTAATAATCCTGGCATTACTCAGAATGATGCTTTCAAACCAGTAACAAAATATTTTGATAGAATTACAAGACCAGAACAAATCTTACAAACATTACCTCAAGCAATCCAAACAATGTTAGATCCAGCAGATTGCGGACCAGCTTGCTTATCATTATCACAAGATGTCCAAGGTGAAACATATGAATATCCTGAGGAATTTTTTAAAGAGAGAGTTCATAATATTAGACGACCAAGACCTGATGATTTTCAAATAAAACAAGCAGCTGAGCAAATTAAAAAATCTAAAAATCCTTTATTGATTTCTGGTGGAGGGGTTTTCTACTCTGATGCAATGGAAGATCTAAGTAATTTTGCAATTAAACACAATATACCAGTTACACAAACAGTTATGGGTTACTCTACTATGAAGAGAGATCACTCTCATTTTTTAGGTCCAATAGGTGGTCTTGGTGGCAAAGCAGCAAATAATTTAGCAAAACAAACTGACCTAGCTATTGCTGTTGGTACAAAGTTAGCTGATTTCACAACTGGTTCGTGGGCAAATTTTGAGAACCCAGACTTTTCACTTATTAGTGTTAATGTCTCTAGATTTGATGCTAGCAAACATTTGGCGCAATCAGTAATAGGTGATGCAAAAGTAAGCTTACAAGAGCTATCAAATGCTTTGGGAGATTGGAAAGCACCTGATGAATGGCATAAAAAATCAAGAGATGAATTAAAAAATTGGAATGATTATGTAGATAAAGAAAGTGGACCAACTAATCAAGAACTACCTAGTTATGCTCATGCTGTAGGAGCAATATATCGTAATTCAGATCCAACAGACATTGCTGTTACTGCTGCAGGAGGATTAGTTGGAGAAGTTGTACAAATTTGGAGACCAAAAGAATTAAATACACATGAAACCGAATGGGGTTTTAGCTGTATGAGTTATGAAATTTCTGGTGCATTAGGAGTAAAAATGGCCAACCCAGATAAAGAAGTAATAGCTTTTGTAGGAGATGGATCTTATTTACTTTTTAATTCAGATATTTATTCATCAGTTATAACAAATAATAAATTAATAATAGTTTTATGTGACAATGGAGGCCATGCCGTTATTAATAGGCTACAATTATTTAAAGGTGGGAAAGAATTTAATTGTCTATTTAATAGTTCAAAGGCTCCAAATCTTGTACCTTTTAATTTTGCTAAACATGCAGAGAGTATGGGTGCAAAATCTGAGGAGGTATCATCTATTTCTGAATTAGAAGAAGCATTTAAAAGAGCTAAAAAATCTGATGTGACTTACTTAATTTCAATAAAAACTCATTCTTATGAGTGGCTAGAAGGTTCTGCTTACTGGGAAAGTCCTACTTTAGAAATGCCATCAACAAAAGAAAATGAAGAGGCATTAAAACTTCATAAAGAAGGAAAATCAAAGCAAAGACAAGGTGTCTAAAATTCATGAATAAAGTTTTTAAGGTTGGTCTCATAGGATGTGGCCATATCGCAGAAACATATTTTAGGGGACACCAATATTTTAATAATTTCAAAATCGTTGCTTGTGCAGATATTAATCAAAAAGCAGCTGAAAAATGTGCGAAATTATACAACATCAAATCAATGACTGTTAATGAAATACTAAAAGATAAAGATATTGAGGTAATTTTAAATTTAACAATTCCTCAATCACATTATTCTGTATCAAAAAAAGTATTAAATGCAGGTAAGCATGTTTATTCAGAAAAACCATTAGCAACATACTTTCAAAAAGGAAAAGAGCTAGTGGCTTTGGCAAAACAAAAAAAATTATACATTGGTAATGCGCCAGATACTTTTCTTGGAGGAGGTGGACAAAAAGCAAAGGAATTAATTGACTCTGATTTGATTGGACAAATCAAACTTGGAAATGCAATCTTTGCATTTCCTGGTGTTGAAAACTTTCATCCAAAACCAGAGTCTTGGTATAAAAAAGAGGGAGGACCAGTAATAGATATGGGTCCTTATTTTTTTACAACGCTTGTTAATCTTTTAGGGCCAGCAAAACAGGTGCAAGGAAGAACATTAACGGCGTTTAAAAGAAGAAATTATAGAGCGGGTCCGAATAAAGGAAAAACATTTAAGGTTGAAACACCAACTACTTATCTAGCAACAATTCAATTTCATAATGAAGCAATTATTCAAGTCACTCTATCCTTTGATGTTATTAATCATCAAAGAAATCATATGGAACTTTATGGAACTAAAGGATCAATTATCGTTCCTGATCCGAATATGTTTGGTGGATCTGTTTATATTTCTGTTACAGAGGGTGGTCGTTGGGGTGAACATAAAACTGACAAAATGCACTTAGGAAAAATAAATATTACATCTGCAAGTGGTAGATCTAATGAGTCACCTACAAATGCAAACTATAGAAGTGTTGGAATGTCTGAGATGTTATATTCAATCGAAAAAAAGAAAAAACATCGATGTTCTGGAGAGCTATCTCTTCATGTTTTAGATATAATTGAGTCTACTATGAAAGCTGCAACAACTGGAGTACCTCAAAAAATAAAAACTAAGTGTGAAAAGCCAAAAAGATTTACAGAAGAAGAAGTAAAAAAAATTCTCTTATAGATCATGAAAGATATTGCAATTGTTGATCCGTATCCAAGAACTATGGAGCTTATTTTTTCAAAACCAAAATTAAATGAATTAAAAAATAAATTTAAGCTTATTTTCGCACCAAAAACAAATAAACAAAAATTTTATATTAATAATATTCATAAAGCGAAATTTATAATTGGACAGCCTGATCTTCCTAAATTTTTATTAATGAAAGCAAAAAAATTGAAAGCAGTAATAAATGTCGAAAGTAACTTTCTAGATAATATGGATTATAATTATTGCTTTGATAAAGGTATTCATGTTATTGCAACTTCACCCGTTTTCTCGAAACCAGTCGCAGAAATTGCGCTTGGATTTACACTCTCTCTTCTTAGAAATATTCATGGAGCAAATCAGGATTTCATTAATAAAAAGGAAAAGTATGGATTAGATGGAAATCTTAAGGCTTCATTGTTATCAGACAAAAAAATTGGATTATTGGGATTTGGAGACCTAGGGAAAGCTTTGGTTCCATTATTGAAACCATTTTCGAGTAAAATAAATATCTATGATCCTTGGATACCAAACAAAAAAATTATTAATCAAGGATTTAAACCAATTACTTTAAAAAAAATGTTTAAAGAATGTGAAGTTATTTATGTGCTTGCTGCAATTACTACAAAAAACAAAGGACTGATTAATAAAAAATTTTTCAATCTTATGAAATCAAACTCACTTTTTATACTAATGAGTAGAGCTGCAGTTGTTAACTTTAAAGATTTAAAAAATAGGCTTAAAAAAGGTGACATTTATGCAGCGCTTGATGTTTTTCCGGAGGAACCAGTTAAAAAAAATGACCCAATAAGAAAATTAAAAAATGTTTTATTTTCTGCACATAGAGCGGGTGCTTTAGATGAGGCATTTAAAGAAATGGGCAATATTGTTTTTGAAGATATGAAATTAATTTCAAAAAATCTTAATCCAAGATTTTGTAAAAAAGCTCTAAGAAAAACTGTTCATCTTTTAAGGTCAAAACCTGTTGCAATTAATTAATTTTTTTTTTAATTTAAATTAAATGACTTCAACAAATAAATTGCTCTTAGAGGCTAAAGGTATCACAAAGTATTTTGGAACAATAACTGCTTTAGAAAATGTAAATTTAAAAGTGCACGAAGGTGAATGTTTAGGTGTAGTGGGAGATAATGGTGCAGGCAAATCTACACTAATGAAAGTTTTATCTGGTTTATACAAACCAAGTGCAGGTGCTTTATTTTTTGAGGGCAAAGAACATGTGTTAGATAGCCCAAAAGACTCTCAAAATTTAGGCTTAGAAATGGTTTATCAAGATCTTGCATTGGCAGGTAATTTACCCATTGGAGAAAATATATTCTTAGGAAGAGAGCCTACAAAAAATATTGGCTTCTTAAAATTTCTAGATTTTAAAAAAATTCAAGAAATGACAAGCGCACACTTAGAGAAACTAAAAATAAATGTTAAAAGTGCTGATCAGAAAGTAGAGGAATTATCTGGAGGACAAAGACAAGCAGTTGCAATAGCTAGGTCAACAGCATTTAATGCCAAAGTTGTTATAATGGATGAACCAACTGCTGCTTTAGCAATAAAAGAAGTTGGAAAAGTATTAGATTTAATTAATAAATTAAAAAGTACTGGCGTAGGTGTTATAGTAATAAGCCATAGAATGGATGATATTTTTACTGTTTGCGACAGAGTAATGGCACTTTTTCAAGGAACAAACTTTGCTGAGTCTCAATTAGATAAAACTTCAAGAGATGAAGTCATTGGTTGGATTATGGGAAAAAAATAAATATGGAAGATAAAGAAAAAAAACAAGATAGCTTATACGTAAAACTTATTCCATATTTTGAAAAATATGGGATTTTACTATTATTAGTTATCATGATCTTGGTAATGCATATTTTGCAACCAGATGTCTTTTTGTCTTGGAGAAATGTAACAAACGTATTTAAACAAATATCTTGGCAATCAATGTTAGCTTTAGGAGTTTTCATGGTGATTGTGACCGCAGGTATAGATCTATCGGTTGGCTCAATAATGATGCTATCGTTGATGATTTTAGCAATAGTAGCTAAAGCTGGAGCTCCGTGGTTTATAGTTGTTCTAGTACCTTTATTTGCTGGATTTTTATGTGGGTTGATAAATGGTTTGGGGATAACACTTTTAAGAATGCCTCATCCTTTTATAATGACTTTAGGAACTCTTTATATTTTTAGAGGAACAGGAAACCTAATATCAGGCGGAACACCTATAAGTGGATTTACCGATGAAGTTAGGTACTTGGGTCATGGTAGAATAGATCTAACCTGGTTAGGATTAGAGAAATCTCAATATCTCCCCGTAAGCTTAGTTTTAATCGCTGTTGTATATTTTGTTTTTTGGGTTTTCTTGAATCATAGTCGAACAGGAAAGTGGATTTATGCAATTGGTGGCAACCCAAGCGCAGCAAGAGCTTCAGGGATTAATGTTAATAAAATTTTAATAATTGTTTATTCACTTTGTGGATTTTTATCAGGTATTGGAGCATTAATTTTAGCAGGAAGAACAGACTCTGGTTATCCTAATGCAGGATTACAATCTGAATTGGATGCTATCGCAGCATGTATAATTGGTGGAGCTAGTTTCTTTGGTGGTAGAGGAACTGTTCTTGGAGTTTTTGCCGGAGTAATGATTATGGGAATTTTAAGAAATGGACTTAATTTGATGGATGTAAGTTCTTTCTGGCAACAAGTATTGATTGGCTCAATCATCGTATTAGCGGTTTACGTGGATGTTTTAAGAAGAGATTTTGGCACGAGAAAATAAACACGTCAAAGTTGAATAGATGCTGTCATAAGAGACCCTGTAAACAGTTGAATTTTTTTTAAAAATTTTATTAAATTAAACTTTAATAATTATTAAAGGGGAAATTTATGAGAGAACTATCAAGAAAAATTGTTGTTTTAGTATCAGCAATTTTTTTATCGATAAGCATGATTTCAGCTTCTTTTGCTGATGGTCATGGTAAAAAAATCTTGTTCAGTATTAAAGGTCCTGGGTCTGGAAATCCTTTCTGGGCTTCTGTTACAAAAGGTGCTGAAGAAGAAGCTAAAAAATTAGGTGTTAAGTTAATCTTGGTTGCGCCACCTCAAGAAGGTGATGTTCAAGCACAAATTAACCAAGTGGAAGACCAACTTGCTAAAGGTGTTGATGCTTTAGCTCTTGCACCAGGAGATCCAAATGCATTTGCTCCAATTGTAGATGACGCTATCAAAAGTGGTGTTCCAGTTGTATTCGTAGATACAAAAGGGATCAATGAAGGTGTTACTTTTATTGGAACCAACAATATGAACGGAGCAGAATTAGCTGCTAAATTCATTTGTGACAAAACTCCAAAAGGTTCAGATGTTGCAATTTTGACTGGAATAGAGTCTCAATCAACAGCTCTACTAAGAAGAGATGGTGCAATTAAAGGATTTAAAAATTGCGGTTTAAATATAGTTGCTACTCAAACAGCTGAGTGGGATACTGCGAAAGGTAGATCAGTTACTGAGTCTATTATTTTGAAAAATCCTAACATTAAAGCAATATTTGCTTCAAATGACAATATGGGCTTAGGTGCTATGCAAGCTCTTAAAGATGCAGATATGAATGATGTTGTTGTTGTAGGTTTTGATGCAACTCCAGATGCTGCTACAAGTATCTTAAAAGGTGAAATGACCGCAACTATTGCTCAGTTCTCATATAACATGGGTGCTTATGGTGTTAAATATGCACTTGAGCTAGCTAATGGTGGAAGTATTGATCCAAACATTGATACTGGAACACAACTAGTAACAAAAGAAAACGCTAACGATTTTAAATAATCATTAGTATATAATATTTAAAAAAGGGTGGAATTTTTATTCCACCCTTTTTTTTTATGTAATATAATCTTTTAATGTTAATAAATATTAATCCTGTTTTAAGCCCTGATTTACTTTTTAATTTAAGATCCATGGGTCATGGTGAGAAAATTATTCTTGCTGATGCTAATTTTCCTGCAAACTCTATGAACAAAAATGTAGTTCGATTAGATGGGGTAGATATTAAAAGTGCAGCAAATGCAATTTTATCTGTTTTTCCATTAGATAGTTTTGTTGTATCTCAAGGTGGCTCTCCTGCACTTAGAATGGAAGTAGATGACAAACCAGAGGAACTAACTGAAACTCATAAAGAATTTATTGATGCAGTAAAAAATAATTCTGGTCCCCAATGGAAAGTTGGATCAATTTCAAGACAAAATTTTTATGAAGAAGCAAAAAAAGCGTATTGTATTGTAACCACTACAGATGCTCGACCTTTTGGATGTTTTATTATTACTAAAGGAGTTATTCTTCCTGACGGTAAAGTCTGGTCTTAATTAAATGAAATCTATATGTGTATTTGGAGTATTTGTTGCAGACTTATGTTTTATTGGTGAAAAAATTCCTGAAGTGGGGCAAACTATTTTAGGAACAAAACACTTAATAGGGCCTGGTGGAAAAGGATCTAACCAAGCCATTGCTGCAGCAAGACTTGGCGGAAACATAAGTTTTATTACAAAAATAGGTGATGATAATAATGCTGAAATGGCACTAAATTTATATAAATCCTCTGGAGTAAATACCGATTATATTATCAAAGATAAAAATCAATCAACTGGCGTTGCTGGTATTATGATTAATGCTAATACAGGTGATAATGCAATAAACATCATACCAGGCGCTGCTGGCACTTTAAATAGTTCTGATATAGATAATAATTTAAAAGCAATCGAGAAGTCAGATATATTCTTAACACAATTAGAAACACCATATGATGTTACAAGCTATGCTTTACAAAAAGCAAAAGATACTGGATCAATCACTATTTTAAATCCAGCTCCGGCTTCAAAAATATCTGAGAATGACTTTAAAAATATAGACTATTTTACACCAAATGAAACTGAGGCTAGTTTTTATTTAGAAAAGAAAATAGAAACAAAATCTGAAATAGAAAATGCAGCTAAAGAATTTTTAAAAAAAGGAGTAAAAAATATTCTAATAACTCTAGGTTCTAAAGGAGTTTATTTTTCAAATGGAACCGAAAGCCACTTTGTAGATGCTCACAAAATAAAAGACGATGTAAAAGATACTACTGGAGCAGGAGATGCATTTAATGGAGCTTTTAGTGTAGCATTAGCTAAATCGTTAAAAATTGCTGATGCATTAGAATTTTCTAATAAAGTTGCTGGTATTTCTACAACTAAAGAAGGGGCTGCAAATTCAATGCCAACATATGAAGAGGTCGAGGTTTACTAAATATGAAATATAATGCTGATAATAAAAGATATTCAGAGATGTTATACAGAACCTGCGGTGACAGTGGAGTTAAATTACCACTAATAAGCCTCGGGCTTTGGCATAACTTTGGAGGCAAAGTTCCACTTTCTAATATTAAAAAAATATTATTTTATGCTTTTGATAAAGGCATTACTCATTTTGATTTGGCAAATAATTATGGCCCACCTTACGGTAGCACAGAAAGTAATTTTGGAAAAATAATAAGCAAAGATTTAAAAAAATACAGAGATGAACTGATTATATCATCAAAAGCTGGTTATGATATGTGGGAAGGACCTTATGGAGAATGGGGTTCAAAAAAACATATTATCGCAAGTTGTGATCAAAGTTTAAAAAGAATGAAAATTGATTACTTTGATATATTTTATTCACATAGATTTGATCCAAAAACACCTTTAGAAGAAACAGCAGATGCATTAGAGAGTATTTATAAATCAGGAAAAGCTTTATATGTCGGTATATCATCTTATTCTTCCAAAAAGACGAACCAAATTTACAAAATTCTAAAATCAAGAAATATTAAATTATTTATTCATCAACCTTCATATTCTTTAATTAATAGATGGATTGAAAAAGATTTAACTAAAACTATAAAAAAACTTAAAATTGGATGTATTGCCTTTTCGCCTCTTGCTCAAGGAATGCTATCAGATAAATATTTAAAAAAGATACCTAAAGTTTCAAGAGCGAGTGATGCTACATCGTATTTAGATAAATCTTTAATAACAAAAAAAAACTTAAAGATAGTTTCAGATTTAAATAAGATTGCAAATAAAAGAGGTCAATCTTTATCTCAAATGGCAATCTCTTGGGTTCTATCAAATAATTATGTAACATCCGCTCTAATAGGAGTAAGAAATATTAATCAATTAAAAGAAAATTTAGAAAGTCTAAACAAACTTAAATTTACAACTTCTGAAATGAAAATAATTAATAAAACTGCAAAAGATGGTAATATTAACATCTGGAAGCAATCAAGTTCATATTAAAATGCATATTGGTATTGATTTAGGTGGAACCAAAACAGAGTCAATAATTATTGATAAAAATGGAAAAGAGCTCGAGAGAATTAGGAGAACAACACCAAAAAATTATAATGGAACTTTAGATACAGTATGTGAGCTTGTAAATTATTTAGAAGATAAATACAAAAAAAGTTGCAGTGTTGGTGTTGGCTCACCTGGAGCTTTATCTAAAGAAACAAATTGTATAAAGGGTGGAAATTCAACCTGGTTAAATGACAGACCTTTAAAAAAAGATATTGAGCTTAGGTTAAATAGAAAAATATTTCTTGAAAATGATGCTAATTGCTTTGCTTTATCTGAATCAATTGATGGAGCTGGTCTTAATCATGAAATAGTATTTGGAGTTATAATTGGAACAGGTGTTGGCGGAGGATTAATTATTAATAATAAAATTGTCAATGGATTTAATAACATAACTGGGGAATGGGGACATAATCAAATGCCAATAGGAACAAATGATAAGTGGAAAAGGCACGATTGTTATTGTGGTAAAAAAGGATGCATTGAAACATTTCTATCTGGTCCAGGGTTTTCAAAACATTTTTATGACATTCATAAAATAGATTTAGATGCTAAAATAATTCAAGAAAATGCAAACAAAGGAGATGAAAAATCTTTAGAATTTGTATTTCAATACTTAGATTACTTAGCACGAGGCTTATCCACTGTAATTAATATTGTTGATCCTGGTGCAATTGTTATGGGTGGAGGTGTTTCCAATATGAAGCAGATTTATGGAAATATAAATTCAAAATTAAAAAAATACGTATTTAGTGACACTGTAAATACTAAAGTTATGAAAAATATTCATGGTGATTCTAGTGGCGTAAGAGGAGCTGCAGATTTAGGAAGATCTAACGATACAATATAAATTTAAATAATGAAAAAATATAAAATCGGTTTTATTGGAATAGGTTTAATGGGATTTCCAATGGCTAAAAATCTTCTAAAATCAAAATATGAAATTAAAGTTTTTAATAGAACTAAAAATAAAGCCATTAGACTAAAAAAATTTGGTGCGAAAGTATGTAATTCTCTAAAGGAAGTTGTTAAGGACCAGGATCTAATAATTACCATGTTGTCTGATGATAAGGCTATAAAAAAAATATATTTTAATTCAGAATTTTTAAAAAATTTAAAAAAAGGATCTACAGTCATTGATATGAGTTCTGCAAACCCTAGAACAGCAATTAATTTATCAAAATTATTAAAAAAATATAAAATTAATTTTTTAGACGCACCAGTTTCCGGAGGCACCAATGGCGCAGAGAATGCAGAGCTCGCCATAATGGTTGGTGGAGATAAGAAAGTTTTTTCTAAAAATTTAAATGTACTTAAGAAATTAGGCAATCCTGTTTTAGTTGGAAAAAATTCCGCAGGTCAAATAGCAAAATTAGCTAATCAAATAATAGTTGGAATTACAATAGGATCTGTTTCAGAAGCAATTAAACTATCACAAAAAAATAACGTAAATCCAATTAATATTCTCAAAGCATTGAAAGGAGGATGGGCTGACAGTAAAGTATTGCAAACTCACGGACTAAGAATGATCAAAAATGATTTTAAACCAAGAGGAAAAAATTTTTCGCAATTAAAAGATATGAACAACATTCTAGATTGTGCGAAAAATAAAAAGTTAGAATTACCTTTGTCTAAAATAGTAAAAAAAATGTATAATAATCTCGTTAAAAAGGGATTGGGTGATTATGATCATAGTTCTTTATACAAAAGTTATAAATAATTCTTGGAGATGAAATGAAATTACTAAGAGTGGGAGAAAAAAATCAAGAAAAGCCAGCTATATTAGATAAAGATGGAAAGTTTAGAGATATATCCAAACATATAAATGATTTAGATCCAACTCATTTAAATTTTGAAACATTTGAAAAAATTAAACAAATTGATTTATCATCACAGCCTGAGATTTCAAATAATACAAGGATTGGTTCATGCATAACTAAACCAGGAAAATTTATTGCAATTGGATTAAATTTTTCTGACCATGCAGCAGAAACTGGAGCAAAACCACCAACAGAACCAATTGTATTTATGAAAGCCACTAGTTCAATCAATGGACCAAATGATGATATTGAAATTGCAAGCTATTCAAACAAACTAGATTGGGAAGTTGAGCTAGGTTTAGTTATTGGAAAAAATGCTAAAAATATTCAAGAGAAAAATTCACAAGATTATATCTTAGGCTATTGTTTAGTGAATGATGTAAGTGAGAGGGAGTGGCAAATAGAAAAAATGGGACAGTGGGTAAAAGGAAAGTCTCACGATACATTTGGTCCTGTTGGTCCATATCTTGTGACCAAAGATGAGATTAATGATGTAAACAACCTAAATATGGAATTAGATTTAAATGGTGAACGAATGCAAACGGGTAATACAAAAACAATGATTTTTAATGTAGATCATATTGTTTCATATGTTAGCAGATATATGTCTCTTCAACCTGGAGATATCATTACCACAGGAACACCCCCAGGGGTTGGAATGGGAATGAAGCCACAAAAATTTTTAAAAGCAGGTGATGAAATGAGGCTTTCAATTGAACTTCTTGGTGAACAAAAATCAAAAGTAGTAGCAATTTAATCCAAATATAATCTCTTTTTTGATATAAGAAATTGTGATCAAAAGAGACTTATATTATGAAAGAATTCCTACAAAATCTTTAAGAGAGGATGTTAGGTTTTTAGGAAATTCATTAGGAAATGTAATTAAAGAACAAGAAGGTAAAAGCTTTTATAATCTTGTTGAGAAAATTAGAAAGTTATCAAAAGCAAATAAAATCCAAAAAAGATCATATAAAAAAATTTCTAGTGAAATAAAAAGTATTAATCCTAAAAATACTTACAAGCTTGCAAGAGCATTTAATCATTTTATGAATTTTATAAATCTAGCTGAGTCTATTGATGCATCTAGACAACTAAACCAATATGAAAATAAAAGAGACGGCAAAAATCAAAAAAATATTTTTATAGAAGAAATTTTTGAGAAATTATTTAAAAATAAAAAAATTAATAATAATAAAATATATAGTTTTGCAAAAAATTTAAATATTGGAATAGTTTTGACAGCTCATCCAACAGAGGTCAAAAGAAGAACTTTAATTCAAAAATACCATAAAATTACAGAAATACTTGAGGATAGAGAGTTATTTAAAGATCACTCTTCAAAAATAAAATCTTTAAATAAAAAAATTCATGATGAATTTACCATTATCTGGAATACAGATGACTTAAAAAGATCAAAACCGTCTCCAGCCGATGAAGCGCGATGGGGTCTTGCAATAATAGAGGATAGTCTTTGGGAAACTATTCCAAAAGTCTACAGGAGACTTAATGAGATATTTTTGAAAAATATGGGTAAAGGTTTGCCAAAAAATTTTAATCCTATTGAGTTTGGATCATGGATGGGTGGTGATAGAGATGGAAATCCAAATGTAACTTCAAAAGTAACAAAAGAAGTTTTGTTATTATCAAGATGGGAAGCGGCAAAATTGTATGAAAAAGAACTTACCAAATTAATTAGATCATATTCAATGAAAAAGTGTTCAAAAAAAATTCAAAAACTTACAGGAAAATCATTTGAACCTTACAGAGTTTTCTTAAGACCTTTAAGAGATAAAATGCGATTTACTCATCGAGCAATTGAACAGTTTATAGTGAACAAAAAACCTTTAGACTATAACAAATTGCTAAACTCAAAAGAAGAAATTTTAAAACCCCTTAGAATTGTCCGTGAATCTTTAGAGGAAAATCAAAGTGAAAATATCGCAAGCGGTGAATTATTAGACTTAATGAGAAGAGCAAAATGTTTTGGAATTAATTTAGCAAAACTAGATATTAGACAAGAATCATCTAGACACTCACAATTAATTAATGAACTTGTTCAGAAAAAAAATAAACACAATTATTTAAAATGGAGTGAGGAGGAAAAAATTAAATTTTTATCATCTAAGATGAAAAAAAAATCCAATTTCATCAAAAATTTTAATTTTAAAAATAAAGAAAACAAAGAAGTTTGGTCAACATTTAAAATTTTATCTGAAGAGCCACCTGAATGTTTGGGGGCTTATGTTATTTCAATGACATCATCTGCATCTGACATTCTCTCTGTTTTATATTTGCAAAAAGAAGCAAATATTAAGAATAGATTAAGAGTTGTCCCATTATTTGAAACATTAGATGACTTAATTAATGCAAAATCAATAATGGCCAGCTTGTTTTCATTAAAGTGGTACAGAGATTTAATAAAAAATAAACAAGAAGTCATGATTGGATATTCAGACTCAAGCAAAGATGCTGGAAAAATTTGCGCAAGTTGGCATCAATATAAGGCTCAAGAAGAAATTATTAAAATTGCTAAAAAATATAAAATAGATGTTACCTTCTTTCATGGAAGAGGTGGTTCAGCAGGTAGAGGTGGAGGCCCAATTCAAGCTACTTTAAAATCTCAGCCGCCAAATACAGTTAATGGAAAAATTAGAATAACCGATCAAGGAGAAGTAATTCAACAGAAATATGGATATCAACCTTTAGCAATTTACAATTTATGTAGCTATATAGGAGCAGTAATGGAGGCAACATTAACACCACCTCCAGTCCCTAAAAAAGATTGGAGGAATCTAATTGAAAAAATGTCTGATATTTCAAAAAGTTCATATAGAAAAAATATTAATCAAAGTTCAGATTTTATTAAATATTTTAAAACCGTTACGCCACATGTGTCTTTAGGAAAACTTTCAATTGGATCAAGACCGTCTAAAAGAAAGAATATTGATAATATCAAAGGTTTAAGAGCAATACCCTGGGTATTTGCATGGACACAAATAAGACTAATGCTCCCAGCATGGCTTGGAAGTGCAGAAGCTTTAAGATATTCATCGATAGAAAAATTTGAGAAAACACTAATAGATATGGAAAAAAATTGGCCTTTCTTCAATTCAATGATGGATATCTTGGATATGGTAATTTCAAAAGTGGACCCAGATATTTCAAAAATATATGAGGAGTATTTAGCAGACAAAGATTTAAAAAGAGTTGGAAAAAAACTTAGGTTCCAATTCGAAGTTATTAAGAAATTAAATAAAAAGATTACGCCAAAAGAAATTATAAATGAAAGAAAAAAATTTAGATCAGGAGTTATTGTAAGAAATATTTACACAGAGGTTTTAAATATAATTCAAGCAGTAGTTATGAATAAAATTAAAAACAAAAAATTAAATTCAGATAAAAAAAATGATCTTAATGATGCATTATTAACATCTATTGCAGGTATTTCAGCTGCAATGAAAAATACTGGTTAAATGATAGAATTATTTGTTGCATTTGGAGCTGGATTGATAAGCTTTTTATCTCCATGTGTACTTCCATTAATACCTGGATATATATCTTATATTTCTGGAAGCTCTTTAAATGAGTTATTAGAAAAAAAAACAATTAATATATTCCCTATAGTTTTATTTACTTTTGGTTTTTCCATTGTTTTTATAAGCTTTGGAGCTACCGCAACTTTTTTAGGTTCTTTAATTTTAAGTAACTCTTTTGAATTAAGAATTATTGCAGGAAGTATAATAATCATTTTCTCCCTTCATATTATGGGATTAATTAATATTAAGTTTTTAAATTATGAAAAAAGAATTAATACTGAGATTAAATCAGGAAATTTTAGCTCAATATTAGTTGGTATGGCATTTGGATTTGGATGGACTCCATGTATTGGACCTATTTTGGGATCAATATTAGCTTTAGCTTCAATTGAGCAAAGTTTGAACCGAGGCATATTGTTACTTGTGTTCTATTCACTTGGTTTAGCACTACCATTTATTGCATCAGGTTATTTGATTCAACGTTTTATGGTTGTTACAAAAAATCTAAAATCAAAAATGATAACTATTTCAAGAATTGGTGGAGGATTATTATTGATAACAGGAATATTAATGATTACAAACCAGTTGCAAGCTTTAGGATTTTACATATTAAAGTATTTTCCTTTACTTCAGAAACTTGGATAAAAATGAAAATATACCAAATCGATTGCAGCGCTAGAAAAGAGGGTTCTACATCAAGGATGCTTGCAAAAAAAATACTTGATAAAGTTAAAAAAGATGATGATGAAGTCATTTATAGAGATCTAGATGACGAAATGCTTTTTATATCTGGTTTAACTGAGTCTGGAATGAAAATTCCAGAAAATGAGCAAACAGATGAACATAAAAAAATGTTTGAATTGTCTGATAAGTTAGTATCAGAGTTAAAAGAATGTGATGTAATTATTATATCAGTGCCAATTTATAATTTTGGCCCACCAGCAACACTTAAAGCTTGGGCTGATCTTGCAGCCAGAGTAAAATTGACATTTAAATATGGGGATGACGGAAGAAGAAAAGGTTTATTAGAAGATAAGCAGGTCTATTTGGTAATTACTTCTGGTGGAACAAAAATACAAGGTGAAGAAGACTTTTTAACTCCGTGGTTGATACATATGTTAAATTTTTTTGGTATTAAAAAAATCGATATAGTTGCAGCAGATCAAATGGCTTTAGATTATGAAAAGTCGATAAAAAACGCTGAAGAAAAAATAAAAGAATTATTTAAAGATTAAATTTTCTTTTTAAATGTCTAAGTTTACCTTCTGTACTGTCGAAATCAATGTAGCATCCTTGTAAATATCTATCACCTTCGTTAACATCATACTTTGTTCTTCCATGAAGTAATCTATGATTGTCCATCATTAATAAATCTCCAGTTTCTAATTTAAATTCAACTTTATATTTATCAGAGTTATATAATTCAGAAATTTTATTTCTAGCTTTATAGAATAAATCCAATTTTGATTTTTCTAATATTGGAGCATAATCTAATCTTGGACTAAATCTAACTTGTTTAAAATTATTTTTTTCATCCAATTTAATTAACTCAGACATATCTTCTAGAACAACTGTATTGTCTATAAATTTAAATTTTACTTTAACTGAAGATAAAATTTCATAATATTCTGGATAATCCTCTTTGATTTTTTCACTTACTGTGTAACCATCAACCAAGGTAGAATTTCCTCCACTCACATTATTTGTAATACAATGCAATAATTGAACACAAGGAACTGGTTTTCTATACGGATTATCTGTATGTGGAGATAATGCTAATGATGTATAAGCTAAATCATTTGGATTAGGCACAGATCTTACATTAAAAAATTCCCCAAAATTAGTTCTTCTTACACTGCCAATTGAATTTGCAAATTTAATAATAAAATTATCTTCAGTTGTAACATTAGTTAAAACTACAAAACCATATTTATAGAATGATACTAATAAATCATACATGATTTTTTTTTCAAAAATATCATTTTCAAATTTAAATTTTTGAAAATTATTAAAATTTGAATCCCATTTAATTTTATCAATTGAAATAGGATCAAGATTTTGCGATTTATACTCATTTAATATTTGATCTTCTTTTATTTTATAATTGGTTCCATCATTGAAAAATAAATTAAGTAATCCATCTTCATTCTCAATTTTTTCTATATCAATGTTAGTATTTATAGAATTTGGATCAAATAATCTTTGTTGATTTCCTTTATCCAGAGCATCTTCGTTATTTATTCTTTCTCTAAGCCAAAATGGATGTATTTCTTCTTTATTATTTCCACTATTTATAAATACTTTTTTAGAATCGATTTCTATTTTCATCTATCTAGATTCTTCTATCAAATTCTAAAATTTTCAAGATATTTTATTTGAACTAGTTGTATATTTTAACTATTACTCATCAGATAAATGACCTTCAAAAAAACAAAAGATTTCAAGATTTATTACACCTTTTTGAATAAGCTTGCTAAGGATTTAACTAATTTTTATTATACTAAACTTAACAAAACTTTTACAATTAATAACAAGTTAAAAGGTAAAGGTTATGATCCCGTTACCAGTGCTGATAAAGCTTTTGAAAAATTTATAAGAAAAAAGATTAATGATAAGTTCCCAGATCATCAAATTATCGGTGAAGAGTTTGGTGCAAAAAAAACAAAAAGTCTATTTTCATGGATAATTGACCCAATTGATGGGACAAGATCATTTGTCGCTGGAAATCCTACATGGAGCAATTTAATTTCTCTAAATTATAACGACGCCCCTATAGTTGGTTTAGCAAATTTTCCAAGAATGAAAAGATACTATTTAAATCAAGATGATAAATCTGCTTTTGTGTTTGAAAATGGAAGAAAAAGAAAATTAAAAGTAAACAAAAAAATAAAATTTGATTATTTGAAAGTAGCTGCTGCTTTTCACGGAACTTTATCTTTTCAGAAACAAAAAAAAATAATGAAATTTATCAAGAGAATGCAGTTTCCATGTTTTGATGCACTAACATATTGCCAATTAGCAGAGGGAAGACTAGATATTGTAGCTCAATGTGCAAACAAAATTTGGGATATACATCCGATAATACCAATTATTAAAGCATCAGGCGGAATAATTACTACATGGGATAATAAAGATGCTTCATTAGGTGGAAACATAATTGTTTCAAATAATTTATCAAATCATAAAAAAATTTTAAAATTAATAAAACCAGCTACATGAAAAATATAATCGTTCTTCAACACATTAAAATTGAGGATCCTGGTTATATTAAAGATTTAATGTTAAAGGATAAAGTTCATATTAAAACTGTAGAACTTGACGAAGGAGAAAAAATACCTGATGATTTAACTGGATTTGATGCAATGTTTTGTATGGGCGGACCAATGGATACTTGGATGGAAAAAGATTACCCTTGGTTAATAGAAGAGAAAAAAAAAATCAAAGAATTTGTAGTAGATTTAAATAAACCATATTTGGGTTTTTGTTTAGGTTGTCAATTATTAGGAGAGGTAGTTGGAGGTAAAGTAGTTAAATCAAAAAATCCAGAGATAGGTATTTTAGATATTAATTTTTTAAATAGTAAAAAGGACGATTTATTATTTAAAGAATATCCTGATATTATCAAATCACTCCAATGGCATTCATATGAAGTTCAAAATCTAGAAAATAATAATGATATAACTCTTTTAGCATCATCTCCTGAAACGAAATACCAAATTTTTAAATATAAAAAACATGCTTACGGTATTCAATTTCATATAGAGATAAAAGATACCACTGTAGGAGAATGGGGATGTGTGCCTGAATATAAGTCTGCTTTAGAGAGTCAGTTAGGACAAGGAGCTCTTGATAAATTTGATAGTGATGCGAAAGACAACATTCAATCTATGAACAAATATTCTAAAATTCTTTACGAAAACTTCAAAAAAATAGTGAATTAAATCACTTTAGTTTACATAATTAATAAGTTAGATTTTTATTTTAATAATATAGGAGAGAGAAATGAAGTATGGGTATTTTATAAAAATTTTATTGGCTTTTTTTCTAGCTTTTGCTCCAACACAAGCGTTTGCAAAAACTATTAAATGGTCAATGCAGGGTGATAGTTTAACACTTGATCCTCATGCTCAAAACGAAGGTCCTACCACTCAAGTATCTAGACAAGTATACGAAGCTCTAGTTACCAGAGGATTAGATATGAAAATTGGACCTCAACTAGCAACAGAGTGGAGAACTCAAGGTCCTAATACTTGGATCTTTAAATTAAGAGAAGATGTTAAATTTTCTGATGGAACTCCATTTACATCTGAAGACGTTGTATTTAGTATTTTAAGAGCAAAACAAAGAACATCTGATTTTAAAGAATATATTAGTACAGTATCAGGTGTAAAAGCAGTTAATGACTACACAGTAGAAATTACAACAAGTAAACCAAATCCAATTCTTTTAAACCAACTTTCAAACATTTTTATAATGTCAAAAAAATGGAGTGAAAAGAATTTTGCAGTCATGGCGCAGAACTGGGATGCTGGACAAGAAACATTTTCAGCTACAAATGCTATGGGAACTGGACCATTTAAAATTACATTAAGAGAACCAAATACTAAAACAGTTTTCAAACGTAATAAAAAATGGTGGGGTACTATGAAAGATGACAAAGTAACAGAAATTCATCTACTACCTATAAAAAATGCAGCTACTAGAGTTGCAGCTCTTTTATCTGGTGAAATTGATGTTGTTACTGATGCACCTGTGCAAGATTTAGCTAGAATTAAAAATTCACCTGCTCACAAAGTTGAAAGCACTGCTCAAATGAGAACTATATTCCTTGGTATGGATCAGGGAGCCGATAAACTTAGAACAGGTAATACAGGTGATAATCCATTCAAAAAGAAAGCAGTTAGACAAGCTCTTTATCAAGCTATAGATATTGAAGCTATTAAGAAAAAAGTAATGAGAGGTTTAAGTGAACCTGCTGGAATAATTACTTTTCCAGGTGTTAATGGATACACAGAAGAACTTGATAAAAGACTTCCTTATGATGTAGCTGCTGCAAAAAAACTTCTAGCTGATGCTGGATATCCGAATGGATTTGAAGTTGAGCTTAGATGTCCAAATGACAGATATGTAAATGATGAAGCTATATGCACAGCTGTTGTTGGTATGTTAGGTAAAATCGGTGTTAAAGTAAATTTATTTGCCCAAACAAAAAGTAAGCACTTTAAAGAACTAAAAGATAATCAAGGTGACTTTTATATGTTAGGTTGGGGAGTTCCAACTTTAGATAGTCATTATGTTTTCCATTACTTATATGAAAGTGGAGCAAGCTGGAACAGAGTTAACTTTAGTAACTCTGATGTAGATGCTGCGATAAGAGTTATGGAAGGTGAAGTTAACCTAGATAAGAGAAATGCTGCAATAGCTGAAGCTTGGAAAATAGTAAAAGATGATATTTCTTATCTTCCTTTACATCACCAAGTTATATCTTGGGCTGCAAAAAAAGATGTTAATGTTCCGATAAGACCGAATAACGAGCCGTTGTTCCGTTTTGCGAGCTTTGACTAAATAATTTATTACAAGCCCTTTTTAATTAAAGGGCTTGAATAAAAATAAAATTTCATAAATTGATAAAGTATTTTTTTAAACGATTGTTTCAATCTGCAATGGTTATGCTTGTCGTAGCTTTTGTATCTTTTTCTCTTTTTAATTTTGTAGGAGACCCAATAAATAACATGGTGGGTGAGGAAACATCAGATGAAGAAAGAGCTGAGTTAAGAGAAACCTTGGGTTTGATGGACCCAATTCATGTACAATTTACCAGGTTTATAATTAATGCCTCAAAAGGAGAATTTGGAATATCTTATCAATTAAGAAGACCTGTATCAGAATTAATCATTGAAAGATTACCGGCAACAATTGAATTAGTTTTAATATCTGCTCTAATTGCATTGGTTTCTGGTACTTTATTGGGAGTATATACAGGCATAAAAAGAAAAGGTTTTTTGAGTGATTTTATCTTAGCAGTTTCTTTATTAGGTGTTTCTCTTCCAACTTTTGTAATTGGTATTTTATTTATTTATCTTTTTGCAGTTATATTAGGCGTTCTACCATCGTTTGGAAGAGGTGAGGTGGTAGATCTAGGATTTTGGTCGACAGGCTTTTTAACCATATCAGGTTTAAAAGCAATTATATTACCGTCAGTTACTTTAAGTCTTTTTCAAATGACTTATATAATCAGGCTCGTCAGAGCTGAAATGATGGAAATACTTCAGACTGATTACATAAAGTTTGCAAGAGCCAGAGGCATTAATGAAAAAAGCATTAATTATAAGCACGCACTTAAAAATGGACTAATTCCAGTAATAACTATTGCTGGTATAAATATTGGAACATTAATTGCATTTTCAATTATTACGGAAACAGTATTTCAATGGCCAGGTATGGGATTTCTTTTTATTCAAGCTGTTCAGTTTGTAGATATTCCAATTATGTCAGCATATTTAGTATTTATAGCATTCGTTTTTGTAATGATAAATTTTATAGTCGATATCTTGTATTACTTTATAGATCCAAGAATTAGAGTTAAAGGAGATTCAGCTAGTGGATAATAAAGCTTTAACAACTTGGGATAAAATAAAAGATAGTGAAATTTATTTTAGTTTTATAAAATCTCCTACAGCAATAGTTTCATCGATATTATTAGCAATAATATTTTTCTGTTCATTTTTTGTAGAATTTATTACACCTTATAATCCATTCGACCCATCTTCTTTATCTTTAATGGATGCATTCACCCCACCATCTTGGACTAGCGAAGGAAAAGTAGAATTTTTACTTGGTACTGATGGACAAGGAAGAGATATGTTATCGACTATTCTTTATGGATCTAGAATATCTTTGATTGTTGGTTTCTCAGCAATTTTATTTAGTTTAATTTTAGGAGTTGGATTAGGTCTTACTGCTGGTTTTTTTGGTGGTAAGTATGAAATGATTGTTATGAGATTAACTGATGTTCAGTTAACAGTTCCAAGTATTTTGATGGCACTTCTTGTTGATGGTATTGCTAGAGGTATAATTTCGCGTGAACTTCATGATGAGATGGCAATATATGTTTTAATTTTTGCAATTGGTATTTCAGAGTGGCCACAGTTTGCAAGAGTATCAAGAGCAGCAACTTTAGTTGAAAAAAATAAAGATTATGTCTCAGCATCAACAATTATTGGAGTTTCTAATTTTATAGTAATGTTTAAACATATTCTTCCAAATATTATGAGACCAGTACTTGTTATAGGAACTATAGGTCTTGCATTAGCAATAATTGCAGAAGCCACATTGAGTTTTCTAGGTGTTGGCGTTCCTCCAACTACTCCTTCTTTAGGAACATTAATAAGACTTGGAAATGACTTTTTATTTTCTGGTGAATGGTGGATAACTTTTTTTCCAGCAATATTCTTAGTTGTTTTGGCTTTTTCCATTAATCTATTAGGAGACTGGATGAGAGACACTCTTAATCCTAAATTGAAAAAATGAGTTTTTTAAAAATACAAAATTTAAGTGTAGATTATAAATTGAGAAAAGAGACAGTTCATGCTGCAAAAGATATTAATATTGAGATAAAAAGAGGAGAAATTGTAGGATTAGTTGGGGAATCTGGGTCTGGAAAAAGTACTGTAGCAAATGCAATAATTGATTTAATTGACGAACCAGGGAAAGTATCTGAAGGATCAATTTATTTAAGCGACATAAATATTCATGAAAATAAAAAAAATATTCTAAGTTTAAGAGGAAAAAAAATTGGATTTATTTTTCAAGATCCTCAGACATCTTTAAATCCTATCTTAACAATTGGACAACAACTTATTGAAACAATCCAAACTCATTTAAACCTCAGTAACTCAAAAGCAAAAGAAAAAGCAATAAATCTTTTAAAAGAAGTAGGCATAAAAGATGCTGAAAAAAGATTTAATGATTATCCTCATCAATTTTCAGGAGGTATGAGACAAAGGGTTGTTATATCACTTTCTCTATGTTGTGAACCAGAGTTGTTAATTGCAGATGAGCCCACAACTGCACTTGATGTATCAATACAATCACAAATATTAGAACTTATCAAAAAACTGACTAAAGAGAGAAACTTAGCAGTTATATTAATTACACATGATATGGGAGTTATAGCAGAGACTACCAATAGAGTTGCTGTCATGAAAAATGGTAATTTGGTAGAATTGGGAACAACAAAGCAAATATTAACAGAGCCAAAAGAAACTTATACGAAAAGTTTAGTTAGTTCTGTTCCTCCAACAAATAAAAAAATATCCAGATTTAAAATTATAGAGAAAGAAAGCAATAACCAGGAAAACATTAATTTAAAAATTTTAAACAGATGGAATAAAAGAGAGATTTTAAAAAAAGATTTAGTTCAAATAAAAAATCTCTGTAAAACTTTTAATGAAGGTTTTTTTACAGAAAAATCTCAAAATAATGTATTAGCAGTTGATACTGTTTCATTTAATATACAAGAGGGAAAATCTTTTGGACTTGTTGGTGAAAGTGGCAGTGGAAAAACTACAATTGCAAAAATGATTGTTAATTTATTTAAACCCACCTCAGGTGAAATTTATTTTGATGATGTATGTATTAATAATATAAAAAGTAACAAAGAATTACTTAAATTTAGAAAACAAATTCAAATGATATTCCAAGATCCGTACTCTTCGTTGAATGGTAGGCTTAAGGTTAAAGATATCATTGCTGAACCTATAAAGTTACATGATGCAAATATTAGCTCTAATGAATTAAAAGAGTATATAAATGATCTCTTAGACTCTGTGGAGTTATCCAAGTCTTCAGCCGAAAGATATCCTCATGAGTTTTCAGGAGGACAGAGACAAAGAATTTCTATTGCAAGAGCATTAGCAACAAAACCAAGATTATTAGTTTGTGATGAGCCAACATCTGCTTTGGATGTGAGTATTCAGGCTCAAATACTAAATTTACTTAAAGATTTACAAGAACAACTTAATTTAACTATCCTTTTTATAAGTCATGATCTACCAGTTGTTCGACAAATGTGTGATGATATTGGAGTTTTAAGGAATGGAAAACTATGCGAGGTTTCTGAGACAGAAGAGTTGTTTAAAAATCCAAATCATGAATATACTAAGGAATTATTAAGATTAATGCCTAAAATAGAAACAATTTACAATTAAGGAGGTGAAATGGCAGTTTTTAATATGATTGAAGAAGCTGATGCTACAGGAAAAGTGAAAGAGGTATTTGAAGATATAAAAAAGAAGAGAAATACAGACTACATAAACAATTTTTGGAAAATGTTAGCCAATAACCCAGAAACTTTAGAGAGAACTTGGACTTCTATACAGCAAGTGATGAAAAAAGGTGCTTTGGATGAAATGACAAAAGAGCTTATTTATGTTGCAGTTTCAATGACAAATAGTTGTGAGTATTGTATTAAATCTCACAGTATCGCTGCTAAATCTAAAGGTGCTACTACAGAGATGTTAAGCGAACTTATTGCAGTTGTTGCAATGGCAAATGAAACTAACAGACTTGTTGAATCATATCAGGTAAAAGTTGACAAAGTTTATGAATGATAGAGCCAAAGCAATATTAGATTTTTGGTTTGATGATATGGTCGTTGAAAAGCGATTTAAAAGAGATGATAATTTTGATCAATTGATTAGAGACAAATTCAAAGATGATCATGAAAAAGCTACTTTAAATGAATATGATGATTGGCAAGATGAACCATTAAGTACTCTAGCTTTAGTTATTTTATTGGATCAATTTTCAAGAAATTTATATAGAGATGATAAAAAAGCTTTTGAGTTTGATCATAAAGCAAGACTGATTGTAAATGATGCAGTCTATAACGGGTATCTTGATCAAATGGATGAATATCAACGTTTTTTCATGCTATTGCCATACATTCACAGTGAAGAAGTTATAGATCATGATAGAGCATATAAATTGTTAGATAATTATTTATCTAATCATCCAAACTATAATGAGATAAAAAAATTTTGGAAAGATCATACCGCTGCAATTAAACGATTTCATAGATATCCGCATCGAAATAAAGTTATGGGGAGAAAATCTACACCGGATGAGTTAAAATTTTTGGAGAGTCCAAATTCCTCTTGGTAATTATTCTATTGGATAATCCCAAGCATCTCCACCAATTACCTTTGATATAGCAGAAAAATCTTTCGAACTGTTTCCATCCTCACAAAACTTTGAATATATTTCTAATGCCATCTCTCCTAATGGAGTAGATGCATTTGCATTTTTAGCACATTCATTTGCAAGTTTTAAATCTTTGTTCATCATACCTGCAGAAAAGCCTGGCTTATATTTATTGTTAGATGGAGTTCCTTCAATTAATCCAGGTAAAGGTGGATAAACTGAAATAGGCCAACTATTTCCGGAAGCATTTTTCATAATTTCATGAACTTTCTTTATATCTATATTCAATCTTCTTGCTAACATTAATGACTCTGAAGCAGCAATCATTGTTATTCCAAGAGACATGTTGTTACAAATCTTTGCACCGTTTCCGCTTCCTATCTCTCCAGCATGATAAATATTTTTACCCATTAATTTTAAAATAGGTAAAGCTTGATTAAATGCATCATTTGATCCACCAACCATAATATTTAAAGTTGCTTTTTGTGCACCCATCACTCCACCACTTACTGGTGCATCAATCATCTTAATACCTTTTTCATTTGCTTTCTTTCCTATTTCTTTAGAGGTATCTATATCGATTGTTGAACAATCTATTAGTAGACAATTTTTAGAAACTTTATCTAGAACACCATTTTCTTTTAAATAAACTTCTTTTGAATGTTTTCCCTCAGGCAGCATAGTGATTACAACAGACGTTTCACTATTGATTAGTTTTCCAAAATCCTTCTCAACATCAAGATTATTTTCAACTGCTTTATCAATCATTTCTTTAGAAACATCAAAAACCTTAACCTTTTTCCCTGCGTTCTTTAAATTACAGGCCATTGGGTTTCCCATATTACCAACTCCTATAAAAGCTATATTTTCACTCATATGACATCCTCTCTATTTAGTAATTTTTTCCACTAATTTATTAACCAACGGTGCAACAAAAGTTGTTGCAACTAATGCAACTGGCAAACTAATAGACCAAGCTTTGAAAAATCTTTTATAATAAAATTCATCATAACCTGTATTTATAAATGTAATAATTAGGGTCATTAACAAACTCATTCCTAAACCCATAAAAAAAACGAAAAGAATTTTAGAGAATTTTTTTGGAAACATTATTTATATTTGTCTTCAATATCGTAATATTCGTTGAAGCCAACTATATCTCTTAAGTCTGAAAATTTAGAAACATTTTTATTATAAACTTTATTTTTCATATTATTCAAACATTCTTGCATCGTTTTTACTGATGCACTCATTAGGGTTAGAGGCATTACAGCAATTTTATAACCAATTTCCTCTATTTCATTAATTTCTAATAATGGGGTTTCACCATCTTCGATCAAATTTAACATATGATGACCTGGAACTTCTTTGATAATTCTTTTCATATCTTCTTTATTTTTAACAGCTTCAATAAATAAAATATCAACACCAAGTTTTGAAAATGATTGCATTCTTTTAATTGCATCATCCAATCCTCTAGTTGCTATGGCATCAGTTCTTGCCATTATTAAGATATCTTTATTTCCATATTCTCTTGCGTCCACTGCAGCTTTAATTCTTGAGTTAGCCTCATCAAGATCGACAACATCTTTTCCCTTTGTGTGACCACATTTTTTTGGCCACTTTTGGTCTTCAATCATCACACCAGCTGCTCCTGCATCCGCATACCCTCTTACAGTTCTAAATACGTTCACTGAATTTCCATATCCAGTATCCCCATCAAATATTATTGGAATTGATGTAGCATTGCATATATTTCTTACTTGTTCTGCCATTTCAGAAAAAGAAATTAAACCTGTGTCCGGCATACCAAGCTTTGTAGATGAAACACTGAAGCCAGACATAAATCCAACTTTCAAACCTTCTCTTTCAATTAATTTTGCTGATAATGCATCAAAGCATCCAGGCATTACAATTATTTCTGGTCCATTTAATAATTGTCTTAATTGTTCTGCTTTATCTTTTGATTTTATTTTTGAAAACATATTTATAATTTAAAAGGTATATATAATGCTAGGTCAGGGAATAAGTAAATAACAAATACTGTAAATAACATTATAATGACAAAAGGTATCACACCTTTAGCTATTTCTGACATTTTTGCTTTACCAATTGCTTGGAGAACATAAATATTTAGTCCAACAGGTGGTGTAATTAATGCACACTCAATCATTAGTGTAAAAATTATTCCAAACCAAATTAAATCAATATTCATTGCAGCGATTGAAATCGAAAATATAGGCATCATGATTAAAATTAATGAAAGGGTTTCCATTATAAATCCTAAGATTAGCAAAGTAATACAAACAACAAGTATAAATAAACCAGTCTCATTAATATTAGTAACTATGAAAGATGATAAATCTTGAGGAATTCTATAAAGCGAAATTGCTTTACCAAAAACTTTAGCTCCTGCAATAATTATAAATATTGTAACTGTAGTTTTCATTGTCTCCAAACCAGCTTCGATAAAACCTTTAAAATCCAATCTTTTTTTAGCCACAACATAGATAAATGATATTAAAAAACCAATACCACCTGCTTCTGTTGGTGTATAAATTCCAGCATAAATTCCACCCAGCATAATGAAGGCCATTAATAATATTGGCAAACCTCTTTTTGTGTATTTAATTTTTTCTTCTAAAGTACTGGATACATTTTGAACTTCTTTATTAAAAAATTTCACGTAAAAAACTGAAAAGATAATAAAAAATAATGCTAAAACTATTCCTGGCCCAATTCCAGCAAGAAACATACTTAGTACAGACTCTTCAACAACAAATGCATAAACAATCATTGGAATTGATGGAGGAATTAAAATCCCTAAAGTTCCACCCGCTGCCAAAATACCTAAAGTAAAGTTTCTGTGATAACCTCTATTAATCATTGCAGGAAATGCTACAGTTGAGATTGTTGCTGCAGTAGCCACTGATGATCCAGATATAGCAGCAAAAATACTGCAAGAAACTATAGTTGCTATTGCTAAACCTCCTGGAAAATTTCCAACCCAGCTTTGAGCAAAATTAAAAAGATCTTCTCCAACACCTGCCTTTAATAATATATTAGACATCATCAAAAACATCGGAACAGCTAATAAAATAAAGTTATCTGCCACACTGTAAAAAGTTTGTGGGATCATTAAAGGAGAAATATCTCCAAATAACATTAAACCCAATCCTATAGAACCTAAACCAAATGCTATTGGCACTCCTAAAAAAAGCACGAAAAATAACAAAAATAAGATTATTGCTACTGTCATTTAATTATATCTTTGATGTATTTAGGTACTTCGAAAAGCACTCTTAATACCAAAAATGCAAAACATAATGGTATCGCAAATTCTGTAAGAAAGGATGGAACATCTAAAATTGTAGAGCTTGTTCTTCCAACTTTAAGAGAGTCGTAAGCAATTAACCATCCATAATAAAGTACAAATCCACTAAAAATTAAAATGAATATTGCACTTATTAAATCTAATATCTTTTTTCCTTTATCTCCTACTTTGTCATATATAACTGTTATTCTGATAAAATCATTTTTATGAAAAGTATAAGTTAAAGCTAAATAAGTAGCCCAAATTTGTAAAAATCGAGAAATTTCGTTTACCCAAATAGTAGGTGAATTAAATATGTATCTCATGATAACTTCATAAGAAACTATAAAGCCTATCATAATAAATAACGCTGAAGCTAAATAGCCAGAATATTTTACAATTTTGTCGTAGGTATTCATTTGAAAACCCCGCACTTAAGTGCGGGGTATTTATACGATTTAAAGTTTGTTTGCAGCTTTTACAAGTTGATCACCAACTCCACCAGCTCCACCTGTTCTAGAAATGTAATCATCAATAACAGATGACGATGCTTTTTTAAGAGCAGAAACTTCAGAACTACTTAGGTTTACAATGTTCATTCCATTTGCTTTTGCTTCTTTGTAAGCGCCAGCCTCGATGTTAGCCATGTCATCTCTAACAGCTTTTTCAGCTACTTTTGATGCTTCAGCTATAGCGTCTCTTTGTTTTTGAGTTAATGAGCTTAGCCATTTATCATTAGCAACAACAACGAATTCGATATCGCCATGATTTGTAACTGTTAAAGTATCCATTACTTGATATAATTTTCTAGATTTTACACCAGATACACCAGTCATACCTGCATCAACTGTATTTCTTTGGTAAGCTAAATATTGCTCAGATCCAGATATTAATGCTGGTTTACCACCTAAAGAACTCACAAAAGCTCCAAGTGTTTTTCCAAAAACTCTGATTTTTTTGTCTTTAAAATCAGCCGGAGTTTTCATTGGACCACCATTGGATAACATAATTGCTGATCCATAAGCTTGATAATAAAGTGGAACAGCTCCAGTCTTTGCTATTGCAGGATCAAGAATAGCTCTTATCTCAGATCCAGCTTGAGTTGCTTTTCTTACTTTTTGTTCTGAATCAAATAAGAATGGAAGATAGAAAACATCAACTTCAGGATTAGTTCCTGCAAATCTTGTTATAGATGCAACACCAGCTTCGATCGCTCCTGAACCTACAGCTTGCGGAACCTCTTTATCTTTGTAAAGTTGTGCAGAGTCGTAAATCTCTACTTTAATGTCTGATCTTGATTCTAATTCTTTTTTAAATACCAAAAGGTTCTGACCTAAGTGAGCCTTTAATGGTAATTGAAGTGTAATTCTCATTTTTGTTTCTGCCAAACTTGCACTGGCAAAAGAAACGAAAATTAGAGAAAATATTATTCTTTTAAAGATTTTCATGTTATTTCCCTCTTTTTTGTTAAATGAGACTATTTAAGTCGACTTTAAAATTAAATACAATATTAATAATCATCAATGAATTGGATAATTGTAGCTATTTCTGGGGCTTTTTTTCAAAATCTTAGATCAACTTTACAGAAAAAACTTAATCAAAAAGTATCTACTATTGCATCAACTTATGTAAGATTTGCTTTTGCGTTACCATTTGGGACAGTTTTATTTTTTTTGTATTTCCAAGATTTAAATGTAATTCCTGAAATACTAAGTCAAAAAAAATTTATATTTAACGTATTATTAGGTTCAATTTTCCAAATAATTTTTACATTTGTTTTACTCTATTTATTTAGATTTGCTAATTTTGTAGTTGGAACTTCATTGAGCAAGACTGAAGTTATTCAAGTTGCAATTTTTGAATATTTAATAATAGGGGATAAATTAAATAAATTTGGAATAACAGGAATTATTGTATCTACAATTGGAGTAATTATATTATCGATTAAAGATTTAAGTTTATTTATAAAAAACTTATTTTCAAAAACAACTTTAATTGGTTTATCCGCAGGACTATTCTTAGGTTTAAGTGTTGTATATTTTAGAGCAGCAGCATTAACATTGGAAAATTTTAGTAATAACTTTGAAAAAGCTATAGCAACACTATTTTTTGGTCTAGTTATACAAACAACATTAGTTACTATTTATTTAATTATATTTGAAAAGTCACAGTTTAAAAAATTATATGAAAACAAGTATGAATGCTTGACAGCTGGGTTAGCTGGATTTCTCGCAACATTATCTTGGTTTTATGCTTTTACCTTAATACAGTCTTCATTTGTTAGAGCTATCGGCCAAATAGAATTATTATTTAGCTATGTGTCTTCAAAGTATATGTTTAAAGAAAAAGTTAAAATTACAGAAATTTTAGGGATAATTATATTTGTAATAGGTGTACTAATTTTATTACTTAATAAGAGCTAATTAATTCTTCCAAGATAATTAACCATTACAACACCAATAATAATTAAAAAAATTCCAATTAAACCGTATATATTTGGTATCTGATTATATTTAATCATCCCGAAGACTAAAATAGCAGCCACTGTTATCCCACTATAAGTGGCATAAGTAAAACCTACTGGTATCATAGACATAGCTTTTGCAAGTCCATACATAGTTATACACATAAAAGCTATTGATAATATCGTTGGAGTTAATTTTGAAAATCCATCTGAAATTTTAGCAAAACTATTTGCGGCAATTCCTGTTGATATAGCTAATACTAAATAAATGTAACCAGATAACGGTTTCACTTATTTGTTCCTAATAAGTTAACTATTAAGACACCCGAGATAATTAAAATCAATCCAATTATTGTATAAAAATTTGGTACTTGATTAAATTTTATAACACCAACGGCAGCTGTTGCAATTATACATAAGCCTGCAAAAGAGGCATATGTTATTCCAACTGGTATACTTTTCATAACTAAAGACAAAGTATACATGCATCCAACAATTGTTACTGCTGTGATTATACTAGGTATTAATAATGTAAAACCTTGAGCACTTTTAGCAAAACTGTTAGATGCTGTTCCAAGAATTACTGCGATTAATAAAATTATATAAGCAGTTATATTATTCATTTGCCTTCGACCATTTGATTGCATCTTCCATTCTATCATCTCCCCAGAATATTTCATTTTTTACAACAAATGACGGACTTCCAAATATTTTATTTTTTCTAGCTTTTTCTGTATTTGATAAATAAATATTATTTATTTCCTCAGAGCTTGCCTCTGAAACAATCTTTTCTTTATCTAAGCTTAGTTTTTCGCAGATTTCACTCAAGTTTGGTTCAACAGCAGGCTCTTTTCCTTCTTGAAACCATCGTTTATACGTAAGCTGAACGTAATCTACACCCCAATTATTTTTTAAACCTAATATTGCAATTTTATTAGCTAAATCAAATTCTGTTAAAGGGTAAGGGACTGGTGTTTTAGCAAAAAATCCATAATTTTTTGCTCGTCTTTCTATGTCCCTCCACATGTAATCTACTTTATTTTTTTTTTCTTTAGGAAAGGGAACATTGTTCATTTCTTTCATTATTGCTCTCACACTAAAAGGAGTCCAATTAAACTTAATTTGATGTTGTTTTTCTGCTTCTAGTGCTCGAGTAACCGAAAGATAAGTATAAGTACTTCCAATAGAAAAATAAAAATCTATGTTGTTCACTTATTTTGGCATTGGCGTTGCGCCAGTTTCTAAACTAATCATTTTGCCATCTTTGTATTTGTAGACTGCCATAACTGCTTCTACATTACCATCATCAAATGTTACGAACGCATGGTGAACACCAACTTCATCATTTTCATAAACAATTCTAGTTTTATCTTGCTTAATGTCACCACTCATTGCCCATTTGATAACATCACTTTTAGTTAAAACACTCCCTGATTTATGCATTGTGAATTTAAAATCATCATGCAAAAGTTCATTCATTGCTGCTTCATCTTTATTTTTAATTGCAGCACTATATTTTTCTAATATTGACATTTTTTTCTCCTTTATGCTCCTTTAATTATTAATGTATTTGATACTGTATTATCTAATCTAATTTGTCTGATAGGTTTATATATTTCTGAATTGTACCACTCAAAAACTTTTTCATAAGATGGGAATTTAATTACAACAGTTCTTGGATATTTCCACTCACCTTCTATGACTTCATTTTCGCCACCTCTTATTATGTACTCGCCGCCAAACATTTGAGCAGTTGGAGGAGCTTTTTCCAAATACTCTTTGTAATTTTCAGGATTTAACACATTAATATTTAATATGATATATCCTGAAGGCATTACAAACCTTATTACAAAAATTATTACATATCTACTTTATTTAATTCGTAGACACTGTAACTTTCCATAACTTCTTTCATAACTGGAGCTGATACTGGATTGCTTCCATCTATAAAAGCTTTAAGAGCAGCTTTATCGGTCACAAAAATTTTAAACATTACTGTTTTTTTGTCAGGTGCAACTGTTCCAATTGTTTTTGATACATTTGCAACTTTCGATCTTTCTGCCATACCAGCATCTGATTGCATAAAGCCCATAAATTTTTCTAACATACCTTCTTTTAAATGAGCTACTACTAGTGTTTCTGTTTCCATATTTTATCCTTTCTTTATATTGATTGTTTATCCACTAAAATTTTCCATAAAATCTTCATGCATCGGTGTAACCTTTGCTGAATCTAAATCCACGCCTGCTTCAGCTCTTGCTGCATGAAGTTCTTTGTCATTTTTAAATGCTTCAAAACCTTCCATGGTTGCATACTTAACGATTACAGTAAATTTTGTAGGGTCTTCTTTTGATACACCTGCAAAAATAATCGTAGCACCAAATCCTTTAATTTTTTCAGCATTCGCCTTTACCATATTCATCCAAGATGAAAATGATTTTATATTTTCTTCTATTTTTATGATCATTTCTTTTTCCTTTTTATTTTATTGGTGTCATAATTTTCTGTCCTTCGACACCAATTGCAACTACAATCGCTTTAACTGGAACATTTCCAATATTTTTCGACTCGTGTACAATTCCAACATCTTCAACAAATGCATCACCAGCTTTGAATACTTGGGTTTTTCCTTCATGAATTAATTCAATTTCACCTTGCTGAATCATAATTAGAACTGGAAATGAGTGCGTATGAGGAGTTACTGGAGCTCCTACAGGTACAGTAAATTCAAAAGCTGTTATTTTTGCTTTTCCTGTAGGGTATACAATATCATTTCCCATTCCTGTTTGACTTGTTGATAAAATTCTCTTTACATGGCTATCTGCGTAAACATTAGCTGTAAATAAACTTAAAATTAATACTAAAATTGTTTTTTTCATTTTTTTCTTTCAGTTAGTTCAAATTATAAGTACCAACGATTTGATTGTAAGATTGTACAACTCCATCTTTAGCTGAATCAATTTGCGCATAAGATGTTGTTCCACCTCCAGAAATATTCTCATATTTCCCTGTTCCACTTACAAACTTCCATCTTAATATTTTTCCCATTACGCCTTCGTAATGTGTTGTTGTAGTACTACCATCTTCAAATTTGTTTATACAAACGCCTGTCTCAAAACCTTTTCCTTTAAGTCCAACAATTGATCCAACACAATATGATGAAGATCTGTCACCAAAAGTTGTTCCCTCAATGGCTTTATTACCAATAGTTCCTTCATATATTATCGAAAAATTGCCTTTATCATCACCTATAACTTTAGAAGTGCCAGAGAAAAAACCAGTTTGTTTAATTTGTCCTTGCTCAGCAAAAGCTGTGCTCGACATAAATATGATAATTAAAAAAAAATATAATTTTTTCATAAACTATTACTTTTTCATTGCATTGAACATGCTCAATGTGTCGTCAAACGCAATAAACAATGTCAGTTTACCATCATCGCTTACTTCAAAATAATGACCAAAAATAGTATCCATGCCATCTGCCTTAGCAATTGCTTTAACAAACACTTTATTCCCCTCACTTATCATCATATCAGGGGTTACTGAAAAATTACTCCATAGATCTGGAACTTGCATCATGGTTTTCATATATGCTTCTTTGCCTTTATGAGTTCCTGACATTGGATGCTTATCTCCAGGATAAATCCAAGTGATATCATCATGTACCATTTCCATAAATCCCTCCATATCTCCTTTGCCAAAAAGTTCATATCCTTTTTTTACTACTTCTTTTGCGTTCATAAAATTCCTTTAATTATTAGATAATTATTATTCATTCTAAATTAAAAATGTAATGGTTTTATTACAGTGCTGGTATGCGTGATTATATCCAGTCGGGATAAGGCAAACCTTTTTCAATTAAAAAAGGTTTATTAAACATCTTTGAGTTGTATCTGTCTGATTTGTCGCAAAGAATAGTGACAATAGTTTTACCTGGTCCTAATTTTTTCCCTAATCTAATTGCACCTGCAATATTTACTCCACAACTTGTTCCAAGACTTAAACCTTCATTTTTGATTAAATCATATAGTATTGGCAAAGATTCTTTATCTTCAATTGAAAAAGCTCCATCTATTTTTGCTTCTGCAAAATTAGCAGTTACTCTGCTGGATCCAATGCCCTCAGTTATTGATCCACCTTCAGCTTTTAACTCGCCGTTTTCAATGTGATTGTAAAGAGATGATCCCTTTGGATCTGATAGATAAATTTTTATATCTTTATTTTTTTCTTTTAAAAAACTACTTACTCCACCAATAGTTCCACCAGTTCCAGAAGAACATACAAATCCATCAACTTTTCCCTCCGTTTGCTCCCATATCTCAGGACCCGTTGTATGGTAGTGACCTTTAGAGTTTGCGGTATTATCAAATTGGTTAGCCCAAACAACTCCGTGATTATTTGAACTTTTTAGCTCTTCAGCCATTCTGGCAGCAACCTTAACAAAGTTATTTTCATCTTTATAAGGTTTTGGTGGAACTAATTTTAAATCTGCACCAATATTTCTTAATGTATCTTTTTTTTCTTGAGTTTGATTATCATTCATTACAATAATCGTTTTATAACCAAGTGAATTTCCAATAAGGCATAAACCAATACCAGTGTTTCCTGCAGTTCCTTCTACAATTATTCCACCTTTAGATATTAATTTTTTTTGTTCAGCATCCCTTATTAAAGCAAGTGCTGCTCTGTCTTTTACAGATCCTCCTGGATTTAAATATTCGGCTTTACCATAAATGTTACAGCCAGTTATTTCAGATGCAGCTTTTAGTTTTATTAAAGGAGTATTTCCAATTGATTGGATAAAATCATCCTTGTAATTTTTCATTATTCTTTTTCCTCATTACCATTTGTAACAGCATAAGGTTTAAATTCTTCAGTTGCTGTTCCAACATTCTTAGCAGGTATTCCTACCATAACAGCATTTTCAGGAACATTTTTTGTTACAACTGCATTAGCTCCAATTCTTGCATTTTTCCCTACAACTACAGGCCCCAAAATCTGTGCACCCGAACCAACGACTACATTATCATGAAGAGTAGGGTGTCTTTTAATTTCTCTTTGATCATTGGAATTTATGCTTGGAGATATTCCACCTAAAGTAACCATATGATAAATTGTTACGTTATCTGCAATGTCAGAAGTTTCACCTATAACAACGCCCATACCGTGATCAATAAATAAATTTTTACCTATCTTAGCTCTTGGATGAATTTCAATACCAGTTAAAAATCTCGAAAATTGAGAAATTATTCTTGCGATAAGATCAAATTTTGCAGTAGCAAAAAAATTTGCAATTCTGTGAAAAAATACAGCCTTAACGCCAGGGTACGTTAATATTACACTTAACTTAGATCTTGCTGCTGGATCCCTATCAATAATTGATTGCAAATAGTCATTCATAGACTGCCTATATAGTTATTAATGTTGGAATTTAAAGTTAATTAATATTGTCTAAAGTAAGCCCTTTTACATTAGCAGGTACTGCGACATCCATCATTTTTGGATTTGCAAGATTTAGATTATTCATTATGTCCGCATATTCTTCCTTTGAGCTTACTTGTAATCTTGGATTATTATTTTTTTCATTTTCAATAGTGGAAAATTTCTTGCCATTATAATCATGAGCTGGAAATACGAGAGTTTTTTCGGGTAATTTTAATAATTTATTAAATATAGAATCATAAGCATCGTAAGCATTACCATTTTGAAAATCTGTTCTACCACTTCCATTTATTAAAAGTGTATCTCCAGTAAAAACTCTATCATTCATCAAAAAACTATAAGAGCAGTCAGTATGACCAGGAGTATAAATTGCTTGAAGTTCAACTTCTTCAACTTTAATTTTTTCACCATCTTTAATTCTTAGATCTATCACTTCTGATTTAGATTTTTCTCCCATAACTCTTATACAGTTTGTTCTTTTGTTTAATTCATTTAATGCTGAGATGTGATCAGCATGAATGTGAGTATCAATTACTTTTACAAGTTTAAGATCTAAATTATTTAATATAGTTGAATACTCATCAGAATGTTCAATGACTGGATCAATTATTAATGCTTCTCTACCTTCACCACTTGCAATTATATAAGTGTATGTAGAAGATTTTTGATCGAAAAGTTGTTCAAATATCATAAATACTTAACTTTATAAAAGTTTGCTTAGTAAAACAATCTTTCATATAATATTTTTTTTATAAGGAGGAGACAATGTTAAAAATAAATAGTATGTGTCCTGATTTTCAAGCTAAAACAACTGAAGGAGATATTTCTTTTCACGAATGGTTAGGTGATAGTTGGGGAGTTATTTTTTCACACCCTAAAGATTTTACACCAGTTTGTACTACAGAACTTGGTGCTTTAGGATTAATGAAAGATGAATTCGATAAAAGAAATGTCAAAGTAATTGGTTTAAGCGTTGATGGGGTAGAGGATCATAAAAAATGGCTAGATGATATTAAAGATGTATCTGGTACAAAACCAAATTATCCAATTATTGCTGATGAAGATTTAAAAGTAGCAAAATTGTTTAATATGTTGGAAGCAGATGCTGGAACAACCTCAATGGGTAGAACTGCAGTTGATAATGAAACTGTAAGAACTATTTTTGTAATCAGACCTGATAAGAGAATTGGATTATATCTTACATATCCTATGGCAACTGGAAGAAACTTTTTAGAGATTTTGCGTGCAATAGACTCTATGCAGCTAACAGCTAAACATAAAGTAGCTACTCCTGCTAATTGGAAAAAGGGAGAGGATGTTGTTATTTTGCCAGCGATTAAAGATGACGAAGCTAAAAAAATATATCCAGATGGATGGGAAACTGTAAAACCTTATCTAAGAAAGGTTCCAGATCCTTCTAAGTAAATTGGATAAAAATATTTTAAACCGACAATCTCAGCATTGGGAAACTAATTTCTCAAATAAGCCTGAGATGTTTGGTTTAGAACCAAGTTTACCTGCAAAAAAAGCTTTAAATATTTTCAAAGAAAATAATTATTCTAAAATTGTTGAGCTAGGAGCAGGTCTAGGAAGAGATAGCATTTACTTTGGAAAGAATTCGATAAATGTGACAGCATTAGACTATAGTGAAAATGGAATTAAAATTATCAATGAAAAAATAAAAAAAGAAAATTTAACATCTTCAATTTCAACATTAAAATTTGACATAAGAGAAGACTTACCATTTGAAACTAATTCAGTTGACGCTTGTTATTCACATATGCTTTATTGCATGGCTTTAACCCAGAAAGATTTGGACAAACTTAATAGCGAGATTCATAGAATTTTAAAACCTGGAGGATTAAATATTTACACAGTCAGAAATACTGATGATGGAGACTATAAAAAAGGAATTCATAGAGGAGAAGATCTATACGAAATAGATGGTTTTATTATTCATTTTTTTTCTAAAGATAAAATACTGAATTTAACAAATGGATTTAAAAACTTAAATATTGAGTATTTTGAAGAAGGATCATTTCCAAGAAAATTATATTTTATTTGTAATAAAAAAAATTGAATTTACTTTAAATTTTTGTATTTTTTCATGCAAACTTGAGCTAACAAAAGATTTGGGTCTATAAATAATTTTGAATCTTTTGCTTTTTTAAAAGATTTGTATGAAAAAATAGCTATTGGTAGTTCTGTACAACCAAGAATTATTTTTTTACATTTTTTTTTCATTAAAAATTTAACTGCTGGTCTTAAAGCTTTTTCAGCATCTTTTACTTTACCTTTTTTCACATATTTAATTGCAGTATTTACTGAACTCTTTTGTAACCTTTCACTCGGACTTATCAAATTATAATTTTTTTCAAAATACTTATGGTAGATTTTTGTGTCTAAAGTAGCTTCAGTACATAATAATCCTATAGTTGAATTTTTCTTAAATTTTTTTTTTGTGTTTAAATATACCTCTTTTGGCATACTAAGAAATGGTACTGATATTTTTTTTTGAATATCTTCATGCCAGTAATGTGCTGTGTTGCAAGGCATTACAATAAACTTGCACTTATTTTTTTCCAGCATTTGACAACCAGCAATTAATTCTTTTAAAACATTTTTGTATTGTTTTAAATTCTCTGCTCTTCGTGGTGTATTTGATTTATTATAGAGGACAAACATTGGGTATTTTTGATCTAATTTTCCTCTGTTTAATTTTGCAAGCTTATCACAAAAGTCTAAGCCCGCTTGAGTTCCCATACCTCCTAATATACCAATCATAATTTAAATAATATCTTCTATATTAAAATTCAAAACAACTATATAGATATTTAAATAACAGCAAAAATATATTGACGCTAATTATGAATAGAAATTTATCCTTACTTACGTTAAGTCAGATATTTGGTTTTACCACAGCAACAATAACAGTATTTCTCAGTGGAATTGTTGGTTCCCAAATTAGCTCAAATCAATCTTTATCAACTTTGCCAACTGCTTTATTTGTAGTTGGAACTGCAAGTTTTACTGTCTTAGCGGCAAATATTATGAGTAAAATTGGAAGAAGAAATGGTTTTGTCTTTGCGGCTATAGGAAGTTCATGTTCTGCACTACTTGCTGCTTTTGCAATAAGTCAGAAAAATTTTACTTTATTTTGTTTATCTTGCCTAATTCTTGGAATGGGAGCAGCATTTAATCATCAATATAGATTTGCAGCAGCTGAAAGTGTTGAAAAAGACAAAATACCAAAAGCAATTTCTACTCTTCTATTGGCAGGGATTGTGTCTGCATTTTTAGGCATAAGTCTTGCAAATTACACTAAAGATTTAATTCAAGATCAATTGTATGTTGGCTCTTATCTTTTGTTATCTTTCCTATCTTTCATGCCTGGAGTTTTTTTATTTTTTTTTAAAAATGTAGAAAATATTCAGGAGGATAGTCTAAAGGAAGGAAATATAAGAAATCTAAAATCTATCGTATTACAACCAAGATTTTTACAAGCAATTACTGCGGCTGCTTTTGCTTATGCAGTAATGTCATTTTTAATGACAGCAACTCCTTTAAGTATGCATGTTATGGAAAATATGAGCTTAAAAGAAACTGGCTTAGTATTACAATTTCATGTGGTTGCAATGTTTTTACCTTCGCTAGTAACAGGTAATTTAATAAAAAAATATGGACACAGTACAATAATTTATGGTGGAGTTTTATTTTTTTTTATTACAGTTCTTTTAAGTTTATTTGAACAGACATATCTCAATTATATGATCTCATTAATTTTTTTAGGTCTCGGTTGGAATTTTTTATTTATATCAGGCACTAGCTTAGTGGTTTTGACTTACAACAAAGAAGAAAAATTTAAAGTGCAAGGGATAAATGACTTAATTGTTTTTTCAACTATGGCTTTGGCCAGTTTATCTGCAGGAATTTTACTAAATTCTATTGGATGGAAAATGATGAATCTTATTTGCATACCTTTTTTAGTATTAATTATTTTAGTAAGTTTTATGGCTGATAAAAAATCAGTTTCTTAAAAATGTCTTTTATTTTTTTTGGTTTTTTGACGGGCTTAACATTAATTTTTGCAATAGGACCACAAAATGTTTTTGTAATAGAGCAAGGACTAAAGAAACAATATATATTTTTAGTTTGCTTGGTCTGTGCATTATCTGATTTGATTTTAATTTTCTTAGGTATTTTTTTATTTAATTATTTTTCTTATTATTTTAATAATGTAGTAGAGCTGATTTTAAATATCCTTTTAATTATTTTTTTATCTTTTTTTATTTATGGAAAAATTAAAGAAATATTTAAATTTAGATCTTTAGAATTTAAAAATAATGTCATAGCACAGAGCTCATTTAATATCTTTATTAAGACCTTAGGTTTTACATATTTAAATCCTCACGTATATTCTGATACAGTATTTTTTTTAGGAAATTTCTCAAAATCCTTTAATATTGAAAACAAAATTTACTTTGGAATAGGCGCTTCTATAGCTTCTTTTTTATTTTTCTTTTCTTTAGGATACTTATCTAAAATTTTTTCAAACAAATTAAATAACAGAAGCTTTTGGAAATACATAAATATTTTTATTATAATATTTATGTCAGGTATAGTTTTTTACATCATTAAGGATATTATTTATTAAAGATTTTTTTTGATAATTTATTAACCTTTAAATAGTTTCCATCAAATTCGTATTGAGTGTGATATTTTCCAGGAAATGCAATGCATTTTATATCAGCACTTAAAGCAGAATTTAAACTTTCTTCTGTATCTTCAATTGCAACACATTCGTCTGAGTTAATATTAAAGTATTTTAAAGCATAATTATAAATATCGGGATATGGTTTTTCTCTTAATATGAATTCATTGTTGCCGATAAAATCAAAATCTTTTTTTTCAATTCTTCCTCTTAACGAGTTAAAAATAGAATTGATATTATTACTTGTTGTTGAGCTAGCAAGCCCAATTTTTATTTTGTTCTTTTTGCAAAATTGAATTATTTCATTTACACCTTCTCTAGGCTCAACTTTGTGTTTGTTTAAATATTCATTAAAAATTTTGGTTTTTAAATTTCTTATTTTTTTTCCATCTATTTCAACACTAGTTTTTTTTGCGTAATCATTAATTCTTGTAGTTCCGCCTGATTTTGACAATAGTTTTCTGTATATATCTTCATCCCAGAACCAGTCTAATCCACTTATTTTAAAAGCTTCATTAAATGCATTTCTTTGAAGATCTGATGTTTCAGCTAAGGTTCCAATTGAACCAAATAAAACAGCTTTATAGCTCATTATCCCTTCACAGCACCAGCTGTTAATCCACTGATTACTTGTCTTTGGAAAAACATAACTAACATAAATAAAGGAGCAGTTGCTGAGACAACTGCAGAAACAGCCCACATCAAATTACCTTCATGTTGATTTGTTCCAAGATAACTTTGAATTTTGGGTACCATAGTATGATTTTCCTGATTTAATAAAAGAGCAGTTACTGTAAAATCATTATACGCAAGCATTAAACTAAATAATCCAGCTGTTATTACTCCAGGCCACATAACTGGCATAATGATATGTCTAAATGCTTGAAAATAAGAGCAGCCATCAATTAAAGCACTTTCATCAAGTTCTTTAGGAACAGTTTTAAAAAATGAATACAATAACCACAATGTAAATGGTTGATTTATTGCAACAAGAACAACGATAGTCGTCGGTAGTATTCCCCAAATTTGTAATTGAAAAAACGGAAATAAATAACCAGAGACTAATGTAATATGTGGCATTGCTCTAAAAATTAATGCTGCAATTAATATCCAAAATGCATAATTTCTTGTTGATCTAGATAAAGCATAAGCTCCTAAGGTTCCGAGGAACAATGAAATGGTTACAACAAAAAATGTAACTATAACTGTATTCCTAGATGCTTTCCAAAACTCTCCTTCAGTCCATGCTTGACTATAAGCATCTGTTGTAAACTTTCCTCCAGTTTCTAACAACGTATTGAATGCTGTAATAGCATACCACCAGTCAGCTCTTGAAAAAAAGTCAGCTCTTACTTTAAATGATCCCCAGAAAGTCCAAATAAAGGGAAAGCATGCAACCAACAACCAAACTATTATAAAGGTTGTATTAAAAATTTTTAAAGCATTTGATCTTTTATCAAGTCCGTATTCCATTTATCTCGCTGTCCTAAATTCCTTCCATGTTCTTATTAAAACTGGTGCTAAAAGTATGGCTATCCCAACAATTGTCATCATTGAGGTGGCTGCGGCCGAACCAAATAATATTACTTCCTCATTAACGAGGTTATCATAAATTAACCAAGACAAAGATTGAGCACTTCCTTCAGCACTGAAACCAATTATAGGCTCAAAAACTCTAAAATTATCCATCAATGAAATGAGAGCAACAAATGTAACTACAGGATAAATATGAGGCAAAACAATATGTCTTACTCTCTGCCATCTTGATGCTCCATCAATAATAGCTGCTTCAACAGGTTCTTGAGGAACAGTTTGTAAAGCTGCATAAAATACTACAAAAGCAAATGGTGAATGGTGCCAAATTCCATATATTATTATAGTTATCCAAGTAAGAGTTTTTGAAGATTTTAACGATAAATAAGGATCATCCATTAACATTTGCAAATTCGCGCCAATAATTCCTTCTGCATCTATCATCCAAAATAAAACTAAAGAACCTACTAAAGGAGTAACAATCATCGGCAATATGGTTCCAAATATTAATGGTCCTCTAATTCTTCTAGTTACTGCATTAAGACTTAATGCAATTATAAAACCTAAAAGTAAGACGTTAGGCGTTACAAACAAACAATAAGTTAAAGTAAAAATTAGAGCCTTGTAAAAGGGTAGGTTGGTAACTTGATCTACAAATTCCCCAAAACTATTTGTTTCATTCCAAAATTTTCCAATTTCTTCTATTGCAAGATGATTTCTGTCGATATAAGTCCCAAATCCGTTGAATTTTCCTAAAGGCTTTTCTTCTCGAATTTTTGAGGTTTTTTCTTGGTCAACAACTATAGAAACTGTACATCCAAAAGGATCACATTTTTTTACTTCCTTAACTACTTGGTCGTGCTGCGCATAAAATGATTGTATCCCTGTTGAAATAATAGGAAGACCTATAAATAAAATCATTGCCAATCCAGTTGGCAAGAAAAACCAAAAAAAAGTTTTGTTAGGCATTAATGTAATAAGTGGGGATTTTCATCCCCACTTAAAATTTATTGATTATAGAAAGCCTTGTTCTTTTGCTTTACTCATGTAAGCTGCTTCCACATCTTTTAAAGCTTGTTCTGCTGACTCTTTACCTTGTAAAAATTCAACAATCTCACTTCCTAATGCACCATGCATTAAACCCATTTGTGGTAACATTGGATATGGTTTAGCTTTCATTTTAACAGCTTCGATAACTCCAATTGATTTTGGTCCAGGCTTAAAACCTTCAATTAACCAAACAGCTTGATCTGCTGCATCTGCAACCATCTTTTTGTTAGCAGCTGCGTGTGCCAAAGATCTAAAAGTTGCTTCAGCATCCGCGTCAGATCTATTTTTTGCTAATGTGAAACCGTCCCACCATAAAGTCGCTGCTGGTATGTTTCCTCCACCAACCGTTGCTGGTCCAGTTAATTTTGTAGCAGCTGTAATTTTTGCATCACCATCATCATCAAGCAATGTTCCTGATCTTGATGCCCAAAGAGTCATTAATGCAACATTACCAGATTCCCATTCAACTTTAATAGCTTCACTATCGTGAGTTAAATAATCTGGGTTACTTAAACCTGCTAATTTTTTTAGCATATTTAATGTTGCTACACCTTTTGCATTGTTAATGCTTGGTTGAGCAGTTCCTGCTTTAAAGAATTCTCCTCCATGTCCAATGTACATGTTAACGAATTCTTCTGCTAAATTCCAACCAGCTTTGTATGCTGCTGCGTAAGGATATTGCATTTTACCAGATGCTCTTATTTTTTCTGATGCCGCAACTACTTCCTCATATGTTTTAGGAACAGCAATACCCAATTCTTTTAAAACATCTTCTCTGTAATATAAGTGCTGAGTATTTGCCATAAAAGCAACTGCCATTATTTTTCCGTCAATTGTTATTAATTGAGAGTCTTGTATTCCTTTTCCATATTTTTTGACAAGATCATCAAGTGGTCTAATTAAGTCTTGGTTCATCAAAGGAACTATAGAGCTATTTGCTGCAATTCTTGCAGAAAACTCTGATGGATTTGCAGTTAGAGCTGGCACAGCAATTTTATTGTGCTCAGATGAGTGTGTAACTTTAAAATCTGCACTTCCTTTACATCCTTTAGCTGTTTCCACGAAAGTTCTTAAAGCTGGAAAATCATTTGCTAAAATATTTATTGATCCACTCTTAATGTTACAATCTGCGTAAACAGAAGTTCCAAAAAGAAGAAACAATAAAGATATTAATATTTTTTTCATATTTGTTTCCCTCATTAAATTTAAATTTATGGATTAAAGGATATATATTCCTTGGGGAATTTAAAAGTAGTTTTTAAATCGCATTTGACGCAAGCTCTGCACCTGCGACCAAAGATTCAAATTTTTTGTAAACAATATTTTCATCAACATTTCCAAAGCCAGCAAAAGTACTAAATCCACAATCACTTCCAGCCATTAATTGGTTTTTATCAATTACTTTTGAATACTGAATTATTCTATTTTTTACTAACTCTTCATGCTCTACAAAGTTTGAGGTTGAGTCTATTACACCAGGAACTATTACTTTGTTATTAGGAAGTTTTATGTTCTCAAATACCTTCCATTCATGAGCATGCCTTGGATTGGATGCCTCAATTAAATAAGTTTGGATATTTGCTTTTAATGCAATGGGTAATATTTTTTCTAATCCAATATCGTGAATATGCGGACCTTCATAATTTCCCCAGCAGATATGCATTCTTAATTTAGAGGAATCGATATCTTTGATTGCTTCATTAAGACATTCAATTTGTTTTTCAGCTCTAACTAAAAATTCTTCATCTGATACATTTTTAAAAGTCATATGTCTTGCTAGCGCAAGATCTGGGCAATCAATTTGTAATAATAAATCATTCTTTGTTATTTCATCATATTCAGTTTTCATCATTTTTGATAATGCCTCTAAATAATCATCGTCATTTTTATAGAATTTATTTGGAAGGAAATTTGAAATTACTCCTGGTGAAGCAGAGTTAATAAATCCCTGGGGATGGTTATTTTTTTTTAACGCTGATTTTAAATTACTGATATCTTTAGTAAGAGACTGAGTATCTTTGATTTTTAAATCAGCAGTACAACATGGTCTTGTATAAGTAGGCGTACCCCCTGATTTTGAAATTTTTTCTTTATATGATGGAAAATCATCTAAGTCTTTAGGAGCTCTTCTCTCACTTTCACCACTAAAGCCATGTAATCGATCCTTGACATAAGTAGCGTAACTTATCTTTGACATTTCACCATCACTTATAATGTCAATTCCGATATCAATTTGTTTTTTTACAATTTTGTTTACATCTTCTTCAATTATCTTATCAAGTTCTCCTTGATCAAATAATTCATTTTTATCTTTTTTAAAAAGTATTTCAGATAGCTTTTTTGATCTTGGCAGACTTCCAACATGTGTGGTTTTAATTTTATCCATAGTTTTTACATTAATATTTGTTTCCAAATAGCCACTTCATCAAATAATACCCATTCTCTTATTATTTTATCATCTCTTAATTCTGCATGATTTATACCCATTATAAATAAATCTTTGTCAGTCTTTCCCCCAAATTCTTCGCTGTCTTTAGAGTGCTTGCCACTTAAAAACCATCTGATTGTAGCTTTTTGATTGTTATTTTTTTCATCTAAAGATGCAACATGTTCGATTGTAAACTTTATTTCAGAAAATATATTTTTTAAAGAGCTCCAATATTTAATTATATCTTCACTGCCATTTCCAACTTTATTACTTGGCCAAAATAGACTGGCTGCTCTATCATAATCTTCAAAATCATAATCATCATTAAATATTTTCTTTAAAATATTGGAATATATATAACCTGATGAAACTTGATTAACTTTTACTGGAGTATAATCTGACTTTTTATCAGAAGATCTATTAAAAACTTTGATAGCTTTAGATATGCCACCTTCTTTATCAATTAAATGCCTTGCAAATTGCTCAGGTGTATAACCCAGCTGTCTAACCATTGCACCTTGATCTCTCACAATCCACTCATCATAAACCTGATTATTTTTACATGCACAGTCGGCTATAACTCTATAAACAATTTTGTTTCCTGTTTTTTTTCCGTAATACCCGTCATTTAAATGTGTAGCTTTACTCAGAATTCTGTGCGATGAATGATATCCTTCATCGTCATTTCCACTCCAAATTACATCTTCACCTAATAATTGTCTGTCTGGAAATTCGTCTAAAGTTTTATAAGTTGCATCAATAACAGGTTTAAAACCATAGGTTATTCCAAAGGGTGATCTTACGGGGATATTCTCTGAATAATATTTAGATATCGACTCGACATCTTTACCTTCCCAAATTTGTTTAGTAATTTTTAAAATGTAATCAGTTAAATTTTTATAATTACTATCAAATCCTTTCATTAGATCTGACTAACAAAATTTAAAATACTATTTTCTGAATTATTACAAGATATATCTATTTTGCTACTCAAAGGAACTGAAAAAGTGTCTCCTTTTTCTAATTTTATATTTGAGTTTCCTATTACTATTTCCCAATTACCTTCTTGAGCAAAAAGGACGGTAGGCTTTATACATTCAATATCTTTAATTTCACCAGATATAGAATTTAATGTTGTTAAATTAAATCCAGTATCTTGTTTGATTGAAGGTTCATAAGTTTTTTTATTAAATTTATTTCCTAATACTTGATATAATTTAATACCATTAACTTCATCGCTGATATTGTTTTGTTTATTTCTATAAATATTTTTTTCTAATTCTTCTGGCAAATAATTATCAAATTTTTCTAATTCATCTTGAGTGATAGGCTCTATCATCTTTCTACCGTTAGGCACTTCAATCTTTTTTAAATCTATTAACGAATTATCATCAAGCAATGCCATACCGGTCTCTTTTGCCTTTTTTAAAATTTCTGGAACCCATGTTATTATACCAGGATCATCTCCGCCTAATACAACAAACATCAAACTTTCTTTATCTCCAACATTTTCAAAAGCTCTGAACATATTTGTAGGCATTGAAATTATATCGCCAGCTTCTAATATTGTTTCTTGTTTTCCATCAGCACCCCAATAAAATCTCCATTTACCTGAGTAAATTACAAATACTTCAGCCGTAGTATGACTGTGAAGACCAGATCCATTTTTTGGCATAGCACTCACTGCTCCTAAATTATACCCATGTAAAGACTGTATTTTTATTAGTTGTTTGGTGTCTTCAGCGACACCACGTCCAATAATTGTATAATTTTTTCTTTCTTTATGACCTTCTAATCTACCCTCTACAAAAGGAAGACTACTCGGAACGAGCTCATTAAATTTTGCCAATCTATCAATCATATTCTTGTTATTTATCTCTATTTAAATATAAATTGCAATTTATGCAAATAGAACAATTTGATACAGGACTTAAAAATCAAAATAATTTTCAAGAATTAAAAATCACAGCTGAAGAAAATAAACAAAATAAACAAATAGTTAGAAATTATTTGAACAATATTTACAAGCTTGGACCATCTAAAATAGAAGAAAATTTAAGCAAATATTTTAGCGAAGATGTAAATATTAAATGTTTTTTTCCATTAAATGAATTTAAAGGTTTGTCTAATTTTAGGGATAAATTTTGGACCCCACTTTTTGATGCGTTTCCTGATTTAGAGAGAAGAGAACAACTCGTTATAGGCGGAGCCTTTAGAGATAAATTTCAAGTTGGAACAATATCTACCTTATCAGGAATTTTTAAAAAGAAATGGCTAAATGTAGAGCCAAATTTTAAAATGGTAAATTTAAGATGCTGTGAGATACACGAATTAAAAAACGATAAAATTATTGAAAGTCACATTTTAATCGACACAATAAATTTTCTAAATCAAGTAGGGAAGTTTCCAATAAATCCTTCAAGAGGGTATGAGGGCATTTGGATGACACCAATAAATACAGATGGTGTAAATTTTTACGAAAACAATTTAGATGTTTCAAAAGCCACTTTAGATCAATCTCTTACTATGCAAAGAAGTTTAAATATTAAACCAGAATTAGAAGCATCATCTGACTCTGATTTAAAAGAAAAACTTATTAATCACCCACAAAAAGATTTTTGGCATGAAAAAATGATTTGGTATGGACCTAGCGGTATAGGAACAGCACGCTCTTTGGAAGGTTTCATTGATCATCATCAACTTCCTTTTAGAAAAACATTTAAAGAAAGAAATTATTGGGAATTAGGACATTATTGTGAATTAGGAGATGGTAAATTTTCACTTACTGCTGGATGGCACAGTATACAAGCAGTGTATGATTCAAATGATTGGCTAGGATATAATTCAAATAAAAATAAAGTAACTATGAGAGTTATGGATTTTTATCATCATGATGAGGGAAAAATCAGAGAAAATTGGGTACCGATAGATCTAGCGCATATATTAAGTCAGATCGGAATTGATATTTTTAAATCTTGAAAACTAAAGTTCTCTAATTTGAAAAACCATATTTTCGAAGTCTTACATCACCAGTTCTAGCATGAGCTTCCATACCTTCATATCTAGAAATTCTAGCTGCTGCAGCACCAACTTCTTTGTTAGATTCTTTATTCATCTTTTGGTAAGTGACTGTTTTTATAAATTTTCCAACGTATAAGCCTCCAGTATATTTTCCTGCACCTTTTGTTGGTAGAATATGATTTGGTCCAGAGCATTTATCTCCATACGCAACTGTTGTTTCCTCACCTAAAAATAAAGAACCATAATTTTTAAGATTTTTTAAATACCAGTCTAAGTCTTCAGCTTGAACCTCTAAATGTTCTGGTGCATATTCATCACTCACTTTCATCATTTCTTCTATGGTATCGCACATAATTACTTCTCCATAATCTCTCCATGCAGCATCAGCATTATCTCTGTTATGTTCAGGTAGTTCTTGAATAATTTCTGGAACTCTTTTCATAACATAATCACATAAAGATTTATCAGTAGTGTAAAGCCAAGCTGGAGAGTCAGGACCATGTTCAGCCTGTCCAACTAAATCATAAGCGATTATTTCTTTGTCAGCTGTATGATCTGCAATAATGCCTATTTCGGTTGGTCCTGCAAATAAATCAATTCCAACTTTTCCAAATAAAATCCTTTTAGACTCTGCTACAAATTTATTTCCAGGTCCAACAATCATATCTACTTCTGGATTACCAAAGCAACCATATGCAAGCGCACCAATTGCTCCTATACCGCCAATGTTCATAATTACATCTGCACCACAAAGGTTAGCTGTATAAATTATAATTGGGTTAGCACCATTTGAATCTTTCGGCGGACTTGTTGCAATTACATTTTTTACTCCAGCAACTTTTGCAGTTGTCACACTCATTATAGCAGAGGCGATATTGTTATATCTTCCACCGGGCACGTAACACCCAACGGTATTTACAGGTATTAATTTTTGCCCTGCTATTAAACCAGGCGATAATTCAACTTCTGAGTCTTTTCCAAGATTTTCTAGTTGATGTTCTGCAAACTTCCTTACTCTTTCATGAGAGAACTGAATATCATCTTTAATCTTCTGATCTAAAGTTTTATTTATTTCCTCAATTTTTTCTTTGCTAACAATTATATCACCTTCATAATTATCAAATTTTTTTAAAATATCTTTAACACCTTGATCTTTAGTTTTTTCTAAATCTTTTAAAATAGAACTTACCTTAGTTCTTGTTTCATCTTCTCCAGTAAATGCAGTTTTTTCAGCTTTTTTTATATAAGTAATTGCCATTATTTTTTCTCTAATTTTACAAATGTTTAAATTATATAAGATGTTTATTCAATAGAAGTTTAATCTAAAGCAACAACGGCTGCAGCTATAGAAGCAAGTCTTGCTGTCGCATCATCTGATCTACTTGTTATAACAACAGGTACTTTACCTCCAACAACTACGCCTGCTGCACATGCTCCCATAAAATAAATCATCATTTTTACAAGCGCATTTCCAGTTTCGACATTTGGAACTAATAATACATCAGCTTCTCCAGCAACTATATTCTCAATTCCCTTAATAGAAGCAGATTTTTTTGAAATACTATTATCAAATGCCAAGGGTCCAAAGATATCAGCATTAAAATTTTCTTTACTTGCCAATTCAGTTAATTCTTTAGCTTCAACTGAACTCTGTACACTATCAATAACTTCCTCTGTTGCTGAAAGAACAGAAATCTTTGGTCTTGGAATATTAATTCTATGACTAAAATCTATAACATTTCTTAAAATATGCATTTTAGTTTTTAGGTTAGGAGAAACATTCAACGCTCCATCGGTTATGATTAATGGTTTATCATCTTTTTGTAATGTCATATGCCAAATATGACTTAGTCTTGTTTTTCCAATTAATTTATATTCTCTTTTAAGAACTTCTTTCATCAATATATCAGTATGAATATGTCCTTTTACAATAATTTTTACTTTATCTTCCGATGCAAGTTTTGTTGCAATTCCAGCCGTATTATTTTCAACTGGTTCATTAATTATTTCAAAATTTGATATATCAAATTTAAGTTCATCTGCGCATTCTTGTATTTTTTGTTTATCACCTATTAATATTGGGGTGATCAATTTTTCAGAGACAGCATCCATTACCGACATCATTGGTAATTTTTTACCCGCATTTACAATGGCTGCTTTTACTCCTCTTTTTTGATGAGCTATATTAAGTAGATTAACAGGGCAAACTGTGGATTTATCAGATAACATATGAGTTTAAATATTTGTTATGGTTCTAAATATCAATATTTTTTATTACGTTCGATATAAAAATAGTTTAAAATTGAATAAACGATGGAGATAGTTACAAAAATTGCACCTATAGCGTTAGCACTTATAATGTTAGGTCTTGGATTGGGCTTATCAACTAGAGATTTTTTAAGAGTTATAAATAATCCAAAAGATTTTACAGTCGGAATAATTTGTCAATTAATCCTTCTCCCAATCGTTGCTTATATTTTACTTTTAATATTAAGATTACCAGTTGAATTAGCTTTAGGATTGATGATTATTGCTGCTGCTCCTGGAGGAGTAACATCAAATGTCTTAACAAAATTTGCAAATGGAGATGTTGCATTATCTATTTCGTTAACAGCAATAGGTAGTTTAATTAGTATTTTTTCTGTTCCATTTATTGTTTTTTCTTCAGCCAAATTATTAGGTGTAATTGATTTATCCTCAGATATTACGATGACTGGTATTGCTCTTAAAATGGCACTAGTTGTAACTGTGCCAGTAATTCTTGGAATGATAATTAGAAGATTCGCTGAAAACTTTATTTCGTCTAATATTAATATTGTAAATAGAATTACAGGTATTTTATTTATTGTTGTATTTGCAGCAATATGGATTGAGGAAAGAGAAAATATAATATCATACTTAGGTCAAGCGGGTTTAGCTGTTTTAATATTAAACGTTGTCATGATGACTTTGGCATTTTATATTGCAAAAGGTTTTGCAACTGGAATACCACAGAGAAAATGTATTTCTTTAGAATGTGGATTACAAAATGGAACTTTAGCTGTATTTGTAGCAACACAAATTTTCAATGATGTCGCTTACATGGTTCCAACAGCTGCTTACGCATTAATAATGTATATAACTGGATTTATATTTATATATATTCTTAAAAATTCTAATTAAGATTTATTTGATTGTAGGTTCTTTTTATAAAAACATTTATAGATTTTAAATTTTCATCTTGGATTATCGACATATCTTTAAAATTTTGTTTGCTGACATCAAAATTTATCAATTTATTTTTGTCTAAAGAAATAAATTTATTTTTAATTAATTTCTTGATTTTTCTTACAACTGTTGGTCTTGGTATTCCTGTTATTTCAGAAATAGACATTGCATTAATTCCTTTTATTTTTTTATTAATAATTTTATCTCTCCATTTATCTAAATAACTATCAACCCCTTTAAGTTGCCTTCCAATTTTTGAATTATTATTCAAAATTATAGTTGCCAAAATAGTAAATATTTCCATATCACCAAAATAATTTTTCCACCTTAAGCAGTAAGGAAATAAAAATTTATAAAATTGATACCAGCAAAATGAGAAATTATGTTTTATTAAGTTATTAATTTCATTACTGGACATTTCGTTTTTTATAACTTTTTCTTCTTTTAAAATTTGACTAAAAACAGATAAAAGTACGCATATATTTTTTAATGTATCATTTGGCTGTGTTGAATTGTAAGCACTTCTATCTATTGTAATCTTCTTGCCTTTTTTTTTAATTATTCCCTTTTTTTCCAGGGATATAACTTTTCTTCTGACACTTTCTTTTGGTATTTTAAGATCCTTTGATATTCTTATAAGGTTAATTTTCTCAATCTCTAATGCTTTATCCTTATAAAAATCATTGAAAGTAATATTTAAATTATTTCGTCTGTAAAAATCAAACTGCTTACTAATCAAATAAATTAGAATTGTGTAAGTATCTATATCTTTGAACACTTTATAAGCACCGATTGTCCATTCAGACATAAGTTTTAAAAAGAAAGGACTTAAAATATCAAAATGATTTTTGAAAATTTTATCGATAAGCTCATCATCTAGTTCGGAATTTACACTTGGTAGCTGCTTCATAATGTATCAAAACCCAATTTGAACAATTTTAAAACTTGAGTCAACCCATTTTGAACAGTTAAATTCTGTAAAATTTTTTTTCTATATGATTTAATAATTCAATGAGTACTGAAAGCTTAAACAGAACATCTAATATTGAAATACCTGAAAAAAAACAGAGAGTAATTCGAATGTCCCCTCGTAAAGTAAATATAGATGTTCTAAAGAAACGAGTAATCACTGAAAAGAAAAAAGAGGCACTTCAGTCAAAAATAATAATACTTTCAGTCTGTTTATCTATCGGAATACTAGGTTATTTTGCAGGTTAATTAGCTAAGAGAATATCTAAATCCTTTTTAATATTTTTTGGAATTTTTATAGATTTTTCAGAGTTTGTTTTTGATCTTAAAAACTTTTGCTCGCCAGGATAAAAGATTTTTTGTCCTTTTAAATTAGGTATTTTTTTTATTCTTTTAATATTTTTTTTTATTTCTTTTTTATAATCTTTAACAAATAGATTGTCTTTAAATGCTAAAAATAGGTGACCGATATTTTGCGGCCCAGAGAAATCATCAAATGGGTCTTTTACTTTGCCACCGTGATTACTTCCAACAAATACTCCAGTTAAAATATCTACCATCCAAGCTAATCCAGATCCTCTAAATCCAGCTATTGGAAGTTGTACCCCAGCTAGAGCTTCTTTTGCATTTGTAGTTGGTTTACCAAATTTGTTTAAAGCAACTCCATATGGTATTTTTTTTCCTAACTTTTCTGCAATCCTAATTTTACCTCTATTAATTATAGACATTGATGTATCTAGTATAAATGGAACCTTGCTATTAGTTTGAGTTCCAAAACATATTGGATTAGTTCCAAAGACTGATTTTTTTCCACCAAAAGGCGCAATAGCTGGAGGAGCATTTGTAAATGCGAATGTTATTAAATTTTTTTTAACCGCTTGCTCAACGTAATACCCTGATAGACCATAATGTCCGCTGTTTTTTACAGCAACTAACCCAATCCCTGTTTTTTTTGCATTTTGAATAGTTTTTTTAATTGCTTCATCTGCTGCAACAAAACCAATAGAATTATCAGCATCAATTATTGATATAGATTTCGATATATTTTTTATAGTTATTTTAGGTCTAGGATTAATTACTTTTTTTGAGATTCTTTCACAATACATTTTTAAACGAGACAATCCATGTGAAGGCGCACCCACAAGCTCTGCATTCATAATTGCATTTGCGCAAACTATAGAGTGTTTTCTACTTAATTTAAAATTAGTAAAAATTTTAATTATTAAATTTTTAAGCTCTTTTTCATTCATAATTTATGTAAACATAATTGATTTGAAAATTAAACTATAAATTGAATATTTTTTTTATTTATTAAAATTATCTTTAAATTTAAAGTAACAAAAGATTAACATTAGTCGTTTAAATTTATTATCATTAACTAATAAAAAAGTGAGGGATATATGAAAAATATACTTAAAGTAGCTTCTATGGCTCTAGTTCTTTCATTAACACTTTTCGGTATCACAAATAAAGCTTCAGCTGCAAAACTAACTTTATATTGCAGTGTTGAAATAGACGTTTGTGAAATGCTTGAACAAGCTTATGAAAAAGAAACTGGAACAAAAGTTGCTATGACAAGAGCAAGTAGTGGTGAAACTTTTGCAAAAATAAAAGCAGAAGCATCAAATCCAAAAGGAGATGTTTGGTTTGGTGGAACAGGCGATCCACATTTAACTGCAGCACAAGAAAATTTAACTGAGAAATATAAATCTGTTCATTTTAATGATTTATTACCTGCAGCTCAGAACCAAGCAAAAAATGCTGATTTTAAATCAGTAGGAATTTATGTTGGTGCATTAGGTTTTGGATACAACAAAGATCTTTTAGCAAAAAAAGGTCTTCCAGCTCCAAAATCATGGATGGATTTAACAAAACCAATATATAAAGGCGAAATACAAGTAGCAAATCCAAACTCATCTGGAACCGCTTACACTACCTTAGCCACAATTCTTCAAATATTTGGAGAAGATAAAGGTTGGGATTACATGAAAAAACTTCATGCAAACATAAATACATATACTAAATCTGGTTCTGCACCAATTAAGGCAACTGGTAGAGGTGAAAACTTAATCGGTATTTGTTTCCAACATGATGGTGTTAAACAAACGAAGAAAGGTTTGCCGGTTGTTACCGTCTCTCCTGCTGAAGGAACTGGTTATGAAGTTGGATCTATGAGTATTATTGCAGGTGCAAGAAATATGAAGGAAGCTAAAAAGTTTTATGACTGGGCTTTAAGTCCCGCTATTCAAACTATGGTCTTCACTTCAGGAAAATCTTTGCAAGTGCCATCTAATACTAAGGCAAAAGCTGATCCTGATGCTCCAGATTTATCAACAATAAACTTAATTGATTATAATTTTAAAGTTTACGGAGATAAAAGTACTAGAGCGAGTTTGTTATCCAAATGGGATAACGATGTTTCTGTAATTCCTAGATAAGGAATTATAATGAGAGGGCTCGTTATCTGTTGGATGCTCATCGGAGTATTGGGTTTCCTAATATTTCCATGGTATGTAACAGGTGACGGGTTTTTCTCAATAAACTGGATTTTAGAATATTCTTTAGAAGATTACGGTTCTGTATTACCACAGGTATTTATAAACAAAAAATATTGGCTTCTTCCTTTAATTGTTCCTTTATTTTTTCCATTAACAACTTTAAAATTAAATCAGAATAATCCCATTTACTCCAAAATTTTCTTATACTCCGGATTATTTGGTATTTTTTATTTTATTCTTCAAGGGTTTTCAATTGGCATAAGAGGATGGAACTTTGAAATTTTTCAATCAATTTTTGGTGATGTAGAAAATCAATTTGGAGTAGGGTCTGGTGCAGTTCTTTTATGCTCTACATTTATTTTTTATATTACACACGGGCTATCCTCACGTGGGTGGTTGAATGGAGATAATTTTATTGTAGGAAGTATAGGAAGCATAATTATTTTAGTTTCAACTTTCGTTTTTTTTCCTATTTTTAGAATGTTTGCTGTTGCCTTTAAAGGTACAGAAGGTGGATATGAAATTAGTAATTTTTCAACCAAAATATTTAATAAAGGAATTTGGGGTCTTGATTGTTTGTATAGTGATTATGCATGTGGTGTTTTTTGGAACACTGTTACTATGGGAACACTTACAGCTTTCTCTTCAACAATTTTGGGTTTAGGTTTTGCTTTATTAATTGCAAGAACAAGTTTTAAATTTAAAAAAACGATTAGAATTTTATCTGTTTTACCAATCATAACACCTCCATTTGTAATCGGTTTAGCAATAATAATATTATTCGGTAGAACGGGAGTTGTAAGTTCTTTTCTTGAATGGGCATTTGAGATTGAGCCCTCGAGATGGATTTATGGTTTACCAGGAATATGGTTTGCACAAACTCTTGCTTTTACACCTATTGCTTTTTTAGTTTTGATAGGAGTTGTTGAAAGTGTAAGTCCTGCAATGGAAGAGGCTTCACAAACATTGAGAGCTTCAAAATGGCAAGTTTTTAAAACTGTTACATTACCTTTAATGAGACCTGGAATTGCAAATGCATTTTTGCTTGGGTTTATTGAAAGCTTAGCTGATTTTGGAAATCCACTTGTACTAGGTGCCGAATATGATGTTTTATCTACAGAAATATTCTTTGCAATTGTAGGTGCACAGTATGATGAAACTAAAGCTGCAATATTAGCAATGATTTTATTAACCGTTGTTCTGGTAGTATTTTATCTTCAGAATCAATGGTTGGGAAAAAAATCCTATATTTCAATTTCTGGGAAAGGTGATAGTGGAGTTCATCCTGAATTACCAAATAATACTAAGTGGATAATTTACTCAACTGTTCTACCTTGGGCACTCCTTACATTTATAATTTATATAATGATTATGTTTGGTGGATTTGTAGAGATGTGGGGTGTCGATCACAGTTTTACGTTAAGACATTATGTTGAAGCATTTAGTGTTGAATGGGTTAAAGAAAGAGGAATTTTGTGGACTGGTACTGCGTGGAATTCTTTTAACACTACTTTTGCGATAGCATTAATTTCATCATTTCCTACTGCTGCAATAGGTATTTTAACAGCATATCTTCTTACAAGACACAAGTTTAAAGGAAAAAATGCTTTCGAATTCGGTACAATGTTAAGTTTTGCAATACCTGGAAGTGTTATTGGTGTGAGTTACGTTTTTGCGTTTAATGTTCCGCCACTTGAACTTACAGGAACAGGAATTATTTTGGTAATCGCTTTTGTATTTAGAAATATGCCGGTTGGGGTTAGGGCAGGTATAGCTTCAATGAATCAATTAGATCCTCATTTAGATGAAGCATCATCAACATTAAATGCATCTAGTTCTCAAACTTTTAGGAATGTAATTCTTCCATTGCTTAAACCTGCAATTACTGCTTCTTTAGTTTTTAGTTTTGTTAGAGCAATGACGGCAATTAGTGCTGTTATATTCCTTGTTAGTGCTAATTATGATTTAGCTGTCTCATATATATTAGGAAGATTAGAAAACAATGATTATGGTTTAGCAATTGTTTACTCATCTGCATTAATTGTTGTTATGTTATTTACAATAACATTAATGCAATTAATAATAGGTAAACGAAAATTAGGAAGAAGAGAAGAAACAGCAGGAATATTACAAGGAAATTTTGGATAATGAAAAAAGCAGAAGTAAAATTTGAAAATATTACAAAAAAATTTAATGAGACTGTAGCAGTAGATAATGTGAGTTGTACTTTTGAAGCAGGAACACTGACTACATTATTAGGTCCCTCTGGATGTGGAAAAACTACTTCTTTAAGAATTATTGCTGGTTTAGAAAGAGCTACCAGTGGCAGAATATTAGTAGAAAATGAAGATGTAACATTATTACCAGCAACAGATAGAGATGTATCTATGGTATTCCAATCTTATGCTTTGTTCCCACATATGAGTGTGCTTGAAAATGTATCTTATGGTTTGAAGATGATAAATGTTCCAAAAGAAGAATTTACAGAAAAGTCGTTAGAAACTCTTAAGTTAGTTAATTTAGAAGGTTATGAAAATAGGATGCCCTCAGAGTTATCTGGAGGTCAACAACAAAGAGTAGCTGTTGCAAGAGCAATTGTGCTAAAACCAAAGGTTCTACTCTTTGACGAGCCTTTATCTAATTTAGATGCAAAATTAAGAAGACAAGTAAGAGAGGATATTAGAGAAATTCAACAAAAACTTGGAGTAACTACAATTTATGTAACTCATGATCAAGAGGAAGCATTAGCAATTTCTGACAAAGTAATTGTAATGAACAATGCTATTATTGCTCAACAAGGTAGCCCAAAAGAATTGTATAATTTTCCTAAAACTAAATTTGTAGCCAACTTCATAGGAGATGCAAATGTTGTTAAAGCTGAAATCATTAATCAAAATAATAATTTTTACGAGATTCAATTAGCAGAAATGAAAATTAATATAGAAAGTGATCAAAAATTAGAAAGTTCAGTTTCTGTCTCTTTAAGACCAGAAAAAATAACTATTTCAAAAAGTCCTGAAGAAAACTCAATACATGCATCTGTTAATAACGCGTCATTCGTTGGAAATAGTTATCAATATATAGTCAATTCAAAAGTCGGTAAGATTTATGTTGTTTCTAGTGATACCAATGAAATATTTAATGTTGGAGAAAACGTTTACTTAAAATTCGACGAAAAAGAATTACGGTTGCTTAACGATTAAGGATTAACCTTTTCCTCTCCAAGGAATTGTCTTATCTATAATTTTTCTCAAAGTTACGTCAAATAGAAGACCCAACATACCCATAATAAAAATTGTGATCCAAATTACTTCATATTGAAAATACTTTTTGGCAACATTTTCAACAAATCCAATTCCAGTTGTACCTGCTAAAAATTCTGCTGCAACTAAAGTTCCCCAGCACATACCGACGGCTACTCTAATACCTGTTAAAATTTCAGGTAAAGAATTTGGAAAAATAACATATCTAAGTATCTGTCTTTTAGAAGCACCAAGAGAATGCGCTGCATGTATTTTAGATAACTGTGTACCTGATGCTCCGGCTCTAGCTGAAATGATCATTATAGATAATGAAACCATAAATAATAAAAATACTTTTCCAGTATTATCAATCCCTAAAACCGAGATTATTAAAGGAGCCCACGCAAGAGGGGGTACTGGTCTATACAGTTCAATTAATGGATCAAAGAAACCTTTAGCAAATCTATTTAAACCCATAAAAAGTCCTAATGGTACACCAATCAATATTCCAAAAACTAATCCTAGAAAAACTCTTAAAAATGAATCCCAAATATGACCATAAGGAACAGGGATTTTAAATAATTTAAAATCACCAGTAACAATTTTTAAAACTTTACCTTTAAAATTTTGCTTAACCACACCGTCTTTAGTGTGAACCGGATATTCTCCAGGCAAAACATCGGCTATCCAATCCGGCAATATAAAGCCAATTATCTGGCTTACATCCATCATATCAATCCAAAGAAGTGGGATATTTTTGTAACCTACACTTGGCTTAGACATTAAAATAAATTTATTAAGTGTATCGGAGGGTTTTGGTAACCATCTACCTGAACCTTGCTCAGAACAACTAGGACCACTTGCAACTATAGTTCCAGCAGGGAATAAAAGAATGTCAATTAATCTTAAACCTCCTTGCTCAGTTTTTTGAAGATTATCAAATTCTATAATTGCATTTTGCATTTCATTAAGAGCATTTGGTGGATAAATACTTGCAAATTCAATTCTTCTTGCAATTTTTACAATGTTTTTTGCGTAAGTAGATGCCACTTCCTCAGTGTCATCTAAATTTTTTCTATATAATTTTATCTCTGATTTAAGTTCTTTTATTGCATTTTTGAATTGAGGATTATGGTTTCTTAATTTAAAAAATTTATCATTAATTTTTTTTAATTGTTCAGCTGCAGCGTGAAATTTCAACCCTCTATCTGTTTCAGGCACTAAAGGCACTTCAATAGTATTTTCTATTGATCCTGTTCCGGCACTTACAGTTACTATGCCCCAGCTTCCTTGCTCATCAATTGCTTTTTGTCTTTCATTTTTTTGCTCTGGTGTTTCAAATGGATAATCTTTCTTTTGAAAATTAGTACTTAATAATCTAATTTCATCAGTCATCTCATCTATTTTAATTTTTGTGTTAATCTCCATTAGATTATCGTTAGTAAGTAATGGAATTAATTTGTTTGTTTTATTAATAAAACCAACTAATGCAGTTTTCTGTATGTTGCTTAAATCTGGCGAATTTTGAATTTCTAAACTTATTTTTTTAAGATTTTTATTTTCTATTTTTATTATTGAAGTACTTTTGAATTCTCTTTCTTCAATTGGAAATTGATATTTTAATCCTAATAAAGACTCATTTATTTTTGCGACCTGACATAATTCATTTGCTGATTTTGGATAAAATCCTTTTGCAATATCCCAAGAATAATAAAGCCAAACTAACAATATTGCACTACTTCCGACAATTATCCAATGAGTTCCACCTTTTGCTCTTTCTGGATTTCCAAAAACTGCATCAACTTTTTCAGTTTTTATTAAACGTCTTCCATAAAGTATGCACCCGATAATTGATACGAGAATTAATATTGTTATTATTTGAGTAAACATTTAATTTTCTTTTCCCATAATTTCTTCCTCCATGTTCCAAATCATGGATAAAATTTCTTCTCTTTTTGATGAAAAATCTTTATTTTTTTTTATTTCTCTTAAATCTTCTTTTAATCCCATCTCTGCAAATGGAAGATTATATTCTTTATGTATCCTACCTGGTCTTGGTGCCATTACATACAACCTTTCACCAAGCAGTAGTGCTTCCTCAACCGAGTGCGTAATTAAAATAATTGTTTTTCCAGTTTCTTTCCAAATTTTCAAAACTAAAGATTGCATTTTTTCTCTTGTTAAAGCATCAAGAGCACCTAAAGGCTCATCCATTAAAATCAAATCAGGATCATTGATTAAACATCTTGCAAGAGCTACTCTTTGCTGCATTCCTCCAGATAATTGATATGTTGGGGTATTTCCAAATCCTTTTAAGCCAACAATCTCCAGCCACTCATCAACTTTTTTCGAAGTTTCTATAGGATCTTTTTTTTTCATTCTAAGACCAAAGTTTACGTTCTCTGCAACAGTCAACCATTCGAATAATGCACCTTGTTGAAAAACCATGCCTCTTTCAACTCCAGGTCCATCAATTTCTTTACCATTCAAAGTTATATTTCCAGATGTTGGTCTTAAGAAACCAGCTGCAATATTTAATAAAGTTGTTTTTCCACAACCAGAGGGCCCAAGGACAGTTAACAGTTCTCCTTTTTTTAATTTGAAATTTAAATCTTTTAAAGCATGAACAGTCTCTCCTTTTGGAGTTTTGAAAATCATGTTTAAGTTTTGAGATATTAAATCACTCATTAGTTGACTTTATATAAAATATTTACTTAAAAAAATAGGCACCAATAAAATTGGCGCCTATTTAATTATTCTAATCTTTAAATTATAAAGGTAAGAAACTAGTGTCTACTGCTCCACCTGGAGTTCCCATTCCTTTTAAGAATGCATCTAAGTTTCCACTTTCCATAGATTTTTTAGTTTCTTCTGGAGTTAAGAATTTGAAACCACTTAAAGTGTCTTTCATATCAGCAATTTTCATTTCTGAAGCTTTTGACATAGAATTCATATCACTTTTTCCATTTCTATATCTTTCATTTGCTTCATGAGTTACTTCAATAAAAGTTCTCAACATTCCAGGATTTTCCTTCATAAACTTGTCTGTTACAGAAGTTATATCTATTCCTAAAATACCTGCATCTCTTGCTTCTTGAACTGTTAAAAGTCTTGATCCTACAGCAACCGCAGCTTTGATAGAATTACCACCAAATAAACATGCCATCACTACATCTCCACTTACTAATGCAGCCGCACCTTCTTCTGGATCCATTTGAATAATATCCATTTTGCTTCTGTCAGCTCCGACAACTTTCATACTTTCGTCAAAAACGTACTCAGCCATAGTACCTAACGGAACAGCAACTTTTTTACCTTCTAATTCAGTTGCATTTGCTTTTGTTATTCCTGATGCATTAGATGTTACACAAGTTGTTCCACCCATTCCGTATTCCATTGCAATATCAACTAATTTGATAGGTGCATTTGATTTTACAGCATTAATAAATGGTACTAAACCTTGTGAGTAAGAAATATCAATATCTCCTGCTAACATTGCATCTGTCATTGCTCCACCATTTGTGAAGTTTGTCCATTTTACTGGAACTCCTAAAGCTTTAGCAAAATTCTTTTTTTGCATGTCCTCTAAATTTGGACTTGGCCACTCTAGAAAGTATGCAACTCTAACTTCGTTCGCAGCAGAGTTTGCTGCTGTGATTGTTAAGTTTAGAGCAAATAAACTTCCTAAAATGAAACTAACTATTTTTTTCATTTCATCTCCTGTTAATTAAATTTAATTATCGATATTTAAGTTTAAATTTTCTTTTAAGTAAATGATGAATAAATTACACAGGCTTCAAAAGTCATAAGTTACAACCTATAGTTGCGGTCATTTAACATAGCAAGTATGACTAAAATTTACTGGTTAATTTATATAATTAGTCTATGAATCGAAACATAATTATGAGTTCAGAAAAACCTCAAATACCAAATTCTTTAAATGAACATTGGATGCCATTTACATCCAATAGAGATTTTAAAGAGTCTCCAAGATTAATTGTAGAAGCAAAAGGTGTTTATTTAAAAAATCATCAAGGTCAAACTCAGATAGATGCAAGCTCGGGATTATTTTGTAATCCTTTAGGTCATGGAAGAGAAGAAATTATTAATGCAATTACAAATCAATTAAAAAAATTAGACTATGCTCAACCATTTCAACAAGGTTTTGGAGGTTCATTTGAACTTGCAACAAAAATTTCAAAACATACACCAGGGAATTTAAATAGAATTTTTTATACAATTTGTGGATCTACTGCTGTTGAGACTGCAATAAAAATTGCAGTTGCATATCATAAAGCAAGAGGTGAAGGACATAGATTTAGGTTTGTTGGAAGAGAAAGAGGCTATCATGGAATGAATATCGGAGCTACTTCTGTTGGCGGAATGATTAACAACGTGAAAACATTTGCCAATGTTTTGATGCCAGGTGTTCTTCACATGAGACATACACATTTACCAGAACATAAATTTGTTTCTGGTCAACCTGAAACTGGTGCGGAAATGGCAGAAGACCTTGAGAGAATTTGTACAAATTTTGGCTCAGAAAATATAGCAGCTTGCATTGTTGAACCAATTGCTGGATCAACAGGAACTTTAGTTCCACCAAAAGGATATTTGCAAAGACTAAGAGAAATTTGCGATAAGCATGGTATTTTATTAGTTTTTGACGAAGTTATTACAGGTTGGGGAAGAACAGGTTCACCTTTTGCATCTCAAGAATACGGAGTTACACCTGATATTATAACAATGGCTAAAGCTACAACAAATGGAATAAGTCCTTTAGGTGCAGTTGCGTGTAAAGAAGAAATTTATGACACAGTTATGGATGGATCTCCAAAAGGAACAATAGAATTATTTCATGGTTACACTTACTCTGGTATTCCTGTCTCAGTAGCTGCAGGCTTAGCGGTTCAAGATATTTTTGAAAAAGATGATATCTTTAATAGAGCAAAAAATTTATCTCCATATTTCCAAGAAGGTTTAATGTCTTTAAAAGATATTGATGTTGTTGATAACATAAGAGGTTATGGAATGATGGGTGGTATTGATATTAAAATGCATAAAAAACCTGGCGCAGCAGGATTTACATGTTTCAAACACTGCTATGATGCAGGAGTTAACTTTAAAGCGACTGGAGATTGTTTAATTATTGCTCCAATGTTTATCTGTGAAAAAAAACATATTGATGAAATAATCGAGAAACTAAGAACTGGTATTACAAACTATTCAAAAAGCAAAAAAAATTAATTTAATTCTATGAAAATCGGGGTTCCAAAAGAAATAAAGCCTCAAGAAAATAGAATTGGACTCACTCCCGAAAGTGTAAAGACATTAACTTCTAATGGCCACGAAGTTTTAATTGAAAATAATGGAGGTTTTGAAGCAGGATTTGAAAACGATCATTACGTATCAAGTGGAGCAAAAATAGTTAATACAGCTGAAGATATATTTAACGACTCCGACATCATTGTTAAAGTCAAAGAGCCACAATCTAGCGAAGTAAGAATGATAAGAGAAAATCAAGTTGTCTTTACATATCTTCATCTTGCTGCAGCCAAGGAACTGACACAAGGTTTAATAGACAGCAAATCAATATGCATCGCTTATGAAACAGTCACAGATAATAACGGAAGACTTCCTTTGTTAGCACCAATGAGTGCAGTAGCTGGAAGAATGTCAGTACAAGCGGGTGCACATTGTTTAGAAAAAAATCAAAAAGGCCGTGGTCTTTTGTTAGGAGGAGCTCCTGGTGTAGAGCCTGGAAATGTAGTTATACTTGGAGGTGGAGTAGTAGGAGAAAATGCTGCTATAATTGCAACAGGCATGAAAGCCAAAGTTAATATTGTAGATAAATCTGAAAAAAGATTAAACGAACTTACCCAAATGTTTGGAGATAAAATAATACCTAATTTAAGTGATAAAACTGATTTAGAAAAATTAATTTCCGAATGTGATTTGTTAGTAGGTGGTGTTTTGATACCAGGTGCTGAGGCACCAAAATTAGTTACAAAGAATATGTTAAAAAAAATGAAAAGGGGATCAGTAATTGTAGATGTTGCAATTGATCAAGGAGGATGTGTTGAAACCAGTAAACCGACTACTTTTGCAGAACCAACTTTTATAATAGATGATATAATTCATTATTGCGTTGCAAATATGCCCGGTGGTGTTCCTAGAACATCAACAATTGCATTGAATAAAGCAACACTTCCTTTTTTATCTAAATTAGCAAAAGATGGATACTTAAAAGCTTTAAATGATGATCAAAATTTTCAAGCAGGATTAAATATATTTAAAGGAGGTGTTACTCATAAAGCTGTAGCTGATGTATTTGGTCATGATTATTTACCAGCTCAAAAAGCATTGCTTAATTAAAATCCCTAATTTTTCTTGCTTTTTCATAAATTGACAAAAAAAAAATTAATTCTATATAGCAGTCGTAATTTAAAAAATTATTCCTGAATTTAACATTCATTTATTTCTCTCTTTTTTGTTGAATTCACCTCCTCGAAAGGGGAGGTAAAAAGGAATTATATACCTTTATTTATAAGATTGTATATTTGATCTTTGTCAGTTAAACCAATTTCTCTTGCTACTTCTTTTTCACCTTTAAAAACTACTATTGTGGTCCAATAATTAACAGCTAAAGCTTTAGCAATATCTTCATGTTCTGTTTGCTCATAAAATAAAAACTCAACATCTTTAAAGTCTTTCATTGCTTGATCGAAAACTTTTGTTTGTGCTGCACATGTTGAACAATATTCGTTCCAAGAATTAATAACGATTGTTTTACCAGATTTTTGAATTTCTAATAATTTTTTCAGATCAAAATTTGTAGTTTTTTCAAAACCAAATGAGATATTTGGTATTAAGAATAAAATTAGAAAGACAAAATATTTTTTCATAAGCTTTATTTAATTATCTGGTCATTCTTTTCAAGATGTTTTCTTTCAAAAATATTTGATGAAACAAAACTGCTAAAATATGCAATGAGATTAAAACTATTAATGTATAATTTGAAATAACATGAACATTGTAAAATTGATCTGCTAAATCAAAATTATCTTCAATCCTTAATTTAAAAATAAAAAAATTTAGTTTTTCACCATTAAATAGCTTTTTTAAAATTCCTGATGTTGTTATTGTTAAAAGTGCGACATAAAGAGCGAAATGATTCAATTTCGCAATCAAGTTTTGTCCAAAGAATGCCTCAGGCATTAGTTTTGGGGACTTGCTAAAAAATTTATAAATTAACCTAAATAAGGTTATGTAAAATATGGATATTCCTACAATTACATGTACATTTTCAATAGTTATTCTTAAATCCGAAAAATCTAATCTGACCAAAATAAACCCCATTGGTATCTGAGCAATTAGAAGGAGCAAAGTGAACCAATGGAAAAATTTAGCTAACCAACTATATTGTAATGTTATACTGTCAGACATGAGCTATTTTATAAAAATAAATAATATTTTCAAAATAATGTTTATTGTAGCACTTTCTTTTTCATTTAATTCTAATGTTTTATCAGAAGAAAGCGCAAAAGACATTATAAAGAAAAGAAAGTCTTTATTCAGTCAAAATTATAAACTAGCAAAAAGAATTAGTATTTTACTTAACGAAGTTGAAATTGAGGACTCAAAAAAACTGATGATTAGAATGAGTGATAATTATTTAGAATTACTAAATTTATTTCCAGAAAATACAAAAGAGGGACACGGAACAGAGGCTTTACCAATTATTTGGGAAGAAAAAGATGAATTTAATGTTCTAATGAAAAAATCATCTGATCAAATGATAAAGCTAGCTTCAATTATCGAAGACCAAGATGATTTTAGAGCAGCTTTGAAACAATATATGTGGTCGAGCTGTAAAGCTTGTCATAGCAGATATAGGGCTCCACACTAATGAAAAAGTATTTTTTTATTTTTATTGTTTTATTTTATGCAGATACTGCTTTCTCTCATTCGCACTACCCCATAACTAGAGATTCATTAGAAGCAATTAAAAATGGCAAGATATTATACAATCAATATTGTGTTTCTTGTCACCAAGCAAATTTAGCTGGAGCTACAAATTGGCAAGGTTTAGATGAAGATGGGCATAGAAAAGCACCGCCTTTAAATGGAACTGGTCATACTTGGCATCATACAGATGAGTTACTACATAGAATGATAAAGTATGGATTTGCTAAATTGATAAAAAATTATGAAGGCAAGATGATGGGTTTTGGTGACAAAATAAGTGATGAAGGTATTGATAATATTCTTTCGTACATTAAATCTTATTGGAAAGATGATATTTATGAATATCATTTAGAAATGAGCAAACAATGAGTTCAGAAGCAATTAATTTTAATTGGTCATGCAAGCATACTTGGAAAAGAAGCGCAAAAAATACTGCTTGGTGTTTACTAGGCTGTGCAATTGGTGACTTTGGAACTATATTGTATTTTCAGATAACAGGAATTCCCTGGCCTGTTTTAGCCATCATGACTTTAGCAATTATAAATGGTTTGATTACAAGTATTATTTTAGAAACTATAATTTTACTAAGACAAAAACTTGATTTTTCCAAAGCATTAAAGACTGCGCTTGGTATGAGCTTTATATCAATGGTCAGTATGGAAATAGCCATGAACCTCACAGATGTAATTTTAACAGGTGGAGCTATTTTAAATTGGTGGGTAGTACCAATAATGCTTTTAGTTGGATTTTTAACTCCATGGCCATACAATTATTGGAGATTAAAAAAATATAATATTGCTTGTCACTAAAAACATCTCTATATCAAATTAAGACCTCAGATAATGACTAAAGATTTAATAACAATTGATAGCCTTTCAAAGGTATACGACAATGGATTTAACGCTTTAAAAACTGTTAATTTAAATATAAAGCAAGGAGAAATTATTGCTATGCTTGGACCAAATGGAGCTGGCAAAACTACACTGATAAGTATTGTATGTGGTATAGTTAAACCAACTTCTGGAGTAATTACAGTAGATGGTTTTGATATTATAAAAGATTATAGAGAAACAAGATCAAGAATAGGACTGGTCCCCCAAGAAATTTCACTAGAACAATTTGAAACGGTTTTTAACAATGTTTCATATTCAAGAGGCTTATATGGAAAAAAGCCAAACCCGCAACATATAGAAAAAGTTCTAAAAGATTTTAGTTTATGGGATAAAAAAGATTTAAGGTTAAATCAGCTTTCAGGAGGAATGAAAAGACGTGTAATGATAGCAAAAGCATTATCTCATGAACCTTCGATATTATTTCTTGATGAACCAACGGCAGGCGTAGATGTAGAATTGAGAAAAGATATGTGGAAAGTTGTAGAGGGATTAAGAAAAACTGGAGTAACCATAATTTTAACAACACACTATATTGAAGAAGCAGAGGCAATCGCAGACCGAGTTGCTGTAATTAATCAAGGAGAAATTATTGTTGTTGATAATAAAATAGATTTATTAAAAAAAATGGGTCATAAAAAATTAACTATTGAGTTGCAGGATAAAGTCGAAAAAATTCCTTCAGAACTTGATGAATATAATCTATCAATCTCTAATGATAATTATTCATTAATTTACAACTATAACTTACATGCTGAAAGAACAGGTATTACAAAGATGCTTCAAGATTTAAAAAATGCAGGTTTGAGGATGAGAGACTTAAAAACAGAGCAAAATAATCTTGAAAAGATTTTTGTGACATTGGTAAAGGAAAATAATGAGGATTAATTTTTACGCATTAAGAGCAATTTATTTTCATGAGATGGACAGATTTAGAAGGACATTAATACAATCTCTTCTTTCTCCAGTTTTATCTACTTCATTATACTTTATAGTATTCGGCTCGGTAATCGGGGATTATGTACAAAAAATTGATGGCATTAGTTATGGCTCTTATATAGTTCCAGGATTATTGATGTTAACATTATTAACGCAATCTATCAGTAACACTTCTTTTGGAATTTTTTTTCCTAAATTTAATGGAACAATTTATGAAATTTTAGCAGCTCCAATTTCTACTGTAGAAATTGTAATTGCTTATGTTGGAGCAGGTGCAACTAAAACCTTAATTGTTGCTGCAGTAATTTTCTGCACTTCACTTTTCTTTGCAGAAGTAAATGTAAAGTTTCCTTTACTAATGATTTTCTTATTAATTCTAGTTGCTTTTACTTTTGCTTTGTTTGGGTTTTTAATTGGACTTCTTAGTAAAAATTTCGAGCAAATGTCTATAATACCAACAATTGTCATAACACCAATGGTATTCTTAGGTGGAAGTTTGTATTCGCTAGATATGCTCCCAAGTTTCTGGCAAACAGTCACTTATTTTAATCCTGTTGTATATTT
>CACJNI010000007.1 GCA_902594705.1 uncultured Pelagibacteraceae bacterium
AACATGAACAAACCAACTAAACCTCTAATCATCCCTACATATCTGGCACCAGTAAAACCCATTGAAAGTCTGAGAATTGTTGGAAAACTTAAACCACTACTTTGAGAAATTTTTCCAATGATGTTAGCAAAAAAGAATACTAATAATCCTGCTAGCAATGATCCTGTTAGGACAACAAAAAAATTCAGATCATAGAATAAATATAAAGCTGATATTAAAGAGAACCCAACAATTGTTTGAATATTTATAGCCCAAAAGTTAAAGTAATTTTTCCAACTCCAGTCTCTATTATTAGGATTTATTGAAACTAGTTCCCAATTTCTAAGTTGAAATTTTTCGCTTTTGCTCACTTAAATGATATTAATCAATTATTTACTGCTGTCCATATAAGAGAGTTGGCAACCATAGCACTATTTTTGGATAAGCTATGATTATAATTAATCCAATTATCTGTAATACCATGAACTGCATCATTCCAAGATAAATATCTTTTAAATCCCAACTTGGAACAACACCTTTTAGAAAATAAGCAGATAACGCTACGGGGGGTGAGAGCCAGGCGGTTTGCAAATTAACAGCAACAAGGATTGCAAACCAAGTTAAATTAAATCCTAATGCTTCTACTAGTGGTAAAATAATAGGAACAACTATCATAACAATAGGTACCCACTCTAATGGCCATCCTAAAAGAAAAATCATAATCATGATTATTCCTAAAATTAAATATTTATTCATCTCAAGTGATAAAAGAAAATCTGTTAAAACCATTGGAGTTCCTAATCTTGCAAACACTGCCCCAAAGAAATTAGAAGCAGCAACTAAAACCATAATTAATGCAGAAATTTCTAAAGTTTTAACTAATGCATCTTGTAATTTTTTTAATGTTAATTTTTTGTACGCTAATGAAAGCAATAATGCACCACCTGCTCCACATCCTGCAGCTTCTGTTGGAGTAGCAAATCCAAATAGAATACTGCCTAATGCAGCAAATACTAATGCTGCGGGTGGCACTAATCCTAAGAAAAATTCTAGCCATAATTTTTTTAAATCTGTTGTTCTTAATTCTTCTGGTATGGGTGGACCTAATTTCGGGTTCATCATACATCTGAATGTAGTGTATGCAGCATATAGGCATGCCAACAATATTCCCGGAACAATTGCTGCAGCAAATAAATCAGTTACGGGAATTTCCATAATTGGACCCATAACTACAAGCATAATACTTGGAGGAATTAAAATACCCAAAGTTCCTCCAGCAGTGATAGTACCAGCAGCTAATTTTACATCATAGTTCGATCTATTCATTGATTTTGCAGCCATAATTCCAAGAATTGTAACTGATGCACCAACTATTCCAGTTGCAGCTGCAAATATTACTGAAACAAATAAAACTGCATAATATAAAGAGCCTCTAACTCTTGCCAACATCATTTGGAAAGCAGAGAATAATCTTTCCATTAAACCTGCTTGTTCCATCATTATTCCCATAAATACAAATAATGGGACGGCGGCAAGAGTTTGTTCGGTCATCACCATCGAAAATTGAAGTGTCATTAAATAGAAAACTAATTTTCCAAAACCTAAATAACCAAAAACGAAACCTAAAAAAATAAGAGTGAATGAAATTGGAAATCCTATAAATATTGCAAACAACATCACACCAATAAGTATGAAACCTAAAATTGCAGGATCTATTAAATGTGAAAGCATTAACTACCTGGCCATTTACCTTTGACAGCTGCGTAATAACTTTTAAAAAGTTCTGAAACACCTTGTATTAGAAGGAAAACAATTCCAATCCATAGACAAGATTTTATCGGCCACATATATGGCATCCAAGTTGTATCCATCCCTCTTTCGTTTCTCATTATACTTTCTTGGACAAAGCCTGTTGTCATATACAAAAAGACTATTAATCCTGGAAAATAAAATAATAAGTAAAGCCAGAAATCTATTCTGCCTTGAGTTTTAACTTTAAAATTTCTGTATAAAAAATCTGCTCTTATATGAACACCTTTTGAGAGAGCGTATCCTGCTCCCAACATAAATAATGCTCCATAAAAAAAATCTGCTCATATCATAAGCCCAGATTGTAGGAGCTAAAAATAATTTTCTTGCTAAAACTTCATAAACCATCCCAAGCATTAGTGGGATCGTAATCCAGCAAACAATGTTTCCTATTAATTTACTAAATTTATCTATGTTAACTATAGTTTTAGCCATCCAAGTTGGCATATCATCAGGCATCTTTCCAGATCCTGATCGCCTTTCGGCTATCATTTCATCTGAAATATCTAACTTTGGATTATCCGACATATAAGTTCTAGAAAAAAAAGCGGGCTTATAAAAGCCCGCTTAATAACTTTATTTATTTCTTCAACGAATTAGCATAAGCCATTCCTAGCTTAGCATTCGATGTTTGTGCACCAGACCAGAATGGTACAGCAGTATTAGCAAAGCTTATCATTGAGTCATAAACTTCTTTAAAGAATGCGTTTTCTTTTGCATTTTTTTCTAAAGTTGCTTTCGCTGCAGCCATATAAGCTGGAAAATAATCAGCTGGTGTATCTTCAAGTATCACGCCATGGTTTTCAGTTAGATCTTTAAGTGCTAATCCATTAGTGTTGATTCTGTAAGCTAAAGCTCTCATCAACGATGCATCAGCAGCCATCTTCATTGAAAATTTCTCATGGTCAGTGAACTTATCGTAAGTGCTCTTGTTTAAGTAAAAGTCAGCATTTACGACTACTTGGTGTAAACCTTGAAGATAGTAGTGTTTTAAAACTTTATGTATACCAAACACTTTATCTGGTTGAGGACAACACCACTCAGCAGCATCAATAGTTCCTGCTTCCAATGCTGGAAGAATATCTCCACCACCCATTGCAACTGAAGCTATTCCAATGTCTTTATAAGTTTGACCTGGAATTCCTGGAGGAGTTCTGAACTTAAATGTTCTGAAATCATCCATATCTTTGATTTTTCTTGGGAACCATCCTAAAGCCTCTGGACCAACTGGTTGAAGCATGAAACCTTTAATGTCTCTTTTCATTTCTCCCCAAAGTCTGTCATATAGTTGTTCTCCACCACCATATAAAAACCATGATAAGAATGCGATGTTATCAATTCCTACACCACCACCTGCTACTGGCGAACCAAATAACATAGCAGCTGGATGTTCTCCAGACCAATAGTGTGTCCAAGCAAATCCACAATCAATCAAACCTTTATCAACAGCATCTAGAGTTTCTTTAACTCCAACTACTGTTCCTGCTGGCATAATTTCAAATTTTAGAGATCCACCTGTTAGTTTTGTTACGTTGTCAGTAAAGTCTTTTAACATTACCGCTTCATCACCTTTAGCGCTAATAACCGTCTGACACTTTAACGTTTTTGCAGCATTCGCATTTGAAATAAATCCAAATACTAAAAAAGCAGCAAACAACGCTGAAACGATTTTTTTCATTATATCCCTCTCTTTTTATTTATAATGTTAAGATCCTCTCAAAAATCTAAGGCACATACAAGCGTCATTTCGAAGTATTTATGAGAAAAATGTTTAAAATCACTAAATATTCATTAAAAATTATTAATAAAAAAATATGGATAAATTTGATTACATAATTATTGGTGCTGGTTCAGCTGGATGTGTTTTAGCTAATAGATTAACAGCAAATCCTAATACTAAAGTTCTTTTACTTGAAGCTGGCGGCAAAGATACTAATCCATGGATCCATATTCCAGGGGGTTATTTTAAAACAATGCATAATCCAGATACTGACTGGTGTTTTAATACTGAAAAAGAACCTAACTGTGATAACAGGCAAATGGTTTATCCAAGGGGTAAAACATTAGGTGGAAGTTCATCTATTAATGGAATGCTTTATATTAGAGGTCAATCGAATGATTATAATTATTGGAGACAACTAGGTAATGTTGGTTGGTCATGGGATGATGTTCTGCCATATTTTAAAAAATCTGAAGATTTTCAATTTGGAGAAAATGATTTTCATGGTTCTGGAGGACCTATTGCAGTTGAGAAGATTAGAGCAACATTTAAAGTTCTTGATCTATTTTTAGAAGCTGCTGAAGAGCATGGTTATAAAAGAACTGATGATTTTAACAACGGTGACAATGAGGGAATGGGATATTTTCCATTCACAATAAAAAATGGCTTTAGATGCAGCACTGCAGTTGGATATTTAAATCCAGTTAAGAGTAGAAAAAATTTAAAAATCATAACTAAAGCTCATATTAAAAATATAGAATTTGAAAATAATAAAGCAAAAAAAGTAAATTATTGGATAGATGGAAAAGAATTTTCTGTTGAAACTAACAAAGAAATAATATTAAGCGCAGGCACAATTGGTTCGCCTCATATATTACAAGCATCAGGTATTGGTCCAGGAGAACTTTTAAAAGAAAACAATATTAATGTTTTAAAAGATCATCAAGGAGTTGGAAGAAATCTAACTGATCATTTAATGTTAAGACCTGTTTATAAAATTAAAAATTTAGAAACTTTAAATGATATTTACTACAGCTTTACTAAAAAAATGTTATCTGGTTTAAAATTTCTTTTCTTAAGAAAAGGACCTTTAACAGTTGGTGCAAGTTATGTTTGTGGCTTTGTTAAAAGTGATGAGCATTTAGAAACTCCAAATCTTCAATTTCATATTTCGCCAGCTAGCACTGATCTTTTAGGTAAATCAGCTTTACATAAATTTCCGGCGTTTACTCCAACAATTACAAATGTAAGACCAACAAGTAGAGGGTCTATAGAATTAAAATCTCCAGACACCAGAATTTCACCAAAAATAAAAATGAATTATTTATCAACTGATGAAGATCGTGAAATTGCTGGAAAAGCATTAAAGATTGTAAGAAAAATTGTTATGGAGTCTAAAGCTTATAAAGATTATCAACCTGAAGAGCTTAGACCGGGAATCGATATTACTGATAATGAAGAATTAGCAACAGAAGCCGGAAAGTTTGCAAATACTATATTCCATCCGGTTAGTACATGTAGAATGGGAAAGGATGAAAATGCTGTTGTTAACGATCGATTAGTCGCTCATGGACTTGAAAATTTAAGGGTTGTAGATGCCTCTGTTATGCCTCATATCACATCAGGAAATACTAATGCACCGACAATAATGATTGCGGAAAAAGCAGCTGATATGATAATTGAGGATAGTAGAAGATGACCGAAGAAATAGTAATTTTTTTTCAAATAGTTTTTATCGATTTAGTTTTAGCAGGAGACAACGCAATTATAATTGGAATGGTTGCTTCTCAATTTCCAACCGAGCAAAGAAAAAAAATTATTTTCTGGGGAATTGGAGCAGCGGTAGTTTTAAGAATTATATTTACTCTGATCACCGCTTATCTATTACAAATCACAGGACTTAGACTTATAGGTGGAATATTACTTCTTTATATATGTTACAGACTTTATGTGGATGTAATTAAAATGAATGGTAATGCTGAAGAAAATGTAAAAAAAGTAGATAACAGCTCATTTATGAAAGCTATAACAACTGTAATTCTCGCAGATGTAACAATGAGCTTGGATAATGTGTTGGGAGTAGCAGGTGCTGCTAGAGATCATTACATATTATTGATATTTGGTCTAGTTTTATCAATAGTTCTAATGGCTACTGCAGCAACATTGATATCTGGCTGGATTAAAAAATATAAATGGATAGGATGGGTTGGATTATTAGCGATATTATTTGTTGCAATAGAGTTAATATATACAGACGTAAAACTTTTTTTATAAATGTACTTAAAAAAAATTAATTTAAAAAACAAAGTTGCTTTAGTAACAGGTGCAGGAAAAGGTATTGGTAGAGCTTGTTCCATTGCTCTTGCGGAGGCTGGTGCAACAATAATTGGAATAAGTAGAACTGCTTCTGATCTTGATAAACTTCAAAAAGATATAAAAAAAGTTAAAGGAAAATTAGTTAAAATAACTTGCGATATAATGGATTATGAAGATCTTTCTTTTCAATTAAAAAAAATTAAGAAAGTTGATATTCTTGTAAATAACGCAGGTACAAATATTCCTGAGCCTTTTGAAAAAATAAAACAAACAAGTATGAACTACCTTGTAGATTTAAATATGAAGGCAGCATTTAACGTTGCACAAATAGTAGTCCTAAAAATGTTAAAAAATAAAAAAAAAGGTGGATCTATTATTAATATGTCCTCACAATTAGGGCATGTTGGTATGTCAGGTAGAAATATTTATAACATGACAAAATTTGGAATTGAGGGATTAACAAAAGGAATGGGAGTTGAACTTGCAAAAAAAAATATCAGAGTAAACACTGTTGCACCTACATTTGTTGAAACTCCAATGGTTAAAAAATTTTTTAAAAATAAAAAATTTAAACAACTTGCTTTAAGTAATATACCCATGGGAAAAGTTGCAACAGAGTCTGATGTGGCTACAGCAGTATGTTTTTTAGCTTCAGACGCAGCAAGTATGATAACTGGGACATCAATTGTAATTGATGGGGGTTGGACAGCAAAATAATGAAAAAATTGTTGCTTTTTCTAGCAATTATATTTTCTACACACTCTCATGCTTTAGAGTTTCAAGGTAAATTTTTACAAGGGCATTTTATTTTAGGTAAAGCAGAAGCTGGATCAAAAGTATTTGTAGATAAAACACAAGTTAAAGTATCTGAGGATGGATATTTTGTATTCGGTATTGATAGAGATCGAAAATTTGATGTAGCTATTACTGAAATAAGCAATGGTAAAAAAAATAAAGTTATAAAAAAGGTTTTTAAGAGAAAATATAATATTCAAAGAATAGATGGTCTGCCTGAAAGTAAAGTTACACCACCAGAATCTGTTTATAAAAGAATTAAAGAAGAGAATGGAAGAATTGGAAAAGCAAGAGCCATCAATTCAGATTTAACTTTCTTTACTGAACAATTTATTATGCCAGTTAAAGGAATAATTAGTGGAGTTTACGGTAGCCAAAGAATTCTTAATGGCAAACCTAAATGGCCTCACTACGGAATTGATATTGCAGCTAAACAGGGAACTGAAATAAAATCATCTGGAACTGGAATAGTGACTATGGCAGAAGATGATCTTTATTATACGGGTGGTACTGTAATAATGGACCATGGACATGGAATTTCAACGATATATTCACATTTAGAAAATGTAATGGTTAAAGTTGGTGATGAAGTTAAACAAGGAGAAATTATTGGAACTGTTGGATCCACTGGAAGATCAACTGGGCCTCATTTAGATTTTAGGATAAATTGGTTTCAAACTAGACTTGATCCTATGAGCATTCTTCAATAAGTTCTGGCTATGAAAAATGAAATTAATCGTATTGCTGATAGACTAGTAAAAGCTTTCAACACAAATACAGTCATCAACCCTATCCCAGTAAAATATTGTAAAAATATTAATTTAGCCAACAAACTTAGGAAATTGTGTGAAGATCAAATTAAAGATGAAACAATTGGAATAAAAGCAGGTGGAACTGGAATTCAAGCTTTAAAAAAATTAAAGGAAAAAGAACCTTTTACAGCAAAAGTATTTAAAAAAAGATTAGTTAAATCTGGTCAAAAAGTAAAAATAAATCAGCACACCAAAGGTATAGAGGTTGAAGTTTATTACTTTATTAAGAAATCTTTCTTTGATTATAAAGGTAAAGTTACAAGATCAAACGTCACTAAATTTATTAAATTTATGGGACCTTGTTTTGAAATAGTTGGATTTAGACAAAGAAATAAAAAATTTACATATTTAGGAGACATTTGTGGAGATTTTGGATTTAACATCAAATTTGTTGTTGGAAGAAAAACAAAATTTAAAAAATTAAACTTAAATAATTTGAAAACTTCATTAGTAAGCAAAAAAAATGGAGTAAAAGTAAATGGTAATACAAATATTGTTTATATTAACCCATTAAATTCTTTAAGATTTGTTTTAAATAAAGTTAAGAAAGAAAAGATTAACTTAAATAAAGATTTTTATGTTTTCACAGGCTCAACTGTGGGAGTTGTTCCATTTAAAGGAAAAGGATTATACAAAGGAACAGTTGATAAAATTGGTTCTGTTAGTGTTAACATTCGTTAATGGGTCTTCATTTTAGTAAAGAAGAATTCTTAAATAGAAAAGAAAAGACAATAAACTCTATGAAAAATGAGGGTGTTGATGCTCTTATTATGTTTAGACAGGAGTCTATGTATTGGCTCACTGGCTACGACACATTTGGATATGTATTTTTCCAAGCATTAGTTTTAGATCAAAAGGGAAATGTAATATTATTAACTAGAGCACCTGATTTAAGGCAAGCTCAAAACACGTCCAATATCAGTGATATAAGAATTTGGGTTGATAAAGATGGTGCTAATCCTGCTGATGATCTCAAATTAATTTTAGATGAGTTAAATTTAAAAGGAAAAAACATTGGCGTTGAATATGAAGCATACGGTCTTACAGGAAGAAATGCATTAAGACTTAATACAGTTTTACAAAACTATTGCTCAATTGAAGATAAGTCAGAATTAATAACAAAACTAAGAGTAATAAAATCTGATGAAGAAATTAGTTATGTAAAAAAAGCAGCAAATTTAGCTGATAAAGCTTTAGATGAAGTTTGGAAGCATGCAAAAGCAGGGGTAAGTGAGTCTAAAATTTTAGCTGAAATGAATAGAGTTATATTTGAAGGAGGTGGAGATTATCCTGCAAATGAATTTATAATTGGATCTGGAAAGAATGCTCTACTCTGTCGATATCAGGCAGAAAAACAAATACTTAATAATCAAGATCAGTTAACGATTGAATGGGCTGGAACTTATAGACATTATCATTCAGCGATGTTTAGAACAATACCAATAGGAAAAGCAGATCCTAAGCATCATAAAATGCACGAAGCATGCATTGAAGCTCTCACTAATTGTGAAAATAAATTAAAGCCTGGAAATAAAATTGGAGAAGTTTTTGATATTCATGCAAAAACTTTTGATAATCATGGCTTTAAAAATTCAAGAATGAATGCATGTGGATATTCATTAGGAGCAACTTTTTCTCCAAATTGGATGGATTGGCCAATGTTATACACAGGTAATCCTTACGTAATAGAGCCAGGCAACATCTTCTTCATGCATATGATCTTGATGGACTCTGATAATGAATTAGCAATGAATTTGGGAGAAACTTATCTAGTTACTGAAAGAGACAATGAAAGGTTGGGCAATCAAAAACTAGATCTTGTTATTTTATAAATTAGCCTTTTCTTTTAAAGTTTAAAATACCCTTATTTAATTTTTATTTTTTGTTCAAATTCAAATTTTTTTGTAATTTGAGATTTTTTTAAATTATTAAATATTCTTAATGCTATAATCCAAAATATAATCAATAACACTAGGACTAATAGAAAATTCGATACAACTAAATAATTATAAAATCCATGAAGTAAAAAAGGTATAAAAAAACAAAGAAATAAATTATTTTTTTTTGAAATAAATGCATATTTCATAAAATAATAACCCATAAATGCACCAAATAAAGCATGAGCAGGAATTGCAGAAAAAGATCTCACGACAGCTAATGTCATTGATGTGGTTTGAAAATAATCTTTTAATACATAAACATAATAAATATTTTCAAGTGTCGCAAAACCAAGAGATACAACAACACCGTAAACCATTCCATCTGTAGGTTCGTCAAATTCTTTCATTTTGTAAACAACATAATAAAGTATAAAAAATTTTAGACCCTCCTCTACAGGGGCAGCAGTTAGAAATGAGAAGATTAAATTTTGACTTATGTTTAATTTAACAAAAAAATCACTTAGAAATGTATTAATAATAAAAGCAGGTATTGTTATTAATATTCCATAGCAAAATATTTTAATTATTGATGAAGTTGGTTCAGGAAATTTTTCTGATTTAACAAAAAAAATAATTATTAAAAATGAAGGTAATATTGTAATTAAAAGTAAATTCATCTAATCTCTAGTGCAACCAAAGAAAGAAATATATTTTTCATTATCTTTAGTGTTCATATTTTTTGTAACTTCATGAATTAATTCACCAGTTGATCTATTTAAAAATACTGACTCTGAGTATTTTTTTTCTTTATCTATATTTTTAAATAAAATAGTGTCGTTTTTAGCAATTCTAACATCATCTTTACTAATATCTGAATAAGTATCTATAAATTCTGATAAACCATTAATAGTAAGTTTACTTGGTTGTGCTGCTATAACTTTTAATACTTTGTTTTTATCAACTTCAATATTGTCTGCTGTAAAAGTCTGATAATTAAAATCTTTATTTTTGATCATTATTTTTTCTAATTTACAATCGAATGTGATTTTAAAATCATGGATTATATCTGTATTTTTGGAATAACTAATCGATGATGAAATAAGTAAAATTAATATCGAAAATATAATTTTCATTTATTTATCATACCGTATTTTGTTATGTAAATCGTGTGCACTTCTATCTTTCTTTATTTATAATCTAGTATTACTGATATTATTTATATGTGCCTGTTACTAAAAAACTTTCTAATATTAGATCTTTATATTTTTTTTCAAATTTCTCGATTGTAAATCGTTTAGGTTTCTTTTTTATCATATCATTTAATGCATAACCTTTTATTCTATAAACATGCTTACCATCAGGTGGGCACATGCCTTTAAATCCACGGTAGCCTTTACTATTTTTTGCAATTAATCCAAAATCTAATTTCCCTTTTTTTATTGGATCTAATTTTGTGTTTGAGGGAGGTATATCAATTACAACCCAGTGAACAGATATTTTTCCTGCAACCGGAATAGCATCTGGATCATCAATAATTAAAGCAAATGATTTTGTATTTTCTGGTATATTTATAAATTCTATAGGTATTGATAAATCTTTTCCCCCCTTTTTTTTACAAGCATGCTCTTTTGGAATTGGCATACCATTTGAAAAATTTGTTTTTATTTCAAAAGAGTATGCTTTTGAATAAAAAATAGAAATTAAAATTATAAAGAAAATTTTTTTCATATTCTAATTTTACCAATTTTGTTAAATAAATCTACAGCACTTAACCAACCATTTTCTAACCTTGGTCCTCCAAAATAATCACCACACAGACCTAATTTTAAAGACTTGTTCCATAAAGATAATTGTTTAAGTGGATTTGAATTGGAAGAATACATCCAGCCATGAATTCTTGAATAATAAATTTTTTTTATTTTCAACTTCGTTAATTTCTCAAATTTTTTAACAAGTTGATTAGTGTAATATTTTCTTTTATTTCTATAATTTTTGGTAAATTTATTGCCGTATTTGTAAGTGCTTTGAAGTGTCCATAAATCATACTTATAGTTAAATCTTTTCTTACTATTTTCGTATGCAGCCCAACCAAGCATATCATCATTGAAAAAGTAGCTACTATTAGATTGCTTAAGCTTATTTGTAACAATCATTACTGTTAAATTGGCATCCATCTTAACGTTTTGATTTAAATAGGATTTATTTAAATATTTTTGTCCTAATTTCTTACTTTGAGGAAATGGGCAGGTCAAAATAAGGTTTTTACACTTTTGTTTTACATCATTTTTAAATGTTAATTCCCAATGATCATTTAATCTCTTTATATTTGTAAGTTCATGTTCAAAATTACATTTAATTTTCTTTAATAAATGTTTGCTAATAGAGTTGTTTCCTTTTGTTCCAATTAATTTTATATGATTTTTAATTTCTTTGACTGTTTTATGTAGAAATAAATGATTTCCTCCCCACTTTTTTAAAACTTTTTTCTTAATAAGTTGATTAGTAAATGTTTTAAATTTTGTGGATTTTGGAGAGATATATTGAAGTCCGTGATCAAATCCGACTTTATCTTTATATTTTTTAAATGAACTTCTTCCACCATAACCTCTTGCTTTATCATAAACTACAACAGAATATTTTTTACTTAATAGGTTTGAGATCGTTGATCCTGAAATTCCTGATCCTATGATGCAAAAATCAAGCATGATTTGTAACTTGATTAATTAACAAAGATACTCAAGTGCTTTAAGTATTCCACCTTTTTTATAAGGTATTTTAGATTTCATTAGACCCATTTCAACACCTGCCAATGTTCCAGCTAACATGAGTTCGTTAAAATCACCCAAGTGGCCAATTCTAAAAATTTTTCCAGCAACTTTTGCAAGTCCTGTTCCTAATGACATGTTGTAATGATCTAAAATAGTTTTTCTTAAAAAATCAGCATCATGACCATCTGGAACCATTACAGCTGTTAATGAATCTGAATATTCTTCAGGGTTTTTACAGAGTATTTCTAATCCCCACGAGTTAACTGCAACTCTTGTAGCTTCTGCAAATCTTTTGTGTCTTTTGAAAACATTATCTAAACCTTCTTCTGTAAGCATATTGATTGCTTCATCCAAACCATAAAATAAATTTGTGGCAGGTGTGTAAGGAAAGTAACCTTTTTTATTGTTTTCTAACATTGGTCCCCAATCCCAATACGATTTTGGTAATTCAGATGTTTTATATGCCTCTAAAGCTTTAGAACTTATTGCATTAAAAGAAAGTCCTGGTGGTAATAGCAATCCTTTTTGGGATCCTCCTACTGTTACATCAACTTTCCACTCTTCATGTCTATAATCTATAGAACCTAATGAAGATATCGTATCAACAAATAATAAAGCTGGATGTTCCGCATTATCCATAGCTTTTCTAATTTCTCCAATTCTACTTGTTACTCCAGTAGAAGTTTCATTATGTACAGCACAAACTGCTTTAATTTTTTTATCTTTGTCTTCTTTTAATTTTTGTTCAACAATGTTTGGGTCTACACCTGTTCTCCAATCACCTTCTACAAAGTCCACTTCAATTTTAAATTTTTGAGCAATATCCCACCAAAGAGTTGAGAAATGTCCAGTTTCAAACATCAAGATTTTATCACCAGCACTTAAAGTGTTTACAAGTGCAGCTTCCCAAGCACCCGTTCCTGAAGCTGGAAAAATTATTACAGGTTCAGAAGTTTTAAAAATTAATTTTATTCGATCTAAAACTCTTAATCCTAATTCAGCAAAGTCAGGACCTCTGTGATCTATAGTTGGATAATCCATTGCTCTTAGAACTCTATCTGGGACATTTGTTGGTCCTGGAATTTGTAAAAAATGTCGACCAGGTCTTATATTATTTGAAATTGCCATACCGCTGTATATGCTAAAGAAATTATATAATCAAATTTATAATATATGACAAATAGTAGTAATTTAATTGATAGCCTAGAAGTTTATGTTCTTAATAATCCAGATGAAGTAAAACCACATTGGGTTAGTCACTTTATTGTTCCAACAGCTAACGAACTTTTAATTAAAATTAAAAACAAAGAGGGTCATTCAGGATTTGGTTTAGCAACAAGCTACACTGATATTGCTCCAATCATCAAACCGTTTTCAAATGGCTTACAAGATTTAATAATTGGTGAAGATCCATTTTGCTCTGAAAAAATTTATGAGAAAATTTTCAACTTAACTGATACTCGAGCCAGTAGTGAAAAAGGTTGGAGCAGAGAAGCATTAATCAGAATTTCAGCAGCTTTAGATATTGCTTGTTGGGATTTAATAGGAAAAGCTTCAAACATTCCATTGTACAAATTATTTGGTGGATACAGAAATAAAATTCCTGTTTATGTAACATGTGCTTACTACAGAGACGGTAAAGATGAAAAAGAACTAAGAGATGAAATACAAAAATTAGTAAATATTGGTCATCAAAGTTTTAAGGTTAAAGTTGGAGGACTTAGTATCAAAGAGGATGCTAAGAGATTAGATATTATTAGAGATGAAATTGGAGATCAAAAAGGTTTAATGATTGATGTCAATAGAGCATGGGATCTAAAAACTGCAATTGAAGGTGTAAAAGAATTTGAGAGATTTAATCCTACATGGATTGAAGAACCTGTTAGATGGGAAGATGACAGAAGGACTTTAAAACTTTTATCAAAACAAACTAAAATTCCATTATCAGGTGGTGAAAGTGAAATAACTATTTATGGATGCAGGTCCATGATTGAAGAAGATGCAATACAAATTTTACAATTTGATTGTACAATGTTTGGTGGTTTTACTAATGGAAAAAAACTCTCTGCACTGTGTGAATTAAATCATATAGATGTAGCACCACATCATGATTGTTATATTCATGCTCCATTAGTAGCATCAACTCCAGCTGGAAGAATTGTTGAGTCATTTGATGATGAAAGAGATCCTTTGCAAGCTCAATTATTTGAAAATCCACATAAAATGAGTGATGGATGGATACATTTAAATGAAAAACCTGGTTTAGGTTTAGAGATTTCAGAGGCCGCGTTAAAAAAGTTCGGCAAACTGGTTTACAAAAATAAATAAACCTTTAATTAAGTTTTATGCGGTTTAATTCAGATCAGATACAAAAAATTGGTAAAGAAATTAGCAATAAAGTTGATGGAAAAACTTTATTCGATGAATTCTCACGTGGAAGATACAGTACCGATGCTTCTGTATATCAAATTAAACCCCTTGGTGTAGTTCTTCCAAAAGATACTAATGATGTTTTAAGTTTAATGGAGTATTCACAAAAAAATTCTGTACCTCTATTAGCTAGAGGAGGTGGAAGTTCTCAATGTGGCCAGACTGTTGGAGAGAGTGTTGTACTCGATTACAGCAAACATCAAAATAAAATTTTAGAACTTAATGTTGAAGAAAAATATGTATGGGTTCAACCAGGTGTCGTATTAGATCATTTAAATGCTTATTTGAAGCCTCATGGACTTTGGTTTCCAGTAGACGTTTCAACAAGTAGTAGAGCAACAATTGGAGGAATGTCAGCTAACAATTCCTGTGGATCAAGATCTTTATATTATGGCAACATGGTTCATAACGTATTAGCCATTGAAGCAATATTGGATGATGGCTCTATATTTAATTTTGATCAAATAAATAAGAATTATTTAGCTACAAAGAACAATCAAGATAGACTTTATAAAATCATAGATAAATTCATAGATGTGAGACAACAGGTTGGAGGCGAAATTGATGCTAATTGGCCAACTACACAAAGAAGAGTTGGAGGATATAATATTGATTTAATTGATCCTGAAGGCTTCAACTCATCAAATCTTCTTGTTGGATCTGAAGGAACACTATCTTTATTCAATAAAATAAAATTAAAATTATCAGAAATACCAAAGAATAAAATATTAGGTGTCTGTTACTTTGATAATTTCCATCAAGCAATGGAATTATCAAAAGAGATCGTAAAATTAAAACCTACTTGTGTAGAGTTGATGGACCAAAATTTATTAAATTTGGCAAAAGAAATACCAATGTATGCTGGAGGTATAAAAAAATATATCAAAGGAAATCCTGAAGCTGTTTTGATGGTAGAATTTATTGATACTGAAAAAAGTGTATATGAAAAGAAAATAAAGGATCTAGAATATTTAGTTTTAAATCAAAACAAAAAAAATCAGTTTTCATATTACTCGGATTTATCAGAGCAGAAAGAAGTTTTTGAAATAAGAAAAGCTGGATTAAATATTTTGATGTCGATGAAAGGAGATAGAAAACCAGTTGCCTTCATTGAAGATTGTGCAGTTTCTCTAGAACACTTAGCTGTCTACACGGCTAGATTAAAAGAAATATTTAAAAAATATGGAACAAGTGGAATGTTTTATGCTCATGCATCTGTTGGAACTCTTCATGTAAGACCAGTTTTAAATATGAAATCTGACAAGGATATACAAAATATGAGATCTATATCTGAAGAAGCTTTTGAAATGGTTAAGGATTATAAAGGTTCCCACTCAGGAGAACATGGTGATGGAATTGTTAGATCAGAATTTCATGAGATGATGTTTGGTAAAAAAATCATAAATGCATTTGAAGAAATAAAAGATACATTCGATAGTAAAAACCTTTTAAATCCTGGAAAAATTGTTCGGCCATTTAAATCAAATGATAGATCTCTAATGAGATACAAGTCAGGTTATCAAACTGAAAATATAGATACACATTATGATTGGTCTAATTGGGGTCAATTCTCTGATGCTGTTGAGATGTGTAATAACAATGGAGCTTGTAGAAAATTAGATTCTGGTGTGATGTGTCCATCATACAGAGTAACTAAAGAAGAAAAAGATTTAGTTCGAGGTAGAGCAAATACTTTAAGATTAGCTTTATCCAATCAACTTCCAGAAGGTTCATTTGCATCAAAAGAAATGTATGAAACTATGGAGTTATGTGTGAGCTGTAAAGCTTGTCAAAGAGAATGTCCTATGTCGGTTGATATGGCTAAGATGAAGTCAGAGTTTCTTTCTCATTACTATAAAAAATTTAGTATGCGTATTAAAGATAGAGTTATCTCAGATATGCCTAGACTTATTTGGTTATTAAAGATTATTGCTCCTATATTCAATAAAATCAAAAATATACCACTAATCTCAACAATTGTTGAAAAGTTTGGTTTTGCAACAGCAAGGTCTATGCCTGAAGTTCAAAACCAAAACGCATTAAGAGAAATTTATGACAGTCAGACAGTATCAGAAAATAAAGTAATTTTGTTTGCAGATACATTTAATATTAATTTTGAAAATGAAAATTTAGTTTATGCAATTAAAGTATTAAATAAATTTGGATATCAAGCGGTTATACCAAGTTTTGGTAAAGATAAATTAAAGAGACCCCTTTGTTGTGGCAGAACTTATATTTCTTACGGTCAATTAGACAAAGCTTCTGAAGAGCTAAATAGATTTAATGATTACGTTATCCAAAATAATTATATTGATTTACCAGTTGTAGGTATTGAACCATCCTGTTTATTAACTTTTAACGATGAATATCAAACTTTAAAAAATGTGAAAAATAAAGAACAGATTAAAAATAAATTTTATCTGCTTGAGGAATTTATTTTAGAACAAATAAGAAATAATAATAATATTAAAGCTAATAAGTTTGATCAAAATGTATTAATCCACGGGCACTGTCATCAAAAATCACAAGATAGAATGAAGGGTCTAACTAATCTTTTATCAGAATTAAATATTAATAATAAAATGATAGAGTCTAGTTGCTGTGGAATGGCTGGTTCATTTGGATATGACAGTAAAACTTATGAGGTATCCAAAAAAATGGCAAATCTTTCTTTGATACCTGCAATCAATAATAGTGATGAAAAAGATTTTATAGTTGCAAATGGTACAAGCTGTAGACATCAAATATCTGATTTATCTGATAAAAAAGGTAAGCATGTCTCAGAATTATTATTTAAAATTTTTGAAACTGTTAATTAAAGAATTACTTTTCTATTATAAAAATCTTCAATTTGTTCATCTTTGTAACCAAAGATTTGCATAACCTCTTTAGTATGTTCTCCTAAGTTTGGAGCGCCTTTTGACTTTTCGGTTTTGCTCTTTGAAAATTTGATAGGCATACCAATAGCCTTACTTTTACCAGCTTTTTTGTTATCTACTTCTATAACCATTTCTCTCTCAATTGTTTGAGGATCTTTAAACATGTCTGTTATAGAGTTAATAGGTCCGCATGGTAATCCATTATCATCAAAGATTTTTAACCATTCACTAGAAGTTTTTTTAATTAGTTCTTCGTTAAGAATATCAACTAATTCTTTTAAATTTTGTTTTCTATTTAAATTTGATGAAAATTTTTCGTTTTCTTGCAAGTCTTCACGACCAATTGCTTTAAGTAACATCAACCAAGTGTTTTGATTTGATGCACCTACCGTAATCCATTTATCTTTTGTTTTAAATGCTTGATAAGGAGCTGTTAAAGGATGTGCTGAACCTAAAGGTCCAGGCGACTCTCCAGTTGCACCTGCAATAGCAGACTGCCAGTAAGTATGAACAATACCTGCTTCATATAGTGATGTATCAACTTTTTGTCCTTCTCCTGTTTTTTCTCTATGAACTAATGCTGCTAAAATTCCACTGGCTGCAAGTAAACCTGCCGTGATATCTGTTATAGGTGCACCTACTTTCATTGGTGGTTTATCTTTACTTTCGCCAGTAATACTCATTAATCCACTCATTCCTTGTGCAACCAAATCAAATCCTCCTTTATCTGCGTAAGGACCCGTTCTACCATATCCTGAAATTTCACATAATATGATTTTAGGATTAATTTCTGACATTACATCATATCCAACTCCTAATTTTTCTAATGTCCCTTTTCTAAAATTTTCCAAAACTACATCAGAATTTTTTACCATCGTTTTAAATATCTCTATTCCATCTTTGTCTTTTAAATTTAATGCGATACCTTTCTTGTTTCTATTCATCATCATGAAAGCTGCAGACTCACCGTTAATTTCTGGTGGTAAGAAATTTCTGGTATCATCTCCTCCGGGTGTCTTTTCTATTTTAATTACCTCTGCACCTAGATCAGATAATAATAATCCACAAGTTGGGCCAGCCATTATTTGTGCCATCTCAAGTACACGAATGCCTTTTAATGATGCAGTCATCTATTACTTATTTTTGAATTTTGGTTTTGTTTTATTTAAAAAAGATTGATATCCGATTTTGAAATCTTGCGTATCGTAACATTTATAACCTAGATTATTTATTTTTTCTGTGACTTTTCCATTTTTTAAGATGTTTCTTGCAAATTGCTTATGCCACCTTGCAACTTTTGGAGCGCCTTCGCATATTAATTCAGCTGATTTATATGCTTCTTTTTCTACATCTTTATCATTCACTACTCTATTAACTAGCCTCTTTTGAAAGGCTTCATCAGCTCCAAATATTCTTCCTTCAAATAATATTTCCATTGCCGTTGTGTAATTGGTTACTTTTAAAAGCACCTCAAGTTCTTTTGCAGCCATTGTTAAGCCTAATCTTTTAATTGGAACTCCAAACCTAGAGTTTTTGCCACAAATTCTAATGTCACAACATCCTGCTATTTCCAATCCACCACCAACACATATTCCTTCAATCAAAGCAATTGTTGGTATTGGGCAATCAAAAATTGCACCAAGTGTTCCGTGTAAAAATTTACCGTAAGATTTAGCTAATTTTGATGAAGATCTTTGTTTTTTAAATTCTCCAATATCATTTCCTGGTGAAAAAGATTTACCACCCTCTCCTCTTATTATGATGCATCTTAAATTGTTATTCTTTGATAGCTTTTTAAAAACTTTGCCAAGCTCAATCCACATTGGCTTAGTCATTGCATTTAGTTTTTCTGGTCTATTTATAACAACTTCAACTAAATGTTTATTTTTTTTATTTACTTTAATTAATTTGCTCATTTAGCTCCTATAAAAAAACTCAACTAATGTCATTGGTATAGCTGGAACATAAGTTACTAACATTAACAATACTAATAATACACATATAAAGGATATATTAGATCTAGTTACATCCCATATGTCTGCTTTTGCAACGGAACAAGCCGTAACTAGAACACTTGCAACAGGAGGTGTTTGTTGACCAATTGCTAAATTTAAAGTTACAATTATACCAAAGTGAACTGGATCAATACCTACTGCATTAACTAATGGCATTACAATTGGAACTGTTAAAATTATTGCAGCAACTGAATGTAAAAAGAAACCTATTACTAGAAGAAATACATTTAGTATTCCTAAGACTGCATATTTATTATTTGTAAAATCAATAATTGACTCTGCAACTTTTTGTGGGATTTGTTCAATTGTTAAAAATTCACCAAGTAATACAGATGCGGCTACTAATAACATTACTGATGCTGTTTGAATTGCTCCTTCACAAGCTGACTCATATAATCTTTTAAAATCTATTTCTTTATAAATAAATCCAATAACTAATGATGCTACAACTGCTAAACCTGCTCCTTCAGTTGCAGTTACAACTCCTCCAAAAATTCCACCTAAGATAATAATTGGTAATAAAAATGCTAGTGCTGCATCTTTTGCAGTTTTCTTAACATTTGGAATATTAAATGTTTCTTCAACAGGAAAGTTTTTACGTCTTGCAGTAATATATGCTGCTAACATTAAGAAGAAGCCACCTATTACACCTGGAACTATTCCTGCTACAAACAATTGCACAACTGAACTTTGAGCCATTACAGCATAAACAATCATTGGTATTGACGGTGGAATAATTATTGCCAAAGATGCTGACGATGAAGTTACTGCAGCAGCGAAAGGACCAGGGTATCCTTTTTTCTTCATCGCTGGAATTAAAATAGATCCAAGTGCTGCAACATCTGCTACAGCTGAACCAGAAATTTCTGCAAAAAACATAGAGGTAGCAATGTTAATCATGCTAAGACCACCCTTGATAAATCCTACAAGTGCTGATGCAAAAGCAATTAATCTTCTAGAAATACCTGCACTATTCATAATTGATCCAGCTAAGATAAATAAAGGAATAGCAATCAATGGAAACTTCATTGATCCATCAAACATTACGATTGCAGTATCAATTAAAAAACTTGTTCCCGTCTTCAATACCATTGCAATAATTGTTGTTACCGCAAGGCCAATAGCGATAGGTACATTTATAGATAAAAGAAGTAGAAGGACTGCAAACATTGTAAGAATTATCATTAAATATCTCCTGTTTGCTCTTCACCTGTTGTTTGAAGAACTAAATTTTTATAGTCTTCAGGAATTCTTAAAGTTTCAGATAAAATAAATAAACATGATGCAATTGGAATAACTGATTGCACAAAAGGTTGCGGAACCCACTCTAATGTTACTAGGGTTTCTCCTGTTATAAGAGTTAAAACTAAATAACCATAGTAAGCCAATAATATTAAAAAACCATAAACAACTAATTTTGACACTACAAAGAAAATTTTTCTAAGCGCTAATGGAAAGGCTTTAAAAATACTTGGAACACTTATATGAGAACCTTTTAAGGCTGCATAAGCTGAACCATAATAAGTTATCCATGCAAGTTGAACAGCTGCAACCTCATCATACCAAACTAAGGCACTGCCAGCAAAACGAAAAGTAACACCAAGTAAAACTGTTACTGCTAATGCTACCATCATTATAAACAGTATTAGTTTTAATATTTTTTCGTATGAATTTATAAATTTTTGTAATGTCATTTTTTTTCAGGCCCTCTGATAGAGGGCCTGTTACAAATTATGTTAATTTGCTAAAGACGATACTTTATCAATTAACGCACCACCAGTTGGAACTTCTGACGCGAATTGATCGTATATTCCTTTACTTGCACTAATGAAAGCACCTTTATCAGCTTCGTTTACTTGAACTCCAGCTGATTTGATAACTCCCAATAAAGATTTTTCAAGATTAGCAGCTTCAGCGTACACAAACTTTTGTGTATCTTTAGCAGCTTGCTCTAAAATACTTTGTACATCTGCAGGTAGTTTGCTCCAGTGGTCTTTATGTACTGTTACATAAGCAGGAGTGTAAACGTGACCTGTAATTGATAAATATTTTTGAACTTCTTGGAATTTAGCACTAGCAATCTGAGCATATGGGTTTTCTTGTCCATCCATAGTTCCTGTTTTCAAAGCAGTAAATACTTCTGAGAAAGACATTGGAGTTGGGTTTGCACCATATGATTGGAACATTTTAACTCTCCATTTTGATTTAGGTGTTCTTAATTTAATTCCTTTTAAGTCACCTGGAGTGTTAATTGGTCTAGTGTTGTTTGTGATATGTCTAAATCCATTTTCCCAAACAGCAATAACTTTGTATCCAGTTTTATCTTCAAGATTTTTAAACATTCCTGGTAAAACTTGGCTTTCAACTTTATTCATGTGTTTTCTGTCTTTAATTATGAAAGGCATATCAAATACACCAAACTCATCATGAATAGATGCCATTACTGATGAAGGTAACCACATGTTAACTGTACCTAATTTTAGTTTTTGCATTCCTTGTTTGTCTTTACCAAGTTGCGAAGAACCAAAAACAGTTACTTTTCCTTTGCTGCCTAATCTCTCATTTGCAAGTTTAGCAAAATGATCAACTGATGCAGAAAATAAAGATCCAGGTTTTCCTACGTGTCCAAATTTTACTTCAGTTGAATTTGCTGAGAAACTTAAAAATAGAGAAGATAATAAAACAACAATTATTTTAAAATATTTGTTCATATTTCCCTCTTAAGTTTGTTTTTTTAAGACAACTTACAGAAAATATGAATGCAGTGCTAGAGATTAAATTGGCGTATCGGAAAAAAAATTATCGATCTTTAAATTCAAGATTACCTCGAGAGTCGACACTCTTTTTGACATGCTGATAATAGGTAGGATTATCAATCAGTCTTGACATATCTATACCCTTATTCTCATAACGTCTTTTTATTGTCATTCTTGGGATTATTACTAGATTCATGTTGTCAATGAAGTCCTCAGTCCACTCTTTCTCTATTTTATCTTTGACCAATCTTTTCAAAAATACCCTTAAATCAGAACAACTAAGGTGTTTAATTTTTTCGTTATACAATACCATTTTGATGAATATATAATCTTGGTATTATCTTGCAAGTTTAATAAATATATCTCCCATACCTGACTGAAGCTGATCTAATGGAGTGTTGTTTCTAAGAGTACAATATCTGCCAGTCACTTGGTGTCTATCTATTGCATTAACATTATATTGAGTGCAGGTTTTGGCTTTGTGTAATAAACCAATGACCAGTTTTCCATCTACTACTGAAACTTGTTTTGTATCTAAATCATTGCCATTACAAAAGTATTTTTTGTTTACCCTTTCAGGAAAATCTGTTTTCCCACAAGGATTTTCAATAGTGAAAACATAAAATTCTTTTTCTATGCCTTTAAATTTATGTTTCATCTTAGTTGTTTTTGAATATTTCATTAAATCACAGGAGCATGGAATGCAGCATCTATAATATTCACCACATATCTTTTTTCCTGTGTTGTTTTCAGATAAATAAACATATTCTGGAACAGCATTTGGACTTATTAAAGAACCTGATACTGCACAATATAATTTATTATATTCTACAAAATCTTCATACGAGATATCTTTATCAATTATATATTTAAAAAATTTAGGACCTGCCGCATTTCTATTTCTGTCTGGGAAAATTTTATTCCAATCATTAACGATATCTTGATAATAGTTTTTTTCTTGAGAATTTGCTGAATTTATCGGAATTGAAAAAAAGATAACAAATATAATAAGACTAAGTATATTTTTAATACTGTACATTAACTAATGATTTAAAAACCCATATTTGACCAGTTGCTTCGGTCTTGAGTTTTACTATTGAATTTTTTTAATTCTTCCTCAGATGGTTCCCTAAAAAGATACATTACAATTCCTGAAACAAATAATGCCAATAATGATAAAGAACAAATAGTCATAAGCTTGGTATATAAAAGCTTTATAATTTTTCAACACTATATAATGAGTAGTATTGTCCTATAATTTTTGTCTAAATTCGTAAGTTTTATTTAATTCATCTATATCAAATGTTTCTATTGATCCATCAGTCCATTTAATTTCAACTTTAAAATCTTTTTCACCTTTTCTTATTCCATAATGAGCAACGGGTTCCATCTGACAAAGATAACCTGAACCTGCATCAATTGTTTTTGAGTGAATTCTTTTATTAGATTTTATTGTTACTGTTGCTCCTCTTGCTGGAGCTCCATACTGATTAAGAGGCTTAATTCTTAAATAATTAAAATTTGTAATATCTGCTTTATATAAAGTTAATGGTTGAAACCCTGACTCTCCGTGAGAAACTAATAGCTCTAAAATTCCATCGCCATCAACGTCTGCAACACCTGCTCCAGTTCCAAGTCCAACGGTCTCTAAACCATTTTCCATTTTAATTTCTTTAAATACTCCACCCTCTAAAACTTTGAAAAGCTTATTTGATTCTCCAATATTGTTCATAAAAATTTCATCATATCCATCATTATCAAAATCAGCTGAAATAACTGTTCTTATTTTTGTAGGATCATTGTATGGAGATGTTGATATATCTTTGAATTTATCTCCATCTAAAACATAAGCTCTATGCATTCCATCCCAGTTTGAGGATAAAATATCTAATCTTCCTCTATATAAAATATCACTTAGTGCTGTTCCTCTACCATTTTCAAATCTATCTTGAACTGCATACTCTTTAGCTACATCTTGGAATGATCCTTTAGAATTATAATATAAAAAGTTATCTCCTCTTTCATTTGCAGCAAAAATATCAGATCTATCTGAAAGAATATGTCCAGACACTATGGCTCTACCTCCGGTAATTTTATCAATTGATAATGATTTAGCTTGGTCTTTTATTCGATCTCTAATTAATTCATAAAATCGAGTAGGACCACCATAATTTGCAACGTAAATACCATATGCACCATCACCATTTCTATCTACACAAACAACTGACCTTCCAGCTGTTAAGTTTAATTCATTTTGATTAATTTCTTTTTCAAATAAATCCTCAAATTTATTATTATTTAAATCTATTAATCGATCAGAATAAATTTTTGATCCACTATATGTATCGGTATTTAAAAAATAAATTTCTTCATAACCATCTTGATCGATATCACAAGCGGCAACACCAATTGTTCTTCTTTCTTCATCTGTAAATATTTTTTCATTTATTATATTGATTAATTTTCCATCTTTATAAGAAAGAGCTAGATTTTTAAAACCAAAGCCAGTTACCACAAATTCATATTTATTATCTTTGTTAACATCTGTAACAGAAACTCCATAACTCAGTCGAAATTCATTTTCTGCTATTTGATCAGTTATATTTAAGAAAAAATCTTTAGCGTTTGCATAATTAAATACTGATAGAATACTGAGAAAAACAAAGATAATTTTTTTCATAATCAAGCTCTTTATTGGAATTTTAAAATTATAATATGAGATAAATTAGCTTACTCGAGTAAGCCTAATATTGAATAAATAACTAACCCTATGATTGCAGCAAAGAAAATTAAAAATGAAATTTGACTAAAAATATTATTCTTTGATCTAATTTCTCCTTTTTTGTACTTTCTAATCTGAATTATACCAAACCTAATTACAATTAAACCAAAGATTAAAAGTGATACTTTAAATAAAAATTCAATCATTTTTTTTATTTTTCTTATAATTTTCCATCCATTTGTTAAATACAATTATTGCATCATTCATATCATTTGTTTTATTTGGATGATTTTTAGCCCTACCTAGCATAGTTGCAATAACATTTACTTGATATTTTAGTGGTCTTTTTTTTATAGCTGAAACAGTAAACAATGCTTTTTCCTTATCTTTAAAACCTAAGCCTTTTAAGGTTGTCTCTGGTTTATAATCTGAAAATAAAGAAAGATTTAAAGGTTTAAATTTTTTATCTTTGATTAGTTTATTCATTGGCATTTTATCAACTATTTCAAAGATTTTTTTTGTATATATTTTATCTAATTCAATTTTTATTGTGCCATCAAAACCAATTAAAGTAACTTTAAATTTTTTTGATTTATCTAATTTTGAAACTAATTTTATATATCTTTTGTGAAAACCTTTGATATCTTTTTTGTATAAATCTTTTGATTTTTTATAGTCTGGATGGCTGTAATTAGGTGTGTTAAGGACTAACAATCTACATTTCCATAGATATTTTTTAAAACTCATTAAAAAAATTAATTGTAAATTTTGTCTCTTACAAGCTTACTTAATAAACTATATCCAAGTTCATTCATATGTAATGGATCTTCATCATAAAACTTATCATAACCAGCATTTATCATTGGTGTTGTAATATCAACATAATCCCACATTTTTAAATTGGTTAAGTGTTTTTTTATCTTTGAATTCGCATCTAAAATTGTTGTCATAAGATCTCTCCTAAAAGGACTGGGTTTAATTGAAATAAAAAAACATTTTGCTCTAGGTAGTTTTTCTTCAACTTGATTAGAAAATAATAAAAATTCTTTTAATAATTCATCACTATCCATTCCATAACCAATATCATTATCTCCGGCATAAAAGAAAAGATTAGATGGATTTAAAGGAGCAACCAATCTATCAAAATATCTTCTACAAGATACTAAAGTTGAACCCCCAAAGCCTAAATTATAAAGATTATTTATTGATAAATCGTTTTTGGCATTATCCCACATTTTAAAAGTTGAACTACCATACAAAGCAACACTGTTATTTGTTTTCGTCTGTTGAAAAGAATTATGTTCTAATTCTCTAACGTCAAGCTCAAACTCTTCTTCAACTGGACTGACTAAATTTACGTTGGTTTTCAAATTTTCTATTTTATCTATGTTGTCTTGAACATTTTTAGCTAAATCAATAGCTTCTTCTACATAAGATCTAAATTTGGTTCTGTAATTATCTAAAAAGCTTTTCATTTCCTCTTGATTTTCTGGATCTTTGACATGATCACTTATTGTTATTGGCTCTTTAATGACTGCTGAATATATTGTTTTAGAAACTGGATAATCAAAATTAGCAAGGGCAATTGGAATAAGTTTTGGTTTTGGGTTAAGTTTAAATGCAAGGTTAAATGCTCCAGCTTTAAGTGGTCCTGGAGATGATATTGTTTTATTATCTTCTGTTTCTGATGTTCCTTCGGGCGCAATTACAATCGGTTGTTTTTGATTAAATACCTTTTGAGCTTCGTCAAAAAGCTTTTGTTTTCTTAATTTCTTTTCCTCTTCACTTTCGTCCAACTTATCAGACTCTGGGGTATGAACAAAAATGTAATCTAAATTTTCATAGTAATTATATCTCCAAAATTCTGTGTTCCGACTTGTTCTAACGATACGTTGACCTCCATTATTATATTTTGGATATAAAATTTTTGAGCTGATGAAATGACTGTCGATTGAAAATGAATGCCCATTTGCAAGCTGATTATCATCTATAGCTGCTAAGTGATTGTAGAAAAAAATATTTGTTGGTTCATCTGGCAAATTTTCCCAACCCTTAATTACATATTTAACATTATCAAAAGCTTTGGTGAAATTTGAATTGGTTAACTCTCTTAATTTTGTTTTATCTGAATTACTAGAAGAATTTGAAACTCTATTATAAATAATATTTAATTGGCTGTGGAAACGAGACTCTCTTTCTAAATTATTTAAAGTGTCTTTTATTAGACTAGATAATGATTTTTCTATCTCATTTCCTTTAATAATTAATTCGTAAACAACATCAAATGCCATTGCATAAGTATGAGTGCTCTTCAATAAGTGTGGAATACTATATAACTTAGAGCTAGCAGGTATTCTGGCTGTATTATCTTTTAATAATAAATTAACAAATTCTAATTCGTTTTCTGCTGAATACTTTGTTAGGCCAGTTGCACTTTGTTGGAAACGTCCTAGCTGCCATAATTGTCTTTTGAAAATCTTTATTGATAATTGAGGGTCAGAAATAATCAGATTTTCAAGTGCTTCGTTAGAAATATGTAAAACTTTTGTATCCCTAGTAGATTTAATTGTATATGGATTAAAAAAATCTCCCTTTCCAGAAGATAAAGTTAAGGCAATACCAGCTCTAGTTAGAGTTCTAAAATTTCTTCTTATTTTTCCATTAATAAAGTTATGGAATAAGCCATCAACTTTACCACTTAACAATATTTTTAAACCTTTAGATACATCTCCCTCTTTAACTATAAATTGATTTGATGAATACATCTTAATATTACCTAATTTAATAAACTTTTCTAAGTCATCATCAGTAAGTGTTGAAAAAAAAGTGGCTGATTTAATTCTATGTATATTTGTAATACTTTTTTCTGATGGGATGCCTGGAGAAATTTTTATTTCGTCGTCTTTATACAAAGTGTTTAAATTTCTTGAAGAGACAAGCAGTTGGAAAGAAAAAAACGAAATGGCTGAGTATAATGTTGAAATAAGTTTACTATTTTTTTGTTGTAAATCTCTTAAATCATCTAGTTTTATCGAGATGTATTCTGTTCCACCTTCAATAAATATTTCACCCATAAATCTATTGGGTTGATTAAGTCCAGATATACCTAATGGTGTTGCAGGCTTTGTTATTTTTGCAAAGGTTATAGATTTTGTTTCAAAATACTTGGTAAATGTAGCTTTGCCTTTAATTAAAAAATAAATGTTTTCTGAAATTTGATGCTGCTTTGCTAAAACTTCATCACTTTCAGCTATTATATGTTTTGATATTCCATCTATTAAATCAAAAGATTCTTTTAGATTTCCTAAATTAAAGCCGTTTTGCTCAAATAATTCAGATAATTTCATAAGGTAAATGAATAGATATACTTAATTTGAATTTATTGATTAAGAATAAATGCATATCTGGGTTGAAAAGTTATCAATAGTTTACTTTAATTTTTTTAGTATTTATTTGTTGTGAAACGTAAATTAAAAAAAAATAAATCAACAAATAAATCTAAAACGCTTTCAAAAAAGCCAAAAGTAAAAAACCCGAACTTTTTTTATTTTTATAATGAAAATGGAAAGTTAGTTGGAATACCTTACGGTAATTAAATTTTATCTTCTTTGAGATAAACTAGCGTGTTTATTTAATACTTCGGCTGAAATAACTTTTGCTTCTGTTGTTTTCTTAACATTCCAGATTTTTTCTTTTGCAATTTTTGTTGATATTTTATTATCAACTATTGGTGAAGGATAATCTTTACCAATTTCTAAATTTATTCCCTTTTGTTCAATGAATGTTAATTTCCATGGTTCATGAATTAATTTTCCTGGAACATTTTTTAATTCCGGAACCCATTTTTTTATAAAATCTCCTGTAGGATCTTGGTCAATTGATTGTTTAATTGGATTATAAATTCTTATTGAATTTATTCCTGTTGTTCCTGATTGCATTTGAAATTGTGAATAATGAATACCTGGCTCATAATCTGTAAATAATTTTGCTAAATGTTTTGATGTTTTTTTCCAATCTAGCCACAATTGATAAGAGGCAAATGAAACTAACATTGCTCTCATTCTAAAATTAATCCATCCGTTAGTTCTAAGGTACCTCATGCAAGCATCAACAAATGGATAACCTGTAGTTCCATTTTTCCATGCTAAATTATAATCTTCATTAAAATCATTTTCTCTTATTCCATTATAAGCACTATTCATATTTCTAAATTCAATTTCAGGTTCATCATATAACTTTTGGATAAAATGACAGTGCCAGGCTAATCTGCTTTTAAAAGCAATTAAGGATTTCTTTTTTGAAAAAGATAAATTGGATTTTAACTTGTCATTAGTCTTTTTAAAAATTTCCTTAATAGAAATATTTCCGAATGCAATATGAGGGCTTAATCTAGAACAAGAAGTTTCTCCTGTTATCGGCGAAGACATTTCTTTCTGGTAATTTTCTGATCTGTCATTAAGGAAAGAATCTAAAAGTTGAAGTGCGTTTTGTCTTCCACCAATTTGAATTTTTCCATTTTCTAAATTATTTGTTTCTATTTTTGATAAAACCCCCACATAATTATCTGAAATAAACTCACAATTTAAATTTGATTTTGCGCTTTCACTATCTATAAATTTATTCCAATTATATGACCATTTATTTCTAATTCTATGATTTAGTTGAACGCCAAATTGATTTGATAATTTCCAATTAATATTTTTTTCTTTAAATAAAAAACTAACTTCTTTATCTAAGTTAGTTATATACATGTTCTTGAATATTATATTTGAATAAACCTCATTTATTTTAAATTTATCAGTTAAATGACTTAATATTTCTAATGTATCTCCATAATATATATTGAGTTTAGCATTATATTTTTCACTCAATGTTTTTTTTAAGTCTTCTAATGATGATTTTAAAAAATCGAGATGGAATGAGCTTGATGTAGGTAATTTGTGATATTCTTTATCAAATATGTAAATTGGTAAAATCTTTCCCGATTTTGCAGCTTCGTTGAATGCATCATTATTAGATACACGTAGATCGTTCCTGAACCACACGATTTTGTTCATTTTTAATAATTAAAGACTGATTTTGAAAGTTCTTGAAGTTTTGTCGTCTGATACTTTTAAAATTTTAAATTTTGAAGTTTTTTCAAGTTTTTGTCCCTTGTTTGTAACAAAAGATTTCATTTTCTTAACTTCACCCTCAGGCATTTTTCTTGTGTATTTCAGAGTATGTTTTTTTGATCCAATAACAAATATCGTTTTCATTAGAATTTAATTACAAATATATTTATTGTCTGTCTCTGTGACATAAGTTTCATTTAAGAGGTTGGGAATATTTTGATTATTTTGATATCGAGAATCTACTAAAGAGACAGGTTGTATTCAAATAATATATTAATAAAAAATAGAAATAAATTTGTTGAATACAACCTACCTAAAACTTATTTTATAAGTGAAGGAGGTGCAAATGCTTAGAATAACGCCACCTGACACTTAGCTGGTGAGATATCACATATTAAAAATAACACAAACTAAATCCATTTGATGGATTTGGCCAAAATGGCATAAAAAAGGGGAGCTCTTTTGGTAATTACCAATTGAGCTGACCCCTTTTAATAATTTTTAGACATAAAATCTTTAATTCTCTTGGCACCTTCAATTATATCTTTTGTGCTTCTAGCGTATGAGAATCGGATAGTAGAATTTCCTCTTTTTTGATCAAAATCTATTCCTGGTGTTATCGCAACATTTGCTTCATCTAAAACTTTTTTACAAAAAGCTAAGCTATCATTTGAATATTCAGAAATATCAACATAGATGTAAAAAGCTCCATCAGGTGGTGAAAACTTTTTTAATCCTGCTTTCGGTAATTCTTCTAAAAGTATCTCTCTGTTTTTTTTATATACCTCAACATTCGATTGTAACTCTTCATTTGCATCTAATGAAGCAAGAGCTGTAACTTGACTTGCGTGCGGAGGACAAACAAACAAATTTTGCGAAAGTCTTTCTACTTGTCTGACATGATCTTCTGGTACAACCATCCACCCTATTCGCCAACCAGTCATTGAAAAGTATTTTGAAAAAGAATTAATTACATAGCAATTATCTGTAATCTCTAGAGCTGATGTTGGATTATTTTCATATTGAATTCCATGATAAATTTCATCACTAATAAAACTTATATTATTCTCATTTGCGGTATTAATTAGATTTTCTAAAGATTGTTTATCTAACATGGACCCAGTTGGATTTGCAGGTGATGCTACAAGAATTCCATTTAAATTATTATTTGTAATATCTGCTGGAACAGGTTGAAATCTATTTTGAAGTTTAGTTTGAATATCTACAGTTTCCAAACTTAGTGATTTTAGTATTTGTCTATAGCTAGGATAACTTGGAGAACCAATTCCAACTCTATCTCCACTATCAAATAGTGCAGAAAAGGATAAGATAAAAGCTCCAGAAGAGCCTGTTGTAACTACTATTCTATTTGGATTTAAATCTAAATTGTACCAATCTCCATATAGTTTTGAAATTTTTGTTCTTAAAGCAGGTAGACCAAGTGATACTGTGTAACCTAGATTATTTTTGTTTATCTCATTAGTAATATAATCTTTTGCGATCTTGGGTGCTGGTGTTCCTGGCTGCCCTACCTCCATATGAATTATATCTTTACCTTTTTCTTCAGCAATTCTTGCCGATTCCATCACATCCATGACAATAAATGGATCAACATCTGATCTTTTTGATTTTTTCATCATTTTATTTGATCTTCACAAAATTTTTTAATCTCATCAGCAGAAAGTCTTTCGCTTTCAGGTTTATTTGAGTCTAATTCAGCTTTTCCAATTATACACGCTTTAATAGTTTTGCTTTTATTAAAACCTGAGTAATACTGAGTTGATATATACAATGCTATAACTCCAAGTATTATAATTATTGAAACTTTTAAATTATTACTCATAGGTAAGTTAAATTTTTATAATGAAATTTTACTAATCTCAACTAACAAGAGACTTTTGGGGCTTCATATCACTCTTGCTTATACCAGCTACTTTAACTGGTTTTTTCATAGCATCTCTTCTGAATGGCTCACCTAATTCTTGATTTAGAATTATTTCGATAAATGTCGTAATACCTTTTTTCTGATCTTCACACGATTGTTTAATAGCTTTTGTAGTTTCTTCCATTGTATTTGCGATAACACCTTTTAATCCACATGCATTAGCAACTTTTGCATAACTTAATTCTGGATCTAACTCTGTTCCCACAAAATTATCATCGAACCATAAAATTGAATTTCTCTTTTCAGCGCCCCATTGATAATTTCTAAAAATTACCATCGTTATTGCGGGCCACTCTTCTCTTGCACATGAACTCATTTCATTCATACTTATTCCAAATGCTCCGTCACCAGCAAAACCTATAACTGGAGTATCTGGGCATCCAATTTTTGCTCCAAGAATAGATGGAAATCCGTAACCGCAGGGTCCAAATAAACCTGGTGCCAAATATTTTCTTGGTTTCTCAAATGTTGGGTATGCATTACCTATTGCACAATTATTTCCAATATCACTTGAAATTATAACATCTTCTGGCATCCCAGCTTGGATAGCTCTCCATGCTTGTCTTGGAGACATTCTATCTTTATCTCTTTCTCTTGCTTCTTTATTCCAAACAGTTCCTGGATCATCATCTTCATGATCTAAACTTGTAAGAGTTTGCAACCATGCAGATTTTGTTTGATGAATTAGATTTTTTCTATCTTCTCTACCATTATCTCCAGCATTTGATGAAAGTTTTTCTAATATTTGTTGAGCTACCATTTTAGCATCACCGCAAATACCAACAGTAACTTTCTTAGTTAAACCAATACGATCAGGGTTCATATCTACTTGAATTATTGTTGCATCTTTTGGCCAGTAATCAATTCCATATCCTGGTAATGTTGAAAATGGATTTAATCTTGTTCCTAATGCTAAAACTACATCAGCTTTTGAAATTAACTCCATTGCAGCTTTAGATCCGTTGTAACCTAATGGACCAACGGCTAATGGATGGCTTCCTGGAAAGCTATCGTTATGTTGATATCCATTGCACACAGGTGCATCAAGCTTTTCTGCTAATTTTTTACAATCATCAATCGCATCACCTATAACAACTCCTGCTCCAGATAAAATTACTGGGAATTTTGCTTCTGATAATAATTTCGCAGCTCTATCAACAGCATCTTTTCCACCACCTTGTCTTTCAAATCTTACAATTGGAGGTAATTCTATATCTATAACTTGTGTCCAAAAATCTCTTGGTACATTTATTTGTGCAGGCGCTGACCCTCTAAATGCTTTTTCTATAACTCTGTTTAAAACTTCTGCCATTCTTGATGGGTCTCTAACTTCTTCTTGATAACACACCATGTCTTTAAATAAATTCATTTGCTCTACTTCTTGAAAACCACCTTGGCCCATAGTTTTGTTTGCTGCTTGTGGTGTAACTAATAGTAACGGAGTATGATTCCAGTAAGCAGTTTTTATTGGTGTAACAAGTCCTGTAATACCTGGACCATTTTGAGCAATCACCATTGACATTTTTCCAGTTGCTCTCGTGTAACCATCAGCAATCAATCCACCATTTGTTTCATGAGCAACGTCCCAAAAAGTTATTCCAGCATCTGGGAAAAGATCAGAAATAGGCATGAATGCTGAACCAATAATACCAAACGAATGTTCGATACCATGCATTTGTAAAACTTTTACAAAAGCTTCTTCGGTTGTCATTTTAGCCATATCAAATCTTTCTAAATTCTATTTTTTAATTGTCAAAGTGCCCAATTCATATATAAATTGGATCGAATTTCAAACAAAGAAATCGTCACAATGGCTGGCACAGATATTATAATCCACGATGAAAAAGACAATGTAGGTGTTGTTGTTATTGAAAAAATTACTCCTAAACAAGACTGTGATTGCTGGATTATGGAAAATGATAAATCAGTAAAAATTCAATCGATGGATGAAATACCTTTGGGTCATAAAATTGCTATGACTGATCTTAACGAAGGAGATACAATATTAAAGTACGGGCATGATATTGGCAAAGTTGTAAAATCAATAAAAAAAGGTGAGCATGTGCATGTTCACAACGTAAAAACTAAAAAGTGGTAAAATGGAAATTCCAAAAACATTTTTAGGATATAAAAGAGAAGATGGAAGAACAGGAACAAGAAATCATGTAATAATTCTACCTGTTGATGATATTTCAAATGCTTGTGCTGAAGCTGTAGCTAATAATATTAAAGGCACGATTGCACTTCCACATTCTTATGGAAGATTGCAATTTGGAGCAGACTTAGAGCTTCATTTCAGAACAATGATTGGAACAGGAAAAAATCCAAATGTTGCAGCAGTTATAGTAATTGGTATTGAACCTAAGTGGACAAAAAGAATTGTTGATGCAATTGCAACGACTGGAAAACCAGTTGAAGGTTTTAGTATAGAGGGTGTAGGAGATATAGACACTATTGCAAGAGTTTCAAAGAAAGCTCAAGAATTTTCAATTTGGGCATCAGAGAAACAAAGAGAAGAGCGTCCTATAAGTGATTTATGGATATCTGTTAAATGCGGAGAGTCTGATACAACATCAGGATTAGCATCAAATCCTACAGTTGGAAATTTAATGGATAAATTAGAACCCCTTGGTGTTCATTTATGTTTTGGTGAAACATCTGAGCTAACAGGTGCTGAAACTGTTTGTGAAAAAAGAGGAAAAACTCCTGAGGCTCAAGAAAAGTTTAGAAAAACTTGGAGTTCTTATAATGATTTCATCTTAAAAGAGGCAACAGACGATCTTTCTGAAAGTCAACCAACAGCTGGAAACATAGCTGGTGGACTTACTACAATTGAAGAAAAAGCATTTGGAAACTTTCAAAAAATTGGGGGATGTAAATTTATTGATGTATTAGAACCAGCTGAAGAACCAACTAAAGGTCCAGGCTTATACTTTATGGATACATCATCAGCTGCTGCTGAATGTGTTACCTTGCAAGCTGCAGGAGGATTTAATCTTCACCTATTTCCAACTGGACAAGGAAATATAATTGGAAACCCAATTGAACCAGTAGTAAAACTAACTGCTAATCCTTTAACTGCCAGAACCATGAGTGAGCATATTGATGTTGATGTTTCTAAAATCTTATCAAGAGAAATGAATTTAGATGAAGCTGGTGATGAATTAATTAAAGCTACGATAAGAGTTGCAAACGGAAGATTAACTTGTGCTGAAGCATTAGGTCATAGAGAATTTGTAATGACTAAATTATACAGAAGTGCTTAAGCTTTAAGTTTAGCTTCTCTTGCTTTGTTCCAATTGGAAATATAATTTCTTAAAATTGCAGCTCCAATTCCAAGAACTACTGCTAAAACAACTGAAGTAAGTCCATAAAATACTGGAAGGTCTTTAGAATAATCTAAAATAAACTGTGCAATGTTACCAAGATTTTTACTTCCATTTGTTACTGTTTCAATGATTACATCTTCCTTAATAAAAGTGTCATAAGCAATTGCAATTCCAACTAATAATAAAAGTACTGCTAAGATTGTTTTAAATTCTGAGCTATCAACTTTTTCACCAATTTTTTGACCAAACTGAACGCCAATAATTGAGCCAAGTATAAGTACAAAAACTAAAACGAGATCAATTGTTCCATAATTAAAGGCATGAAGAACTGTTACGATTGCACTTACAAATATTGTAACAAACAAAGATGTGCCAGGGATTAATTTGGTTGGCATTCCAATAATATAAATCATTGCAGGAACCAATATAAATGCACCACCCACTCCCATAATTGCTGCAATATATCCAACAATTAAACCAATAATAATTGGAGTAAATGCACTTTCATAAACTTTTGATTTTTTAAAACGCATTCTAAAGGGTAGTCCATGTATCCAATAATGAGTATGTAATTTTTTTCTAACAACAATTTTTTTTCTAGCCTTATCAATTTCGGATACTCCTTGAATAAGCATTAAAGTTCCAAGTATAGCTAAGATGTACATGTAGGCTAAAGAGATAACGATGTTTATTTTTCCAATATCTTGAAAATAAGAAAAAGTTAATATCCCAAGTAAAGTTCCAATAGTTCCTCCAACCACTATCATCAATCCCATTTTATAATCTAATGTACCTTTTAAATAATGAGTAGTTGAACCAGATACCGATGTACCTAAAATATTGCTTGCTTCATTAGGAACTGCATAAGCAGGTGGAATACCTAAAAATATTAAAAACGGTGTCATTAAAAATCCCCCACCTACACCAAATAATCCTGAAAGAATACCAACTGCTAAACTTAAACCAAATATAAAGAGTATGTTAATTTCGACTTGAGCTATTGGAAGAAAATATTCCATATAATCTAACTATTCCTCTCATAATCTAAAGTCAATGATTATAAGAATAAATTAAATAAAATTTTGAAATGTTCCTAGGATTATAATAGCCCAAGTAAAAAATATAAAAAGATATAGAAAAGATTTAATTATTTTTGAAAACTGATTAGAAACTAACAAAGGGATTTTCTTAATATTTTGATTAAAAGCTTGAAGCATACCCGCGAAATACCACAAGTTTTATTAAATGCAAATAATATTTAATTAAATTTAAAAAATAGTTGCCCCGAAGACTTTAACCTCATCTCCCTCTTCTCCAAGGACGAGTCGACCTAAAAAGTCACCAGGTATCTCTGTACTGTTTTGTTTATAAATAACAGTTACGTACAAGCCTCTTCTCAAACAGCCTATCGCCTTACACCCCTCTTTGAGGCTTGAGATCAGCTTATTGCTTGCCCATTGCTTACCAAGCTCTACTTCGTTAGCCCCATAAAGCATTTGTGATGATAAATCTCTTGTAAAACCACCATAATCTTTCATGTTGGAACATCTAACCATGTTATCCCAGATAGGATCGGCAATTTTAATGATTTCTTCGTCTGATTTGTCGACAATACTCATCTAAAATGGTTAGGAAGCTTGCTTCTTCTCTTTATCATCAACGATATGATAAACAGGCTTTTTCTCCATTTCAAATTTTCCAGTTTCAGGATCTCTTCTAGAAACAGTTAAACAGTGCCAGTTTTCATCATCAAGTTTCATATGATCGCCTCTATAATAATAGCCTGGCCAACGCGTTTCTTCTCTAAATAACGTATGATGAGCAACACATTCTGATGTTACAGCTCTATGCTTAAGTTCCCATGCTCTCATCAATTGGTGATAATCTTCTGCTCCGATATGATCTAAGTCTTCTTGAAGTAATTGTAGCTGTTCTAAGCCTTTTTTGAGTAGATTATCGTTTGTCATGTAATTATTTGTTAATCCACCACAATATTCATCCATAATTTTTTGTAGTCTTTGTAGTCCTTGTATAGGTAAAATATAGCTTGGAGAAACAGTTCCTCCAGTAATTTCATTTCTTCCCACCGTATAGTTCTCAATTGGCTTGAATATTTCTTCTTTAAGCTTCTCTAATTGTGCATCAGAAACTTCGATATCATCAGCTTTTTTATCTTGAATATATTTAACAGCAGCTTTAGACGCTAACCTTCCTTCTGTGAATGAACCTGATGAAAACTTATGAGCACTTCCACCAACTGCATCTCCTGCTCCAAATAATCCATCGATAGTCATCATTCTATTGTATCCCCAGAAATATTCATCAGGTGCTATATCTTCTGGTCCACTAACCCATGCTCCTGAACATGTAGCATGAGATCCCATTACATATGGTTCTGAAGTTGTTAATTCTGGATTTGTGTATTTTGGATCGATATTTTGAGATGCCCAAACCACCGCTTGTCCAACCGTCATTCCTAAGAAATTTTCCCATCCAACTGTTTCTAAGTGTGGGTCTTGGAATGCTTCTTTTGTAACCATGTGGATTGGTCCACCACCTGCAGCTGTTTCTTGAATAAATGCATGATTTCTCAAACATGTTGGTGTTGGATGATGGTCTATATATTCACCTACTAATTCTTTAGTAGCTTCATACCATTTCTTCTCGTAATTTTCGCCATTTGCATTTTGAGTATAAGTTTTTAAATGAAGGAAATATGCTCCTACTGGACCATAACCATCTTTAAATCGACAAAGTACAATTCTATTTTCCATTTGAGTCATTTTTGCACCTGCTTGAATAGGTAGTGCATAAGCAGATCCATTACTCCAAGGTGCATACCATGTTCTACCCATACCTTCACCAACTGCTCTTGGTTTAAATATGTGAGATGCTCCTCCAGCAGAAACAACTACTGTTCTAGATTTAAATACGTGAAAATTTCCAGTTCTAACATTAAAGCCAACTGCACCAGCTATTCGATTTGGATTTTTTTCATCTTTTAAAAGATGAGTAATCATTATTCTATTATAAATTTTATCAGCAGATTTTTTTGCGGCCTCAGCTACAATCGGTTTGTAACTCTCACCGTGTATCATAATTTGCCATTTACCTTCTCGTTGATACCTTCCAGTTTCCTTATTTTTCATCATAGGAAGACCCCATTCATCAAACATGTGAACAGTTGAGTCTACATGACGTGCCATGTCATAACCTAAATCTTCTCTTACAAGACCCATTAAATCATTTCTAGCGTACCTTACATGATCCTCTGGCATATTCTCACCCCACTGCATTCCCATATAACAGTTTATAGCGTAAAGACCTTGTGCAACTGCACCACTTCTATCTATATTTGCTTTTTCAACACAGATTATTTTTAAATCTCTTCCCCAGTGTCTTGCCTCAAAGGTAGCCCCTGTTCCAGCCATACCTCCACCGACAACTAGTACGTCACATTCTTCGATGATAGTTTTGTGCTTAGCCATTAATAATAAACGCCTTGCTTAAATGAATTCTTGTCTAAGGTTGGTAAATCTTTTTCAGTATTTAAACCATGCGGCTCATTATATAAAATTTGTGAATTAATTTCTCCTTGATTAGGAGTATCAGCTTCAGCTAATTTTGGTATAAATTTCCCCCAAGGTTTTGTTGTTATTGGTGATACAAAATTTTTCTCTGTCCCATTTCTAAATTTAATTCTCCAAGAAATAGTTCCTTTTTCTTCTTCTCTTCTAACTCTAACGCTATGACCCATTGGAGCAAAGTCAGCATATCCTCTTACATCAATTGCATGATTAGGACATGCCTTAACGCATGAATAGCATTCCCAACAAAAATTTGGTTCTATATTTTTTGCTCTTCTAATAGTTTCGTCTATATGCATGATATCTGATGGACATATATCTACACAATGACCACAACCATCACATCTCGTCATGTATACAAAAGTTGACATATCTACTTATTACCTTTCTTTAAAATTTTATCAATCATATTAATAGTGCTTTGGTGCCTCACGTTTAATTCCAAGTCCAAATTGTTCTGGAGCATCTGCGGGTGGAGGTAAATTATCTCTAGAACCATCTGCTTCTGCTAAATTTTTTTGGATTGCAGCACCTGGTTTGTAAAACATATGAGCAAATTTAGACCAGTAAACTCCACCAAATAAAACTATGTTAGCAACCGCAAACAAAATTAAAAATAAAATACTTAAACCAGTAGATCCTGAATATTGGAAATAGGACCAAGCCAGACCGAACGTTGAAGATAATACTAACGCTAAAACAAATAAATCTGCTTTTATGATCCTAAAAACTGAGTGAGCTTCAGCAGATACATCTACTCTTAAAAAGAACCAAAACCAATAAGCTCCTAAACAAGTTAAAATTGCACCAGCGTGCCAAATGATTGGCCATATAGATGGGGTTACCGCATTAGGAGAAGAATATCCAAATATCATAACACCTGAACCAATCCAAAATAATATTGTTCCATACATTCCTAATACATGTGCAAATCTTCTTTTGCCCAAACCTAATTCAGATGTAGTTCCAATATCATGTACTACTGTTTTAGAAATTATCGCTGTTTTTTCTCCAAGACTTAATTCTCTACTTGCTGCTTTTTTTGCTTTTTTAGCATTATTAAAAAAATATTTTACATTCTTCTTATGAATAATATCCATCAGTGTTCCAATCACTACTAATGCTAACATCAACAAAACAAATGCTTGCAAAGCAATTGAAGGAACTGTTGAAGAAAGGACAGCAAATGGATTTGTTGTGAACATATTATTATCTCCGCTAAATATAATACTAATATAAGCTCTTATTCTATAAAAAATATTAGTTCAACTGACTAATAATCTCATCTCAATAAAAAAATGTTAATAAAAGTTACTTTTTCCTTACATAATGCTGTTTAGAAGAGATTACAGCTCTAACACCACCTTGGGGATTTTTAACATCATTTTTTCTTCTTGGAATCAAGTGAATATGACAATGATTAATTGATTGTCCAGCAACCTTGCCAGAGTTGGTACCAATGTTAAAACCCTTGACAGATTTATCACTCATTTCAATTTTTTTTTTTAATTTTTTAATTATTTTATTGCACGCAAGGATTTCTTTTGAAGTAAGATCAAAATAATTTTTTACACACCGCTTTGGAATTATAAGAGAATGAAATTTTGAAACAGGGTATGTGTCAGTAGTTGCATAAGCTAGTTCGTTTTCAAAAAGATATTCCTTTTTGTTTGTAAAACAGAATATGCAAGGGTTATTAGGATTTCTCATAAATAATTACTCAATTTTTTTTGTTTTAGTATTTTAGTTTGATATTTGCTTATAAAAGTTTCATAGGATTTATATTTTTTTCTATTCCAGTTTTTCTCTTTTATAGATGAAACAGTAGAAACTCCCTTTCCAGATCCGATTAGAAGTATCTCCTCGTATTGATTTAATTTATT
>CACJNI010000008.1 GCA_902594705.1 uncultured Pelagibacteraceae bacterium
AACTATCACCTAATGCCTCACCCGCGTCACCACAAACTACTAAATTACCAGACTGTGCCATAAAAGCAGACATGTGACCTACAGAACCTTTGACAACAATATCAATTCCTTTCATTGAAATTCCACATCTGGAACTTGCATCTCCATCAATTACTAATAATCCTCCATGTGCTGTAGCTCCAGCAGACTGAGAGGCATTTCCTTTTACATGAATTTTTCCAGACATCATGTTTTCAGCTACACCCGTTCCAACATTTCCTTCAACTGTGATATTTGCGTTTTGGTTCATTCCTCCACAATAATATCCGACATGACCTTTTACTGTTACATCTATATCATCTGTTAACCCTGCACAGATAGCATGATTTCCCTCTGGATTTAAAATTGTATAACTCTTATTATTCCTTTTTTGATCTATAGATTGTAATGTCTCATTTACTTTCCTAAGTTTTAATTTTCTCAAATCTAATTTCATTAATTGCCCCAAGAATATACAACACCAGGTTCAGGCTCAAAAATTTTAGCCATGTTAACTCCAGGTAAATGTGCCATTGCTTGAAATTCAGATGCGATTGCAACATAATCTTTAGTTTCAGCAACAACAGCAGGTTTGCATGCAATTTCATCTCTAACTATAGCAAATCCTTTTCTTGTGCCTGTAATAAAAGTGTAAAATCCATCTAAGTCACCTAAGCCACTCATAAGTGTCTCTTTTAAATTTTTTTTACTTGATAAATGATTTGAAATATATCCTGCTGCTACCTCAGTATCGTTTTCAGATTTAAAATTTATCCCTTTTTTAGTTAAATTTCTCCTTAGGTTATTGTGATTTGATAAAGATCCATTATGAACCAGGCATTCATCAGAGCCTGTAGAGTAGGGATGAGATCCATCAGTTGTTATAGCACTTTCAGTAGCCATTCTAGTATGACCTATTCCATGTGTTCCACTAAAGTTTTCCAAATTAAACTTTTTTACTACATCTTTAGGATTTCCAATTTGCTTAAATATTTCAATAGATCTACCATAACCAACCAAGGAAACTCCCTTAAATTCATTTAAAATATCCAAAACTTTTTTTGGTTTTTCTTTGGAGCTTAAAATTACGTGGTCTGAATTTTTCAATATTTTAGTAAATTTAATTTTTCCGGTGATTCTTTTCTTAAATTTTTCGAAAGTTAAATTGTTAATACATATTGAATATTTAAATTCCTCTTTTTTCTCTCTCTTATAAATGGCAAACCCCGCGCTATCAGGTCCTCTGGACTCCATATTTATTAACATTCCAGATAACATTTTACCTAAATCTTTTTGAAACTTTTTTGATTTTAGGTATATTCCAACAATTCCACACATAAAAATTAATTAAATTAAAGATAACAAAAAATCTTTATAGTAAAGGAGATTTACTAATACAATAATGATGATTGCGGCATAGACACCATACTTAGCTTTTGGCCAAGCAAGTCTTGCCATTTTGCTTGGTGTTTTATTTTCATTTTGATTATTTTCTTCAGAATTTTGCATTAAAAAAAAGAGGGCACAGTATTTCATGCGCCCTCTTAAAAGTTTTAACCATCTGTTATATTGCTTTTCCAGTCGTTAGCACTTGGTTTTTTTCTGACAATTGCATTCATCTTACCATCTTCTTGTTTAGATGAAATAACATGCCAGCCAACCCAAATAAGAATTGCTATTATAACTAGCACTCCTTCCGAACCAACACCTGGATAGACAGATCCTTGTACCTCAGAGGCACTTAAATGATCTATCCAATTTGATACTGTTGCCATTTACATACCTCCTTTATCTACTGGCCGAGACTACAGCTTTTTCGTCTTCTTTAGCCTCCTCCATTATTGTATAGTCAAGTCCTGCAAGCTCTACTTCTCTAGGTATTCTTAATTTACCCATTCCATTAAGAACTTTTGCAATTATATATCCAGGAAGCATACCTAAAACAAAAAACATTATTATTGCTCCGATAAACATTCCTAGTGGATTAATTGCTGCATAATTAGTTCCGTCCCACATAGCTCCAACACTGTATCCAGATGAAGGATAACCATTTAAAACGAAACCACATATTACAAGACCAACAAATCCAGCATAACCATGAACAGCTACTGCTCCAACTGCATCGTCGATTTTATATTTTTTCTCGACCCAGTAATGCATTTTGTAAGCTATAACTACTCCGATCATACCGATTATCATTGATTGTATTGGATGATATAAATCATTACCCGCAGATGCACATATTATGCCTGCAAGTCCTGATGAATAAGTCCAGAAAGGATCTCCCTTTGATATTACATATCCAGCCAACAAACCTCCAGATAACGACATTAAAAAGTTCATCGTTATTCCGCTGAGTGTTGTAGGTGTTAGGTAGATATTAGTTGCGGTAAAGAAAGTTACACCTTCCATACCATACTCAGGTCCAAGATCATATATTGGTACATTACATGCTGCGTAAAAACCCCAAAAACCTGTGTAGATTAAAAATAATCCAACAGTCACTAACCAAGGATTTCTTGGCCCAATGTTTCTTGGTTCTCCGCTAGATGAAAATTTTCCAATTCTTGGTCCTAAAACAATTAGAACACCTAAGGCAAAACCTCCGGCAATTGCGTGAATTACTCCAGAAGCATAAGCATCGTGATATCCTAAAATTTTTAACATCCATCCATCAAAATGCCATCCCCATGAAGCATCTATTGTCCAGAAAACAGATCCAATTGCAATTGCAAGTATTCCAAATGCAAAAGTAGTTATCCTTTCAATAACCGCTCCAGATACAATTGAAGCTGCAGTCCATGAAAATAATAAAAAGGCTGCCCAGAAGACACCCATTATATGATCATTAAGATTTACGGCCATCAATGCATTTGTAGGGTTAGCAAGATCATTTCCACCAAATCCACCTCCAAGAACTAGACCAGTACTTTCGGTCATAATCGAAGGAGCTAATCCGGGTCCTGTTGGAAATGCCCAGTATATCCACCAACCAAAGAAAAACCATGTGACTGTTACCAGTGGTATCAGCATTGTATTTTTCATAAGAGTGTGTTGGTGATGTTTGTAACGAGATGCCCCAACTTCATACATACAGAAACCTACGTGGATCAAAAACATAAGAACCACAGTTACCCAATAGTAAAATTCTGTAAATAAAGTTGTGAGAGCACCTAATTGATCAGTCATATTTCTCTCTCCTATTAATAGTTAATAGACTCTATGAAATTTTTTTTACGCTGACAATTTTATTTTATTTATAAAAAGTAGAAGTTAATAATTATTTTATCAACTTGAAATTGAAAATTAGAATTTTAAATATGCTTTTTTAAGGTCAACCAGAGGATGATTCGGGGACATTTGAAACTTTACCAATAATTCTCTAGCTATCATGTCTCTATCCTGCTGATTATTAGGTAATTTTATTTTACTTGGTATCGTTACCCAACCATTAGCATTTCTATCAAAAACAGCAGGTCTATTTTCTTCATAACCCATATGAACATCTTCTAACCAATTAAGATCATCCCAACCCATAGCTTCTATATATTTTTTTAAAAATGGAGTTAGTCGACTATAGTCAGGCAAAAGATTAACATCATATCGGTAGCCAATTGTTTGGCCAATCATTTTTTCTCTTGCAGTTTCTTTTTTCTTTCCTAATTGACCTTTGATCTCTTTTGATTTGACTTTTTTCTTACCTTTTTTCTTTGGCATATTTGCTATTAGATTTTATGGAAATCTTTAACTCCTACTGTATGATTTGTTCCTGCAAGAGGTACTTTAGCTAAAGCAGAAGCCTCCATTGTTAATGCAGCCATATCTTCTGGTTCTAGCGAGTGAATATTTGTTTTTCCACATGCTCTAGCCAACAATTGAGCCTCCAATGTCATCGCATGCAAGTAATTATACACTCTTAATGCTGCATCATCAGGATTTAATCTTTTTCTTAATTTTGGATCTTGAGTAGCTACTCCCACTGGACATCTACCTGTATGACAGTGATAGCAATGACCTGCAGGTACACCCATTTCTTTTTCAAAGTTAGACTCTGGTATTTCTTTATTGCAATTCAAAGCCACCATTGCACCCGTTCCAATTGCAATTGCGTCTGCACCAAGTGCTAAAGCTTTAGCCATATCTGCTCCGTCTCTAACACCACCTGCATAAATTAAAGTTACTTTTCCGGTTTTACCAACATCATCCAAAGCTCTTCTTGCTTCTCTAATTCCAGCAATTCCTGGGATACCAGTGTTTGCAGCTGCTATGTGTGGTCCAGCACCTGTTGAACCTTCCATTCCATCAAGATAAATTGAATCTGGATCACATTTTGCTGCCATTCTAACATCATCATAAACTTTTGCTGCACCAAGTTTCAATTGAATTGGCACTTTGTTTTTTGTTAATTCTCTAAGCTCTTGAACTTTTAAAGCTAAATCGTCTGGACCTAACCAATCAGGATGTCTTGCTGGAGATCTTTGATCTATACCTGCGGGTAGTGATCTCATTTCTGCAACTTGATCAGTAACTTTTTGACCCATCAAGTGACCTCCCATTCCAACTTTTTGTCCTTGTCCAATAAATACTTCAATTCCATCAGCTAGTTGTGCATGGTGCGGGTTAAAACCGTATCTTGATTGTATGCACTGATAAAACCATTTTTCTGAATATCTTCTTTCATCTGGTATCATCCCACCTTCGCCAGAACATGTTGCACTACCAGCCATTGTAGCACCTCTCGCTAATGCTGTTTTTGCCTCATAAGATAATGCACCAAAACTCATTCCAGTAATATAAACTGGTATATCAAGTTCAATTGGATTTTCACACCTTGGGCCAATGATAGTTTTAGTTTCACATTTTTCTCTATAACCTTCAATTACAAATCTTGTTAAAGTTCCTGGCAAGAAAACTAGATCATCAAAAGTTGGTATTTTTTTCATTAAAGCCATACCACGCATTCTGTATCTACCTAATTCTGATTTAATATGGATGTCATCCATTACTTCAGGAGTGAAGATTGCATTGTGACCTAGCAAACTTTTATTTCTAGACGCTACTCCATTTCCGTTGGAATGACCATTTGACTTTCCGTTACCGTTTTTTTTCTTTGCCATTTAAATTGCTCCTTTTTTCTCTGTAGGTTCAAGAGCATCGTAATTCCAAAGTTTTTTTCCTGCAACAACTTTGGTCATTTTAGAAACATCGAAGTTTTCTCCGATCTCCGCAACCTTTAATTTTCTTCTTAACCAGTCTTGATCTGAATCAGTTAATTCTGCTTCGACAGCATCACTACCAAATGATCCAATTTTTCCACCTACAAAAATTGTCCCATCATACATAGAGTCACCTAGGTTTATACCTACGTCACCCAAGATTATTATTCTACCTCTTTGCATCATAAAACCTGTAAAAGCACCAGCATCTCCGCCAATAATTATAGTTCCACCTTTTTGATCAATACCAGTTCTTGCACCCACGCTTCCTTTGCATATCAGATCTCCACCTCTTATAGCTGCCCCAAAGCAAGACCCTGCATTTTTTTCTATAACAACTTTGCCAGCCATCATATTTTCAGCACAAGACCAACCAACTCTTCCATTAATTCTAACTATTGGACCATCCATTGATCCACATCCAAAGTAACCTAAACTTCCTTCAAATATTAAATTTAATTTATTTAAAATTCCTACACCTAAACTGTGTTTTCCTTGAGGATTTTTTATAACTATTGTTCCATATCCATCTTTCATCAATTCATCAATTTTTTTATTGGCTTCCCTGCATTCCATATTTTTAACATCGATTTCTGTTCTTTTGTTGAAATCCACATCATATGTTCCAAAATAATAAAAATTTTCTGCTTCATCAGGATTAAAAAATTTTTGTTGTGTTTTTCCAGTTAAGACCTCTGAATGAAGTCCCATTGATTGAGCTTTAGTTTTTTTTTCTGAAGTTTTTAAATTTGCCATACTTTAACCTCTCCATCAAAAGGATCATATGTTTCTATTTCTTGTGGTAGTACTGATCTAATCGCTATTTCTTCAGAACCCATAGCTACAAGATCATCAGACTCATATAATACCAGTGGTTTTGCAGCCATAGTATCTTTAGCCATCCCCAAAGAGTCTTTGGTAGCAACGAAGTAAGTGAAAACTCCATCTAAGCCCGTTAGAGACTCTTTCATACCTTCTTCTAATGTCGCTCCATTTCTCATTTTTTCAGCCAAATAAACTGCAATTAATTCAGAGTCACACTCTGACATAAATCTCATTCCCTTATTTTCTAATACTCTTCTATTATTCCAATAATTAGTTAATTGACCGTTATGAACAACAGATACATCACTGAAAGGATATCCCCAGAATGGATGTGCTGACTTAATATCAACGCCTGACTCTGTTGCCATTCTTGCATGTCCAATTGCATGAGTACCAACTAATTTATCAAGGTTATATCTCTTGCATACTGCTTCAGCATTTCCTAAGTCTTTAATTACTTCTAAAGACTTACCCATTGATAGAATTTCAACACCAGGCACGCTTTCAATTTTTTGTGAAAACTCCATAAGATCTTTATCGTACTCAATTTCATATCTTAATGAATAAGGAAGTATTCTTTCCTCTTTAATTATCTTTGCTTCCAAATCAGATAAATATCCATCAACTATTTTTTTTCTTTCATCATATACAGAGACATCTTCCATAATTGAAGTACTACCTTCACCGACATTTTCTCCAACTTTAAATCTCATGATAAAATTTTGACCGTCAGTTTTTCCGTATAGAGCGTATCCAGTTGAATCTTCTCCCCTATGCTTTAATGCTTGAAGCATACCTTGAAGTTCAAAACCAACCTTTGAAGTATTTCCTCTATGAATTAATCCTGCTATCCCGCACATATTTTATCCTACTACGGTAGACAATCTAAATAAGTATCAAGATCCCATTGTGTTGTTGCACCAAGGAATTTTTCCCACTCATCTCGTTTGTACCAATTAAATACTTTATACATTTCATCTGGCATTGATGATTTTATAACTTCGTCTTCAGCCAATCTATCTAAAGCCTCACCTAAACTTAGTGGAAGTTTTTTAACATCTTTACCAGCTTTTTGAGCTTCATATATATTTCTAGACTCTGGTTTTGCTGGTTTCATTTTTTTAGATATTCCTTCATCACAAGCTTTAAGTAATGCTGCACCTAACAAATATGGATTATGCATAGAGTCGACTGATCTGTATTCAAATCTGCCCGGCGCAGATACTCTTAGACCGCAAGTTCTGTTTTGATAACCCCAGTCAGCGTATACTGGTGCCCAAAAACCTTGATCCCATAATCTTCTATATGAGTTAACTGTTGAAGAACCAATTGCGGTTAAAGCTGGCAAGTGTTTCATTATACCTGCAATTGATTGTAATCCAATTTTTCCAGGTAATTGCATATCTTTAGTATCAGGCATAAAAGTATTAGTTCCACCTGATACATAGCTAAAGACTTCTTCTACACCTGGAAGTTTTTTGTTACCCAATTTGTTTACGGATACTTTTCCACCTTTCCATAAAGACATGTTGGTGTGACATCCACTTGCTGAAACTCCCATAAATGGTTTAGTCATAAAACAAGCAATAAGATTATGTTCTCTTGCTACCTGAGCACAAATTTGTCGATAGGTAGATAATCTGTCTGCGTTTCTTAAAACATTATCAAATGTCCAGTTAAGTTCTAATTGGCCAGGTGCATCTTCATGGTCACCTTGGATCATATCAAGACCCATCGCTTTTGCGTATTCAATAACCTTCATAAACACAGGTCTTAATGATTCAAATTGATCAATATGATAACAGAAAGGTTTTGAGAAACCTTGTCCAGTTGGAGTTCCGTCAGGATTTTTTGTTAACCACATCATTTCAGGCTCTGTTCCAACTCTTAATTCTAATCCATGTTTCTTTTTGAACTCATTCATGAAAATTCTAAGATTACCTCTGCAGTCACTTGTTAAATGACCACCTGGATTGTTTCTTTCTTCTCTATTTCTAAAACATGTAACAAAAACTCTTCCAACTCTCTTATCCCAAGGCAATTGAACAAAAGTTTCTGGATCAGGTATTCCTACCAATTCCATAGCTTCTGGACCATAACCAATATAATTATTATGACGATCTAAAAATAAGTTTGCTGTTGCTCCATAAACCAATTGAAAACCTTTTTCTGCAGTTCTTTCCCAGTGGTCTGCTGGTATTCCTTTTCCAACAACTCTTCCAGTTACTGAAATAAATTGATAATAGATATAAGTAATTCCTAATTCGTTTATTTTTTCTCTAACCTTTTTGACGAGTTTAGCTCTACCTGGTTGGTTTACGTGTTTTTCAAGATCCGTCATTCTTCCCCCTTTGAATTTTCAGATCAAAAAGGTAACTGAAAAAAAAACGTTTGTCTACTTAGATAAATTAGCTCCAAGGAAACGGACTGTTCGATGTGGGATGAAGTTTTCCTTTTTCATATCTATCGAACCTAAACGGTTTTAATAATTCACTTTCATGACCTAAAATTTCTTGTGCAACAAGGTGCCCAACACCTATCATTTTATAACCATGATTTGCATCTGCAATCATGTAAACATTTTCAAAAAATCTATCGAATATTGGGAATGAGTCTGGCGTCAAACAACCCAATCCTCCTGATGGTCCCTTTCTATACAGATGAGATTTACCAACAAAACGTTTCTGAATATGTGCTAGTGCTGAAGTCCACATATCAGAAAATTTATCAGTGGTTTGATATTCTGGAGAATCTATCCCATACGGATCAACATTAACTTCATCAAAATGTTTTTGAACAATGTAAGGTGATGTTCCACCTTGAACTCCCAATCCTTCAATATCAGGTTTATAATAAATACCCCATAAGTCTTCTGTAATTATTTTACCATCTTTGTCAGAATAAAGTGGTGCATCTGTATCAACATGAATTACTGGAGGCGGTTTACCTTCATTAGTTTTTAAATAATCTGCATCTACACCCAACACACCTTCTTGTAAAAACCAGTACTTCCACATTTCAACTTCATGCATTTTTCCATTTTTAGCATCTTTTATATTAGTAGTTTTTGGCAACTCCAACATATTCCAAAAGTCTCTTACCCATGGTCCTGCTCCAATAACTACCTGATCACAATCAATTGTACCTTTATCTGTAACCACGCCAGTAATTGCATTGCTGTTACTCCCTCTTTTAAAACCTGTAACCTTTACTCCTTTATGAACGTTTACACCGTTTGAATTTGCTTTTTTCTCTAGTGCTTTAATTGAGTCCTTATTAAATGCATATCCACCTTTTTTTTCATGCAAGACTGATGTAATACCTTTTGCTTGCCAATCACTAAAAATTCCTTGCATATATTTCATGCAATCTTTTTCACCTTCTATAAATTCTGATTCATATCCAATAGCTTTTTGTTGTTCATAAATACTTGCAACATCTTTATGCATTACTTCTGGAGAAATTTGCATATAGCCAACAGCGTTATATTTAAATGCCTCTGGATCACTTTCCCAAACACTAACTGAATGAGCCATTAATTCTCTCATTGCTGGTTGAAAATAATTATTTCTAACAACTCCACATGCAATTCCACTTGCACCTGCAGCAGTGTCTTTTTTTTCTAGGACAACTACATCGTTAGGATTTTTATATTTTTCGGAAAGTTTCCAAGCAGTACTTAACCCGTGAATTCCTCCACCAATTATTACAACTTTTGCTTTTGTCGGTAACGACATGAACAAACTTTAATTTTTTAGCAAAGGAAAGAATATAATAATTTTTATATATAATTTATATAAATTCTAAATATTTGTCAGAATTTTATTTAAAAACTCAAATTTTTGAGAGTTTTCAAATATTCGTTAAATTCATTAACAAAATTCTGTGTGGGTAAAACGTACTTTTTTCTATGGTCATTTCCGGTTTTTTCGAGGTAAAAAAACTCTTTATCACAAGCCTCTTTGATCATTAGTGCAGATTTGGGTCTAGAGGTTTTGAAAAGTCTAGTCTTAAGTTCTTCGACAGATAAGTTTTCATTTAATTTATAGGAATTCATCACAATCAACATCATGTGATAATGTGAAGGAGACTTTCTGAAAAAGTAATTACTGGATGTATGGGACAGTTTCATTTGATCTTCCCAAAATTCCAGTAAATCCTTTGATGATTTTGACATTAAGATTTTACTCGTGTTTTTTGAGGATCGTAATGTGGGAAACCAACAACTTTAGCAGGTATTCTTTTTTGATGTCCATCAATTTTACCGACTTCAACGTTCATACCTATTTCTGAATGACCTACATCAATTCTGCATAAAGCAATATTTTTATTCAAAGTAGGAGATAGACATCCGCTTGTAACTACGCCAACTTGGGATCTTCCAATGTGAACGCAATCACCGTGATTAGCTTTTTCTTTGCCTACAAGTTCTAATCCAACTAATTTCTTTTGCGGATTTTCTTTTCTCTTTATTAATGCTTCTTTACCTATGAAATCTGCTGTTTTTGTTTTTAAAGGAACCGTAAATCCAACACCAGCCTCAAAAGGGTCAACTTGGCCGTCAAATTCATTACCAAATAATATTAGACCAGCTTCAATTCTTAATAAATCTAATGCTCCAAAACCAGCAGGTATTAATCCTTCATCTTTTCCAGCTTCCATAAGCACATCCCAAACCGCTGGTGCATCAGAAGGGTGACACCATACTTCGTATCCTAACTCGCCAGTGTATCCAGTTCTAGAAACCATTAATGGAATTCCACTAAGTTCTTTTACTCTACAGATTGTAAACCTAAACCATTGTAATTCTGAAATAGAAGGTTGTGTTGGTGGAGTAAAAATAAACTTTTCTAAAATTTTTCTACTATTTGGTCCTTGTAGAGAAATATTATTTATTTGATCAGTAGAGTTTTTAACTAAAACATTAAACTTTTTCTTTTTTGCTTGTTCTTTTAACCATTCACCTGCGTATTCATCACCGCATACCCATCTAAATCCATGATCACTCATTTTTAACAATGTGCCATCATCAAACATAGAACCATTTTCATAACACATCGAAGAATAAACAATCTGTCCAACCGATAATTTTTTAACATTTCTAGTTAAAGTATAGTCCATCAATTCTTCTGCATCCGGACCTAATATTTCAAATTTTCTTAATGAAGATAAATCAATTAAAACTGCTTTTTCTCTGCATGCTGTATATTCATTTATTACTCCATGTTTAGTGTAATCATTGGGTAGCCAATATCCTCTAGCATCAACAAAGTTTCTTGTTAACTTAGAAGTTCTTTCATGAAATCCTGTATTTTTTGTTAGTTTTAGTTCTGAGTCTGGCTTCATTCTAAATGCAAAAGATTTTGTAAATTCTCTTTTTTTTTCATAAGTTCTAACAAAAATATCTGTAGGGTTCCATGAATTACATGGATCTATATCACTTGGACAGGCTGATGTTCCGCAGGTTAAATCTTTTAAAGCTCTTAATATTACATAATCTCCAGGTCTAGCAAATGATTCATCAGAAAGCACAGTATTTAAACCTCCTGCCGAAGTATTAAAAAATAAATTTATAGCGTGCCATCCTTTTTGTCTATTAACCCCAAAATTTTCCATAGCACCACTTAAATTATCTGAGCAATTTGGATGCCCAAAATAACCAGCGTCTTCGTAATACTTTGATGTACAAGCAAGATTAAAAGTGTCATGCCTACCAACAGTATCTCTTATTACCTCTACTAAAGGTTCATGATCTGTATCATAAAATTTTGAATACAATCCTGGTCCTGGAAAAGTATTACCCATAAAGGTCCTGGTTGTTTGCCAATCTAAACCTTTCTCTATACCTTTACCTAATTTAACTGTATCAAAAGCAACAAAATCTGAACATTGTCTACCAGTTGGACAAATTATTTGAATATAATCTCCTTCTTTAACTTCAAAAGAAATCGCTGATTGTTTTGCAATATTTTTTTCGTCAAGAGGATCAAAAATTGGATCTGGAATTATTCTATGTTCTTTATGGTCAACAATATTATTTCTTTTAATAAATAAAGTTAATTCTGTTGGAGGATTTTGTTCATGAACCAACATATCATTGCCAGGGGCAGAAAAAATACAATAACATTTATCTTTTGAAGTTATTTTAATTTTTTCTCCTGGTGGAGTGTCTTTATCAAAAAGGATTGAAGATTTAGACTTTGCAATTTTAAGATTTCTTTTTTCTAATTGACGTAATGCAATTTTTGAGCTTTCTTCATTTCTATTTAAAATTTTGATTATATCATTTTCTGATTTAGAAGATTTTAAATTTAAAATCGATGGATCTGAATTCCCATCAGAATTAAAAATAACTATTTCGCAAATTTGATTTCCTTCATTATTAATAATTTCAATTTCATCATCTGGAAAAATCTGAACCCCCGTAAGTCCACCGCCATTAATTACATATCTTTCAACCCCAGGTGGCAAAACATTTAAACCTGGTTCAATTATCCTTAAATTTTCTTCTAACATTTTAAATCAATGATTACTTAAGTTTAAGAATAAATCAGTACTGATTAATTGTATATATAAATTTTAGTACCAACTTTTGTTGACTGTAAGATTAAATTTAAGGATACTTAAATACTTAATATATTAAGAGAGGAGAAATAAATGAAGAAAATACTATCTTTACTCTCAGCTATAGTAATTACTGTAGTAAGCTTTGCAGGAATATCTAACGCTGACAGTAAAAAACCCATTGTGATCCCAACTCATAACTGGTCAAGTCAAATTGTTATGGCCTATGTTATTGGTGGAATCTTTGAAAGCATGGGTAACAATGTTAAATATGTAAATGCTGACTCTCAAGCGGTTTACGAGTCAATTAGAATTGGTGATGTAACTATATCTCATGAGGTTTGGGAATCTGCTTTTGGTAAGTCATTTACAACAGCTTTAGACAAAGGTGGTTTGTTAGACTGGGGTGATCATGAAGCAAGAACTCTTGAGGATATGGGATATCCAAACTGGGTTGTTGAAAAAGGTCTATGTCCAGGTCTACCAGATTGGACAGCTCTAAAAAATCCAGACTGTGCAAAAAACTTTACAACACCTGACTCTCCAGATGGAAAAGGAAGAATGTTGGAAGGACCACAAACTTGGCATGGTGACTTAATCCCTCAAAGGATTGATGCTCTAGGCTTGGGAGATTTATGGTGGGTTAAGTTTGCTGGAGGTGCAGATGCACTTTGGGCAGAGTTAGCAGCTGCTGAAAAAGAAGGAAGAGGAACTATAATTTTCAACTGGACACCAAACTTTACTGATGGTGCAGGTTTCACATTTATCGACTTCCCTCCATACACAGCTGGTTGTAGACCAGCAGATGGTGGTGATGGAAAATGTGGTTCTCCGGATGGTTATTTGAAAAAAGCAGTACACGAAGATTTTCCAAAAACTCATCCAGATGCAGCAGCAGCGTTCAAAAAATTGTCATTCTCAACTAGTCAAATTGGTGCAATGGCAGCTTTAGTAGACGTTGACAAAATGACTCACGAAGATGCAGCTAAAAAATGGTTAGCTGATAACGAGTCAACTTGGAAAGCTTTCCTTAAATAAGGATAAAAGTTAAAAAATTAAGATCTCCCCCAATTCTGTTGGGGGGGATTTTTTTTTATAAAGATTTGTGTAAAATATAGTTATGAGAAAATATCTTTTTTACTTTTTTTTAAGTTTATTAATAAGCTCATCAGTTTTTGCTCGAAGCACCGGATGTAAAGAAGGTAACTGCGAAAATGGATATGGAAAATGGGTTTATACAGATAAAACTACTTATGAAGGTGAGTGGGTAGGAACAAAAAAAAATGGTCAAGGTGTAGAAACATGGCCAAACGGATATATCTATAAAGGTGAGTTTAAAAACAGTGTTTGGAGTGGAGTTGGAACTTTAACTTTCCCAGATGGTTCTACTTATGAAGGAGAGTGGGCTAATGGTTTTATGAATGGCAAAGGAACATTTACTTGGGCTAATGGCGACCAAAAAGTAGGAATTTGGAAAAATGGTAAATTACAAGATTAATGTCGAACGAAACTTCATTTAATAAATTAAAAGGATTACCCGAGAACCTAAAACAATTTATAGGACTAATAATTTTAACAATAGTCATAATTTCTTCTTTTGCTATTTTAAATAATATATTTAGCGAGGGTGATGAATTAGTTAGAAAAATGAAATTGGAAGAAGAGAGAATTGCAAAGGAGAGAAAACTAAGTGCATTAATTTCAAAACTTCCTTCGGGTATATTAGTAACTTTTGATGGTACTGATCATTATAAATTATCAGATGAATTGTATGAGGGAGTGTGTAATGCCACAAAGCTTATCCCCCAAAGAGCAATAATGGGTGCAAATTTCTTAAATTTTAGAGCACATGAAATTTATACTATTAACGGCAATAAGATTGATGAAACATTTGTTGAATGGGATGCTGAAAAAAAGAAATGTTTTGCAGGTTTTACAGTTAGTGGAAATAACGTAGGAGTAGACGAAACAATTAAAGTAAGCGGTGAAGCCTTAAGTTTTTTAAGCACTGGAATTGATACAAGGGTTTATTTTATTAAAAATTTTTAATGGAAATAAGCTTCAATTATATTGATTTTAATTTAATTAATTTTCGTATATTTTTATAAGAATTATGTCTGAAGCAGTAATCAAATGCGAAGCAGTTTATAAAATTTTTGGTGAAAACGCCAAAAAGATGCTTCAAGACTCAAATGGTAATGTTGATGCTAAAACATTTCAAGAAAATGGTTGTATAGTAGGTGTTAACAATGCCTCTTTTGAAGTGGCAAAAGGAGAGATGCTTGTTGTAATGGGCTTATCTGGATCTGGTAAGTCAACTTTACTAAGGTGTATATCAAGATTAACAGATGCAACAGGTGGAAAAATTTTCATTGAAGGTCAAGATTTATTAAATTTAAATAATAAAGAGTTAATTGAGCTTAGAAGAAACAAAATGGGAATGGTTTTCCAAAGCTTTGCTCTTCTTCCACACAAAACAGTTTTAGAAAATATAGCTTTTCCTCTTCAAATCAAAGGTATCAAAACTGAGGAGAGCATTAATAAAGCAATGGAGATGGTTAAATTAGTTGGACTTGATGGAAGAGAAAATTATTTTCCAAGAGAACTCTCAGGTGGACAACAACAAAGAGTTGGTATTGCAAGATCTCTCGCAGTTGAACCTGATATATGGTTTTTAGATGAACCTTTTTCCGCTTTAGATCCTTTGATAAGAAAAGAAATGCAAGATGAATTTTTAAGACTTCAAGAAAAATTACAAAAAACAATTATGTTTATTACTCATGATTTTGACGAAGCATTAAAACTTGCTGATCGAATAGCAATTATGAAAGATGGTATAATTGAACAGCTAGATACACCTGCAAATATAGTTTTAAACCCAGCTACAGAATATGTAAGAAAATTTACTGAAGAAGTACCTAGAGAAAAAGTTTTATTAATTGAAGATGTGATGGATAAATCTATATCTAATAATTTAGGAGATGTAAAAGTTTCAAAAGATGAAATTATAGAGAATGTTGCTGAAAAAATATTAACACAAGAAAAATCTGTAGCAGTTATAAATGAAAATAACAAAATTGTAGGGTCAATCAACCCGACAAAAATAATAAATACTGTCTTTGGTGGAAGAAAGAACGGAAAATAAATTATGGAATTTATAAAAAAATATCCAAAAATATTTCAGTGGTTATTTCTATTAATTGTTTTTTTTGTTCTTTGTTTTGCTATTGATGTTCCAGAAACATATAAATTCATTAGAGGTCAAGCTGAATTCGTAAAAGACCCTAATCAAAGTAGTTATATATTTTTAGGCAAAGAAGTAAGATATTACGCTTTTGATGTTTTCTGGCGACTTCCTCCATTACTTGGATGGTTACCAATATGGATAAATGACTCTTTGTTTTTTTTAATGAATGAGTGGATGCCAATGGAGTTTTGGAATGAGGATACTCAAGAATTTAAAACTAGACCCATAGTTTTGCAAATTAGTAGAAATCTAACAGCTTTTATGACCTTTTTAATAGAATTAATTAGAGAAATTTTGTTAGGTGGACTTGAAACAATTGTTGCATTTACAAGTTGGGATTGGATCGATGCGAACCCTTGGGCGGAGTTACCAGGTCTACCTTGGACAATTGTTGCAGCTGGTTTTGCAATACTTGCTTATAAATTAAGTGGTATTGGACTGGCTTTATTTGCTGGTTTAACAATGGTTTACATTTCTATATTTGGACAATGGAAACCATCAATGCAAACACTCTCTTTTATTTTAGTTGCTGCACCTTTATCTTTTATATTTGGGTTAAGTTTAGGTATTGCAGCTTATAAAAGTAAACGTGTAGAGAAAGCCTTATATCCAATTCTTTTAGTTATGCAAACAATGCCACAATATGCAGTGTTAGTTCCTGCGCTTGTTCTTTTTGGCGTTGGTGACCATGCTGCAGTAATTATAACTATGGTAGTTGCTGTTCCACCTATGATATTGCTTACTTTATTAGGATTGAGAGCTATTCCTCCAGAAGTAATTGAGGCTGGAAGAATGAGTGGTTGTAACAACTGGCAACTAATGTCGAAAGTGCTAATTCCAACAGCCAGACGAGATATCTTAATTGGTGTAAACCAAGTGATCATGGTGTGTTTTTCTATGGCTGTTATATCAGCATTCATTGGAGCGAAAGGTCTAGGTTTCAACTTGTTGTTAGCACTAAATCAGCTTAATATTGGATTAGCGCTAGAAGCTGGTCTTTGTATAAGTCTAATTGCAATTTTATTAGATAAAATGTCATTGGCTTGGGCAAACAAACAAGTTGATTATTTTGGTAATTTGAATTTTTTTCAAAGAAATAAAAATTTATTATTTTTTAGTATTACGGTCATAATTGGAATTTTACTCGCTTACTTTGGATCTATTTATTTTAAAGGTGGTTACAATTATTTATTTGAGGTTCCACACAACAAAGGAATATCAACCGCTGATTTTTGGAATAAAGGTGTCGATTGGATTTTTGATACCTTCTTTGTTTATATAAAAGCGTTTAATACATGGTTAATTCAAGAAGTGTTGCAACCAATGAGGGCTTTGTATTTAAGGATGCCAGCTGTTGCAACATTAGTTTTAGTTGTTGGTGCTGGCTATTTAATTGGTGGAATTAGATCTGCATTAGTAGTTTGTGGTTTGACATTATTCATAGCTCTAAGCCCTTGGTGGGATAGAGCCTTAGTAACGGCTTACATGGCAACATTTGGGGTAATTGTCTCTTGTATAATTGGTTTTACGGTTGGCACATTATGTTTTCAAAATAAACATTCTGCAAAATTTATGTTAGGGGTATGTGATATATTTCAAACATTTCCGTCATTTGTTTATCTTATTCCTGTTATGATGCTTTTTGGAATAACTGACACTTCTGTTCTTATTGCCGTCATTGTTTACGCAACTATACCAGCAACCCGATACACAATTGAAGGGCTTAGAAGTGTTCCAGCAGGTTTACATGATGCAGCGACGATGTCTGGAGTAAATAAATTTCAAAGATTAACAAAAATTGAATTTCCTTTAGCATTCCCTCATATGATGCTTGGTATAAATCAAACAATAGTGTTTGCATTATTTATGGTAATTATAGGGGCATTTATAGGCACAGAGGATTTAGGACAATATATTTTAAAAGCTTTATCAGATAAAAATGGTGCTGGTATTGGATTAACTTTAGGTATTTGTGTAGCTTTTATAGGTTTAATTTTTGATAATTTAATAAGAACTTGGGTAGAAAAAAGAAAAAAACATCTAGGAATTGCTTAAGCTTAAATGAGAAAAATTTTAATAATAGGCGGTGGCGCAATGGGATCTGCTTTTACTTTTCCATGTATAGATAATAAAAATGAAGTAACTATCACAGAGCCTTACAATAAAACTTTTATTAAATATTTGTCTTCGAAAAAGAAATATCATTCTAGTTTAAAAATAAATTTACCCAATAAATTAAAATACAAAAAATATTCAACTCATTTGTTAAAGAATAAATATGATTTAGTCGTTGTTGCTTTAAGTTTATCAGGAATAAATTTTATTAGTGAAGAATTTAAAAAATCAAACATCAAAAGCCCAATTCTTATTCTTACTAAAGGTTTAAAGTATGAGAAAAAAAAACAGAAAATTTTTACTATTTCAGAGGATATAAAGAAAAATAATAAAAATATAAATGTTTCAGTTTTAAAAGGACCTTGCTTAGCAAAAGAACTTTCAAATAAAAAACAAACAAGTGTGATTGTTGCTAATAAGAATATCAAAACTGCAAAAAAAATTTGTAACATGATAACTACAAAATACTATTTAACCGAAACTTCGAAAGATGTTATTGGAGTTGAAATCTGTTCTTCAATTAAAAATATTTATTCAATGATTATTGGAGCTGGGGATAGTTTAAATATGTCTTCAAGTTTATTCAAAAAATCTATAAATGAGATGATATATATTACTAAATATTTTAAAGGAAAAATTGAGACCGCTCTTGGATTGGCTGGAGTTGGAGATCTATACGTCAGTGCTGCTGGAGGTAGAAATAGTAAAATGGGAAGTTACTTAGGGCAAGGCTATACATTTAACAATGCTAAAAGAAAATTTATGCCTAATGAAACTGTAGAGGGAGAGCAACTTGCAAGAGAAATTGCTCCATTTGTATTAAAAAAAATTCAACAAAAAAAAATCCCTTTGATGACAAAATTAATTAAATCTATAATTAATAATAAAAAATTAATATTAAATTAAAAATGGCGAGTATTAAAATAGATAAAGTAAACAAGTTTTTTGGTAACACACACGTGATCAAAGATGTTTCTCTTGATATAAAAAGCGAGTCTTTCACAGTTCTAGTAGGACCAAGTGGTTGTGGTAAATCAACAATTTTAAGAATGATTGCTGGTTTAGAGGAAATTAATTCAGGTACAATATCTATTGATAATAAAGTTGTTAATGATCTGCCACCTAAAGAAAGAAATATTGCAATGGTATTTCAATCTTACGCTCTTTATCCTCATATGACTGTATTTGATAATATGGCTTTTGGTTTAAAAATTGAAAAAAAATCAAAAGAAGAGATAGAGCAAAGAGTAATGGAGGCTGCTAAAATCTTACAAATAGAAGAGTATCTTGAGAGAAAACCCAAACAATTATCTGGAGGTCAACGTCAAAGAGTGGCTATTGGTAGAGCAATTACAAGAAAACCAAAAGTTTTTTTATTCGATGAACCATTATCTAACTTAGATGCAGCTCTAAGAGTGCAAATGAGAGTAGAATTGGCAAAATTACATGATCAACTTAATGCAACAATGATTTATGTAACTCATGATCAGACTGAAGCCATGACACTTGCAAACGATATTGTTGTATTGGATCAAGGTATAGTTTCACAAAAGGGATCACCAATGAACTTATATAATAACCCAGACAATTTATTTGTTGGAGGTTTTATCGGATCTCCAAAAATGAATTTTATAGATAGTAAAATTTTAAGTAAAAGTTCAAAAAGTTCTGAGGTAGATATAATGGGAACTGGAAAGTTAAGTGTACCAAAAATTTCTGAAAATATTAAAGAAGGTGATAGTATAAAAATTGGAATAAGACCTGAGCACTTGATATTAAATGCAAAAACAGATTCATTGTGGGAAAGTAAGGTCTTCGTAGTAGAAAAATTAGGGTCAGGAACATATTTATATTTAGAGAAAGAGGGAGATCCTCTTGTTGTACAAACTGATGGGGACACTGATATTAAAGTAGGTGATACTGTTAAAATAGGTTTTGATCCATTTCGTTGCCATTTATTTGATAATAAAGGTATTTCTTTTAAAAATTCCTAAATCAATCTCAGGTAGTATTGTGTAATTTACATACTTGTTATTCTTCTTTTAAATGTCCATTATATATTAATTTTTAAATAACTTTAGAAAACAAGAAAAAAGAGGGGAATATATGTTTAAAAATATATTAATAACAATCTCTGCAATCGCTTTTGTTTTTAATTCAATCGCATTTGCAGATATCAAATTCTGGACGACAGAAACTCAACCAGCAAGGATGGCTAAACAAGAAGAGATGGCTAAAGCTTTTGAAGCTAAAACTGGAATTGGAGTTGAAGTTATCCCGATTGATGAAAAAGATTTAGGAACAAGAGCTACTGCAGCAGCTGCAGCAGGAGATCTTCCCGATGTAATTTATCATACACTACAATATGTATTACCATGGGCTGAAGCCGGAATTTTAGACGTTGATGCAAATAATGATGTAGTTAAATCACTTGGAAAGAAAACCTTTGCACCAGGTGCTTTGAAAATGGCTAGTGCTGGTGGTAAAATCGCAGCGGTACCAGTTGATGGTTGGACACAAATGGTTGTTTATAGAAAAGATCTATTTGAACAAGCTGGATTGGAACCACCAACAACATATGCAAACATTGAAAAAGCTATAGATGCTTTATCTAGTAATGAAATGTTCGGATTTGTTGCAGCAACTAAAACTGATGAAAATTTTATGAGTCAGGTTTTGGAACATGTACTACTTGCAAATGGAGTTAACATTGTCAAAAAGGGTGGAACAAAAAAACAAGGGAGAGCTTTAAAAAATTCTTTACAGTTTTATAAAAAATTAGCTAAAGCAAGCCCTCCAGGAGAACTTTATTGGAAACAATCAAGAGAACTTTATTTTGCTGGTAAAACACCAATGATAATATGGTCACCATTTATCATGGACGAATTAGCTGGTTTAAGAGACTCAGCTCCACCAACAATTAATAGCGACCCTACTTCACCAGAGTTGGCATCTAAAACTGGTTTTATAACTAATTTTAGTGGACCAAATAATGTTAAAGGTGCAGCTTGGGCTGATGTTAGATACTTTGGTATAACAGCAGATGCAGATACTGATGAAGCTAAGCAGTTTATTCTTTATTCAATGGATGAAGGATACACAAGTACTTTATCTATAGCACCAGAAGGTAAATTCCCTGTAAGAAGAGGTAATGCGAGTGATCCAAATGCATTTACAACGGCTTGGAGTAAACTACCTGTTGGAGTTGATAGAAAAGCTCCTTTAACAGATCTATATTCTGCAGATGTAATAAATAATATTGTTGCTGGTTTAGATACTGCTAACAGATGGGGAGTAAAAGAAGGTGAACTATCTAGAGCATCTAAAATTATTAACAATAAGTTTATAAATAGAATCACTAGACAATATATTGACGATCAATTGACGCTAGATGAAGCAGTAGATGAAATTAATACTGTGCTAGCTAGCTTCTAGTAATTTAAAAAATTAAAAAAAGCGGGTAATATTAATTATCCGCTTTTTTTTATGAGTTCAAAACTTGCAAAAATTGAAAAAAGAACAGCTTATCTTTTAATATTACCATCGGTTCTTTTAGTATTTTCTATAATTTTATTTCCAATATTCTCAAATATTTGGATTAGCTTTAAAAACGTAGAACTTAAAGATTTAAGAATTCCTGAGCCAAGAGCAAAAAAATTAGTAAAATCAATTAAAGATAATCCTAATCAAATAAAAATAATTTATAAATTAAGAAATAGTTCTCTTACACAAGAAATTACTAATGTAAAATTTAAAGATAAATATCCTGACAACATTGAACCAATAAGTTTAAATAATAAATGTCAATTTAAATCAAATTTACTTAAGTGTGAATTAGGTAATTGGCCAAAAAAATATCGAGAAAATTTAGAAATAATATTTCAAAATACTAATAATCAAGAAATTTCAAAGAAGGAACTAAAATCTTATAAACCTAAACTATCAGGTAAGTCACAAAATATATTACTAACTTATGAATTTACTTTAAATAATTTTAAAAAAATAATCAAAGATAAAGCTTTCATAGATCTATTATCAACAACTTTTTATTACACTTTTTTTGGAACCATAGGTGCTATAGTTTTTGGAATTTTGGCTGCACAAATGGTAAACCAAAAATTTTTTGGAAGAACATTTATGAGAAGCGTTTTGTTATTTCCTTATGTTGCGCCAGTTGTAGCTCTTGCTTATACCTGGGAACTTTTACTTGATCCAACAAGTGGAACTTTAAATAATTTGTTAATTAACTATCAAATTATTGATGGACCAATAAATTTACTAGGACAAAAATATGTAACTTTAAACATACTTGGTTTTGATTTTAAATTAAGATTAGCATTAACAACTGTAATTATTTTTGAAATTTGGAGATATTTTCCTCTAGCATTTTTATTTATTCTTGCTCGTCTTCAAGCAGTTCCAAAAGAACTTTATGAAGCAGCTGATGTTGATGGTGCAAATCCTTTACAAAAATTTCTTAATATTACTTTGCCCCAGATATTAGCAGTGATTTCAATTCTATTTATGATTAGATTTATTTGGAATTTTAATAAATTTGAAGACATCTTCTTACTCACTGGTGGGGCATCAGGTACAAGAACATTGCCAATAAATGTATATCAACAAGGTTTTTCAATCGGTGATATTGGTATGGGTTCTGCAGTTTCTATTGTGATTGTAGTCTTTCTGTTAATTTTTATGTTTATCTATTTTAAACTTTTAGGAAAAAGAGCTGATGAAAATTAAAAATATATTAACTTATTGCTTTATCTCATCATTATTTTTGTTTTCATTAATTTGTATTTGGAAAATCTTAGTAACTTTACAAGGAATTGAATTAATAAATTTTAATTTTAATAAATTATTTATTTTTGGAATAATTCTTTGTGTAATAAATCTTCTTATTGGAAAAAAATTCAATTTAAATATTAAACTAATTATACTTGCTCTTTTATTTTCTACTTTTGATTATTTCATCTCAATAAATTTACCTATTTGGTACAGTTTTGGCATATTCTTAATCTCACTGTTTTTCTTCAATACTATAAAAAACTACGACAAAAACTTTTTGTCAAAAAATCACTCGTCTCAAAAATTATTCTTTAATTTTTTAACACTGTTTGGGATTACACTGTTCTCTTTTGTAATTCTTTTCCCTTTTTACATGATGTTAGTTACAAGCTTTAAAACTCAAGCATTATTATTATTAAACCCATTAGACTTTAGTATTAACTTCGCACAAGGTTTACCAGAATTATTCAAATCTTATTTTATAGTATTCAAAGATTATAATTTTGGAAGATATATGCTAACGAGCACAATAGTCTCCTTAGGCACAGTCATTATAACATTAATATTTGCAATACCAGCTGCTTACGCAGTTGCAAGACTAAACTTCTTTGGGAAAAATTTTTTATCAACATCCATATTGATAATTTATTTGTTTCCAGCGATAGTTTTAGTGATACCTTTGTACACAATTTTTAGTCAACTTGGTTTGAGAAATTCTATTGAGGGTTTGTTAATAGTTTATACAGCTACAACCTTACCTGTAGCAATTTATATGCTACAAGGTTACTTTAAAAGTATACCAAAAGAATTAGAAGAAGCGGGGATAATAGATGGCCAAAATTGGCTTGGTATAATTTTTAAAATTATACTTCCGCTAAGTTTACCTGCAATATCATCAGTAGCTTTGTATGTATTCATGATAGCTTGGAATGAATTTTTATTTTCATTAATGTTTTTAGACCGGCCAAATACGTTCACATTATCAAGAGCTATTCAGTTTCTGAATGTTGGAGCTGAAACACCTAGACAATATTTGATGGCAGGTTCTGTAGTAGTAACTTTGCCTATTTTAATAATTTTTGTTTATTTTGAAAAATATTTAGTAAGTGGTCTTACTGCAGGAAGTGTTAAAGGATAATGCAAAATAAAGTAGAAGAGGCAAAGAAAATATTATTAGGCAATAGAAAAAATGGTTATACGCTTCCTACTAATAACAAATTATATCCTGCTCAATGGAATTGGGACTCAGCTTTTATAGCGCTCGGATATTCTTACTTTAATTTAGATTTTTCAATTACAGAAATTGAAACTTTGCTTAATGGTCAGTGGGATGATGGAATGGTACCCCACATTCTTTTTCATGAAAAAGACACATCTTATTTTCCAAATCACACAACTTGGCAATGTGGAAAAAATATACCTTCTTCTGGTATTACTCAGCCACCAGTTTTAGCCAGTATTTTGAGAAAAATTGTTGAAAAAAATAAACTAAATAATGATCAAAACTCAAGAATAATTAAAGTAATCAAAAAAATTAAAAATTATCATGATTGGTTTATAAAATTCAGAGATCCTAATAAAACGGGCCTTGTATCCATATTGCATCCTTGGGAAAGTGGGTATGATAATTCACCAATTTGGGATCAGCCAATGAGCAATATCAAAGTAGATAAAGACCTTAATTATAAAAGAAGAGACCTTGAAGTTTCAAACTCTGATGAGAGACCTTTAAAAACTGATTATGATAGATATGTAACTTTAAGAGATCAATTTAGGGATGTTCAGTATGATCCACATAAATTGTATGAGATTTCTGATTTTAATGTAGTAGATGTTGGATTTAATGCTTTATTTTTGAGAGCAAATAAAGATCTACTTAGCTTAGCTAAAAATTTTGATTTAAATTTTGATGATTTAAATAATTTCGTATCCAAAACTGAAAACGAAATATTAAAATTATATGATGATAATATTAATGATTTTGTCTCAAAAGATTTAAAAACTAACTTGAATATCTTTGTTCCATCGATAACAAATTATTTTACTCTCTTTGCAAATTTACAAGATGATGAATTAAATAAAAAAATTATTAATAATTTAAAAAATCATAATATTAATGACAATTACTATTTCTCAACAATAAAACCAAATCATCCTTCATTTGAAGACAAAAGATATTGGAGAGGTCCAATATGGATAAATTGTAATTGGTTGATTTATCAAGGACTTATCAATAAAGAGCCAGAATATGCAAATGAAATCAAAAAAAAAACTTTAAAATTAATTGAAGAAAAAGGTTTCCATGAATATTACAATTATAAAGATGGATCAGTTATGGGCGCAAATAATTTCTCATGGAGCGCAGCTTTATACTTAGACCTGGTTCTAGAAAATTAGATTAGATTTTTAGTTTTTATTTAGAAATGTTTCAGAGGAGTCGTCCATTGCTTTTGCCCAAGGTGTATGATGAACAGGAGCCATTGATCCTGTAACTGGAGATGAAAAAGATTTATTTCTGTAAGTTGATATATCTTCAACCTTATGATGCTCCCATTCTTTAAAATGTTTTCTAATTAATTCAAAATCTATCTTTGGATAATCTGACATCTCATGTAATTCTTTTGTGTATTCAGTTTGAAAATCAATCATCTGTTCAGGGTTTTCTAGTTTTTCTTCTAAAGCAACCCATTTGTTAATATCTTTTTCAATATCCCCACCACTTGGCATATTTATTTTCCCCATTATAACATCTCTTGCGTACCAAGCTTGACAATCAAACATATTAAATGTGTGAAACTGGTCTTGCATTCCTAGATACAAAAGTTTGTGATTATCTTGCCAAACAACACCTTTGTATAATTTTGGGGGGTAGAGTCTGTTTCTTGTTTTAAGTTTTAAATTTTCTTCCAAGAAAGGAAAATGATGTAGGTAACCAGTACACAGTATTATTACATCTGCATCCTGTTCCGTGCCATCTTTAAAAATTGCTTTTTTTCCATCTAATCTATCTAAATAGAATACCTCCTTCATTCCTTCAGGCCATTTAAAACCCATAGGATTATGTCTGTAGCCAATTGTTACACTTTTTGCTCCATATTTATTGCATTGAAGCGCAATATCCTCAGCGGAATAACTGCTACCTAAAACTATAATATTTTTTCCTCTAAATTCTTCTGCATCTCTAAAATCATGTGAGTGCATTATTCTTCCAGGAAATGAACTCATACCTTTATATTCGGGTATAAAAGGAACTGAAAAATGACCAGTAGACACCACAACGTAATCAAAATGATCAGTTAAAATTTTATCATTTTCTTTATCTTGATAGCTAACTTCAAATTTATCTGATTTGAAAACTGTATTAACTACTCTTGTATTAAATTTAATTTTATTTCTTAAATTTCCTTTACTTACTCTACTCGTGATATAATCATAAAGTACTTCTCTAGGTGGGAAAGATGGAATTGGTTTACCAAAATGTTCATCAAAAGAATAATCTGCAAATTCAAGACACTCTTTAGGTCCGTTTGACCAAAGATATCTATACATACTATTATGAACTGGATCTCCATATTGGTCAGATCCTGTTCTCCAGCTATAATTCCAAAGACCTCCCCAATCACTTTGTTTTTCGAAGCAAACTATTTCAGGTATTTTGTCTCCTTTTTTCTCGGCATGTTCAAAAGCCCTGAGTATTGATAACCCGCAAGGTCCAGCACCGATAATAGCGACTTTAGTCATGATAATTTTTCCTCTACAATTAAAATAATAAATATATTGTACTAAGAAAAATAGAAAAATTAAATATTATTTTAATATGAAAACTAATTGGAATTATCCTACTACAATTTGGGTTGGAGAGAGCAGAATTCAAGATTTAGGTCTAGCATGTAAAAATCTAAAAATCGATAAACCATTATTTGTCACAGATAAGGATTTAATTAATCTAAAAATGGTTCAACATATTATTTTAGATTTAAAAAAAACGTTTAATCATCTTCATGTTTTTTCAAATTTTTCAGGTAATCCTGTTGGCGAGAATGTGGAAGAGGGAGTAGGGGAGTTTAAAAAATTAGGTTGTGATGGAGTCATTGCATTTGGGGGTGGCAGCGGTCTTGATGTTGGTAAAGCTATTGCTTTTATGTCAGGACAAACTAGACCAATATGGGATTTTGAAGATATAGGCGATTATTGGAAAAGAGCAGATGAAACTAACATTGCACCTATCATTGCTGTACCCACTACAGCAGGGACAGGATCAGAAACTGGAAGAGCATCAGCTATAATCAATAAACAAACAGGTATAAAAAAAATTATTTTCCACCCTAAATTTTTACCTTCAATTGTAATATTAGATCCTAATTTAACTTTAGATCTTTCTCCAAGATTGACTGCAGCGACAGGTATGGATGCTTTGGCACACAATTTAGAAGCCTTTTGTGCACCAGGATTCCACCCGATGGCTGATGGAATTGCGATTGAGGGAATGAAGTTAATTAAAAACTCATTAATTAAAGCAGTTAAGAACGGTAAAGATTTAAATGCTAGAGCAGAATTATTAGCTTCAGCTAGTATGGGTTCTACCGCTTTTCAAAAAGGGCTTGGTGCTATTCATTCTTTAAGCCACCCTATCAATGCACAATTTAATGTTCACCACGGTTTATCAAATGCTATCTTTATGCCTTATGTATTAACTTTTAACAAAGATATGATTGAAAAAAGGATAATTTCTATATGTGATTATCTCGAACTCGATAAAAGTTTTGATAGTTTTTTAAAGTGGATTTTAGAACTAAGAAAAGAATTAAATATACCGCATAAATTATCAGAAATTGTTGATGTAAATAAAATAAATTTAGACCAGTTATCAGTTATGGCATTAGAAGATCCTTCAACTTCTACCAATCCAAGGACAATGAGCAAGGATGACATGAAAGCACTTTATGAACATAGTATTTCAGGTAAATTATTTTAATGAAAAGAATTCTTATAGTTGAAGGTAACCTTAGAGAAGAAAATCAAAGCTTTACTGATGGTGGAATTAAAACACATACTGAAAGTTTAAAAGATAGTATTAGTTATTTTACAGATCAATTAGAAATTGATGTTGTTAATCCTTCCTCGGATGAAAACATTAACGAAGTAGCTAAAGATTTAACTAAATATCATGGAATGATATGGGGTGGTAGTAGTTTAAATATTTACAATGACACTCCAGAAATAAGAAGACAAATAAATTTTATGAGGGAATGTCAAAAGAATATAAAAAATATATTCGCAATATGTTGGGGAATGCAAGTTGCTGTGACCGTTGCTGGTGGTGAAGTAAAGAAATGCCCTAATGGAGCTCACAGGGGAATAGCTCATGATATAGAAATAAATGAAAATGGACTTAAACACCCACTTTATAAAAATAAAAATAAAAAATTTAATACTCCTGCGTTTAATTTTGATGAAGTTGTAAAATTACCCGAGGGTTCTACATTACTTTCTTCAAACCCAATAAATAAAGTCATGGGTATAAATTTTAATGTAGGTCAAACCAATGTATGGGGAATTCAATATCACCCAGAGATAACGTATGCCAAAATGATAAGCTTAATTCATTTTAGGAGAGATCGTCTGTTAGAAAAAAAAGCCTTCATTGACCAAACGGAAATAGATTCTCATGTAAAAATTATAGAAGATGAAAATAAAATTTCAAATAAAGATGCAAGGATGAGAGAATTAGAAAATTGGCTAAATAATTTAAATTAGAATAACCCTTCTATTTCACCTTTTTCATTAAGCTTAATAGAGTCTGCTGCAGGAACCCTTGGTAGTCCAGGCATTGTCATGATGGCTCCACATATAACAACGATAAATTCTGCACCTGAAGATAATCTTACTTCTCTAATTGGTAACGAGTGACCTGTTGGAGCACCTTTTGCATTTGGATCAGTAGAAAAACTATATTGTGTTTTAGCTACACATATCGGTAAATCTCCATAACCCGCTTCTTCAAAAGATTTTAATTGATCTTTTATTTTGCTGTCAGCAACAACTTCGTTTGCTCGATAAATTTCTTTTGCAACAGTTTCAACTTTCTTAAGTAAAGGTGTTTTTTCATCATATAAAAATTTAAAATTTGCTTTTTTTTGATCAATTAAATCTACAACATGTGTGGCAAGTTCTTTTGTTCCTTCACCACCATTTGACCAATGAGTGCATAAAGTGGCTTTAACTCCCATATTATCACAAGCATTTATTAACTCTTTTACCTCATTATCAGTATCAGCAACAAAATGATTAACAGCAACCGCTACCGGTAAACCAAATTTTTTTACGTTTTCAATGTGTCTTTCTAAATTTACTAAACCTTTTTTTAAAGCGTCTACATTTTCATTTTTTAAATCATCTTTAGCTACACCACCGTGCATTTTTAATGCTCTAATTGTTGCAACAATAACTACACACTCAGGTTTTAAATTTGATTTTCTACATTTAATATCTAGAAATTTTTCTGCTCCTAGGTCTGCTCCAAATCCAGCTTCAGTAACAACATAATCAGCTAGTTTTAAACCTGCTTTAGTTGCTATCACAGAGTTACATCCATGAGCAATATTCGCAAAAGGACCACCATGAATAATGGCAGGGTTATTTTCTAAAGTTTGAGTTATATTAGGTCTAATTGCTTCTTTTAACAAAACAGTCATTGGTCCATGAGCATTTAAATCTTTTGCAAAAATTGGCTTCCTATCTCTAGTATAAGCAACTGTAATATTACCTATTCTCTTTTCCAAATCTTCAAGATCATTAGCCAAGCAAAAGATTGCCATTATCTCTGATGCTACTGTAATATCAAAACCATCTTCTCTTGGAAAACCATTTGCAACTCCACCTAAATTAATATTGATAGATCTTAAAGATCTATCATTCATATCCATAACTCTTCTCCAAACTACTCTTCTTACATCTATGTTTAATTTATTGCCCCAATAAATATGATTATCAATTAACGCTGAGAGTAAATTATGAGCAGATGTAATTGCATGGAAGTCTCCCGTAAAATGTAAATTGATTTGTTCCATTGGAACAACTTGAGCATATCCTCCACCTGCTGCTCCGCCTTTCATTCCAAACGAAGGACCTAAACTAGGTTCACGTAAACACACTATAGAATTTTTACCAATTTTATTTAATCCATCATTTAAACCAACTGATGTAGTGGTTTTTCCCTCACCTGCAGGAGTTGGTGTAATAGCAGTAACTAAAATTAATTTTCCATTTTTTTTATCTTTTAAATTATCTAAATATTCTAAATTTATTTTAGCAATATGACGTCCCATAGGGCTAAAAGCACTTGGTTCGTCTGGAACATTAATTTTACCCAAAATCTCATTTATGGGTTTCATTTTTGCTTCTCGTGCAATTTGGATATCTGATTTTGACATAAATCTAATTACTTATTAATGAGCAGAATTACTATCCTTTTTTGTCACGTATTTAAACATCTAAAAAATATATATAAAAAAAATTAGCAAAAACTTATATTTAATTTTATAAAACTTACGGATGCAGAAATATTCAGTATTTAGTCTAATCAAAAACGCTTTCTCCAATCACCAAAATTGGGAAGTTGCTTGGAAAGATCCAACTCCAAAAAGTGAATATGATGTAGTCATCATCGGAGGTGGAGGACACGGTCTTGCTACTGCATATTATTTAGCAAAAGAACATAATATTAGAAATGTAGCTATCATTGAGAAAGGCTGGATTGGTGGTGGAAATGTTGGTCGAAATACAACGATCATAAGATCAAATTTTATGTACGATGCTAATGCAAGATTTAATGAATTTGGAATGGATTTATGGAGAAACTTAAGTCAAGAACTGAACTTTAATGTGATGTTTTCTCCAAGGGGAATAATAAACTTAGCCCACTCTGATGCTCAAATGAATGCATATGCTCGTAGAGGAAACTCTATGAGATTAAATGGAATAGATGCAAAGTTATTGGATAGAGAAGAAGTTAAAAAATTAATTCCAATGGCTGACTTTAGTGATGAAGTACGTTTCCCAATTTTTGGAGGCTTAATGCAACCAAGCGCTGGTACCGCAAGACATGATGCTGTTGCTTGGGGTTATGCGCGTCAAGCAGATGATATGGGCGTAGATATAATTCAACATTGTGAGGTCACTGGTTTTGATGTTGTTAATGGAAAGATAAAAGGAATTAGAACTTCAAGAGGAGATATTAAAGCAAAAAAAGTTGGATTATGTGTTGCAGGTAGCACAAATATATTAGCTGAAAAATTAAATATGACACTGCCAATAGAAACTCACGTACTACAAGCTTGTGTTTCAGAACCTGTAAAACCATTATTAGACGGAGTAGTAACTTTTGGTGCAGGCCACTTTTATATAAGTCAATCAGATAAAGGTGAGATGGTAATGGGTGGTGATCTTGATGGATATAATAGTTATGCTCAAAGAGGTAACTTGCCAACTATACAACATGTCTTGACAGGTGGCTTAGCTTTGTTTCCATTTTTAAGTAGATTAAAAATGTTAAGGACATGGGGAGGGATCATGGATATGTCTATGGATGGTTCTCCAATAATTGATAAAACTCATATTGAAGGTTTATATTTAAATTGTGGATGGTGTTATGGAGGTTTTAAATCAACTCCTGTTTCAGGTTGGACATTTGCTCATACAATTGCACAAGATCAAGTTCATGAATTAAATTCAGAATTAAGATTAAATAGATTTTCTACAGGTCATCTTCTAGATGAAAAAGGTTTAGGAACTAAAACCTGGATTGGTTAAAAAATGTTATACATCAAATGTCCTTATTGCGGTTTAAGAGCACAAAAAGAATTTTCATATGGAGGTGATGCAACTGTAAAAAGACCTAATATAAATGAAGAAGTACCAAGTGAAGATTGGGATAATTTTGTTTATATGAGAAAAAGTCCAAGAGGTAAACATATAGAGTTATGGCAACATATAGCAGGATGTAGACAATGGATTAAGGTGCAAAGAGACACCGCTACACATGAAATTTTCCAAACAGCAAAAGTCACAGAAGAAATAAGATGAGCCAACCATTTAGATTAAATAAAGAGGGATTAATTAATCGAAACAAAAAAATATCTTTTACTTTTAACGGAAAAAAATTATTTGGATATGAGGGAGATACAATTGCCTCTGCTTTGATTGCAAATGGAATACATTTAGTTGGTAGAAGTTTTAAATATCATAGACCAAGAGGTTTTTTTGGAGCAGGAGTAGAGGAACCAAACGCAAAGCTTCAAGTAGAATTCAATGGTCATTCAGAGCCAAATGTTAATGCAACAGAAATGGAACTCGTTGAAGGTTTGTCCGCAACAAGCCAAAATTGTTGGCCATCAGTTAATTTTGATGTTGGTGCAATTAATAATTTTTTAAAAATGTTTTTCCCTGCAGGGTTTTATTACAAAACATTTATGTGGCCTAAAAGCTTCTGGTATAAAATTTACGAACCTTTCATAAGAAAAGCCGCAGGTTTAGGGGTTGCTTCAATAGAAAAAGATAAAGAAAGATATGAACATAAATTTGAGTATTGCGATTTATTAGTTACTGGATCTGGACCCTCTGGATTAGCAAGCGCTTATGCTGCTGCAAAAAATGGAGCAAAAGTAATTTTAGCTGAGGATAAACCAAGATTTGGAGGAACACTTTTAACTGACGATGTAAGCATTGATAATTTATCAGGAAAAGATTGGGCAGAAAAAATAATTACTGAATTAAAATCTATGCCTAATGTAACTGTAAAAAATAGGTCTCAAGTTTTTGGTTACTATGATCATAATATGCTGGTTATGTTTGAAAGAGTTAGTGATCATTTAGAGAAAAAATCAAAATTCACCCCAAGACAAAGACTTTGGTATATTAGAGCCAAAGAAACAATTTTATCAACCGGTTCAATTGAAAGACCAATTGTGTTTGGCAACAATGATACTCCAGGAATATTTTTATCAGCAGCTGCGAAAGAATATATGAAAGTTTACGGAGTATTGGTTGGAAAGAAACCTTTAATATTTACAAATAATGATAGTGCATATGAAACAGCTTTAGAGTTCAAAAAAAATAATGTTGAACCAATTATATTAGATACAAGAGAAGAACATTCATCAGAATTAATTGATGAAGCTAAATCAAAGGGAATTGATATAAGATTTTCTCACGGTGTTATTGTAGCAAATGGATACAAAAAAGTTAAATCTGCAAAAATTGGTAAACTAAATAAAGATAAAAATTCTTTTGAGAAAATAGAAACTATAGATTGTGATTGTATTTGTGTGTCTGGATTTTGGACACCATCAGTACATTTAGCATCACAATCAGGAAATAAACTTAAGTATGAAGAAAAAATTGATGCATTTATTCCAGATAAGAAAAAACAACATGAGACATCAGTCGGTGCAGCAAATGGATCATTTACATTAGAAGAAAGTTTAAAACATGGTTTTGAAAATGGTTCAAATCTTTCCGCAAAAATTACAGAGACTAAAACAGAAATCTCAATTCCAAATGTTAATGAAAAAAAATATGGAGCTCATGATAAATTTTGGTGTATGCCGTTACCTAAAAATGAAAATCCAAAAAGATTTGTTGACTTTCAAAATGATGTATCTGTCTCTGATATAGAAATCGCACTAAGAGAAGGTTACAGATCAATAGAGCACGTCAAAAGATATACAACTCTTGGAATGGCAACAGATCAAGGCCGTACAAGTAATTTAAATGGTCTTCAGTTGGTATCTAATATAGAAAATAAAATAGTTCCTGAAGTGGGACACACAACATTTAGACCACCTTTCACACCAATTACAATTGGGACAATAGTTGGTCGTGAAGTAGGTATGGAATATATGCCGACTAGAAAAACTCCAATGCATGAATGGCATGAGAAAAATAATGCGGTATTTGTTGATGCAGGTGCTTGGAAAAGACCTCGATATTATAAGCAAGGAAGTGAAAATTTATTTGAAGCTTCAAAGAGAGAGGCAAAAAATGTTAGAGAGAATGTTGGTATATGCGATGTAACAACATTAGGAAAAATTGATATTAAAGGTCCAGACGCAGCAGAATTTTTAAATAGAGTTTATACAAATGCTTGGATGAAATTACCTGTGGGAAAAGCAAGATATGGATTAATGCTCAGGGAAGATGGAATTGTCATGGATGATGGAACAACAACAAGAATTTCAGAAAATCATTATCATATGACTACTACAACTGCACAAGCTGCAAATGTTTTATCTCACTTAGAATATTATCTACAAATTGTTTGGCCAGAATTAAATGTAAATGTTGTCTCTACAACTGAGCAATGGGCAGGAGCTGCAATTGCTGGGCCTAAATCTAGAGATATGTTATCAAAATTATATCCAGACTTAGATGTTTCAAATGATGCATTGCCTTTTATGGGCTATAAAGAAGCAGAATTTTTTGGTGTTCCATCAAGAATTTTTAGAATTTCATTTTCTGGTGAGCTTGCGTATGAGATTAATGTCAAATCAGATCATGGCATGTTCATGTGGGAGAAAATGATGGAAGTAGGAAAAGAATTTGGAAATCAGCCTTACGGAACTGAAGCTTTATCAACATTAAGAATAGAAATGGGACACGTTGCAGGACCTGAATTAGATGGCCGAACAATCCCATCAGATGTTTCACTAAATGGATTAGTTTCAAAGAAAAAAGATTTTATTGGCAAAAATTCTTTAGGAAGAGAAGCATTTAACGTTGAAAGCAGACAAAAAATTGTTGGACTTATTCCAATTGATAGAAAGTCTAGTATTCCTGAAGGATCTCATATCGTCCAAGATCAGAATGCAAAATTACCTAATCCTAAACTTGGTCATGTTTCTTCTTCTTGTTGGAGTGTAGAAAATAATAATCCATTTTCTCTAGCAATTATGAAAGATGGAAAAAACATGATAGGTAAAAAGTTTTTTGCAGTATCACCATTAAAAAATAAATCAATCGAAGTAGAAGTTATATCTTCACATTATGTTGACCCAGAAGGAAAAAGAGTTAGATCATGAAAAATGTTTCTGCACTAGAAAATATTCATAAACATGGATTGTTTGGCAATCACGATAGTAAAGATGAGCTAATAAATATTAGAGAAATCAAAGATGTTTTGATTTATCAAATTGTTAAATATAAAAAATCTTCAATTAGTATTGATAATATAAAAATAGATAATTTAAATTTACCTGAGACACTTTTGGTTTCTTCTAATAAAAATACAAGAATTTTATGGATGGGACCTGATAATTGGTTAGTTGTTTCAAAAAATAAAGAAATAGAAAAATCTATTTTAGAAAACCTAAGCCATGATGATTTTGCATTAACTGATCTATCTCATTCAAGAACAATACTGGAATTAGAAGGTTCTTTAGTAGATGAAGTATTGAAAAAAGGTTGTCCGTTAAATTTAGATGGTCTTGATGAAGGAAAATGTTCTAATTCTGCTTTTCATGCAATCACAATAACTATTGATTTTATTAGCTCAAACCCAAGAAAGGTAAGAATATTTGCTTTAAGAAGTTTTGGTGAATCTCTTTACCATTCAATAACTGATGCTTGTTTAGAATTTGGCTATAAAGCTGAATAAAAATTATTCTGAAGTTTTGAATTTAGTTTTTTGAATTATAACCACAAACACAATTGGAATTATTAAAGTTACAAGCGTTACTGTTATCAACAAAATACCTAGATCTGAATAATCTGCGGTGGTAAGAATAGCGTTTGTTACCTTATCTTTTACCTCTCTAGTAATAACATAAATTTCATTTAAATATTTAGTCCCCAAGGCACTTGCTGATAAAGCAAGATTTGTAAAAGATGCGAATACTGCAAAGAAAGTTGCTTTCAAGTGCGACGGCGCATTTTTAGCAATCCATGCAAGTAAAGGTATCATTGAGACTTGTCCCAAAGGCGACTCGAGTGCAGTATTTAATATTGCAATAAACTTGGCATCAACAACTCCATTAGTAATAGATGATGTCCAATTGTGAAATCCATAATACATTCCTACACTTGGTAAAAATAAAATTGCACCTGCAATAGATAAAATCACTATTATTCTAGCTATTGAGTTGTTTGCCATAAATGGTCTTAATAAAATAATACCAACAAGCGTTAAAACAGAGGCTATAAGAGATAATACAGAAAAAAATTGTTCATTGAATTCAAGTACATCAATTTCAAACCAAGACAAACCTGGACCAGGTCCTGGCATTGCTCTAAAAATAAAAATTATTATTGCCGTTCCTACAACAGTAAGTCTTAAATCTTGAGGAAGTTCTTTAACTAATTTATTCATTAAAAATAGAATAATTGCCATTGAACCCACAAAAACAATTTCTTGAGCAAAAGGCACTTTGAATGAACCAATACCTAAAGTGAAGATAACAAAAACCAAGCTTCCACCTAATATCCACCAGTTAACTTCAGTTTTCTCTGAAGGAGCATAATCTTGGTCACCCTCTAAACCTTGTTCAATAAGCTTTCTTTTCTTTTGATTTTTTAGATATGAAGCAAGAAATATTCCTAGTACAGATACAATTGGAATAATTAAAGCATATATATAAATTGAACCGTATAAACTTATTTTATCTGCTTGTTCAAGTTCGTCTACTCCTTTAAAAAGAATTACATTAGCTAAAGCAACTAAAACAGTTCCACCGATTATTGCAAATCTTCCAAGAGTTTGCATTGTTGTATGCATAAGTTTGATTTCATCTCTTGAAAATTTATTTCCGCTGTCATCAACTAAAGGAACTGCTTCTACAGTCATAGCATCAGCTACAACATCTTGCACAACATAACCAATCGGAGCAAGTAAAACACTGATCACAAACCATGTTTCTACTGAAAGAATTGATGACATCCATTCAGTATGAATTATTAAACCGTACATTATAATTAAACTTAATGATATTAAGGATGCTCCTACAAAAACCATGTAATTTTTTTTATTCCAGATTAGATCAACAAGGTGACCTAAAGGCATCTTCAATGCCCATGGAATTCCAGCCCAAAAACCCAGTCCAGCAAGAAAAGCAGCAGATAAGTTTAGATAGTCTTTAACAAAAAAAGTTCCAACAATACCTGTTAGTCCTGAAATACCAGCAGCAAGATAAATCATCAATGGTGGTAGATAGGTCCACTTAAACTGTCTTCCTAAATCTATTAAAGTACTATCTATAAATCTCAAAATTTTATTACTCATAAATTATTCTGTTAAATTTAATAAAATTAATCCATTTTGTTTAGTTTCTTTACACCAAAGTTCATAACTTTCACAAACTCTCCACAAATGATCAAATGCTCTTTGAGATAACTCCAACGGAAAGTGACTTTTTGCATAATATAATTTTGGGATTTTCATTAATTGTTTAATCATAGTATCTTTTTGTATTTGTAAAAGTCTTATAGTTTCTTGATTAATCTTTTTTTTTGTAGATTTATCTACGTAGTCATTGCTCTCAAGTTCTTTAAACCACTTATCATGAAAATTTCCTGAACTAATTTCATTATAATCATCTGATGCAATAAATATTTCAAAAGCTTGAATATTAGTTAAATTAGGGTTCTTAATTTTGATTTCATATATCTTTTGATAAATGATTTCGGCAACATATAATACAAATGGTCTCGATTTATCAGTTTCCAAACTAAACTCCTCAAATATCTACTGAATAATAACATGAATTAGGATCATCTTTATAGTGCGCAAAAGGCCCACACTCTTTGAAACCAAAACTTTTAAAAAGTTTTCTAGCAGGTGCAAAAAAATCACCTGCTCCAGTTTCGACACTTAATTTAGTGATTCCTATTTGTTTAGATTTTTCAATAAGATGTGAAATTATTTTTCCACCATATTTTTTATTTCTAAACTTATCTGAAACTCTTATAGATTTAAATTCTCCATGCGTTTCATCAAATAATTTTAAAGCTCCACAACCTATTAATTCATTATTTTCCCACAAACTCCAGAATTTTATACTTGGATCCTTTAATCCAGGTATATCTAATACATGCGAACTCCCCTCAGGAGAAACAGATCTCAATTCAATAAAATGCTTAGTTAGCAACTCATTTACTTGCGGATCATCAAAATTATTTTCTATTGATTTCATAGTTTTGAAAAACATATAATCTAAATTTAGATTAAACCAAGAAAATTAAATATGTGTGGAAGATACGTAATAACGAGCCCCGTTACAAAAACAAAAAAACTTGTTAAGTCAGCTATACAAGTTGAAGATAATGAAAATTATAATGCACATCCATTTCAAAAATTACCTGTAATTAAAAAATACAATAATGGAAATACTCTAGAAAATTTAAAGTGGGGAGTAGTACCTAGTTGGGCTAAGCAAAAAGATTTTAAACCTTTAATAAATGCAAGACTAGAAACTATAGATGAAAAAGTGTCTTTCAAAAAATTAATTCGACTACATAGATGTGTAGCTGTAGCAGATGGTTTTTATGAGTGGAAAAGAGAAAAGGAAAATAAAACACCTTATTATTTTTTAAGAGAGGATAAAAAGCTTATGTATTTAGCGGCTATTTATGACAATGATCAATTTTGTTTAATAACCGAGGATGCAGATGAAAATATTAAAGAAATACATCATAGACAGCCTGTTATAATTAATGAAAATGATGTTAATAGATATTTAAATCTTGAATTAACAGGATCGAGTTTTCTGAAAGAGTGTAAAAAAACAAAATTAAACTTTCATGAAGTTTCAAAGGAAGTTAATAAACCTACAAACAAT
>CACJNI010000009.1:0-5000 GCA_902594705.1 uncultured Pelagibacteraceae bacterium
TGATACATAAATTAAAAATGATAAAATAAAATATTTGGCATACCCTTTACCCAAAAAATTTTTATCTACAATAAGGATGCCCTGATAACTAATCTTTCTGTAAAACTGAAATCCCGAGGTTGCAACTAACTTATTCCTGTATACTAACTGAAAAATTTCATCTCCTTTTTTTCTAATATACTGAATATATTTTATTTGTTGCTTAATGGTTTTTTTTTTATATTTAATGTTTCTATTATTAAGACTAACAATATATTTCTTATCTATATTTTTGTAAGTTAATTTTTTTATCTCAAAAATTTTTTGTTTAATTTTAAATTTCATTTTTTGTTTAAAAGCAGATATATATTATAATATTAAAATTATAATAATTCTTACAATAGTTTGCTTTTTAATAATTTAGAGTATAAATACCATTGTTCGTTTTATGAAAACTTGTTCTAAATGTGTAATGCCGGAAACTGCGGAATCATTAAAATTTGATGATGTAGGGTGCTGTTCCGTATGCAAACAGATTGATCAACAAAAACATAAAGTTGACTGGGATGAAAGAGCAACCGAGTTTGAGAAAATTCTTGATAAATATAAAGGTAAAGAAAAATATGATTGTATAGTTCCTTTCTCAGGGGGCAAGGACTCAACTTTTATACTATGGTTTTTAGTAACACAAAAAAAATTAAAACCTTTAGTGGTAAGATTTGATCATGGATTTTATAGAGAGAATCTTCAAGAAAACACTCAACGAACAATAGATAAACTTGGTGTTGATTTCATGAATTTCAGAGCAAATCCAAAAATAGTGAAGATGATTATGTTGGAGAGCTTAATAAGAAGAGGAGATTTTTGTTGGCATTGTCATGTTGGAGTAGCTGCATATCCAGTTAAAGTTGCTATTGAACAAAAAATACCATTATTAATTTTGGGCGAACCTAGCGCAGAGTATGGATCTTTTTATAGCTATGACGAAATAGAAAAAATAAGTGTAGAAAGATTTAATAAAATGGCCAATTTAGGAATTAATGCTGAAGATATGTATGGTATGATTAAGGATCGTTTCAAAAATGAAAAAATTGATCCAAGAGATCTAGATCCTTTTAAATATCCAACGCAAGAGGAACTAAATAAGAATAATATTTTAGGAATTTATCTTGGTAACTATGTGCCCTGGGATGTCAAAAAACAAGTTGAAATAATTAAAAGAGAACTGGGATGGAGAGGTGACGAAGTTGAAGGTATTCCTCCAGAATATAATTATGAAAAAATTGAGTGCTATATGCAAGGTGTAAGAGACTACTTAAAATTCATTAAAAGAGGTTTTGGAAGAACGGCTCATTTAGCTTCTATTGATATTAGAAATAATAGACTAACAAGAGAAGAAGGATTAAAACTAGTAAGTGCTTTTGATGGAAGGAGACCAAAGGCATTAGATTTTTTTTTAAAAATGACAAATATAACTGAAGATGAGTTTTATGATTATGCTTTTAATCATATTGTTGACCCGCATGAAGAAATCGAAAGAGAAGACCTAAAAAAAAATGTTTCAAATACTATTCCTAGAGACTTTGAAAATATTGAAAAAAATTTAATTAAGTGAAAATTGCAATACTAGATTATAAAAACTGTAGTTTAATACCAATTTATTACTCAATAAAAACTCACAATGTAAGTGTAGAAATAATTCAAAATTTAAATGAAATGGATAAGTTTGATAAGCTTGTCCTTCCTGGAGTAGGCGCCACCAACCAAATAATGGGATATTTAAATGAAAATAATTTAACAGATAAAATTAAATTGTTTGCAAAAAAAAAAAAAATTCTTGGAATTTGTGCAGGTATGCAGATCATGGCAAAAAAACTTTATGAGAATGATAAATGTGAAGGTCTTGGTTTTTTTGATGCTGATGTGATAAGTATAAATTCTAAAGTCTATAGTCAAACGACTAATATAGGTTGGTCAAATATTAACACTGACAATTCAAGTTATTATTTTTGTCATAGCTATTATTTAAATTTTTACGATAAAAATGATAATGAGATTATAGCTAGCATTAATCTTAAAAAAAAAGTTCCTGCCGTTATTAAGAAAAATAATGTTATAGGTGTTCAATTTCACCCAGAAAAAAGTCAAAGAAATGGTAGAAATTTTTTGTACAATTTTTTATATGATAAACTTTAGCAACAATATTAGAATTATACCATCTTTGTTATTAAATAATAATAGACTAGTAAAAGGAAAGTTATTTTCAAATTATGTTGATGCGGGTGACCCAATAAAAACTTGTGTTGCACACGATTCACAGTTTTGTGATGAAATATCTATTATAGATTTATATGCATATAAAAATAATACAACACCTGATTATAAAATTCTTGAGAAAATATCCTCTGAAGTTACGACCCCAATACTTTTTGGAGGAAATATAAAAGACATTAAGACTGTTGAAATGTTAATTAGAAATGGTGCCGATAAAGTTCTAGTTAATTCTAATATTTTCGAAAAAAAACTGACAAAAGATATAACCAATTTTTTTGGAAAGCAATCTTTGGTTGGTGGAGTAGATGTTATATCTTTCGAAGGTAAATATAAAATTTATAATAGAGGTAAAATTATAGATACAAATTACATTGATTACTTAAAAAGAGTTTTTGATCAAAATGTAGGTGAAATAAAAGTTACTTTTGTTAATTTAGAGGGAACAAGAAAAGGTTTGGATATTGAAACAGCAAAAAAAATTATTGAAATTAGTCCTGTCCCAGTAATTATAGAAGGTGGTACAAAAAATTTGAAAAATTTAGAAACTGCTATAAAAAATGGTTTAAATGCAGTTGCACTAGGCTCCATGTTAGTGTTTTCAGATAACCACATTTTTAAAGTTAAACAATATTTAGAAAATAGTGGGATAAATGTCCGTTTACGAAATTAAATATCCTTAAGTAATTTAGTTTTTTTTATTAATTCTTTGAAATTTAAATTTTGCTTATATGTTCCACTATTCATCATAAAATTATCTGAAACCCTTTTATTTTTTAAATGAGATATTTTTGAGTTTAGATATGGAGGATAAATAGAATAAAACTTCCCAATGTCATATAAATTAGTTTCATTAACTGATACGAGATCTTCGTGTATTTTTTCTCCAGGTCTTAAACCTGTTATTTTAATTTTGCATTTTGGATATAGAACATTTATTAGATCGGATATTTTAAATGATGGTATCTTTGGCACCAACAATTGACCCTGGGTACTATTGTTAATAGCCCACAATACCATGTTAACACTTTCCTCTAATGTTATCCAAAATCTAGTAGCTTCCTTATGAGTCAAATTAAAATATTTTGAATTGTTTGCTTTAGCTTCAAGTATTTTTGGAATAACTGAGCCCCTGCTTCCTGCAACATTTCCATATCTTACTACTGTAAAAATGATTTTTCTTTTACCCTTAATATTATTCGCTGCAAGAAATATTTTTTCTGAACATAGTTTTGTTGCTCCATATAAATTAACTGGAGAACAAGCCTTATCAGTAGAAAGTGCTATCACTTTTTTTACATTATTCTCTAAACATGCCTCTACTATATTATTGGATCCAATTACATTAGTTTTTATGTACTCATCTGGATTGTACTCGGCTGTATCGACTTGCTTTAAAGCTGCCGCATGTATAACATAATCAATATTTTCAATCGCTCTTTTTAATCTATTTTTATCTCTTATATCTCCGATAAAATATCTAATGAAAGTATATTTGGAAGTTGGATATTTTTTTGATAGCTCGTATTGTTTTAATTCATCTCTACTAAAAATGACAAGCCTTTTTATTTTTTTGTATTTTTTTAAAATTATCTCAATGAATTTATTTCCAAAAGAACCTGTTCCGCCTGTTATTAAAATTGATTTATTATTCAACATATAAAAATTTATTTAAATCTTTCATATTCCAACCCATTAAATAATCATTTGAGTCCAGGAATTTTAATATATTTTTTAAAATTTTATCATGTTTATGTTTATTGAACTCTTTTTTTATCCAGAAATTATAAAAGTCGGATTTAAATATATAGTAATATCCGTAATCTCTACTGCTTATAATTTTATCAAAACTATCTATCATCCAATTTTTTTTTAAAACAAAATTCATTGCATAAAATTCAATAATGCTTTTTTTATTTTTTTTAGCAATCTTTTTCTTTAAACTTAGATTTAGTAATAATTTTTTATATTCTTTGACTGATTTTGGGTGTAGTGAAAAGTTATAAGAGATATGTGGGTTATTTAAAGAGGAATTTATTACTAGTTTATTAAATAATGGGTACTCATGTGCTATACTTCCCCAAGATGTCAGCGCTACGTTCATACCCTCTTTTATTAACTGATGATGAGAGTATTTACTTGGAATATACTTTATATTTGGAAACTTAATTAAAAAATCTGAAATGATCTTTTTGGTTTCAGGTAAATAATCGGGATGTAGTTTTATATACCATTCATATTTTGTCTTAATACTTAAATTGCCCAAAAAATTTAACCATTCATAAAAATCAACAAAAAGGTTTTTTCCATATGGATGGGGATTATCAAAGAAACAATGCGTTGCAATTAAAATTTTTGTTTTATTTTTTTTATGTAAGATATTTTTATATTTAATATTTTTATATGCCGATTTACTAGAGCCTAATGCTAGGCCTTTACCTTCAAATTTATTTTTAATTTTTTCTTTAGCTAATTTTATTGCTTTTATTTTTGTTTTACTATCTAATTTTCTAAAAAGCTTATTATAATAAAAAAATTCTCTGTAGGCATAAATATTTTTTTTTGATAATCTATAAATATGTTGTGATGAACACTGGAAGGCTGAAATATTTTTATGTATTGCAATTCTTAATGGTATTGCAAGAGTATAAACCGAATGTGAAACAATTACAGACTTAACATCATATTTCTTAAAAATTTCTTTCCATTGAAAAAAGGTTTTAAGAGAATGATCAAGAAAAAAAATAAAA
>CACJNI010000009.1:10000-30896 GCA_902594705.1 uncultured Pelagibacteraceae bacterium
GTGCGGGTCCCCGTCAATTCATTTGAGTTTTAACCTTGCGGTCGTACTCCCCAGGCGGTGTGTTTAATGCTTTCGCTGCGACACTGAAAATAAATTTCCAACGTCTAACACACATCGTTTACGGCATGGACTACGAGGGTATCTAATCCTCTTCGCTACCCATGCTTTCGTTCCTCAGTGTCAGTAATGATCCAGAAAGCTGCCTTCGCAATTGGTATTCTTTCTAATATCTACGAATTTCACCTCTACACTAGAAATTCTGCTTTCCTCTATCATACTCTAGCTAAAAAGTTTTGATGGCAGTTCCAGAGTTAAGCTCTGGGATTTCACCACCAACTTTTTTAACCACCTACGAACTCTTTAAGCCCAGTAATTCCGAACTACGCTAGGTCCCTTCGTATTACCGCGGCTGCTGGCACGAAGTTAGCCGGACCTTCTTATTCGGGTACAGTCATTTTCTTCCCCGACGAAAGAGCTTTACAACCCAAAGGCCTTCTTCACTCACGCGGCATCGCTGCATCAGAGTTTCCTCCATTGTGCAATATTCCCTACTGCTGCCTCCCGTAGGAGTTTGGGCCGTGTCTCAGTCCCAATGTGGCTGATCATCCTCTCAGATCAGCTATTGATCAAAGTCTTGGTGAGCCATTACCCCACCAACAAACTAATCAAATGCAGGCTCATCCTTCGGCGCATAAAGCTTTCTCTGTAAAGACTTATGAGGTATTAGCACAAGTTTCCTCGTGTTATTCCTCACCAAAGGGAAGATACCTACATGTTACTCACCCGTCTGCCACTAAGTATTGCTACTTCGTTCGACTTGCATGTATAAGGCGTGCCGCCAGCGTACGTTCTGAGCCATGATCAAACTCTCAAGTTTAAAAACGGCGCACACTAGCTTCTATATAAATACTAAGAATAATATTTACATAATGATGAAGTGTGTACGACAAATTTTGGTAACCTTAACCGTCCACACTTCTCTTCTTAAAATATAAACAAATTTAATAGCTAATTGGGATTAACCAATAAAATAACATTTTTAAATGTTGAGTGGAACGCTTATAAATAATAATATTAATAAATCAAGATATTAGATTTATTAAAAATGTTAAAAAAACCCTCAAAAATCAGCACTTTTTCCACATTTTGACATGAGAATCACTAAATTTAAAGAATACTCTATTTTTTTTTGGATAATATTTATCTCAATTTTAGGAATACTTTTTACTGGAATTTATAAATCTAATAAATCAGAAGGATCTCAGAAAATTAAAGAAAGTTTCAATAATATATATTTAAAAAAAACTCTTAAAGAAATAACTAATAACCTTAAACCTAGATTTACATATGTAAATTATATTTCTAAATCAGGTGATACATATCAAAGTATCGTAAATTCTTTAAAAATAAATCAGAATGAAAAAAAAGAAATTTTAAATGCAATCTCTGATGAAGAGAGTCTTAAAATTTTGAGAACTAACAAAAAATTTTTATTTAAATTTGACAATCTATTAAATGAAAAAATTTCTGAATTTCAAATAGAAACAGATAAAAAGAATATTATTTTATTTAATAGATCGAAATTAGATAAAAAATTTTTCTCAAAAAAAATAACAAAAAATTTCACAAAAAAAATTGTGTATAAAGAAACTATAATTCAAGATAGTTTATACAATAGTGCTATTAACCTAGGAATAAAACCAAATGTGATTGTTGAGTTCGCAAGGTTATATGGCTTTCAAGTTGATTTTCAAAGAGATATTTGGAAAGATGATAGTTTTCAAATTATTTATGAAGAATTTACCGATGAAAATAATAAAATCATTGATACTGGTGATATAATTTTTGCAAATCTCAACTTGCAAAACAATGATTTACAACTTTATAGATATGAGTATGAAAAAAATAAAGTTGATTTTTTTGATGAAAATGGAAAGAGTATAAAAAAAACATTAATGAAAACTCCAATAAATGGAGCAAGATTATCATCTTCATATGGAAAAAGGAAACATCCAATTTTAGGATATACTAAGTTGCATACTGGTACAGATTTTGCAGCACCAACAGGGACACCAATTATGGCATCAGGTGATGGTAAAGTTACAAAGGCTGGATGGTGTGGTGGTGGTGGGAATTGTGTTAAAATCAAACATAACAGCAAGTATCAAACTGTTTATGCACATATGTCAAAATTTGGAAGAGGAATAAAAAAGGGTGTGAGAGTAAAACAAGGACAAATAATTGGTTATGTTGGATCAACGGGAATGTCTACCGGTCCTCACTTACATTACGAAGTTATAGAAAACGGAAAAAAAGTTAACTCGCAAAAATTAAAGCTGCCCTCAGGCAAAATATTAAAAGGGAAAGAAAGAAAAATGTTTGAAATTGATAAAATTAAAATAGATGTTTTAAAATCTAATCTTATTACAAAATTAAATTAATCAGTTTTGCTAATTTCGGGAGGGGAATTTTCTTTATTTTCTTCTGTCTTAAAATCATCATTACTTTTTTTAAAACTCTGTTCGATAACATTATTATTCTCTCCTGAAGATTTATTAACTTCTTGCGTGCTTAAAATCCTTGAGAAATGATCTGCATGTTGCAAATAATTTTCTGACAAAATTTTATCACCTGATGATAAAGCCTCTCTTGCTAAATTATTATATTTATCTATTAGCTTTGCTGCATTTTGTGAATTTCTATTCTGATTTCTATGTCTAAATTCTAAATTTGAACTAAAATCGTTTTGACCTTTATGACTATTTAGAGATCTCTTTCTAAAGCCTCTATCAGAGTTTGACTTAAATCTATTTTTTCTATGATTATTGCGATAACTATTCATTAAAATTTTTTAGTAGAAACTATTACTCTAGGAGTCGAGTATAAATCTTTACAAATTTTATTTACATAAAATCCATTCTTTAACAAAAGATCTGTACATATATCCTTTTGATTTTCTCCAATTTCAAATATTAATTTTCCGTTTTTCTTTAACAATTTTTTACTTTTTAAGATTAATTTTCTTATAATTTTTAAACCATCTATGCCGGCTTTTAGAGCGAGTTTAGGCTCAAACACACGAACATTTTCATCTAATCTCTTAAAATTAATATCATTAATGTAAGGTGGATTAGATACAATAAAATCATATTTATTATAATTAAATTTGTCAACATCGATGTTAATGAACTTTATTTTATTCTGTATGTGATGCAATTTTGCATTACCGACTGCAGTTTTTATAGCATTTTTACTTGAATCTAAAGCTATTCCACGAGATTTTGGTCTTTCTTTAACTAAGGATAAAATAATACATCCCGTCCCTGTGCCAACATCCAATATATATTTTGAAGAATTGGGTCTTGTTAGTTTTAAGACTTCATCAATAATTATTTCAGTTTCTGGACGTGGTATTAAAACATCACGATTTACGATAAAGTTATATCTCCAAAATTCTTTTCTACTAAAAATATAAGCAATGGGTTCTTTTCGTTTTCTTCTTTTGAGCAATTTTTTGAATTTTTTTAACTTATTTAAATCCAAATATTCATTTAAATTAGTTAATAATTCTTCTCTAGTTTTATTTAATACTTCAGCTAATAATAATTCAGCGTCTAACCTATGGGTTTTTATATTGTTTGACTTAAGTACTTTACTTCCATAATTCAAAACACTTAAACAGTCCACTAGCTTATTTTACTTATCTCATCTTGTTGAGCTTTTAGGTTTAAATTTTCTATTATTTCATCAAAAATTTCTCCCTCCATAAATTCTTCTAACTTATGTAATGTTAAATTTATTCTGTGATCTGTAACTCTACCTTGGGGGAAGTTATAGGTTCTAATTCTCTCAGATCTATCTCCAGTTCCAATCTTACTTTTTCTATCTTGTGATCGCTCCTGATCAATTTTTTGTCTTTCAAAATCATAAATTCTAGATTTTAGTATTTTAAGGCCTTTTTCTTTATTTCTTATTTGTGATTTTTCATCTTGTTGACTAACAACAATTCCTGTTGGTATGTGTGTAATTCTTACCGCTGAATCTGTTGTATTTACACTTTGACCACCTGGGCCACTACTTCTAAAAACATCAATTCTTAAATCTTTTTCATCCAATTTTATATCTAGATCTTCAGCTTCTGGTAATACTGCAACTGTAGCAGCAGAAGTATGAACTCTACCTTGTGTTTCGGTATCTGGTACTCGTTGAACTCTATGTACTCCACTTTCATATTTTAATGAAGAATAAATATTTTTTCCTTTAATTAAAGCAATTACTTCTTTAAGTCCTCCAGCATCACTTTTAGATATTGAAATAATTTCTATATTCCAATTTTTTTTTTGGCATACTTTGTCATACATTTTATATAAATCTGATGCAAAGAGGCTAGCTTCTAGACCTCCAGTGCCAGCTCTAATTTCAATAATTGCATTTTTGCTATCAGCTTGATCTTTTGGAAGTAAATATATTTTTATTTTTTTTTCATTAATTTGATAGTTATTTTTTAAATTATCTAACTCGCTGATTGCAAATTCTTTCATCTCTAAATCTGAATTATTATCATTAATTATATTTTTTAATTCTTCAGCCTCTTTTTCGTAGTTTAAATACTCTTTTGCGTATTTAATAATTTCATTTAAATCTGAGTACTCTTTTGAAATTTCTGCATATTTTTTTTTATCAATATCACCAGAGGAGAGGTCCTTCTCAAGCTTGGAGTGTCTATCAATCAAATTTTGAACTTTTTCTAGTGGAAGCATTTTTTTGTTACAAGTTTGAAGCTTTTTCCTCTACTAAAGTAACAATTTTATTAATCATATCTTTGGTCATTACTTTCTCTGCTTCTAAACCATTCAAATACAACATATGATTATCTTTACCACCACCGGTAATTCCAATTTCGGTTTGTTTAGCTTCACCTGGTCCATTTACAACACAACCTATAATTGATAATGTTATTGGTTTTGTTATATGAGATAATCTTTCTTCTAATTGTTTTACTGTTTCAATAACTTGGAAGGCTTGTCTAGCACAAGATGGACATGAAATAATTTTTACCCCTCTATTTCTTAAGTTGAGTGATTTTAATATTTCATTGCCAACTTTAATCTCCTCAACAGGATCATCTGAGAGTGATACTCTTATAGTATCCCCAATGCCATCTAATAACAAACTTCCAAACCCTATTGATGATTTAATGCTTCCAGGTAAAAAACTTCCTGCTTCTGTAATGCCTAAGTGAAGAGGATAATCTGTTTTTTCAGACAATAACTTGTATGCAGCTATTGACAAAAAAACATCCGAGGATTTAACACTAAGCTTAAAATTTGAAAAATCCATATCCTCAATTATTCTTATATTCCTTAAAGCACTTTCAACTAAAGCTTCAGGGCAAGGTTCTTTATATTTTTCTAGAATATCTTTTTCAAGTGATCCCGCATTAACTCCAATTCTAATGGAACAGTTATTATTTTTTGCAGCAGAAATAACTTCTGATATTCTCTTTACATCGCCTATGTTTCCTGGATTTATTCTAAGGCAATCTGCTCCATTTTCTGCGGCTTCAATTGCTCTTTTATAATGAAAATGTATATCTGCTACTATTGGAACATCTACATGTTTAATTATTGTTTTTAAAGCTTGTGTTGATTTGCTATCGGGACATGAAACTCTCACGATATCTGCACCTGCTTCTGTAACTTTATTAATTTGTTCAACTGTGGATTTATGATCAGTAGTTAAAGTATTTGTCATTGTCTGGACTGTTATAGGATTATTACCTCCAACCTTGATTTTCCCAACACTTATCTCTTTGGTCTTCTTTCTATTTATATTTCTAAATGGTCTTATTTCAGATATCATTTATTTAATTTGAATTCTTGATGTAAACATTTTATAGCTTTTGTAACATTTGTTCTTTTTATTAAAACTGATATTTTTATTTCTGATGTTGAAATAACTTGTATATTTATATTTTTTCTTGCAAGTGCTTGGAACATTCTAAATGTTACTCCTGGAGTTGTAATCATTCCGACACCTATAATCGATACTTTTGATACATTTTTGTCAAAAATTAATTTTTTAAAAATAATATTTTTGTATTTGTTTATAATTTTTTTTGTTTTGGTTAAATCAATAGACTTTATAGTGAAAGTAAGATCAGTTTCTTTACCGTCAGAGGATATATTTTGAACTACCATATCAACATTAATTGAATTTTGAGAAAGAGGTTTAAATATTGAAGCGGCTATACCTGGTCTATCCTTAACTCCTACTAATGTGACTTTTGCATCGTTATCTGTAGACGAAATACCAGTAATAATTTTATTATTAATAATATTTTTTCTTTTAGTTATTAAAGTACCTGATTTATTAATAAAAGAAGATTTTACCTCAATATTAATCCTATTCAATCTTGCATCCTGTATTGAATGTGCTTGCATAACTTTAGAACCTAATGAAGCCATTTCTAACATTTCTTCATAAGATATATTTTGAATTTTTTTTGCTGAATTTAATTTATTTGGATCTGTGGTATATACCCCTTCGACATCAGTATAAATTACACATCTACGAGCTTTAAAAAACTTTGCAACCATGATTGCGCTAGAATCTGATCCACCTCTGCCGATAGTTGTAATATTTAAATTTTTATCTATACCTTGAAAGCCTGCAATAATAGGAATTCCTCCAGATCTTAAATATTTTAAAATTTTATTTTTATTTATGTATTTAATTCTTGAATACTTATGTTTTCCTTCCGTCAAAATTGGTATTTGCCAAGCCATCCAAGATCTTGCCTTTATACCGTTTTCTAACAATTGACCCGCCAACAATGAACAAGAAATCTGCTCACCAGCTGAAACTAATGTGTCGTATTCATGATCAGAAAAATTTTTACTGATCTTTAACGACATATTAATTAACTTATTAGTAGTTCCACTCATGGCTGAGGATAAAACTATAACATTATATTTTCTTGAATAAGATTTAATTATTTTGGCAACTTCTTTGATACGTTGAATTGATCCAACCGATGTACCTCCAAATTTTAATACAATTATTTCCATTGGTAGTTTTATTTACAAGCTATATTATATTGATAAAATACATCTAATTTATAAAGTCAATACAGAATGAGTATTAATACTATTAATAAAGAAGAAATTGAAAAATTTAACAAAATTGCTGAAGAATGGTGGAATCCAAATGGTAAATTTAAACCACTTCATAAATTTAATCCAATAAGAATAGAGTATATAAAAAACAACATTGTTAAAGATTTTGATATTTCATCAAATCATAAACCACTAAAAGGAATAAATATTCTTGATATCGGATGCGGTGGAGGTTTATTATCTGAGCCTCTGGCGAGACTTGGAGCCAGCGTCGTAGGTATTGATGCTTCAAAAAAAAATATTGATATTGCAAAACATCATCTAAAAAAAAGTAATTTAAGTATTGAATATCATAATGTGTCTCCTGAAAATTTTTCTTATAAAAAAAAATTTGATGTTATTCTAAATATGGAAATAGTTGAACACGTTGAAGATATTCATGAATTTATATATCAAAGTGTTAAATTTTTAAAAGATGATGGTATAATGTTTATTGCAACATTAAACCAAACATTAAAGTCTTATGTATTTGCAATAATTGGCGCAGAATATGTTTTAAGATGGCTTCCAATTGGAACACATGATTGGAATAAGTTTGTGAAGCCTGAAAAATTGGAAAACATATGCAAAAGAAATTCACTTATATTAAAAAAAATTGATGGAGTAAAATTTAATCCACTTTCAAATAAGTGGAAAATTTCAAATGATACGTCGATAAACTACATAACCAAATATAAAAAGAGTTAATTTTCTTTATCTCCTATCCATGGAATAATAGTTGTATCTATTCCTTCTTCTTTTAATTCTTTAACGTCTTCTTTTGAAGCTTTACCGTAAATATTTTTTTTACTTTTATTTTTATTATAGTGAATAGATCTCGCCTCATAAGCGAAATTTTCACCAACATACTCAAAGTTTTTTCTTATAAATTTCTGATACTCTTTTAATTTATTCTTGATAATTTTGTTATTATTAGATTTTTTTTCTTTTTTGAAATTAGCGTTTGCTAAGTTGGGTTTCATCAGCGATTTTTCAATTTTTTGAGATTTGCAAATCTGACAATTAAGAAGTTTAAGTTTTTTTAATTTATCAAACTCTTTTGAGCTGGCAAACCAACTTTCAAATTCAAAACTACAATTTTTACAAATTAATAGATACTTCATAATGAGAATTATTTAATTATATTTTGAAAGATTTCAATGCTCAGGATCTATAATCTGAGTTAATTTCAATGTATTCTTTGGATAAGTCCATAGTGTATGCTGTAAAATTTTTACTTCCAATAGATAGATCAACAGTTATCTCAATATTTTCATTTTTCATATATTCGCTACAAATATCTTCATTATAATTTTTATCTAAAATGCCTTTGTTTAGAATTGAAATTGAGCCCATATGTAAAGATAATTTTTCTAATTTCACAGATGCACCACTTTTACCTATTGCCATAGCAATTCTTCCCCAATTCGGATCTTGACCAAAAATTGCAGTTTTAACTAATGGAGAATTAGCTATTGAAAAACAAATATTTTTTGCATCCCTTTCTGTTTTACTATTAATGCAGTTGACGGTAACAAACTTTGTTGCTCCCTCTCCATCGCTTGCAACTCTCTTTGCTAGATTCAACATTACTTGATGAACGCTTTTGATAAATTGTTTTAGTTTTGGGTCCTTTAAACTTTTTACTTCCTTATTGTTAGCTTTGCCTGTTGCAAAAATGGAAACCATATCATTTGTACTGGTATCTCCATCACAAGTTATTGCATTAAATGTAGTTTTAATATTTAAGTTAAGTATCTGTTTTAAAATTGATGAGGAAATATTAGCATCAGTAAAAATAAATCCTAGAGTTGTTGCCATATTTGGAAATATCATTCCAGATCCTTTTGCGATACCATAGATTTTCACATCAGAGCCTCCTATTTTACATTCTGCCATAGATAGTTTTGGTTTGGTATCTGTTGTCATTATACCAAGAGCTGCTTTGATCCAAATTAGTTTATTTTGATTATATTTAATTTTTTCAACTAAATTTTTAGTATTATCTAATATTTTATTTTCAGGAAATTTTTCTCCTATAGTTCCAGTGCAAGCAAATAATATTTGACTAGGTTTGATTTCTATCGGCTTGTCTTCATCTATAATTTGTTTTGAGTTTAATAATTTTGATAAATTTAAAGAAATTTTTTTAAGAGAATTATATCCATCTTTCCCTGTCATAGCATTCGCATTTCTAGTATTTATTAAAATTCCAAAAATTCTTTTTTCTTTTATTTTTTTGTTCCACTTTATGTTTTCAGAAACTATCTTAGATTGAGTATATACATTGGCATAATTTGCACTTTCCCTAAAATAAAATAAAACTAAATCATCTCTTTTTTTATCATAAAGTCCGCAGCTAACAGTTGAGATGGATAAACCATCGATATGTTCAAGATCTTGAAAATGTCCAATTTTAGAGTCCTTGTATTTCTTGTCAAAAAAGTTGTTTATACCAAAATCCATGCTATTTAATTTTTTAAATAAATAACTATATAATTTATAATTATTAAAACATCAAAAATATGCTTAATCCATTTAACATTATTAATAAATTTATCAAAAGTGGAAATCAAAAAGAATTAGAGAGAATTCAGAAAATTGTAAAAAAAATTAATCTACTGGAGAGTGAAGTAAGCAAATATGAAGATAAAAATTTTCCCTTAAAGACAAATGAATTTATTTCCAGACTAAAAAAAGGGGAAAAATTGAATGATTTGTTGCCTGAAGCGTTTTCTTTAGTAAGAGAAGCTTCAAAAAGAATAAATAATGAGAGACATTTTGATGTTCAGTTAATCGGTGGAATTGCCTTACATGAAAATAAGATTGCAGAAATGAAAACAGGTGAAGGCAAAACACTCACTATTGTTCTCGCGGCATATCTAAATGCACTAGATAAAAAAGGTGTTCACATTGTTACTGTGAACGACTACTTAGCAAAAAGAGATAGTATAAACATGGGTAAAATTTATAGTTTTTTAGGTTTAACTTGTGGATATATTAATTCAAACCAGACTGATGAAAAGAGAAAGGAAAATTATAATAAAGATATAACTTACGCCACTAACAGTGAGTTAGGTTTTGATTTTTTAAGAGATAACATGAAATATTCAAAATCTGAAATGGTGTTGAGAGATCATAATTTTGCAATAGTTGATGAAATTGATTCTTGTTTAATTGATGAAGCAAGAACCCCATTAGTTATTTCTGGAGCGGCTGAGGATAAAACTATGCAATATATTGCTGTAGATAAGTTAATAAAAAATTTAAAAGATACAGATTTTGACTTAGATGAAAAAGAAAAAAATATTCTTTTAACTAATCAAGGAATAGATAATGTAGAAAAAATTTTCTCTAATGCTGGAATTTTAAAAAATGATAATTTTTACGATCCAGAAAATTTACATTTAGTTCATCATGTAAACCAGGCTTTAAGGGCAAATTATTTATTTGAGAATGGAAGAGATTATATTGTTAAGGATAATGAAATAATAATTATTGATGAACAAACAGGTAGGCAATTACCTGGAAGAAGATTTGGTGATGGACTTCACCAAAGTTTGGAAGCTAAAGAAAAATTAGAAGTTAAAGCTGAAAATCAAACTTTAGCTTCAATAACTTATCAAAATTTTTTTAAACTATATAAAAAGCTTGCTGGTTGCACAGGTACTGCTCAGACGGAGTCCGCAGAATTTTTTGAAATTTATAATTTGCCAGTTTTACAAATACCAACAAATAAAGAAATGATTAGAAATGATTTAAATGATCAAATTTTTAGAACAAGTTTAGAAAAAGACAGCGCAATTATACAAAAAATAAAAGAGTGTAATAAAATTGGACAACCACTTTTAGTCTTTACATCTAGTATAAATAAATCTGAGCATTACTCGAGTTTGTTAGAAAAAGAAAAAATAAAACATATTGTTTTAAATGCAAAAAACCATGAGAAAGAAGCAGAAATTATCGCAAACGCAGGTAAAATTAATTCTGTAATTATTACAACAAGTATATCAGGAAGAGGAGTTGATATTAAGTTAGGTGGACAAGATCAGTCTGAAAAAGAGGATGTAAAAAAAAAGGGTGGTTTATTTGTTATTGGAACAGAAAGAATGGAAAGCAGAAGAGTTGATAATCAAGCAAGAGGACGGTCAGGTAGACAGGGGGATGAAGGAAGTTCAATATTTTTTGTAAGTTTAGAAGATGACTTGATGAGATTGTTTGGTTCAGAGACCATGAATTCAATGCTTGAAAAGCTTGGTCTTAAAGATGGTGAAAGCATTGATCATCCTTGGATAAATAAAGCAATCGAAAGAGCACAACAAAAAGTTGAGGCAAGAAACTTTGATATTAGGAAAACACTTATTAAATTTGATAATGTTCTTAATGACCAAAGACATGTAATTTTTGAACAACGAAAAAATGTTATTGATAGTGAGGAAAAAGAGAATTATTCAGATATTTTTCTTGAAGAGGTCTTAGAAAATTTAAAAAGACATAAAATATTATACGAAAAATCTCCAAATTCTAAAGAATTTCCAAATGCTTTAAAGCAGACTTTAGGTAAATCAATAACTGATGATGAATTGAGTGAAATTTTAAATTCAGATCTAATAACGATGGAAAAAAAAATAAAGGATAAATTTATAGGAAACAGAGATGAAAGAAATAACTTATTAGGTGTTGAACAAGGAAAAGAAATTGAAAAAAGAATATTGGTACAAATTATAGATCAAAATTGGAAATCACATATTCAATACCTAGAGCAATTAAGACAAGTAATTGGTTTAAGATCTTATGGACAAAGAGATCCTTTAGTGGAGTACAAAAAAGAAGCATTTCTATTATTTGAAAATTTACTAGGAAAATTAAAAACTGATCTTGTAACAATGCTTTTAAATTTAAAAATAATACAAAAAGAAGAGGAAGATAATTCTCAAAACAAAGTGAAAGAAAATTTAAAATCTATTGCAAAAAATAAAGTTGGAAGAAATGAACCTTGCCCATGTGGATCTGGGAAAAAATATAAACACTGCTGCGGTACATTATAAATTAAAAAATTACTGTTAATAAAATTAATAATAGAAGAATTGATGTAGTTGAAATAAGTAATTTTTTATTCAATTTAATATTTGAAATTAAATTTTGAAGGAGATTTTGTTTTATAGTAAGTTTATCTTGATGCGCTGAATTTGTACTGAAACCTTTATTTCTTCCGATATTTAAAAACTTATTCTTTCTTTGATTTAATATTTCTTCCTCATTTAGTGTGAGAAATTTACTTAAGTTTCTATCAATAGCATCACGGACATTGTCTAAAATAAGATCTTTATCTCGATGTGCACCCCCTAAAGGTTCATGTATTATCTCATCAATTATTTCTAGTTTTAAAAGATCTTTTGCTGACAGCTTCATTGCTTTTGCAGCTTCTAAAGTCTTTGTCGGATCTCGCCAAAGTATAGTTGCGCATCCTTCAGGAGATATTACTGAATATATTGCATTCTCTAACATCAACACTTTACTTGAGGAAGCTAGTGCAATCGCGCCGCCGGAACCCCCTTCACCTATAATAATAGATAGAGTAGGAACAGTCAGTTGCATAGAACATTCAATTGACTTTGCAATTGCTTCGGCTTGTCCTCTTTCTTCAGCTCCAACTCCTGGGTAAGCACCTGGAGTATCAACAAAATTAATAATTGGTATTTTAAATTTATTAGCCAGATTCATTAATCGAATTGTTTTCCTATAGCCTTCTGGCCTCATCATCCCAAAATTTCTCTCAATCCTTGAGTCTAAATTTTCACCTTTTTCCTGTCCTATTACTAAAACTGACTTAGAATTAAACTTACCAAAACCACATATTACAGATTTATCCTCTCCATAAAATCTATCTCCTGAAAGTGAAATAAATTCATTAAATAAATTATCTATAAAAAATTTTGATTTAGGCCTGTCCTCATGTCTTGCAACCAATGTTGTTTGCCATGCATCGAGGTTTGAATATACATCTTTGAGTTTTTTATCTATCTGATTTTGTAAATCAGTTATTTTACTAGTGTCTACTTCCGAGAGACCATCTTGATTGTATGGATCTTTTAATTTATCTAATTCTATTTCTAAATTTTTTATATCATTTTCAAAATTTAAATAATTTTTCATTGGTTTATTATATATTATTTTTAGGCGAGAAAATGATCAAATTATAAGAATTATATTTTTTCTAAGATAAAAAATAACGTTTTTTAAAATAAACTAATGACATAATTTATCGATTATCATATACAACGTTTTCAAATTTATAAAAAATTATGAGTGATTCATTTATTAAAATTAATACTTTATCTGTTTCTAAGAATTTAGCTGATTTTGTAAAAAATGAACTTCTTCCAGGATTAGATATTAATGAGAAAGATTTCTGGGATGGGTTTGATAAAAGTATTAATGAACTTGCACCCATAAATAAAAAATTATTAGAAATCCGTGAAACTCTTCAATCTGAAATTGATTTATGGTTAAAAAAAAACAGAAATGGAGAATTTAATCATCAAGAGTATAAAAGCTTTTTAAAAGAGATTGGATACTTAAAAGAGGAAGGGAATGATTTTAAAATAGAAACAAAAAATCTTGATAGTGAAATTTCTAGTATTGCAGGTCCTCAGCTTGTAGTTCCAATAATGAATTCTAGGTATACATTAAATGCAGCTAATGCAAGATGGGTAAGTCTATATGATAGTTTATATGGTACGGATTTAATTGAGTCTGAAGAGACAGGTAGTCAAAAGTATGACCCTCTTAGAGGACAAGAGGTAATAAGATTTGCTCGTAATTTTCTAAATGATCACTTCTCTATCAATAAAATTCATTGGAAAGACATAAATGGATTTAAAGTAGAAGGTGGTAACTTAAAAATATTAAAAGATAATAAAGAGTTTGAGCTAACAGATAAAAATAAATTTATTGGTTACAGAGGAGAATCTAATAATCCAACAACAATAATTTTAGAAAACAATAATTTAAAAATAGAGATAATAATTAACCCTAAAGCTTTTAGCGCTGTTCAAGATGCAGCGGGAATAAGTGACATAATTATAGAATCTGCAATATCTACAATATGTGACAACGAAGATAGTGTTGCTGCAGTAGACTCGGAAGATAAAATTTTATGTTACAAAAATTGGTTAGGTTTGATGAAAGGAACTTTAAAATCTGTCTTTGAAAAAGGTGGAAAAACTTTTGAGAGAAAACTCAATCCAGATAGAAGTTATATTTCGAAAGATAAAAAAAAAGAAAAATTACATGGTAGAAGCTTACTTTTAATTAGGAATGTCGGTCATCTAATGACCAATTCAGCAATTATTTTAGAAGATGGTTCTGAAATTCCAGAAGGTATTATGGATGCATTTATTACAACTGCTGCAGCAATTCATGATTTAAAAAGAAAAGGTAACTCAAGAACTGGATCTATATATATTGTAAAACCAAAAATGCACGGACCTGAAGAGACTGCTTTTACAGATAAAATATTCACAAGAGTAGAAGAAGTATTAAAACTTGAAAAGAATACAATTAAATGCGGTATCATGGATGAAGAGAGAAGAACATCTGTAAACTTAAAAGAATGTATTAGAACATTAAAAAGCAGAGTTTTTTTCATTAATACAGGTTTTTTAGACAGAACCGGAGATGAAATGCACACATCAATGGAAGCAGGTCCAATGATAAAAAAAGGTGACATGAAAAAATCAAAGTGGATAGCTGCTTATGAAGATAACAATGTTGATGTTGGTTTAAAATGTGGATTTTCAGGTGTTGCACAAATAGGTAAAGGTATGTGGGCAATGCCAGATAAAATGAAAGATATGATAGATCAAAAAATATCACATCTTGAAGCCGGTGCAAATTGCGCATGGGTACCATCTCCCACTGCAGCTTCTTTACATGCAATGCATTACCATAAGTTAAATATTTTTGAAAAACACAAAAAATTAAATGAAAATAAAGTTAATTACATTGATAATTTACTAACGATTCCAATTGCAGATAGACCTAATTGGAGCAAAGAAGAAATAAATAATGAGTTATGTAACTCAGCTCAAACAATATTAGGATATGTTGTTAGATGGGTAGATCAAGGGATAGGGTGCTCTAAAGTTCCAGACATAAATAATGTTGGATTAATGGAAGATAGGGCAACACTAAGAATATCATCGCAACATATAGCAAACTGGTTGCATCATGGTATTTGTTCAAATAGACAAGTTTTAGAAATTCTAAAAAAAATGGCAAAGATTGTTGATAAACAAAATCAAGGAGATACAGAATATCAAAATATGTCACCTAATTTCGATAAGTCAATCTCTTTTAAGGCTGCTTGTGAATTGATTTTCCATGGCAAGTCGCAACCATCAGGCTATACTGAACCTCTATTACATTTAAATAGGTTAATTAAAAAAAGTTAATTACTGATTTATAAATCTTTTCTATTTTTAAAAGCAGATATAAGCGTTCCGTCATCTGATGTTTCGATTTCTCCACCAACTGGCAAACCTTGAGCTAATTTTGATATTTTTACATTTATATTTTTTAAGCTGTCCTGAATATAAAAAGCGGTGGTTTGTCCTTCAACGGTAGCACTAGTTGCTAAAATTACTTCATCAATATTATCATTTTTTATTCTTTCTATCAGAGAATTAATAAGCAAATTTTCTCTATTATTTCCATTAGTGTTATCTGAGATCGTGCCTCCTAAAATATGATAGTAGCCTTGATAAATAGATGAGCTTTCTATTGCCCATTGATCCGAAATGTTTTCAACAACACATATTTTGTTAAATTTTTTATTTTTGTCCTCGCAATTATTGCAGGGATTAATATTAGATTTTAATGTTCCACAAATTTTACAACGTTCAATATTTTTAAACACGTCGCTCAGATTATTAGCCAAAGGTCTTAATATTTCTTGGCGATTATTAATCATTTTTAAAATTATTCTTTTTGCAGACTTTGGTCCAAGACCTGGAAGTTTAGATATCAGTTTAATTAAGTTATCTATTTCTGGTAGATTTTGCATTTAATTATAAAGGCCATTTAAATCCAGGCACACCTAATCCACCAGTGGCTTTAGATATTTCTTCTGAGGTTTTTGTTTTTACTTTGTTTTTGGCGTCATTATGTGCGGCAGTAATTAAATCCTGAATTATCTCTTTATCTTCACTCAATACTTTATCGCTTAATAAAATTTTAGTCATCTCCCCATCTCCGTTAAGCGTAATTTTAACTGCATCTCCTCCTGACATACCATTAACCTCTATCTTTTTAAGATTTTCTTGGCTTTCTTTCATTTTTTTTTCAATCTCTTTAGCTTTTTCTAAAATTTTATTAAAATCAGTCATCTTTTTTTTCAATATCAATTAATTCAATATCAGGAAATGCTTCAATCAAATTTTTATATTCGTTTGAGCCTGTATACTCTGTGATATATTTTTTTTTGAGAATATGTTTTTCCTCTTTTGTGCTGATCGTACCTTTTTCCTTTGAAAAAGATATAAGCCACCGGTTTTTTGTCCAATCATATAATTTTTCAGATAAATCTTTTACAAAACTTTTATCTAGTTTATCATTAAAAGAGATTTCAATTTTCATATTTGAAAAGGATACTAAGTTTACATTATTTTCTAATTCGTACTTTAATTTCATCTCTTTTTTTTTATAGCACATTTCAATTAAATCTTTTAAATTGTTAATCTCTAAATTAGTTTTTTTTTCAATTTTTTCTTCTTCTTGTTGAATATTTTTAATTTGGTTAATTGTATCTTTATTTGTATTATTTTTTACATCTACATTTTTTATTAGAGTATTTTTTAATTCAATTTGCTGACTATTCTGTGTTACATTTTTTTTTTTTAAATATGTTAATTGCACAAGAAACATTTCAACTAATAGATTTTGATTAGCTACTATATTTATTTCTTTTAAAGTTTTTAAAGTAAATTCCCAAAATAATAATATAGTATTTGGATCTATTTCTTTAGATAAGAAAGTTATTTTTTTATAATCACTAGCATTTAATGTAAAATTATTCCCTCCATTTTCAATGTAAGATATATTCTTAACAAAATATAATACCTCTAAAAAATCATTTAAAAATAGGTTTGGTTCAATACCTGAATTATATAATTTTTTGTAGTGATCAATTATCTTTTCTTCATCACCTAAAAGAATTAATTCTAATAGTTCTATATATGAACTTTTATTGACATGACCAAAGATCTTTTGAGTATCTTCAAATGTTAGAGAATTCTCTTTGTTAGAAATAGTTGCTCTATCTAGTAAAGATAATGCGTCTCTCACAGAGCCCTCTGATAATTTTACTATTAATTTAACTGCATTGTCTTCAACATCCTTTTTTTCTTTTGTTGTTACATTTTTCAAATAATTAAATAATTCTTCAGACTTGATTCTTGATAAATCGTACCTTTGACACCTAGATATAACAGTAATAGGAATTTTTTTTACTTCGGTTGTTGCAAAAATAAATTTTAAATATTTTGGAGGTTCTTCCAATGTTTTAAGTAATGCATTAAATGCTTGTTTGCTTAACATATGCACTTCATCGATGATAAAAATTTTAAATTTTGCTAATGATGGTGGATATCTGGAAAATTCTATTAGTTCCCTTACATCATCTACTCCTGTTTTGCTTGCTGCATCCATTTCAAGAACATCAATATGATTTGAATTTGCTATAGGTTCGCAATGGCTACATTTTTTTTCGCACCTCCCTTCAAGTGCTTGCTCACAGTTCAATGCTTTGGCTACGATTCTTGCAAATGTGGTCTTTCCAATCCCCCTAATTCCAGTAAACAAAAAAGCATTAGCTGAACTATTATTTTTAATAGAATTATAAATCGTAGTTGCAATTTCCTCATGCCCTATCAAATCTTTAAATGATTGAGGTCTATATTTTAATGCCAGAACTTGAGATTTTATTGTCATAATAGGAGACCAACCAACCTGGAAAAAACTCATTACCCTTGCTCTTTTTCAAGTCTGGGGGAGTTCATGGTAATCCCACCTGGAAGGCCTCCAAATGTATTATAACAATAATTTTTTCTAATCTACAATAAAGTTAATTATTTTTTTTTCTAAATTCGTGCGCTTTGTAGACACCTAGGACGTGCATATCTTCACAGTGGAAAGCAAGCTCTTCTAGTGAATTTTTTATTTTTTTATCATCCAAATGTCCATCAATATCACATAAGAAAAAGAATGACGAAAATGAATTTTTTTCTGGGAAACTTTGAAGTTTCGTCATATTCACTCCATTAATAGCAAAACCGGACAAAGCAGAATACAAAGCTGCTGGCCTCTCTCTAAGTTTGAATAATAATGATGTAATGAAATTATTTTTATCAATTTCTGGCTGAATTATATCTTTACCCATTATCAGAAATCTTGTGTAGTTATCATTAACATCCTGAATATTTTCTTCTAAAATTTCTAAATCATAAATTTTAGCACTTAATTTTGATGCAATTGCAGCTTTTGTTTTATCTTTTTCTTCTGAAATATATTTTGCAGAACCTGCGGTATCAGCTCTAACATTGGCAGAAAATTTATTTTTTTTAATAAATTCTGAGGCTTGACTTAACGCTTGAGCATGAGAATAAACATTTTTAATATATTTTAATTTTGATCCTTTTATACCAATTAAATTATGGTTGATTGGGAAAAAAAATTCTTCATAAATATTTAACCTATATTTAAAAATTAAATATTCTACTCCAATGTTTCCTGTCGTTTTATTGGACTCTGGTATGATTGCTCTAATATTGCTATCTTTATGTGCTTTTTCAAAACATTCATCAAAAGTTTTGCAAGGAATAGTCTCTATATTCGGAAACATATGTTTTGCACAACTCTCACTATAACTTCCAGCAATTCCTTGGTAAACAATTTTCATATTGTTATTTATTCAATAAATTTATGTATTCTTCTAGATCTTTTTTAGTATCAATTCCAGAGGAAAAATAATTTGCCAATAGCACGTCAATTTTCATATTATTATCGATTGCTCTTAGTTGTTCCAGTCTTTCTTTGATTTCATTTTTACTTTTTTTTAAATTAACAAACTTTTTTAAAGCTGAATACTTAAATAAGTATATCCCAAAATGCTGGTATATGTTGTCATAGCTGTCTTCTTCAATTACTCGATGAAAATTCAAAGCTTCTGATATTGAGTTATCGGATATTTTGTTTTTTGTAATAACTTTTACAATGTTTTCATTATCATAATCTTCATTTTTCTCAATGCTGTAAGCTAATGTTGAAATATTTAAGCTTTTTTCTTTTGATAGCTTATTTAAATTTTTAATATCCAGAGGATTGATCATTGGTTCATCACCTTGAATGTTCATAATAAAATCTATATCTTTTAAATTTAATTTTTGAGAGGCTTCAAATACTCTATCTGTCCCAGTTGTGTGATTTTTTTCTGTCATTATAAATTTACCTCCATTTTTTCCTACTTCTGAAGCAATTTCCTCGTCGCATGTTGCAACATAAACTTCTCCAATTTGGCTTTGTATAGCCTTTTCATATACATGCATAATTAGTGTTTTGTTATTAATTTTTATTAATGGTTTTTGAGGAAGTCTTGTTGCTGCTAATCTTGATGGAATTATTATAATTGAATTACTCATATATTCACATTTATGCGTCTTTGAGACGCAAATTTAGAAATTAAATTTCTTATAAATTTTGTTTAACATGTTATACGACCATATTAAAAAGAAATAATGGATTCATTTGAAATAAACAAAATTATAGCAGCTGTACTTCTTATAGCGCTACTTGTAATTGGAATTGGGAAAATTTCAGATATCGCATTCCATGTTGATAAACCAGAGAAATCAGCTTACAAAGTAGATATTCAGGAAAGTAGTAAAATTTCAAATTCAATAGTTGAGAAAATTGAGGAAAAAGTTGATATCTCAGCATTGCTTGCATTAGGAGATGTTTCACATGGAGAGAAAGTTTTCAAAAAATGTTCTGCTTGTCATTTAGTAAATAAAGGTGGAGAGAATAAAATCGGACCCGCATTGTATGGTGTGTTAGGAAGAAAAGTTGCATCAAAACAAGATTATAAATATTCAAAAGCAATGGCAGCATATGACAAAAATTGGACATTTGAGGAGATGAATGGTTATTTAAAAAAACCTCAAAGTCATATTAAGGGAACTAAGATGGCATTTGCTGGATTAAGAAAAGAAAAAGACAGGGCGTCAGTTATTTTGTATCTTAACCAAAATTCAGATAATCCACTACCTCTACCTTAGTTTACCAAAACAATACAATAAAATACTTTTTTGAACATGAACTCTGTTCAATGCTTGTTGCCACACATGTGAATTTTTTCCTAAAAATACATCCTCCTCGACTTCATCTCCTCTTGGTAGACAATGCAAAAAAATACAATTTTTTTTTGTATAATTAAATATCTCTTTTTTAATTTTAAATTTTTGGAAGTGTTGTTTTTTTCTTTTTTTGTTTACTCTATCATTTAGAGATATTACTTTATCAGAAAAAATTACATCTGCATCAAAAGCTGCTTTTTTTGGATCATGATAAATAAATATTTTTTTTTTGTTTTTATTGACCCAATCTTTAACCTTCTTGCCTGGTGCAAATTTTTTTGGGCATCCAATGTTTAATCTAAAGGAAAACTTTACAGATGCTGCAAT
>CACJNI010000010.1 GCA_902594705.1 uncultured Pelagibacteraceae bacterium
AAAAAAAATTGTATTTAATTGAGAATAACTTATCAAATTGAATACTTCTTTATTTTTCTGTTTAAAATTTATTATTTCTTTTGTCTTTGAATTTTCGACAAAAATTTTAATTTCATCAGTTGTCCACGATGGTAAAGTTTTCTTTGCTAAATACTTTATAAATTTAAAATTTCCACTGGATATTGCTATAGTTCTGTTTGTTTGATATTTTTTTGTTTTTTTATTTAAATATATCTCAACAGGAAATTTTCTTTCAGCAATTGCTAACGCAAGAATTAAATTAGTAAGATTTTGGCCTATTAAACAAATTTTCATAACAAATTAATTTTACCAATAAAAATTAAATGATACAAAGTGACAATGTAGTTTGATTCATGATAATTAAAAATTATATCAATAAAATAGCAGATTTTACTCTGAGAAGATTGGCAGAATTAACAGGATTATTTTTAATTATAATTTCAATACTATTGTTAATTTCATTAGCAACCTACTCACCACAAGATCCAACTTTCATATTTCCTGAAAACCAAGAAATAAGAAATATTTTAGGTGTAAGAGGAAGTTTTGTAGCTGACATATTTTTTCAATCTGTAGGGCTTATTTCTTTTTTGGTACCAATTTCATTATTTTTTACTGGTGTATCAATTGTTATAAACAAAAATCTAATAGTAATTATAGAAAATATATTCTTTATTATAATTTACATTTTATTAGCTACTTTATTTTTTAGCATTTTTTATAAAGAATCGTATTGGCTAATTATAAATGACAATAATGGATTTGTCGGTAATTTGTTATCAGAGACTATATTTATTGATTTATTAAATATTAATAAAACTTTTAGCTATTATTTATTGATATTCTTTATTTTTTTATTTTTTCTACTCAGCAGTAGTTTTAAAATAACACATATATATTTTTTTGTTAATTTTATTAAAAAATTATTTCTTTCAAGAAAAGATTATGTGGACAACGGTGATAATCAAATCGTAAATGAAAAAACAAATGAAAGCTTGAACAAAGTACTGATTCAAGAAGATTTATTTACAAGCCCAAAAACGAATTTGACTTCTGAAGTTAAATTAAAATTACCATTAATTGATTTTTTAAAAAAACCTGAAAAACAAACAAACAACAAACAAGATATAAAAATAGATGCTGAAGGTTTGGAAAAAATACTTTTAGACTTTGGTGTTGAGGGAAAAATAAAAAAAATAAGTCATGGTCCGGTTGTTTCTCTAAATGAGTTTGAGCCTGCTCCGGGTGTAAAGGTTTCTAAGATAATTAATTTATCAGAGGATATTGCGAGAAATACTAGCTCAGCGTCAGCTAGAATAGCAACTATACCAGGCAGTAACACAATCGGAATTGAATTACCAAAAATTTCAAGAGAAAATGTTTATTTAAGGGAAATAATATCAAACAAAAACTTTAAGAAAAAAGAGGTAAAATTACCAATAGCTCTAGGTAAAAGTATTTCAGGCGAACCTATAACTAGTGATCTAAGTTCAATGCCACATCTCTTAATTGCAGGTACTACTGGATCTGGAAAATCTGTTTGTATAAATACAATTATTTTATCCCTAATTTACAAACATACTCCTGAAATATGTAAATTTATTCTTATTGATCCGAAAATGCTTGAACTTTCTACTTACGAAGGAATTCCTCATCTTTTATGTCCTGTGATTACAGAGGCAAAAAAAGCTGCGTCTGTTCTAGGATGGGTGGTTAAAGAAATGGAGAGCAGATATAGATTAATGACAAAAGTTGGGGTCAGAAATATTGATGGTTACAACGATAAGCACAAAGTTAAAATGCCATATATTGTTGTAATTGTTGATGAAATGTCAGACTTAATGTTGGTGGCTGGTAAAGAAATTGAGAATTATATTCAAAAATTATCTCAAATGGCTAGAGCAGCAGGTATTCATATAATAATGGCTACTCAAAGACCAAGTGTAGACGTTATAACTGGAACAATAAAAGCCAACTTTCCAACTCGTATATCATTTCAAGTCACATCTAAAATTGATAGTAGAACAATTTTAGGTGAGCAAGGAGCTGAACAACTATTAGGTAAAGGAGACATGCTATATATGTCATCGGCAAATAGAATCACTAGAATACACGCGCCTTATGTATCTGAGATAGAAATCGATAAAGTAAATAACTTTCTAAGAAATCAAGCAGAACCAGATTATGTTGATGAAATTTTGAACTTTGCTGATGAGAAAGAGATTAATGAAAAAAATAAAGATAACTCCGAAAATGATGAATTGTACGATGAAGCTCTAGAGATAATTAAATCTGAAAGAAAAGCGTCAACCTCATTTTTACAAAGAAAGTTGCAAATCGGATATAATAGAGCTGCAAGAATTATTGATCAAATGGAAGCAAATGGCGAAGTTAGCAAGGCAAATCATGTAGGCAAAAGGGAAGTATTAAAATAGTGAAATATCTAATTCTTTTTTTTTTTGTTCTAGCTTATACGAGTTCATATGCATCTTCTAAGGATAAAATTAAAAACAAGTTAGAAAAAACTAATAATGTTTATTTTAAATTTGTTCAAAAAATAAATGATAAAACTGAGAAGGGAGAATGCAAATTATTATACCCAAAAAAAATATATTGCAAATATGACGATATTTATGAAAAAGTTATGGTATCAAATGGAATATCTTTATTAATCAATAGTAAAAAAATTAAAAATTATTTAAATTATAAATTAAAAGACACTCCACTAGATTTAATTCTAGACAAAGATTACTTGCTTAAGAAGATTGACGAAATTGAAAGTATAAAAGAAAATAACGAAAACTACTACTTCAAAATTAATCATAACGAAAGTTTAATTACTATATTTTTTGATAGGGAAAATTACGATTTAAAAGGATGGACAACTAAAGATATTTATCAAAATGAAGTGGAAACATATTTGCTTAACATTGAAACAAATCTTATGATTGATGAAGGAATATTTACAATACAAAAATATATTAATTAATATCTACATTTATAGTCTCAGATTTAAAAATTTTCATACCTCTTTTAAGATAATTTTTTAAAGCATTTTTGTGATCTAACGAGCAGGTATGTAACCATACTTTTTTAGTATTTTTTCTAAAACCTAACTTTAAGGCTTCTGAAAGTAAATAGCCGCCATATTTTTTGCCTATATATTGATCTAAAATTCCAAAATAAGCTATCTCACATTTGCTAGTATCAGGATTGAATAATAACTCAAAAAATCCAATTAATTCCTCGTTATCTGACATAATATAAGTTTCTAAGTTAGAATTATTAGTATAATTCATCCACTTAACGTCATCCCAAATTAGTCTATCAATCCAGCGATAACTTTTGCCAATTTGCTTATAAAAAAATTTATTTATTTGAAAATCTGGTGGATTTTTAATTTTAATTTTACAAATATTTTTTGGTTTACTTGAAAATTTGATTTCACTTGGAGAATTTATTTCTAAGTAGTTTCTATCAACTCTTGTTATCACGAAACCATTTTCCCAACTTTTTCTCCTCCAAATAGATGAAAATGTAAATGTGGAACTTCTTGCCCTCCATAATCACTTATATTAGCGAGAGCTCTGTAACCTTTTCCGTCTATCGAAGATATTCCTAACTTTTTAGAAACTATAGTTATTCCTTTCATTAATCCCACAATTTCATCATTTGAAGCATTTGTATTGAAATCATCTAAGTCGACATATTTTCCTTTTGGTATTACTAGAGCATGAATTTTTTTTTGCGGGTTAATATCATAAAATGATAGAACGTAATTATCCTCATAAATTTTGTTGCAAGGAATTTCGTCCCTTAAAATTTTCGCAAAAATATTATTGTTGTCATAAGGCATATTTAAAAATCTATCCAAATAATATTAAATTATTTAAAAATTAACATTGTTAAAATATGTGCAATTAATAAGATATAATTATAAAAAAGAGAGGGAAAATGAATAAATATAAATCAATTTATAAAGCTATTATTAGCTTAACATTTATTTTTTCATTTGTTCTAACTTCAACAGCTGCTTTTTCGGAGATAGTTGGGCGTTTATCTGTTCACTGGAGTCCGAAACACCATAGTGCAAAACATGCACAAATATTTGCTGATGAAGTTAACAAAAGAGCAAAAGGAAAATTAAAAATAGAAGTTTATCCATCTAAACAATTATTTGGAATTAGAGAAGTTATGGGTGCAGTAACTTCTGGTGCAGTTGAACTTGGGGGAATAGTTGGAGTAGTAAGTTTTCCGCCAATCAATAAAAACTTTAATGTTGCTTCATTTCCAGGACTATTTAACTCTTGGGAACAACAAAGAGGTTTTTTTCAAAACTCACCAAAAGGAAAAGAAATTTGGGGTGAATTAACAAAAAAAACTAATTCAACATTAGTTATGTATAACCCAGTTGGACCTGTAATGACTTTTTCAAGTGCAAAAGAATTAACAGGTATTGATGCTATGAAAGGTCTAAAGGCTAGAAGACTTTTAAAAAGTGAAGAGCCTATGTGGGATGCTTTAGGTGCAAATAGAGTGTCTTTGCCTACAGGTGAAGTTTACACGTCTTTACAAACAGGAATGATTGATACAATCAATAGTCCTCCAGGAAGTATAGAGGCATATAGCTGGTGGGAGTTTTTAAAATACGCTCAAAAGCCTTATCAATATTATGCCGATGCATACATTATGGCTAACTCTACTTGGTTTAATAGTCTGTCTCCAGACTTACAAAAAATCATAATGGATGTTGGTAAAGAAATTGGAAAAAGATCAACTGACTTAATTATGGATACTGGAGAAAGCACTCTTAAAAAATTCCAAGAAAGAGGTGGAGTTGTTACTACACTTTCAGGGGCTGAAAAAGCAAAGTTTGATAAGCTTATGAAAGATGAAGTAATGCCAGCAATGGCTAAAATGATTGATGCTGACGCCTTAGAAGCAGCACAAGCATATGCTAAGAGTAATTAGAAGAAGTTAAACTTTTTCTATAAAGATTATGAGGACATTGCGAGCTATCAATAATTTGCTAGCAAAAGCTGCAATTTCGCTCGCAATGTTCATTGTCTTTTTAATGGTGGCAGCTTTAGCATTAAGTGCCACAACAAGATTTATCACAGGTACAGGATTTGCGTGGTTTATAGAATTACCACCTGTAATGGTGAGTTGGTTAGTATTTCCATTACTTGGTCCTTTATTAAAACAGGGACAACATATAAAAGTAGATTTTTTAAGTCATTATTTATCTGAAAAATCAAAAAATATTATTGGAACAATCGTAAATTTAATAGCTTTAATTTCTGCATGTGTTTTCTTTAAAGCAGGAGTTGATGCAACGACAATGTATTACAATTTAGGACAGATGATGGAATTAGAAATTAATATTCCTATCTGGTGGATGTTTTTAGCGTTTCCAGTTGGTTTTTTAATTTTAGGATTAACATCATTAGAACTTATTTTAGATAATTTTAAAAAACTTTTAGGGAAAGAATAAATGTTTGGATTGGCTTTTATTTTATCTCTTACAACATTAGTTATATCAGTTCCGATTTTTTTAGTTTTTGGTTTAGGAAGTTCACTTGCAGCTATTGCTGGATTAAATTTACCTTGGTCAGTACTTATCCAAGTTTCATTTGGTGCATTAACTAAACATGTCCTAATCGCTGTTCCGTTATTTATATTTACTGGAATGGCAATGTTAAAAGGTGGAGCTGCATCTAGACTAGTTAAGTTTACAACAACGCTAGTTGGTCATTGGCCAGGTGGATTGGGCGTTGCAATGGTTATTGCGATGGGTTTCTTTGCAGCTTTTTGTGGATCTATCTTAGCTGCAATCACTGCAGTTGGAACTATTATGATGCCAAAGATGATTGAACAAGGTTATCCAACTCCATTTGTTGTTGTCTTAGCTGCTTCTGCTGCACTTTTAGAGGCATTGATACCGCCATCTAATGCTGCAATCTTATTTAGCGCTCTAACTAATGTCCCAGTCTCTAAAACCTTTGCTGCAGGAGTTATTCCAGGCTTAGTTCTCTTAGTTTTGATGGTCCTTCTAGTTTTGTTTAAATGCAGGCATATTAGAACAGATGAGAAGGCATCATTGAGGGAAAGAGTAAGTTCTTTCATCGCTGCGTTACCAGCATTGATCACTCCAGTAATAATTTTGGGTGGAATTTATGCAGGAATACTCACTCCATCTGAGTCAGCTGCTGTTGCGGGTGTCTATGCAGTTCTTATAGGATTTTTAATTTACCGTGAACTTACATTTTCTTCTTTGATGAGCTGTTTAAGAGAAACAGCAATCATAACAGCAGTTATTTTTGCAATTATAGCTACTGCAACATTTTTAAGTGTTGTTTTAACTTACACTCAGGCTCCTCAAAAAATTATTACATTCTTCACAGACAAAGGTGTTAGCGTAAATCTGTTCTGGATAATGCTTGGAGCAATTTGTTTAATACTTGGAACCTTTATTGAAATAGTTCCTGTATTTTATTTAACGGTTCCAATTTTTGCAGCAATCACATTATCATTTAATCAAAGCTTACTTCATCTTTATGTAGTATTTGTAGCTTTTGCCGGAATTGGAATGATCACACCCCCCGTATGCGTTGGTATTTATACAGCTGCAGGTGTGATCAAAGAAAATCCAGCCAAAGCTTTTAAAGAAGTTCCTCTATTTACAATCGTTGGAATAATTTATGGAATACTAATGATACTATTTCCAATATTCTCAACCTGGTTACCTGGTAAATTGTAAGTTATTTTTTTCGGTTATTTAGTTCATCCATTACTTCTTCAATTTTTATGCCACTTTTCTCAAGGTATATAATTAAGTGATAAAAAACATCTGCAGCTTCATGGATTTTATTTGAGTCTTGCTCTACAGCTTCTATGAGTTCATTTATTTCTTCTAATACCTTTTCTTTTGCTAAAGATTTATCCTCTAAAAGCTTATTGGTATATGAGCCTTCAACGGGATTATTTTTTCGCTTTCTTGCAAGTGTAACGAGATCTTCTAAAATCTTTAACATTCTAAATCCTAACAGGTATATCTTTTGAAGCCAAATATTGCTTAGCTTCATTTACTGAATAAGTTCCATAATGGAATATAGATGCAGCTAAAACAGCGCTAGCACCTGATTTTATTCCATCAACTAAGTGATCTAATGTTCCAACACCACCTGATGCAATAACTGGAATATTGACTATAGATGATATCTTTTGCATTAATTCAATATCATATCCAGATTGAGTTCCATCTTTGTCCATAGAGGTAACTAAAAGCTCTCCAGCACCACATTTCTCCATTTTGGAGGCAAATTCCAGAGCATTTATGCCAGTTGGATTTCTTCCACCATGAGTAAAGATTTCCCATCCATCATCTTTTTTCTTTGCATCAATTGCAACAACAATGCACTGTGAACCGAATTTTCTAGAACTATCTTCAACGACTTTTGAATTTTGAACAGCCGCTGTATTTATTGATACTTTATCAGCTCCGCAATTAAGCAATTTATTAATGTCATCAATACTCCTAACACCTCCTCCTACAGTCAGTGGTACGAAACATTTTTTAGAAGTTTTCTCTACCACTTCATAAATAGTATCTCTATTTTCATTTGAAGCAGTGATGTCTAAAAAGCAAATCTCATCGGCGCCACCATCACTATAAATTTTTGCTTGTTCTACAGGATCTCCTGCATCTTTAAGATCAACAAAGTTAATACCTTTTACAACACGGCCATTTTTAACATCTAAACAAGGAATAATTCTATTTTTAAGCATCTATTTCTTTTGCAAGTTCATCTAACTTTATGTCTCCATCGTATATAGCTTTTCCGACTATAACACCTTCAATATTATTTAAATTTTTAGCTCTTTTAATATCATTAATTGATGAAACACCACCAGATATAACTACTGGACAATTTGAAATATCTGCCACTTTTTGTGTTTCCTCAAAATTTGGACTTTGCTTAGTTCCATCTCTATTAATATCTGTGTAAATAATTCTGCTTACTCCATAATTATTTACTTTTTTTAAATATTCTGTTGTTAGTTTATCCGACTCTTCAGTCCAGCCAGAAATTGCAAGATGCCCATCTTTTGCATCCAAACCTAATGCAATTTGGTTTTGAAATTTATTACAAGCTTCTTCTAAAAATCTTCTGTCTTTTATAGCAGCACTACCCAAAATTACTTTTTCAACACCAGCATCAATATATTTTTGTATTGTTTCAAAATTTCTTATACCGCCTCCTATTTCTATTTTAAGGTCTAATTTTCCAACAATATCTTGAATAATATCAATATTAATTGGCTCTCCAGTTAATGCACCGTCCAAGTCAACTATATGTAAATTTTTAAATCCATTATCTTTATATTTTCCCGCTTGCTCTACAGGAGACATTTCATATTCAGTTTTATTTTCAAAATCTCCTTTGATTAATCTAACGCATTTTTTATCTTTAATATCTATTGCAGGAAATATTTTCATTTTTTTATACAGTTTGCATTAAAACCAATCAAATCATCAATACCTGACTTGGGTCTTTTACTTAAATAAGTTGGGTCTGTTTCTAATTTTATACCTGTAATCATTTCAATTAAAGTATCTATTGCCAATGCATCTTGATGAGTATGCATTCTTGCATTTTTCTTTTTGTATTGGTTATTATTTTGATCTCCATCAAACTTTCTTGAGGCAAATTTTTCGTAATTAGTAATTCCTAAATTTAGGACCTCTGCTGCTTTCGTTACCTTTTTAATAATTTTTTTTGGAATTTTTGCACCCCATAAATGAGCTAAATAAATATATCCTAATGCGGAATTTAATCCATAAGAGTGATACCATAAACCTCTGTAACCTCTAAATGAATTATTATTAATATATCCATCATCATAAAATACCTTATCAATATATTTTAACCTAAAATTTATTTCTTTAGCAGCTAATTTTTTATTATTTGTCCAGCTCGCATAAACTAAATTTGGAATTCCTCCATTTCCCATTGCATAAAAACCTCTTTTTTTATTTGCAAATTCCTCTGGTTTTATAAATTTTTTATGCATTTTTTTTATATATTTATTTACTATCTTTAGTTCTTCTTTGCTTAAATGTTCTTTTAAATAAGTGGCGATAATCATGTAATTTGTGAAAGCATCTCTTGCAAATTCATAAGCATGATACCAACAAGGTGCTTCTGGATTACCATCTTTCCAACATCTAGGCTTTTCTTTTAATTCTTCTCTTCCTATTGTGTCATATAAGATATTTGCCTTTGCCATTTGAATTAGAACATTTTTAGCTAAATTAATTTCATCTTTATCATTATTTCCAACTGCTGTATGAGTGGTAACCGCAAATAACGTCATTGGACCTGTCAAATTTTCGTGATTTACACTTCTTGAGTTTCCTTTTGCCCACTCGCTCATCCAATCCAAATTAATTAAGCTTTCAATTCTACTTTTAGTATAATTAGATTTAAAACTTTCTTTTCCTGCTGCAAAGCAAACTTCTATCTGTTCAGTATAAAAATGTTTTGGAAATATTATATTTTCTGATTTAACTTTTGCATTAGCATAGTTTAAAAAACACAATAAGTTTATAATAATCGCTAAAATAAATTTTTTCATTTTATAAATTTATAAAATTATCAATTATTTTTAAACCAATTCTATCGCTTTTTTCAGGGTGAAACTGTGTTCCAAATATATTTTCTTTTTCTACTGCACAAACTATATTTGATGCGTAATCTGTAGTTGCAGCAGTGACTGAATTATCCTTTGGGACGAATTCGTAACTATGCACGAAATACATATGAGAATTGTTTTCTATATCTTTAAAAATTTTACTATCTTTAACAATATTGATTTGATTCCAGCCGATATGAGGAAGTTTAAATTTTCCGTTTTGATTATCAATTTTAGATACTTTACCAGAAATCCAACCCAATCCTTTTGTTTCAACTTCTTCATAACCAACATCTGCAAACATTTGAAGGCCTACACAAATACCGAGAAGTGGTTTTTTATTATTTAATGCAAATTCACTAAGAGTATCTATTAAGCCATTTATGCTATTTAAACCATCTATACAGCTCTTAAATGAGCCCTGCCCTGGTAAAACTACTTTATCGCTTGATTTAATTTTATTTAAATCTGAAGTTACTTCGATATTAACTTTATCTTTAGCAACTTCCTTAAAGGAGTTAATTACAGAGCTAATATTGCCAGATTTATAGTCAACAATTGTGACGTCCATTAATCTTATAAAGAGCCCTTTGTCGAAGGAATTGTACTTTTGTTTCTTGGATCCAATTCTAATGCAGCTCTTAAAGTTCTGGCTAGTCCTTTATAGCAAGACTCTATAATGTGGTGACTATTATCACCGTAAATATTTTCAACGTGCAATGTAATTCCTGCAGCTTGCGAGAATGCTTGGAACCATTCTTTAAATAATTCAGTGTCCATCTCACCAAGTTTTTCAACTTTTAATTTTACATTCCAAATCAAGTAAGGTCTGTTTGAAACATCTATTGCAACTCTTGTCAGTGTTTCATCCATCGGTAATAAAATGTGAGCATATCTTTTAATACCTACAAATTTTTTTGAAGCTTTCTTTAAGCATTCTCCGATAGCAATTCCAGTATCTTCGGTTGTGTGGTGAAGATCGATGTGTGTGTCACCTTTAGCTTTAACAGTTAAATCCATTGATGAGTGTTTGGATAACTGCTCGAGCATGTGATCTAAGAAACCTATTCCTGTGTCAACTTTGTACTTACCTTTGCCATCAATATTAAGGTCAACACTGATATTGGTTTCTTTTGTTTTTCTAGCTATTTTTGCTTTTCTTTTCATAATTTAAATTAGGTATATAGGTATTTTTGATTATATCAATAATACTAAACCTGGGCTTGAACTATTTAAATTCATATCCATTTATAGTCTATGACAACAATAGTGCTTGTAAGAAAAAATAATGACGTAGTTGTGGCTAGTGATGGTCAAGTTAGCATGGGTAATACTGTAATTAAGAAAACTGCTAACAAAGTTCGTAAAATTGAGAAAAGAAATGTGATCGCAGGTTTTGCAGGATCGACAGCAGATGCCTTAACATTGTTTGAAAGATTAGAGTCAAAGCTTGAAAAACATGCAGGTAATCTGACAAGAGCTGCTGTAGAATTAGCAAAAGATTGGCGTACTGATAAATATTTAAGAAGACTAGAAGCCTTGATGGCAATAGGTGATAAAGAAAAAAGTTTTATAATTTCAGGAACTGGGGATGTTTTAGAGCCAGAAGGTGATGTAATAGGGATTGGCTCAGGTGGAAATTATGCTTTAGCAGCCGCAAAGGTATTAATGGATACTGATATGTCAGCAGAAGAAATTGCTAAAAAATCTATTAAAGTTGCATCAGATATTTGTGTCTTTACTAACGACAATTTGAGTCTGGAGAAAATATAATGGAAAAATCAAATGTTACATCATTTCCAAAAGGCAAAGTTGCAAAAGAGAAGACTACAATTGCAAATTCATTATCACCAAGAGAAATTGTTTCAGAATTAGATAGATTTGTTGTTGGGCAAAATAAAGCTAAAAGAGCTGTTGCTATCGCTTTAAGAAATAGATGGAGAAGACAAGCATTAGAAGATGATATGAAAGATGAAGTTCTTCCAAAAAACATTTTAATGATTGGACCAACTGGTGTTGGTAAAACAGAAATTTCAAGAAGACTTTCAAAATTAGCAGAAGCACCTTTTGTAAAAGTTGAAGCTACAAGATTTACAGAAGTAGGATATGTGGGACGTGATGTAGAACAAATTGTAAGGGATTTATTAGAAATCGCAATTGCGATGGAGAAGGTTAAGAAAAGAAAAGAAGTTCATGCTCAAGCACAAAAATTAGCTGAAGATAGGGTTTTAGATGCACTTGTTGGTAATAAAGCAAGTGTTGCAACAAGAGAAAGTTTCAGAAAAAGACTGAGAGACGGAGATTTAGATGATAATGAAATTGAAATAGCTGTTAGCGAAACTAATCAAATGCCATCTTTCGAGATACCTGGAATGCCTGGTGCAAATGTTGGAATGATAAATATATCTGACATGCTAGGAAAATCTATGGGACAGAAGCCAAAGAAAAAGAAAATGTCAGTAAAAGAGTCTCATGAGATTTTAATTAATGAGGAGTGTGATAAACTTATCGAACAAGATAAAATTATTAAGTCTGCAAAAGACTCCACAGAAAATAACGGTATAGTGTTTTTGGATGAGATAGATAAAATTTCTGCTAGAACAGACCGAGTTGGTGGAGATGTATCAAGGGAAGGTGTTCAAAGAGATTTATTACCATTGATAGAAGGTACAACTGTTAGTACAAAATATGGACCTGTTAAAACAGACCACATTTTATTTATTGCTTCAGGTGCTTTTCAGTTGGCAAAACCATCAGATCTTTTACCTGAACTACAAGGTAGACTACCAATAAGAGTTGAGTTAGACGCTCTAAATAGTGAGGATTTCATTAGAATTTTGAAAGAACCTGATAACAGTTTAATAAAACAATATAAAGCACTTTTAAAAACTGAAAATGTTGAGCTAGAATTTACTGAAGATGGTATTGATACAATTGCTCATATAGCGAGTGAAGTAAATTCTTCTGTTGAAAACATTGGAGCCAGAAGGTTGCATACAATAATTGAAAGAGTTTTAGATGAAATAAGCTTTACAGCAACAGATAGAGCTGGAGAAAAAATAACTGTTGATAGTAAATATATAAAAGACAATATTGGTGAATTAGTAAAAGATACGGATCTTTCCAAATTTATCTTATAGTTTTCAAAAAAATTTCAAAACTTCCTTTTGAAGGACTATTAACAGAATCAAAATCAATTTTAATAATTTTTTTCATAAGTTCAGGGTTACTTTTAATATATTCAGGGACAGAGTGTTTTAAAATACTAAGGTCAGTTGATTGATAAGGATTATCTAAATTTTTAGATCTCATTCCCTTCCCAGTTATAACATTAATTTTTTTGACACGGTCTAAATAACAATTTTCTATAAAGTTTGAAATTTCTTTATTAGCATCATCAAGTGTATATCCATGTAGATCAATTGATCTCTCCAGAATTTTGCTTTTAATAGTTTGATCTACATCCTTACTATCAAGTTTCTCGGAGCTATTTAAAAAGTCTTGCCAATCTTTCTTGTCTTTATCTGATAGCTTATTTGTCAAGCTTGAGTATCAATTAATAACCAATTTGGATTAGAAGATCTTGTGTCTTTAGAAAATTTCCATGTATCTAAAACTTTTTTAATCTTTTCAGGATCTCCAGATATAACCTTATTATCCTTGTCTTTAACGCATGAGATTATTTCACTCACGAATTCAACTGTAACTTCCAGCATATTTTTATTTTGTTGGTGTTCTTTGACCTCTGCTGAATTTATTCCAATGAAAGTAGTTTCAGATGATAGTTTCTTTTCATTTCTATCTTTAATTGCCTCTTCGAATTGTTGGTAAACATTTTTATCTAAAAGTGATTTAATGTCTTTTAATTTACCTTTGGCGAAATCTGTTATAATTGTCTCGTAAGCAATTTTAGCGCCTTTGACAAAATCTTTTTTTGCGTTTTCATCAAAAGTATCTATATTTAAATCCACTACATTTTTTACAGGTGGTGCTTCGTGTGGGAAACTAGAGTTTACATCTTCCTCAAAACCGGTTTTTTTTCCTAATATTCCTCGTAACCTTAAGAAAATAAAGCCCGCAATCATTGCAAGTAGTATAATATCGATGTATTCAAAGCTATAACTCATATTGTTATAATATTTACTATGTTGCTAAATTTCAACCTGCTATTTAAATTGTAGACAAATGAACACACTATTACTTTTGATTATTGGTATTCCTCTCATAGAGATTTACCTATTTATTAAAATTGGTTCACAAATTGGTGCATTTAATACCGTTTTACTTATTTTAGTAACTGCTGTTATTGGTGTCGCTTATGTACGTTATGAGGGTTTTAATACAATAAAATCAGGAATTGGTCAGCTAGTAAAAAATGAACTCCCAGTTTATGAAATAATTTCGGGTGCAACACTAGCATTTGCTGCTTTTTTACTAATACTGCCTGGATTTGCTACAGATCTTTTGGGTATACTGCTAGCTATACCTTTAACAAGAAAAATACTCCTTGGAAGATTTATAAAAAAAAAAGAATACGAGAAAAAAAGCAAAAAAAATTATATAGATGGAGAATTTGAAGATATAAGCGAAGACCATGACAAAAAAATATGAAATTGTTTTAAAATATATAAAAGATATTTCAGTAGAAATTCCTAGTGCTGAAGTATTTGTATTTAGTAGAGAACATATTACAAAATATTCTCTCGGTATAAATATATCTAGTAAAGCACTTAAAAATGAAATGGTAGAAGTAACAACTAAACTTAGTTACAAAGATCCTAGTGAAAACAAAAGGAAGTGTTACTTCGAAATTTGTTATTCAAATGTAGTTAAATTAAAAGAGAAGTCATTAGATAAAAAGGAATTAGAAAAAATACTACTGTGTGACGTACAGAATGAAATATATCCAGATTTAGAAAAAATATTTATTAATGTAATAAAAGATTGTGGTTTCCCACTATTGAAACTTGAAAAAAAAATTGATTTTCAAAAACTTTACGAGCAAAGATTGAATTAAAAGAAATTTTTTGTTAAATATTTTTTTAGAAATTTATTATGTTCGTTAATTTCTTCAGAAGAGGGTTTTATAATTTTCTTTGAATACTTTTGAATAGTTTTTTGAGAAATAGTTTGATCTTTATCTATATTAAATTGAAAAACTGGTTCTTTTTGATCAATAAGATTAATATAAACTTTGGCAAGTAATTCACAGTCTAAGATTGCAGTATGTTTTTGTCTTTTTGAGTTATCAATACGATAACGTTTGCAAAGAGCATCTAAGCTAATACTTGATCCTGGAAATTTGTTTCTAGCAATTTCCAAGGTATCAATAATATTTTCTTTAGATATGTTTTTTTTATTTATTAATGATAATTCATTGTTTAAATGTCCTAGATCGAACTCAGCATTATGAATAATAATCTTTTTTCCGTCTATAAAATTCAAAAATTCATCTGCTATATCTCTAAATTTTTTTTTATCAGATAAAAATTCATCTGAATAACCATGCACATCAAATGCGCTCTGTGAAACTTTTCTTTCTGGGTTTAAATAGCAATGAAATTTGTTCTTTGTCTGAATTTGGTTTTCAAGCTCTATACAACCAATTTCTACAATTCTATGTCCTTCTTTTACAGACAATCCGGTAGTTTCAGTATCAAGTACTATTTCTTTCATTTAAAATTTTACTTTTTAATAAATTAATTTTTTTTTTCATAATTTTTATAGAATAATTATTATCTACTACATAATCAGCGAATTTTTTCTTTTTTGATATAAGTACTTGATTTTCCTTGAGTTTTCTAAAAACTTTTTCATTAAAATTAACTCTTTTTCTAAGTCTTTTAATAATTTTGTTTTTGCTTGATTTTATAAAAATTAGCACATCTCCTTTTTTATTTAATTTATTTTCAATTAGTAATGGAATATCTAAAATTATTATCTTCTGGTATTTATTCTTATTAAGAAAATCTCTCATTTTCTTCCTAACTAAAGGATGAACAATCAAAGATATTTTTTTTAAGTTTTTTTCATCTGCTTTAATAGAATTTATTAATTCAGATTTTTTTACTGGAAAAGTTTTAATAAATTTTGGTAATTTTTTCTTTAGTAAGTTAAAACACCTTTTGTCTGTTCTATATATAGAGGCAACTTCTTTATCCGCATCAAATATAGGGCATCTAAAAAGTTTAGAAATGAAAGATTTTCCAGAACCAATAGTTCCTAATACACCAATTCTAATCATAAAAAATTAAATACATCTTCCTCCATCAACTTCCAAAACAACTCCGGTTATCATTGTGGCTTCATCTGAGCACAGGAAACTTGCAGCATTTCCCATATCTTGTGGAGTTGAAAATCGACCAATAGGTATTGTAGATAAAAATGATTGTTTTTTTTTTCGAGTGTTTCCTCCCATAAATGATTTTAATAAAGGAGTTAAACCAGCTACTGGTGCAATAGCATTTACTCTAACATTATATGGAGCAAGTTCTATAGCCATTGCTTTTGTTGCTGTTATCATCCATCCTTTGCTTGCATTATACCAATTTAACTTAGGCCTGGGTGACAAACCTGCTGTTGAAGCAACATTTAAAACGACACCTTTTTTTTGTTTTTTCATTCTTGGTATTATAAACTTTCCACAATAATAAACTGATTTGGCATTAACATTTAGAACTTTGTCAAATTCTTCTTCTGTTACCTTCTCCATTGGCTTTGGTTTATGAGTAATGCCTGCATTATTTATTATTATGTCTACAGTTTTATATTTTTTATAAACATATCCAGATAAAGATTTAAAACTTGATGATTTAGAAACATCAGCAATAAAATAATCTTGGTTTAAATTTTTCGAGGTATTTTTAAGTAATCTAGAATTTATATCCACCATGATAATTCTGGCCCCTTCTTCAGTAAATTTTTTTGCAATACCTTTTCCAAAGCCCGAAGCTGCTCCAGTAATTATAGCTATTTTATTTTTTAATCTCACAAAGTTTAATTATTTAAAAATTCTATAGTTTCCTCATTTACTATTGGTTCAACTTTATGCCATATATTAAAAGCTTTTTGAGCCTGAAATAGGAACATGCTTAAACCATTTTCAAATACATTGCCTTCGATATTTCCAGCTTCAGAAAATTCATTTTTGTGTGGATTATAAATCACATCGTAAAATAACTTATTTTTTCCAACTTTTGAAAAATCTAATCCAAACTCGTCATTTTCTTTTAATCCTAAACTTGTAGCATTAATGATCATGTCAAAATTAGTTAATTTTCCCCAATCTATTATTGTTATGTCATTGAAAGAATTTTTTAATTTAACAGCTTTTTCTCTAGTTCTATTGCTCAAGTAGATTTTTGAAACTTTCATTCTCTTTAGCGCATAAACTATCGAAGGAACTACTCCTCCGGCACCTAATATCATTATGGACTTATCTGCTACATTGTAATTGAGTTTTTTAATGCTAAGTTCAAAACCATCAATGTCGGTATTGTGCCCGATCAAATTTCCATCTTGTACAGATACAGTATTTACTGATTTTGTTCTTAAAGCGTGTCCGCTTAAAACATCTAAATGCTCAATTATCTTTTGTTTAAATGGAACAGTGACATTCAATCCATCTAGTTTTCCATCTCTTAAGTTGCTGCATAGCTCCTCTAAATCATTTTCGTGTGTTTCAAGCTTTCCATAAATAGCTTTAACATTATTTTTATTTATCCAATAATTTTGGAGCTTTGGTGATAAAGAGTGTTCAATGGGGTTTCCAATTACTAGAAATTTTTTCATTTATAATTTTCTATATATTCTTTTATTTTTTTTATAGGTAAACCCATAATCGTATCTTCATCTCCTTCAATTTTATCAAATAAATTTCTTCCCTCGCCTTCTATTTGATAGACGTTGTATGCATAAAGAGCCTTATCGGATAATTTATCTAAATAAATTTGCAGTTCATTATCAGAAAAATGTTTCATAGTTAAATATGCTTTGTCTGTGTAATTCCATATCATAGAACCATTTTTTGATATACATACAGAGCTTATCAATGAGTGTTTCTGTCCGTTTAATTGTTTTAATATATCTATTGCTTGTTTTCTATTTTCTGGCTTAGATATTACAATTCCGTTTAAATCAATAACACTATCAGCCCCTAGAACCAGTTGATCGTGGATCTTTTGGCTTACCTTACATGCTTTTATCTCAGCTAAATTTTTGGAAATAATTTCAGGTGAGGCGCCTTCCTTTATCAAGCTCTCTTTGATAGGGTCTTCATCTATATTCGAGAAGTGCACTTCGCATTCAATATTATTTTTATTTAAAATATTTTTACGTACTTCGCTTTTTGAAGCTAAAATTATCTTATGCATTTTTGTTTTGTATTTCGTAAATTTTAATTATAGAAGCAGCTGTTTCTTCAACTGATTTCCTTGTTACATCAATAATTGGCCAATTGTTTTTTTTAAAAATTTTTTTTGATTGGTTTACTTCTGTTCTAATTTTGTCTAAATTGGTGTAATCTGATGCTTCGTTTTCTTTAATTGAACTCAATCTATTTCTTCTTATATCAAATAATCTCTCTGCTTCTGTCGTTAATCCTATAACACATAGTTTTTTTGAACTAATTACATCTTCTGGTATGCTCATTTCATTTACAAGAGGTATATTTGATGTTTTTAGACCTTTATTAGCAAGATAAATTGATGTTGGTGTTTTACTTGTTCGGCTTACTCCAACCAAAATTATATCAGACTCAAGAATATTATCTGTATTATTTCCATCATCATGATTCATTGTAAACTGTATTGCCTCAATTCTTTTATAATAATCTTCATCTAAAACATGTTGAGCGCTTGGTTGATGGGTAGCCTTTTGATTTAATATTTTAGAAAAATTCAAAATAAGGTCACCTAAAACTCCAAAACAAGGTATTTTTCTTTTATTGGCTTCTTCTGCAAGATATTTAGCCAATTTACTGTTAACAACCGTATAAAGTATTATTGGGCTCTCTTGTTTTTTTGCATTATTCAAAATTGTTGAAATTTGATTTTCGGTTCGTGTAAAAGAAAACTGACTTAAATCATAATTAAAATTGTTGAATTGAGCTTTAAGTGCCATAAATATTCTATCAAGGGTTTCGCCTGTTGAGTCTGAAATTAAATAAACTTGATGTGTATTTTTCATGTAAAAATTGTTTATAACTTATAAAAAAAAATAAGAATTATTTTAATTTCAATATTTTTATCAAATCTATAATATTTGTTATCATTTAATTAACATTAATATAAACGTGAATAAGTTATTAACAATTTTAAAAATATAATATAATCGTAAAATTAGACTGTAATTAAAGCCTTAAATTGAAGGGAAAATGTATAAAAAGTGAAAAAAGTGTTTAAATTGAGTAATTTACGTTATTTACAAATCATACTAATAATAAATCTAAATATATTATCTAATTATAAATGACACCGATAAAAGAATGTTTGGAAAATAATAATACTACTAAAAAACCAATATGGTTAATGAGACAGGCAGGTAGATATTTACCAGAATTTAGAGAGATTAGAAAAGAAAATACAGACTTTATTAAACTATGTTTAAATGAAAAGATTTCAGAAGTTATAACACTACAGCCAATTGAAAGATTTAATTTTGATGCTGCAATAATTTTTTCAGATATTTTAATGATACCATATGGAATGGGTCAAGAAGTTAAATTCAAAAAAAACTTTGGCCCTGAGCTTGGAGAGATAGATTTAAAATATATTATAAATTTAGGTGAAGATGAGTTTGCTAGTAAACTTTCACCTATTTATAAATTGTTAAGAAATTTAAAAAATAATGAAAAATTAAATGGAAAAGATTTAATAGGTTTTGTTGGTGCACCATGGACACTTCTTGTTTATATGGTTAACAAAGTATCTCCCAAAAATGGTTTATCAAATAATTTCTTTAATGATCAAAGTTTGGTTGATCATATCATGTTATTACTTGATAAATTTATCAAGATTCATATTAAAAATCAGGTAAATGCTGGAGCATCAATTATTCAAATATTTGATAGTTGGGCTGGTTTAATAAACACGGACTTAGAAAAATATATTTACAAGCCCACCAAGTCTCTTGTTGAATATACAAAAAAACTAGGTGTTCCAGTTATATGTTTTCCAAGAGGCATATCAGATTATAGTAAGTTTTGTAGTATTGTGGAGCCCTCAATGGTAAATATTGACTTTAACGTTGATATTAAAAACATTGTTAAACATATAAAAATTCCAATTCAGGGAGGATTAGATCCAAAGATTCTGTTATCAAACAGAGAAAATTTAAAAAAGCAGGTATTAAAATATTTAGATACATTTAAAGACCATCAATATGTGTTTAATTTAGGTCATGGCATATTACCTGAAACGAAAATTGAGATGGTTGAGGAATTAGTAAAAATAGTTAGAAGCTTTAGAGCATGAAAGATCATCCAAAAATAAGTTATGGAAAAACAGGTGTTTTAATAATTAATCTTGGTACTCCAGATTCTACAAGTTGGCTTGATATAAGAAAATATTTAAGAGAGTTCCTTTCAGACAGAAGAGTTATAGAAGTAAATCCAGTATTATGGCAGATAATTTTAAATGTTTTTATACTTAATTTTAGACCTTCTAAAACTGCAAAAGCTTATAAAGAAATATGGATGAAAAAAGAAAATTTATCTCCATTATTATATTATACTCAAAAACAAGCGCAAAAAATTTCCGAAACTTTATCTAGCGAAAAGTTGATTATTGATTTTGCAATGAGATATGGAAATCCAAGTATCAAAAGTAAGATAAAAAATTTGCACGAAGAAGGATGTGAAAACCTAGTTATATTACCCTTGTATCCGCAGTATGCTGCTGCAACTACCGCCACAGTTTGTGATGAAGTATACAGGACATTAATGAATATGCGCTGGCAACCTTCTCTAAAGATTGTTCCTCATTATGAATCTGAACCCATGTATATAGACGCTTTAGTTAATTCAATTAATAATAAAATTAAAAAGATCAGTTGGAAACCCGATCTTATATTAGCTTCGTATCATGGAATTCCAAAAAAATATTTTGATAAGGGTGACCCATATCATTGTTATTGTCATAAGACTACAAGATTGATTTCAGAAAAATTTAAATCTATAGAGATTAAAACTTCTTTTCAATCTAGATTTGGACCCCAGGAATGGTTGCAACCCTACACAGATAAAACGTTAGAAAATTTGCCTAAAGAAGGAATAAAAAACGTTTTAGCAATTTGTCCTGGATTTTCCTCAGACTGTGTAGAAACATTAGAAGAAATATTAATTCAAGGAAAAGAAAGCTTTATGCAATCGGGTGGTGAAAATTTTGATATGATACCATGTCTTAATGACAATGATGATCATATAAAACTACTCAATAGTTTAATTAAAAGAAATATATAATTGATGAATTACTATTTGCTTTTTAAATCTTTGCATCTAATTGCAGTTATTTCTTGGATGGCAGGTTTATTATATCTGCCAAGAATTTTTGTATACCATGCTGAAAACAATGATGATAAAAAAATTTCAGATGTATTTAAGACTATGGAAAAAAAATTATATTTTTTTATTATGACACCAGCCATGATACTTTCTTGGCTATTTGGCTTACTTTTAATTCACAGCATAGGGTTTCAACAGTTAGGACAAAAATGGATGGTACTAAAAATAATATTTGTGGCTTTTCTCACCTTGTATCACTTCTACCTAGGGAGCAATCTTAATAAGTTTAAAAATGATCAAAATATTCATTCACACAAATTTTATCGATTAATCAATGAAATACCTACATTACTGTTAATTTTAATTGTTTTTGTTGTAATATTTAAGCCTTTATAGGCTTGAAATTTACCGAACAGATTATTATATTGCTTTTATCTAATTAATAACCCCCCAAATTATGAACATTCAAGAATTAAAAGAAAAAAGCTCTGAAAAGCTCATTAATGAAGCAGAAAATTTAGGTATTGAAAATGCTAGCACTCTAAGAAGACAGGAAATTTATTTTGCAATATTAAAAAAATTAGCAGAAAAAGGTGAAGAAATTACTGGCGGTGGAGTGCTCCAATTACTCCAAGATGGATTTGGTTTTCTTAGAGCAATAGAGTCAAATTATTTGCCTGGTGCAGATGATATTTATGTAAGCCCAAATCAGATAAGAAGATTCGGATTAAGAACAGGAGATACAGTAGAAGGACCAATTAGAGCTCCAAAAGAGGGCGAAAGATATTTCGCATTACTTCAAGTTAGTAAGATAAATTTTGAGGAAACAGATAAGTTTAAGCATAAAATTGCTTTTGACAACTTAACACCACTTTATCCAAATAAACAATTAGTCATGGAGGAAGAAAGCAACAAAATTGAAAAAAAAGTTGATTTAACTCCACGTTTGATTGATCTAGTAAGCCCAATCGGAAAAGGTCAAAGATCATTAATTATATCGCCACCTAAGGCGGGAAAAACTATGATCTTACAAAGTATAGCAAATTCGATAACTGCAAATCATCCAGAATGTTATCTAATGGTTTTGTTGATAGATGAAAGACCTGAAGAGGTAACTGATATGCAAAGAACTGTTAAGGGCGAAGTTATAAGTTCAACATTTGATGAGCCAGCACAAAGACATGTGGCAGTAGCGGAAATGGTAATTGAAAAGGCAAAAAGATTAACCGAGCATAAAAAAGATGTCGTTATTCTTCTAGACTCAATAACTAGATTAGGTAGAGCTTATAATGCAGTTGTTCCAAGTTCTGGAAAAGTATTAACAGGTGGAGTGGATGCTAACGCACTTCAAAGACCAAAGAGATTTTTTGGGGCTGCTAGAAATATTGAAGAAGGGGGATCTTTAACAATAATAGCAACTGCATTAATTGACACCGGGAGCCGTATGGATGAGGTAATCTTCGAAGAGTTTAAAGGAACGGGTAATAGTGAAACTATTTTAGATAGAAAAATATCAGAGAAAAGAATTTTCCCAGCAATTGATATAACTAAATCTGGAACAAGAAGAGAAGAATTGATTTTCGAGAAAAATGATCTTCAAAAAATGAATGTTTTAAGAAGGATAATTGCACCCATGGGATCAATGGATGCTATAGAGTTTATTAATTCTAAATTAAAGGTTACTAAGAATAACGCAGAGTTCTTTAATTCAATGAACAAACCATCTTAATAAACCCTTTTTTAAAATACCTGTTATACTTTGCTAATGACAATTTACGCACTTTCGACAGGACCGGGTGTTTCTGGGATTGCTGTTATTAGAATTTCAGGGAAAGAAACCAAGGTTGCTATAAATAAAATAACTGGAAAAAGTCTTCCAAAACCAAGAATGGCAGTTTTGAGAAAGTTTAATAAAATCAACGATAATCAGCTGATAGACGAAGGTATATTATTGTGGTTTCCTGGGCCAGAGAGCTATACAGGTGAAGATATGGCCGAATTTCACGTTCATGGTAGCAGGGCTGTGATAAAAGAAATCCAAAACTCATTATCTCAAATACCAAATTTAAGATTAGCAGAGGCTGGTGAATTTACAAAGTTAGCATTTCAAAATGGCAAGATTAATTTATTAAAAGCTGAGAGTGTTTCAGATTTAATTTCATCTGAAACAGAAATTCAAAGACAACAGGCTATTAAAGTTATGTCTGGTAAAAGTGCAGAGAAATTTAATTTACTAAGAGAAAGACTTTTAAAAATTTTATCCAAAGTAGAAGCAAAAATTGATTTTCCAGAAGACGATTTACCAGAAAATATTTTATTAAATATTCATTTAGAAACAAAAAGTATTAGAGAAGATATTCAGAAAATTTTGAATGATCAAAAAGTAGGAGAAAGAATTAGAGAAGGATTTAAAATTTCAATAATAGGTCCTACAAATGCTGGCAAATCATCTTTGTTAAATTATTTATCTAAAAGAGATGTAGCTATTGTCTCAGAAATTGCAGGCACCACTAGGGACATTATAGAGGCACATTTAAATTTAGATGGATATCCTGTTGTTATATCTGATACTGCGGGCATAAGAGACTCCAAAAATGAAATTGAAAAAAAAGGCATAAAGTTAGCTTTAAAAAAATCAGAAAATGCCGATTTAAATGTAATTGTAATAGAGCCAAAAAGTGTTGATTTTAAAGACTTTTTTAATGATAATATAACGAAAAAATCAATATTAGTTATAAATAAAATAGATTTAGGCACAGATCAAATCAGTAGTGAAATAAAAAAATACGATCCTATTTATATCTCTATTAAAGAAGAAAAAAATTTAGATGTGCTTATAAATTTAATCAAAGAAAATTTAAAAAATAAATTTGTTTCATCAGAAGATATTTTTATAACAAGAGAAAGACATAGGATAAACCTTGAACAATGTTTAGAGAGCTTAAAAAATTTTGAGGAAAAAAAATCTTTAGAAGACTTTGATAAAGCTGCTGAAGATTTAAGATTAGCAACGAGATATTTGGGAATTATAGTAGGCAAAGTAGACGTTGAAGAGATTTTAGGCTCTATTTTTAGTGATTTTTGTATAGGCAAATAAACGCTGCAATTACTAGCTTTTAACACAAATTTAAGTGTTAACTTGTAAATTTTAATATCAATAATAAATTAAAGCTATGAAAAATGAATTATCATTTGAAGTCGTAGTGGTTGGAGGCGGACATGCAGGCTGTGAAGCAGCAGCTGCATCAGCTAGATTAGGTGTTAACACTGCCTTATTCACTCACAAATTTGATACAATTGGAGAAATGTCTTGTAACCCAGCAATTGGTGGTTTGGGAAAGGGGCATTTAGTTAGAGAGATAGACGCGTTAGATGGTGTTATGGCAGAAGTGGCTGATATGTCAGGTATACAATTTAGACTACTTAATAGAAGTAGAGGTCCGGCTGTAAGAGGACCCAGAACACAAACAGATAGGTCATTATATAAGAAATATATGCAAAAAAAACTTGTAAACTATTGTAATTTAAGCATTTTTTCAGACCCTGTAATTAAGTTTAATTTCAAAAATAATGATATAATTGGTTTCTCAACCCAATCAGGTAAAGAGATCAAAGCATCTAAAATTATTCTAACTACCGGCACTTTTCTAAATGGCTTGATACATATTGGGGAAGAAAGGACGCCCGCTGGAAGATATAATGAAAAACCTTCAACGGGGCTAAGTGAACAATTAGAGAAATATAATTTTAAAATCGGAAGATTGAAAACTGGAACTCCTCCAAGATTAGATGCTCGAACAATTAATTTTGAAAAATTGGAAGAACAGTTTGCAGATACTGATCCAAGTTTCTTTTCTTTTCTAACTAAGAAAACAATTAATAAGCAAATTTCATGTCGCATAACGTACACAAATGAAGATGTTCATGAAATAATTTCTAAGAACATAAAGCGTAGCGCTATGTATTCAGGAAGTATTCAAGGAGTTGGTCCACGATATTGTCCATCAATAGAGGACAAGATAAAAAAATTCGCTGATAAACAGAGACACCAAATTTTTTTAGAGCCGGAAGGTTTAAATGATCATACAATTTACCCAAATGGAATTTCAACGTCTCTTCCGTCTGATATACAACAAGAAATATGTAGTAAAATCAATGGTTTAGAAGAGGTTAAAATTATAAGACCTGGGTATGCTATAGAGTACGATTTTGTGGATCCAAGAGAACTTTTTCTTACACTTGAGACAAAAAAAATCAAAAACCTTTACCTTGCAGGTCAAATCAATGGAACTACTGGTTATGAAGAAGCAGCAGCTCAAGGACTGATAGCTGGTATAAACGCTGCTCTTGCTTTTAAATCGAATGAACCATTTATTTTAGATAGATCGGAGGCATATATAGGTGTGATGATAGATGATCTTGTAACCAAAGGTGTTGCAGAGCCATATAGGATGTTTACATCACGAGCTGAATATAGACTTACACTTAGATCTGATAATTCGGATATTAGATTAACTAAAAAAGGAATAGATATTGGAGTTGTTCAAAAAAACAGAGAAGATATATATAAGGCAAAATTTAAGGAATTGTCAAAAACTCAATCTAAAATGAATAGTCTGACGATTACACCTTCGAAAGCTGAAAAATTTGGAATAAATATCGCAAAAGACGGTATAAGCAGAACAGCTAATCAGCTATTAGGTCAAAAAAATGTTAATATGAGCAAAATTAGAGAAATATGGCCTGAAATTAAATATGTTTCCAAGGAAATTGATGAACAACTAGAAATTAATTCTCATTATAAAGGCTATCTAAAGAAGCAAAAAGCTGACATATTAGCATTTAAAAGAGATGAAAATTTAATAATTCCAAAAAACTTAAATTATGACAATTTTGCAGGTCTATCAAATGAGGTAAAGTCAAAATTTAAGAAAATAAGGCCTAAAACAATGGGGCAAGCACTAAGAATTGATGGGATTACACCTGCGGCAGTATATATTTTGTTGTCTCATCTAAAAAGAAAGTCTATTAAGCATATAGCTTGATTGATTCGTATATTTTAAAAATTGATAAAATTAGATCTCCTGATGTTTCACGTGAAACATTGAATGAACTAGAATCTTATACAAATTCAATAATTACAAAAAATAGAAGCATTAATTTAATTAGCAGGAGCACAGAAAAGTCAATAAAAACAAGGCATATAATAGATAGTGCACAAACTGTTGATTTTGTTAACAAAAATGATATTAAAGTATGCACTGATCTTGGTTCTGGTGCAGGTTTACCTGGTATAGTTTTAGGTATTTTGATGAAAGTTAAAAACCCTCTATTTAAGGTGGTTTTTTACGAAAAAAGCTATCACAAAAGCATTTTTCTCAAAGAGATGACAAAAAAATTTAATTTAAATTCAGAAATTCACCAAAAAAATATTTTTGATGAAAAAAATTTAAACACAGATGTAATTATTTCCAGAGCATTTAAACCATTACCTATAATTTTCCAGATAGCAAAAACAAATTTTAAAAATTTTAAGTATATTGTTTTGTTTTTGGGTAGAACTGGAAAAAAGATATTAGATGACTCGCTTGAAAAATGGGAATTTGATTACGAAGAAAAAAAAAGTTTAACATGCAATGAATCTATGATCGTAAAAATTTCAAATTTGAGAAAAAAAAATGGTTAGATCAAAAATTGAACAATTAAAATTAAAAATTAAATTAAAAACTAAATTGAAAAGTATTTTTATAATTAAAAAAAAGAATAATAGAAATATAAAACTAAAAATAAATGGATAAAAAAATTATTTCAGTCATAAATCAGAAAGGAGGAGTAGGAAAAACGACTACAGTGATAAATTTGGCCGCTGGATTATCTATGAAGGGAAAAAAAATATTAGTAATTGATCTAGATCCTCAGGGGAATGCTACTACAGGGTTGGGATTATCAAATAATGTAAGTTCAGTGAAAACTATTTATAGTGTGTTAAATGGAAATAAGAAAATTTCAGAAGTAATTCAGCAAACAAGCATCTCTAATCTTAACTTAATTACTTCTAATGTTGATTTATCAGGACTAGAGGTAGAAACAGCTGGTGATAGCCGAAGGGCATTTAAATTAAAGGATGAATTAAGCTTGATTTTAAATGATTCTAGATCATCATATGATTATATACTAATAGATTGCCCGCCATCTCTTAGTTTACTAACAATTATGGCATTAGTTGCTTCAGATGCCCTAGTCGTTCCACTTCAGACAGAATTTTTTGCGTTAGAAGGTCTTACACAGCTAATGAAGACTATTGAACGTATCAAATCTAACTTGAACCCAACATTGGAAATCAGAGGTATCCTCCTTACTATGTTTGATAAAAGAAATAAACTTTCAGGACAAGTTGAGATAGAAGCAAGAAAATATTTTAAAGAAAAAGTTTACACAACAGCTGTTCCGAGAAACGTAAGATTGTCCGAAGCACCATCTCACGGCATACCTGTGCTTTTATATGACAAAATTTGTCCTGGTAGTAAAGCATATTTCAAATTCACAGAAGAATTTTTAGATCAAGACAAACAAGTTGAGACTGCAGCATGATAAATCCTTTTAAAAATAAGAAAGGTCTTGGTAGAGGTTTATCTTCTCTTATCGGCGACAGTGAAATAAAGAATTCAAATGAAAAAGTCTTGATAAGTTCGATCACTCCAAATAAAAATCAACCAAGAAAATTATTTGATAAATATGCTTTAGAAGAATTATCAAACTCAATAAAAGAAAGAGGTATTATTCAACCATTAATAGTAAGAAATTCAAAAGATCAAGATAGTAAATATGAATTGATTGCTGGAGAAAGAAGGTGGCAAGCTGCTCAGATGGCAGGTCTTCATGAGGTACCTGTGGTAGTTGTTGAGGCTGATAATCTAAAGTCCTTAGAGTTCGCAATAATAGAAAACGTCCAAAGAAAAGATTTAAATTCAATTGAGGAAGCTGAAAGTTATAAAAATTTAATTGAAAATTTTGGATATGATCAAGAAAAGGTTGCAAAATTTATTGGAAAAAGCAGATCTCATATTTCTAATTCCTTACGTCTT
>CACJNI010000011.1 GCA_902594705.1 uncultured Pelagibacteraceae bacterium
ATCCATTTATAATATATTTAATATTTTTGGGATTATTTTCGTTGAAATTTATATTGGAAATTATTTTTACTTTTCCCTTTTTGATTTGTTTTAAAATTAAATTTCTAGCTAAATTAAAGTCATATTCATTTATAAAATTAGTAAATTGATTAATATCGTTTTCTTTGGAAATTATTGATATCTCAGAGATTGGGTTTTTATTGCTAATATAATCAAAAATATTTAGATCGAACTTTATATTTTCTAAGTCAATGTTTTTTTTATTAATTGCTATTTGGGGGTCCAAGGTAAAAATCTCGAATTCAAAATTAGATGGATTTAATTTAAAATTTACTTGATTTAATTTTAATTTTATCTTTGGATCAATCTCTTTAACTTTTTCATTTATTAAACTATTAAAGTTATCCGTTCTAATACCTGAAGTTGTTAAAAATATTAAAATTGCGACTAAGATGGTTATTATTGAAATTAAAGTTATAGAAAATATTTTACGCATTTAATTTATATAAAGAACTTTCTAAAAAATTATCTATTTCTCCATCTAATACTTTTTCGGGACTAGAGCTTTCAAAATTAGTTCTATTATCTTTTACCATTTTGTAAGGGTGTAATACATATGATCTAATTTGATGACCCCATCCAATCTCTGACTTTGAATTCTCAAGATTTTCATTTTCTTTTTCTTTTTTTTTTAACTCATAGTCATAAAGTCTTGCTCGTAACATATTCATGCAAGTTTCTTTATTTTTGTGTTGTGATCTTTCATTTTGACATTGTACCACAATTTTTGTTGGGAGGTGTGTAATTCTTACTGCACTATCTGTTGTGTTGACATGTTGACCTCCTGCACCACTAGATCTGTATGTATCTATTCTTAAATCTTTTTCTAAAATTTCAACATCAATATTTTCAGATATAACTGGGTATACCCAAACACTGGCAAAACTTGTATGTCTTCTAGCACCAGAGTCAAATGGAGAAATTCTAACAAGTCTATGTATCCCTGATTCATTTTTTAATAATCCGTTTATGTAATCTCCACTTACTTTAATAATTGAAGATTTAATGCCAGCTTCATCGCCTTTATGTTCACTAATAATTTCAGTTTTGAAATTTTTTTTGGTTGCCCACTTCATATACATTCTTCTTAACATATCAGCCCAGTCTTGACTTTCGGTTCCACCAGCACCTGCATGAAATTCTAAATAACTATCAAATGTATCATTATCATTTGATAGAAAACATCTTATTTCAATTTGTTTAATTTTATTAAAGAGTATTTTTATATTTGAGGTTGTCTCTTTAATCATTTCATTGTTGTGTTCCTCAATAGCTAAATCATAAATATCAAATAAATCTTTACTTTCATTTGATGTTTCTTCAAAATTATTTAATAATTTTTCTAAATTAGTTTTTTCACGTAAAACTTTTTCAGCATTTTTTTTATCCTGCCAAAAATCTGGTTTTTCTATTAAATTTGATAAATTAATTATTTTTTCTGAAATCTTAGTCTTTTCAAAGAAACTCCTTTATTCTTTGATTTATTTTTTCTATTTCTGATTTAATATTTAGTATTTCCTGATCCATTAATAAAATTTTAATATATTTGTTGTATTTAATCTACTATCAAAATTGTTAGATATATTATCTAGTTTATTATCATTATTTTTAAATGACTCGATTATGGCTAACTTGGTTTTAGGATTCGCTTTTTTTCCAGTTTTTGCATCTATGACCATCATATTTATATTGTCTGCAACTTTAAAAGGCCTTGCGTTAAAAGTATTTGCTGTTTTTTTTATGAACTCTTTAAATACTGGCATTGCTGTTTTTGAACCTGTTTCAAATTTACCTAAACTCCTTGGATTATCATAGCCAATGTATACTCCAACCACTAAATTTGATGTAAATCCTATAAACCAAGTATCTGTATTTTTGTTTGTTGTTCCGGTCTTGCCAGCTAATTCGAGTTTCAATTCTTTTAAACCTTTTCCAGTTCCACGTTCTATAACACCTTTCAACATAGAGGTAATCTGATAGGCTGTTTGTGGTGAAAAAATCTGTTGATATTTATTTTTAATAATTGGTTTACTAATTCCTTCATATGAAATTAAATCACAATTTTCACAGAATCTTTTTTCATTGTTAAAAATAGTTTTTCCTTCACTGTCTTGAATTCTATCAATTAATATTGGATTAACTAATTTTCCACCATTCAAAAAAGAACAATAAGCGCTTGTGATTTTTAATAAAGTCGTTTCAGCAGAGCCCAAAGATACTGACATAAGTTCATCTGGATTTTCGTAAATATTTAATTTTTTTGAAAAATTTATAATTTTGTCTATACCTAATTCTTGAGCTATTCGGACAGTCATTAGATTTCTTGATTTTTCTATACCTGTCCTTAGTGTTGAAGGTCCGTAGAACTTTTTGCCATAATTTTCGGGTTTCCACATTTTTAAATCATTTCCTTGATCTAATACTATAGGTGCATCTAATATTAATGTTGTTGGTAAAAAATTATTTTCTAATGCTAAAGCATATATGAAAGGTTTAAATGCAGATCCAGGCTGACGTTTTGCTTGAGATGCTCTATTAAATTCACTTTTTTTAAAACTAAATCCACCTGACAATGCTAATACTCTTCCGCTATATGGGTCCATCACAACAATGCCTCCATTAGCTCTTGGAAGTTGTTTTAAACTATAGTTTCCATCAGATAATTTCTTGACATAAATTATGTCACCAATTTTGAATAGTTTTTTGAATTCCTTTCGCGTCCAATCAATATCATTAAAATTAATTGTTCCATTATCATCATTTTGTGTTTTGATGACTGTTTCAAATTTGTCAATTCTAGTAACAACAGCCAATTCCCATCCTAAAGATTTTTCTAAATTTAAGTGTTTGAGATCTTTTTTCCAATTTTTGTATTTTTTTATATTTGATAGCGGACCTCTCCATCCTTTTCTCTTATCAAATTCTTGCAAACCATTCCTAAGTGATTGTGTAGCAATTTTTTGTAATTCCAAATCCAAAGGTGTCTTGATGTTAAATCCTTGTTTATATACTTTATCATATCCATATTTATCAATTACATCTTTTCTAACATCTTCTACATAATATCTAGAATCTTCTAAGTAAATTCTTTTTCTCTTTTGTAATTTAATTTTAGAGTTAATTAAGTTAGAGTGTTGTTTTTGATCAATGAATCCATTATCTAATAAATTATTTAATACTAAGTTTCTTCTAAATTTTGCTAACTCCTTGTTATTATATGGATTGTATTTGCTTGGTGCTTTTGGGAGAGCAGCTAGAAGTGCAGCCTCTCCATAATTGAGTTCACTTATTGGTTTATTAAAATATCTTAAACTAGCTGATGCTATACCATAGCTACCCTCACCAAGATAAATTTGATTTAGATAAAGCTCTAGAATTCTTTTTTTTGATAAAACACGCTCAATTCTAAAAGCTAATATTGCTTCCTTTATTTTTCTATCAATACTTACTTCATTAGTTAAAAGAAAGTTTTTTGCTACTTGCTGGGTAATAGTAGAGGCACCTTCTAATCTTTTTGAGTAAAGTAGATTAAATATATTATTTTTAATTGCTCTTACTACTCCTTTGGCATCTACCCCTGGATGGTCAAAAAAGTTTTTATCCTCCGCAGATAAAAAAGCATTTATCACGGTTTGAGATATAGCAGAATATGGAACAAAAATTCTTTTTTCAGATGAAAAATCGCTTACTAACACTCCGTTTCCTGAATATAACTTACTTGATACTGGGGGTTTATAATTTTTAAGATATTTGTAATCAGGCAATTTATTGGAATAAGTCCAAAGAATAGATATTATTGATAATAATATTAGAAGAGATGTTAATAATCCAAATATTAGTAATCTTTTAAAGAACTTTTGCATTTTAGTTTAAATATCTTGTGAATTTGTTATTCTTAAGGCACAGAATTTATTAAATTAACTTATGAAAAAATCAGCTATATTATGTCAAAAAATTTATATATCGATGCATCGCATCCTAATGAAACTAGAGTTGTTCTTAAAAGTAATAATCATATCGAAGACTATGAATATGAAAGTATAAACAACACTTTAATTAAGAATAATATTTATCTCGGAAAAGTAAGTAGAATTGAACCCTCTTTACAAGCAGCGTTTGTTGACTTTGGAAGAGAAAGACATGGTTTTCTATCTTTTAATGATATTCAGTCTGATTATTATCAGCTACCTTTAAGCGATTTAGAAAAAATAAAACAAGAAGAAGAAAAGGTTCGAGAGGAACTTTCAAAACAAAGTGAAAACATAGAAGATAAAATTCTTGAAGGTAAAGAGGAAATTAAAATTGATGATCCTGTTGAAAAAAAAGAGGACGATGAAAAAGATAAAATAAATACTCAAAAAAAATTTCCATCAAAAAGATATAAAATCCAAGAAGTAATAAAACCAAATCAAGTAATTTTGGTTCAAGTGTTAAAAGATGAAAGGGGTTTAAAAGGAGCAGCGCTTAGTACTTTTATTTCCATTGCTGGAAAATACATAGTCTTAATGCCTAACACAGCCAAAGGTGGGGGAATTTCTAGAAAAATATTTAATCCAGGAGAAAGAAAAAAAATTAGAAATATATTAAATGAAATAACTATTCCAAAAGAGATGGGAATTATAGTTAGAACAGCAGGATCAAACAAAACAAAAAATGAAATCGAGAATGATTTAAAAAATTTAATTAAAGTTTGGGATCAAATAAAAGATAATGCATTAAATTCAATTGCCCCATCTTTAATTCATCAAGAAAGTGATATTATAAAAAGATGTATAAGAGATATGTACGATGATGATACTCAAAATATATATGTTGAAGGAAATGAAGGATATCAAAAAACAAAAAATTATTTGAAATTAATGATGCCAAATCAATTAAAAAAAGTTAAAAAATATAGAGATAAAGTACCCCTTTTTTATAAAGAAAATATAGAAAAAAAATTATTTGAAATTTTTGAGACAGAAGTAAAACTGACTTCTGGTGGATATTTAGTAATAAACCCAACTGAGGCACTAGTGTCAATAGATGTAAACTCAGGAAAATCAATAAAACAAAAAAATGTTGAAAGCACTGCTTTTGATACAAATATTGAAGCAGCAGAAGAAATTGCAAGACAAATAAAAATAAGAGATTTATCTGGATTAATAATAATTGATTTTATTGATATGCTTAACTTTAATAATAGAAGACAAGTAGAGAGAAAATTAAAAGAGAAATGTAGAAATGATAGAGCAAGAATTCAAATTGGTAGAATAAGTAATTTTGGATTACTAGAAATGTCAAGACAGAGATTAAGAGAAAGTAATGTCAAATGGCACATGAAATTGACAGATGAAACCTTTGTTTTGAAAATACTTAAATTAATTGAAATAAAATCATTAGAACATAATGCAAAATTAGTAGAATTAACTATTAACGATAAAATTGAAAAACATATTACTGATCACTATGACAAAGTAGTTAAATACTTTGAAAAAAAGTATAAAGCTAAAATTGATTTAAACACAAATAATGATTTAAATTTAGAAGACTATATAATTGAGTTTAAATCAAAAACAAAGAAAGTATTAGATAAAATTGAAAAAGTTGAGAAACTTGAAGCTTTAAAAATTGAAAATATAAAAAATGATAGTGCTATAAAAAATAAAACTAGTAAAACTTTTAAAAAAAGGAAGTTCAGAAAAAAATTTTATAAAAAAAAAACTAAATAATACCTTTATTTGTAGTTGATGCAGATCCAAATAAATTTGGATTAATTCTTCCAGACAAATATGATTTTCTTCCAGAAATTACTGCAAGCTTCATAGCTTCAGCCATTTGGATAGGTTTTTTTGCTTTTGCAATTGCTGTATTGATCAAAACACCGTCACATCCTAACTCCATTGCAATACTAGCATCAGAAGCTTGTCCAATTCCAGCATCAATAATTAAAGGTAATTTTGTTTGTTTTCTAATAATTTTAATATTAACTTTATTTTGTATTCCAAGACCTGAACCAATTGGAGCAGCAAGAGGCATAATTGCAACAGCACCTGCATTTTCCAATCTTTTTGCCATTAATGGATCATCATTGCAATAAACCATTACTTTAAAACCCTCTTTTGTTAATAATTCAGTAGATCTTAAAGTTTCAATCATTTCAGGAAAAAGGTTTCTTTTGTCACCTAATACCTCTAATTTTACTAATTTCCATCCACCTATTTCTCTTGCTAATCTTAAAGTTCTAATTGCATCTTCTGCCGTAAAACATCCGGCTGTGTTAGGCAAATATGTTATTTTTTTTGGATCTACATAATCCATTAATCTAGCTTTATTCTTATTAGATATGTTTACTCTTCTGACTGCAACTGTCACTATGTCTGCACCAGAAGTCTTAATAGCTTTAGCACATTCACTGAAGCTTTTATATTTTCCAGTTCCAACTATCAAGCGTGATTTAAAAATCTTATTTGCTATCTTAAATTTTTTATCAATCATTATCCACCACCGATAAAATGAACAATTTCTATTTTATCACCTTTCTTTAATCGAATTTTAGAAATTCTATTCTTGTCTATAATTTTTTTGTTTAGTTCTATAGCTATTTTATTTAATGGCATTTTTAATTTTGTAATCAAGCTCTTAAGTGTAAATTTAGGAATTATTTGCATTTGCTTGCCATTTACAGTTATTTTTATTTTATTTTTAATATTCATATATTATAAAGAATTCGTGAGTAAAATATTAATCATTAATGGTCCCAATCTTAATCTAATAGGTGAAAGAGAACAATCACAATATGGTAGCAAAGATTATAAATTCCTAAAGGATATTTGTGAGAAAAAATCTAAAGAATTAAATTTAACTCTTGAAATGAAACAATCAAATGTTGAAGGAGAGATCGTAGATATTATTCAAAGTGCCAGAAACGAATTCGATGGAATTATAATTAATGCAGGCGGCTATAGCCACACATCAGTTGCAATTAGAGATGCACTGGATGTATTTAAAGGTAAAATAATTGAGCTACATATATCAAATATATATAAAAGAGAGGAATTTCGTCATAAATCTATAATAAGTGGTGTTGTTACAGGAATAATTTGTGGATTAGGAATAAATGGATATATTTTAGCCATAAATTCTATGCATGAGATGTTAAATGAAAATAAATAAAAATATAATCAAGGAGCTTACAGAATATTTAAATGAATTTAATCTTACAGAGATAGAATATACTGAAAAAGATATAAAAGTTAAAGTATCAAAATCTTCTGGATCAAATTTAGCATCAATTAAAGAAATAAAATCAGAAATAAAAACAGAAAATATTAAAATAGATAATGTTAGTGGGACTGAAGTTCCATCGCCTATTATAGGAACAGCTTATTTAGCACCAGAACCTGGTGGTAAAAAGTTTGTAGAAGTCGGTAAAAAAATCAACAAAGGTGATACAATAATGATAGTTGAAGCTATGAAAACAATGAATCATGTTCCTTCTCCTGTAGCAGGCACTGTAAAAAAAATTTGCGTCGAAGATGGTCAACCTGTTGAATATGGACATACGATAGCGATAATTGAGTAATAATGTTCAAAAAAATTCTTGTTGCAAATAGAGGTGAGATAGCTGTAAGAGTTATAAGAGCCTGTAAAGAATGGGGTATACAAACAGTCGCCATTCATTCTGACGTTGATAGAAATAGTATGCACGTTAGATTAGCTGACGAAAGTATATGTGTAGGTCCACACCAAGCAGCAAATAGTTATTTAAACATTCCTGCCATAATGTCAGCTATTGAATTGACAAATTCTGAAGCTGTTCATCCAGGATATGGTTTTTTATCTGAAAATTATGAATTTGCAAAAATTCTTGAACAAAACAAAATTAAATTTATTGGTCCATCGTCTTCATTAATTAAAATGATGGGTGATAAAATTGAAGCAAAAAAAATTGCAAAAAAATATGGTCTTCCAGTAATTGAAGGATCTGAAGGTGGAGTATCTGATTTTAATGAAGCAAAAAAAATATGTAAACAAATTGGATATCCAGTGTTGATAAAGGCAGCTGGTGGTGGTGGTGGAAAAGGTATGAAAGTTGTTACAAAAGAAGATGAGTTTGAAAACTTATTTTTGACTGCAAAAACTGAGGCAAAAAAATTTTTTGGTAATGATGAGGTATATATTGAAAAATTTTTTCAAAATCCAAGACATATCGAAGTTCAAGTATTGTCTGGTAAGAATAGAACTGTACATCTTCATGAAAGAGATTGCTCTATTCAAAGAAGACATCAAAAATTAATTGAGGAGACACCCAGTCCTTTACTAAATGATCAAATAAGAAAAGATCTTTTTGATAAGACAGTAAAAATGGTAAGCCAAATTGGATATGAAGGTGCAGGGACAGTAGAATTTATTTTTGAGGATGGAAAATTTTATTTTTTAGAAATGAACACTAGAATACAAGTTGAACATCCAGTGACAGAAGTAGTAACAGGAATAGACTTAATAAAAGAACAGATCTGGATAGCATATGACGGTAATACTGCCTTAAAACAGGAAGATATTAAACCAAGAGGTCATGCGATTGAATGTAGAATAAACGCTGAGGATGTGAGTAAAAACTTTCAACCTTCGCCAGGAGAAATTACAATGTGCCACCAACCTTCAGGATTTAGGACTAGAGTAGATGGAGCAATATTTCAAGGATATAAGGTAACTCCCTACTATGATAGTATGATTTGTAAAGTAATATGTCATGGAAGGAATAGGACTGAAGCAATTCAAAGAATGCGAAGATCCCTTGATGAATTTGTTATAGAGGGCATTAAAACAACGATAGACTTACATAAAATACTTTTAAATCACAAAAAATTTTTAGATTCAGATTTTAATGTGAGTTGGCTTGATAAAGAAAAATTACTCTAAGAATAACATTTCTTTAACCAAATATCATACACAGGGTGATCAAAAGGTCTAATTGATGGAGACGAGGCGAATGTCCAATCATTAAAAATGAACACCTTGTTGTCATCTTTGTTTACTATATCTCTTACTTGCATGTATGCTGTGACTTCCGGATCATCATCAAATTTTGAATTATTACATTTAAGAATGTTTATAGATAGATTTTTAAATTTATATTCTTTTCCAACCTCAATCTCTATAATGTCACTCTGAGAGTTTACTTTGTCTAATATTGTTAAAACAGCATAATTTTCTGTTCGTGTATTATTTTCACTTAAAGAATTGATCATTAACAAATAATAAGAAAAAAAAACAAGTATAAAAACTTTAACTTTTCCAAGAAGTATATTTTTTATTTGAAGCATTTTTACTTTTATTTTTTTTTGGATGATAGGAATTTTCTGTTCCTGTTTGATTTGGCATATGCTCTTTTTGCCAACTATATTTGTCTAATTCGTGACTGTTTTCAATTTTATTTCCTGTATGATGCATCCAAGAATACCATTCGCTTGGTATTTTTGATGCTTCAACTTCTCCGTTGTAAATAACCCATCTTTTTCCTGACTTGCTCTCATAATATTTGTTACCTGAATTATCTTCGCCAACTAATTTTCCAAATAAAATTGTATTTAGTCTTGTGCCAAATGTTTGTTTGTTCCACCAAGTAAAAATTTCTTTAATCATTTTATTCAAATTATTTTCAATTATTAATTGTAAATTTACAATTAGACTATAATCAAAAAATGTATATATATAAATCTTACCAAGATTCAATTTACAAATAGGATTAAAATGGCAAAATATTTAGTAGAAACATATTATACGTGTAGTTTTAAAGTATCTCATTATTTAGATGATATAAATGAGGAAAATCTTAACAATCTAGAGAAAAATGACGATGGAAAATTCGAAATTATTGATGTCAAATTAGATAATAGAAAAACAAAAAACCTTCAAGATACTAAAAGTAGTAAAGTCGAAATTGTTTCACAACCAATTAGCAATAAAGATAATAAAAGTAGTAGTAAATCCAAACTAATTGATGAGAATTTTAAAAAAAATATTACTGAAAATATAGGTAAAAGATTTAGTATGCCTGATAGAAGAAAAGGTTATATCCAAAAAGCCTCAATAGGTGATCATAAAGTATATTTGCATACTGGTGAATATGAAGATGGAAAAATAGGAGAAATTTTTATAGATACCAGTAAAGAAGGTGAGTTAGTAAAGGCTCTTATGAATAATTTTGCAATAGCAATATCATTAGGTCTTCAATATGGAGTTCCACTAGATGAATTTGTAAATGCATATTTAGATACAAAATTTGAACCTTCTGGTAAAGTTTATGGAAATGATCGAATAATGAGTGCAAGTTCAATATTAGATTATATTTTTAGAGAGCTAGCGATATCCTATTTAAATAGAGAAGATTTAGCTCACACCCCATCTATAACTGGTATTTCTGACACAAGTGAAAGTCAAGAAAGTGAAGATCAGAATCAATTAATCAAGCTTGTAAAAGATATTACAAGTAAAGGATTTGTTAGAAACGATTATAAAAAGAAACTGGTAGATTTATCAGATATTAGAATAAATCTTAAAGGAAAAAAATAGTTATTTTTTTCTTTTTGAAATATAAAGTTCTTTTAGTTGATTTTCGTCTACTTCAGATGGTGCATTCATCATTAAATCTTGTGCGTTTTGGTTCATTGGAAACATAGTCACCTCTCTAATATTTTTTTCTTCTGCTAATAACATCACGATTCTATCTATTCCGGGAGCAATGCCCCCATGGGGAGGTGCCCCATAGCTTAAAGCATTAATCATACCACTAAATTTCTCATTCACTGTTTCCTCAGAGTAACCAGCAATTTTGAATAATTTATACATTAAATCAGGTTTATGGTTCCTGATAGCTCCTGAAGACAATTCAATTCCGTTACATACAATGTCATATTGAAAAGCTTTTAGTTTAAGGGGTTCTGAAAGATCCAAATTATCAGTGTCCCCTTGTGGCATAGAAAAAGGGTTGTGACTAAATTCGATCTTTTTAGTATTTTCATCTATTTCAAACATTGGATAATCAACTACCCAACAAAATGAAAAAACATTTTCGTCAATTAAGTTTAATTCATTTGCTATTTTACCTCTTGCATTACTTAATAATTTCTCAACTTCAGATTTATTTCCACAAGACATAAATATTGTATCACCTATTTCAGCATTCATTTTTGTCATTATCTCTTTGAGGGATTTGTCTGAAAAAAATTTCCCCACAGGTCCTTTTGCACTTAATTTGTCAGAATTTTCTATAGAAAAATAAGCAAGACCCGACGATCCTTCATCTTTTGCCCATTTATCAATTCCGTCAAAAAAACTTCTTGGTTTTTCAGATGTATTTTTTGTAACTATTCCTCTAACTATAGATCCTTTGCTTACTAATTTTTTAAATATTTCAAAGTTAACATCATCTCTTTTAAAAATTTCAGTAATATCTGCTATTTCCAAAGGATTTCTCAAATCTGGTTTGTCAGAACCGTATTTAAGCATAGCCGTATCAAAAGGAATTCTGGGAAATTTTTCATGGAGTAACTTTTTAGAGGAAAATTTTTTGAATAAATTTACAAATAACTCCTCAACTATTTTGAATACATCCTCTTGTTCTACAAAAGACATTTCCAAGTCAAGTTGATAAAACTCACCTGGACTCCTGTCCGCTCTTGCGTCCTCATCTCTAAAACACGGTGCAATTTGAAAATATTTATCAAAACCAGATACCATGATTAATTGTTTAAATTGTTGTGGCGCTTGAGGTAATGCGTAAAATTTACCAGGATTTAGTCTGCTTGGTACTAAAAAGTCTCTAGCTCCCTCTGGGCTAGATGAAGTTAATATAGGTGTTTGATATTCTAGAAAACCATATTTTTGCATTTCAGTTCTAATAAATGAAATAATTTTGGATCTTAAAATAATATTATTATGAATCTTATTTCTCCTTAAATCTAAGAATCTGTACTTTAATCTAATTTCTTCAGAATATTCTTGATCTGAAAAAACAGGTAGTGGTAATTCTTTAGTTCTTGCGAGTATTTTAAATTTTTCAATTCCTACCTCAATTTCTCCAGTATTTAAATTTTTGTTAATTGTATCTTTTTCTCTAGCTAAAACTTTACCTTCAACTTGTAGTACAGTTTCTAGTGGAAGTTTTTCTATTTCTTTAAATATTTTTTTACCCTCATCAATTACACATTGAGTTAGTCCATAGTGATCTCTTAAATCTAAAAATAATAGATTTCCATGATCTCTTTTTTTATTTATCCAGCCTGATAACTTTATTGTTTGATCTTTATTATTTAAAGTTAGTTCTCCGCAAGTGTGTGTTCTGTATTTACTCAATTTATTATCTCTTTTATTATTTTAAAGTTAATAGATTTCTTTTTCTTTAAACTCAATTCATCAATCTTATATATAAATTCATGCATTTTGCTATACGATCTAGAAATTCTTTTTATAATATAATCTATAATTTTGTTATCTAATTTAATTTGTCTATCGGCGAAACTTTTTAAAATTATTGCATAAATCAACTCATCGTCTGGTTGATCAATTTTAGCAATTATACAATTTTTTAATCTTGATACTAAATCTGGAAGTGTGAATTTCATTGTATCTATTGGTTTTTTTGATGAGATCAATAAATATTTATTATCTTGTTCAACTAAATTGAATATAGAATAAAGAAGTTTTTCGTCAAAACTTTCTTCCAAGTCTTCAATTATTATATTGTTTGAAAGTTTAATTTTTTTTAAAATTTTTTCTTCGATATCATTACTATATAAATATAAAGCATTACTTTTTTTTTTAAATATATTTGATAAATGTGTTTTACCAGAATATTCTTCTCCAGCTAAGTTGACAATTTTTTTTTCCCATTTAGGCCATGCCTCTATAATATTTTTTGCAAAATAGTTACTATTAGAAACATAATAATCATTTTCATCAAAACTTTCAGCAATTCCAAAATCTAAGAGTTTTTGATCTAATTCCCTCATTTTACATTCCAAATATCACTAGATGAATTTATATTTATATCATTTAATTTTAAGGTGTTTAGTAGTTTTTCAGGATTATTATTATAAATTATTTTATATATAATTTCTTCACTATTCATTTTTTCTATTTCGTATTCATATACAAAATCTGATTGGTTTAATATATTTTCTAATTTGTCAGAAATTATGAAATTTTTATTTTTTATAGAAATTTTTATGGGTATTGTAATTGAGGTATTGATTTTATTAACTAACTTCCATTTGTCTTCGTATAAATTTTTTAAATTTAAAATAATTTGATCTAAAATTTTATTATCTTCATAATTGATATTTTTTTGATTATAATTAAATCTGAAGTTTGAATCTGAAAAACTAATTTTTGAAAATATCTTTAAATTACTTTTGTTTTCATAAAATATTACAATAAATATATTTTTAAAATCATATTTATCTGTGATCTCAGACAAATCATTACTCTCTAAATTATTTTTAATGTTTTGAAAAATACGAAAATTTTCAATGTTTTCATCTGGCAAGTTATAATTTATCAAAAAATATTTTTTATTTACACGATTCCAATTATTATAAAAGTAATTTTGATTAAAATATTTAATTTCATTACTTTGTGTATCAATTAAAATTGGTATAAATAAAACTTCTATATTTTCGGGCACAGATGAAATTACATTTTTACTTCTTATAAATGATAATAATTTTTTTTTGTCGAATTTAACTTCAAAATCTACTTCATAATTATTATTTACAAATTTTTCATTTGTTATCGAAAAATTATATATTAATGAGCTTATTTTCTTATTAGATATATTGTTAAATAATTTTTTATCTTTGTTTTCTACAATTTTAAATATCAATGTTTTAAATGCTTTTTCAAAACCTTTGTTAATAACCTGATCTTTGTTAAAATTAACGTCGTATTGTTCTTTAATATTAATATTTTTTACAGTGTAATTATCTCCAAAAACTTTAATTGTGGAAAACTTGATAAAAAATAAAATCAAAAGTAAAAAAAAAAAGTATAAGGAACTATTAATTTTTTTTTTGATTAAAAACATGATTGAAACATGAGATCTAAAAATTTCACATACAAAAAAAGTGGTGTTAACATAAAAAAAGCAGATAATTTTATTAAATTTATATCCTCAAGTACAAAAAAATCAAAAAAAAGTGGTGAATTTAAGAATATTGGAGGATTTGGAGCTCTAACAAGACTACCTAATAAACTAAAAAATCCTTATCTTGTAACTAGTACTGATGGAGTTGGAACTAAAATTGAAGTTGCAAATCAACTTAACAAATTTGATACTATAGGGATTGATCTTGTGGCAATGTGCGTAAATGATCTTATTGTCCAAGGCGCGAAACCAATAATTTTTCTAGATTATATATCAATTGAAAAAATAAATACTAAAAAGTTAAAAAATATTATCAAAGGTATTATTAAAGGATGCAAATTAGCTGATTGTGATTTAGTTGGCGGAGAAACTGCTGAAATGCCAGGAACGTACACTAAAGGAAAATTTGATATAGCTGGTTTCTCAGTAGGATTTGTAGAAAAAGATAAAATACTAATAAACAAAATAAGAGAAAAAGATTTAGTTGTGGCTGTGCCATCCAGTGGGCTTCATTCTAATGGGTTTTCTTTAGTGAGACATATTCTAAAAAAAAAAAAGATCAATTTAAAAAAAAATTCTTATTTAAAAAAAGAATTACTAAAGCCTACAAAAGTTTATGTAAAACCTGTTTTAGAGTTACTTAAAAGAAAATATATAAGTGGGTGTGCAAATATTACAGGTGGTGGATTAGAAGATAATATTAAAAGAGTAATTCCTAAAAAATATTGTGCTGAAATTTATTTAGAGAAAGTAAAAACCTTAAAAATTTTTAAATGGTTAAAAAGTAAAGGTGTAAGTGAAAAAGAAATGTTGAAAACTTTTAATTGTGGAATTGGATTTTGTTTAATAATTAAACCTTATAACTTTCAGAAAATAATTAAGTTTTTTCCAAAAGAATATAGGCCGTATGTTATAGGGAAAATTACTAAAAATTTTAATAAAGTAAAATTGAGTGGAAAAATCTCTTGGTAAAGAAAAAAATAGCAGTATTTATTAGTGGTAGAGGCAGCAATCTTAAATCGCTAATAAATCATTCAAAAAAAAAAAATTCATTATTTAAAATTGATTTAGTTATTTCAAATAATTTTAATGTTAAAGGATTAAAGATAGCAAATAAATCGAAAATAAAAAATTATTATGTAAAGTATTCTAATAAAAGAATTTTTGAAAATCGTGTATTAAAATTGCTAAATAAAAATAAGATTGATTTAATTTGTTTAGCTGGATTTATGAAAATACTATCAAAAAAATTTATTAAAAAATTCTCAAGTCCTATAATTAATATTCATCCATCCCTATTACCAAAATATAAAGGATTAAATACACACATGAAAGCAATAAAAAATAAAGATAAATATTCTGGGGCTACAGTTCACATTGTGAATGATAAATTAGATTCTGGGAAAATTATAATTCAAGAAAAAGTTAGAATTTTAAAATCAGATAATGAGAAAACTTTAAAAAAAAAGGTTTTAAAAATCGAGCATAAAATATACTCGAAAGCGATTATAAAATTGTTAACTAATTATTAAAAAAAAAATCTAATTCAATTTTTGCGTTTTCTAGGCTGTCTGAACCATGAACGGAGTTTTTATCAATTGAAATACCATATTTTTTCCTCAATGTTCCCTCTTCTGCATCCACAGGATTTGTTGCCCCCATTAATTTTCTGTTATCCATTACTGCATTTTCTTTCTGTAAAGTCATAACTATTATGGGACCGGAAGATAAATACGCGCAAAGATCATTATAAAATGGCTTAGATTCATGGACTTTATAAAATCTTTCAGCTTCCTCTTTAGAAATATGAATTTTTTTTTCTTTAATTATTTTAAAACCTTTATTTGTAAATTCTTGTTTAATTTGATCTTGAAGATTTCTCTCAACTGCATCTGGTTTAATTATTGAAAGAGTTTGTTCAATATTACTCATAATTATCTTCTATTAATTTATTCAACAATCTAACACCATAACCAGTTGCTCCTCCTGAATTTAATGCACCTCCATATTTTGAAAATGCCATACCTGCAATATCCAAGTGAGCCCATGGAGTTTTATTTAAAATAAATCTTTGTAAGAACTGTGCGGCTGTTGTAGAACCAGCACCACCAACATAATTAATATTTTGCATATCCGCATTTTTAGAATTTATTAATTTATCGAAGTTTTCATTTAAAGGCATACGCCAAAGTTTCTCCTCAACACTTTCTCCCGCTTCAATTAATTGTTTTGATAATTTATCATTATTTGAAAATAAACCAGCATATTCTGAGCCAAGAGAAACAATTATGGCTCCAGTTAATGTTGCTAGATCAATTATAAATTGAGGCTTAAATTTTTCTTCAGTAAATGTTAACGCATCAGCTAAAACTAATCTACCTTCTGCATCTGTATTCAGAATTTCTATAGTTTTTCCACTGTAAGATTTTACAATATCACCGGGTCTTTGAGCATCTCCGCTTACCATATTTTCTACAAGACCTACCACACCAACAGCATTTATTTTTGATTTTCTGAGAGCAAGAGTCTTCATTAAACCAACTACGGTGGCTGATCCAGCCATATCATATGTCATATCTTCCATAAATTTTGCAGGTTTTAACGAATAACCCCCAGTATCAAAACATACACCTTTACCAACAAACCCTAACGGTTTAGATTTATTTTTTGCACCATTCCACTCCATTGTAACTAAATATGACCCTCTAACACTTCCTTGACCTACACCTAATAAAGCATTCATTCCCATCTTTTTTAATTTTTTTTGGTCATAGATTGTAACTTTTAATCCAAACTTTCTTAATTTTACTATTCTCTTAGCATATTCGTCTGGATGAAGAACATTTCCTGGCTCAGACACAAGATCTCTAGTTAAAAAGACTCCTTCTAAAAGTGAATTCAACTTATTTCTCAACAAATTAGATTTTTTAGATTTATCTCCAACTACATAAAAGTAATTAGTTTCATTCTTTGCTTTGTCTGTTTTATAAAGATTAAATTCATAAGATTTTAACTGTGCACCATGTAAAAACTTTTCCAATTGAACGCTTGATAAATTTGATGAATTTGATGCTAAAAATGATTTATCGATTTTGTTAACTTTTAAAAAAACATACAATTGTGAACCAATTTTCTCATAATCTAGTGATTTTTTGCAATTCATACAATTTACAAAAATATAATTTTTATCTTTTATGTTTTGAGTAAAGAATTTTTTCTCGATAAATAATTTATTGTTAAACAATGATTTATTTAATGATTTTAGTATTTTATTTTTAGTAGCCTTATCTTTTACTAAAATAATCTCATTATCCTTAGCTTCTTTAGGAACTTTATTTACAAAATCTAATTTTAGCTTCATTTTTTTGAATTATTTAATAGATAATGTTGTATATTTATTAAATTTATAATTTCAATGAATAAATTAATATTTCGTAAATTATCTTTGGATATTTTGGCATTTTTTTTACTATCTACTTTAGCAATAACCATGATCGTATGTGTTTTTCAGGGAGTTAATCTTTTAGATATTGTTTCTGAGCAAGGTCATGGAATAAAAGTATATTTTATATACACAAGTCTCAATATCCCAAAAATATTTAGTAAATTACTATTATTTACTTATTTCTTAACTCTATTTGTAATCCTAAGTAAATATCAAGATAATAATGAAATTTTAATATTTTGGACAAATGGTATAAAAAAAATTTCTTTTATTAATTTTATCGGAAAGTTATCAATTTTTTTTATGTTGCTTCAACTTTTTCTAAATTTAATTATTGTTCCATATACACAAAATTTACAACAGCAATATTTAAAAAATTCCTCAATAGAATTTTTTCCAAAATTAATAGAGCAAAAAAAATTTTCAAGTATTATGAAAAATTTAACTATATTTATTGATGAGTATACTAAAGAGGGTGAGTTAAAAGGAATATACATAAAAGAAAAAATAGATAATACTGAAAATAAAATAATTACAGCAAATAGTGGCAAACTATTTAAAACTGAAAGTGGATTTAGTTTTAAATTAATTGATGGTAAAATCACAAACATAACTAATAGCGGAAGTTTCAATTTAGGATTTAAAGAAACCAGTTACGAACTCGAAGATTTAAATTCAAAAACAAGAAAAGAAAAGAAATTAAATGAAACAGAAACTTTTTTCTTAATAAATTGTTTATTTAAATTTATAGATCAAAGAAAAGATAGTAAGATGAGGTGTGGTTTAAATAACTCTTTTTTAGTAAAGAATATATATGAAGAGTTATTCAAGAGAGCAATAAATCCTTTGTACATAATAATATTGTCATTATTAAGTTCATTAATAATATTAAAATCAAAAATAATTTTTTTTTCAAATTATTATAAATCATTTTTATTTTTATTAGGTTTTGGTGTCATTATATTTTCAGAATTAAGCTATAAGTTTTTGTTCTTTTCAACGATAATTGAATTAGTCTTCTTTTTTTTACCCGTTTTATTTATAGTAATCTTTTATCTTTTTATTTTAATTAAAACTAATTTTAAAATTAATCATTTATGAGTATTAAGAAATATCAAGCATACATTTATTTATTATTTTTAAAATTTTTTGTTTTGACTAGTTTGGTATTTTTTTGCGTCACTTTTTTAATTAATTTTTTCGAAGAGGTTAAATTTGTTGAAAAGTATAATACAGAAATTTATTATTCGATTTATCTTTCTTTACTAAATGCACCATCATTGATGTATGAAATTTTCCCTTTCATTTTTTTGATAGCGGTTAAATTTTTTTACTTAAACTTAAACGATAGAAAAGAAATAGAAATTTTTAATTTTAACGGCATAAGTAATTTAAAAATTATTTTGCATTTAGGTATTTTAAGTTTATTTTTAGGAATAATTTTGTTACTTTTTTATTATTCATTTTCCTCAAGTTTAAAAAGTAGTTACCTTGATATTAAAAATAGATTTTCAAATACTAATGAATATTTAGCAGTTGTTAAAGATGATGGATTATGGATAAAAGAGGAAATTGAGGAGAATATTTATATAATTCATGCTGAAAAGTTTGAAAAGAATAAATTGAGATCAATAACCATTACAGAAGCAGATAAATATTTTAATAACAAAAATACTATCATGGCTAAGACAGCAAATATTGTATCAAAAAATTGGAAACTAAGTGATGTAACAATACTGAAAAATAATGGTAAAAGAAATAATTTAAAAAGTTATGTTCATAATTCCTCTTTTAATGGCGAAATAATTTCAAATTTATTTTCAAATTTGCATTCATTAAATATTTATGAACTTCATAAATTATCAAACAGTTATCAAAAAATTGGTTATTCAAATATAGATATTAAAATTCATTTAAACAAAATTTACAGTATGCCAATATTTTATACCATAATGACAATATTGGGTTTTATTGTAATAAATAAATTAAAAAAATTTAATTCTCGTTTCTTTGTGATTACATTGGGAATTTTTCTATCAGTTGTAGTCTATTACTTGAACTATTTTTCAGGTATTCTTGGTAGCAAAGGTGTGTTACCAATTTACTTATCGGTTTGGACTCCTTTGTTAATATTATTTTTGGTTTGCAATATAGGAATTTTAAAAGTAAATGAAAATTAAGAGAATTATATTAAAATTATTTCTGTTTACATTAATTTTTTTTAATGCAGTTTCTGATGAGATAAATTTTGAGGCAAAAAATATTGAACTAAAGCAGAATGGAAAAATTCTTCTAGCATATGACTCAAATTTACAATTACCATCAAAAAATATTTCTATCGATTCAAAGAAAGCAGAATACAATAAAATAAAAAATATTATTTACTTTAAGGATCAGGTATTTTTTCAAGATTATAATAACAAAACTCTCATTAAAAGTGATTATTTAGAATATAATAGGACCAAAGATTTAATTATTAGCTATGGAAGAACTAATATTAGTTACAATGACAATTTAAAAATAACCACAGATACTATTTATTATGATAGAAAAAAACAAATCTTATATGGCTCTGAAGATACAACAATCAAAGATGATGAAAATAATATATACAATCTCAATGATAAATATAATTTTGACTTATCTAATCAAATTATTAAAGCAAAAAATTCTTTAATTACTGATAAAAATAACAATAAATATTTTTTTGAAGATTTACAAATAAATTTAAAAATTAAAGAGATAATAGGAAAAGAAATAAAATTAGAATTTGAAAAATCTTATTTTGGCAATCCATTAAATAGTCCTTTGTTAAAAGGAAGAAGTGCATACTCAAATAATAAAGAATTGAGGGTCTATAAAGTTGTGTTTAGTACTTGCAATACAGAAAATAAAGATTGTAGAGGATGGGAAATAAATACAGGCGAATTTAATCATGATAAAGAGAAAAAAATTTTTGAATATAAAGACTCTTGGTTAAAAATTTTTGATTATAGAGTATTTTATATTCCTTATTTTAATCACCCTGATCCCACTGTAAAAAGAAGATCTGGATTTTTGACCCCTACTTACTCTACATCTGAAAATCTTGGGAATGCTTTTACACTTCCTTATTTTAAAGAGATAGCTATAGATAAAGATATTACTTTAAACCCTAGATTCTATGCTGATAAGAGCTTCCTCTTACAAAATGAGTACAGACAAGCATTAGAAAATTCTAAAATTCTTACAGATTTTAGTTTTCTGGTTGGTAAAAAGGGAACAAAATCTCATTTGTTTTATAATCAGGTCGGAAAAATTGATGAGATAAGAAGTTATGAAATTAATTTACAAAGTGCAAAGGGAGATAATTATTTAAAAAATCATAAACTAGTTAAAACATCTTCGCTAATAACAAACGATGACATTCTTCTCTCTAATTTTGATTTAAACTGGAATTTCAAGGAGTCAAATTTAAGTACTTCATTTAAAGTATATGAAGATTTATCAGCAAATTATCACGATAGATATCAATACATCTTTCCAAATTATAATTTTTCAAGAAAAATAAATATACCTAAAAATTATAATGGAACTTTTGAATTTAATTCATATGGTTATAATAAGAATTATAATACAAATGTAACAGAGACAGTATTAACAAATGACTTTTTATTTAAATCTAATGATTTTATTAATTCCAAAGGATTAATAAGTAATTTTGATATTTTATTAAAAAATTCTAGCAACTATTCTAATAACTCAACAAATTTTGAAGATGATGAGAATTACGATTTATTTGGAATAATTAAACTAGATTCTAGTATTCCAATGAGAAAAAAAATTGATGGATTTAATCATTATATTACCCCAATTGCATCAATTAGATACAGTCCAAATGGCAACAATGATCTTTCTGAGAAAAATATTATTTTAAATTATGATAGTGTGTTTGATTTAAATAGAATTGGATCAAGTTATCAAGTTGAAGGAGGAGAATCTCTGAGTCTAGGTTTTGAGTTTAAAAGAGAAGAATTTGATGGGACAAATGTACTAGACTTAAAATTTGCAAACGTATTAAAACCAGATAACAATAATAACTTGCCATCTAAGTCTAAGCTGGATAAAACAAGATCTGATATTTTTGGCAGCTTAAATTACAATTTTAATAATAATATAAGAACAAATTATTTTTTTTCTTATGATAGGGATCTAAAACATTCAAATTTAGAACAATTAAATTTAGAGTTTTTAGTAAACAATATTATAACAGGCTTTTCCTACTATACTGAAGATAATGAAATAGGGAATATAGAAAATATTACAAATAACACGAATTTCAAAATAGATAATGAAAATAAAATTAGCTTTGAGATAGCAAAAAATTTAAGGGATGATTTCACGCAATTTTATGACCTTATTTATACTTATGAAACTGACTGTTTGTCATTAAATCTTAATTATAACAGATCATTTTATAGCGATGGTAATTTAGAGCCTAATAAAAGTATATCTTTTTTGGTTAAGATAATCCCATTTTCTGAATTTGGAATTTCTAATTTTGGAAGACTAGTTGGAAAATAAATAAGCTCATGGCAAGATTTAATTTATTAATTATTTTTCTATTAGTTTTCTTTATAAATTTTAACGTTCAAGCAGATATAAAAATAAAGTTTAAGGTAGGTGAGGATATAATTACAAATATTGATATTTTAAATGAAAAAAACTATTTAATATTTTTTAGGCCAGACCTAAGTAAACTAAATGAAAAAGATATAATAAAAATATCTGAAAATTCTTTAATTAGGGAATTAATTAAAAAAAAAGAATTAGATAAATTATTTAAAGATACAAATAATCAAGAATTTATTGATAGTTTAAAAAAAAATCTTTTTTTGAGGTATAACGTTCAGGATGAAGGGCAATTTAAGAGCTTATTGACAAAAAATAATATTAGTTTCGAAGGTTTGCTAACTAAAATGAAATATGAAGGATTATGGAATGAATTGATATATATGAAATATAATAATTCAGTCAAAATTGACAAAGAAAAAACTAGAAAAGAATTAATTTTAAAAATATCAAATAAAAAAAAATATGAGTACAATTTATCTGAAATTTTATTCGATATTGATAAAAATGAAAAATTAATAAGTAAACATGCAAAAATAGTTAATACAATTAGAGAAAAAGATTTTAAAACTGCTGCATCAAAATATAGCATCTCTAGTAGCTCTGATATAGGTGGAGAATTAGGCTGGATAAAAGAAACTATGCTATCAAATAATTTGAATAAAATTCTTGGTAATATGAAAAAAAATCAGATAACTAAACCAATTAAATATCCAAATGGATATTTACTTTTGAAGATTAATGATAAAAAAGAAATGAAAGAAGTAGTTGACATAGAAAAAGAATTAAATGATTTGATATCATATGAAAGAGATAAGCAACTGAATCAATTTTCACTGTTATATTATAAAAAACTAAAACAAAATACTAAAATTAGTGAATATTAAATATATCATAATAGTTTTGGGAGAACCTTATAGCATTTTTTCTGAAATTATAGGTAAATATTATAGGAAAAAAAAATATCCAAAAAAAAAAATAATTTTAATTGGAGATGTAAGTTTATTAATTAAACAATTAAATAAATTAGATTTATCTCTTCCACTAAATATTATCGAGGATATAAAATATGCAAAATTTAATATATTAAATATTATTAATATTAAATTCAATTTTAAAAAAATTTTTAAAAAAATTGATAGTAAGTCAAATAAATATATTGAAAATAGTTTTCTTAAAGCATTAAAAATAATAAAAGAAAATAAAAATGAATGCTTATTGGTTAATGGGCCTATCTCAAAAAAATCTTTTTTAAAAAAAAATTATTTAGGAATAACTGAATATTTAGCCCAAAAAACTAAATCTTCAAATCAAGTTATGCTAATATATAACAGTAATATTTCTGTTTCGCCGCTAACAACACATATACCCCTAAAAAGTGTTAATAAAAGCATAAGTAAAATAAAAATAATAAATAATATAAAAAAAATAAATAATTTTTATCTTGAAATATTGAGAACAAAAGCAAAATTTGCGGTACTTGGCTTAAATCCTCATTGCGAAACTATAGATAATTTTAGTGAGGAGGATAAAATTATATTACCAGCTATAAAATATTTAAAAAAATATGGATTTAGTGTTGATGGACCATTCTCAGCAGATACATTTTTTCAAAAAAAAAATATAGATAAATATAATGTTGTATTAGGCATGTATCATGACCAGGTATTAGTCCCAATAAAAACTTTATATAATTTTAATGCAATCAATTTAACAATTGGACTTCCCTTTGTTAGAATTTCTCCAGATCATGGTCCAAATGAAGCTATGATTGGGAAAAATATTTCAGATATGTCATCTTTTTCATATGCGATGAAATTTATTGATAAAATTAAAAAATAATGAAACCAAAAAAAAGTTTGGGTCAAAATTTTTTGAATGATAAGAAAATACTAACTCAAATTGTAGAAACTGGTAAAATTAAAAAAAAAGATATTATTTTAGAAATTGGCCCAGGTACTGGTAATCTAACAAATGAGATTTTGAAGAAAAGCCCAAAAAAATTATTAGTAGTTGAAAAAGACAACAATTTATCAAATTTTTTGAAAAAGAAGTATGAATTTAAAATTGACGTTATAAACAAAGATATTCTGAATTGTTACGATATTTTTAAATATGACCAACCTATCAAAGTTTTTGGTAATTTGCCTTATAATATATCTACCAGACTTTTAACTTCTTTTATCAAATTAGATAATTTAAAGAAAAAATTTGAGAAATTTATTTTTATTTTTCAAAAAGAGGTTGCAGATCGCATAATAGCTGAGGAGAATACAAAAAATTACGGTAGATTATCAATTCTGACTTCATGGAAAATGAATTGTGAAAAAATTATAGATATTGATCCAAAATACTTTTACCCAAAACCAAACGTTTGGAGTTCTTTAATAATGCTTACTCCGAAATCTAAAATAGAAAAATTAGTTAATTCAAAAAATTTAGAACATATAACGAATATTTTTTTCAGCCAAAGAAGAAAAATGATAAAAAAACCTATGAAATTGTTATTTAATGATTATCAGATTATTGCAAAAAAATTAAATATTGATTTAAGTTTAAGACCTCAAAATATTTCGAAAGATCAATATTTGGAAATTTGTAAGTGTTATGAAGATTTAAAGCATTAATTTTTTAACATGTTTAGCAATAAAATTACGATCAAATGAAGCTAATTTCTTTTTTTTTATCACTTGCATTATTTTTTTGTAACAAATTTTTAAATCATCGTTAATAACAACATAATCATACTCTTTCCATTTAGATAAATCTTTATTAAATCCTTTCATTCTCTTTTTAACAGTTTTCATATTCTTTTTTTCCCTTTTTATTAATCTGTTTAATAATTCTTTTTTTGTTGGTGGTAAGATAAAGATTGTAAATAATTTATAATTAAGGTTTTTATTTCTTATCTGTCTTGTTCCTTGCCAGTCAATATCAAATATTATATTTTTATTCTGTTTAAGTTTTTCTATAACCATTTTTTTTGAAGATCCATAATAGTTATTGAAAACACTTGCATGTTCTAGAAATTGATTTTTTTTTATTAATTTTTTAAAATGATTTTTTGAAATAAAATAATAATCTTTTCCATTTATTTCATTTGGCCTAGGTAACCTAGTTGTATGTGATATGGAGACAAAAAAGTTTTTGTTTTTAGAAATTTTTTTTACAAGCGTAGTTTTTCCAGCACCAGAAGGTGAAGAAAGTATAAACATTCCACCCTTTTTAAAGCTGGACATCGAACTTTATTTTTAATTTGCTTTATTCTCAATAAATTTTACAGCATCACCTACAGTTAGGATCTTTTCGGCATCACTATCTGAAATCTCAGAACCAAACTCTTCTTCAAAAGCCATAACTAATTCTACTGTATCTAAACTATCAGCTCCTAAATCATCTATAAAACTTGATTCTTCTGTAACCTTTGACTCATCTATACCAAGGTGATCTGCAACAATTTTTTTTACTTTATTTGAAACATCTTCTGACATATTTTCCTTATTTAATAAAATTCTTAATAAATATTTATATTACTTTGTCAACTAAAATACATGCCTCCATTAACATGAATTGTTTCACCTGTGATATAATTTGATAAATTTGAACTTAAAAATACTACAGCATTAGCCACATCCTCTGGCAAACCAAAGCGATCTAAAGAAATTTTACTTTGTAAAATTTGTTTATAGTCTTCGCTTATTTTGTCAGTCATTTCGGACTTGATAAAACCAGGAGATATACAATTTATATTAATATTTTTCTTTCCATACTCCTGAGCTAGGCTTTTAGACATACCAATTAATCCAGATTTAGAAGCTGCATAATTTGATTGTCCAATATTGCCTGTGTGCCCAACAACAGAGGTAATATTTATAATTTTTCCCCTTTTATTTTTTAACATTTTTTTTATTGCGTACTTACTTAACAAAAAAGATGATGTTAAATTTATATTAATTACTTTGTTCCACTCTTCATCTTTCATTCTAATCGCAAGATTATCAGAAGTTATACCCGCATTGTTTATTAGTACATCAATTTTATTTTCAAAAAAATCGTTACATTCTTCAATAAATTTTTCGATTTCTGAATGGTTTGAAATATCAAATTTTTTAAACTCGACTTTATTAAATTTTTCTTTCAATTTTTCAAGTTTGATTACATTAGTGCCCGATGCAATTATATTTGCGTTAACATTATTTAGTATCTCTAGTATTGAACTTCCTAAACCTCCTGTTGCTCCAGTTAGTATAATATTTATATTTTTAAGATCTATCATTTGATAAGTTTTTAATATCAGCTAAAATATTTATATGATTTGAATTTATATTTCTATCAATTCTTTTAACTAAACTTGACAACACTTTACCAGGCCCTACCTCAATAAATTGGTTAATTCCAGAACCAATCATATTTAAAACACTTTCTCTCCATCTAACAGGTTTTTCAATTTGCTCGATTAAGAGCTTTTTAATTTGATCAGAGCTAGATACAGGTTTGGCTGTAACGTTAGAAATAATATTGTGTGTGGGATCTTTAAATTCTGTTTCTAAAATTATTGATTTCATGTCATTGGTAGCATTTTTCATTAAAGGACAATGAAAAGGCGCACTTACTGGAAGTTTAATATACTTAATTTTATTTTTTTTTAGATCTTGTGAAAAATGATCAATAGAATCAATTTTTCCGCTTACAACGATCTGCCCTATTGAATTGTCATTTGCTATGTAACAAGAATATTTATCTTTATTCTCTTCTAAAATCTTTTTTATATTGTCTATATTTGCTCCGAGTACTGCAACCATGCCTCCTTCACCATTAGGTACAGCATTTTGCATTGCTTTACCTCTATACTTTAGTAAGCTTATTGTTTGATCGAAGCTTAATGAATTAGCGCAGCATAAAGCTGAATATTCTCCCAGTGAATGTCCCGCAAAATATTTAGCATCTTTGATATTAAATTGAGTTTCTTTCTCTATAGTTTTAAATATTGAATAACTAATAAGAAAAATTGCAGGTTGAGTATTTTCTGTTTGTCCAAGCTCATTGTTAGGATTTTCAAAAATAATTTTTGTTAAATCTTTATTTAGCAAATCGTTTGCTCTTTCAAAATAATTTTTAACTTCACTAAAATCGTGATAAAAATCTTTTCCCATTCCAACAATTTGGGAACCTTGACCAGGGAATATTACTGAAAACATAAAAAATGTTATATATTAAGTGTTTTTTTATATTGTAATTAAAATTTTATAATAGTATATCCTCAATTTTTCTAGAAAATAATATGAACTATTACGAACATACAATAATTGCAAGACAAGATACATCTCCAAGTCAAATTAAACAGATACAAGAGAAATACACTAAAATTATTAAAGGTAATGATGGAAATATTTTAAAATTTGAAAGCTGGGGATTAATGCATTTATCTTACCTCATTAAGAAAAATAAGAAAGGAAACTATCTGCATTTTAAAATTGAAGGATATGGTAGAACTATAAAAGAATTGGAAAAAAACGAAAAAATAGACAAAAATCTATTAAGATATCTTACTGTAAAAGTTAAAAAAATTGATTTAGATACAGACTACTTTAAAAAAAGTGACGAAAATATTAAGAAATAA
>CACJNI010000012.1 GCA_902594705.1 uncultured Pelagibacteraceae bacterium
TTTAAAATTGTCACCTCCACTTAGAACTGAAGATGATAGATTAAGTTTAGTGCAAGGATTAAATGATGGCACAATCGATGTAATAGTTTCAGATCACAAACCTGAAGATGAAGAGCAAAAAAGATTAACGTTTGCTCAAGCCGCAACGGGTGCAACTGGTATTGAAACGTTATTATCTTTGTCATTAGAATTATATCACAATGGATCTGTAAAACTTGAAAAAATTATTGCTGCATTAACCTCCAATCCAGCAAAAATTTTGAAAATCAATAAAGGTAATTTATCCGTCGGTAATGATGCAGATTTCTGTATTGTGGATATAAATAAACCTTGGATAGTAAAGCAAGAAAATTTGGTTTCTAAATCAAAAAATACTTCAATTGAAAATAAAAGATTGCAAGGAAAAGTGACCAATACATTCGTAAAAGGACAAGAGCTTTATAATATTTAAATGGAAATATTTATTTTATCACTTTTATCATATTTATTAGGTTCTATTCCTTTTGGTTTTTTATTAACAAAAATTTTTTTAAAAAAAGATATAAGAGAAATAGGATCGGGTAATATAGGCGCAACTAATGCTTTAAGAACTGGTAATAAATTTTTAGGCTACTCAACTTTATTACTAGACATTTTAAAAGCAGTTTTTCCAATAATTTATGTTAAATTATATTATCCAGAATTTATTTACATTTGTTCATTATCTGTTTTTTTAGGGCATGTTTTTCCAGTATGGTTAAAATTTAAAGGTGGCAAGGGTGTTGCAACATACGTCGGAATTTTGATTATTTTGAATTATTTTTTGGGTATTGTTTTTGGTATTGTTTGGATAATTACATATTTAATTTCTAAGTATTCATCTTTAGGATCAATTCTTGGATCATTAAGTGTTCCTATTTTTATATTTTTTTACAACAATGATAATATTATGTTTTACTTCATAATGTTTATTTTAATTTTTTATACTCATCGAGAAAACGTTAAACGCTTGATAAATAAAGAGGAAAGTAAGACAAAAATTTAATAATTTGACAGTTTAACTGTTTTAAGTACGTTCTCTAAATATGAATCTAGTAATTGTTGAAAGTCCAGCAAAAGCAAAAACAATTAATAAATATTTAGGATCAGATTATACAGTTCTTGCGAGCTATGGGCATATAAGAGATCTGCCTTCGAAAAATGGTTCTGTTGATCCTGAAAATGATTTTAAAATGATTTGGGAAGTAGATAGTTTTTCAAAAAAATATTTAAAAGAAATTACAGATAGTGCTAGAGATTCAAAAAAAATTATTCTAGCTACTGACCCCGACAGAGAAGGTGAAGCAATAGCTTGGCATGTAAAAGAGTTTCTTGAAGAAAAAAAATTATTAAAAGATAAAGAAGTTGAAAGAGTTGTGTTCAACGAAATAACAAAAAAAGCAGTTACAAATGGAATAGATAATCCAAGAAAAATAGAACCACATTTAGTTGATGCTTATATGGCAAGAAGAGCACTAGATTATCTGGTAGGTTTTAATATCTCCCCCATTCTATGGACAAAATTACCAGGTTCTAAATCTGCTGGTCGAGTTCAGTCTGTAGCTCTAAGACTTTTAACCGAAAGAGAACAGGAAATAGAAGTTTTTCAACCAAAAGAATTTTGGACATTAAATATAATTTTTAAAAATAACAAAAAAGAAAAAATAAATACATCTATTTCACAATTAGATGAAAATAAGGTTGAAAAATTTTCATTTAAAAACAAACAAGATATTAATGATGCTTTATCTAAAATAAAAAATAAAAAATATAAAATAACAGATATAAGTTCAAAAACATATAACAGAAATCCATCAGGACCTTTTACTACATCAACATTACAACAAACAGCATCGAGTAAACTTGGTTTTGGAGCCTCAAGGACAATGCAAATTGCTCAAAGACTATATCAAGGAATTGATATTGAAGGTGAAACCGTGGGATTAATTACTTATATGAGAACAGATGGAACTAATATTTCAAAAGATGCGGTAACATCTTTCAGAGATTTTATAATGCACAATTATGGCGATAAATATTTACCAGAACAACCTCTAAATTATAGTGGTAAAAAAGCAAAAAATGCTCAAGAAGCTCACGAGGCTATACGTCCAACAGAAATAATCCGAAAACCAGAAGATATGAAAAAATACTTAAGTACTGATCAATATAAACTTTATAATTTAATATGGTCTAGATCTTTATCATCACAAATGCAGTCAGCTAAATTTGATAGAAAAACTATTACCATCAACTCAGATGATGATAAAAATATATTCAAAGCTAGCGGTTCAACATTAAAATTTGATGGTTTCCTTAAACTTTATAAGATCGATGAAAATGATGATGACAATGAAAATATTTTACCAGATGTTGAAAAGGGTGATGTAATGTTTGAAGATCATGTTGATGAACAGCACTATACACAACCACCACCTAGATATTCAGAGGCAAGTCTAGTTAAAAAATTAGAGGAGTTAGGAATTGGAAGACCTTCTACCTATGCAAGTATTATTTCAGTAATAGCTAATAGAGGTTATGCTGACATAAATAATAAAAGATTTTTCCCAACAGATAGAGGGAAATTGCTTTCTGCGTTTTTAGAAAAATTATTCACCAAATATGTTGATTATGATTTTACTGCAAAATTAGAAGATCAATTAGATGATATAACATCAGGTAAGGAAAATTGGATAAAAGTTTTAGAGAACTTTTGGAAAGACTTTAATTCTAATGTTTCAGGTGTGAAAGAAAAAAGAACCAGAGAAGTATTAGACCTATTAAATGAAAGTCTTGGATCACTAATATTTGAGGTCGATAAGGATGGAAATATTGATAGAAAATGCAACCTTTGTGAGTCTGGGCAATTAAGTTTAAAAAATAGTTTTAGAGGTGGTGCTTTTATTGGTTGTTCAAATTATCCGGACTGCAAATTTACAAGACCACTATCAAAATCTAAAGCAGCACAACAATTGACACTAGCAGAACCTAAATTTATTGGAAAAAATGATAAAGGTAAAGATATTTTTCTTAAAAATGGAAGATTTGGACCATATTTGCAATTTGAAAAAGAAATCATAGAGGAAGATGAAAAAACTAAAAAGAAAAAAAGAAAATTAAAAAAAGAAGAAAATAATTTAAAAAATGTTTCTATCCCTAAAGGAATTGAGATTGAAAACATCGATTTAGAAAAAGCAAAATACTTATGCTCGTTACCATTAAGTTTAGGTAAAAATCCTGAAAATGATAAAGATATTACTGTGAATGTTGGAAGATTTGGTCCTTACCTTAAATGTGAAAATAAATCTGCTAGACTAGAAAATGTAGATGAATTATTCACAATTGGATTAAATAGAGCTGTAACATTAATTGCTGAAGCTAAACCAGGAAGAATTTCATCATCTATGATTAAAGATTTAGGAGAACACCCTGAAGATAAAAAGCCAGTTAGAGTCATGAAAGGTCAGTATGGTCCTTACATTAAATACAAATCGTTAAATGCGACTATACCTGAAGAAAAAGATCCTGTTGAATTAACAATGGAAGAAGCATTAATTTTAATTGAGAAAAGAAAAGAATACGATAGAAATAAAAAGAAAAAGAAAGGCAAATAATGTCAGCAGATGAAAACTTAAAGAATTTAAATATCAAATTACCAAAAGCTAATGATCCTGTTGGATCGTATGCTGCTACAAGAGTATCTGGGAATTTACTATATATATCTGGTCAAATATCAATTGATGAGAATGGAAATTTAATTAAGGGTAAACTCGGAAAAGATTATAATACTCAACAAGGTTACGAGGCAGCTAAAAGATGTGCATTAAGTATAATATCTCAAGCAAAAAAAGCATGTGGTGATGATTTATCCAAAATTAAATCGTGTTTGAAACTTACTGGTTATGTTAATTCTACTGATGATTTTATTGAGCAACCAAAAGTCATAAATGGAGCCTCAGATCTAATAAAAAGTGTATTTGACGAAGCTGGCTCGCATGCAAGAGCTGCTGTCAGCACTAATAGCCTTCCATTGGGTGTTGCAGTTGAAGTTGATGCAATATTTGATCTTAATTAATTATCTACCAATACTAAAATAATTTATTTTATTTTTTTTCATTTCAGAAGTTGAGTAAAGATTTCTCATATCAAAAACTTTAAAATTTCTTTTTTTTGTAATTTTTTTAAAGTTGATTTGCTTAAATTCATTCCACTCTGTGTGAATAATTATTAGATCTGCGATTTTGCAGGCATCTTTTATATTTTCAAAAAAGCTTATATTTTTGGATTTTAATTCCTCTTTCTTTCCAGTTGGTTCGTAATAATTTATATGTGCACCTTTCCTTGTTAAAGCTGGTATCAATTTTAATGAAGAGGACTCTCTCATGTCATCAGTACCTGGTTTAAAAGTAACACCCAAAAATGTAATTTTTTTATTTTTAATTTTGTTCTTCATTATTTTGCTAATTCTATTTAATAATAAATTAGTTCTTTTATCATTTGAATTTATTACTGATTTTACAACTGAAAGATTTGTATTAAAAACTCTAGCAGTTGAAACAAGTGCTCTTGTATCCTTTGGAAAACATGATCCACCGTAGGCTGGGCCTGCACGTAGAAATCTGCTTCCTATTCTTTCATCTAAACCCATGCCAATTGCAACTTCTTTAACATCTATTTTTGATTTTTCACATAAATTGGCTATTTCATTAATAAATGTAATTTTTGTTGCTAAAAAAGCGTTTGATGCATATTTAATTAGTTCTGCAGATCTTCTAGAAGTATGAAAATATCTTCCACCTTTCTTAATTAAAGGGAAATATAATTTTTTCATAATTTTATTTGCTTTATTACTGCTAGTACCTACAACAACTCTATCTGGGAATTGAAAATCTCTAATAGCTTCACCTTCTCTTAAAAATTCAGGGTTAGATACAACATCAAACTTATTTTTATTTTTATTTGATTTTAAAATTTTTGTAATTTTATCACCCGTGGTTACTGGAACTGTGGATTTAGTTACTATTATTTTATACCTGTTTAGATTAGATTTTATACTCTTGGTAACATTAAATACATATTTCAAATCAGCTTTATTATTTTTGGTAGGAGTTCCAACGCAAACGAATATGATATCTGACTTTTTTATTGAGCTTGAAATATCTGTTGTAAATAAAAGTCTTTTTTTTTTTAAATTTCTTACAACCAATTCTTGAAGACCAGGTTCATAAATTGGCATTATTCCTTTATTTAATTTTTCTATAATTTCTCTATTAATATCAACACATGTAACAGTATTACCTAAATCAGAAAAACAAGCTCCAGTAACTAAGCCAACGTAACCAGATCCTATAATGCAAATTTTCATAGCTTAGAAATTTCAATTCCAGATTTAATATAACCTTTCATAGATCCACAATCTAAATAATTGCCTCTAAATTTATGTCCAATGAATAAATATTGATCTAATATCATTTGTCTTATTGAGTCTGTAATATGTATCTCACCACCTTTACCTTTTTTTTGATTTTTTAGATAATGAAAAATTTTCTTTGATAATATGTATCTACCTATAACTGCGTTATTTGAGGGAGCATCTTTAGTATTAGGTTTCTCAATTACATCTGCAATTTTAAAATTTAATTTATCAATATTTTTTTTAATTGAATAAATTCCCCAACGGTCTACATTGTTTTTTTTAACTTTCATACTGGCCATTACAGATGCTCTTAATTTGTTATGAATTTTTATCATTTCTTTTGAACAATTTTTTCTCATAATTAAATCATCAGGTAACAGCATTAAAAAATAATTATTTTTTATGAACTTTTTGGTTTTGAGTACAGCATCACCAGTTCCCATGGGTTTATTTTGATAAACAAATTTAATTTTTTTTCTAAAAAAAAGGATTTTTTTGTACTCTTTAATTATTCTGGGATCTTTCTTTTTTTTTATAATTGATTTGTAAAAATTATCATTATTGAAATATTTCTTTATCATCTCTTTTTTTTTTGAAATTATAAAAATTATTTCGCTTACACCAGCCTCAATACATTCATCTAAAATATACTCAATTCCTGGTTTTCCATTTATTGGAAGCAGTTCTTTAGGAAAAACACTTGTCAAAGGTAACAAACGTGTGCCCAAACCAGCAAGGGGAATAATAGCTTGTTTAATCATTAAGATGTTTTACTTATAATCATATTTATTAAAAATGAAAATTTTAAAAAATATTTTTGAACTAAATAAGGCAGTAAAAAATTACAAAAGTGTAGGATTTGTACCTACAATGGGGGGAATTCATAAAGGTCACGTATCTTTAATAAAAATTTCACAAAAAAATAACAAAGAAACAATAGTAAGCATTTTTGTCAATCCAACACAATTTAATCAAAAAAAAGATTTTAAGAATTATCCTAGAAATATAAGAAAAGATATTTCGATGCTAAAAAAACTCAAAGTAAATTATTTGTTTTTACCGGAGGTCAATGAAATATATAAAAATAAAATGAAAAATTTTAAACTTAATAAATCTGATAAAATCTTATGTGCTAAATATAGAAAAGGTCATTTTGAGGGTGTATTGAACGTAATGAATAGATTGTTATCTATTATCAAATCTAAGCATGTTTATATGGGTGAAAAAGATTTTCAACAATACATGTTAATTAAAAAAATGTTAGGTAAAAAATATAAAATAAATATTGTTGGTTGTCCTACCATTCGGGAAAGTAATAAAATTGCTTTATCTACAAGAAACAAATTGTTAAATAAATCATCTATAAAAAAAGCATCAAAAATAGCCATCAAATTGGATAAGATTAAAAGACTCTCACAAAATAATAAATTTGTGGATTTGTCAAAATCCAAATATGAACTAGAAAATAAATTTAAAATTACAATTGATTACCTTGAATTTAGAGATGAGAAAAAAATGAAATTAAATAATTTAAAATCTAAATATAGACTATTTATTGCCTATCATATTAATGGTGTAAGATTAATTGATAATTTTTGATTATAAAAAATAAGCTCCCACACCTAAGAAAGATACAAATCCAATTACATCTGTTATTGTTGTAACAAATACACTAGAGGAAATTGCAGGATCAATTTTCATTTTATTTAATGTTACCGGCACTAAAATACCAAAAAGACCAGCAACAATCATAGTTAAAACCATTGAAATTGAAATTATTAGGGAGAGCTGAATATCATTAAACCATAGTTGAACTATCAAAGAGCTTATAATTGCAAATATAACTCCATTTAAAACTCCAATATTAAATTCTTTAATAATATTGTTCGTAAAATTATTTTTTGTTAAATCCTGTGTAGCTAAAGATCTTACCGTGACAGCTAATGTTTGCATGCCGGCGTTACCACCCATTGATGCTACTATTGGCATTAAAAAAGCTAGTACTACCATTTGCTCTATAGTAGCACCAAATAAACTAATGCAATAAGTGGCTAGAAAAGCAGTAAACAAGTTTAATAACAGCCAGTTAAATCTTCTCTTAGTTTTTGTTATTACTCCATCAGTTATTTCTTCATCACCTACTCCAGCTAATCTAAGTACGTCCTCTTCAGCTTCTTCTTTTAATACTGTTAAAACATCATCATAAGCTATCATACCAACTAGTTTATTAGACTTATCTACTACAGCTGCTGAACTCAAATTATAATTTTCAAATAAATTACCGACTTCCTCTCTATCCATATCAACAGGTATTAAAGTTTGAGACTCAGCCATTATAGACATCATTTTTGTATCTCTTGGGGTTCTTAATACTCTTGATGAAGGAACTGTACCAATAGGTTTGAATTCTTGATCAACTATAAATATTTCTAGAAATTCCTCAGGAAGTTCTTTATTTTCTCTTAGATAGTCTATAGTTTGTCCTACAGACCAGTTACTTGGTATGGCAGTAAATTCACGCTGCATTAATCTAGCAGCAGAGTCTTCTGGATAACTTAAGCTTTCAAGTAATGCAAATCGGTCTTTTGGAGGTAATGAGCTAAGGATTGTATTTTTATCTTTTTCGTCTACATTTTCTAAAATCTTAATTGCATCATCTGACTCTAAATTTTTTAGTATATTAACTATCGAGTCTGATGATAGATAAGCAATCATCTCTGACTGAATTGACTCATTTAATTCAACAAAAACTTCAGGATCAACTTTGAAACTATTTAATTTTATTAAATTTTCTCTATCATTTTGGCTTAAATGTTCAATTATATCCGCAGCATCTGCTGGATGCATAGCATTGAACGAATTTGTAATAAATCCAGCATCATTTGAGGCAATTTTATCTGTGACAACTTTGATGAATTCTTTATTAAATTCAAAGTTAACTTTTTTATCTTTTATTTTTTTCACTATAGTCATAAAATTTACCTATAATTTAGTTGGCACTATTAATACAAAATAAAAATAATACAAATTTATAATGACAATAGAGATCAAAAAGTCAGTAAAACCAATAAAATATAAATCTGCGATAGATATACTTGAAGATAGATTGGAGCAAATCAAAGTAAATAAAAATAAAGAACTTATTTGGATACTTGAACATGAGGAGATTTATACTGGTGGAACAAGTTTTAATGATAATGAGATTTTAGATAAATCTATAAACTTTATTAAAACGAATAGAGGAGGAAAAATAACATATCATGGTCCTGGTCAACTGGTTTTTTATTTTGTGATTGACTTAAACAAAAGAGGCAAGAATATAAAAAAAATTATAACTGCAATTGAAAAGACAATTATAAATACTCTAAAGAATTATGATATAAAGTGTTTTGCAGATAGAAAAAACATTGGAATTTGGTTTGAGGACAAATCTGGTAAAATAGATAAAATTGCAGCAATAGGCATAAAAGTAAAGAAGTGGATTGCTTATCACGGTTTTGCATTAAATATTTCTAATGATCTTAATGTATATAAAAAAATAGTTCCTTGTGGAATAAGAGATAGAGGCGTTTCAAATTTAAATAATATTAAAAAACAAAATTATAAAAATATTGAGAATGATTTGATAAAAAATTTTTTATCAAATATTAAAAATTAAGTCTTTTTGTTTTTAACATATTTCTAAAATAATCTGGAGGAGTGGCTCTAAAAGTGTATTTTTTCTCATTTATTTTAAATTTTATTTCATAAGAATGTAACATTAAATTTTTATTATTTATTTTTGAGTTATTTGTTGAATTATATTTTTTATCACCAATGATGGAGTTTCCTAAATTAAATAATTGTTTTCTTAGTTGATGTTTTCTTCCTGTAATTGGATTTAGCTGAATGAAGGTCGCATTATTATTTTTATCTAAAATTTCATATTTTGTTTCAGCTTTTTCAACAATTTTTTTTTTATTTTCAAATCTTATTAAATCATCTTTTATTACACCTTTATCGATTAAAATTAATTCACCATTACATATTGCTAAATAAGTTTTATAAACCTTTCTTAATCTAAAAAGTGAAGTGAGTAGTTGGGCTGTTTCCCTATTCTTTGCTATTATAAAAACACCAGAAGTATCCTTATCTAATCTGTGTACAGAGTAAGGCTTCTCATCTCTAAATAAATTACTTTTTGCAAATATATCAATTATATTCTTTTTTGATTTTGTACCACCCTGCACTGATATTCCTGATTGTTTATTTATAACAACAAAATTGACATTATTTTCAATAATTAAATCTTCATTTTCTTTTATAATTTCATTACTAGGATTGTATTTTTTTTTCAGTTGCTCAATTTTTTCCTCAAAATTTAAATTATAAATATTAAGTTTGTCACCAGTTTTAACTTTTTCTGAACTTTTTACTTTTTTTTGATTTAGTTTTAATTTTCCATTTCTTAGATTTCTTTCAATTAGTCCTTGTGGAATTTTTCCTAAATGATTTCGAATAAATCTATCAATTCGCATATCATTAAAAGATTTATCTACATTAATTGATTTTTTCATTTTTCTTTAAATTTGTGCAACTATTGTTTTCTTCATCTAGCTTAAGCTCTTCGCATTTTTTACCTATAGCAATGGAATCGTAATATACAACTGTATCAGCTCTTTTTGGTGGATTATTTTTATGCATTATATTAAACCTATTAATATTACTTTTGTATATTCCAAACTTCATATAAGGCTGTTTGCTTATATTATTATTAGTCAATCCAGTATAATTAACCACAAGTTCGTTATTAGCCCAAATCTTAATAAAACTCTTATTTGGCCAATCAACAAATTCCATATTAATAACAAAATCATTCCATTTACCTTTTACATTATTTGCTTCTAAAATTTTATAAGTGTCAAAACCTCCAAAACTATGATTTACAAAATCTGTCCATTGTAAATCTCCATTTGGAGCAATTCTAAACATAAAATTTACTGGACCAGCTTTAGAATGTATTTGCCATATAGTATTACTTATGGGGACAGTAAATTCACTGTTATCAGGGATATAAATACTAAATTTAAACCATGTATTTTTAGACTTTAATCCTAACATGCTTACTTCAGATCTTTCTCTAAAGGTATTGCACTCGTCTGATTTTCTTTGTTGACCGCAATCACCATCACCATTTTTAAATTTCCAAGCAATTTTGCCAGATCTGACAATTTTATTTTGAATTAATAATCCATTTTTAGGAAAGTTATATAAAGGTGACAAGTGAATTCTGCATTTCGTTTTTTTTCCATGACTCCATTGACAATCAATATTTGATAGGTTTATTAAATCTTTTTCATTATCTAAATTAAACCACGGCATATTATCGTCACTTAACGTATAAAATTTTAAACCGTCGATTTTTGGTGGATTTGCTTTTAAAATATTGGTTGTAAAAAAAAATAGTATAATTATTTGAAAAATTATATTTTTCATTTTAATAATATGAAATAATAGATAATTGTTTTACAACATCAATTAAATAAAATATTAATTAAAGACTAAGCTGTAGCTTGCTTTTTGTCTTCTACTTTTGGAGTATCTTTAGTTGAGTTCTTTTTCTTTTTATCAACTCTTTTTGCTTCAATATCCCTATCTACAAACTCTATTACTGCCATTGGTGCATTGTCACCATATCTATATCCAGCCTTGATAATTCTAGTATATCCACCTTTTCTATTTTCGTATCTCTTTGAAAGAGTTTTTTTAACTTTATTCGTAGATTTAATGTCTTGCAGTTTTGAAATTAAAGTTTTTGTATTAGATAAAGTATCTTTTTTACCTAGTGTTATGATTTTATCTGCTTGAGGTTTTAAAACTTTTGCTTTTGGTAAAGTAGTTGTTATTTGCTCATACTTTATTAATGAGTTAAGCATATTTTTGATTAGAGCTTTTCTATGTTCTGAAGTTCTGTTGAGCTTTTTATAGCCCATTTTATGTCTCATTAGATTGCTTCCTCTAGTTTTTTCGATAATTCAGCAATATTATCTGGCGGCCAGTTTGGGATCTCCATGCCAAGATATAAAGACATTCCTGTTAATACTTCTTTAATTTCATTTAATGATTTTCTTCCAAAATTAGGTGTTCTTAACATTTCACCTTCAGATTTTTGAACTAAATCACCAATATAGATAATATTATCATTTTTTAGACAGTTCATTGATCTTACTGAAAGTTCCAATTCATCAACTTTTCTTAATAAGTTTTTATTAAATTCAGGTTCTGATGGTTGCTCCTTTATAATAACCTCTTGAGGTTCATCAAAATTAACAAACATTCCTAGTTGATCCTGGAATATTCTTGCTGAATAAGCTACTGCATCCTCAGCTGAAATTGATCCGTTTGTTTCAACTTCCATCGTTAATTTATCATAATCTAATGCTTTTCCTTCTCTTGCAGTACTAACTGAGTAAGATACTTTTTTTACTGGACTAAATAATGAGTCTATTGGAATTAAACCCAGTGGTGGCTCCTCTGGTTTGTTCATATCAGCTGATACATATCCTTTACCGGTTCCTACAGACATTTCCATGTGAAATTTAGTATTTTCGTCTAAGTTACAAATCACTAAATCTGGATTTAATATTTCAATATCAGCTACTTGAGTTATATCAGATGCTTTTATTTCTCCTGGACCTTTTGCATCTAGTATTAATTTTTTTGGTTCGTCCGATGTACTTTTTAAAGCTAAAGATTTTACATTTAATACTATATCTGTTACATCTTCTCGAACACCTTTAATTGATGTAAATTCATGCAATACACCATCTATCTGAATTGATGTAACTGCAGTACCTCTTATTGAAGATAAAAGAATTCTTCTTAATGAATTACCAAGAGTTAATCCATAACCTTTTTCCAATGGTTCAGCAGTGATCTTTGCAAATGCTTTATCATCACTTAATTGAACATCTAGTTTTGCAGGTTTAATTAATGATTTCCAATTTTTTGAATTTACTTCTGTTTGCTCCATTAAACTCTCCTTTTTTTTGGTGGTCTCGTACCATTATGTGGCATCGGTGTTGTATCTTTAATTGATATAATTTTAAATCCTCTAGCTTGTAAAGCTCTTAATGCTGTTTCTCTTCCAGATCCTGGTCCTTTAACTTCTACAGATAAAACTTTCATCCCAACTTCTAATGCTTTTGCAGCGGCTGCATCAGCTGCAACTTGAGCTGCATAAGGTGTGGACTTACGAGAACCTTTAAAGCCTTTTTGCCCTGCAGATGCCCAAGAGACTACATTTCCACTGGTATCAGCAATAGAAACTATTGTGTTATTAAATGTTGATTGAACATAAGCAATTCCATTTAAAATATTTTTTTTACCTTTTTTTTTCTTTGAATAAGAACTTTTTTTTGATTTTGTTTCTACTTTTTGATCTTTATTTTCAATTACTTCTTTTTTCATTATTTTTTAAGTGGTGTAAGTTTTTTACCAGCAATGGCAATTGCTTTTCCTTTTCTAGTCCTAGAATTACATCTTGTTCTTTGACCTCTGACAGGAAGTTTTTTTCTATGTCTTGATCCTCTATAAGTTGCTAGATCAATTAATCTTTTTATACTCAATGAGGTTTCTCTTCTCAGGTCTCCTTCAACTATAAATTTTTGATCAATATATTCTCTTATTTTTAAAATTTGATCGTCTGTTAATTCATTTACTCTTTTTGAAACAGGTATTTCTAAATCTGAACAAATTTGCTTAGAAAATTTATTTCCTATACCATAAATATATGTTAGTCCAATATGAACTAGTTTGTTTTGTGGTATGTTTACACCTGCAATACGAGCCATAATTTTTGTGATAAATTGTGCCTTTTATATAAGAAGATTAATCAAAGTCAACGCATTAAACATTCAAAAAAGCCTCTAATTTAGCAGTAATTTGACCAATTTCCATTGATCCATCAATCTCATGAAAATTTGAATTTTTAGAATAGTAATTCAACACAGGTTTAGTTGTTGCGATGTAAGTATCATATCTTTTTAAAATAGTATCCAAATTGTCATCAGATCTTTTTTCTAAAATTTTTCTTTTTTTTATTCTTTCCACAATAGTATCTTTATTTACATTGAGATAAAAAATGTAATCTATTTTCTGATTAGAATTTTTTAACAAAATATCCAGATTTTTTGCTTGATTTAGAGATCTTGGATAACCATCAAAAATTAATTTATTTTTTTTTTCTTTATCAAAAATATGTTTCTTCAAAAGATCATTCACTATCTCATCACTAACAAATTTGCCTTCATTCATATTATTTATTATTTTTTTTCCTATATCAGTATCTTTTTTTATTTCTTCTCTTAAAATATCACCTGTAGATATCTGATATGAATTTAATTTTTTAACAAGATATTTAGCTTGAGTACCTTTTCCAGCTCCTGGAGGGCCAAACAAAATAATATTCACTTATCTACCAAATTTTGTTTTTTTAATTAATTGCTCGTATTGAGAACTCATCATTCTTGTTTGAATTTGTGTAACAGTATCAATTGCTACAACAACAACAATTAAAACTGATGCACCACCTAGGTAAAAAGGAATTGGATAATTTGCAATTAGAAATTCTGGCATTAAACACACAAGTGCCAAATACAGTGCTCCTATTGTTGTAAGTCTTGTTAATATTGTGTCAATATAAATTGCAGTACTTTCTCCAGGTCTAATACCTGGAATAAATCCACCGTATTTTCTAAGATTTTCTGCAGTTTCTGTTGGGTTAAAAGTTATTGAAGTATAAAAAAAAGTAAAAAAAATTATTCCCGATGCGTAAAGCAACATATATAAGGGCTGTCCTTGTGAAAAATACGAAGATATGTTTAAGAAAGTTTCATTTTGTGAGACATTAAAATTTGAGAAAGTTACAGGTAAAAGCAATAAAGCTGAAGCGAATATTGCAGGAATTACACCTGCTGAATTAATTTTTAATGGCAAATGTGAAGAGTCTCCACCATACATTTTATTTCCCATTTGTCTTTTAGGATAATTTATAAGAATTTTTCTCAGAGCTCTTTCCATAAAAACTATAAACATTATTGTAGCGACAAGTAATAAAAATATAAAAATTATCATGACCGTCGAAATTGCTCCAGTCCTCCCTAACTCGAATGTTGTTACTAATGCTCTAGGAATTTCAGCAACAATACCAGAAAAAATTATTAATGATATTCCATTACCAATACCTCTCTGAGTTATTTGTTCTCCTAACCACATCAGAAATATAGTTCCAGCAACAATTGTTGAAACTGTTGAAATTTTAAAAAAAATTCCAGGATTAATTACCAAGTCTGCTGAGGACTCTAATCCAACAGCCAATCCATAACCTTGTATAGTTGCCAATAAAACTGTTCCATATCTTGTAATTTGAGTAATTTTTTGTCTACCTATTTCTCCTTGAGCCTTTAAATTTTTAAAATATTCAGAAACACCAGTCAGCAATTGAACTATGATGGATGATGAAATATATGGCATTATTCCTAATGCAAAAATTGCCATTCTACTCACTGCACCTCCTGCAAAAACGTTAAACATACCTAATAAACCTTTTTGATTGCCCTCCATCATTATCTGAAGTTGTTCAGGATCTATACCTGGTAGAGGCACAAAGGTTCCAAGCCTATAAATTGCAAGTATAATTAATGTAAATAGAATTCTATTTCTAAGATCGTTTGATTGTGTTGATGCACTCATTATTTAGATTGATTTTTAACAGTAATTTGTCCACCAGCCTTTTCAATTTTTTCTTTAGCAATTTTAGATGAATAATCTACTTCGATATCTATTTTTGAATTAAATTCACCGTTAGATAAAATTTTAAATTTATTTATTGATTTTCTTAATACTTTTGATTTTTTTAAGCTATCAATATTTATTTTTCTATCTGTGCTAATTTTTTTGTCATTTATGAGTTTTTGTAAGTCACCTAAATTAATTACAGCAATACTTTTTTGTCTTACTGGATTGAAACCTCTCTTTGGTAATCTCCTATATAAAGGCATTTGGCCACCTTCAAAACTTTTAATAGCTACACCAGATCTTGATTTTTGACCTTTTACTCCTCTGCCAGATGTTTTTCCTTTACCAGATCCTATTCCTCTTCCAACTCTTATTTTTTTGGTTTTTAAATTATGGAGAGTATTTAAAAATGTCATTATCCTCTTTTCTCAATTATTTCTGATATTTTTTTATTTCTTAAATTCGAAATATTTTTTGGTGAATTTTGTTTTGACAATGCTTTTATACAAGCTCTTATTACATTGTGAGGGTTAGCAGTACCTAGCGATTTTGCAACAATATCCTTGATACCCAGCACCTCGCAAACAGCTCTTACTGGACCACCTGCTATTATACCTGTTCCTTTTGGAGCTGATCTTAGTTTAATTTTACCTGCTCCATCTTTACCATATATGTCGTGGTGAATAGTTCTTCCGTCTCTAAGTGGAATTTGAATTAATTTTCTTCTAGCTAATTCATTAGCTTTTTTAATAGCATCAGGAACTTGTTTAGCTTTTGCATGTGCTATGCCAATCTTTCCATTTTGGTTTCCAACAACAACTAAGGCTGAAAAACCAAATCTTCTACCTCCTTTTACAACTTTTGTTATTCTATTTATGTGGACAAGTTTTTCTACAAATTCATTATTTTTTTCCATAACCTAAAATTCCATCCCGTTTTTTCGTAACGTTTCAGCAAATATCTTTACCCTTCCATGATATTTGAATATTCCTCTATCGAAGTAAACTTTTTTTATTTTTTTTTCATTTGCTTTTCTCGCTAATGTCTCTGCTACTATTGTTGATAATTCCATTTTACTCTTTTTTTGACTTTTAATATCTTTATCTACAGATGAGGCTGATACTAAAGTTATATTTTTATTATCATCTATAATCTGAGCACTTATATTCTTTGTAGACCTAGAAACACTTAATCTATATCTATTATTTGCCACTGATTTAAGTTTTTTTCTAATTCTAAATTTTTTTCTTTGTATTGTGCTTAATTTCATTATTTCTTTTTACCTTCTTTTCTTAATATATATTGACCTTGTTCTTTTATTCCTTTACCTTTGTATGGTTCTGGTGGTCTAATACTTTTAATTTGCGAAGCTACCATTCCAACTTGTTGCTTGTTTGATCCACTAATTTTTAAAGTAGTTTGTTTTTCTACTAAAATCTTGATACCATCGGGTATTTCATAATTTATATCGTGGCTAAATCCTAATTGCATATTTAGAATTTTTCCTTTTAATGCTGCTCTAAATCCAACACCTGTCAATTCTAAAACTTTTTCGTAGCCATTGCTTGTACCAACTATAGCATTATTAAGCAGGCTTCTATTCATGCCCCATAATCTCTTGGATGTATCGTCTAACTTTTTTGGTTTAAGGGATACGTCTTTACCATCATTTATATTTATCTCAAACATCTCAACGTCAATATTTAGTGATTGTTTTCCTAAAGGTCCCTCAACATTTATAGTATTACCTGATAAAATGACTTTCACTTTTTCAGGTATGGGTATGTTTATTTTTCCTATTTTAGACATTAAAACACCTTACAAATTATTTCACCACCAAGTTTTTTTTTTCTTGCATCAACATCTGTCATGACGCCTTGGGGTGTTGATACGATAGCAATTCCTAAACCATTATTAATTTTAGGCAAGCTACTTGCACTTGAAAATATTCTTCTACCTGGTTTAGATACTCTCTCGATAGTATTTATTACAGGATTACCAGAGTTATATTTTAGATTAATTTCAATAGTTGGTTTTACGTCATCATTAATTTTATAATCAATTATATAACCCTCAGATTTTAGGACATCCGCTATTTTAGATTTAAACTTAGAGGCTGGTAAACTTACCTTACGATGATTTCTAACTTGAGCATTTTTAATTCTTGCTAACATATCTCCTATTGGATCACTTAAACTCATAATTTCCTTTCTACCAGCTCGATTTTACCATTCCAGGAATTTTTCCCTCTAAACCTAATTGTCTGAGTGCAATTCTTGAAATTTTTAGTTTTCTGTATACACCGTGTGGTCTACCAGTAATTTGACATCTATTCATAACTCTTACTTTTGCAGAGTTTCTTGGTAACTTAGATAATTTTTGCTGTGCTTTAAATCTTTCTTCTAATGATACTTTTTTATCCATAATAATTTTTTTTAACTTTTGTCTTTTTTTATAAAACTTTTCTGAAAGCTTTATTCTTTTATTATTCTTATTTATTGCACTCATTTTAGCCATTAATTGCTCCTTTTTTCTCTAAACGGAAAATTTAAATGTTTTAACAATTCAAAACTGTGTTCTACTTTTTGAGATTTAATAACTATTGTAATGTCTAAACCTCTAATCTTGTCAACTTTATCAAAATTTACCTCTGGAAATATAATATGCTCTTTAACTCCAAAAGTATAATTTCCAAATTTATCAAAACCGTTCGGACTTAATCCCCTAAAATCTTTTATCCTTGGTAATGCTATATTTGTCAATCTATCAATAAATTCATACATTTTATTTTTTCTCAATGTTACCTTCAAACCTGAATTGGTGTTTTTTCTAGTTTTAAAATTTGCAATTGATTTTTTGAATTTAGTTACAACAGGCATTTGACCTGTAATATTTGCCAGATCCTCTTGGCAAGATTTTAAAATTTTTTGATCGTTTCCATCAAGACCTAAACCCATATTTAGAACAATTTTTTGTATCCTTGGACCCATATATAAATTTTTATAACCGAACTTTTCTTTTAATGCTGGTTCAATATCTTTAGTTATGGTTAGTTTTAGTCTAGGTGTCATTATTTTTTAGCCTCATTTTTGTTTTTGGTATTAAAGATTGCTAAATTCGAGAGATGTATAAAGTTTTCTTTTGAAACTATTCCACCTTTCTTTTCTTTTGTAGTTTTCACATGTTTTTTTACAATGTTAACACCTTTGACTTTTGCCCTATTATTTTTTCTATCAATTTCAATTACGTCACCTTCTTTATTTTTGTCCTTACCGGTCAATATCTTTACTTTAATACCTTTTTTAATCATTATAATACCTCAGGTGCCAAAGAAATTATTTTCATTTGTCCTCTATTTCTTAATTCTCTAGTAACTGGTCCAAAAATCCTAGTACCTATTGGTTCTCCTTTATCATCTGTCAGAACAGCTGCATTGTTATCAAATCTTACTTTGGATCCATCATTTCTATGGATTCCTTTTTTAACTCTAACAACAACAGCTTTATGAACTGCACCCTTTTTTACTTTTCCTTTTGGAATTGCTTCTTTAACTGCTACAACTATAGTATCGCCAATACTTGCATATCTTCTTTTAGATCCACCTAATACTTTTATACATTCAATCTTTTTTGCACCAGTATTGTCTGCAACAAATAATTCTGTCTGAACTTGTATCATTTGGAAACTCCTATTACTTCAAATTTTTTTGACTTTGAATAAGGTTTGCATTCTTGAATGGATACCTTATCTCCATTTTTATATTTATTCTCTTCATCATGGACGCTGTATTTTTTTCTAGCTTTAATAACTTTTTTTAATACTGGATGTTGATATTTTCTCTCAACCAAGACTGTTATAGTTTTATTTGGTTTATCGCTTACAACTATTCCATTTAATATTTTTTTAGGCATCTTTTCTCACTATTAGTGTTTTTAATCTTGCAATATTTTTTTTAGTTTCAACTATCTTTGATGGATTTTTTATCTGTCCATTAATTTTTTGAAATCTGAAATTAAAAAGATCTTTTTTTAGTTTAACTATATCTTTCAAGGCTTGTTCTTTAGTCATTTTTTTTATTTCACTTTTTTTCATTTAAATTCTCTTAATAAATTTACATTTTATTGGTAGTTTTGCTGAAGCTTTGTATAAAGCTTCTCTAGCAATTTCTTCCGGTACACCATCAACTTCAAATAAAATTCTGCCTGGCTTAACCCTGCATGCCCAATATTCAGGAGATCCCTTT
>CACJNI010000013.1 GCA_902594705.1 uncultured Pelagibacteraceae bacterium
ATAAAGAATGAATTAATAATATAATTTTTTTGTGCATATTTATCTTTGTTGAATTAATTATTTTAATAAAATTTTTATTAAAATGATAATATGGTAATAATGACATATATTCCTTTTTTATATGTTGCTTTAGTTTTTTTTTTGAACTGAGCCCCTCCCTACCCAAAATAATAAAGGTTTTTTTTTCTCTATGAACTTTTCCATTATTTATTAAGCTAAGCATAAAAATCCAGTCTGATGCCAAATAAGGTTTGAGAAATTTAGAGGATTTAATTAAATTTTCCCGTCTAATTAAACTGTAAAATAATCCATGTGTCCTCCAACACTTGCTAAAAAAAAGTTTTATATTATTGTAACTATCATTTTCAAAACTAAACTTTTGTTTCTGAATTTCTTTTTTTTTATTGTTAACAAAATAGTCAACTCCCATTGATGCCACCAAATTATTATTATTATCCAGGTTTTTTGAATTTCTTGACAAAAAATTTTTTGAAATTTGATGATGTGACGCGATCCACATTATGTATTTTCCTTTAGCTTTTTTTAATAAAAATTTAAAATTATCAAAAACAGATAGTTTTTGCTTTTGTTTATATAATTTTATTCTTTTGTATTTTTTTTTATATGAATTGCAAATGCGAAAAGAATCATCTATTGAGTTATTGTCTGAAATAACTATTTCAAAATTATTAAAATTTTGTTTAACAACAGAGTCGAGACATCTTGATATAGTTTTTGCAGCATTATAGACTGGAATACAGACAGTAATTTTGGAACTTCTAATTGACATTTAATTAAATTATAAACTAATTATTTTCAGGCTGGTAAGTTTCTTTTTTTTTAAATCATTATTTATCTCAGAAATATAATTTGGATTAGAAACAATTAATAAATCTTTTTTTTGATTTACTAATTTAAAGAAATTATATTTTGAAATTATTTTTATTTTTGACATAGGTAGATATTTACCACATTTAGATCTATTAATATCGATTGCATTTTTAACTTTCCAAATTAATTTTTTTTGTATCAAGCAGTGTACTAGAAACATACATCCTTTAGTTGCTGCTCCCCAAATATAGATATTTTCGTAATTTTTCGAGAGCTTATCGAATTTATTTATTTGTCTTTTAATTTTAGGAAATAAATTATTGAAATTTAATTTTTTCCAATTTGTTTTTTTTTGATATTCCTTTTTAAAATTAAAAGATAAATCTTTAAGATTTGCTAAAATATATTGGTATTGTTCATTAAAACATAGTTCTGATGAAATATAATTATTATTGAAAATCAATCTGAGGGATTTTTTACTAAAGTAATTTACATGCTCATATGTGATGTCATAAAAAGCATTATTTTTTTTTATCCAAGTATAGTTTGGTACCTCAATCAGTATAAATACTGAACCAAAAATTTTTTTTATTTTATTAAGGAAATTAAATGGATTAGGAATATGTTCTAAAACATGTCTCAAAACAACTACATCAGTTTTAATCTTATCATTGCTATTTAAATATCTTTTGACAATTTTTTTATCATATCCTTCGTAAGTTGAGTCATAGCCTTCATAAGAAAAGAATTTATCTTTTTTTAATATCGAGAGAAACTCACCCTTACCACATCCTACCTCGACTACCTTCTTTCCCTTCTTAAATTTCCCTTTTAAAACTTCATAAATAAATTTCATATGTTTTTGAAAAATTAAAGACTTGGATTGGTCATTTTGATAGTTTTGATCATATTTAATTAATTCATGTCTAAAATAACCATTTTCTATCATATCGATTTTTTTATTATATCTTAATAAAATTTTTCCATTAGTAGTTCTTTGATTTTTTTTTTTAAGTGGACTATTTGGTATAACTGGAACAACTAATGGTTTGATCATAATCTTTTTAAAAAACCATCTGGCGCAACAGTGATAAGTAACTGATTTTGGATTGTTTTATCATTTTCAAAAGATAATTTTTTGTTATTCAAATCAAATTGATTATTTTTTTTAATTAATTTTAAGTATTTTTTTACGGCAGACTTTGGATTATTATTCTTACCCCATGGCCTATTTTTACCATATGTCTCAGGTAAATCATCTATAATTGTATCAAATACGACACAATAACTTTTTTTAGAAACAAGTTTTGCATAAACTTTTAATTCTTCATAAACATGGCTATGTGTATGATTGCTGTCTAAAAGCACCATAATTTTTTTATAACCTTCTGCAATTTTGTAAACCTTATTGAATACTTTTTTTTCTACACTTGATCCTTCAATGAGCGTAATTCTTTTAGACATTTGATGTTCTTTAATTTTATGATAATTATTTTTTTTTATTTTAATGTCTATTCCAATAACTTTTGATTTCAATTTACTTTTTTTAAATATAAGTTCTTGAAGACTCGCATAAAATATCAGTGAACCTCCTCTAGCTACTCCGGTCTCAATTATAAGATCTGGTTTAACATTCCATATTAATTGTTGGATGCCTATCATATCTTGAGGATGTTGTATAATTGGTCTTCCCAACCATTCGAAGTGATATGAATATTTTAATTGTCCAGCTCTATTAAGCCATTTCTTTGTTAAATTTTGTATTTTTTTATCTTTACCTTGCCTTTGTATTTCCTTCTTTGTATCTTTTTTAAAATTCATATTAAGTATTTTTATATTTCCAAGGCGCCTTGTTAGATTTCCACATTTTATTCAATATATTTTTTTCTCTTAAAGTATCCATAGGTTGCCAAAAATCTTTATGTTTATAAGCAGATAATTTCTGCTTTTTTATCAATAAATTAAATACATCTCTTTCCAATATACAGTCAATCTTCTTATTAAAATATTTAAAAATATCTGGCTCAAATACCATAAATCCTCCATTTACCCATCCTTCATTCTTATTATTTTTTTCTTCAAATTTTTTTACATTATTATTTTTTATTTTTACAGCACCCCACCTAGCAGGTGGTCTAACAATTGTTATAGTGGCAATTTTTCTTTCTTTTTTATGATGTTTAATTAATTTATTGATATTAACATTTGATACACCATCACCATAAGTCAACATAAATGCTTCTTTATTAAGATATTTTTTTAATCTGAATACTCTGTGACCTGTAAGTGAAAATTTTCCAGTATTAATTACTTCAATATTTAAACCTTTAAATTTTTTTTTTAAAAAAAATTTTTCTATTATCGTTGACTTATATCCTGAGGCAATAATAAAATCATTGTAACCAAAGTTTCTATAAATATTCATTATATGTAATATAATAGGTTTATTGCCAATTTTTACCATTGGTTTAGGTATTAACTTTGTTTCTTCACTCAACCTTGTTCCTAATCCGCCAGCTAAAATTACAACTTTCATTTATTATATTTTTGTTATTTTTAGTTTTGGAATAAAAGTTACACATTTAATTTTAGGACTTCTATAAAATTTTCTTATAAAATTAACAATTTCGTCTCTTAGATTCCAAGCAAATATAACAATATAATCAAAATCATTTATTTTTATATTTTTTGGATGTTCTACTTTAATACTGGTTCCTGATATATATTTGCCTTGCTTAGTTTCAGCATTATCTATTACATATTTTATATTATATTTACTCAATCTAAATATATTTATAAACGTTGATGCTTTTGCTGCAGCTCCAAATCCAATTACTTTTTTTTTTTTATTACTATTAAAAAAAATTTTTAGGTTTTTATTTAATTCAATGTAATTATTTTGAAATTTTCGATAAAAACTGGAATTTTTAATAATTGTTTCATCTTTTTTAATCATCTTATTAAATTTGTTTGTTTTATGAATACTTTCATTTTCTAAATGACAAGCAAAAATTCTTAAGCTTCCTCCATGAGTATTGATTTTTTCAGCATCATAAATTTTGAGCCCATGTTTAATTAAAAGATTATTGATTGAGGTTAAAGAGTAATAGTAATAGTGCTCATGGTAAATGTTATCAATTAAATTTTTATTTACCAGATCAACAAAATATTGAAATTCTATAATTATAGTGCCTTTTTTATTTAACATGATCTTCATGCCTTTAACGAAATCATGAATATTGGATAAGTGAGCTATTACATTGTTTGCTACTATAAGATCAGAACATTTGTATTTTTTTTTTAATTTTTTTGCTAATTCAGTGCCAAAGAAGGCTTTTATAGTTTTTATTCCTTTTGAACGTGAAATATTTGCTGGTAATTTAGTTGGTTCAATACCAATTATTTTTAAACTTTTTATATTTTTAAAATTTTCTAAAAAATATCCATCATTTGATGCTAATTCTAATAGCATTTTATTTTTTAAATTAAATCTTTTATTTATATCTTCATAAAGGCTGAATGCGTTTTTTTTCGCTGTGCTAGAGGTAGAAGTTAAATAAGGATATTCAGAATTAAAAATTTTTTCCCTTTTAATGTTTTTTGTTGTTTGAACCAACCAACAATCTAAGCATAATACTAATTGTAATTCAAACTTTATAGCTATTTTAGTCAAATTTTTTTGTAGGTTATTGGCTAGTGGAACTTTATTAAAATCAATTAATTTATGTATTTTATTTGAGTTGCAGTTTCTACATCTATGATTTAATTTTATTTTCAATTTATAGACCTTTAAAATATTTAGAACTTTTAAGATTATTATCTTTTGGAGACATTATTTTTTTTTTTATTGGCCATTTAATATTTAATAATTTATCAAAAGGATGAATTCCTTTATCAAGCTTTTTATAAAATTTTTCAGAATGCATATATATTAATATAGTATTATCAGATAGTGTTTGAAAACCATGAGCAAAACCTTTTGGTATGTAAAGCATTTGGTTTAAAGTATCATCAAGTTTAAAAGTTTTGCATTTAAGGAAGTTTTTCGAATTTTTTCTTAAATCGACGGTAACATCGAAAATTGAACCCTTTAAACAACAGACAATTTTTTCTTCATTTTTTGGCTGTCCTTGAAAATGTATCCCGCGCAATGTACCTTTATTTTTATTAAAACTGTAATTTATTTCTTTAATGTTAAAAAATAATTTTTTTTTAATTGATTGGCTGTATAATTTTGCAAATTGACCTCTATTATCTTTTATTTTTAAAAATCTGATGATTTTAGGAATTTTAGGTTTATTCATTAATGTATTTGTTAATTTCTTTTAAGTAAACATTCTTAATATTTTTCAAATTTGTTAAACTTAGTTCTCTATAGATATCAAAAGATCTACTTATTAATTCTTTGGGGTTAGTAATTTTATTTTTAATTCTTAGAATTTTTTTAACTTTTTTATTGTTTAAATAAATCGTTTTTTCTTCTTTGCTATTTGATAAATTATTTTTATTAAATGTAATTTTATTTTTTTTTGTTTCAGTCAAATTTTTGAAAATTTCAACAATTTCTTTTACTTTTACTTTCTTTAATCTTTGGTCAGGTCCAAAATTATAAGATCCAATAAATTTCTCATTTTTATACAAGTTCTCAGCTAATGTAATATATCCAGAAACTACATCTAAAACATATTGCCAAGGCCTAATAGAATCTGGATTTCTTATTTCAAGCTTTTTTTTATTTCTCAATTCAAAATTAATTAAATCGGTCATAATTCGATTTTTGGCATAATCTCCACCTCCTATTACATTCCCTGCCCTAAGAGAAGCTATTCTTATTTCTCTATGCATGCTGACTTCGATAAAACTTTGTATTGCAACTTCCAATGCTGCTTTACTTGCGCTGTAAGGATCTTTACCACCTAACTCGGATTCTTCTGTAAATTCAATATTATTCTTATAATTTTTATACACTTTATCAGTAGTAGTTATTAGTATAACTTTTGTTTTTTTCGAATGTTTTGCAATTTCTAACAAATTAATAGACCCCATGAAATTTGTAGAATAAGTATCTAAAATTTTTTTATAACCTGGCAAAACTAACGATTGAGCAGCTAAATGAAATATAATTTCGGGTTGAATTTTATTTATAATTTTTTTTAGTTTGTTGAAGTTTTTTATATCACAGTAATAATTTCTATCTAATAATGAATAAAAAATTTTTTTATCATCTGATCTAATACTTAATCCGTGTACATTCGCACCTAAAATTTCTAAAAAAACACTCAACCATCTTCCTTTGAAACCAGTATGCCCTGTTATTAAAACTTTTTTTTTTTTCCAAAAATTTTTTTTCAAAGATTGCATATTGTTACACAAATTTTAAAATAGATTGAATTTACCTTTCATAGATTTTACGTTTATTAGCATAAAACATTATCATTTAAATAAATTAATTTATATCTAATGATTTTTGATAGAATGGTCTAATTGAATAAGACTTTATTAAATCTATATTTTGATTTGGTAGTTTGCAGTGATATGTGGGAATTTTGAGCTTAGAAGATATAATTAAAGCCATGGTGGTGAGACCAAAAGCATATTTTGTTTCTGAAATTACATCTTCTAATTTTTTATTAGTTATAGAAGCATTGACTTTTTTAATTTCATTTGAAAGAATTTTTTTTATGTAAAACTTATTATCCTTGGGATGTAATTTAAATTGAATTTTATATCTCGAAAATTTACTTATTTTTTTTATATTTTCTAAGAAATATTTCATTGAATAATAGTCAGGCCTATATTTATCTCCCTTTTTTTTGCGAAATGGTTCTGTAAAATAAGTAATATATTTTTTATTTTTTTTTAAAGTCTTTTCTTTTAAATAATTAAAATAATAATTTTTTTTTAATTTCTTTTTTGTATCAAAATTTTTTGGAAGTCTGTCATATATAAGTTTATCAAAAACCCATATTTCATTTGTCAAATACAATTTTTTTTTAAATTCAAATCTTTCCTTTATACTTGAGAAATGGTCAATTACCGAACATGATATTACTTTATGTTCATGAAAATATTTTAAAATTTTTTTTTCAAAATTATTGTTACCAGTCCCAATTAATAGATAATCGCTAACAAAAATTAATTTTTTTAAATCATTAAAAATATTTATTTTTTTAAATTTTTTTAAACTTTGTTTATATTGTTGAATTGTGTTTATATTTAAATTTTTTTTATAATTTAAATAAGCTAAGATTTGATTTTTTGCACCATGATCACCTAAAAAGATTCCAACTGAATTATTTGAATTTTTATTTTTTAAGTAAAAATTTTGAATAATTTTTTTTTTTTTTCTTTCCTCAAAAAAAAATTTCATTTTAAGTTTTTTACAAATATTAATCATTGGTGTATTATCTTTTCTGGCACCAACTATTATTTTGATTATTTTTTTTTTTTTTAAAAGAAAATTAATTACTAATTTATATATTTTGTAACCAAAGCCTTTCCCTCGTTCACTTTGTTCACCAATCAAAATTCCTAGATTTGCTATTTTATATTTTTTATCAATATAAATAGTAAAAGTTCCAATAACTTTGTTTCCTTTTTTCTTTAAAATTTTAAGGAATAAATTGTTTTTATTATCATGTGATTTTAAATAATCGAGAGCAGAATTGTAATCAATTTTTTTTTTATTCCTTGAGTACTTAAGTAAATTTTTATTGTTTACCCATTTCAAGTAGTTTGGATTAATGTCTTTTTTTGAAAAACTTTTTAATATAAAATTTTTATCTTCAATTATCATTAATTATTTTTAACCCTAATTTTGTCCAAACTTTTCGAAATGCATTAATTATGTAATAAATATCATTTGTACTAAAATCGTAGTGGGTTAAACCTATGCCAATATATGATCTAAAATGCAGATCTTCTGCTATAGGCATATCTCCTATATTATATTTATAAGAGCGATTTTTATTTAAATTCCAAGGATAATTTTTTTTACCATATGCTATTTTTTTTTTAAATAATGTTAACAAATGTATATTTAAATAGCCTTCACCACATGGAACACCTAAATTTCTTAACATTTTGACAATTTTTTTTCTGCTAAACTTAATTTTTTTTGTATTTAATTTTAACCCATATGTATAATAGGCGTGTGTGATAACTTTGTTATCAACCTCTGGAACTTCTAAACCTTCAAGCTTTTTTAATTCCTTATTTAAAAGTTCTCCATTTTTTTGAATTTTTTTTAATATTTTAGGAAGTTTTTTTAGTTGTTCTATACCGATAGCAGCTTCAATCTCGCCTAATCTAAAATTATAACCAATTAAATTTGAAAAATTACTTGTTTTAATTTTATTAACCATATTTTCACCATGGTTTCTAATCAGGTAAGCTTTATTAGCAATATTTTTATTGTTTGTTACGATTACGCCTCCTTCTCCAGTATTTATATGTTTATGAATATTGAAACTATATCCACCTACATCTCCAACTGTTCCTGTGTATTTTTTTTTTTTAATATACTTTGCTCCTATAGATTGTGCTGCATCGATTATTATTTTTAATTTATATTTTTTTGCAATTTTATTAAAAGAGTCAATATCAGAAGGATGTCCAGTTATATCAACTAACATTATTGCTTTTGTTTTTTTCGTAATTTTTTTTAAAACACTTTTTGGAGACAAACAAAAAGTTTTTGGATCAACATCTGCAAAAACTGGTATTGCGCTCCAATGCAATATTGATGCTGCACATGCACTCATTGTGAATGGTGGTAAGATTATTTCATCTCCAGGTTTAATATCAATAGAACCGATAGAAGCGATTAATCCAGAAGTCCAAGAATTAACGGTGATAGCATATTTTACTTTAAAAAATTTTTTTATATCTTTTTCAAATTTTAAAACTTTTTTTCCACCATAAAATTTCGACAAATTTTGTGCATAAAAACCAGAAAGATTGCCGGACTTAATAACTTTTTTTCCAGCATCTAGCTCTTCTTTTCCAATAGGATTATGTTCTATAAATTTTCTCATTAATAATTTTTTAATTTAAAGTTTTCTTTTAAATATAGTTTAGCACTTGGACCTAAATTTAGTAAAATATCTAGAACAGATAGATTTGATAAAAACATTGATCCTCTCTGCTGATATAATTTATGTTCAAATTCATAAAATTTTAAATCAATCTTATTTAAATCAAAATCTTTTTTTTTTAAGTAAGATTTTGAACCTATTGTTGATATATATTTACTACATTTCTTTATTTTACATATATCTATTATTAAATCAGAGCCTTTGCTTGATAAATCTAATTTACTTGAGTAATCAAACTTAGTTTTTATATCCAAAACTTTACAAAAGAATTTGATCAAGCTTATATTTAAATCAGAAATTAATTTGTACTTATTTTTAAGGATTTTAAAAATATCGCTTGAGTACCTATCAAAGTATGGAGATTTTGAATAAGATTGAGTTAATGTTAAGACTATTTTATCTATAAAGTCTTTTTCGTAATTAATTTTTGTTTCATTTATTTTTTGTAGTCTCTTGCCTTTGCTTAAAACAGGTATAGATAATAAGAATTTCTTATTAAGAACTTTAATATAATTTCTTTGATGCCAACTTCTCCTCTCAAATTGAACATTATCTAAGAAAATAAATTCATCAACATTTTCAATCAAAGCCATGTAGCCACACCAAGGTAAAAAAGTCGGCTGACTTATTCCAATAATCATTGCACGAATTAATTTATTTCTTCAATATATACTGGGTTAAATTGCTTTACATCTTTTAATATTTTTTTTCCAATTATTTCATTCATATCTCTAGATCTTACACCTAATGCAGGTCTTTTAAAAATTAAATGCTTTTTTTCTAATTTTGTATTTTTCTTTAGATTTTTTTTGTAATAAATTCCTTCTCTTCTAGCATATTTTTTTTCATCAGGTAACATTTCTTTAATTTTTGATCCTAACAGTTTTTTAGCTTTATTTATTTTTAAAATATATTTTTTTAATTCTCTCGGTTCGGCTGCAAAAAAATGATCTGGTCCTTTAGATTTTTTATTTAAAGTGAAATGTTTTTCAAAATATTTTGAACCAATAGCACTTGCACACATAGCTGCCTCATATCCCAAGGTGTGATCAGAAAATCCAATGTCAAATTTAAATTTTTTGTATAGATTTAACACATTAAGATTAACGAACTTATCTGGAAGTGGATACATTGATCCACATTGCATTAAAACAATCTTATTATTTTTCAGTTTCTTTGCTAGATTGAGAAAATTTGTTACATCTTTCAAATCACACATTCCAGTTGAAAAGAGAATTTTTTTTTTTGTTTTAATTAAATATTTTAACAAAGGCAAATTTACTGCTTCAGAGGACGCTACTTTATGCATCTCGACATATTTATTTACTAATTTTGCTGAATCAAGATCAAATACAGATGCAAGAAAATCAATTTTTTTTTTTTTACAATATTTATTAATATCTTTTAGCCAAGATGGATTAAGTTCAATTGATTTAAACAACTTGCGCATTTTTGAATCATTTGGATAAAGTTTATTTGCTTTAAATAATTGAAGTTTTATAGCATCTGCTCCACAAACTTTTGCAACATGAATCATTTTAAATAATTTTTTTTTATTCTGATCAAAATTTGAACCAATTTCTGCAATTACATAATTTTTCATAAATTTCTAGTTAAAGTTATTTTTTATTAATCCAACAATTCTACTGGTGCCTTTAAAATCAATGAGTTTTTTTTGGGTTTTGTTTTTAAAAACTTTTTCATAATGATTTATTAAAAAATTTATATTATCACCTAATTTTTTTAAATTTTTGAAATATCCAAGATCGTAACATAATTTTTTTTTTACAAAAGGCTTGTGAAATTCATAAAAAGATTTATTTTCAGAGATGACAGCAAAGTTCATATTAATACTTAAAAGCTCATATTTTGTTAGGCCTGATGTAATTATTGCCAAATCGTGTTTTTTTGCAATGGGAAGAATATTATTAATATTTCTAAATATTTTTACATTGTCACTTTTTAATTTATTAATTTTTATTTTCTCAAATTTATCAAAATGAGGACCGATAATTACACTTACTTTCAATTCTTTATATTTTTTTAAAATCATCATTAATTTATGAGTCAGTTTTTTAAAATCTGAACCTCCACAACTTATTAAGATATTTTTTAATCTAGTATTTTTTTTAATTTGTGGGCTAGTTTTTTTTAATATAGTGAATTTTGGTCCAACTTTTAAATTTAAGAAATATTTTCTTTTTTGTTTAATAAAGTTATTTTTATAAATATAGGGACATACAACATAACTTTTCTGATTAATAATATTTAGAATATTCCAAATTTTATTAGAAAAATCATCAAAAATAATTAGTGGAGTTCTGTATTTAACGAATAATGTAATTAGATTATCAAAAATTTTTTTTTTAAAAAAAACTCTATTTGATAAATCCAATATACATAATGACATATTTTTTTTACTTAAAAATTTATCTATTTGTGTAAAATTAATATTTTTTGATTTTTTATAATCAACTAACTTTTCATTTGAAAAATAGATTATTTTATTTTTTATATCATTTTTTTCAAGCTCGGCGTTTAAATTAATCATTCTTTTTAAATGTCCGTGACCGTAATTATTAGATGCCAGAGTAAAAGTTAAAGAATTTAATTTAATCATTTAGTCTTTTAAATGATGAATGACTAACTGGTGAATTTAATTTTTCTAAAATCTCTTTTTTTGATTTTATTTTACCTAAATCGTGGAAAATTTTATTTAAAGATTTTATGTATTTATCTACTATATTTTTATTGTGATAAATATTTAAATATATCTGATTCGATGAAAGATATTTTTGCTTTAACATTTCTTGAGTAATATAAGTTTTGAAATATTGATTTAATTTATTTTGGAAAGAAAAAGAAGTTATTGATTCGTAACCAGAAATTTTTATCTCTAAATTATTTTCTTGAGCAATTTTATTCCATTGATAATTAATGTAACGACCATATTTTGAAATTTTTTCCCAAGGTTTTATTTTATCAAAAATTTCTAATGTTTTATTTGCTGCAACAAAGCCAATTCTCTCAGTCCAAAAAGTACTACTTATAAAACTTTCTTCAGCTTTGATCATTACATTTTTTTTACCAATAACTGCAGTTATTGCATAACCATTCCCTAATGCCTTACCAAGCATTAATATATCTGGTTCTACTCCTGTGATAAGGTGCATTCCACCATTACATCTTCTAAAACCAGTTGTACATTCATCAAAAATTAAAATTATTTTAAATTTATTACAAATTTTTCTCACTTCTCTCAAAAAATTGACATTTGGTAAGTTATTTCTAGCAACCTCCATTTTTACAACTCCAATATTTTTTTCTTTGATTAGTTTTAAAAGTTGTTCAATATTGTTATAATCAAATGTAAAAGTAGTGTTTTTAAGTTTTTTGTTAACTCCTAAAGTTTTTAATCCTGGCAACAAGTGATTTCCCAACTTATTTTTTTTAAAGTTAGCTGCTAAGTACCAGTCATGCCATCCATGATAACCACAAATTGCAACCTTTCCATTCTTTGCAGCAGATCTTGCTATTCTGATTGCTAATGCATTTGCTTCTCCACCACTTCTACAGTATTTAGCCATACCTGCCCATTTGTGGAGGCTTAATAATTTTTTTGTGAGTTCTACCTCTTCATATGAATTTAAGGTTGACATAATTCCTTTTTTAATTGCCTTCATTACTTCATTGTCAACTATTGGGTTTGAATATCCCAGAATATTAGTGCCTACAGCGCATATCATATCAATATATTTATTATCATCTAAATCTTCGACCAAGATACCTTTTGATCGTTTAAAATATGAAGGCCATCTATCTGGCAAAAACATTTCTGGACGTTTAGAAAGTAGCATATTTCCACCAAGAATTATTTTTTTTGCCTCCTTATATTTCTTTAAACCTTTTTTAATATTTATTTCTGCCATAATCTTGGGTCTCTTGTTTTTTTTTTGAATATATTACTTATATCATTTATGTAACTATAGTTAGTCCTCTTTTTTTTATATTTAATAATTTTATTTAATTGATAAATATCGTCAGCACCAACTATATAATTATCTAAATTTTGCTCATTTATAAAATTCATGCAAAGTTGAATTGGGTTTATTTGGTTTTCTTTTATATAATTAATATAATTTGCGTAAGTTTTATTAAGTTTTATTGGTAATTTCTTTAAGTTTAAATTCACAAGTAAACCTTGTAAAAAAATTGATCTTGCAATTATCTTATAATTTTTGTTCTTATAATTTATAAACTCTAAATTTGCAGGGCTAAGAGGAATTTGAATTGTTATGTTTTTTAATTTTCTTAAAAAATACAAATCTTTTATTTCATAAACTGAGGAACCAATATTTATAATTCCAAAATCATTTAGAATATCCTTCAAAATATATAAGTTTCTGTGAAAAAATTTATTATCATTTAAATCATGAAAATAAATTGTATTAGGAATAACGTTTAAATCTTTTATTATATTTTCTACTTTTTTTTTAAATAATATAATTTTTTTACTATCACTTAAATTGTTTTTTGATAATCTGTTAACTTTTGTAAAAATTCTCGGTTTAATACTAAAACGATTGTCTTTAAAAAAATCACCTAATAATTTATGGTTATTGTACCCTTCAGCAGTATCAAAATTATAAATTTGATTTTTTACACAATATTCCAAAAAATTGTATATTTGATGCCTAGTTTTTTTTTTTGGATTAACTATACCATATCTTAAATTTAATTGAGCAGTTCCTAAAATAAATTTTTTCAAATCTTTAATATTCTATGATACATTTCAGCAATTTTCCAATCTTCAAATTCATCAATATCAACTGCTCTATATTTAGGTATTTCAAAACCTAAATACATTTTGTCAAGGCTAGTTTTATTATTAATTTTTTTAAATAATTTATAATTCATACAAATGAAATCTCCTGTATCAAAATATTTTTTTTTAAAATTTTGCGAGTTTTTTTTGTAAGCACCTTTTGAAATTGGATCTAGTTGTTTATTTTTAAGCATTTTAAATCCCCATTCGATTGGGGTTTGAAAAGCTGACACAGTAATTATTATTTTTTTACTATTTTTTTTTAATAATCTTGATGCCTTTATTAAATCTTTAACTTTTATTAATGGAGAGCATGCTGATAAACACCAAATTTCATCAAAAAATACTCCTTTTTCAAGATATTTATTAACAACATATTGCATTACGCTAAGTGTTGAAACCTTGTCTCCAGATAAAGTTTTTGGTCTCAAAAAATCAATATATTTTTTATTTACTTTATTTACAATTTTCATAGATTCTGTCGAGATATGAATTTTTTTAAATAATTTACTTTTTTCAAGATTTTTTATTGAATAGCTTATAATTGGTTTTCCATTAAAATTTTTTATATTTTTATTTTTTATTCTCTTAGAGTTACCTCTTGCAGGAATTATAACTAATCTATCAATCATAAAGAATTCATTATAAATTTTTTTTTGTCTTTATTTTTTCTGATAATTTTTCTTTTTCTTAAAATTTTATTTTTTTTGCAAATATCTATTAACTGTGTTGTGGTAAATTTATTTTGAATGTCAAATTTCATAATTTTTTTTAAGAACAAAAAGTCATCATAAGTGTCTAAAATAAATTCTAAATTTGGATGCTTATAACTATCTGGTGCTAAAAAATACAGTATTTTGAATTTCTTCTGATTATTAAATATATAGTTTGTTACATGTTCGAAATCGGAAGTTGTTTTTGAATTTCTTAGGCTTTTTTGTAAAGCTGAGACTTTTATAATTGGAGCACAAACTCCGCCAGGGAAGTTGAGCCAATAAGGTGTGGATACATCCGGATTGTTGATTTTAAACATTTCGATTTGGTGATTAACCAGTGAATAATCTATTAATGGACAGTCTCCACTAATTTGTAATATAGCATCAGCGGAGTATTTTTTTGCAGATTTTGTCACTCTTTCAAGCACATTTTCTTCACTTCCACGATAAAATCCGATCCTATTTTTTTTTGCAATTTTGACAAGTTCATCATCAGTATTATTATTTGTTGTCGATATGATAATTTTTGACAAATTTTTTATCTTTTTTAGTCTTTCTATCAACAAATTAATAATTAATTTTCCATTAATTTTATATAAATGTTTCTTTGGAAGTCTTTTAGAATTCAGTCTTGCTTCTATAGTTGCAACTATTTTCATTAGTGTTTTGCTTTATTTAAAATTCAACAAGTGTATTAAAAATTTTGATATTATTACTATATAATTTTTATTTATAATATTAAATAATTTAAAATTTTAACTAAATGAAAAAAAGGATCATAGTATTAGGTTTCCCAAGAACAGGTACACATTTAATAAAAGAGTTTTTTTACAAAAATTTAAATTATAAAAGCAATCCTAAAATTAGAGTTAAAAATAAACAAGTTTTTTTTGGTTTGAAGAGAGATGATATTTTTAAATTAGAAAATAATAACTTTTATATTTTTCAAATTTGGAAAGAAAAAAAATACAAAAAAATTAGCAAAAAAGAATTAAATAAAAAATATATTTTAAGTACCCACATATATAATAATAATCTTTTTAAAATATTTGAAAAATATGAGTTCTTAAT
>CACJNI010000014.1 GCA_902594705.1 uncultured Pelagibacteraceae bacterium
CTACCTAATTTTCTCAGATCAAACTCAAATATTAAACAATTGATATCTAATTTTTCAATTTGGATAATAATTATACTTGTTATATTTGGATTGATGTATTTTTTGATGTAAATAGATTTATGATTAAATTTATTCTTCCAGCAGTACTATTAATTTTAATTATTATTTTCTGGGAAAAAATTAATGAATTTTTATTAAGCAAATTTAAAATTAAACTCAATTACATAGCTGTCATCATATTAGTTTTAATATTAGTGGTTTTATCTTTATTACTATATTTCTAATTTATAATGGAGATAAATTTATTATTCTTTGTTAGCGTTGTTCCAGCTATCGTATTATATGGAATTGCTAAATCAGGTTTAGGTGGATCAATATCATTAATTTCAGTTCCATTAATGACAGTAGTAATGCCATTAAATCAAGCACTTGCAATTATTTTACCAATATTAATTTTTTCAGACATTATTGCAGTTTATAGATTTAGAAGAGAGTTTGATTTTGGAACACTTAAATTAATAGTTCCATTTGCAGCTATTGGGATAATAATTGGCTCATTTACATTTACTTATTTTTCTGAGGATTTGCTTAAGTTAATAGTTGGAATAATGGGTTTTTTATTTTCTGGTCATTATTTTTTATTTAAAAAAGAAAAAACTATACCGGCAAAAAAAAACTTTTTTAAAGGGGCTATTTGTTCATCCATTGCTGGTTTTTCAAGTTTTTGTGTTCATGCGGGAGGAACCCCAACAAGTCTTTATTTGCTTCCACTAAGAATGAAAAAAGAAATTTATGTTGGCACAAGAATTATTTTTTTTAGTTGTGTTAATCTAATTAAGCTTCCTCTGTATGTTTATTTATCTATGATGAATTTTGATACTTTATATCAATCAGTTACTCTCTTTCCCCTAGCGCTTATTGGAATTTTTATAGGTTACAAATTACTTAAAATAATTGAGGAAAATTTATTTTATAATATCATTTACGCTTTAATTCTTGTTAGTAGCGCTAAGTTAATAATTGATTTCATTTAATCTTTGAAATAAGTTGTAAATGGGGTGCCAGATGGCTGAGAAATACCCTTAGAACCTGTCCGGTAATTCAGAAAGGGAAAATGAATAATTTAAATATAATAAATCAATCATCAGCAATAATATTAATTATTTCAATTTCTTTAATATTTGTTTTTGTTGGAATTTATTTTTCAAAAAAATTTAAAGGACTTAATAATTATTTAGTTGCAAACCGTTCGATTGGAACTTTATCCTTAACAACAAGTCTTGTTGCTTCAGCACTTGGTGCTTGGATTTTATTTGGACCGGCATCAGCAGCAACATGGGGAGGAATTGGTGCAGTGATTGGTTATTCACTAGGAACTGCATTTCCACTCTTTATTTTAATTTATCTTGGTAAAAAATTTAGAACTAGTTATCCGCAAGGCAAAAGTATTATTGAAATTATAAGATTAAGATTTGGACCAAATCTTTATAAACTTATTTTAGTTTTTTCCATTTTTTATATGACAATCTTTTTAATTGCTGAAGTTACTGCTGTAGCTTTTTTAATTAATTACATATCTGGTACTGAATTGTGGATTACCTCTTTAATAGTAATATCATGTTCTTTACTTTACACATTATATGGAGGGTTAAGAGCATCCTTAATCACAGATAATATTCAATTTTTTGTATTTACAGCTCTTTTAATAATTAGTTTAATTTTTATTACCTCAATTGAAACAAACGAATTTAACTTTGAAATTATTAAAAATAATAATCCGCATTTGCTAAGTTTTAGTTATCTTCCAAATTATACTGCTGGTTTAACCTTCTTTATAGCTGTTGCTGCAACTAATCTTTTTCATCAAGGTAATTGGCAGAGAGTTTATGCTGCAAAAAATTACGAAGTTTTAAAAAAAAGTTTAATATTTTCATTTTTAATAATATTACCAATAGTCTTTTTTATGGGATTCAGTGGTTTAGTGGCTGTCTCTCAAGATACTAATGTAATACCTGATCTTGCATTTTTCTCAATTTTATTAAAAGAAAATTTAATAATATTTTCAGTCATTGTAATAATTTTAGCTATCTCTTTAACAATAAGTAGTATTGATACTTTAATAAATGCTATTTCAAGTTTGGTAATAGTCGATGTAGATAAAGTATTAAATTTAAAAAATAATCATTTAAATATCTCAAAACAATTTGTTATTTTTCTTTCGGTCATAGCTTTTTTTGTTGCATCAAAAGGATTTAGTATTCTTTATTTATTCTTAATAGCAGATTTATTTTGTTGTGCGGCTGTTCTAAGTGTTTTTTATACTTTTTATTCAAAATCTTATGATGAAAAAAATGCTTATGTTTCTATATTAATAGGATTAATTGCAGGACTATTATTTTTCCCAAGTCCTGATTTTTCTAAATCAATACTATTTGGCATAATTTTGCCAATGGATTTAGCACCATCGTATATTTCTCAATCTCTTTTATTTTGTTCATTTATTGCGGCAACTTTATCACCAATAATTGCATGGAAATTGAAATAATTGATGTTTATTAAAAACCTAATTATTGTATAATTTAATAAATGCTCAATTTTATATTACCATTTATTGTATTAATCGTTGTTGTTGTTTTCATTCATGAATATGGACATTATTATTTTGCAAAAAGATATGGTGTTGGTGTAACAGATTTTTCGATAGGTTTTGGTCGAGAATTATTTGGATGGAACGATAAATCAGGGACAAGATGGAAAGTTTGTTGGATACCACTAGGCGGTTATGTAAAATTTTTCGGAGATAGGAATGTATTTTCACAATCAGATCAAGAGGAGCTACTAAAAAAATATAGTAAAGAAGACCAACATAAATTGTTTGTAACAAAACCTCTTTATCAAAGAGCATTAATTGTTGCTGGAGGACCACTGGCTAATTTTATATTAGCTTTAGTCATTTTTACATTCATATACATGTTTGCAGGTAAAGATTTTACACCAGCTGTAATTGATGAAGTATTAAAAGATAGTCCAGCAGAAGTTGCTGGTATGCAAAAAAATGATGTTATTATTGAAATAGATAATACAAAAGTAGAGAGTATTCTTGATGTTTCTAAATTAATAGCAATGTCAACATCAGAATTTATCGATTTTAAAGTTTCAAGATATGACCAGGAGATAATTTTAAAAGTTAAGCCAAATTTTGTTGATAGCGTTGATGAATTAGGAAACAAATTAAAGAAAAGGATGGTAGGTATTAAACTTAGTCCTTATAACAATCAAATAACACACAAAAAACTTGGACCTGCACAAGCTTTACTTCAATCATTTAATGAAGTTTATTTTGTAACAACTTCATCACTTAAATATCTTGGATCAATGTTTACAGGAGCAGGGGACAGTTCTCAATTGGGAGGTCCAATTAGAATTGCTAAAATTTCTGGCCAAGTAGCAGAATTTGGAATTATACCCTTTGTCAGTATGATGGCTTATATCTCAATAAGTTTAGGATTAATTAACTTATTTCCAATACCTTTATTAGACGGAGGACATCTCATGTTTTACGCATTTGAAAAAGTTTTAGGTCGTCCTTTAAGTCAAAAAACACAGGAAGGTTTTTTTCGAATCGGAATGTTTTTGTTGTTATCTTTGATGTTTTTCGCAACATTTAACGACCTTAAAGATTTAGGCTTATTTTAAGGCTTTTTTAATAGCTAAAAAAACATTGTATTTATTGACTTTTTTTACCACTATATATTGTTGTTCAAAAAAAAATATATACTAAAAAAAAGCTTGAATTATCAATGATTTTGTTAAGTATAGTTTCATAAACCTTTAAAACCGGAGCTAAAATGAACAAAAAACAATTAGTAGCAAAGCTAGCTGGTTCGTTAAATCAAAGTAAAGCTGATGCAGAGCGTACTTTTGATACTATTACGAATACTATACTAGATGCGTTGAAAAACGACGATTCTGTAAAGATTGCAGGTTTTGGTACATATAAAGTGGCTAAAAGAAAAGCCCGAATTGGACGTAATCCAAGAACTGGAGAGCAAATCCAAATCGCTGCTTCTCAAAAGGTAAAGTTTTTGCCTGCTAAAGCACTTAAAGAAGTATTTAACAAGTAAAACTCATTTAACAGCCTTTATTAGGAATGCTAAAACATTTAATAAAGGCTGTTTCTACATGCAAAAACTGCATATCTATTTTTAACAACAATCATTAGTTTTTATTTATTTTAAAATTATAAGAACCTCTTTTTAACAATGGAGGTTAAATGACTAAACATTTAAAAAAACTTGTCGGTCCCTTAGTAAGTTTGTTTTTCTTACTAAACATGACAAGTGTAGGTTATGCCGAATCTACAGTCTCTGCAGAAGTTGGATTTATTTTTAATACATTTCTATTTTTAGTTTGTGGTTTTCTTGTCATGTTTATGGCTTGCGGATTTGCGATGCTAGAATCAGGAATGGTAACTTCAAAAAGTGTATCTGTAATTTGTGCAAAAAATATAGGATTATTTTCTATCGCTGGAATTATGTTCTGGATGGTTGGTTATAATCTAGCATATGGAATTCCAGAAGGTGGCTATATAGGAACATTCACTCCGTGGTCTGATGCAAGTGCTGTTGATACAGGATATGCAGATGGTTCGGATTGGTATTTCCAAATGGTATTCTGTGCAACAACAGTATCAATTGTATCTGGTACGTTAGCAGAAAGAATTAAATTATGGCCTTTCTTCTTATTTGCAGCAATTTTATCAGGAATCATTTATCCAATTGTCATGGGATGGCAGTGGGGTGGTGGCTGGTTAGCCGCTTTAGGTTTCTCTGATTTTGCTGGTTCAACTCTTGTACACTCAACTGGTGGTGCTGCAGCATTAGCAGGTGCTATGTTGTTAGGTGCAAGAACAGGAAGATTTGATAAATCAGGTGCAGCAAAGCCAATGAGACCATTTGCAGCTTCTTCTATACCTTTGGTAACAGTTGGAGTATTTATTTTATGGTTAGGTTGGTTTGGTTTCAACGGTGGTTCACAGCTTGCTATGGGAACTTTCGATGATGCAGTAGCTGTATCAAACATATTTATTAATACAAACTTAGCAGCGTGTGGTGGTGTTTTAGCAGCAGCAGTAATTACCAGATTAATGTATGGTAAAACTGATGTAGTTCAAATGCTTAACGGTGCGATTGGTGGATTAGTTGCAATAACAGCTGAACCATTAGCGCCAGCACCTATAGCAGCAATATTCATCGGTGCAATCGGTGGATTGATAGTAGTGTTTGGAACAAAACTATTATTCTCATTTAAGATTGACGATGTTGTTGGTGCAATACCAGCTCACTTATTTGCTGGAGTTTGGGGAACATTAGCTGTTCCACTAACAAACTCTGACGCAAATTTTAGTGCACAGTTAATCGGTGTAATCTCGATCAACGCATTTGTTTTTGTAGTATCATACATTGTATGGGCAATTATGAAAAACACTATGGGTATCAGATTAAGTAAAGAGGCTGAACTGAAAGGTACAGACGTAACTGAAACTGGTGTAATAGCTTACGCTATAAGAGACTAAATTTAACTCCCTCCCTTAAGTTAAACTAAAAAGGCCCCGTAAATGGGGCCTTTTTTTATTAAACTGTTTTTAAAAATTCTAACACTTCTTTTGCGTGGTCTTTAACTTTTACTGAACGCCACTCTTTAATAATTTTGTCATCTTTTAATAAAAATGTACTTCTTATTAATCCCATAAATTCTCTACCCATGAATTTTTTTTTACCCCAAACTTTGTAAGCTTTAATCGCTTCTTTCTTAACGTCTGCTACCAAATCAAATTTAATTTTAAATTTATCTCTAAATTTTTCATGACTTTCCATACTATCTTTAGAAATACCAATAACTTCACAGTCTAGTTTTTTAAATTGTGAAAGTAGAGAATTGAAGTCTTTTGTTTCAATTGTGCAGCCTGGTGTATTATCCTTTGGATAGAAATATAAAACTTTATATTTGCTTTTGATTTTCTTTAACTCTAAAAGTTTTGAATTAGTTGATGGGATTTTGAAATTAGGAGCTTTATTTGGCATATTTTTTCGTAGATTAAAATTTATAATGATGTAATAAACCTTTATGAGCATTAAATCAGCACAAACATTGGTCGCAGAAGCTTTGACAGAAATCAAGACACTTTCCCCAACGGAAGCATTAGAGATGGTAAACAGTGATAAATGCAATTTAATTGACATAAGAGATATTCGAGAACTTGAGAAAATGGGAAGAATAGAAAATTCTCATCACATTCCTAGAGGAATGTTAGAGTTTTGGATGGATCCAGATAGTCCTTACTTTAAAGAAGGCAAGATAGATATGAACAAAGAAATGGTTTTATTTTGTGCAGGTGGACTAAGATCTGCACTAGCTACAAAATCATTGAAAGATATGGGGTTTGAAAAAATTTCACATATAGATGGTGGCTTTTCTCAAATGAAGAGCAGTGGCTTTAAAGTAGAGAAATAAAATTTAATCAAATAAACTTATTCTCTTTGCGAAAAAAATTCTTATCACCCAATATATAAATAATCCTAAAGGACCAATAAAATATGTGATTATTAAGGGAAAAAAAACTAGAATTTTTGACATATAAAACCTCTGGCTATCTCTAACAATCCAAGATCCACAAAACAAATTTATAGCTAAGAAGTGCGTCCAAAATAAAATTAAAAACTCATTATTCTCAAAAAGCTCAGCCAGATCATAAAAACTTAAATATAAAATAAAGTTTTTATCAAAATCATATCCGGCAAAAAAGAATATATATAATAGATAAACATAAACACTTGCCAAAATAAATGTTGGAATTATTGATGTAACAAATAAACCACAAACTTTAGTTTGTGGAAAAATAATAAGCATTAACCAAAAAGGTATTACACCTATATTCAACCACATATAGATCATTTCTACTGTAAAAAATGCAGATATTTGTTCAATCATAAGGGTTATATTATATTAAATGCAATAATGATTCCTATAAAAAATAAAAAAAAAAACTTAGAAGCGACAATTGATGAAATGCGCAACTTTGCACTTAATTATGTAGAAAAATTTGCACCATCAAAACAACAGCTAAAAACATATCTTTTAAAGAAATATTTAAGATCTAAAGTTGATAACGTAAAAAGAAGCAATATTTCAGATCTAATCGAGATTGTAGCTGAAGATTTAGAAAAATCTAAATTTATAAATGATAAATTTTATTCAGAAACAAAAGCAAAAAGTCTAATCCAAAGAGGTTCATCAATAAATAAGATTAGAAATTATTTAATAAGTAAAGGAGTTGGAGAAAAATATATTAAAAATACAATTGAACAAATTAATGAAAATAATGAAGATCAAGATTTTTTTTCAGCCATAAAAGTTTGTAAAAAAAAAAGAATTGGTCCTTCAAGAACTGAAGATAATAGACCTTTATTCTATAAAAAAGATATTGGTATATTAGCAAGATCTGGATTTGATTTTGAAGTTTCCAGAAGAGTAATGGAACTAGATAAAGAGGAATATTTGAAAATTATAAATCTTCTTTAGACTTTTTATTCTTTTCCTCTAAATAATACTGAATTTTGCTTTTGATATAGTTCTTTACCATCACAAATACTATCAATCCAAAAATTGATACAGAAACTATTATAATTAATATTATTCTTAATTGCTCACTCATTATATATTTTTATTTCTTTTCAAAATTATACTAGGATTTTTAAAATTTTCTTTTCCGTAAAGTATTTCATTTCCCTCAAAATCAGTAACTATACCCCCTGCATTTTCAAGAATAGCATGCCCAGCTGCTATATCCCATTCACATGCTCTAGGCTCTGCAACATAGCCGTCGTATTCATTTGAAGCTATTACACAAAATTTTAAAGAACTTTTCATCCTTTTAAATTCGCTAACATTCATTGTTTGATATATTTTGTTTATTTCAGGTTTTAGTTTATTTGAATATGATACAAATTTAAGTTTATTATTTGAAATTTTTGAACAGTCTAATTTTACATGTTTGCTATTAATTATTTCAAATGAACAACCTTTCTCATAAGAATAAAATAATCTATTTTTAGCGGGTGCATATATTATACCTGCTACTGCTCGATTATTAATTATTAAACCAGCATTTAGAGTAAATTCGTCAAGATCATTAATGTAATCATAAGTACCATCAATTGGATCTATTAGCCAAAAATTTTTTAAATCTTTCTTGGATTTATTATGACTAGTTTCTTCTGATATAATCGGTATTTGAGGAGTTAAGTCATTTATTTTTTCAGTTAAAATTCTATTAACCTCAAGATCACCATTGCTAACAGGTGTGTTATCTTCCTTAATTTCTTTTATTAAGCCTTTTTCTCTTAATTCTATTGAAACTTTTCCTGCGTATAAAAAAGTGTCAATCAATTTTTCAATAGCTGCCTTTATTTCAATTTGTTTCATTTATTCTAACTTTTCTAATTCGATATTTTTAGCATTGATAACTTTTTTTCCTACATTTTCGAAATTCACAGTTACTTTTTCTTTAATAATTGACTGTACTTGTCCTATTCCCCAATCTTTATTATTAGGATTTATAACTTTATCACCTGGTTCAAAATCTAAAATCATTTGATTTTACTTATAATAGAAATGAGTATAAATACCACCTCATGAATTTAGAGTTAAACTCAATTGGATTAGATAAGAAACCGTCTGATACAAAAGTAATTGTAGCTATGTCTGGGGGTGTAGACTCATCTACAGTTGCAGGTTTGATGAAAATGCAAGGATATAATGTTACCGGTATAACATTAAAACTATACAACGATAGTAAAGAAGTTGTTAAATCAAAAGTATGTTGCTCTGGCCAAGATGTTATAGATGCAAAAAGAGTTGCTCATAAATTAGATATTGATCATAAAATTCTTTATTACCAAGATAAATTTAAGCAAGGAGTTATTGATAATTTTGTAGAAAGTTACTTAAAAGGAGAAACTCCAATACCATGCGTACAGTGTAATCAAACTGTCAAATTTAAAGATTTATATGAAGTTGCCAAAGATTTAAATGCTGATGCTTTGATTACAGGTCATTATGTAAAAAATATAACAATAAATGAAAAAAATAATATGTATAGAGCAGTAGATGAAAATAGAGATCAAAGTTATTTTCTATTTAATACTACAAGAGAGCAATTAAATTATTTACGATTTCCATTAGGTGGAATGTTAAAAAATGAAACTAGAGAAATTGCTAAAAAACTAGATTTAAATGTTGCAGATAAGCCAGACAGTCAAGATATATGTTTTGTTCCTAACGGAGACTATTCATCAGTAATAAAAAAGTTTAAGCCAGATTCTTTAAAAAAAGGTAATATTAAAAATCTAAATGGTAAAGTAATAGGCGTTCATGATGGAATTATAAATTTTACTATTGGTCAAAGAAAAGGAATTAAGGTAGCAGACAAAGAGGCATTATATGTAATTAAAATTGATGCAGAAAATAATGAGATAATTGTTGGAGGAAGAGAACATCTAGGAAAAAAGAAAATTAATTTAAAAAATATTAATCTATTATCCGACAAAAACGAATTAAATGAAAATATATTAGTCAAAGTTAGGTCTACAGGAAAGCTATTAAGTGCCAATGTAAATTTTATAAACGAGAATGATGCTGAGGTAAATTTAGATAATTCTGAAGATGGTATTTCACCTGGACAAGCATGTGTCTTTTATAAAAAAGACCAATATGGTCACAAAGTTCTTGGTGGTGGTTGGATTAAAGAATAATTAATTTTACTTTTTCTTATTCTTTTTTCTTGCTCTTCTTTTTTTAGAGCCCATTTTTCTTCGGCCTCTATGCTTTTTAGGGTATCCCATAATCTCCTTAGTTTTACAATTTTATTGACTTATTTGAGGGATATAGCATTGTCAATATAACTAATCAATTTTTTTATGGTTAATTCAGTTAAAACTTTTTTAAAACAAGTAGGAAAAGATTATCAAAATCAGTCAGTTAATCCGCCAGTAGTAAGAGCTTCAACGATAATATTTAAAACTCTTCAAGATATAAAGAAAACACAAAATAATTATAAAAAAAATCCTTTAAGCAAAAATTTTGATTATGGTCGAAAAGGAACATCGACAACTTTTTCACTACAAGAACTATTAAGAAAAATTGAAAATGCTTATCAAGTGTATTTAACCCCAACAGGATTTGGTGCAGTTTTTCTTGGAGTGATTAGTGTTGTAAGACCTGGTGATGAAATCATTATTACTGACTCAGTCTACTCTCCCACAAGATTTTTAACCGAAGACTATTTAAAAAAATTCGATATTAAAGCTGTATTTTATGATCCAAAAAACTTAGATGACTTAAAAAAGAAAATTACAAATAAGACTAAACTTATTTTTGTTGAAAACCCAGGAAGTAACACATTTGAATTTCAAGATTTAAAAAAAATATTATCTTTTGCTAAGAATAAGAATATTTACACAGCTATTGATAACACCTGGGGAACACCTTATTTAATCAAGCCTTTAGATTTAGGTTTTGATATGTCTATAGTTTCAGCAACAAAATATTATTCTGGTCATTCAGATGTTATGGGAGGCAGTTTAGCTATTAAAAAAAGACTTTTTAAACAAGTGGAATTAAGTCAAAAAGCAGTCGGTTTAAGACTAAGTCCTGATGATGCCTATTTAATTATGAGAGGACTTAGAACGTTGGATATTAGGTTAGACAAGCATCAAGAAAATACTATCAAGGTAGCTAATTTTTTGAGCAAACAAAAAAAAGTTAAAGAGGTTTTTTACCCAATTAAAAAAAATATTAAACAATACAAAATGTGGAAAAAGTATTACTCAGGATCATCTGGGTTAATGGGTGTAAAAATTATTTCTAGAAATAAAAATTCTGTAATTAAATTTTTAAATAAACTAAAATTATTTGCCCATGGTTACAGTTGGGGTGGATTTGAAAGTCTTGCTTTATATCAAGACAAATTGGCACTGGGCAACAGGAGCTACACAAAGCTGAGTAATAACGAACATATTATAAGATTACATATTGGCTTAGAAGATCCAAATGATTTGATTGCTGACATTAAACAGGCTATTAAATCTGTGAGATGAATGACACAAAATTTTTTCCAACGAAAAAAGCATTAGTTACCATAATAGCTGCATCTGTTGTTGTTATTATTGCACTAGGAATAAGACAAACTTTTGGAATGTTTTATTTTGATTTTGCAACTGATTTGGATATTACCATAACACAGTTTGGTTTTACGATGGGATTGCAGCTCTTATTATGGGGTGTTTTCAGTCCTATGTTTGGAATTATTACTGACAAGTATGGTGGTAATATTGCAATCTTTATTGGTTTTGTTTTTTATTTGTTAGCAATTTTATTATTTTATTCTGGTTTTAATACTGGATATTATTTTACTATAACAATTGGAATATTAGTTGGTGTTGGACTGGGATCCACAGCTATCAGTATACCTGTTTCAGTTGTTGCAAAACATTTCCCGGTTTCAAGCAGAACAATAGCAACAGGAATAGTAACTTCAGCAGGATCTTTTGGATATTTTATATCACCATTAATCACTAGATATTCACTTGTTGAACATGGGTGGGAAAATACAATGCTATTTTTCTGTTTCTTTTTAGGTCTAGGATTAATAGTAGCATTATTTGTTTCAACACCAAAAATACCTGTCGGTACAAATCAAAATAACAATCAAACAGCTAGAGAAGCTTTAAAAGAGGCTTTTTCAAATAAAAGCTACATCTATCTAACTTTAGGTTTCTTTGTATGCGGTTGGCACATTGCTTTAGTAGCAACTCATATACCCACTTATATGATTGATAAAGGATTACCAGATTGGTGTGCAGCAATGGTTTTGGCTTTAATTGGACTTTTTAATATGGTTGGAACAATTACAAGTGGATATCTTGCAACTAGATACAGTCAAAAAATTTTATTAAGTGCAATTTATCTACTAAGAGGAGTATCAATTATTTATTTCATATTCCTACCACCAAGTGTTTTTAATTCAGTAATCTTTGGAATAACATTTGGAATGTTGTGGCTATCAACAGTTCCACCAACAAATGGAATAATAGGCAAGGTATTTGGAACTAAGTATATCGGATTATTATATGGAATTGTTTTTGTAAGTCATCAAATTGGATCTTTTTTAGGAGCTTATTTGAGTGGAGTTTTCTACGAACTTAACGGCAATTTTGATTATGCTTGGTACATATCTATCGCATTATCTATTTTTGCT
>CACJNI010000015.1 GCA_902594705.1 uncultured Pelagibacteraceae bacterium
TCCATCTATAAATTATTTAAAAGCTTCAGGTGGTATTTTTAAAGATATGATGATCCATGATTTCGATCTAGCAAGATATTATGCGGGTAAAGATGAATTTGTTTCTATATTTGCCACAGGGAGCAATATTTCTAATAAATACTTCAATAAACTTAAAGATTTCGAGCTTGCTACGGCAATTTTGAAAACAAAAAATGGTGTTCAATGTATTATTAGTAATTCAAGACATTGTAGTTTTGGATATGATCAAAGAGTAGAGCTTTTTGGAAGCAAAGGAATGATTATTTCTGATAATATCAAAGAAAATGAGATTAGTTTGTATTCTAATAAAAGTACGAATGCACGATCAAGCTTTAAACATTTTTTTATAGAAAGATACGACCAGGCATACAAAGAACAGTTAAATGATCTTGCTAAATTATTCAGATCAAATTTAAGACCTAAAAGTGGTTTTATTGATGGAAAGATTTCAATACAAATTGCTGAGAGTGCTATCCGGTCATTAAAATCAAAAAAGTTTGAAAAAATAAAATATTAAAAATCAACTTTAGGTTGAATACAACCTGCTTCTTTACAATCTAAATAAATTTATGTTAGCTTTAATGTTTAAAAGTTAACTTTTATTTAAGAGAGGAAATTAAAAATGAAAACAATAAAAAACTTTATATTAGCTGTTGCTGCATGGGCAATGATGTCTGTATCAGCATTAGCAACTGATATAATTGTTGTTTCACATGGACAAGCTAATGACCCTTTTTGGTCGGTAGCTAAAAATGGAGTTGATGCAGCTTGTAAAGATATGGGAGTATCTTGCAAATACACTGCGCCTGGAACTTTTGACATGGTTGAAATGGCAAAACTAATTGATAACGCTGTATCACAAAAACCAAAAGGTATTGTAATTACTTTGCCTGATGCAGCTGCATTAGGAAAATCTGTTAAAGCAGCAATAGCTGCTGGTATACCAGTAGTTTCTATGAACTCTGGTTCGGATGACTATGCATCATTAGGAATTAGTGCACACGTAGGTCAAACTGAATTTGAAGCTGGCGTTGGTGGTGGACAAAAAATGAAAGCTGCTGGAGGAAAAAAAGCTTTATGCGTTAACCACGAAGTTGGAAACGTAGCGCTTGATAGAAGATGTGCAGGTTTCAAAAAAGGTTTTGGTGGATCTGTTGATATTCTTGGAACATCAAATGACCCAACTGAAATTCAAAAAGCTGTTGCTGCAAAATTAGGTGGCGGATATGACACTATTCTAACGTTAGGAGCTGGTTTATCTGGTGAAGCAGCACTAAAAGCTTTAGAAGCTGCTGGTAAAGTTGGAAATGTTAAATTAGGAACATTTGATATGTCACCTAACATGTTAAAAGCTGCTGCTGCAGGTAAAGTTGAGTTTTTAATTGACCAACAACAATATCTACAAGGTTATTTGCCAATAGCTATTTTTGCTCAGTACATGAGATGGGGAACAATGCCTGCTGGTGTAGTTATGACTGGACCTGGATTTGTTACTCCTGATAATGCTGCTAAAGTAATTAAATGGGCAGCTCAAGGTTATAGATAAAATCTATATTTAAGGCCTGACTAAATTTTATAGTCAGGCCTTTTTTCAAAATATAAATGTCATTAAAATCAAAAAGTATTTCATCAAAAAGTAGTCTTAATGAAGACGAGCGTCTAAAAAAAATATCACCACTAAGAGTTTTATTGAATAGGCCTGAGTTAGGTGCATTAGGTGGCTCAATACTTGTATTTATATTTTTTGGAATCGTAGCTGGCGATACTGGTATGTTTAGCGCCTATGGAATGCTTAATTTCCTCGATGTTTCAGCTAATTTAGGAATTATAGCAATAGCAGCAGCGATGTTAATGATTGGCGGTGAATTTGATTTGTCAATTGGATCAATGATTGGCTTTGCTGGAATTTGTATTGCAATTCCTGCGATTTACTGGGGTTGGCCTTTATGGATGAGTATAGTTTTTGCTTTCGCTATGGCAGTATTGGTTGGATACTTTAATGGCATAATGGTTGTCAAAACTGGTTTGCCATCTTTTATTGTAACACTCGCAATGCTTTTTATTTTAAGAGGTTTGACATTAGCAATAACAAGATTGATTACTGGTAGAACTCAAGTTCCAGGACTAAGAGTATTAATTGAAGATGATCCATTAGCTTGGCTATTTGCTACAGATACTTTTAAATGGCTTTTTACTTGGTTGGGATCATTAAAATTGATTGAACTAAGAACCGATGGAACTCCTCTTGCAACTGGAATACCTCCATCAGTTATTTGGTTTATTGCATTAACTTTGTTTGCAACATGGATATTGATGAAAACAAGATACGGTAATTGGATCTTTGCATCTGGAGGCGATAAGGTTGGAGCAACAAATGTGGGTGTGCCTGTTGGAAGAGTGAAAATAAGTCTATTTATCGGTACGGCAGTCGCTTCTACTATTTTTGCTTGTATTCAAGTATTAGATGCAGGTTCTGCAGATACTATGAGAGGTACTTTAAAAGAACTAGAAGCTATTGCAGCTGCTGTTGTGGGTGGTTGTCTCCTAACAGGTGGATATGGATCTGCAATAGGTGCTGCTTTTGGTGCAATTATATTTGGGACTGTATCTATGGGAATATTTTATACAGATGTTGACACTGACTGGTTTAAAGTTTTCTTGGGAGCAATGATGTTGATAGCTGTAGTGTTTAATAACTATATTAGAAAGAAAGTCACTGAGAGTAAATAATGTCTGACTATCTCGTTCAATTTAATAATATTAGTAAGTTTTTTGGGAAAGTTATAGCGCTTAAAGATGTCACTATGAGATTAAAAAAAGGTGAGATCATGTGCTTACTTGGGGATAATGGAGCAGGAAAGTCGACTTTAATTAAAACCTTAGCAGGTGTTCATAAGCCTGATGAAGGAGAAATTATATTTGAAGATAACAAAATTGTTTTTGACTCACCTAAAGATGCTTTAGATATTGGTATAGGAACAGTTTATCAAGATCTAGCATTAGTTCCTTTAATGAGTGTTACAAGAAATTTTTTTATGGGAAGAGAGCCTCAAAAAGGTATTCCTTTCCTTAAAACTTTTGATGTGGAGACAGCAAATAAGATAGCAGCAGATAGAATGGGACAGATAGGTATCGATGTTAGAGATCCATCTCAGGCAGTTGGAACTATGTCCGGTGGTGAAAGACAATGCCTAGCAATATCAAGAGCTATATATTTTGGAGCAAAAGTTTTAGTTTTAGATGAACCAACTTCTGCTTTAGGAGTTCATCAAGCATCAATGGTATTAAAATATATTGTAAAGGCTGCGTCTGAGGGATTGGCTGTAATTTTAATTACTCATAATGTACATCATGCTTACCCTGTTGGTAATAGTTTCACTGTACTTAACCGAGGAAAAAGCATGGGAACATTCCAAAAAAAAGATATTTCTAGAGAAAAGCTTCTTAGTATGATGGCTGGTGGTGAAGAATTAGACAAACTTGAAGTCGAACTTCAAGAAATGGATAGAATTCACAACAAAAATTAGATATTACGCCATATATCTTTACCATGACAAAATCATTTCCTTTGCTCTTTATATTATTATGGTCATCGGCATTCATATCTGGGAAAGAAATTGTTCAAAACGCTTCTCCATTTGCAGCTTTAGCATTTAGGTTTGGGATTGTAACAATTGGTTTTCTTGTATTTGCTTATCTCAGTAATGATAAAATTTTCGGAAAATTAAAAAATATTATTGAAAGTCTTTCAACAGGTATTTTATTTCATGGAATTTATTTAGGTGGATGCTGGTATGCATTTTCAATTGGGATGCCAGCTGCAATTGTAGCTTTAATAGTTACACTTCAACCAATTTTAACAAATATTTTATCTGGTCCAATTTTTGGAGAAAAAATATCTTGGAAACAGTGGGTAGGTATCAGTTTAGGTTTCATTGGTTCTGTGACTGTCTTAGGTATTGATTTTGGAAAAGAAATTCCTCCTTTAGGATTGTTAGCTACAGTCTTAGCTTTATTTGCAATAACGGCTGGAACATTGTGGCAAAAAAAATTGAGTGGAAATTTAGCTTTGTCAGTTAACAATGCGTATCAAGCAGTTGGTGGTTGCCTTTTTAATCTATTATTAATGTTTATATTTGAAAATGCTTACATAAATTTTACAACTAGTTTTATATTGGGTATGTCTCACCAAATTATATTAGTTTCATTTGGAGCTTTTACTATTCTTATGTTTTTAATCAAAAGAGGTAGTGTGGGCAAAACTACTACTTTATTTTTTTTAGTACCTCCTACCTCAGCAGTGATGGCATGGATATTTTTAAATGAAAAATTAACATTTACTGACATAATTGGTTTTTTAATAACAACTGTTGGAGTATTTATAGCTACAAGGGATAAAAAATAAATGGATAACAATTTTTTTAAAAAAATAAGAATATTAGATGGTGGTATGGGTCAATTATTACTTGAAAAAGGAATGGTATCTATGGGGACCTTATGGTCTGCAAGCGCTTTATTATATAAAAAATATCATCAATTGTTAGTTGATACTCATTTATCATATATCAATGCAGGCTCAGATGTTATTGTTACAAACACTTTTAGTTGTAGAAAATTTAGATTAATAGAAAATAATGTTGGTAATCAATTCAAAAAATTAAACGAAATTGCTTGTAAACTTGCAATCAAAGCTAAAGATTTATCAAAGAAAAATGTATTAGTAGCTGGATCAATTCCTAGCCAAAGAGACACTTATATAACTGATAATCGCGATATAAGATTAATTGAGGAAGATATGTTTGAACAAGCTGATATTTTAAGCGAATTTACTGATTTTTTATATTTAGATGTTATTAGCAGCACTAATGAAGTTAAAGCCGCTCTTAATATATCTAAAAAATTAAACAAAAAAGTTTTAATTGGAATACATTTAAAAAAAAATGGTGACCTACCCTCAGAAGAAAAAATTGAGCAATTACTTGAAATTATTCAAGATGAAAATACACTTGGTGTAGTTTGTGCATGTGTTTCTCCAGAAATATCATTATCTGTATTAGATAAATTTTTAAATTGTAAAGTTCCATTTGGATTTAAAATAAATTTGTGGGGAGTTGATGAACCAGGCCCAATACAGACATTTAATACAGCAAAACCTAATGAAATTGGAGTAAATCCTAATCAATCTTTAGGAAAAAGAGATAATTTTGATGCAAATGAATTTTATAATTTATCAAAAAAATTCATAGAAGGCGGGGCAACAATATTAGGCGGATGTTGTGAGACAAAACCAGGGCATATTAGCTCTATATCTTCATTTAAACAATAATTTTTGTATCTGCTTTTCTAACAAAATAAATTCCTACAACTACAGCCAATAAAGATATTAATACCTTATAAGTTATTAATTCACTTAAAAATATATAGCCTAAAATAATACCAAAGATTGGAATTAAGTACGAGACCTGAGATTGAAAAATTAAACCATTCTTTTTCAAAATTTTAAACCTTAAAAGCCATGCAACTCCTGTTGGTACTATACCAAGATAAATTACTGACATAGTTGAATTTAATGATGGAGTATTTTCCCATGGAGTTTCTAAAAAAAACATTAACGGAAATAAAATCAAAGTTGCCCAAATCAATATTGATCCAGTAACATTTTCATTTTTTTTCTTACTAATTTTAAGTGTTAAAACTCCACCTATTACATAACATGTTGATCCTACTAAAATTAATATTGCTGAAAGAAAATTATTTTCATCGATTAAAATATTATCAGAAAATAAATAAACAATTCCTGCAAATCCTATTAATATTCCTATAGTTTTGGCAACATTAAATTTTTCATTTTTTGTATAAAAATGACCTAATATGGTAGAACTCAAAGGAGTAGTGGACATCAAAATTGCAGCCAAATTACTTTGCACAGATTTTACTCCATATGCAATTAAAAAGAATGGTATAACTAAATTGATTAGACCTATTAACATGAACCAATGCCAATCTTTTGAAAATGCTTCAATTACAATTTTTTTATAAAAACATAAAATTAATACTGGTATAGATCCAAAAAATACTCTCAAAAAAGCAATTGTCATTGGACCGAAAGATTCTGTTGCAATTTTTATATTAAAAAAAGCAGATGCCCAAATTATTGATAATAATGTTAATAAAATATAATCTGTTAAATTAGCTTGCTTCATTCTGTAATATCTTTCACATCACCTTTTGTAATTTGAATTAATTTTTCATAATTGATCTTAAAAATCACATTAGGATGACCAGCTGCAGCAAAAATATCTTTAAACCTACTCAAAGAATTATCTATAAATATCTGAATTTTATTTATATGACCTACAGGAGATACACCTCCAATTGTATATCCTGTTTGAGACTTTACCTCGTCAGCAGAAGCCATTCTTACATTTTTTTTTTCAGAAATTTTTTTTAATTTATTTAACGAACATCTTTTGTCTCCGGAAACTAAACAAAGTAAAAAATCATTTTCTATCTTAATAAGCAGACTTTTAACAATTGCTCCTACTTCACAATTTAATGAATTTGCTGCATCCAATGCTGTTTTTGCTGAATTTTCTAATTCTACAACCAATAGATTTTCATCAAACTTTTTAAGACACTTCTCGGCTCTTTTAACTGGTTCTTTATTTAATAAAGTCATATTCAACTTATGATTGATAAAAAAGTACTGAAATTATTGGCATAATTATATGTTTAAATTGCATAGGTGATATCCTCATTATATGTATTCTTTATTATAACAATATTGGTAATTAACCCAGATATTTAATTCTACAGGAGATAATATGAGCGCAAGCAAAGTTCTAAAAATGATGAAAGACAAGCAAATTGAGTTTGTCGATTTAAGATTTACAGACCCAAGAGGTAAATTACAGCACTTAACTATGGATGCATCGGTAGTCGATGGGGACATGTTAACCGATGGTGTATTTTTTGATGGATCATCTATTGCTGGATGGAAAGCAATAAATGAATCTGACATGATATTAAAACCTGATTTAAACAGACAAATCGTTGATCCATTTACATCTCATAATACTCTTGTTTTATTTTGCGACATATTAGATGCAATTAAAAGAAATCCTTATGAAAGAGATCCAAGAGGGATAGCGAAAAAAGCTGAAGCTTATTTAAAGAAAACTGGTATAGGTGATAAAGCTTACTTTGGTCCAGAGCCAGAATTTTTTGTTTTTGATGATGTAAAAATCAAAAACGATATGAACGAAACAAGTTTTTCGATAGATAGTACAGAAGGACCATATAATTCTGGAAAAAGTTATGAAAATGGGAATATGGGTCATAGACCTGGAGTTAAAGGTGGATATTTTCCAGTCCCTCCAGTAGATAGTGCTCAGGATATAAGAGGTGAATACCTAAAAGGTTTAAGAGACGTAGGTATCACAGTTGAAAAACATCACCATGAAGTTGCTCCAAGCCAGCACGAACTTGGAATGCTTTTTGGTACATTAGTTGATCAAGCTGATAATGTTCAATTATACAAATATGTAGTTCAAATGGTTTCACATTCATTTGGTAAAACTGCTACGTTTATGCCTAAACCTGTAAAAGGTGATAATGGATCAGGAATGCACGTTCACCAATCAGTTTGGAAGGGAAAAACTCCAGTTTTTTCCGGAAATAAATATTCAGGTTTGTCACAAACTGCACTTTATTATATTGGTGGTATACTTAAACATGCTAAGGCGATTAACGCGTTTTCAAATGCTACAACAAATAGTTATAAAAGATTAATTCCAGGCTTTGAAGCTCCAGTATTGCTTGCTTATTCTGCAAGAAACAGATCAGCATCTTGTCGAATTCCGATAACTCTAAGCAAAAAAGGTGCAAGATGTGAAATTAGATTCCCAGACGCATCTGGTAATCCTTATTTAACATTTGCATCTATGTTAATGGCTGGAATTGACGGTATCAAAAATAAAATTGATCCAGGTAAATCCTTTGATAAAGATCTTTACGCTTTATCAGAGAAGGAAGTTAAAAAAGTTCCAACAGTTTGCGGATCATTAAGAGAAGCAATGGAAAGTTTAGATAAAGATAGAAAGTTTTTAACTCAAGGCGGAGTATTTACTGACGATCAAATTGATGCTTATATTGCTCTTAAATTTGAGGAGATACACAATTTTGAACATACACCTCATCCTATTGAGTTTGATATGTACTATAGTTGTTAAATAGCTTTTTTATTTTTTAGCTATTTTATTTTTTCCTAAACCTTTTTTAACCACGTAGTGGAGGGTGCCATGTGCGCCCGCTTCTACTGGTTTAATTAAGCTTCTGAATAAAGATTTTCTTTTTTGAGTTTTAACTTCAGAGTTAATTAGGTTTTTATGCTCAAAAGTGTTCATATCAATGATTCTACCATAGATATGCAATAAACGCAATTCTGATATGCATATATTAAATACTATATTTTAAAGGATTCTCCGCATCCACATCTCTCCGTTTCATTCGGGTTATTAAATACAAATTGTGAAGAAAATTTTTCTTTTTTAAAATCCATTTCTGTTCCAAGTAAATACATTACTGCTGCAGAGTCTATGAAGACTTTCACACCTTTATCTTCTACTACTTCGTCATTTGGGTTTGCCTCTTTTGTGTACTCCATAACATAAGACATCCCTGCGCACCCACCTGACTTAACTCCAACTCTAACTCCTAAAGAGTCTTTTTCAGCATTAGACATAATTTCTTTTATTCTTTGAGCTGCGTTATCGCTTAAAGTTATAATTTGTTTTGTCATAAATTTAATTCAAGTTTTGCAGCTTCAGACATCATTGATTTGTCCCATGGTGGTTCCCAAACTAAATCAAGATCTACTTTTGAAACTTCTTTAATTTCTAATATACTGTCTTTAACTTCTTTAGGCAAACTTTCAGCTACTGGACAATTTGGTGTGGTTAAAGTCATTTTAACTTTAACTTCTGAATTATTAACAATAATATCGTATATCAATCCTAATTCGTATATATTAACAGGTATCTCTGGGTCATAAATTTTTTTTATTTCAGCAATTACTTTTTCTTTAAGATCCATTTTCATTCTTCTGTTTTTACAATTTGATCTGAATTATCCAATGCTGATGTGAGAGTATGCCAAGATAAAGTCGCACACTTTACTCTCATAGGGTATTGCTTAACACCAGATAAACTCATTAATTTAGTTTTTTCGTCATCTTTTAAAATATTTGTTTCTAAAGAGTCTTTCTCTTTTATCATTCCTAAAAAATCAGTTACAATTTCTTTTACCTCTTTCTCTTCTTTGCCTCTAACCATATCAGTCATAATTGATGCTGATGCCATTGAAATAGCACAGCCATGCCCCTCAAATGCAATATCTTCAACTTTTTTATTTTCATTTAATCTGAGATAAACATGAACGTTATCACCACATAAAGGATTGTTTCCTTTTGCATCTTTATTATAATTGTCAAACTTTCCTAAATTCCTTGGATTTTTTCCATGGTCTAATATTATTTCTTGATATAAATCTTTTAAGTCCATTATAAGTTAAAAATTTTTTTACATTTATTTATTGCTTCATCAAGTTTATCAATATCATCTTTTGTATTGTAAACTCCAAACGAAGCTCTTGCGGTTGCAGGTAAATTTAATTTATCGTGTAATATTTGACAGCAGTGATGCCCCGCTCTAATAGCTACTCCGTCTTCATCAAGAATTGTTGCAATATCATGCGGATGAACACCTTCAATAGTAAATGATATAACCCCACCCTTTTCTTTTGGATTTCCTATAATATTAACTGAATTATTTTTTCTTAACTTTTCTAATCCATAGTCTAATAGTTCTTTTTCATGTTTCTCGATATTTTGAATACCAATTTTTTCCATAAATTTTATGGATTCATTAAAAGCTATAACTTGAGCTGTGGCCATTGTACCAGCCTCGTATTTGTTAGGTAATTCTCCATAAGTAATCCCTTCTTTTTTAACCTCATTTATCATTCCTCCTCCACCTTGATATGGAGGTAAATCTTCAAGCCATTTTTTTTTAGCATATAGAACACCTATTCCGGTTGGTCCGTACATTTTATGTCCAGATATTGCATAGAAATCACAATCAATGTCCTGCATATCTAATTTTAAGTGTGGAGCTCCTTGGCAACCATCAATTAGAACAGGTATATTTTTTGAATGTGCTAATTGCACAATTTCTTTGATTGGTAATATTGCACCTGTTACATTTGACAAATGACTTACGCTAATTATCTTTGTTTTGTTTGTAATTTTTTTTTCTATAGCTTCTAATGTTACTTCACCATCATCATTAATTTCAGCAAATTCTATTTTAATATTTTTTGCTTTTCTGAGAAAATGCCAAGGCACATAATTTGAATGATGCTCGAGTTCAGTCAACAATACTTCATCTCCTTCAGACAAATACTTTTGACCAAAAGTGTTGGCGACTAAATTTATTGCTTCAGTAGCTCCTTTAGTAAAAACGATCTCATCTTTATCTTTAGCGTTAATATATTTTTGAA
>CACJNI010000016.1 GCA_902594705.1 uncultured Pelagibacteraceae bacterium
AATTTACTACCAAATAAAAATGATACATCTTTCAGAGATAAAGTTAAAAATCGAATTGTATTAAAGAAAAAATTTGATCTTAATAGAAATTTATTTGAAAAAATTCAAAATAAGGATTTCACTGATACTGACTTCAACAACCTCGTAAAAAACAAAGAAAATATAAATTCGGGAATAATTAATTCAATTACTGATAATAATTTATTTGATGAGACATCTTTAAAGCTTATTTATGAATTGCCAAAAAACAGTTTTGTTATGGTTTCAAACAAATCTAATAATATTTTTTTAGCAAAGATTAATCAGATTACTTCTGAAAATTTAAAAAGTACAAATGAAAATATTCAAGAATATTTAGCTAAAACAAATATTAACTTGATCGATGATGTTTATAGTTCCTATGATACATCACTTAACACCAAGTATGAAGTTAAAATTTTTAATAACAATATAAATCGAATAAAAGATTATTTTAAATAATGCTTAATATAAGCCTTAAACAATTTAAGATAGATCATAAAAAAAAATTAAACCAAATACTCTATTTATCTTTGGATAGTGATGGTTCTAAAGAAATAATAAATTTAATAAATAATTTTTTTAATGAGAAAAATGCTTTTGTATTTGAATCTGTTGAAAAAGGATTTATTAAAGGTAGATATACAATTTTTGGAAAAAATCCTGATAAAATTTGGGAATTTAATAATAATGTAAGCAAGATATATTTTGATAACAAAGTTAAAATTTTGAAAGGTAGTGCAAAGAAAAATATAGAAAACGTTATTGAAAGTTTTAAATTTAAAATTCCTAAAGAATTACCCTCAATTAGCTCAATAATATCAGGATACTTTTCATATGATATTATTAGATATCTAGAAAATATCCCCAATAAAAATAGAGACGATTTAAAATTACCTGATGCCAGAATTATCAGACCAAGAGAGCTAATAATACATGATAATATAAAAAAGAAATTATATTTTATAATTAATGTTTTTTGTGATGAAAAAATAAATAATTATAAAATAAAGTACGAAAAAATAATTCATCAAATTGAGAATTTAATTTTTTTATCTAATTACAATAGTTCGTATTTATATAAAATTAATAAAAAAGTTAAAACAAAAGTAAAATCAAATATTTCTAAACAAAAATTTTTATCAAATGTAAAGAAAGCTAAAAAATATATTAAAATTGGAGACATATTTCAGGTAGTTCTAAGTCAAAGATTTGAAACCAAATTAAGTAAAAACCCAATAGAAATTTATAAAAAATTGAGGAAAACAAACCCTTCTCCTTTTATGTATTTTTTTAATTTTAAAGATTTTCAGATTATTGGTGCAAGTCCAGAAATACTTGTTAGGTTAAGAAATAATAAAGTCACGATTAGACCGATTGCTGGAACAAGACCAAGGGGGAAAAATAAAAAACAAGATTTATTTTTTGAAAAAGATCTACTGAATGACAAAAAAGAGCTGTCCGAACATTTAATGCTTCTTGATCTAGGAAGAAACGACACTGGAAAAGTATCAAAGATTAATACTGTAAAAGTGACTGAAAGTTTTTCAATAGAAAGATACTCTCATGTAATGCATATAGTATCAAATGTTGAAGGAATATTTAATAATAAATACTCAAAATTTGAAACTTTATTGTCTGGGTTTCCGGCAGGAACAGTATCTGGAGCTCCAAAAATTAGAGCAATGGAGATAATAGATGAACTAGAGACAACTAAAAGAAAAGTTTATGCCGGTGGAATTGGATATTTTTCAGCAAATGGTGAATTTGATACATGTATTGCACTTAGAACTGCAGTAGCTAAAAATAACAAATTTTATGTGCAATCTGGTGCTGGAATAGTTGCAGATAGCAAACCACAAAACGAATATCTTGAAACAGTTAATAAAGCAAAGGCTCTATTAAAAGCAATTGAATAATTATGAAAATAATTTTAATTGATAACTATGATAGTTTTACATTTAATTTGTATCATTACATATCTAAGTTTTGTCAAAATATAGACGTAGTAAGAAATGACAAAATAAACACAAAAGAAATATTAAAGAAAAAATATAATAAAATTGTGATATCACCTGGTCCAGGTAATCCTGATCAAGCTGGAAACTGTCTATCAATAGTAAATGAATTGTATAATAAAATTCCAATACTTGGAGTTTGTTTAGGTCATCAAATTATAGCTCAAATATTTGGATCTAAAATTATTCAAGCTAAAGAATTGGTTCATGGAAAAACAAGTAAAATCATTTCAAAAAATATAGGGATTTTAAGAGGAATACCAAAAATATTTGAGGCAACTAGATACCATAGTTTAATAATCGATAAAAAAACACTCTCTAAAGATTTAGAAATTACTGCCATGACTTTAGATGGAATAATTATGGGTGTTAAACATAGAATTTATGATGTTCATGGAGTACAATTTCATCCTGAAAGTATAAAGACTAAAGATGGTTTAAAAATTTTAAAAAATTTTATTAAATAAATGGAAAAATATTTAAAAAAACTTGAATTAAATGAAAATTTAACATTAAAGGAAAGTATTGATGCTTTTGAAATTTTGATGAATGGAAAAGCTAATGATAATGAAATTTATAACTTTATAACTCTGCTCTCTAAAAAGGGAGAAGTTTCAACAGAAATAGCAGGTGGTGTCTCAGTGCTTAGAAATAAAGCGAAAAAAGTTAATGTAGATGACTGCATAGATACCTGTGGAACAGGTGGAGATGGCAAGGACACACTAAACATATCAACTGCTTCTGCATTATTACTTTCAAGTATGGGCATTAAGGTAGCAAAACACGGTAATAAAGCAGTTTCATCAAAATGTGGATCTGCAGATGTTTTAGAAGCATTAAATATAAATATCAACTTGGAGCCCAAAGATATTGAAAATCAAATTAAAAAGAATCATTTTGGATTTATGTTTGCTCCAAATTATCATAGTGCAATGAAATATGTTGGCCCAACCAGAAAAAAAATTGGGAAGAGAACAATTTTTAATATGATTGGCCCTTTGAGTAGTCCAGCAAATGTTGAAAAACAAGTTGTAGGAGTTTTTGATAAAAAACTTCTAGATATATTTGCTAATGCCTTGAAAGACTTAAAAATAAAATTTGCTTGGATTGTTTGTAGCAATGATGGTTTAGATGAAATATCACCGTATCACAAAACTATCGTTAAACAATTAAGAAACGGGGAAATTAATGAAATGATTATTGATCCTAAAGAATTGAAAGTAAATGCTGAAGGTTTCGATAAAATAGTTGGAAATGACGCAAAATATAATTCACAAAAAATTATAGATATATTTAAAGGTAATGATGATGACTTTTCTAAAGCAGTATCATTAAATGCTGCAGCTGGTTTAATAATATCTGAGAGAGAACATAATTTTAAATATGCCTATCAAAAAGTAAGAGATCATTTGTTATCGGGAAAAACATATTCACATTTAGAAAAATTGAGAAATGTCTGAGAATATATTAGAAAAAATAATTAATAAAAAAAAAAATAAAATTCAAATTTTAAAAAAAGATATTTCAATAAATTCTCTAAATGATAAAATTACAAATCTAAAAAATTATATAAATTTTAAAGAAAGAATACTTAATAATATAAATCACAATAAAATCTCTATTATTGCAGAGATTAAAAAAGCAAGTCCTTCAGCTGGTATAATTATTGAAAATTATAACCCTGTTGAAATTGCCAATACATACTTAAAAAATAATGTAACTTGCTTATCAGTGTTAACTGAGGAGGATTTTTTTTTGGGAAACTTAATTCATATTAGTAAAATTAAACAAAAAATAAATTTACCTGTTCTATGTAAAGATTTTTTTGTTGATAAATTTCAAGTCCATCTTTCTAGGAGTTATGGTGCTGATGCTATTTTAATAATTTTAGCTGGCGTTGATGAAAAAACTGCAGATGATTTGTATGAAGAAGCTGAGAAACTTAAAATGTCTGTAATTGTTGAAGTTCACACTGTTGAAGAGGCCAAAAAATCTCTAAAGTACAGAGATGCGCTAATAGGAATAAACAATAGGAATTTAAAAACGCTAAAAACAGATATAAATACAACTTATGATATTCATAATATTTTAGTAAATCATGACGGACCATTAATTTCAGAGAGTGGAATAAAAAATAAAGAAGACGTTCTGAAAATAGCATCAGAAACTAAAATAAAAACATTTCTAATTGGTGAATCGATTTTAAAAAATTTAGAAAATAATAATATTTTTTCTATTTTATAAAAAAAGTGCTGAATTTATTAGGGTTTTTACACTTGTTTAATTGAAAGAACTTTTATAGAACATCTATGTACACAATTTGTTCTATGTTAACTAAAAAACAAAAAAACCTGCTGTTGTTTATCAACAAAAAGTTGAGATCTAGTGGCGTATCTCCCTCTTATGAAGAGATGAAGGAATCTCTAAATCTTAAGTCTAAATCTGGAATTCATAGATTAATTAGTGCTTTAGAAGAAAGAGGTTTTATTAAAAGATTGGCTCATAAAGCAAGGGCTTTAGAAGTCATTAAGTTACCTGAAACAGCATCAGCAAATGATATTTATAACAGTTTTTCACCAAGTGTAATTAAAGGTGGTCTTGATGAAAGTTCAAATCGAAATAATTCAGATGAAAATGAAATACCTGTGTTAGGTAAAATTGCTGCAGGTACACCTGTTGAAGCAATTCAAAACGAAGTTTCTAGAATACCTTTGCCTTCCAATATTGAGAAAAATGGAGAATTTTTTGGACTAAAAGTTCAAGGAGACTCTATGATTGAGGCTGGAATAAATGATGGTGATACAGTAATTGTGAAAAAAGCTGATACAGCTGAAAATGGAAAAATAGTAGTCGCATTAATTGACGATCATGAAGCAATGCTAAAAAGAATAAGAAGAAAAGGTAAGACCGTAGCTTTGGAAAGTGCTAATAGAAATTACGAAACAAAAATATTTGGTCCTGACAGAGTAAAAGTTCAAGGAATTCTAGTATCTTTATATAGAAACTTTTCCTAAAATAGTCTAAATAAATCTGATGAAAACTGTTGCAACTAGATTTGCTCCATCACCAACAGGACCTTTACACATTGGAGGAGTGAGAACAGCATTATTCAATTGGCTTTATTCAAAAAATAAAGGTGGCAAATTTTATCTAAGAATAGAGGATACAGATAAAGAAAGGTCTAAAGAAGAATTCAAAAATCAAATAATTAATTCCTTAAAATGGATAGGAATTAATTATGATGATGGCGAATACATTCAATCAAAAAAAATAGTTGATCATATAAATATAGCTAATAATTTGTTAAAAAAAGGTTTGGCTTACAAATGCTATTGTTCTACCGATGAAATTGAAGAACAAAAAAAAAGAGCAAAACAAAAAAAAATCCCATATATTTACGATAGAAAATGGAGAAACAAGAGTGAGTCAGATGCTCCAAAAGAAATAGATCCTGTAATTAGATTTAAAAGTAAAATTGAAGGAAAATCTATCTTAAAAGATTTGGTCCAAGGAAATGTAGAAATAGAAAATAATACTATTGAAGACTTTGTTATATTACGAGCTGATGGATCTCCAACATATAATTTGTCAGCATCAGTAGATGATCATTTAATGGGCATGACACACATAATTAGAGGCGATGATCATAAAATAAATACTTTCAAACAAATACAAATTTATGAAGCAATGAATTGGGAAGTGCCATCTTTTGCTCACATACCACTAATTCATACTATCGAAGGAAAAAAACTATCAAAAAGAGATAATGCATCAACATTAGATGATTATTCTAAAATTGGAATAATACCTAATGCTTTAAGAAACTATCTTCTGCGTTTAGGATGGTCATACAAAGATAAAGAAATTTTTGATTTAGACGAAAGTATCAAATACTTTAATTTAGAAGGCATTGGGAAATCACCCTCAAAATTGGATATTAGTAGGATATACTCAATGAATGAACACTATATCAAAAATATAGACGAAATTGATCTATTTGATCTTTTAATAACTTACTGTAATACTTTTAAAGAAAAGATACCTGATTTATCTAAGAAAAAAATAAAAAATTCATTACATTTTTTAAAAAATAAAGCAAAAACTTTGGAAGATATTTACAAAAATTCAAAGTTTTTAATAAATGACAAAATTCAAATCGAAAAAGAAGATAAAAAACTTTTAGACGAAACAGCTATTAAAATTATTAAACTATTTAGTAATGAAATAAATAAACTTTCAGATTTTACCAGAGAATCACTAGAGCCAATAATTGAAAACTTAATAAAGAATAATAATACAAATTTTAAAGGAGTTGGACAACCATTAAGGATATGCCTTACAGGATCAAAGTTTGGACCTGGTATATATGATATATTATGTTCTTTGGGAAAAGATGAAGTTTCTAAAAGATTATCTCAAATAAGATAGCAAAATATTTGATGCTTCGTTACTTGATGAAGTGGTTGATTTTAATCCATGAATTGTTTTACTTACTTGCTTTAATTGTTGATTTATAAGTTCTGGCTTTTTTAATAAATAATTAACTGTTTTAAATATTTCGTCTGGATTACACTCTTTTTGTAAAAGTTCAGGAATAATTTCTTTATTGTTAATAATATTTATCATATTTGCAAATTTTATTTTTAAAAATAACTTAGCTATAAAAAAATTAACAAAATTCATTTTATAAATTATTATAGATGGTATACCATATTTACAAACTTCAAGCGAGATTGTACCAGATTTGACTATAGCAAAAATAGATTTTTTAATTGTAGCAGTTTTTATATTTTCATTTGAGATAAGATCAACATTTACTAAATTACTTTTTTTTAAAATTTTTGATAAATATTCTTTAGACCCTTGTGTCGCATGAAAAATAAAATTGTAATTAATTTTTTGTTTATTCATTTTTTTTATAAATTCAATAAGTATAGGTACATGTGATTTTAATTCTGATAATCTGCTGCCAGGAAAAATGGAAATAATTTTATCTTTTAATAATTCATTAATTTCGATTTTTTCGTGATTTGTATTATCTAATATAGGATGTCCAACAAATGTATTTTTTAGTTTTTCTTTGTCAAAATATTTTTTTTCAAAATCAAATAATAAAAGAATATGATCTAAGTAACGTTTCATTTTTTTTACTCTACCCTCTCGCCAAGCCCAAACTTTGGGAGCAATGAAATGAATAGTTTTAATATTTGGTTTTTTTAATTTAATTATTTTTGAAACACGAAGATTAAAATCAGGACTATCAACACTAAATAAAATATCAGGATTGTAATCTAAAATTTTTTTTACTGTTTCATTAATTTTTTTATTTATTTTGAAGATATTTATTAATATGTCTGTAAAAGCTATATAAGTAATATCTTTTTGATCATATATTGACTTAATACCTATCGAATTTAAATATTGTCCTCCAACAGATAAATATTCAACATCTTTTCTAGATTTTTTTAATTGTTTTATAACTTCCGCAGCTAATTTATCACCAGACGGCTCACCTGTTAAAATAAATATTTTTTTCATTTAGCTAATACAAAAATATTATTTTTATTAGCAAATTTAATTGCTTCTTGTTTATCTAAAAATATGTTTTGACCAGCTTTAACAATAATTCCTTTAATATTAGCTTTTTTACAATCCTTTAGTGTATCCAGTCCTATAGTTGGTAAGTCAACTCGTAAGTCTTGTTTAATTTTAGGCATCTTTAATAAGAGTTTATTCTGTAGATTATTGTTTCTAATTGATTTTAACATATCTTTTGTACCTTTTTTTTTTTCAAAAGAAACTATCTTATTATTATTGATTACTAATGCTTGAACATGATTAAATGAATTTGATTTTTTTAATATTTGAATACCTTTTTTAATTGTTATTTTATCAATCATATTAGGTTTCAATTTTGTGTAGCATCCTTTGCTTAAAGTTAATTCTGGATTATATGTATTTAATTTAATCACTCTTATTTTGTTTTCTGACAAAATATATATTAATTCTTTTAATATAGCTGCATCTCCTAATTTAGATGCTTTTATAATTCTAGGTATATAATAAATACCTTTAAGATCTAATTTTAATTTAGATATTTTAGGTTTAATAATATTTCCTGCAAATAAAACTTTTTTGCATTTTTTCGATTTAATTAATTCTAAAATTTTTCCAAATTTTCCAATATTTATAAAGTAACTATTTTTATCTTTTTTGAATTTATTATTTTTTGATAAATCTATAATAAAATATTTAATTTTCTTTTTTTTTAAACTTTTTAAAATTTCTAATGGTAGCTTTTTTTCCCCTAAAAATAATCCAATCATTTAATATTTTCTGGAAGAGATATTGGGCGCTTTTTATCTGAATTTATAAAATCAATGATGGTTTTAACATATTTATTTTCTTTGATTTCTGTATTTAGATTTTCTGCATTAGATCTAAAATTTTGATTACTAAATACTAGCTCATAAAAGTTTTGTAGTATTTTAATATCTTTATTTGGAATTTTTGCTCTTCTTAAACCAATAAGGTTAAGTCCGACTAAATTATTTCTATTCCCTAATGATAAGCCAAACGGAATCACATCACTTAAAACACCGGTCATCCCTCCAACCATTGACAAATGCCCTATTCTTGAAAATTGATGAATAGCACAACTGCCTCCAACTACAGCATTATCTTCAATTGTAACATGACCGCCAACTTGAACATTGTTTGCCAAAACTATATTATTTCCAAGATTGCAGTCATGTGCAACATGACAGTATACCATCAATAAATTGTTGTCTCCTAGTTTAGTAATTGTGCCACCCTGAGAAGTACCAGGATTAATATTTACATACTCTCTTAATTTATTGTTATTTCCGATTTTAATTGAATTTCTCTCACCTTTATACTTTAAATCCTGTGGATCTGTACCTATAGACACAAAAGGAAATATCTCATTATTTTTTCCAATTTTAGTATTACCTGCTATATTTACATGAGAATGTAATTTAGTATTAGTATCTATTTCAACATCTGGACCTATAATGCAATAAGGTCCAACTTCCACATTATTAGAAATTTTTGATTTTGAGTCTATTATTGCCGTATGATGTATCACAATAAGTTGATAACAAATATATAATTAAAAGCTTATCAAGAATTACTACTAATTATTTCTTTCGATCCACTATTGTTGCAGCCCATTGAGCGTCTGCCATTTTTATTCCATCAACTATTGCTTCACCTTTATATTTCCAAACTCTACCATGTGATCTAACTGCTTCTATATTCAATTCTAATTTACAATCAGGTATAACAGGATTTCTAAATCTAGCTTTGTCAATTGTCATTAAAAAAACTAATTTGTCTTCATATGTTTTTCTATCTATGCCTGCAGCTGTCAAGGCAGCAGCAGCTTGACCAAAAGCCTCGACTATTAACACTCCAGGCATGACAGGTTCACCTGGAAAATGGCCTTGAACAAAAAAACTATCTTTCTTAACGTTCACAATAGCAGTTGCAGATTTTAATTTTTTTATGTTTATTAATTCATCTACTAATAACATTGGTTCTCTGTGAGGTAATAAATCTTTGATTTGTTCTTTATTTAATTTATCAGTCATACTCAATTATTTTCTTTTAAAAATGATTTGATGTCTCTTGCAGGATAACCCATCACTCGGGTATTGTCTGGAATATTTTTTACTACACCACTTCCACCACCAATTTGAACATTGTTACCGATCTTAATATGTCCAGAAATGCCTGTTTGTCCACCTATCATCACATTATCACCTATTGAAGCGCTTCCAGCAATACCAACTTGTCCGGTAATTATACAGTTCTTCCCAATATTTACATTATGAGCAATATGGACCTGGTTATCTAGAAAAGTATTGGTTCCTATAATTGTGTTGGATATTGAACCTCTATCAATAGTATTATTGCAACCTATTTCAACGTTATCATGAATAATTACCATGCCGATATGAGGATACCTTAAATTAGCTTTTTTATTAGGAAAAAAACCAAATCCTTTTTTTCCAATAACTGAACCATCTAGAATCCTAACATTTTTTCCTATTAAAGAATTTTTTATTATAACATTATTACCGATTATACAATTTTTACCTATATGTACATTGGACTCTATTATTGAATTATGTCCTATGATAGAATTTTGTCCTATTTTAACATTTTTACCAATTAAAATATTTTCACCTAATCTTATATTTTTATACATTTTTTTTCTTGGTTTTTTTAATTTAAAGTCAACAGCATCAATTAAAGCAGTTGGATAAAAGAGATCCACTACTAATGATACAGAATTTAATACATTATCAACAACAATTGGGTTAGAGAACGAGTCAACATAATTTAAGTATTTTTTATGAATAATTATATGTTTAGTTTTAGTTTTTTTAAGGTCATCTAAATATTTTAAACTATTGAAAAAAGAAATATCATTTGAGGAAGCATTTTTTAAATCTTTTATGTCATTAATTTGTAATCTTGAAATTTTTTTAATATTTAAAG
>CACJNI010000017.1 GCA_902594705.1 uncultured Pelagibacteraceae bacterium
AAAAAACTTTTTTTGTAAATACTTTTTTATATTAGGATCTAAATTTTGCTTTCCATGAATTGTAAAAGATATACTTTCATTACAAATATCCAATGATTTTACAAAACTAAACATTTGTGCAAAGTTTGAGTTTAAAACTTGGTGGAAACTTTTTTTTAAAATATCAATTTTTTCAAACCATATTTTATCGCTAGTTATAATATATATTTTATTACATAAGTTTAAATATACACTATTTCCATTTGGTATATTATTATCATTTAGATCTACTGGTTGTACAAATAGATCATTGTCTAATATTTTATTTTTCTGCATTAAGCCTGATTTTTTATCAAAGAAGTATTCCCAGGTTTTTATTAAAATATCTTTTGCTTTTTCGATGTATTTAACGTCACCATCTAACTCATAAATAGTTATCAAAAGACTAGCATAGTATACGTAATCTTCCAAAAAAGCGTCAATCTCTGTGTCTTGATAGCAATGGAAAATTTTATCTGACAAATATTTTTCCAATATCTTTATACTAACAAGAGTATTTTGTTTTAGTTCTTCATTATCAGTTACTAGGGATGAAAGAAGGAGTGTTTCTAATAAAAAACAATTTTGATCAGTTTGAGATTTATCATCAAATAATGGTTTAGTACGTTTATTTCTTTGATCTAATAACGTTTTTTCTGTGTTTGAGATTTCTTTAATCTCATCATCGGAAAGTTTATAATGAGTTTCTATTAAAATATTATTACCTTCAAAATTTCCCTCTTCAGTTAAATTATATTTTTTTGCAAATAAATTAAATTTAGAACCCAAAGTATTTTTTAGTTCTGCATAATTCCATACGTAATATTTTCCTTCAACACCATCGCTATCAGCATCATATGCAGACCCATAAAGATCAAAATCATTTTTAAATTCTGAATTGATAAAATTTATGGTTTGCTCTAACTTCCCTTTATAATAAAGATTATTAGTTTTTTGAAAGAACTTATTTAACAATCCTATATATTGAATATTATCATAAAGCATTTTTTCGAAGTGAGGGATGATCCAATTTTCATCAACAGTGTATCTTGCTATACCTCCAGCTAGATGGTCATACATTCCTTTTGAAGAAATATTGTAAAGTAAAGTTTCAACAGGTTTAAAGTATTCTTCTTTTCCTGTTTTTAAATAAAAATAAAACATTGCATCAAATAAATAAAATTGGGGAAACTTAGGAGCTCCCTTGAAACTCCCATTATCTTTATCAAGGTGCTGTATAATTTTTTCTAAAAACGGTTCTAAAGGTTGATTTAATACTGCTGATCTTTGATTAATTTTACCAAATATTTCTTGCATTTGGGGTGCTTGATCAAGAATTTTCTCTCTATTCTTATTATATACGTCAGAAACATTATTTAGAACTTTTTGAAAATCTGGTCTTCCATGCATTTCTTTTGGTGGGAAATAAGTTCCACCAGTGAAAGGAACACCATTTTCATCAAGAAACATCGATAAAGGCCAACCTCCTTGGGTTCCTGTTAAAATAGATAAACTTCTTTGAAAAACATAATCTAAATCAGGTCTTTCTTCTCTATCAACTTTAATATTTATAAATTTTTCATTCATTATTTTAGCTGTTTGATCATCTTCAAAACTTTCATGAGCCATCACATGACACCAATGACAACTCGCATATCCAACACTAAGAAATATTGGTTTTTTTTCTTTTTTTGCCTGTCCTAAACTTTCTTTATTCCAAGCAAACCAATTTACAGGATTGTCTTTATGCTGCTTTAAATACGGACTTTTCTCTTCCTTAAGTTTGTTAGTCATGATTTTTTTTTAAATTAGTGATGATAAAAAGGTTTTCGATCAAATATCTTTTTCACCATTGGTTCAAAATCTTCTAGAGACATAGATTTGTAATTAGGATCAAAAGAAGACTGGTCATATTTTTCACAAAAATCAACTGTATCTTGATAGTATTTGTGATTCTTGAATTTATCTCTAGCGTTTCTATCACCTCCTAAAAGATGAGCACTATAATATGTTTGAAAAAGTCCATGGTGAAGTATTATCCAATATGTTTTTTCTGAAACATAAGGTCTGATTATTGACGCTGCGTATTGAGAATGATTCATAGGTGCCAAGTCATCTCCTATGTCATGAAGTAAAGTTGCAACAACCATCTCCTCACTTTCTCCATTCTTGTAAGCTCTTGTGGCTGCCTGTAAGGAATGTTCTAATCTAGTTATTTGATAACCCTCAAGAGTTGTAGTTTGACTTGCAAGATACTTAAGTAATCTATCTGCTGTTTTACGTTCAAAATTTTTTTCATACTTTTCTAATAATTCATAATCTTCTTTTGAACCATTTTTCATTTCAGTAAAATTTACTTTTTTCATCAATTACTCGATCTTGTGCTTAATAAAGATAATTGTGTAACTTTATCTTCACCAAGTTCGTCAATTATTTTTACTGGATAATCACCAGTAAAATGATGATCGGTTAACTGAGGATACGCATCATTTCTCTTATCAAAACCCATTCCTCGGTATAATCCATCTAAAGTTAAAAATTTAAGCGATTGTGCTTTTATAAATTCTTTTATCTCATCCACAGTTTTATTTGCTGCCAATAGTTCTTTTTTGGTAGGTGTATCAACTCCATAAAAATCTGGGTATTTAATTTCTGGACTTGCTATCCTGACATGTATTTCTTTAGCACCATTGTCATATAACATTTTTACAATCTTCGATGAAGTAGTCCCTCTAACTAAAGAGTCGTCAACCAAAATTATTTTTTTATTTTTTATAACTGAAACATTTGCATTTAATTTTAATTTAACTCCTAAACTTCTAATCTGTTGTGACGGCTCTATAAAAGTTCGACCAACATAATGATTTCTTATCAGACCTAAATCAAAATTTATTTTTTTTTCTTCAGCGTAGCCTAATGCAGCTGCATTTCCAGAATCTGGTACAGGCACAACCAAGTCAGCATCTAAATTATCCTCTTTTGCTAATTCAGCTCCAAATCTTTTTCGATATTCGTAGGCTGTTTTGCCATTCAAAATACTATCTGGTCTTGAAAAATAAATATATTCAAATACACATGGTCTCACTTTTTTTTTCGGAAATGGCTTAATACTTTTCAATTCATCATTTTCTACATAAACAATTTCACCATTTTCAACTTCTCTAACAAACTTTGCTCCAATAATATCAAAGGCACATGTCTCAGATGCAAAAACATAAGAGTTTTTTAATTTTCCTATTACCAAAGGTCTAATTCCATAAGGATCTCTTACACCAATAAGTGTGTTTTGTGTCATCATAACCAATGCATACCCACCTTGAATCTGAAAAAGAGCATCAATAACTTTATCAATTGTTTTAGGTCTTTTTGATTTAGCTATAAGCTTCACTATGGTTTCAGTATCTGATGTTGTGTAAAAGATTGAGCCTTCTTCAACCATTTTATTTCTAAGTGTTATGGCATTAGTAAGATTTCCATTATGAGCTACCCCAATTCCACCTGAATTAGTATCAGCAAAGAATGGCTGAACATTCCTTAAAGCTGTTCCGCCAGTTGTAGAATATCTGTTATGACCTATCGCATAATTGCCTGGTAAGTTTTTTAAAACTTTTTCATCATTAAAGTTGTCTCCAACTAGACCAAATCTTTTTTCGGAGTGATATTTTTCACCATCAAATGTTACAATCCCACAACCTTCTTGGCCTCTATGTTGTAAAGCATGAAGTCCTAAAGCCGTTAAGGTCGATGCTTCTGGCGTATTGCTTATGCCAAAAACAGCACATTCCTCTTTTAATTTAGGATTATACATCTTGAACTTTTTCTTTAGCGTCTTCATATTGTTTTTGGTCTGGAAATACCTTTATAAGATAGATACTACCTTTTTCAACCCAAGGAAATGTTAAAGAATCTTTTAAATTTAACGGCCATTTTTTGTTATCGTAAACAACATCAATAGCTGTGAATAAACAAACAATTAGAACATAGCTTTTAGCGATTCCAAAGAAAAAGCCAAAAATTTTATCGACCGAACCCAATCCTGTGTAAGTAATAACTTTGCTTATTGCTTTATTTGCCAAAAGAATAAGAAATATTATCAAGATAAATAATATTACGCCTACAATTATATCAAGAACATATTCACTATCTAAAATACCATCAAAGTAAGGCTTTACTTTTGGAAATAAATAAATTGTTAAAATATATGCCAAAACCCATTTAGCAGCTGACAATAAATTTAAAACAAATCCTTTTCTAGAACCTTGAATAATAAAATAAACAGTTAATACAAAAAAAATATAATCAAATAATGTTATTTGAATTAAAAAATCCTGAAAGGTTTCTATCATTAATTAAAAGGTTTAATTTTAAGCAATAGAGAAGGTAAGAGTGTTAAAACCGAAACCATTGCAAGTAACATAGCAATTCCCGTGAATACTCCAAAATAAATTGTAGGAATAAAATTTGACATTACTAAAATTGAAAATCCAAAAACTATAGTTATTGATGTATTTAAAATAGCCTTACCGACAGTTGAATGACATAATTTTAATGTTTTATTATAATTTCTTAATTTTACATACTCCTCTTTAAATCTGTAAATATAATGTATGCTATTATCCACAGCTATACCTATCGTGATTGCGGCAATTGTTATTGTCATCATATCAAGTGGAATTCCAAGTAATCCTATTAATCCTAATATGAAGAAAGCTGCTATAAAATTTGGCACAACACCTATTAAAGCCAATTTTAAATTTTTAAAAAGAATTATAAACATTATAAAAATTCCCAACATAACAAAACCAAGAGTTAATATTTGAGATTTAAATAAACTTTGTAAAAGATTGTTAAAAAGGATCAATACGCCACCTAATTTAAACTCATCTTTTTTTAAATTTAACTTATTTTCTAAGTCAGAATTTATTTTGATAAGTAAATCATTTCTTCTTAAATTATCTAAAGAGTCTTTAATTCTTAAACTTATTCTGGCTTCTGAGTCTTTTATTGAAATATAAGGATCTACAATTTCTTTTTTTATATTGTCAGGTATTTTCGTATACAAAACACCCATTTCAAGAGAACCTAGCTCTTTATTGTTATTTAGTTGAGTAGCAACATCAATAATTGAAGAAAAGCTAAGAACTTTTCCTACTGGCTCTAAAGAATCTAAATAATTATGAACTTTTCTTATTTTATTAATTTTATCTTTTGTAAACCAATATTTATCTTCATTTTCTTCTTCATCTCCCCAATCATCTTCATCATCCTCAGATTTTTCTTCAATTTCCTCTTTTTTTGGAAATTTTAAGATTACTTCGAGAGGTGTGGTTCCTCCTAATTTTTCATCTATTAGCTTCATTCCTTTATAAATTTCTGTATTTTTGTCAAAATAATTTATAAAGCTATTTTCCACCTCTAGTTTTGAAATTCCCAAAACACTTAGAAAAATAATTATAATTGTAGTTCCAAATATAGCATTTTGATTTGAACCTGAAATTTTACAAAAAAAATTGGTTATCAAGAATCCTTTTTCCTCTTTTAATGAAACTTTATTAAATTTAATTAAATTAATTAATGTTGGTAATAGACTAAAAGTAATAAGAAATGAAATTATTAGACCAAACGTCATCATGAAACCAAAATCAATTATTGGCTTAATTTCACTAAACACCAAAGATAAAAAAGCAAATATAGTTGTCAAGGCTGTATATAAAATAGGCCAAAACATCTTTCTTGTAGTTAATGAAATAATTTTAAATTTATTTAATTTTGGAAATTCTTTAGAAAGTTGAAGATACCTTGTACTGATATGAATATTCATAGCCATAGTTAAAATAAGCATTAAAGCTATAAAGTTTGAAGATATAACTGTCACTTTCCATCCTAAAAGTCCTAAAAGTCCAGTCATAATAATTACTGAAAAAAAACAACTACTTATTGGAACAATTACCCATATTAATTTTCTAAAAACATACCAAAGAGTACCTATAATAAAAAAAAAGACTCCAAGTCCAAAAACGATTATATCACTTTTTATAAAAGTCATCATATCATCTGCAATCATAGGTATTCCACCCAAATGAATTTTGCTATTTACGTTAAAATTTTTTATTACTTCTCTTATCTCTAAAATATTTTGATGATTTTGTTTTTTTAATTTGTCTTTATATAATTCTTCGTCTTTTTTTGTCTCAAATTCTTTAACTGTTTTTTTTGATTTTAAATAAACTATAATACCAGATGTTTTTCCATCTTCACTGATAACAAAATTTCTAAAAACAGGACTATTTAATATTTCATTAAATCCTCTTTCCTTATCAATACTTTTTGATTTAAGTGTTGAATAGTTTTGTAGTCTTTCAATAAGTGGCTCGTCAGAACTACTTAATAAAGGGATATCTAATAACGTGATAACACTGTGTACCCAAGAAAGTTGTTGAATTTGTTCTTTAAGTCTTAATAGATTTTTAATCGAACTTTCATCTACCATTCTCTCTTTGGGAGTATAGGTAAGAACTAAAAATTCTTTTGCCCCATATCTATTATTTATTTCGTTGAGGTATTTTAAATCAGGGTCACCCTCAATTAATAATGTTTCAGAAGATGCATCAAGTCTAAAGTTTTTTGAATGATACCCAAAGAAACATAGGCAAATTAATAACAAAGCTAAAATAAAACTTGGTTTTTTTAAAACAGTATTTTGATAAAATTCGGCCAACATTAACTACTAGCACTTATAATTTAATTTAATTATTTTGAATATCTTTAAATTTGGTAAACATCGCTTCAAATTCTAGCATTACATTGCCAGTTGGACCATGCCTCTGTTTCTGAATTATCAATTCAGCTAAATGCGATACTTCATTCATTTTAGCTTGCCATTCTGCATGCTCCACAGTTGCTGGTCTAGGCTCTTTACCTTGTAAATAATATGCTTCTCTGTAAACAAACATCACTACATCTGCATCTTGTTCAATTGAGCCAGACTCCCTTAAGTCTGAAAGTTGTGGCTTTTTATCATCTCTTTGTTCAACTGCTCTTGAAAGTTGAGAAAGAGCTAAAACAGGAACAGACAGTTCTTTTGCTAAAGCTTTTAATCCTTGAGTTATTTCTGATATTTCTTGAACCCTTCCGTTATTAGAATTAGATGCTCTCATCAATTGTATATAATCAATTACAACCATATCTAAACCATATAGTCTTTTAATTCTTCTTGCCCTATTGCTTAAAGCTGCAATTGAAATTGCTGGAGTTTCATCAATATACAAAGGAAGCTCTGATATATTTTTAGAAGTTTCAATAAATTGATCAAATTGCTCCTCTGATATTTTACCTCGTCTTATATCATTTGATTTAATTTTAGATTGTTCAGCTAAAATTCTGGTTGATAGTTGTTCTGAAGACATCTCAAGTGAAAAAAAAGCTATTGAGCCTTTTTCTCCATTTTCTTGAATTTTTTTTGCTGCATTAAATGCTATGTTAGTGGCTAATGCTGTTTTACCCATTGATGGTCTTCCTGCAATTATTATAAGGTCAGATTTATGCAAACCACCCAATCTATCATCTAAATCTCGTAAACCTGTAGGAACGCCAACAATTCCTTCTTCGTTCTTATAAGCGTTTGATGCCATTTCAATAGTTTGCCTCATTGCTTCATCGAATTTAATTAATGACGAGTTAAAAGATCCTTTTTCCGCAAGATCGAATAAAGATTTTTCGTAATCTTCGATTATTTTTTTTCCATCTGTATTTAAATCATTAAGCTTAGCTAAATCTATTACTTCTTCAGAAATCTTAATTAATTCTCTTTTTACATATAAATCAAATATAAGTTTCGAATATTCGATAGCTTGCCTTGAAGAGGTAGAAAACTTTGTGATTTTCACTAAATATTCTGGGATATTCAAATCATCTTTCTCTTTTTCAAAATAATTTTTTAATGTAATGGGGTTAGCTAAAAGACCGCCATAAATTAATTTCTCTAATGCTTCGAAAATTTTTTTATGGACTGGATCATAAAAATTTTTATTTGAAATAATTAAACTAACTTCATCAAAAATTTCATTACTCAATAAAACAGATCCTATAACTGATTGCTCTGCTTCAATATTATTTGGTAATTCATCTGCTTTATGCTTAATAATATTTAAAGATTGAGACATAATATATGATATTTGCTTAAATCAATTATAACAAAGCTAATTATAAGTTGGGGAAAAAAATGTATAATTATTGATTTTCTTCTTGCGCAACAACTTTAATCTTAATCTGAGATTGTATTTCAGAATGCAAATTTAAAATAACCTCAAAAGTTCCTAAAGATTTTATTTCTTTTGATAGTTGTATTAATGATGGGTTTATGTCTACATTTTCCAAATCTTTTAAAATTTTTGAAATCTCAGTGGGTTTAACAGAACCATAAAGCTCTTTATTTTCAGTACTTAATTTTTTAATCTCATATTCTTTATTTTTTAATTTTTCATCAATTTCTTTTGCTAGATTTTTCTTATCTTGGTCTTTTTTGTTTAATTCAGATTTAATTTTTTCAACTTCTTTTATATTTTCTTTAGAAGCAAATAGAGCTTTTTTTTGTGCAATAAGATAGTTTCTTGCAAATCCTCTCTTAACTTCAATTATCTCTCCAATAGAACCAATTTTTCTTACATTTTCTAAAAGTATTATTTTCATAATTAAATCTAAAGCCTCTTCCAGATTTCCATAAAGTAATCCAGTGAATAGGGCAGGACCAGCACATAAACACTCCCATCCGCACGCATCCATTGATCTTAATTCGATATATTGTTTTAATCTGTTCTCTGTAAATATTGTTCCTAAATGTGTATCAAGATCATTAGTACTAGGAATTTTATTTCCAATTTCTTTAATTTCTCCATTCATGAAGTTTTTAAATAAATATTTTTTTCCAGATATATAATTACCTTCACTTTGTAAAAATAAGATTGGATAATTCATAATATAATCTGCATATTTTTCAAAATTTACGTCTTTTAAAAAAAATTCAGGCAATCCACCTCTAGATGTTTCTTGCCAAACTTTAGATCTGTAAGATAAGTATCCACTATTACTTTTTTCAACTATAGATGAATTTGCAAAAAGTCCGATAGATATTGGAACTAAATTATTTGCCAACTTAAATTTTTTTATAAAATCTTCTTCTGAAGTATAATCTAAATTTAATTGCGTACCTGCAGTTTTATACATCATATCCAAACTTAGTTTTCCTCCAAAAGGCATATCTTTGGTCATAACCTCATACCTTTTTTTTGGATTATTGGGTATATCCTCAAGTTTAGATATAGGATCATATCCAGAGCTTACTATTTTAAAATCTAATTTTTCAATTACTTGATTTAACTCAAATAAATATTCGTGAGATTCAGCACAAGCTTCGTGAATATTATTTAATTTTGCTCCAGACAGCTCTATTTGATTGCCAGGCTCTAAAGTAATACTTTTACCATTTTTAGTTAAAGCTATTGGATTTTTTTCCTCAAAAATAGGTTTCCAGCCAAACTCATATAAATTTTCAAACATTTTTTTGATGTTGGGATAATCAATTCTCGTATTTGTTTTTTTATCAAAAATAAACT
>CACJNI010000018.1 GCA_902594705.1 uncultured Pelagibacteraceae bacterium
TTTTTCAAGTCCACATACAGCTCTTATATGATTTTCAAATTGGCTAATGTTGTGTGAATTTATAGTTAGGTGTCCAGAATTATGTACTCTTGGTGCAACTTCATTAGCATATAAATTATTATTTTTATCTATAAAGAATTCAACGCACATTGTACCAATATAATCAAGCTCTTCAGCCACTGTTTTTGCCCAGTCCAATGCTTTATTTTTAATTTCATCACTTATATCAGCGGGAATTTTGGAGTGTTTTAAAATCTGGTCTTCATGATAATTTTCAATTGGATCATAAATTTCATATTTTTGATGACCAAATCTTGTAACCACTACTGAAATTTCTTTTTTTAAATTTACTATCTTTTCTAAGATGTAGCCTTTTGAAAAATCAAAATCTTCATTTAAATCATTTGCATTATTTATTTTATATTGGCCTTTTCCATCATAGCCAAGTGTACAAGTTTTCAATAAACCAGGCATTAATCTATCGTTTATTTTTATATCATCTAAATCGTTTATACTTACAAACTGTGTAGTAGTTATATTGTTTTTATTTAAAAACTCTTTTTCAGTCATTCTATTTTGAATTAATTTATTTATTTCGGGGCTTGGTAATACAGATTTGGTTTCATTAATTTTTTTCAATATATCATACGGGATATTTTCAAACTCATAAGTAACAAGATCGACTTTTTCTAAAAAGTTATTGATGATATTTATGTCTTTGTAATCTCCATAAATAAATTCATCTGCAAAATTAATTGCGGGTGCATCTTTATCATCTGATAAAATAACCGTTTTAATATTAAGTTTTTTTGCAGCAGATGCTAATAGACTTCCTAATTGTCCACCACCTATTATTCCTAGATCAGGTTTAGACATTAATTACTTTGGTTTTTTTTTTACTTTTGATGTTTGTTTTTTTCGCCAATTTAAAAGTGTTTTTTTTACATTGTTATCATACGTAGCTATAATTGAAGCAGCATATAAACCAGCATTGATTGCACCATCTTCTCCAATAGCAACTGTACCAACAGGAATTCCTTTTGGCATTTGAGCAATTGATAGTAGGCTATCTAAACCTTTTAACTTTTTACTTTCAATAGGAACACCTATGACTGGAATTCTAGTTATTGCAGCAATCATACCAGGCAAATGTGCTGATCCTCCAGCACCAGCAATAATAATAGAAATATTGTTATTTTCTGCTTTCTTTGCATAGTTATAAAGTCTATCAGGTGTTCTGTGTGCAGAGACGATATTTGTCTCATAATTAACTTTTAAAATCTTAAGAACTTTTTCACAATTCTTCATTGTTTTGTAATCAGACTGACTGCCCATTACAATTGATACTTTATGTGATTTTTTTTTGTATTTCATGAAACCAATATCAATTTACAGATATTTCCCTTAAATTGCAATTTTTAGCTAAGGACAGTTTAAGTTAGTGACAATCATAATAATAATAATAGTGTATACCAAATATGAATTATCGAATTGATAATCTTCAGTATTGTAAATGGTCTAGAGAAATCTTTGAAATAAATAATAAAGCTGGATTAAATGCGGTACACGTAACGTTAGTTTATCATGAAGACTATGATGAATTACAACAAAGAATACAAGAATGGAATAAACATTTTGAAGAAAATAAAGATCTTATATTTCTAGGCAACAACTACAATGATATTACAAAAGCAAAAGAAGAAAACAAAACGGCAATTTTTTTTGGATTTCAAAATTGTTCACCAATTGAAGATGATATAGGTCTTATAGAAAAAGTACACTCACAAGGTTGTCGATTTATGCAATTAACTTATAACAACCAATCATTATTAGCTACTGGATGTTATGAAAAAAATGATAGTGGCGTTACTAATTTTGGAAAAGAGGCTATTAAAGAAATGAATAGAGTAGGTATCGTTGTTGACATGTCTCATTCAGCAGAAAAAAGTACACTTGATGCAATTGAGATTAGTCAAAAACCAATTGCGATCACTCATGCAAATCCAACTTTTTGGTTTGAAGCTAAAAGAAATAAATCTACAGAATTATTAAAAGTTTTGTCTGCAAGTGGAGGAATGTTAGGTTTATCATTGTATGCTCACCATTTAAAAGATGGAACGAATTGTAAATTAGAAAGTTTTTGTGAAATGGTTGCAAGAACAGTTGAAATTATGGGTATTAATAATGTTGGAATAGGATCAGACTTATGTTTAAACCAGCCAGACAGTGTAGTTGAGTGGATGAGAAATGGAACATGGTCAAAATCAAAAAATTTTGGTGAAGGCAGTAAAGATAAACCTGGTTTTCCAAAACAACCAGATTGGTTTTTGGATGCAAGAGGATTTAATAATATAAATGTGGAACTAAAAAATAAAGGTTTTCATGAAGAAGAAATAAATAAGATACTTGGTAATAACTGGTTTAATTTTTATAAAGGAATTAACTAATGCAAGTTCCATTAAGAGATCCTAAAATTGTAATGAAACTTTCTAGGCTTGGGTCGTTTCATCAATCTAAATTATCTTTTCTAAGATCATTTTTAAATGAGTTTAAAGATTGGAAATATAACAGAGATTTGTTTGACTTGAATGATAGGGGATACGGTGTTGTTATTTATTCATTTTCAAAAGAAAAAAAAACATATTCTCTAGTTTGTTTTGCCAATGAGCTTAAAGATGAGGAAAGATCTGATAGAGTAATAGCAACTAAATGGGATGCTGCATTTGCCTTGTATGATGGCATTCCTTCAAAACTTGATATAGATAGACTTTCACAAAATGTCCCTAAACAAGAAGTTGGTAGACTTTCTTATAAAGAACTTACTCTTTCAAGAGCAAATAGGTCAGTTAGAGCATTTAATTATGTAGTTGAGTGTTTATCAAAAGGTATCCAGCCCAATACTAATGAGCTATCTAAAGTTGGATATTTGTACAGAACAACTGCAGTATATGGCTCAGGAAAATTTGGATTAGCAGACAGGTTTAGAATTAAAAATAGAGATGAAATAAATGGTCCATTTAGATTAGAAATGATGTTGGTTTACCTTGTAAGACAATTCACTTTCGATCAAGTCAATCATATAGCAAAACATAAAAATCCTAAAGGCGCTGTAGAATTAGACTTAGATATTTGCAGAAATTTAGGAATTGGAAATTCAACTGGATTAGGAATGGCACCATTTATTGTTAACCACCCTTCATTGTTAAATAATTGGATTCTAGCTAAAGAGAAGGCTTTAAAAAAAATAAGAGAAATAGAAAAAGTATCAGAAGAAGAGTTTAAAATTTTTTACAACTGTTTAACAAAATCTTTAAAAAATGTAACTTCATGGAATACTGACAGTGAATACCAAAAGAAAAAAATAAATAACTTAATTAATGATTTACAAAATTTAATCAATTATTTGAAAGATAATATTGATAAATCAAATTTTTATATATTTGACAAATTATATAACTGGGCAGAGGAAAATTTATCTGAAGAAGGAGTTGAGTATTTGGTATCTATAATGATGGAGCCATATAATAAAATAACTGATCCTTTAATTTCTCAAATGAGTTCAGACGAGGATAAAAGTTTTAATATACCTGTAGATAGAACTATAAATGATCTAAGAGAAATAATTGAGAAAAATTATTCAGATATTTTAAAAATTGATTTTTCAAAAAATGAAAATAATAAAAAATTTTGGTTCATATCAAAAAATAAAGAAGAACCTAGGATTGGAGATCGGTTTGAAGATAATGGTTCAGAACTCGAGCAGCCTACGGCTATTGGTAGAGATATAAAAAAACTTTATGAAACTATTTTTAATTTAAAAAACAGCTTAAAGATTGGTAATTTTCTACTACAAAACAATGATTTAAGACATATTGTAAGAAGAGTGTTTATAACAGAGAAATATCCATATTCCGAAATTCAAGATAATACCATTGGCTCAAAATTAGTTCCTATTGATATGTTAAGACTTAAACTATCTTTTTTTGGGGCCGTAAAGTTTGATCCAAGATCTGACAAATGGTTAAGGATTTGTATGTTTCAAGGAGCTCCATTACCAAATGAACTAAATTCATTTAATCAATACTGGATATATAACTAAAGTAATTAATGAGAAGTTATAGTGAAATTGACACGATTGTTAAACGTTCAACAAAAGCGAAAGGTTTCTCCTGGGGAGTTGCAGAAGAAATAGGAAAGAACATTAAGCAACTCGAGTTATTTGGTTTACCAGGAATAAAAAACATAAACCATTATTTTAAGATTTTTAATAATGAGAAGTTTGAAAATTGCCAATCTTTTAACAAAAGCAACAGACCTCAAAACTTTTACTGTCCAATTAAACTTGGATTAAGTTTTTTTGATCAATCTATCTCTATCCAAGAACTAAATGACATAGAAATTGAAAAAATGGCTTACCCATTGATATTTTTGCCGTTTGTCAGCAGATCTTCGGAAATAACAGGAAAGAGAATTTTCTTAAAGATAGATCAAAAAGAATTTTTATTAAATTTCAATCAATCAATTTATTCAAATTATTTAAGTAGTGAGGTTGTAGAAAAAGCAGATGTAATTAAAATTCAATTCTTAGAAAATAAGAATAATTTTTCTGAAGAAGATTGGAAAGAATTAACAAAATTATCTGAAAACACATTTGTAGAAGAAACAGATGAGTTAAAACAAAAAACCGCAGGAGCAGGATTAACAGATAATGACTGATAACTTTGAATATAAATCAGAAAATTCAGATAATAATGAATTAAATGATATTTGTGATGAATGTAAAAAAGAAGATGAAACAGTAACTCAAAATTTAATACTCACAGGATATAAACTTTGCAACTCTTGCAGAACATCAAAAACTTTATTTCCGCTTTAAATATTCGTACTAATAGGTAATGAATTAATTTTTGTCATTACGAAAGAAATTGTCAAAAAAGAAATAATTAAAAAAGACAAAAATACAATTCCAAATGCTTTTAAATTTGATTTTAAATTTAAAATATGTCTTGTAGCAATGATTAATGAAGCAAAAATCCAAAATTGAGTAAGAAAAATAATTAAAAGAACAAGTTCTGGTGTAACTGCAAAAAATCTTATCAGGCCTGGAGCGTGTGCGTACCCAACAGCTATAAGAACCCTTTTAAATGGAATTTTTCTATCTTTATCAGGAAAAATTTTAACCCCAATTACAAATATAAAAATTGCCCACACCAGCCATGTTAATAAAGCTGTTAAACCAGATATACCAACTGATGTTTTTACAATCGTATTAGCTGCAATCGCTCCAGCAACCCCATCTAAAATCATAATTAGAATTGCAAAATAAATTCCAGCTTCTCCATAATATCTTGGAGTTCTATAAAGAGTTTTATCAAGCTTTAACGATTTAAAAACAATATCTAAAAACTGAGCAAACATTAATTATCTTTATTTTTTTTTTGCGCTTTATATGAAACGATTAATGGGAATATTATTAGTGCAATAGCGATTATAATGCAAACAACTATGAAAAAGGTTTTCGTCATATTTAGGGGGAATTAAATTCCCCCTAAAAAAATTTTTATCACTTATTAACCACTTCTCTTGTATTTGCATTGTAAGATTCTGTAAATGGAACATCAACTACAACTGCATCGACCGGTTCTCCAGGTTTATCAGAATATTTTTCTGGTAGGTGGACTTTAAATTTTGATCCAACCTTACCTTTTGGAAAACCATTTGCATTTAGCGTGCCATCAAATGGAACGTATCCCATGGCAATATTTTTCCCTTTTTCTGGGTGATACCAAGGAGAAGTTATAAATCCTACAGGCTCACTGCCGTTTTCTGAAATTAACCAAAAATCTGGAGCATATTCTTCAATAGGTTTTCCTCCTAATTCAAGTCCAACTAATTGAAGTTTGTAAGGTTTATGACCTGCTTTTAAATCAGCTTTCATTTTCTCGAGAGCTTTTTTACCAATATAATCTGCTTTTTTGTTCCATTCACCTTTACCAGATAAAGAAACTTGATATCCAAGATTACATTGAAATGGATTATGCTCATGATCCATATCTTGTCCCCATGAAAGAATTCCAGCTTGTATCCTTCTATGGTGTGCAGGAGCAATTACCATTAAGTTATGTTTTTTACCTGCTTCAAGAACAGCATTCCACATATCTTCGGCATATAAAGTTGCTTCTCTTAAATATATTTCAAATCCAGACTCGCCTGAAAAACCTGTTTGAGAAATTATACAACTTCTTCCACCAACTTTTGCAGAAGCCAATCCATAAAAAGGCATGTTATCAATATCAACTTCACTTCCACAAAGATCTTTCATCAAAGCTTTTGCTTTAGGACCTTGAATTTGTACAGGACAAGCATCTATTTCATTAATTTGAACATTAAACCTTTCATCTGCATTTACTCCTTGCAGATATAATCCTATATCACTATCTGATAAACTAAACCAAAATTCATCTTTAGAAATTCTTAAAAGAATAGGATCATTTAATACTCCTCCATAAGCATTACACAAAATTACATATCTTCCTCTCATTGGAGAAATTTTTGTAGCATCTCTTGTAATTACATAATCAACAAATTTTTCTGCATCTGGTCCTTTAACTTGTATTTGTCTTTCAACTGCAACATTCCACATTGTTACATGGTTTTTAATTGCTTCGTACTCAACCATTGCACCACCATCTTCAGGTTTAACATAACCTCTTGGATGATAAATTCTGTTATAAACAGTTGCTCTCCAACATCCTGCTTTCATAGATAAATGCCAGTATGGAGATTTCCTTACTCTTGTTGATATTAGCATCTCAACTTTAGTAGGTCCGCTTTGTCTCAAATTATATGGTACTTTTCTATCAGACTGATCTACTGATGTTGTATGTCTTAGTTTACTATAGTCAAATTCATTAGACATAGTTATTCTCCTTCAACCACTTGTTAGTTTCCTTCAAGCCGCCGAATGTATAAATGTGGAAATAATCAGTATGCGATTTAACTTTCCCAATTAAATCATTAGGGTCTTTAGGTTTCAATAAATCCAACGCCTTACTAAAATTAGATTTAAGAAAGTTAATGGAATTTTTTGCCCCTACAATATTAGCAAATTTAATTAAGCTAGATATTTTCATTGGCCCAGTTATTCCAACATGAACTGGTATTGTTTGTTTTGATATAAAATCTATAATAGGCTGAGTATCCATTAGCCACTGTGTAACTATATAATCAGCATAAGGCTTTTTATCTATCATAGCTTTTTCTAAATCAGAGTCGGATATATCAGGACTCCCCTCGGGATGTCCAGCAATTCCAATCTTGATACCATCAAAAAACCCTGTCTCTAACATTTGATATGAGCTATCAAATTTTCCGATCGGGTCACGACTTCCACCTATCACCAAGACCTGCTTAACACCCAAATCTTTACATCTAGAAACATAATCTTTTAGCTGATTTTCATCATTTATTGACCTTGCTGGGAAGTGAGGAACTGGATTAAATCCCTCTTTAACTAACTCTCCAGATTGTTGAGCGGTCTCTTTATAATCACCTCCAGGTAGCATTGTAACATAAACATCTTTCACCTTAGGCAACGTACTTAAATCAGTTTTAGGACCTATTTCTAAAGAAAAATTCATAACTAAATTCTTAATTATTTTATATTCCGTGTCTATAAAAATATTAAACAGCTGAACACATTGTAACCTATTGTCATGATCTGAAAATTTAATTAAATTTAGTCATGGAAAATAAATTATCTCAAATTACAGAATTATTCTCTAAAACAAGACAACAAACTCTATCCCTGTGCGAGAACTTAGAGGCTGAGGATATGGTCATACAGCCCAGCAAAAATGTTAGTCCTCTTAAGTGGCATCTTGGTCACACTACATGGTTTTTTGAAAAATTCATTTTATCAGAACTGGACGAAAGCTACAAACCTTTTAACAAGGATTATAATTACATATTTAACTCGTATTATAATTCTGTAGGTGAGTTTAATCCTAGAAATAAGAGAGGTTCACTAAATAGACCGCTATTAAAAGATGTAGTTAATTACAGACATTATGTAACTGAAAATATTATTGATTTTATAAAAAGAACAAAAAATAACAGAACATCATTTTTAGTTGAACTAGGTTCAAATCACGAACAACAGCATCAAGAATTAATGTTAATGGATATTAAAAATATTTTTTACAATAATCCATTGATGCCGACTTATAATTCTAACGATGATAAACCAGCTGCTAAAGAAAAAAATGAATTAACATTAGAAATCGCTAAGAAATTTAAATATGGAAATGACGAAGATATTTTTTGTTACGATAATGAATTACCGGTATCAGAAACGCAATTAGATCCTTTTAAATTGTATTCATTTGTTACTAATGGAGAGTGGAAAGAATTTATTAATGATGGTGGATATAAAAATCATGAGTATTGGTTATCTGATGGATGGGACTTTGTAAATAATAATAAATTGGAAAGACCAATGTATTGGATAGATAATAATAATTATTTTACATTAAATGGTGTAAAAAAAATTGATAATGAAAAACCAGTTTCCCATATAAGTTTTTATGAAGCTGATGCTTTTGCAAGATACAAAAACAAAAGATTACCAACCGAATTTGAACTAGAGTATTTTTTAAAACAATCTGAGAAAAAAGGTAATTTTTTAGAAAATAAAATTTTTCATGAAGTAGAGGAAAAAGCAGACGATGTTTATGGAAATTTATGGGCATGGACTAGCAGCAATTACACGCCTTATAAAAAATATAAACCATATGAAGGAAATCTAGGAGAATATAATAATAAGTTTATGTGTAATCAGTTTGTCCTAAAAGGTGGCTCACATTCTACATCTATTAATCATGTCAGAGCATCTTATAGAAATTTCTTTTATCCAAGTGATACTTGGCAGTTTTGTGGTGTCAGACTAGCTGATGACATCTAGTGACTAATTTAAAACTAATAAATATAAACAATCAAATTCAAGACGATAAAAAATTAATCTTACAAGGTTTACTAAATAAAAAACAAAAATATTTAATCCCTAAATATTTCTACGATGAAAAAGGTTCGAAACTATTTAATAAAATTACAAACCTTAAAGAATATTACCCAACAAACAAAGAATTAGAAATACTAGGTAGTTCACAAAAAGAGATAAGAAAGAAATTACCAATTAATTCAACAATTGTAGAATTTGGTAGTGGCTCAAATAAAAAAATTAATAAATTTATAAATTCATTAAGTGAACCAAAAGAATATATTCCTATAGATATTAGTAAGGAATATTTGTTTGAAAATGCATCGATAATTGCAAAAAAATTCTCAGATTTAAAGGTAACAGC
>CACJNI010000019.1 GCA_902594705.1 uncultured Pelagibacteraceae bacterium
TGCACCTAATGCATAATAGAAATTTTCACCATCAGATGAAAAATCTGCATTAGATTTATTTATATTTGGTCTAATTACTTTAATTTTAAGTCTTTTTAGTTCTTCATAAAATTCACTCAATTTTTTTTGATTAGATAATTCCATTGACATTGATGATACAAAAAATTCATGAGGATAATACGTTTTTAAAAAAGCAGTTTGATAGGCAATTACTGCATACGCAGCTGCATGACTTTTATTAAATCCATACTCTGCAAAAGGTTCAATTTTTAAAAATATTCCTGCAGCTATATCTTTGCTGATTCCATTTTTATAAGCTCCTTCAACAAACCTTTCCTTTTGCTTTTCTAGTTCTGCTCTCTTTTTTTTTCCCATTGCTCTTCTTAAAATGTCTGCTTCTCCTGCTGTAAATCCTGACAAAACCTGAGCAATTTGCATTACTTGTTCTTGATAAATAATTACTCCATAAGTTGGTTTTAATATTTGCTCTAATTTTGGATGCAAATAGTCAGGTTCTCTTTTTCCATGCTTACATTCATTATAAATAGGGATGTTACTCATTGGACCAGGTCTATAAAGAGCTACTAATGCAATAATATCTTCTAATCTGTTAGGCCTCATATTTAAGAGTGCATCTTTCATCCCAGAACTCTCAAGTTGAAACAAACCTACAGTTTTACCGCTTGATAATAATTCATATACTTTTTGGTCTTCATAATTAATTTGTTCAATATTAAATTCTGATTTATTTTTTCTTATTAGTTTTTGAGCTTTATCAATAATTGTTAATGTCTTTAAACCTAGAAAATCAAATTTTATTAGACCTGCATTTTCAGCTGAATACATATCAAATTGTGTTGAGGGTAACAATAAATCTGCAGTATTGTCTTTATATAATGGTACAGTCTCGGTAAGTTTTTTATCAGCAATTACAACTCCCGCAGCATGAGTAGCAACATTTCTGTTTAAACCTTCAAGTTTAAGAGATAAATTAATTAAACGATCAACTCGTTTATCCTCTTTTATTAATTTTTGGAGTCTCGGCTCAATATTAATACACTCTTGTAATGACATTGGTCTTGATGGGTCAAATGGAATCATTTTGCAAATGCTATCGATAAATCCATAAGGTAATCCAAGAACTCTACCAACATCTCTAATTACCATTCTAGCTTTAAGTTTACCGAAGGTTATTATGTGGGCCACGCTATCTTTATATTTTTTTGTTAAGTACTCAAAAACTAAATCTCTTTTTTCCTCACAAAAATCTATATCAAAATCAGGCATAGAAATTCTATCTGGGTTCAAAAATCGCTCAAAAATTAAATTAAATTTGATTGGATCTATATCAGTTATAGACAAACACCATGCTACTAAGGAACCAGCACCAGATCCTCTGCCTGGGCCAACAGGTATATTATTTTTTTTTGCCCACTTAATATAATCTGAAACTATTAAAAAATATCCTGCATAATTCATTTCAATGATAATTCTAATTTCATGATCTAACCTTTTTTTATATTTTAAATATTTTTCTTCATTCTCTAATTTATTGTAATCAATATTGAAAATATTTATAAATTTATCTTCCAAACCTTTTTTAGATAATTGGTTCAGCAATTCGTTTGCATCTTTATCAGATGAAGAAATATTTGGTAAAATAGGTTTGGATGAACTAGGTTTAAAAGAACATCTAAATGGAAGGTTAAAATTATTTTCTAAAGCCTCAGGTAAATCTTTAAAAAGTTCAATCATGTCATCTGATGACTTGTAATAATGCTGATTTGTAAGTTTTGTTCTGTTGGCATCATTAACGTACGTTTTTTCACCAATACACATTAATGCATCGTGTGCTTCATACATATCTTGATATAAATAATAAATTTCATGCGATGCAATTATTGGTAATTCTAACTTTTTAGAAACTTTAAGATTGTAATTTTCAAAGTCTTTCTCATTTAAATCGTCATGCCTTTGAATTTCTATATAGATATTCCCTTCAAATTTTTTTTTTAGTTCAATTAATAATTTTTCAATTTCATCTACCAATCCTTTTTTAAAAAGAGTACCAAACATACATTTAATTGAACCAGTTAAAACTATAATTCCATCTGAATTATCGATTAAATCGTCTAATTCACAATGAGGACTAGTAATTTCGGAATTTCCTAAATAGGATTTAGATGAAAGTTTTATAATGTTTTTATAGCCATTATAATTTTTAGCTATTAAAGGTATTAGACCTATAAACTCTTTATGTTTGAATAATATCTGAGTTCCTATAATTGGTTGTGTACCAATTGTTGACAAATTTTCAGCAAATTCTAGAGCTCCTGATAAATTGTGTGAATCTGATAAACCTAATGATCTGATTTTATTTTTTTTACAGAAATCTTTTAGTTGATCAATTTTTATTGCACCTTCACAAATTGAATATTGTGTATGTATTTTAAATTGATTAAATATTTTATTAATTGATTCTTTCATTGATGACACTCATTTTACCACCAATCATTTTAATTTTACAATCAGCCATATTAGCAAAATATCTATTGTGGGTTGCAAAAATTATAATTCTATTTTTATTTTTAAGGTTAAATAAGATTTTAAATATTTGTTTAGCGTTTTCAAAATCTAAACTTCCAGTTGGTTCATCAGCTAGAATGATATTTGGCTCATTGATTAAAGCTCTAGCAATAGCTACTCTTTGATTTTCTCCACCTGAAAGCTCTGATGGAAAATGATCTAATCTTGATGTTAAAGCAAGTTTATTTATCAATTTTTTTGCTAATTCTATTGATTTAAATTTATTGTTTGAAATTAACAAATTTGGCATCATAACATTTTCGACTGCTGTAAAATCAGACAATAAATTTTTATCTTGATATATAATACCGATATTCTTTGATCTAATAATATCGTTCTCAATTGAACTATTTGTATCAATTTTTTTTTTATTATACTCAATATAACCAGAAGATGGTAAATCAATTAATGATAATAAATTTAATAATGTTGACTTGCCAGAGCCAGACGGTCCTACAATTGAATAAATTTTTCCTGATTCAAATTTAAAATTTATATTATTTAAAACTTTAAAAGCCTTATTTTTTTTATATTTTTTTGATAAATTATTTAATTTTAAAAAATTATTCATATTTTAAAGTTTGAATTGTATCCAATTTTGATGCTCTAGATGCTGGATAAATTGATACAATAGAAGTTGTTATTATTGAACATAGAGCAATTAGAATAATTGATTTAATATTTATTTCTGACGGTAGTGTGCTTAAAAAATAAATTTCTTCAGGAAATAGTGTAACATCAAACGAATTTGAAATAAATTTTCTAATATCTTCTATATAATATGAAAACAAAGATCCAATTAAAATACCAAATAGGGTTGCTGAAGTACCAATAATAAATCCGACAAAAAAGAAAATTTTTTTAATTGATGTATTTGATAATCCAATTGATTTTAAAATTCCTATATCTCTAGTTTTATTTTTAACTAATATTGTTAAACCAGATATTATATTAAATGCAGCCACAATTATTATTAGAGATAAGATTATAAACATAACATTTCTCTCGACTTTTAAAGCTGAAAATAAAGACTCATTTAAATCTGCCCATGTGTAGACATATGCATCTGGGTATAAAGCTAATAAATTTTGTTTATGATATTCAATATTTTTTGGATCCTTAAAATAATACTCTGTAAATCGTTTTTCTATACCTTTGTTAAAAAAATCTTCTAAGGTATTAAGATTAATGTACGCAACATTTTCATTAAATTCGCCTATACCACTATCAAATATTGAAATTACTTCAAATTTGTATTGTCTAGGAAAAGACCCAACAATTGTTTGAACACCAGATGGTGACATTATTGTTATTTCATCACCAATATCTATATTAAGTAAAAAGCTCAAATCTTTTCCAATTGAAATTGAATTATTTTTTAAATCATTTGATCCAAAATATTTTTGATTATTTGATATTTCTAGTGTCTTAAAATCATTTTTCAAATATCCTTTTAAAAGTACTCCTTTTGTATTTATTTTTGAAAGAATTACTGCTTCTCCATCATTTGATACAATGCCCTTAGCTAATTCTTTATTATTTATAAAAACTAGAGGTTTGTCGTAAGGTTTTACAACAGCATGTGCATTAAAACCTACAATTTTATTTATTAACTCTGATCTAAAACCGTTCATTACTGACATAACAATTATTAGTACAGCTACACCCAAACCAATACCAATAAAAGAAAAGATAGAGATTACATTTAAAAAGCCATCTTTTTTTCTAGCTTTTAAAAATCTAAATATAATCTCTTTTTCTAATTGTGAAATCAATTTTGTTTAGCTTTTATTATTTGTGAAGCTATATCTTCAACTTTCAACTTTTGGGTTTCTCTATCAATTTCCTTAAACTCATATAAATTTCCTTCAGATTTGCTTCCAATTATCAATTGATATGGAATTCCGATTAAATTAAATTTTTTTATTTTAGCTGAAATATTTTCGTCTGTATCATCTATGATTGTTTCTATATTTTTTGATTTTAGAAATTCATATATTTTAATAGACTTTTCTAAATTAGATTTATCATTTTTATTTATCATTGGAATAATTGCACAATCATAAGGTGCTACTGACATAGGCCATTTCATAATACCGTCTTTATCGTTATATTTTGCCTCAATTATGGCACCAACAAGTCGAGAAACACCTATTCCATATGATCCCATTTTAACAAATTCTTTTTTTCCATTAAAATCAACAGCAGCATTCATCGGTTTTGAATATTTGTCTCCAAAATAAAATATGTGACCGACTTCAATACCTTTAGTGTTTACTCTATATTCTTCTGGAACAGATTTTTCAAATTCATCTTTATTAAATTTTTCATCTGTTACAGAATAAAACTTTTCATACTGCTTTCTCAATATAGTTAATGACTCTTTATCCAAAAGTGTCTTTGAGCTATCTACGTCAAAAATTCTTTTATCAGTGTAAATTTTACTTTCACCAGTATCAGCAAGAATAATAAATTCATGTGATAAATTTCCTCCTATAGGTCCAGTATCGGCAGCCATAGGTATTGCAGACAAATTCAATCTCTTAAAAGTTTTTAAATATGAAAGAAAAAATTTATTATACGAAAATATTGCGTCATCATCTGTTAAATCAAAAGAATAGGCATCTTTCATATAAAATTCTCTACATCTCATAATGCCAAATCTTGGCCTTAACTCATCCCTAAATTTCCATTGAATATGATATAATAATTGAGGTAAAGATTTATATGATTTAAATGAAGATCTGAAAATTTCTGTCACAAGTTCCTCATTAGTTGGACCATATAACATTTCTCTGTTTTGACGATCCTTAATTCTTAACATTTCCTCACCATAATCTTCATATCGTCCACTTTCTTTCCATATTTCAGAAGATTGAATTGTGGGCATTAATATTTCTTGAACACCGACACGGTCTTGTTCTTCTCGAACAATTTGTTCTATTTTTTTCATAACTTTGAAACCAAGTGGTAACCAAGAATAAATTCCAGCAGAGGACTGTTTGATCATACCCACCCTCAACATTAATTGATGGGATTTAATTTTAGCTTCAGATGGATTATTTTTTAGTATTGGTATAAATGATTTTGAAAAAAACATTAATTTAAAAAGTTACGTAAGTTTAAAATTTCATAAATTACTAATAAATATATAACTATAAAAATACCAGATGTAATTAAAGTACAATAAATTATTTTTTTAGTTATTTTTGGATTTTCTGGGGCCCCAGAGTCTATACCCTCTATATTTCCCTTTTTTTCACGATTAACATCGATTGGAAGAATTGCAAAGAAAACTATCCACCACAAGCACACATATACAACTATTGAGCCTGTAATACTCAATTAAATCCTCACTAAATTTATATTTGTGTAAGGTCTCTTTCCTATTTTTTCTTTTGTGTACTTTCTACAAGTTATTTTAAGAGCATCAATCAAATTTGATTCTTGTTTTTTGTTATTTAAAGAAAAAGTTTTTGCTGTTTTTTCAATTTCTTCTTCGAGATTAAATTTGAATTCATTTTTTTCATATATTGGTAAACCTCTAAAAGTTAACAAAGGTTTGTTATGAATACTACCATTTGGGTTTATTACTAGTGTCGCTTCTATTAATCCGTTAGTAGACAAATTTTTTCGCTCTTTAATAGATTGAGCGTCTTCTTCAACACTTATGGAACCATCTACGTAAAGTCTTCCACTTGGTGCTTTATCATAGACTTCAGGTTTATTACCTGGATAAATTCTTACTATATCACCATTTTCTACTCTAACTGGATATGGGACTTGCATTTCTTTAGCAAAGTTTATGTGTTCAATCATATGTCTATGTTCACCATGAACAGGTATAACAGATCTTGGCTTTATCCAGTCATACATATCCTTTAAATCTTCTCTATTTGGGTGTCCTGATACATGAATAAATTCACTATCTTCTGAAATTACTTCTATACCTTCTCTAACTAATTGATTGTGAAGTTTGTACAATTTTTTTTCATTACCCGGAATAATTTTTGAAGAAAATATAACAGCGTCCCCTCTCTCAACAAAAACATCTGGATGTGTATAATTTGAAATACGGTTCATAGCACCCATTGGCTCTCCTTGGCTGCCAGTGCATAAGTAAACAATTTTTTCCCTTGAGATATTTTTTGCATCTCTTGCATCAAGTGGTTCAATAACATTTTGCAAGTAACCACATTGTCTGGCAGCTTTATAAATTCTGTGCATTGAACGGCCCACCAATGCAATCTGCCTTCCCGTTTTTTCGGCGCAATTAAAGGCTGACTCCATTCTAGCTACATTTGAAGCGAAAGATGTAATAATTATTCTTTTCTTTAATCTTTCCATTATCTTTAGCATATTTTTTCTTACATCTAGCTCAGATCCTGCTCTTCCCGCACTAAACACATTCGTTGAGTCACATATCATTGTTAAAACACCTTCTTCGCCAATTTCCTTTAATCTTTTTGAATTCATATTATCTCCAGTTAATGGATCTGGATCACACTTCCAATCGCCAGTGTGTAATATATTCCCAACGGGTGTCTCAATTTTTAATCCATTAGGTTCTAGTATAGAATGTGTTAATGTAACAAATTCTATTTTAAAAGGACTTAAATCTACAATGCTATTTAATTGAACAACTTCTAGATAACCTGATACATTAATTTTTTTTTCCTTAAATTTTTCTGAAATTAACACTGATGTAAATGGTGTAGCAAATATTTTACATTTTAGTTTTGGCCATATATGCGCAATTGCACCAATATGATCTTCATGTGCATGAGTTAGAACAATACCTAATAAATCATCTTTTTTATCAACAATAAATCCAGGATCAGGATATATTAAATCAACTCCAGGAATTGCATCATCTGCAAAAGTAACTCCTATATCTACAATTATCCATTTTCTATTGTCTGGATTTCCATAGGCGAATAGATTCATATTCATTCCAATTTCTCCAGATCCCCCTAAAGGGCAAAAAATTAATTCTTCTTTCATTTATTTAAATACATAGCAGCCCTTAAAACTCCATCAGTGGTTAAATCAGATTTTATTTTTGCTTTTAGTTTTAAAGAATTTTTAAACATTTTTGCTAATCCACCAGTAAATATTATTTTATATTTTTTTTTGGTTTGTTTAATAATGGAATGAATTATATTGTCAATCAGACCTGTATAACCGAAGAAAAATCCTGAATTAATTGCGCTTATAGTATTTTTACCTACAACATTATTTGATTTTTTAAATATTACATCAGGTATTAAAGATGCTTTTTTTGATAAATTTTCTAATGATAGATTTATTCCTGGAGCAATAACCCCTCCATTATAACTATTTGCTGAGATTACATCAAAATTAGTTGCTGTTCCAAAATCAACTACAATATAATTATTTTTATTGTCAATGACTGATATTGCATTAGCTAACCGATCAGAACCAATTTGTTTTTTATTAACTTTTATATTTAATAATTTACTTAAATTAAGATTTTTTAACTCA
>CACJNI010000020.1 GCA_902594705.1 uncultured Pelagibacteraceae bacterium
TTTAATTTATATATTTTAATATTATTTGTAGAAAAAGATTTATTATTTATTTTATTCTCGTATATTGAAATAAAACAACCACCTTTCTTAATGACTCTGCCAATCTCTAAAAAGGATTTTTCTATATTCGAATTCTTGCAATGTTGTAAAGATGTACAATCAACAATCATATCAAATAATTTGTCTTTAAAAGGTATATTATGAAATGTTGATAATTGAATATTGTTTTTTGGTATTTTTATATTTTTTGAAATTGTTTTTTTTCTTAATTTTTTTATTGCATTATCAGAAATATCAATAGCAAAAGCATTAAATCCTTCATTTTTTAGAAAAAAAAAGTTTGAACCTGTTCCACTTCCCAAGTCTAAAATGTTAATTTTATTTTTTTTATTTTTTTTTACGTTTTTAAAGTGATTTAAAACTAACCTTATAATAAAGTTATTGGGATATTTATTTCCATTATTATTTTTAAAAAAGTTTTCCCACTTTTTATTTTTTTCTAACTTCATATCCTTCAATATATAAATAATCCAAATTAGAGTCTAAAAAATCATCTACGGCGTCAGAGGGTTTCATTACCATAGATCTTCCATGCAAATTAAAAGATGTGTTAATTAAAATTCCATGTCCTAATTCTTTCTTTATACATTTAAGTATTTTGTAAAGGCCATTATTATCATTTTTTTCCACTATTTGTGGTCTTGATGTCCCATCTATATGTGTTGCTGATGGATATAATCCATTTATATCCTTTTTCATTCTAAAAGCAGTTGCCATAAATTTATGATTAAATGAATTATAGAAAATACTTTCCCTATCTTCTTCTAATACGACTGGACAAAATGGTTGAAACTTAGGTCTTTTTTTAATTTTCAGGTTAATTTTCTCTCTCATTAAAGGATCTGTTGCACTTGCAAGAATACTTCTGTTGCCTAAAGCCCTTGGTCCAAATTCCATTTTGCCTTGAAATAAGCCTATTATTTTATTTTTTAGTAACTTTTCTGCCACCGCCTCAGGCCATTTTTCTCCAACTTCAATGAATTCAACATTATTTTTATTTTTATTTAAAACATTAAAAACTTCTCCTTTCGAGAAAGAAGGTCCCCAATATGGCAATTTGTATTTTGATAACCAACTTAAATCTAATTTATGTTCAATTGCTGCTATAATTGCTGCACCTAAAGCGGAACCTTCGTCACCCATAGATGGGCAAATAAAAATATTTTTTACATTACATTTTTCATAAATTTTATAATTCAATATTACATTAGCAATTACACCACCAGCCAAACATAAATTATTTTTTTGGTTTTTTGGTAAAGCTAAATTAAGATATTTTGTTACAGTGTTTTCAAGCCAATGTTGTATAGATGCACTGAAATTTTCTTTACCTACCTTTATTAATAAATTTTTTAAGCTATTTAAATTTAGGTACTCAATATATTTTTCTGGGTTACTTTCAAAAAAATAATCTTTTTCTACTGTTTTAATATAAATTATGCTATTTAAGATTTGTAAAATTTCTTCATCAGGTTTGCCATAAGCAGCAAGAGCTTCAACCTTTCCCTCATCACAATTTTCTCTAAAACCCATTACAGATGTAAATTTTGTATATATTTGACCAATAGAAATTATATCAAATTTTCCATCAATTTTGACTTTTTTTGTCAATGATCGACTAATCTCGAATTTTTTGGATTTATCAAAATACGAAAACGTAGAGTGAGCATGATCCCCTTGCTGATCAAGGGTAAGAACATATGAAGGCTCACCATCAAAGTAAAAATTTGATAAATAGTAAGCACTAGCAGCATGGCAACTATGATGATCATAAAAAATTGGTTCTAAATTTTTTTTATTAATTTTTTTGAATGTATTTTTTACACTTTTAATACAATATTTTTTGTGAAAATTAAGTGAAATTTTTTTTCCCTTTTCGTATTTTTTAAAATAATACTTCCAAAAAAAAAAATTTATAAAAAATGCTGGTTTAAAAATTAGTAAAAAAGTAATTTTAGCCTTATCTAAAAAATTTTTTTTTTTAATTACATCTGAATAAAATCTTGGTTTTGTTATTTTTCTTAAAATACGCGTAAAATTTAACCAGAAATACGATGTCCCCTTGTTCTCCAGACAGGTATCAAATCCATCAAAAGTAGAAAATGAACCTACAATAGCCTCTGGATTATCAAGTTTGTCCTCGTAATTATCAACTATAATTCCTACATCAAAGTTATCTTTTTTAATTCTCGATATTCTATCTGAAGTAATCGCAAAAATATTTTTTTTTTGAAAATCTAGCAGACAAATTGATGAATCTTGACCCCAAAATTTAGATCCTATTATTTTCATAATTACTTATTTTTATTTTCAATGGCTAGTCCTATTCCATCTTTGCCGTAGAGATTACCATTATAAAACATGAATTTTTTGTTTTTATATTTTACGACGTAAGGATAAGCTGTCATATCACTATCAAAATCATTTTTCTTACCAAGCGGAAAAAGTATTTTTTTATCTTTTCTAATCCATTTTATGCCATTTTTTGACTCAGCATAGCCCATTCTATATTTTCCTACGACGGTTTCAAAACAATACCACATTTTATAAATTTTTTTTTCTTTAATAACACATGGTCTCGCAATAGCTCTTTCTCCTTTTTTCAATTTAATTGAAACCAATCCATTTTGTTCCCAGTCTATTCCATTTTGTGAAGTTGCTAATTTAATGTTATATCTAGGATAATTTTCGTTTACCCATTCTTCACATGATACATACCACATGAGCCATTTTTTATTTGAAACTTTTAAGACATATGGAGCAGTTAAAATCGAATATGGTTCTCTATTAGTCAATTTCAATATTGGTGCTTTTGAATATCTTTTGAAAGTTTTTCCATTATTATTCGAAATCGCTAAACCAGTCATTAGTGAATACCTTGTAGTCGATTTAGGTTTCCAACCTATATAATAAAGAAATATTTTTTTGTTATTTATTCTAATAGGACAAGAGGCAGTAACTCCGTTATCATCAAAAGCTCCCAAAGTACCAAGTCCTAAGAGAGGTTTTTTAGAAACATTTAATATTTTTTTTGGTTTACTTAAATCTATATCGAAAGAGCCTATAAGAGATTGATTTTTTAAATTTCTGCCACAAAAGAAAACTCTATAAATTGAGTCTTTCAATTTAAGTGGAGAAGGATCCATCCCATAAGTTTTCCACCACTTGAGCTTATAATCACTTGGTCTAATTATAAGTCCTAATTTTTGCCAATTCATAAAGTTATTTAAATTCAGATAGTCTATAAAAATTTTTTGTATTTAGTTTAAATTTTTTTGTATCATTTACAATACATACACTATTATCTTGTAAATTTTTAGTTAGCAAAGTATTGGCTCCAATAAAACAATTTTGACCAACATTAACCATATGACCAACAGTAGAATTTAAACCTAAAAAGGATCTCTCTCCAATGATAACATTTCCACCAATATTTGATCCAGATGTTACCCATGAATGACTTTTGATCTGAGAATGATGACCTATCACACTCCCACTCCATATAAAAACATTATTTTCAATTTTAACAAAAGGTTGAACTGACAGATTTTCTAGTAAAGCAATATTTTCACCATGTTTAATATCGGATACAAAGTTGGATCTAGAGCTAATAAAATTTGCAAACTTATAGCCCATTTTTTTTAATTGGTTATATTTTTTTTTTCTTTTTGAATTATTTTCTGAATAAGATAAAGCAACAAAAAATTTAAAAAACTTAGGAGAATATTTTTTTTTTACTTTGCTTAAAGGAATTAAAGGTTTTTTCTTAAAATATTTTTTTTTACAATATTCATCGTCAACACAATAAGCAACAATCTCGTATTCACTATCTATTTTAAAATAGTAAGTGAAAATTTCTGCTATTTGACCATTGCCGAAAATAACTAATTTTTTCAAAATTCAAGCCCTCCATCTATTTTATAGGTTTTTCCATTCATAAATTTATTGTTAATAATTGTATAAATTAAATGAATTAATTCATTTTTATTCCCAATTCTTCTGGATGGTGTTTTAGAAATGATTTTTGAAATTTCTTTATCAGACATATTTTTTTTTGTACTAATTGTATCGAAATAACCTGGCGATATAGCTACAACTCTTATGTTGAATATAGACAATTCCATTGCCATAACTTTAGTCATAGTTTCAATGGCAGATTTTGCACTTGAGTAGGCCACTTGTCCTATATTCCCATTTGCAGAAACTGAACTAAAGTTTATAATTAATTTATCTTTTTTATCTTTCATCATAAGTTTGGTACAATTGATAGAACTTAAAAAAGATGTATTTAAATTATCATTAAAAACCTTTTTCCAATTATTATATGAGTGATATTTAAAACCATTACCCAGCCTCTTTAGCACTAAAGAATTATGAATTTTTCCTGCAACATTTAGAAGAATATGAATCGTTTTATATTTTTTTTCCAATCTTGAAAAAAGTTTTTTTTGAGATGAACTATTAGACAAATCACATACAAAATAATCTACATTTTTAAGTCTTTTATTTATTGTGACAAATTTAGAATCTACAGCAATTACATTAAATTTTCTTTTTGAAAAAAAGCTAGTTAAAGCAGAGCCTATACTTCCAGAAGATCCTGTTATAATAATATTTCTCATTTTATATTTAATAATTTCATTACATCTTTAATTTTTTTAAGCTTTTTTATTTCTTTAGCAGTAATATTTTTTTTCTTTATTTTTTCAACTAAAGATATTAATTCCATATGTTTTAAAGAGTCCATTGAATGTATATTTTTCAAAATTAAATCAGGCTTTATTTCTATTTCTCGTACATCAAAAAGAATAGCAAATTTTTCAAATAATTGTTTTTTTTTCATAAATCTTTTTTAATTTTGCTCTATCGATTTTTCCATTAGCATTTTTTGGCATTTTTTTTAAAAGAAAGATATTTGATGGTATCATGTATGAAGGTAATTTTAACCTTAATTCTTTATATATATACTCTTTCGAACGAATTTTTTTTGAGCTTACTACAGCGATAATTCTATTTGTATATTGTATTCTTTTTGAAAAAATTACCACCTCATCAATTAGATGAATTTTATTCATAGAAACTTCTATTTCACTTAGTTCAATTCTATGTCCCATAACTTTAATTTGAGAATCTTTCCTGCCTTTGAAATAGAGTTTTTTTGTTTTAGGATCTTGTGTAAACAAATCACCTGTTTTGTATCCTATGAATTTTTTTTTATCCTTACTCAAACCAAAAAAAGTTTTATTTGTTTGAATAGCGTCATTTATATATCCAGATCCAACATTTGGTCCAGTAAGATATAATTCTCCAACTTTTTTTGACTTTAAAGATAATTTTTTTTTATTTTGATAAAGGTAAAAATTAAACGAGTCCCAAATTTTTCCGATAGTAACATAACCATTAGATATATTGTAAATATCTTTAGAATTAATTTTATGCGATGAGCATATGCATGTTGTTTCTGTTGGGCCGTAAACATTATATAAAATCTTACTTTTATCTAATTCGAATAACTTTCTTAATTTATCAATAGGAAATGCTTCACCGCCAAATATTATTTTTTTTATAGGTCGAAAATTTTTGTAATTTAAAATTTTTAAATTTATTAGATAAATTAATAAAGATGGAGTGGAAAACCAAACTGTCGGCTTCAATATTTTTATTTTTTTTAAGATATGATTAGGATTTTTTAAATCTTTTTCTGTAAATATGGTTAGTGTTAAACCATTTAAAAAAGTTGCAAAAATATCAAATATTGAATTATCAAAATATAAAGGATTAAGACTAGTTAAATTGTCTTTTTTATTAAGAGAAAAATTTTTTTTACACAAATGTGAAAATCTTAAAAGGCTTTCTCTTCTTATTATTGCTCCTTTTGGAAATCCCGTTGAACCAGAGGTAAACATTAAGTAACATGGCTTATTATCGTCAATTTTTTTCAATTTATAATATGGATTTTTAATTTTTGTAGTAACTGTTTTTATATCTATAATTTTTCTATTTTTAAAATTTGTGATTTCATTTTTTGAAGAAAATATTATACTTGAGTTACACTTTTCTATAATCTTATCAAGTCTTTCCTTTGGTGAACTAAAATCTACTACAGTGTATGTCCTGCCAGATAAGATACATCCAATTATAGTTGCATATGTTAAAAAATCTTTTCTCGATAAAATTATGATAATAGCGTTATTTAAAATTTCCTTTTTTTCAATAAAAATAGAAATTTTTTTTGCGGTGTTAAATAGTTCATTATAACTATAATTCCTTTCTTTACTTTTTATTGCAATTTTGTTTTTAAATTTACTTGAAATATTTTCTAAGCGGCTAGAGAGCAAATAACTAGTTTTCATCTATTTAATTTTCTCTATTTCCTTTATTATTTTTAAAGTTTCTAAAGCTTTCCTTGCAGTACATAATTTAACTTTCTCTCCTAATAGAAATTTTTCAATATTTTTAATTACATAAAGATTAATTTTATTGTTAAAGGAGGATACAATTTTTTTTTTTTTATTTTCATAAATAAAAATACTTCTATTAGTATATCTGTAATCTATTTTTAAATCTTTAGTTCCCATATAAAAATTATTAGTTTTATTGTTGTTTTTTTTTGTAAATTTTATGACAGCTTTTTTAAAATTCATTAAAAATACCTCTTTTTTTTTAGAAACTTTTTTTATTGAGATTGGCTTTCCAAAAAATATGTTAAATAAATTAATAAAATGAGATCCGTTAATTTTTAACGATTTGGAGTAAAATACTTCACCTTTAATTTTTGATAAATTATAAATTTTATTTTTTAAAATATTTATAGATGGATCTATTATTCTTGGGTAATTAACAAATATTTTAAAATTTTTCTTAGTCATGTTATAAATTTTGCTTCCTTCATTAAAATTATTTGTGAAAGGTTTTTCGCATAATAATACTTTTATTTTAAATTTTTTAATTATATTTCTAATTAATTTATAGTGAGTCTTAGTAGGAGTAGATAAAATTATAAAGTCAAATTTTTTTTTTTTTATATCATTTATATTTTTAAAAGTTTTTATCTTATATTTTCTCATAAATAGCTTTCTCTTATACATATGACTATCAACTGCTCCATATAAATTTGTTCTTTTTAAATTTAATACAGATGTGACATGAGATAAATAAGTGTCTGATTTTTTATAGTAATCGTACATCATACCC
>CACJNI010000021.1 GCA_902594705.1 uncultured Pelagibacteraceae bacterium
ACTTTCGATGAGTATACAAATTCTGAAATAAGAAGAGCAGCTGAAACAGGAATTTATGATATAAGAGGAGGTGGATCTAAGAGAAGACTTCCTCATTTTGATGATCTTTTGTTTTTAGGTGCATCAATGTCCAGATATCCTTTGGAGGGCTATCGTGAAAAATGTACAACTAATGTAACCTTGGGAACGAGGTATGCAAAAAAACCTTTAGAACTTGATATACCAATAACAATTGCAGGAATGAGTTTTGGCGCATTATCTGGATCTGCTAAAGAAGCATTGGGTAGAGGAGCTAGTATTGCAGGTACATCAACAACAACAGGTGATGGAGGTATGACACCTGAAGAAAGAGGACAATCAAAAAATTTAGTTTACCAACTTTTACCTTCTAGATATGGAATGAATCCTAGTGATTTAAGAAAAGCAGATGCAATAGAAGTTGTTATTGGACAAGGTGCAAAGCCTGGTGGAGGTGGAATGCTTCTAGGTCAAAAAATTAGTGATCGTGTTGCAGAAATGAGAACTTTACCAAAAGGAGTTGATCAACGTTCCGCATGCAGGCATCCAGACTGGACTGGACCTGATGATTTGAAGATCAAAATATTGGAATTAAGAGAAATTACTAAATGGAAAGTCCCAATATTTGTGAAAATTGCAGGAGCAAGACCATATTATGATACTGCATTAGCAATTAAAGCTGGTGCAGATGTAGTTGTTTTAGATGGTATGCAAGGAGGAACTGCAGCGACACAAGAAGTGTTTATTGAAAATGTAGGTCAACCAACATTGGGATGTATTAGACCAGCCGTTGATGCTCTACAAGATCTAGATATGCATAGAAAAGTTCAATTAATTATTTCTGGTGGAATCAGAAATGGAGCAGATGTAGCTAAAGCTTTGGCGCTTGGAGCTGATGCAGTTTCAATAGGTAGTGCAGCAATGATTGCTATCGGAGATAATGATCCTAAATGGGAAAAAGATTATAATAAACTTGGAACAACTGCTGGTGCATATGATGATTGGCATGAAGGAAATGATCCCGCAGGTATTTCAACCCAAGATCCAAAATTAATGAAAAGATTAGATCCAATAAAAGCTGGAAAAAAACTTTCAAACTATTTAAAGGTAATGACATTAGAAGCTCAAACACTTGCAAGAGCATGTGGCAAAAACAGCTTACATAATTTAGAGCCAGAAGATATGTGCGCTTTAACTGTAGAAGCTGCAGCAATGGCTAGAGTTCCTTTAGCTGGCACTACGTGGATACCAGGTATAAACAATAAATAAATATTGATAGTAAGTAATTTAATTCATATTATAGATAATGGCTAAAAATTTATCTCAAATAGCTAGATCTAAAAAAATTAAATATTTTTTAATCAGTTTTGTTGATTTGTTTGGTGTATTGAGATCAAAATTAGTTCCAGCACAAGCAATTGCTGAAATGCAAAAAAATGGAGCTGGTTTTGCAGGATTTGCAACATGGCTAGATATGTCACCAGCAGATAGTGACATGTTCGCAATACCAGATCCAAATAGTTTAATTCAATTACCATGGAACAAAGAGATTGGATGGTTAGCTTCAGATTTATATATGGATGGTGGACCTGTAAATGCATCCCCAAGAGTAATGCTGAAAAATCAGATAAAAAAATTAAGTGAAAAGAAACTTCAAATGAAGTCTGGTGTAGAGTGTGAATATTTTTTAATTTCTGAGGATGGATCCTCTATTGCAGATCCTAGAGATATCCAATCAAAACCTTGTTATGATCAATCAGCTCTCATGAGAAGATATGAATTAATTAAAGAGATATGTGACAGCATGATTGAGTTAGGATGGAAACCATATCAAAATGACCATGAAGATGCCAATGGTCAATTTGAAATGAATTGGGATTATTCTGACAGTTTAATAACTGCAGATAGGCATGTTTTTTTCAAATTTATGGTAAAAAATTTAGCTGAAAAACATGGTCTTAGAGCTACATTTATGCCAAAACCATTCAATAATCTAACTGGAAATGGTTGCCATGCGCATGTTTCTGTTTGGGGGAAAGGAAAAAATCAATTTTTAGACAAAAAAGATAGATTGGGTTTAAGCAAAATGGCTTACAATTTCTTAGGCGGGGTGATAAAGAATGCTCAACCTTTATCAGCTTTCTTTAATCCGACTATTAACAGTTACAGAAGAATAAATGCTCCACCAACAAAATCAGGGGCTACTTGGTCTCCTAGCAGCATATCTTATACAGGAAATAACAGAACACATATGATTAGAATTCCTGACCCAGGAAGATTTGAACTTAGATTAATGGATGGATCAGCTAACCCATATTTATTACAAGCTGGAGTTCTCGCAGCTGGTTTGGAAGGTATAAATAAAAAAATAAATCCAGGTAAACCTTTATTCTGTAATATGTATACAGATTATAAAAAATACCCAAACTTACCTAAACTTCCTAATAACGTTTCTGAGGCATTAAATATGTTAAGTGGTAGCAAAGTCCTTAATAAAGCATTTGGAAAAAAAGTTATTGATAGTTATATAAAATTAAAAAGTAACGAAATAGATAATTTCAATAAACAAGAAGTCTTTGATAAGAAAAAGTCAGTTACTAAATGGGAAAAAGATAACACCTTAGATTGTTAGAAATGAGTTTAAATAATATTTCTAAATGGAAATATTCTAATTTTCTAATTAATAAATCTTATAACTTTGATCGTAAAAGAATTCTAAAACTTATACCTTCTAACTTGCTATTGAATTCAAATAAAACTATATCGAACTGGAAAAATTACAAGAAAACACCTCTATTAAAATTAGAGAAACTAAACCGAAATTTAAAACTTAACAATATTTTTTACAAAGATGAGTCGAAAAGATTTCATTTAAAATCATTTAAAGCTTTAGGTGGAGCATATGCTGTAGAAAAAATATCTAAAGGGAAAAAAAATATTATAATATCATCTGCAACAGCTGGAAATCATGGTAAATCAGTTGCTTGGGGTGCTCAAAGATTAGGTTTACAATGTAAAATTTTTGTTAGTCAATATGTAAGTGAAACTAGAGTAAAAGAAATTGAAAAATTTGGAGCTGATGTAATTAGAGTCAGGGGTAACTACGAAAATTCATTAAATGAATGTAAAAAATTATCAAAAAAGAATAATTGGATTATTGTTCAAGATGTATCTACCAAGAATTATAGTCATGTCCCATTGTTAACTATGGCTGGATATTCAATTATGATTAAAGAAATTTCAAAACAAACTACGCATTATATTACACATATATTCCTTCAAGCAGGTGTTGGCGGTATGGCAGCAGGTGTAGTAGCAGGAGTTGCAAAATATTTTAAGAGAATTCCTAAAATAATAATAGTTGAGCCGGATGGAGCTGATTGCGTGATGCAAAGCATAAAAAGTAAAAAATTAAAAAAAATTAAAATAAAAAAAGAAAGTATAATGGGTGGAATGTCATGTAATGAAATGTCTTTAATACCTTGGCATGTATTAAAGAAAGCTAGCGATTGTTGTGTTACTGTAAATGACTCAAAAGTTCCTAAAACTGTTGCAATGCTAAAAGACAAGAAACTCAGTAAAAAAACAATAATAGGTGGTGAATGTGCTACACCAGGAATTATCAGTCTTATTAGTCTCTGCAATAATCCTAAAAAAAAGAAATTAATAAATCTTAGCGAAAAATCTAACGTTTTAGTTATTGGATGCGAAGGTAATGCAGATATAAAACTTTACAGACAATTGCTATCTAAAGGCAGAAAGTAAATTATATGTCAAAAAAAGCTGTTGTTTGGATAAGAGATGATTTTAGAATAAAAAATAATTCTGCATTATCTTATGCAACAAATAATTATGATACTGTCACAGCATTATATATTTATAACAAAGAAAATTTTGATGATGTTAGAGAAGCACAAAAATGGTGGGTAAGTAAATCTTTAATTAATTTTAAAGATGAATTAATTAAATACAATATTGAATTAGAATTAGTATTTTCTGATGAGATAACTTTTTTTAGTAAAGTTAAAGGCAAACAAGAAATTTCTATATTTTGGAATAAAATATATGAGCCATCTCAATTAAAGTTAGATAATTACCTCATTAAAATTTTTGAAAAAAATAAAATACATTCAAAATGCTTCAAAGGAAATGTTCTTAATGAATATAATAATGTTACTAAAGATGATGGAAGCCCTTATAAAGTTTATAGTCCATTTTGGAGAGTTGGAGAGCAAATTTACTTGGAAAGTATCCCAAGTAAATCATTAAGCGTAAAAAAAGTTAAGAGCAAAATAAAATTATTCAAAAATAATAATGTTCCAGATCAAATTTTACCAAAAAAAAATTGGTATAAAAAATTTGAAAAATATTGGGACCCAACAGAAAAACAATCCGAAAAATATTTAAATGAGTTTGTTGAAAATAGAATGTTGAAATATGGAGTTGATAGAGATTATCCAGCCATAAATGGTTCGTCAAAACTTTCGCCATTCATTAGAAACGGACAAATACATGTAAGTAACATTTGGGACAAATGTTATAAATATAAATCAAAAAATATTAGTGTTAAAAAATATCTAAATGAATTAGGCTGGAGAGAATTTTCACATAGTTTAATTAATTATTTCCCTGAAATGCTAAAAGGTAATTTAAGAAAAGAATTTGATAAATTTCCATGGGATAGAAATGCAAAAAATTTGAAAGCTTGGAAACATGGTATGACTGGATACCCAATTGTTGATGCTGGGATGAGACAACTTTATGAAACAGGTTGGATGCATAATAGAATTAGAATGGTAGTTGGTTCTTTTCTTGTAAAACATTTAAGAATAAATTGGAAAGAGGGTGAAAAATATTTTAGAAATTGTTTGTTAGATTTTAATGAAGCAAACAATGTTGCACAATGGCAATGGGTTGCTGGTTGTGGTGCAGATGCAGCCCCTTATTTTAGAATTTTTAATCCTATATTGCAGGGTGAAAAATTTGATAAACAAGGTTTGTATGTAAAAAAATGGGTACCTGAATTAGAGAGAGTTCCAAGTAAATTTATTCATAAACCATGGGAAATGGAAATAAAATATCAAGAAGCTATAAAAACTAAAATTGGTTCTGATTACCCATCCCCAATAGTCGTGCATGAAGAAGCTAGAAACGCAGCTCTCAAAGCATTTCAAACTTTAAAAAATTAATTAATCTCCAATAAAATGATGAATAATCAGCCTTTTTGTTGAAGCTAACCTATGTTCAAAAAGGTAAATTCCTTGCCAAGTTCCTAACAAAAGTTGTTTATTTTTTATACTGAGGGATATTTGATTGTTAGTTAAAGCTGACTTTATATGAGCTGGCATATCGTCCTTACCTTCTATTGTATGAATATATAATTTATTATCCATTGGAGCAATTTTATTAAAATAATTAATTAAATCTGTTTGAACATCAGGATCAGCATTTTCTTGAACAATTAAAGATGCACTAGTGTGCTGTATGCTTAAATTTAAAATACCATTATTAAAATTTTTTTTTTTTATCCAGTCTATCGTTTGATTGGTAAATTCATATAATTTTTGACCATTTGTTTTAAGTTCAAGATTAAAAAATTCTTGTCTCATAAATACTTTTTAGATGTTAGTTCATATAATCGGCTAATGGTACGCTTAAATGGTTTTTCCAATAATCTTGATGATGTGAGTTTATCAATATTTTGTTCTGCACTAATAGCCATAGGTATATTTTGATCATACACGATATCTAAAAAAGTAATAAATCTTTGTTGTTGATTTGAATTTAAATCATTAAAT
>CACJNI010000022.1 GCA_902594705.1 uncultured Pelagibacteraceae bacterium
TTTTCCAAAGAAATATTCCAAAACTCTTTGAAGGTTTAATAAAAATTTGATCATACAATTCGTCAAAATACCATTTTTTTTGTAGAAAAATGTAAACTGGCATGTTTATGGAAACTATTTCATTTACAATTTTAGTATTTTTAACAAATAGATAATATGACAATGGAATTGTTAGAACTACTAATGTAGGAGTTAAAAACAAAAACCAAGTTGGAGGATGTTCTTTTCCTAATGGTTCTAGAAATTTTATAGACTCTCCCCAAAAATTATACATCGTATCATGACCGATAAATAATTCTTTAAATAAAAATCCTGAAAAAACAGCACCGACTGCTAATAACAGCAAAGGTAACATCATACTTAATGGAGACTCGTGCATTGTATCAATACTAAGATCTTTATTTTTGTAATCTCCATGAAAAGTTTTAAATATTAATCTCCATGAGTATATAGAAGTCATAACAGCAGTTAATACACCTACACCAGCAGCATAAATTCCAAATTTTGTTTCACTTATATAAGCAAATTCAATTATTGCATCTTTAGAATAAAAACCTGATAAGAAAGGAAATCCTGTTAAAGCTAAAGTACCAATAACCATTAATGCATAAGTGTAGGGTAATTTTTTAAATACTCCCCCCATCTTAGTAACATCTTGTTCATCTTTAAATGAATGAATTACTGATCCAGAGCCTAAGAAAAGTAGAGCTTTAAAGAAAGCGTGTGTAAATAAATGAAACATTGCAACATTATATGCACCTACACCTGCTGCAAAAAACATGTATCCCAATTGACTACATGTTGAATAAGCGATAATTTTTTTTATATCTGTTTGCACTAATGCAACTGTAGCTGCGAAAAATGCTGTGGTCATTCCAACTAATGTGATTACAGACAAAGCTAATTCTGAGTACTCATAAATTGGAGAGCATCTAACTACTAAAAAAACTCCTGCAGTTACCATTGTGGCTGCATGAATTAATGCGGATACTGGTGTTGGACCTTCCATAGCATCTGGCAACCATGTATGAAGTAAAAATTGAGCTGACTTTCCCATTGCTCCAATAAAAAGTAATAAACAAATTAAATCTATTGTATTGAATTTAAAAGATAGAAAATTTATTTTTTGATCTATAATTTCAGGTATTTTAAGAAAAACTTCGTCGTAATTTACTGTTCCAAAAATATAAAATATTAAAAAAATACCTAATGCAAAACCAAAGTCTCCAACTCTATTTACTATAAAAGCCTTAATAGCAGCAGCATTAGCAGTTTCTTTTTTATACCAAAAACCAATTAAAAAGTACGAGCAAAGACCAACTCCTTCCCATCCGAAAAATAATTGCAAAAAATTATCTGATGTTACTAAGGTTAACATAGCGAATGTAAATAATGATAGATAGGACATGAATCTTGGTTTATGTGGGTCATGAGACATGTAACCAACAGAATAGATATGAACTAAGGATGAAACTAGAGTAACTACAACTAACATTACTGCAGAAAGAGCATCAACTTTAATTGACCAATTTACATTTAGAGATCCTGAATTTATCCAAGTTGCGATAATTGCATTATGCTCATATCCTGATGAAACAACTTTAAAAAATACGAACAAAGATAATAATGCCGAAATAGAAACCAAAATACACGTGATTAATTGTGATAATCTATCACCAATGGTTTTGCCAAAGAAACCTGATATGATTGAACCTATCAAAGGTAAAAATAATATTAAGTATTCCATTTACCCTTTCAATCTGTCGATTTCTTCAACCCTTATTGTTCCAGAATTTCTGTAGTAAACTACAATAATTGCAAGTCCAATTGCGGCCTCAGCTGCAGCCACTGTTAATATGAATAATGTGAAAACCTGGCCACTCAGATCATTAATAAAAATAGAAAAAGATACTAAATTTATATTTACAGCTAAAAGTATTAATTCAATACTCATCAATATAACAATAATATTTTTTCTGTTTAGAAAAATACCCACAATACCAATTGTGAATATAATAGCTGCGAGAGTTAAGTAATGTCCAAGACCAATACTAAGCATCTATTTTAACTCCTTTATTATTTTCAACATCAACTAATTCAATACCATCTTTTCTATCTCTAGATATTTGTTTGAAATAACTTTGTCTTTTTACTCCAGATCTTTGCCTGAAAGTCAATACAATTGCTCCGATCATGGCTACCAATAAAACCATTCCAGATAATTGAAACAAATGAATATAATCAGTATATATAACGCTTCCTAAAGATTGAGTATTTGTTAAGTCAGTATTTATTTCAATCGCAATTGAATCTAACAAATCTGGTTTATATTTCCATCCACCTATAACAATAATTAATTCAAAAAATATAATTATACTTACTAATAGACCAACTGGAATATGGGAACTTCTTCCACTAGAATTAAACCATTCATTTTTTTGTTGAGCCACATTTAACATCATAACAACAAATAAAAATAATACTGCCACTGCTCCAACGTACACAATAAGCATTATCATTCCTAAAAATTCGGCACCAATCATGATGAATAGGCAAGAAATACTAATAAAGTCCAATATTAAAAAAAAAACTGAATTAACTGTGTTTTTCGAAACAGTTACCATAATCGCAGAGACAATTGCAATCAGTGAAAATATATAAAAGACTATTGCGTGAGCAATCATTGGTTATCTGTGGGAGCTATCAGCATTAATATTTGCTGCTAAAATATTCTCCCATCTATCTCCATTCTCTAACAACTTTTCTTTGTTATAGTAAAGTTCTTCTCTTGTTTCTGTAGCAAATTCAAAATTTGGACCTTGTACAATCGCATCTACCGGGCAGGATTGTTCGCATAACCCACAATAAATACATTTTAACATATCAATATCATAACGAGTAGTTTTTCTACTGCCATCTTCTCTCTCGCTAGACTCTATTGTTATAGCTTGAGCGGGACAAACAGCTTCACATAGTTTACAAGCAATACATCTCTCCTCACCATTTGGATATCTTCTTAGCGCATGTTCTCCTCTTGCTCTTGGACTAATTGAACCTTTTTCAAATGGATAATTAATTGTTTTTTTTGGTTTAAATATTTCTTTTATTGCCATGATTAATCCTGTTAAAAAATCAATCATAAAAATTGTTTTGAAAAATCTTATTAAGCTCATTTTAATTCCCCGGTAATAAATCAAAATACATTAAAAAACTTGCAGTTAATACTACATAAATTAATGAAAATGGTAGAAAAATTTTCCATCCAAGTTTCATTAATTGATCATACCTGTATCTAGGTACAATCGCTTTTATCAGGGCAAATAAGATAAATAAAAAGAGTATTTTTAAGATTAGCCATATTGGAGCTGGAATAACGTTAAATGGAAATAAATCTATAGGAGATAACCAGCCACCAAGAAATAAAATGGATCCCATTGCACACATAAGTAAAATGTTAGCATACTCCCCTAACCAAAACATTGCATACATCATTCCAGAGTATTCTGTCTGGTAACCTGCAACTAACTCTGCTTCAGCTTCAGGCAAATCAAAAGGTGGTCTGTTTGTTTCTGCTAATGCTGAAATAAAAAATATTATAAACATTGGGAATAGAGGTATTACAAACCATAAATCTTCTTGTGCTAAAACGATATCACTTAGATTTAATGAACCTACACAAAGCAATACATTTATAATTATTACACCTATGGAAACTTCATAAGAAACCATTTGAGCAGCTGATCTAATTGCTCCTAGAAAAGGATACTTTGAATTAGATGCCCATCCTCCCATGATTATTCCATAAACACCTAAAGATGAAACCGCAAAAAGATATAAAATACCGACATTGATATCTGCTAGTACAAAAGTTTCGCTAAAAGGAATTACAGCCCAAGCAATTAAAGCCAAAGTCATTGTAACTATTGGAGCCAATATAAATATGATTTTATTTGAGCTTGCTGGGATGATTATTTCTTTAAAAATGTATTTTAACGCGTCAGCCAATGTTTGAAATAATCCAAATGGACCAACAACGTTAGGACCTCTTCTTTTTTGAACAAATGCCCACACTCTTCTATCTAACCAAACAATCATTGCAACAGATACTAAAACTGGGATTAATAGAAACAGTATTCTATAAATTTGTTCAAAAAAAATAAATAACTCAGCCATTAATTGTCGGTTCCAGTTTTTGGTAAATTCATTCTAATATTTTTACACTCTGACATTGTTTTTGATGCTCTTGCAATTACATTGGAGTGATAATAATCAATCTCTTCAATTATAATTTTTTCTGATTTAAAATTATATTCAGGTACTTTAAAATCAGTTTCACCTTTTGTATTAAGATTTAAATAATTAATTAATGAGTCGATAAGCTGATTTTTATCTTTATATAAATTTTTTCTCTTAATAAATGAAGACAATTCATTTATTATTTGCCAATCCTCTTTAGCCTCACCTGGTGGATATGATGCTTTGTAGGCTTTTTGCAATTTTCC
>CACJNI010000023.1 GCA_902594705.1 uncultured Pelagibacteraceae bacterium
AATCACAAGTTGTATAAGTAAATCGAATCACTTATGACAACAAAAATTCCAGAACATCTAAGTACTTTAATCCCAATGGTAGTTGAGCAATCAAGCCGTGGAGAAAGAGCTTATGATATTTATTCAAGATTATTAAAAGAGAGAATTGTTTTTGTAGTTGGACCAATTAATGATGCAGTTGCATCTTTAGTTACTGCTCAATTACTATTTTTAGAGTCTGAAGATCCAAAAAAAGAAATTTCATTATACATAAATAGTCCAGGTGGATTAGTAACAGCTGGTTTAGGAATTTATGATACGATGCAATATATCAAACCTGAAGTTAGTACATTGTGTATTGGTCAAGCTGCAAGTATGGGATCATTTTTGTTAGCTGCAGGATCAAAAGGAAAAAGATTATCTTTACCAAATTCACGAATAATGGTTCATCAACCATCTGCAGGTTTTCAAGGTCAAGCAACTGATATAGAAATTCATGCTAATGAGGTCATGTCTTTGAAAAAAAGATTAAATGAAATTTATTCTAAACATACAGGCAAGTCAGTTGATCAAATTAAAGAAGCATTGGAGAGAGACAATTTTATGACTCCTGACCATGCTAAAGATTTTGGTTTGATCGATAAAGTAGTAGAAAAAAGAGACTAAACAACAATATATAGTTTATTCACAACCTACACTTGATTAAGAAGTAATCTTTGTAATAAAGTATTCAAATTGATTCGTTATAAAAAACTATGAGCAACAATAATAAAAATATTCTTTACTGTTCTTTCTGTGGAAAGAGTCAACACGAAGTCAGAAAATTAATTGCTGGCCCAACTGTTTTTATTTGTGATGAGTGTGTTGAATTATGTATGGACATCATCAAAGAAGAGAGCAAAGATACTTTTGTAAAGCATCAAGATGGACTACCATCACCAAAAGAGATTTGTGCAGTTCTAGATGATTATGTAATCGGCCAAGATCATGCAAAAAAAGTTTTATCAGTTGCTGTTCACAATCATTATAAAAGATTAAATTACGAAAATAAAACTAGTAAAAATGTCGAACTTTCAAAGTCAAATATTTTATTAGTTGGACCAACTGGATGTGGAAAAACTCTACTAGCACAAACTTTAGCAAGAATTTTAGATGTTCCTTTTACAATGGCAGATGCAACTACATTAACCGAAGCTGGTTATGTTGGTGAAGATGTAGAAAACATTATATTAAAATTATTACAAGCAGCGGATTATAATGTTGAAAAAGCACAAAGAGGAATTGTTTACATTGATGAGGTAGATAAAATTAGCAGAAAATCAGAAAACCCATCAATTACAAGAGATGTTTCGGGTGAAGGTGTACAACAAGCTTTATTAAAAATAATGGAAGGTACAGTTGCTAGTGTACCTCCTCAAGGTGGAAGAAAACACCCACAACAAGAATTCTTACAAGTAGATACCACTAATATTTTATTTATATGTGGTGGTGCATTTGCTGGTTTAGATAAAATTATTTCTCAAAGGGATAAAGGTTCATCCATAGGTTTTGGTGCTGAAGTTAAAAGTTTAGAGGATAAAAAAGTAGGCGAGTGGATGAAGAATCTAGAGCCTGAAGACTTATTAAAATATGGACTGATACCAGAATTTATAGGAAGATTACCTATCACTGCAACTCTTGACGATCTTGATGAGAAATCTTTAGTTAAAATTTTATTAGAGCCAAAAAATTCTCTTATAAAACAATATCAAGAACTATTTAAATTAGAGGGAGTAAAACTTACTTTTAAAGATCAATCAGTAAAAGATATTGCTAACAAGGCTATATCTAAAAAAACTGGAGCAAGAGGACTTAGATCGATTCTAGAAAACATATTATTAAAAACAATGTTTGATTTACCAAGTCAAGATAACATTGAAGAAGTTATAATTGATTCTGGTGCGGCGAAAGGTATATCGGCACCTGTTATTGTTCATTCGAAGAACAAAACTAAAACTGATAAGACTTCAGCAGCATAATTACGCGTTAATAAACCATAATTTCCTATTGCATTATAAAATATAATATCCATATTTCATTGATGGATATAAAAATGACATTACCGTTATTGCCATTAAGAGACATTGTAGTTTTTCCAAGTATGGTAATTCCTTTATTTGTTGGAAGAGATAAGTCTATCACTGCATTAAATGAAGTAATGAAAGGTGATAAAAAAATTGTTCTTGTTACACAAAAAAATTCTGAAGTTGATGACCCAAAGAAAAATGATGTATTCACTTATGGATGCGAAAGTAATATTTTGCAATTACTAAAACTTCCTGATGGAACTGTTAAAGTATTAGTTGAAGGCACCAAGAGAGTTAAAATAGTTGATTTTAAAGATGATGAAAAGTTTATTAAATGTTCATTCGAGTACCAAAAAGATATTATTTCAAAAGAAGACGATCTGCTTCCATTAAGTTTAACTGCTATAAAAAGATTAGAAAAGCTTACTACAGTTAATAAAAAAATATCTTCCGAGACAATTAACAATATTAAACAATTAAAACATCCATCAAAAATTGCAGATAATATTATTTCACATATCAATGCTAGCATTTCAGAGAAACAGCAAATTTTTGAAACTTTAGATGTTAAGAAGAGATTAAATAGCGTCATTAAAATAATGGAAAATGAGGCAAGTATCATAGGTGTGGAGAAGAGAATTAGAGGAAGAGTTAAAACTCAAATGGAGAAAACTCAAAGAGAGTATTATTTAAATGAACAGTTAAAAGCTATTCAAAAAGAATTGGGTGAAATTGAAGATGGTAAGGATGAGACAACAAGCTTAAAAAAATCAATTTTGAAAGCAAAGATGCCAAAAGAAGTTGAAAAGAAATGTATGTCTGAACTAAAAAAACTAAAAAATATGAGTCCAATGTCTGCAGAAGCAACTGTTGTAAGAAACTATCTAGATTGGATGGTAGATTTACCTTGGTTTAAAAAAGATAAAGTCGACATAGATTTAAACAAAGCTTTAAAAATTTTAGAAGAGGATCATTTCGGATTAGAAAAAGTTAAAGAAAGAATTATAGAATTTTTAGCTGTGCAAAAAAGAATGGATAAAATAAAAGGCCCTATATTATGTTTAGTGGGTCCACCAGGTGTTGGAAAAACTTCTTTAGGTAAATCAATAGCTAAGGCAACTAATAGACAATTTGTTAGAATGTCTTTAGGTGGAGTAAGAGATGAAGCAGAAGTTAGAGGTCACAGAAGAACTTATATTGGTTCACTTCCTGGAAAAATTATTCAAATGATGAAAAAAGCAGGGACTAAAAATCCTTTATTTTTATTAGATGAGATTGATAAAGTTGGAAACGATTATAGAGGTGATCCATCATCAGCTTTACTAGAGGCTTTGGATCCTGAACAAAACACAACATTTAATGATCATTACCTTGAGGTTGATTATGATTTATCAGATGTAATGTTTGTAACAACAGCAAACACACTAAATATTCTTCCCCCACTTTTAGATAGGATGGAGGTCATAAGAATACCTGGATATACAGAGGACGAGAAGATTAACATTGCTAATAAGTATTTACTTCCAAAACAAATCAAAGACAACGGTGTCAAAGAAGGTGAAATGAAGTTAGCTAACGATACAATTAAAGAAATTATAAGAAGCTATACAAGAGAAAGTGGTGTTAGAAATTTAGAGAGAGAAATATCAAAAGTAA
>CACJNI010000024.1 GCA_902594705.1 uncultured Pelagibacteraceae bacterium
CTACAGAAAATTGTCTGAAAAAGTCCTTTTTGACCTTAGAAAGTTTTTACCTAAAACAATAAAAGGTCCATGGACACACAAAAAGAAGCTTCTCTAAACTTAATGACCGTTAAATTTGAAAAATTAAAAAAAACAATAATTAAATGTAATAAATGCCCTAGACTTGTGAAGTTTAGAAAAAAAATATCTACAGAAAAAAGAAAACAATATATGGACGAAATATATTGGGGGAAACCAGTAACAGGGTTTGGAGATCTAAATGGAAAGATAATGATAGTAGGACTTGCACCAGCGGCCCACGGTGGAACCAGGACTGGTAGGGTCTTTACTGGAGATAAATCCTCAGACTTTTTATACAAATGTTTACACAATGTAAAAATTGCCAATCAAAGTAATTCGGATCATATAAATGATGGATTGAAAATAAAAAATGCTTTCATAACTCCAGCTTTAAAGTGTGTTCCTCCAGGAGATAAACCATTAAATGAAGAGTTAAAAAATTGCTTTGGTTATTTTAAATCTGAATTTGAAATACTTAAAAATCTTAAAATTATTGTAGCTTTAGGAAAAATTGCCTTTGATACTTGTGTAAAATTTTACAGAGAAAATTTTGATTACACTGAAAGAGTAAAATTTAGTCATGGAACATATTTTAAATTACCTAACAATGTATTGTTAATGGGGTGTTATCATCCAAGCCCAAGAAATGTAAATACTGGACGAATTAATGAAAAACAAATGACTAAACTATTTAAAAAAGTAACAGAACTAGTTTAGTTTATTAATAAGTTCTTTTGGAAGTTTTACAGGTTTTCCCAAATTATTTAGAGATACCAATTTAATCTCTGCATCACATAAAATATCTGATTTTCTTTTAATTACTTGTGACATTGTAATTGTAGTCAAAGTATTAGATTTTATTTTTGTGAAAACAGTAATTTTATCCTCAAATTTTGCTGGTTTTTTAAAATCTACATTACAAGTTTTTACTGCTATTAAAACATTATGTTTGTTTAATAACTTTTTGTTTGAATATCCTATTGAATAAATAAGCTCAGATCTTGCTCTTTCAAAGTACTTTAAATAATTTGCGTGGTAAACTATTCCACCAAAATCAGTATCCTCATAGTATACTTTTAAATTATACTTAAATACTTTCATCAGTTGATATTAATAAAATTTATTGAGAAGAAAAATAGATATTTTGATAATAAGTAATTGATTTTTTCTTAGAATTATCTGTATCTGACATTATCGCTATACCATCTAGCTCATTAACATCTAAATTATGGAATTTCTTGAAATCTTCTTTAACGTTTGCTTTGACAGTTACCCATTCATTTAAATTTGTTTTGGTAGTAGCAAGTACATTATCTATGGACTTTTTAGTATATGGGCTTGGAAAGTTGCTTCCAACTTCTTGATTGCTTGAAAAAACATAATTTATTGCTCTATTGGATAAAGGTGTTGCTCCAGTTTTCTTGATAACAAATACTCTTGCAGCAAAGTCATGACCCTTTTTAGCTGTCTCATCTATCCCTGGTATGTCTTTCTCGATTTTCCAAGTAATATTTATGAATGGTGTTTTATTTAGATCAATTTTAATCTCCTTACCTAGGCCAGACGCGGCATTATCTGCAATAGCTTTAAGGTAATTACCATTTTCATCAGAGCCAACAGAATAAGCAGTTTTATTATCTGCCCCTCTTACTTTTCTAACTGTCAATTCTGATAGTTCTTTGTCTGTAAACTCAAATACTTTTACTTCCTCAGAATACAAAGTAGTTTGAAACAACGCTGTAACTAGAATCAATTTAAATAAAAATCTGAACATGTTCTCTCTATATAAAAGATAAAATAATTTTCAAATTCAAAATTTTGACATTATTTAAACATGCATAATTCATTATTGTTCTCTATTTAGATGGTATGAAATTAACAGTTCTTTTTGGTTTGATGATTTATTGGTCTATAATTATAACTGCACCTGTAATTTCAAAAAATTCTGAAAAATTTGGAGAAAAAAAGGTATTAATTCCTCTTAAAAAACCAAGAATTTAAGGCAGAAGTACAATCTTTGGAGCCGAACAGGTTCCATCATGAATTTCTTTAAAAGCTCCCCACCCATCTTTAAGATTTCTGTACTCAATCCACTCTATCTTGCCTAGTTTGTTATTGGTTAAAATATCAATAGTTTCTCCAAACTCTTTATTTGTATAACAATAAGTCCCAATAAAAGTGACTTCTTGAAGAGTTGCTTTTCTAAAATTAAAAGATCCTGCAGGCTGAGTTAGTCCAATATGAACTATTATTCCACCTGGTTTTACTACACTGATTGCCTGTTGTCGTGAAACTTCAAGTCCAACAGTATCAAAAACTAAATCAAAGCTGCTCTCTTTAATATCCTTATGATCTGGTGACACTGTTTTTGCATCTACATATTTAGAGCATTCATTTAATCTTTTTTGATTAGGATCAGAAATTGTTAAATTAGTATTTCCTTGGATCTTGGATAAAATTAATGCACATAATAACCCAATTGCTCCACCACCCTGAACAAGCGTTCTACATTCATTTAATGGTTTTTTTGATGCTTCTAACGCTAATAATACTGCATGATATGAAACTGCTGTTGGTTCTGCAACTGCAGCCTCTTTTACATCAAGTTTTTCAGGAACTTTGAAAATATTATGATCTGGAACTGTAATGAGTTCAGCAAACGCACCTTGTCTTTCATAAGGTCTGTTCATTCCCAGAAGTACTCTATCTGGACATAAATGTTCTCTTCCACTCTTGCAGTATTCACAATTTCTGCAAGTTATTAATGGATTAAGAACTGAAATTTGATCTTTAAGCTTACCGTTAATTATTTGACCACTAACTTCGTGTCCTAAAATTAATGGTGGAATTCTTCTCTCGTCTTTTCCGTGGTAAGCATGCATATCTGAACCACATATGCCTGATGCATGAACTTTAAGAATACTTTCTCCTGGTTTTTCAGAAGGTTCTTTTTCTTCCCTGAACTCCATTTCCTCAACACCGGTGTAGACAAGGGCTTTCATCATGACTTATTATTTAATAAATAATATACTAAATAGGATGCGAATGCTCCAATAATCCATCCAAAAGATTGATATTGTATTAAGTTTTCATTCAGCAATGATGATAAAGTAAATATTGATCCAATTAAAAGAGCATACAATGCTTTGAAGTTCCAACCGTTACTGTAAATATATTCCGTATGTTCTTTAGGATAAAAAAGCTCTTTATGATTAATTTGTTGTTTTTTAAATAAATAATAGTCTGCTACCAATACACCAAAAATTGGCCCAAAAGTCGTAGCTACAGCCTCAACAAATATCAAGACATTAGCTTTGCTGAAAATTGAAAGCCAAAATGTTGAAATAATTAACCCAATAATTGATATTACAATTCCTGTTTTTTTTAACGTTAAAGAGTTCGGGAAAAAATTTATCAATGTATTTTGCGAAGGAATGTAATTTGCTATCAAATTGGTTGATAACGAAGAGATAATAATAAATATCAAGCAAAAGAAAGTTA
>CACJNI010000025.1 GCA_902594705.1 uncultured Pelagibacteraceae bacterium
TAATATATAATTTTTCATATCTAGACTCCAAATTTTCAGATTTAATCGTTTTTTCAAAAAAATCTTTTGCTGCATATATAGTTTCCATATTTGTCATATCACCTATAAATCCAGCAATTTTTTCAGGCTTTGTTTTTGCAATTCTTTCAGATACAACTTTAAAAGCTTCGTTCCAACTTGATGGCTTTAATTTGTTATTAATCTTTACATAAGGTGTATCTAATCTTTGATTTTTTAAGCCATCACATGCATATCTTGTTTTATCTGATATCCATTCTTCATTTATTTCCTCATTAATTCTTGGAAGAACTCTTTTAACCTCCCAACCGTATGTATCTACTCTTATATTTGATCCAACAGCATCCATCACATCAATTGTCTCAGTTTTTTTAAGTTCCCATGGTCTAGCTTCGAAGACATAAGGTTTTGATGTAAGTGCTCCGACAGGACATAAATCAATAACATTAGCTGAGAGTTCAGACTCCATCGCTTTTTCTAAATAAGTGGTGATTTGCATGTTCTCACCTCTGCCAATTGCTCCAAGTTCTGGTACGCCAGCAACTTCTGTTGCAAATCTAATACATCTTGTGCAATGAATACATCTTGTCATTTGAGTTTTAATTAGAGGACCCATATATTTTTCAGGCACATATCTTTTATTTTCTTTAAATCTTGATTTGTCAATTCCGTAATACATGGATTGGTCTTGTAAATCACATTCCCCACCTTGATCACATACTGGACAATCTAGTGGATGGTTTGCTAATAAAAATTCCATTACACCTTTTCTGGCCTTTTTCACTTTTTCAGTATTGGTTTTAAGTACCATCCCCTCTGCAGCAGGCATAGCGCAAGAGGCTATTGGCTTAGGAGATTTTTCCATTTCAACTAAACACATTCTACAATTTCCAGCTATAGATAATTTTTCGTGATAACAGAACCTTGGTATCTCTGCTCCAGCTTGTTCACAAGCTTGCAATACTGTGGTTCCTTCTTCTACCTCAACATCGATATCATTTACTTTAAGTTTAAGCATTCTCTTTTTCTAATAAATGTTGATCAACTAAATAAGGTATATCTTTTTGCTTTTTTACAATTGGATCAAACTTATTTCTTTCAATTATTTCATCTTTAAAATTTCTGATTAATCCCTGAACAGGCCACGAAGATCCTTCTCCAAAAGCACAAATTGTATGACCTTCAATTTGTTTTGTTACATCTAATAACATATCTACTTCATCTCTTGTGGCTTCACCTTTCGCCATTCTTTCTAACATTCTCCACATCCAACCAGAACCTTCTCTACATGGTGTACATTGACCACAGCTCTCGTGTTTATAAAATCTTGCAATTCTAGCCATACACTTAATAATATCTTGATCTTTATTTATAACCACAATACCAGCTGTTCCTAAACCAGTTTTATTCTCAACACATGCATCAAAATCCATTTTAATTTTTTCACATGTCTCTTTTGGTAGTAAAGGCATTGATGAACCTCCTGGTATAACTGCTTTTAAATTATCCCATCCGCCTATTACTCCACCCGCATGTTTTTCAATTAATTCTTTTAAAGGAATTCCCATTTCTTCTTCTACATTGCAGGGATTATTTACATTTCCTGAAATACAATATATTTTGGATCCAGTATTTTTTGGTCTACCGAGTGATGAAAACCATTTTCCACCTCTTCTAAGTATTGTTGGTACCACTGAAATTGTTTCAACATTGTTAATTATTGTCGGGCAACCATAAAGACCTATTAAAGCTGGAAATGGAGGTTTCAATCTTGGTTGACCTTTTTTTCCTTCAATACTTTCAAGCAAAGCAGTTTCCTCACCACAGATATAAGCCCCAGCACCATAATGAATATATATGTCTAATTCCCAATTGGTCCCTGCAGAATTTTTTCCTAAGAGACCATCCTTGTAGGCTTCATCAATAGCTGTTTGAAGCTTTTGTCCTTCATTAAAATATTCTCCTCTTATATAAATATAGCACTTGTGTGCATTAACTGCGTAAGATGCAATTAAGCAGCCTTCTATTAATTTATGAGGTTCAAATCTTAGAATATCTCTATCTTTGCATGTACCAGGTTCAGATTCATCTGCATTAATTACTAAATAATGTGGTCTTGATCCAACTTCTTTTGGAGCAAAAGACCACTTCAATCCTGTAGGGAATCCAGCGCCACCTCTTCCTCTAAGTTCTGATTCTTTAATTTCATTAATTATCCATTCTCTTCCTTTGCCGCAAATTTCTTTTGTATCCTTCCAGTCTCCCCTCTGTTTTGCAGATGTTAAATCAGCACCAAAGTCATTGTATAAATTTTGAAAAATTCTATCTTTATCTTCAAGCATTTTTATTACCTATTAATGTTTTTCTAGTATTTTCTGGTTCAGAACTTAATCTGCCTCTATATGATCCTGGTTGGGGAACCTCATCATTACTTATTTTATCAATTATTTGCTCAAGTTTTGTTGGATCTAAATCCTCATAATAATCCTCATTTAATTGAAGCATAGGAGCATTCACACAAGCACCTAAACATTCCACTTCTAACCAAGAAGTTTTTCCATCCTCAGACAGACGATTTTCTTCCTCAGAAATTTTCCGTTTACAAATATCTACTAAATTATACGCGCCCCTTAACATACATGGGGTTGTAGTACATACTTGAAAGAAATATTTACCAACTGGAGTTAAATTATACATGCTATAAAATGTAGCCACTTCATATACTTTTATGTATGGCATATCTAAATACTTTGCTATGTATTTCATTGCACTTAAAGGTATCCAATTATCATTTTGTTTTTGTGCTAAGTACAATAAAGCCATAACTGCACTTTGTTGTTTTCCAGAAGGATAATTTTTAATAATACTATCAGCAGTCTCTTTGTTCTTTTTACTGAACTCAAATTTATCAGGTTGTACTTTTGATATTTTTTTAACAGCCATTATCTATCTACCTCTCCAAAAACAATATCCATTGAACCTAAAACTGCAGGAACATCAGCTAACATATGACCTTTAATTAAGTAATCCATTGCTTGCAAATGTGAAAATCCTGGAGCTCTAATCTTACATTTGTAAGGCTTGCTTGAACCATCAGAAATTAAATAAACACCAAATTCTCCCTTAGGAGCCTCTACAGCTGTATATATTTCATCTTTATCAACCCTATAACCTTCGGTATATAGCTTGAAATGATGGATTAATGCTTCCATAGATTGTTTTATTTCTTTTTTTGGTGGTGGACTGATTTTTCCATCATCAGTTTTAATTGGTCCTACAGGTAAATTTGCTAAGCATTGATTTATTATATTTATACTTTCTTTCATTTCTTCAATTCTGCATAGATATCTGTCGTAACAATCACCATTTTTTCCTACTGGAATTTTAAATTCGAATTGTTCGTAACAATCATAAGGCTGAGATTTTCTTAAATCCCATGGAACGCCAGATCCTCTCAACATAACACCAGAAAAAGAGTAGTCG
>CACJNI010000026.1 GCA_902594705.1 uncultured Pelagibacteraceae bacterium
GAAGGATAACTAATTATTTTATTAAGATATGATCTAATTGATAAATATGCAAATGCTTGGGATTCTATAAAATCACCATCTACACTAAATTCATCTATTAGTTTAATTTTATATTTCAACAATTTCTTTATATGATTAACTAATGCTAAATTTCTTCTACCTCCACCACATAAAATAATTTCTATTTTATTATCAAAATTTTTTTTTATATTTTGTGAAATTATTAATGCTGTAAAATATGTTAAAGTAGCAACTGCATCTTCAAATTCTAAACCTTTAACAAAACTAAAATCGAATTCATTTCTATCAAAAGAATGCTTTTGCTGTACATTATAAAACTCATGTTCGTAAAATTGATTAATTATATCTTTATTTATTTTTCCAGATGACGCTATATCTCCATTTTTATCATAATCTATTCCTTTTGTTTTTTTTAAGTAATCATCCATTAAAACATTTCCGGGACCAATATCTTTTGCAGCTAAAGTATCATTAAAACAATATGTATAATTTGATATGCCTCCAATATTTAAAATTAATGTAGGATTATTTATATTAAATTTATTTATTAAAAGTTTATGATAAATAGGAGTTAATGGAGCACCTTCTCCATTATTTTTAATATCATTTGCTCTAAAGTTATAAACAACTTTTTCTTTTAATTCTTGAGAGAGTAAATTTGCATCTCCCATTTGTATAGAATATCCATCTTTAGGTTTATGAATTATCGTTTGTCCATGAAAGCCGATTAATTGAATATTTAACTTATTTTCACTAATAATTTTCTTTGATATTTTTGAATGATAAAGAGTTAGATCTCTTTCTAAAGATTTATAAGTGCTTATATTTTCCTTTATATCTGCTCTATTATTTATATTTAAAATAAAAGAAGAAAGTCTTTTTCTAAATTCTTCAGGATAATTGAAGTACTTATTATCTATTATGTCTAAATTATTTTCACCATCTGATTTGATAATACTTGCATCAATGCCATCAAGAGATGTACCACTCATTAAACCTAGTGCTATAAAAGAATTATCCATTATTGATTATTATTTTTATTTAAATATGTATATTAAAAATACCATTTATGAATGAATTTTTAAAAGAATTTAAAGACAGAGGATATTTTTATCAATGCACAGACGAAAAAGCTCTTTCAAAGAAGCTGAATGAAGAGAGTATAAAAGGATATATAGGCTTTGATTGCACTGCTCAAAGTTTACACGTAGGTAGCTTGCTTCAAATCATGTGCTTAAGATTAATGCAAAAACATGGACATAAACCAATTGTATTACTTGGCGGTGGAACCACTAGAATAGGAGATCCATCTGGAAAAGATAAAACAAGAAAAATTTTAGAAGAAAATGAAATAGAAAAAAATATTAAAAGTATAGAGAACATACTAAAAAAATTTTTAGAGACAAAAGATGAAAAAGTGGCTCCAATTTTTGTTAACAACTACACTTGGTTAAAAAATTTAAATTATATATCTTTTCTAAGAGATATAGGAAAACATTTTACCATAAATAAAATGTTAAGTTTTGATAGCGTTAAGTTAAGGTTAGAGAGAGAGCAATCATTAAGTTATATGGAATTTAATTATATGATTTTGCAAGCTTACGATTTTCTAGAATTAAATAAGAAAGAGAACTGTTTGCTCCAAATTGGAGGGTCAGATCAATGGGGCAATATTGTTAACGGAGTTGAACTAATTAAAAGATATTCATCAAAAGAAGTTTATGGTTTAACAACAGAACTTATAACTTTGGCATCAGGCGCTAAAATGGGAAAAACAGAAAGCGGAGCTATTTGGTTGGATAAAAAATTATTTTCAGTATTTGATTATTGGCAATTTTGGAGAAATATCGATGATAAAGATGTATTAAAATTTCTTAAAATGTTTACAGATTTAAATTTAAACGAGATTGAAAATATAAGCACTCAAGACATAAATGAACAAAAAATTATTTTAGCGAACGAGGCTACATCAATTCTTCATGGAGCTAACGAGGCTGCTGAAGCGGAAAAAATAGCGAAAAATTCTTTTTCGGAAAATTCATCAGGAGAAAATTTGCCAAATACGAAAATAGATATCTCTAATATTGGTAATGATATAGTTAATTTAGTCTCAATTATTGATAAAAAACTATCTAAAAGCGAAATAAGAAGATTAATAAAATCCAATGGTATTAAAATTAACAATCAAATTATTTCAGATGATAAATTCATAATTTCAAATGAACTTATAAAAAAAAATAATTTTATTAAGCTCTCAATCGGTAAGAAAAAACATTACAAAATAGTAATTTAATTTGAAATTTTTTCCAAGGTTCTAGTTATAAATCTTGGAGTTAAAGTTTTTATTGGATTGACGGTAGATTTAAGTTTTTTAGGTGGACCTTTAATTTTAAAGCTTACTCCAAATACTCCTTCACCAATTTTTTTTCCAACTAATATATCGCCTAACATTGGTATTTTTGAAATTGTTTTGTTAACAGTTGTTGCTGGTACAAGTGTACCCTTCAAGCTAGTTAATTCATCTTTTACAATATAACCTTCCATCATAACTGAAATTGCTGGGCCTATCGCATACATCTCTTTTATTTTAGTGTTATTTCCTAAAGTTTCATAATCCATCTCAAAATCAGTAAATCGTATACCCTCGCCAGTTAGAAGATCAGCTATTCCTTGCAGTGATGCCAATGTAAGAAGCTTTGCAAGAACAGGTACTTCTTGTACTTTAAAATCGATAATCTTTAAATTTGATTTTGTTTTACCCTCATAATTAAGCGCCTCATATATTAATTTACCTTCTTTAAAACCCTTTATAAATTTGAAATTTTTAATGAAAGGTTCTGGCTCTTCGATTTCTAAATTAGTAATTTTTTGTTTTTTATCATTAGTAAAAATGCTTAAAGCAAATTTTCTATTATTATCTAACTTTGCATTTATATTTGAACTAAAAACTTTGTTATTCTTTAATTGTATATCACCTTTAACATTTGATAAATGAGAAAAGCTATCTACAAAATATTTTCCAATATCTAAATAAATATAAGTATTCAAATTTTTGAAACTTGAAAAAATTGATTTAGAGGAATTATCTAATAAATTTTTTATATTTTTAGATCCATCAAATTGACTGCCGGTTAAGTAATAATTGTTGTTAACTTTCTTAAATTCTAATTTATTTGCTTTTCCGTTTTTGTTGACTATATCGATTTTAAATAAATCTAAACTTTTAATTTTATCGTTTTTTCCTATTTCAAGATTCTCAACATTTATACTTTTTTCTTCTTCATTAAAATCTATATTTTTAAAAATTATTTCATTATTATCTTTGTAAATTCCATTCATATTCAGATTAGATTTTATATCTGCTTTTTTTCGATAATCTA
>CACJNI010000027.1 GCA_902594705.1 uncultured Pelagibacteraceae bacterium
TAAAAACTGGAAAGTTCAGCGATAGAACTAAGCTTCCTAAAACAATTGAGTTATGGAATAAAAGTATCTTAATTGCAGGTTTTGGTCGTATTGGAAAATGCTTACTTAAAAAATGTAAGGGTTTAGAAATGAACATTTTTGTTTATGATCCTTTTGTCAGCGAAGAGGAAATTAAAAAAGTTGGTGGCACTAAAATTAATGATTTAAATGAGAATTTAAATAAAATGGATGCAATTTCAATTCATATGCCTTTAAACGAAAATACAAAACATTTAATCAATTATGAAATGATAAAAAAAATGAAAAAAAATTGTATTTTAATTAATGCTGCAAGAGGTGGTATTATTAATGAGGAAGATCTTAATAAGGCTTTAAATGAAAATTTAATTTTTGGTGCAGGGCTTGATGTTTTTGAAAAGGAGCCTCCATCTTTAGATAATCCATTGCTAAAAAATGAGAAAGCATTTTTAAGCCCTCATTCAGCGGTATTTACCGAAGAATGTTTGTCTAGAATGGGTATTGAAACAGTCCAAAATATTATTGATTTTTTTGATAATAAATTGGAAAAGTCAAAAATAGTAAAAATCTCATGAGCTTAAAATTAAAAAATTTTGGATTGTTAGAGTTTATTATCATTATATCGGCTGTTTATGTTGTAGGAATGTTGATATGGACAGCGAGTACAAGGCCTGAAGTTGAAGCTCGTGCAAATTTAGTAAAAGAAAATCATAAAAAAGTTGTCGATTTTATTAATGGCGAAATTAATAATTGTGGAAATAATGATGAAGGGAAGATAACAGTTTGGGGTGATCCATGTAATGCTGAATGGATAGCTGAAAAGGTTGTTAATCACATAAATGATAATCTTAATATTGAAAATCCATTTTCAGATGACAATAAAGTTAAAACAGACCCTGACCCGAGAATAAAAGCAGAAGGAAAAGCTGGTCAGTCAGTAGAAATGGGTGTTATTTTTATAATGTCATCAAATTTTCTAGCAGAACCAGGATCAGAATGGATTGTTGGTACTTGTTTTAAATCTCCATGTGTGGCTGCTGGTAATAATGAATTAACTTCTTTATATAGATAGCTAATTATTTTCAATTTCTAAATTTGCACTTTTTAAAGTTTCAATTAGATATTTGTATCCAATTTTAGCATATTCAAAAGGATTTGCCTTTGCTGGATCTTGTTCCGCTTCTACAACTAACCATCCAGAATAATTTTGTTGTTTTAACAGTTCAAAAAAAGGTTTGTAATCAATGCAACCATCTCCAGGAACAGTGAAGGCTCCTTCCAAAAAAGCCTGTCTAAAACTATAATCGTGATTTAACGAATTATCTAAAACATTTTTTCTCATATCTTTGCAATGTATATGAATTATTCTTTCTTTAAATTCTTTATAAATTTTCAAACTATCTCCTTTTGCAAATAACATGTGTCCAGTATCTAAAGTTAGTTTGACACTACCATCTGTGTTTTCTAATAATCTTCTTGTATCTTCTTCACTTTCAATGCAAGTTCCCATATGATGATGGTAAGCAAGAGGCATGTCTTGATCTTCTAGATATTTTCCCATTTCTGAAATTTTTTTATAATATTTTTTAGACTCTTCTAAATCCATTCTAGGTCTTTTAGACAAATTTATATTTGGATCACCTTGAATAGAACCATAAACTTCGGCAAAAACCATGCAGGGTGCTTTACAATCTTGAAATAGTTTCAATTGGTTTTGAATTTTTAATTTTTCCTCCTCAAAAGTATTTTTTCTTAAATTTGCTCCATACCAACCTGAGCATAATTTTAAATTATATTTATTTAATATAGGAATTAATTCTTTTGATGTTTTTGGAAATTTTCCACCAGACTCTATTCCTTTAAATCCTGCTTCACTAGCTTCAGAAAGACATTGTTCAAGCGAAGTATCACCACCAAGCTCAGGCATGTCATCATTGCTCCAAGCTATTGGGGCTATACCTAATTTTACTGACATAAATAATAGTTTTGTTATGATATTAGATGCTTCAAAAAATTAAACCTAAAAAATTTAAACTTGGAATTGTTGGAGGAGGACCTGGATCTTGGATCGGACATGTTCATAGGATTTCATCTAGATATGATGACAAATACGAAATCGTTGCAGGGGTATTTTCGAGAAGTGTTGATAAATCTAGGAAATTTGGACAAAGTATAGGCTTAGATAAATCAAGATGTTATTCAAATTACAAGGAGATGTCTGAAAAAGAAGCGAAAAGAAAAGATGGTATTAATGTTGTAGCAATAATGACTCCACCATCAAGTCATCAAATTATTGCAGAGAATTTTATAAAAAAAAATATACATGTAATTTCAGACAAACCATTTGCTGGAAATCTTGAGCAGGGAAAAAAACTATATAAAGCGATTAAAAATAACAAAAAAATTAAATATGCGCTGACTCACAACTATTCATCTTATCCAATGGTAAGAGAAGCAAAAAATTTAGTGGAAAAAGGAAAAATTGGAAAAGTTGAATATATCAATGTTGAATATATTCAGGATTGGACAGATGGTAATAAAATTTCAAAAAAAAATTCAAAAAAGGTTTTTAAATGGAAAATTGATAAAAAAATTGTTGGTGTATCAGCGGTTCTCAATGAAATAGGATCACACGCATATCATCTAGCAATTTATATTACAGGCCTTAAAGGAGAAAAACTGATTGCCGATGTAAGTAAATATTCGAAGGACGTTAATATGGATAATAACGCACAGGTTTTTGTTAATTTTAATAATGGTGCTAAAGGAATTGTATGGACATGTGTAACGGCTAAAGGTGGTGTTTATGGTTTAAGAATTAGAGTATATGGGTCTAAAGGAAGTTTAGAATGGGTTCAAAATGATCCAAATTATTTAAAATTTAATCCAAGCAAAGGAGCAGTAAAGTTTTTAGAAAGAGGATATACAAAGGCAAATTTTTCAAAAAAATTTTCTAGAGTAAAATTTGGTCACCCTGAAGGATATTTAGATGCTTTTGCGAATATATATAAGGAAT